>NZ_BOLK01000001.1 GCF_016861565.1 Secundilactobacillus yichangensis
CTAAGGTAATCAGTTATCAAGGTTTCTATAATTTTCGGCTTAAATTGATTGCTAAGTGCCAGCATTTAGGCATTCCCGTACACTTGATTAACCGTTTTGAACCAACTTCTAAAGTGTGTCACCGGTGTGGCCATAAAAAAGTTGATTTAAAACTAAGTGAGCGAACCTATCAATGTCCTAAATGTAGTTATACCGCAGATCGTGATATTAATGCGGCCCTGAATATCAGGGATACTGAAAACTTTGAACTAGCCTACTAACACAGGCTTCAAAGCATGTACCGGTGGCTAGCCGGGAATTAACGCTTGTGGACTATCATATCAACTGTATTAGTGATTTTTATACGAGGCAGGATAGAGAGAAGCAAGAATAATCTATAACTTTTTATAAGTTATCAGTAGCAGGATTACATATGACAGAAGATATGCACAATGGCAATCTTTATTTGCCAATGGATAAAGCAATTTTAAAGGAACAGGAAGCAGCGCAGGAATTACTGTATGACTTCAACCAAACGCGGCCGGGTGACCATGAAGGACGGCAAAGCCTGCTCAAGCGGATGTTTGCTGAAATTGGCGAGGGTACTTATATTGAGCCGCCGCTGCACGCTAACTTTGGCGGCCGTCATTTACATTTTGGCAGCCATATTTATGCGAACTATAATTTGACTGCGGTTGACGATACGCATATCTACGTTGGCGACCATACGATGTTCGGTCCTAACGTCACCTTAGCTTCCGCAACCCATCCCGTTATACCAGAGCTGCGTGAAAAGGAATATCAGTATAATCTGCCGATTAGAATTGGCCGCAACTGCTGGTTAGGCGCGGGGGCAATTGTGCTGCCGGGAATTACGATTGGCGATAACACGGTGATTGGTGCGGGCGCCGTAGTTACCAAAGACGTACCGGCCAACGTTGTTGCAGTTGGTAATCCTTGCCGCGTCCTGCGAAAAATTAATGCGAGCGATCGGAAGTATTACCACCGAGGACGTGAAATCGATTGGTCGAAAATTAAGTAAAGTTCCGCAAGCAAAAAGGGCTCTCAATCGTGTGATTGAGAGCCCTTTAAATTGGACTAGTTTCAATTTTTATTGAATGGTGTGTTACATTTTCATTCCCATTTTACGGTAGGAATCCATTCCCGCCATCCACAGGTCTTTAGGATCAATGCCGCGTTCCTTAGCAAACGCGTTCATTAAAGTATCCATATCCATTAACTTGTATTTTGGCATTGGTTTGCTTGGATCGTAGGTTTGAATCTGGGCCATCATACCGCCGTCTTCGTGTTCAATGATATGGCAGTGGTACATATAAACACCGGGCAAGTCGAAACGGACCAGCAGCCGAACGGTTTCACCGGGATTGACTCCGACAGTGTCTTTGAAGCCGTGTTCGTTAGGATAGGGTGCGTGGCCGTTTCGTGAAATGACCAGGAATTCGGTTCCGTGCACGTGGAAGGGATGCACCATCCCAGAATCTTTCGTATTGGAATTAGTAACGTCCCAATACTGGCTTTGGCCGACTGGCTGGGTAGCATCGATCCGCTGCATGCTAAATTTCTTGTTATCCATCATGACACTTTCGTCCATCCCGCTCATCACGATCTTACGAACGGGTGTTTTAGGATCAACTTCAGGCTTCTTAATGGTGAATAGGTGATCCGGCAAAGTGGTCTTATCAGACGCAAACTGATGAATTCTGAATTCAACGATTGGAACGTCATCGCTAAACAGCGTGACGATCTGACCTTCATGATAACCAGAGAAGTCAACCACAATTTCGGCCCGTTCAGCACAGGTGAGCATTAAGTGATCCATGTAAACTGGTTCAGGTAAGAGGCTGGAATCACCTGCTACCTGAGTAAATTTCAGGTTGTCTGAGAAGTGCAGGCGCCATTCCCTGCGGTTAGCACCGTCTAGAATGCGTAAGCGGACTTTTTGAGTGGTGACATTAAAGAAGGGGTTGACGGTGCCGTTAATGAGGGCTGTTGGTCCTTGGACGCCATCAGGGTCATAGTCGGCGTGATAGTCTAATTGATTATCTTCGTGGAAGCGGCGGTCTTGAAGCACTAGCGGAATGTCATCCACACCATAGTGATGCGGTAGCGGCAAACTGTTGATGTGGTCGTCGGTGACCAGCACCATGGTTGCCAGGCCGTGCCAAACCTGTTCAGCAGTTGATGGGCACGGGTGAGCGTGCAGCCAAGTCGTTGCGGCAGGCTGATTCAGCGTGAAATCAATGTGCTTAGTTTCGCCCGGGTATACGGGAGCGTGGCAGCCACCGTCAATGTAAGGACCGGAAACAATCAGACCGTGCCAGTGAAAAGTGGTGATTTCTGACAGGTGATTTTCCAAGGTAACGTGAATGTGCTTGCCAACCGGGTAAACGATGGTTTGACCAAGAATGCTAGCATTATAGCCCCAGGTTTTGGTTTTTGCGCCGGGCAAGATTGGTGTTTCACCGGTTTGAGCTGTCACTGTATACCAGATATCAGTATCAGTTTCTTTATCGGGTTTTAATAGCGCCGGAATGGCCAATGGCTTTTCGGGTGCATCAGCGACTTTTAAGGGAATGTAGCCGCCGTCATGGGTGTTAAAAGCAGGTTCATCAAAAAAATAATCATGATAGATTTCTTTAGACATTAGAACTTCTCCTCTCATGTTCACTTCTATTATATACCACTGATTTTTAAAATTATAATAATTTTTAAGGAATGCCTAAATAATTTGTACTATAATAAGAAAGGAAGGAGAGATGATTAGATGGGTGCAATGTCAAAGGGGTTTTTATGGTTACTGTTAATTTTGAACGTGATTTTGATCGGTTTTTTGCTCAGTATGAACAACATGGCTGCAATGTGGATGATGGCAATTATAATGTTGCTTGATTCAGTAGGTTCATTAGTTGCCGTTTATCGAAAATAACAGTGGTTAGTTAAATAATTGTAAACAAAAAGGCAGCACAGCAAACCAGTTAAGGTTTACCGTGCTGCTCTCTTTATAAAATCAGTTTACTATTAATAGTTGGTAACGGACATTGCTTGTAAAAGTTCTGCCAGTTCAGTTGGAGATTCAACCGTTTGATCGGGAATAAAATCTGACTTTGGCATCTCTAATTGTCGGTGGTTGAACCAGAAAGCATGCCAACCAGCTTTTTTAGCGCCCACCATGTCTTTTTCAAAATTATCGCCGATATAGACAACTTCATTGGCTTGAAGATTCATATGGCGGCTAAAGTGGGTGAAAATTCTTGGGTCCGGTTTGCGCAAACCGACTTCGTCAGAAATGACGACGTTATCTCCCTTAAACCACCGCTGCAGGTCAAGGCGTGATAATTTTTCGGACTGCGTGTTACTTTCACCATTGGTAATGACACCTAATTCGTAGTGATCCTTTAATAGTGGCAATTGCGCCTGAATGTCTGAAAATAAACTGATCTTTTCTGCTTCTGCGCGGTAACGGTCGCAAAAAGCGAGCCAAACTGAATTGGTCAAAGTTGGCAAATCATGATCTGCCAAAACGTCGTTTAGACGGTTGAAGACGTGGTTCATCGTCAATGTTTCTAACTTTGCGACTCGGTCATTCATGTGTTTAAATACCTTAAACAGGTCGGTTAACACGTGACCGGAAACCGCGGGGTCGTTCCAGACAGAAAATAGTGCTTGCTGGAATGGTCGCTGTTGATCATAAAGTGTATCATCGAGATCAAAAACGATGGCTTTAAGCATAATCGATTCCTCCTCGAAGTTCTGCGACAAGTAGTGTAACACGAATGTAACATTCATTTCAAATATTTTTTACTTTTCAAGCTTCTCAGGGTTGCTATGAGTGAATAAAACGAGTATACTAATTCTTGGCTAATTGCCACAATTCACACTCTGGGTGATATGCTAAGCAGTGCTCGGGAGAGTTCTTAGCGTAAGTGATCTCAGGGGAGGAAAAAACTTTGATGGAGGCTATTTCATGGCTGTTATTACAATGAAACAATTACTTGAAGCAGGTGTCCACTTCGGTCACCAAACTCGTCGCTGGAACCCTAAGATGAAGGATTATATCTTCACCGAACGTAACGGGATCTACATTATTGACTTACAAAAGACGGTTAAGTTGATCGACGTTGCCTACAACTTCGTTAAGGATGAAGCATCTAAGGGTGCCGTAGTGCTTTTCGTTGGTACAAAGAAGCAAGCCCAAGATTCTATTGAAGAAGAAGCTACCCGCGCTGGTCAATTTTACGTTAACCACCGTTGGTTGGGCGGAACTTTAACCAACTGGAACACCATTCAAACTCGTATCAAGCGTTTGAAGGATCTTAAGAAGATGGCAACCGATGGTACTTTTGACCGTTTGCCAAAGAAGGAAGTTTCTTTACTGAAGAAGCAGACTGATAAGTTGGAACGTTTCTTAGGCGGTATCGAAGATATGCCTAAGCTGCCTGACGTTATGTTTGTTGTCGATCCTCGTAAGGAACAGATTGCCGTTAAGGAAGCTCAAAAGCTGAACATTCCGATCGTTGCTATGGTTGATACCAACACCGACCCAGACGACGTTGACGTTATCATTCCTTCTAACGATGATGCTATTCGTGCCGTTCGCTTGATTACAAGCAAAATGGCCGATGCTGTTATCGAAGGCCGTCAAGGTGAAGACGAAGCAGAAGCTGCTAAAGCAGACGCAAAAGATGCTGACAGCAAGGATGCTTCAGAAAACGCTGCTGAATAGTTTATAATATTAGTTAAAAACCATCAGTGCTAAGGCTGGCTTGAAAATGTGGACCCGCGAGGCCTGATTATTTTCGGGCCAGCCTTTTGTGTTGGTGTTATGCGACTCATTTTTATTTACATTAAGGAGGCCATAAAATGGCAAGCATTACTGCAAAAATGGTTAAAGAACTTCGTGATAAGACTAGCGTTGGTATGATGGACGCAAAGAAAGCCCTCGTTGCTACTGAAGGCGACATGGACAAAGCAATCGATTTTCTGCGTGAAAAGGGAATTGCCAAGGCTGAAAAGAAGAGCAGCAACGTTGCTGCTAACGGTTTAGCTCACATTACTGAAAATGGTAATACAGCTGCAATCGCTGAAGTTAACTCTGAAACTGATTTCGTTGCTTCTAACGATCGTTTCAAAAACTTGGTTAAGACCATCACTGATTTAATCGCTGCTAACAAGCCAGCTGATATGGATGCTGCCTTGGCATTAAAGAACGCTGACGGCCAGACCATTAAAGATCTGATTATTGAACAGACTCAAGTAACTTCAGAACATACGACCCTGCGTCGTTTCAAAGTTGTTGAAAAGTCTGATAACGAAGTATTTGGTGCTTACTTGCATAACGGCGGTCAAATTGCTTCCTTAGTTGTTCTGGAAGGCGCTGATGCCAGTGTTGCCAAGAACGTTGCAATGCACGTTGCAGCTGTTAACCCAGAATTTACTTCCCGTGAAGAAATTCCTGCAGAGCGTTTGGATCACGAACGCGAAGTATTGAAGAAGGAAGCTTTGAACGAAGGCAAGCCTGAAAAGATCGTTGAAAAAATGGTCGAAGGCCGTCTCCGTAAATTCTTGTCAGAAATTAGCCTTGCTGACCAAGAATTCGTTATGGATTCAGACCAAACAGTTAGCCAATACGTTGCCTCAAAGGGCGGCAAGCTGAAGAGCTTCGTCCGTTATGAAGTCGGTGAAGGTATCGAAGTTGAAACTAAGAACTTTGAAGATGAAGTAAATAGTCAAATCAACGGCTAAACTGACTTTAAAAAAGGATGTACGTGTAACGTACATCTTTTTTTATGCAATTTAACAAGGATACGACTGTTGGTCGATAGCGGTTTATGATAGAATTACACAAGGAAACTAATAGGAGGCTCATGATGTCGGATTTAAAGTATAAGCGCGTCGTTTTGAAGCTGAGTGGTGAAGCCCTGGCAGGCGATCAGGGATTTGGTATCCACCCGCCAGTCATTAAAACGGTAGCAAAAGAAGTTAAAGAAGTATATGATTTGGGTCTTCAGATTGGGATCGTCGTTGGCGGCGGTAACATGTGGCGAGGCGAATCAGGTGCTCAGATGGGCATGGAACGTGCACAGGCTGACTACATTGGGATGCTAGCAACCATTATGAACGGTCTTGCGCTTCAAGATAACCTTGAAGATATTGGCGTACCAACCCGGGTACAGACTTCCATCGAAATGCGGGCCATTGCAGAGCCTTATATTCGACGGAAAGCAATTCGGCACTTAGAGAAGGACCGGGTCGTTATTTTCGCTGGTGGGACTGGCAGCCCATACTTTTCAACTGATACCACGGCTGCTTTACGGGCAGCTGAAATCAGTGCTGACGCTATCTTAATGGCTAAGAACGGGGTTGACGGTGTTTATTCTGCTGATCCTAACGTTGATCCTAAAGCTGTTAAGTTCGATCACCTGACCCACATGGATATTATTAACAAGGGTCTTCACGTGATGGATTCGACAGCCAGCACGTTATCAATGGACAATGACATTCCGTTGGTCGTATTTAACTTGAATCATCCAGGAAACATTAAGAAGGTTGTACTCGGTGAAGACATCGGGACAACGGTAAGGGGGAAATAGTATTGGCAAACCCAATTATTGATGAAGCAAAGGATAAGATGAAAAAGGCTGAAGACGTGTTAAGCCGGGAATTCGGTACCATTCGTGCCGGCCGTGCTAACGCCAGTCTATTAAGCCGGGTCACCGTTCAGTATTACGGTGTTGAAACACCCATTAACCAAGTGGCAGCTATTACTGTCCCAGAACCACGAGTTATTTTAGTGACCCCGTTTGACAAATCTTCTTTGGAAGACGTTGAAAAGGGAATCCTGGAATCCGATCTCGGAATTACACCAGCTAACGACGGTTCTGCACTGCGGTTAGTGGTTCCCCAATTAACTGAAGAACGGCGTAAGGAACTTGCTAAGCAGGTTAAAGCAGTTGCTGAACAGGGTAAAGTTGCGGTTCGTAACGTCCGGCGCGAAGCAATGGACGCCTTGAAAAAAGGCCACAAGAACGGTGATTTCACTGATGATGACGTGCATGATCTTGAAAAGCAGGTTCAAAACGTTACCGATGAAGCTGTAAAACAAATTGATAAATTGACTGAAAGCAAGGAGCAGGAAATTATTTCCGGCTAGTCTTAGCTGAATGAAAGGAAATTACGCATGGCAAATGACGACGAAACAGTTGAAATCACGCCTGGCACACCACAATTTGCCAAAATGGTTTTCAAACTGAACGAAGCGGTTACTGACGAAAACTTAGCGGTTTTAAATTATAACGGCAATGAATTAACTCAAATTGACGATGGCGTATACGCTCAACCAGCTTTTGTAAACGACGATTTTAATTTATTTTTCGTAATCACTCAGTTGATTGAGGAAGACTGGATTATTGCCTTTTCAAAAGCGACCATTGAAAACGGCTCTGAGATCACGGATTTAAGTGAACCTATCCCTACTGGTGAAGGTTTAAATAAACTTGGCGAAGTGAGTCCGGATGATGCTAATAATTTACTTCAGTATTTTAATACGTTATCTGACGCTAATCGCGGTGAGTGGCGTTTACTTCAGTAGCTTATTTAGATTCTGTTAAATAATCGCTTTAAGCAGAGTTGGGATAGTCGACAACTCTGTTTTTTGGTATGATTAGGGTTTGAAAGCTAATTTGGAGGTGCCGCTTTGTTTTCTTGGCTCAAAAATAACAATCAGTCAGAAATGCCTGACAAAATAGAACTAGATCCTAATAATATTCCAGCACATGTCGCCATCATTATGGACGGTAATGGCCGCTGGGCGCAAAAGCGTCATTTACCAAGGGTTGCCGGTCATAAGCAGGGGATGAATACCGTGAAGACGATTACTAAAGCTGCCAGTGATTTGGGTATTAAAGTATTAACGCTTTATGCCTTTTCCACCGAAAATTGGAAACGGCCTACTGATGAAGTTAACTATCTCATGAAGTTACCGGTAGATTTCTTTGATACATTTGTGCCGGAATTGATTGAAAATAATGTCCGGGTTAACGTCATGGGTTATACGGATCAATTGCCTCAAAAAACGCAAAAAGCCGTGAATGATGCCATTGAGGACACCAAAGGCTGTGACGGAATGATCTTAAACTTTGCCTTGAATTATGGCAGCCGTGCTGAAATAACGACGGCGGTGCAAGAAATTGCTCAGTCAGTTCAACAGGGTGAAGTGAAACCTGAGGAGATTACGCCTGAAATGATCAGCGCACATCTGATGACAGCGTCGCTAGGACAGTATCAAGATCCTGACGTTGTCATTAGAACTTCAGGTGAAGAACGGATCTCTAACTTTTTACTGTGGCAGATTGCCTATTCGGAGTTTGTGTTTATGGCACCGCATTGGCCTGAATTTACAGCTGACCTATTGGATCAAGCAGTTTATGAATATCAACATCGTAAACGCCGCTTTGGCGGATTAACGAAATAGTTTAGGGGAAAAGGAGTTTATAAATGAGACAAAGGGTTATTACGGCGGTGATCGCCTTAATCATCTTCATTCCAATTGTTATTGCCGGGGGCGTTTGGATTGATATTGCTGCTTCAGTACTCGGTCTAATTGCGCTTTCTGAAATATTGGTAATGCGGAAGAAATTAATTGTTTCATGGGAAGCTTTATTGTCCGGTATTGCCGTGTTATTAATCATACTACCGGATTTTTGGCACGATTTTTTGCCTGGTCACTTAGATGTTACCTTCGTAGCGTACGCTGTGGTGATACTGCTTTTAATGTATACTGTGTTTTCAAAAAACCGTTTTTCCTTTGATGATGCTGCGGTTTTAACTACTGGTGCTATTTATATTGGGGCGGGTTTCCACTACTTTATTTTGGCACGTAGCGCAAGTGTCTATACGCTTTTCTTCGCTCTCTTCATTGTCTGGATCACTGATAGTGGGGCCTACATGATTGGCCGTAAGCTTGGCCGTCATAAACTGGCACCGCACATCAGTCCCAATAAGACTTGGGAAGGATCGATTGGCGGTACTGTAGTCGCAACACTGATTGTCGCAATTTACGTTTATTTCTACCCGCAAGGCGATTATAGCTGGTTGGTAACGGTTCTGTTGACCATTGTTCTGTCCGTTTTTGGTCAGCTTGGCGATCTGGTAGAATCAGCTTTAAAGCGTTATTACGGTGTCAAAGATTCGGGTCGTATCCTACCGGGACATGGTGGTATCTTAGACCGTTTTGATAGCCTGTTGCTAGTATTACCAGCGTTACATTTGCTTGGCTTCATTTGATGAGCCAGCAGATTTAGTCTATTACGAAAGGATCGACGTCTGTGATTACGACCATTATTACCTTCATTATCGTGTTTGGCCTGATTGTTTTTATTCACGAGTTTGGCCACTTCTTCTTTGCCAAACGGGCGGGGATCCTCGTGCGTGAATTCTCAATCGGAATGGGTCCCAAACTGTTTAATTACCGTACGACCGATACAACTTACACGATTCGGCTGCTGCCGGTTGGTGGTTACGTTCGGATGGCAGGGGCTGAAGACGATGAAGATGAATTAAAACCGGGAACGCCTGTGAGTCTTTATGTAGGGGATAACAATCAGGTGACCCGGATCAATACCAGTAAGAAATCTACGTTGTTTAACGGGATTCCCATGGCTGTGACTGCCACTGATCTGGAGGATGAACTCTGGATCGAGGGGTATGAAAACGGTGATGAGAGTGAAGTTAAACGCTATTACGTGGCTCATGATGCAACCATCATTGAAACGGATGGAACCGAAGTGCGGATTGCTCCTCGAGACGTTCAGTTTCAGTCTGCCAGTTTAGGCCATCGGCTGATGACCAATTTTGCTGGACCGATGAACAACTTTTTCCTGGCAATCATTGTTTACACGATTCTAACGTTTGTAGCCGGCGGGGTGACCAATAATAGTAACCGGGTCAGTCCGACAACTTCTGATGTGACGGTTGCACGTTCAGCCGGAATTAAGAATGGCGACTACATCACTGCCGTGAATGATAAAAAGGTCAGTGACTGGAATCAAATCGCCATCCAAATTCAAGACCGTGCTCACAAACAGACCACGTTTAAGGTCAAGCGCGGTGACCAAATCAAGACGGTCAAGATGACACCCGCCGCTTCTAAGGTAAATAATAAGACCATTGGTGTGATTGGCATTACCCAGTATCGCAATCATGATATTGGCGCCATGCTGGTGTCAGGATTCACGCAAACCTGGCAGATGACGGTCCAGCTTTTGGCGGCCATCTGGTCAATGGTTTCCGGCCACTTTAGCCTTAATGATTTAGGCGGTCCCGTGGCAATCTTTGCCACTACGTCTACCGCGGCCTCTGAAGGCGTGCTAGGGGTGCTGAGTTTTCTGGCCTTTTTGTCACTTAACTTAGGAATTGTGAATTTGTTGCCAATTCCAGCACTTGATGGTGGTAAAATATTACTTAACGTCATTGAGGGGATTCGACGTAAGCCACTCTCAGAAAACGTTGAAACAGCCATTACCCTAGTTGGGGTAGTCTTTTTAGTTGTTTTGATGTTGCTGGTAACGTGGAATGATATTGAGCGTTACTTTATTAAATAGATCAAATAAATTCGGTTAAAAAGGAGTTCAATTGAGTATGAAACAGTCAAAATTGCTTATTCCAACACTGAAAGAGGTGCCGAGTGATGCTGAAGCACTAAGTCATCAAATGATGCTTAGAGCCGGCTACATTCGCCAAGTGACAGCTGGAATGTATGCTTATTTACCTCTGGCATTCCAAGTTCTGACCAACATTGAAAAAATCATTCGGGAGGAAATGGCTAAGATTGATGCTGTTGAAATGGTCGTCCCAACTGTTTTACCAGCACAACTCTGGAAGGATTCAGGTCGTTACGATACATACGGCCCGACGTTATTCAAGTTTAAGAACCGTCATAATACGGACTTTATTCTCGGGCCAACTCATGAAGAAACCTTCACGACTTTAATTCGTGACAGCATTAAATCATATAAACGATTACCACTGACCCTTTACCAAATTCAGGCTAAGTACCGTGATGAAGAGCGTCCCCGTTACGGTTTGCTACGTGGCCGGGAATTCATTATGAAAGACGCCTATTCATTTTCAACTAATTACGATGACTTGGATAAGGTCTATCGTCAAATGGAAGGTGCTTACAAGCGAGTCTTTGACCGAATCGGATTAAAATACCGGACGATTATCGGTGATGCTGGTGCCATGGGCGGTAAAGATTCTAAGGAATTCTCCGCTATTGCGCCAATTGGTGAAGATACGATCGTTTACGTTGACGAATCTGATTACGCCGCTAACCTCGAAATGGCTACTAACTTGTATACGCCTAAGAAGTCGCACGCTGCTCAAAAAGATTTGGAAAAAGTTGCCACTGGCGACGCTAAGACCATTGATGATGTAGCTGCCAAACTAGGTGTAAACGTTAATGATCTGATCAAGAGCATGCTCTATATTGCGGATGAAAAGCCCGTACTGGCATTGCTACGCGGTGACGATGAACTCAATGAAACTAAGCTGAAGAATTTCTTGCACGCTGACTTTTTGGCACCAGCAACCAATGATGACGCTGAAAAGTTCCTTGGTGCATCGTTTGGTGCCCTGGGTCCAGTGGGTGTCAGTGAAGACGTGACCATTGTGGCTGACCGTTATGTTCAGGATATGGTCAATGCCGTAGTGGGTGCTGATGAAGACGGCTATCACTACGTTAACGCTAACGTCGAACGTGACTTCCGGGTGGATGAATTTACCGATATTCGAACCGTTAAGGAGGGCGACATTTCGCCTGACGGTGCAGGTAAGCTGAAGTTTACCCGCGGAATTGAAATCGGCCACATCTTTAAGCTGGGAACCCGTTACTCAGAAGCACTTGATGCTAAAGTACTGGACGAAAACGGTCGTTCCGTACCCGTTATCATGGGTTCATACGGGATTGGTGTCAGCCGTTTGCTGTCAGCTATCAGTGAGCAGCAGTCAGATGAACACGGGCTGGTATGGCCACGTGCCATTGCACCATATGATCTGCACGTTATTCCAGTAAACATGAAAAATGATACTCAGGTGGACTTGGCTAATAAGCTAACGGCTAGTTTGACGGACGCTGGTTACCGGGTCCTGATCGATGACCGTAAGGAACGGGCTGGTGTTAAATTTGCTGATTCTGATTTAATTGGGTTACCAATTCGGATCACAGTTGGTAAAAAAGCCAGTGACGGGATCGTTGAAATCAAGATTCGTAAGACTGGCGAAACCGTTGAAGTCAAAGCAGATGAAGTTGGCAACACGGTGGGTATTCTGTTAAAAGAAACGGATGCCAACCCGGAAGATTCAGAATCGACTAACGAATAAATTTAAGTGTGGGACGGGCTCGAGAAAACAAAACAAATTTTGTTTTGTCTCGAGCCCGTTTTACGTTAAAATAATGGCATTAAGCAAAAATGAAGGGGGCAGTTTGGTGTGGCCTTAGATCATCAGGCATTATTTGAAAAACTATTACAGCAGCTGCAATTATCAGATCTGGCTGACCAGCCATTCTTTAAGGGGGCAGCACTGGAAAAACTTACCGTGCACGAAAAGTCCAAACGGTGGCACTTTAACTTCAAGTTACCAACCGTGATACCGTTTGAAGCATTTACCACGTTTCAGGGGCAGCTTGAAAAAGCGTTTCAAGCAATCGCTAAGGTTGATTTTGAAATTCACACTGATCAGAAAGATTTAGATAATCGGCTGATCGGTGATTACTGGAACTGGGTGGTACAGCATAGCGGTGTGACCTCACCACTACTGCAAGAACTCTGTCGCGATCAGGTGCCCAAGGTAGAAGATGACCGGGTGATCTTTATGGCTGAAAATGAAGTCGTAAAAAATTTCTTGGTTGACCAAGCATTAGGGCCGATTGAAAACTGCTATGAAACCGTGGGGTTCCCGAAGTTCGCAATCCATACTATGATCGACGAATCGGCTTCGCAGGCCAAGATTCAAGAATTTAAGCAGAAAAAAGCCCAGTCGGACGCTGAACTGGCTCAAAAAGCCGTGGCCGCGATTAAAGTTGCTAATCAAAAACGTGAAAAGCAGGGCGTTGAAGCTGCTAGCGGGCCAACGGTGATCGGTCGGAAAATCAAGGCTGATGAAGATCCCGTTCAATTATCGTCAATTGAAGATGAAGAAAAATCGGTGATCGTGCAGGGGTACGTGTTTAATAAGGAAATCCGTGACCTGCGTTCCGGACGTAAACTGATGATCTTGGAAATTACGGATTACAGTTCTTCAATCGCGGTGAAAAAGTTCTCCCGTGACGAAGGTGATGAAGCACAGTTTGCTGGGTTAAACGAGGGTGACTGGATCAAAGTCCGCGGTAGCGTTCAGGAAGATAACTTCATGCGTGATCTGGTGTTGAATGCCTATGACATCAACCAAGTAACGGTTCCCGGCCGGAAGGATAAGGCACCAGAAGGTGAAAAGCGGGTGGAATTACACCTGCACACCAATATGAGTACCATGGATGCCACTAATTCGATTACCGATTACGTTAAACAGGCTAAAAAATGGGGTCATAAAGCCATTGCCATTACTGACCACGCTGGTGTTCAGGGCTTTCCTGAAGCTTTCCGTGCGGCTTCTAAAAACGACATTAAAATGATCTACGGGGTAGAAGCCAACCTCGTTGATGACGGTGTGCCGATCGGTTATAACAATGAGCATCGGCCGCTTAAAGATGCCACTTACGTTGTTTTTGATACTGAAACTACTGGATTGTCAGCAATTTATGACCGAGTGATTGAGCTTTCTGCCGTTAAGATGCGGGGAAAGGAAGTCATCGATCAGTTTGAAGAGTTCATTGATCCCGGCTTTCATTTGTCCGATCAAACCACTAATTTAACCAGTATTACAGACGATATGGTTCATGGTTCAAAGTCTGAAAAGGAAGTTTTCGAACTCTTCAGAGAATTTTATGGTGATGCAATTGTGGTTGGCCATAACGTTACCTTCGATATCGGGTTTATGAACGCCGGCTATCAGCGACATGATTTGCCAGAGATTACCAACCCCATTATCGACACGTTGACCTTGGCGCGGTTTTTGTACCCGAATCTAAAGGGTTACCGGTTAAACACACTGGCTAAGAAGTTCCATGTTTCTTTGGAACACCATCACCGGGCGATTTATGATGCCGAGTCAACCGGGCATTTGAACTACCTGTTCTTAAAAGATGCTGAAGACCGCTATAATATTCAGTATCATGATCAGCTGAATGATCATATGAGTGAAAATGACGCCTATAAGCATGCTCGGCCGTCTCACGCCATTATTTTGGCGCAGACACAGGCTGGTTTGAAGAATTTGTTCAAGTTGGTTTCTAAGTCAAACGTGGATTACTTTTATCGGGTGCCGCGGATGCCAAGAAGTCAAATCGAGAAATTACGGGACGGTTTAATGATCGGTTCCGCTTGTGATTCCGGTGAAGTCTTCACGGCGATGATGCAAAAAGGGTATGCTGAAGCGCGCAGTAAGGCCAAGTTTTACGATTACCTTGAAGTTCAGCCTCTGGCGGCTTACAAACCGCTGATTGATTCTGGTTTGATTCAAAACCGGAAGAATCTCGAGGAAATCTTGACCAACATGGTTAAGCTGGGTGAAGAATTAGGTAAGCCCGTTGCTGTGACTGGTGATGCCCATTATCTGAATCCGGAAGACGCCATTTACCGGAAAATCCTGATCAATTCACAGGGTGGCGCTAATCCACTAAACCGGCAAGAATTACCGGACGTGCACTTTAGGACCACGGATGAATTATTAGACGATTACAGTTTCTTGGGTGAGGATAAAGCCAAAGAAATTGTGGTGACGAACACTAACGCCATTGCGGATAAAATTGACGATGTTCACCCGTTGAAAGATAAACTTTATACACCGCGGATGGAAGGCGCTGAAGACGAAATTCGCGAACGGACCATGAATACCGCTCACGAATGGTATGGTGACCCGCTCCCGGAACTGGTTCAGCACCGGCTTGACCGGGAGCTGAAAAGTATCATTGGTAACGGGTTCTCCGTGATTTATTTGATTGCTCAACGGCTGGTAGCTAAGAGTAATAAAGACGGGTACTTGGTTGGTTCCCGTGGGTCCGTTGGTTCCAGTCTGGTGGCTACCATGACGGGGATCACTGAAGTTAACCCCTTGCCACCGCATTATCGTTGCCCGAACTGTCAGTATTCGCACTTCTATACCAAGGGTGAATATAGTTCCGGGTTTGATTTACCCGAGAAGAACTGCCCGAAGTGCGGTACGCTAATGATTGGCGATGGTCATAACATTCCCTTTGAAACTTTCTTAGGATTTACGGGGAATAAGGTGCCCGATATTGATTTGAACTTCTCCGGGGACTATCAGCCCATTGCCCATAACTATACGAAGGTTTTGTTCGGTGAAAAGAACGTTTATCGTGCCGGCACGATTGGTACCGTGGCGGATAAAACCGCTTATGGTTACGTTAAGGCCTATGAACGTGATAAGGAATTGCACTTCCGAAACGCTGAAATCGACCGATTAGCTAAGGGAGCCACTGGAGTCAAGCGGACTACCGGGCAACATCCGGCGGGGATCATTGTTGTTCCAGATTACATGGACATTTATGATTTCACACCTATCCAGTATCCAGCCGACGACCAGAACGCTGCTTGGCAAACGACCCACTTTGATTTCCATTCGATCCATGACAACATTTTGAAAATCGATATTCTGGGCCATGATGATCCAACCATGATTCGGACGCTCCAAGATCTCAGCGGGGTCGATCCGAAAACGATCCCAATGGACGATCCAGGTGTGATGGCACTGTTTTCGGGTACCGATTCGTTACACGTCACACCAGAACAGATCCAATCTAAGACTGGGACGTTAGGTGTGCCTGAATTTGGGACCCGGTTTGTTCGCGGAATGCTGGAAGAAACCCACCCGAAGAATTATTCACAGCTGCTGCAAATTTCTGGGCTGTCTCACGGGACTGACGTGTGGCTGGGTAACGCAGAGGAACTCATTAAAAACGGGACCGCCACCATTGCGAACGTTATTGGGTGCCGTGATAACATCATGACCGACTTGATTAACTGGGGAATGGATTCTGAGACGTCATTTCAGATCATGGAATCCGTGCGACACGGCCGTGGGATCCCAGATGAATGGCAGGACAAGATGAGGGAAGCTGACGTACCGGATTGGTACATTGATTCTTGTTTGAAAATCAAGTACATGTTCCCGCGGGCCCATGCTGCCGCCTATATCTTGATGGCGTTGCGGGTGGCTTACTTTAAGGTTTACTTCCCATTGGTTTACTACGCTGCTTACTTCTCAGTTCGGGCGGATGATTTTGACGTGGTTGCTATGTCTCGCGGCAAGGATTCCGTAAAGACCAAAATGAAGGAACTCAATGACGAGGGAATGGACGCTTCAGCCAAGGAGAAAAACTTGCTGACGGTCTTGGAACTGGCTAACGAGATGCTGGAACGCGGTTTTAACTTTAAGATGATCGACATTAATAAATCGGCTGCCAGCGAGTGGCTGATTGACGGTGATTCGTTGATTGCGCCCTTTAACGCAGCACCTGGTTTAGGCCTGAACGTGGCCAAGCAAATTGTTGCTGCCCGTGAAGATAAACCGTTTCTGTCGAAGGAAGACTTGGCTAAACGTGGGAAGGTTTCTAAAACCCTGATTGAATTTATGACTGATAACGGGGTCTTAGATGGCTTACCGGATGAAAATCAGCTGAGCCTCTTTGATATGATGTAGCCAGAACTCGGCAGAGTTGGCATAACGGCGCGCTTTCAAGTTTGCTATTATGTCACCTTTGTGCTATCATACGAGTTGTAGATATTTCGGAAAGGAGTGAGCAGCGATGCTCGCTCTTTTTATTGGAAAAATGGTATTGGAGGTAAAAGATTGGATAACGTCGTAGACATTGTTTCGGCACTGGCGAAACCGATTGTGGATGCCCATCACTTTGAACTGGTGGACGTTGAGTTTGTTCGCGAGGGTAAAAGTTGGTATTTGCGGCTCTACATCGATAAACCTGGTGGCATTACGATTGATGAATGCGCATTAGTGAGTGATGAGTTAAGTGATAAGCTGGATAATATCGATCCCGATCCAATTCCCCAAGCGTATTTCTTGGAGGTATCCTCTCCAGGTGCTGAACGGCCGCTGAAAAAAGAAGCTGACTATGAACGGGCGGTGGATCACTATGTTCATATTTCGCTCTATCAGAAAATGAACGGTGAAAAAGCATTTGAAGGCACGTTGACCTCTGTTAATGACGACGAATTAGGTTTGAAAATCAACCTAAAGGGTCGGATGAAAGAATTGGTCATCCCAAGAAAAAACGTTGCCAAAGCAAGATTAGCAATTAAGTTTTAACAGCTAAAGGAGACTATACGTAATGAGTAAAGAACTAATAGGTGCTCTGGATCAACTAGAAACTGAAAAGGGTATCAAAAAGGAAATTGTGATTGAGGCCATTGAAGCCGCACTGACTTCTGCTTACAAGCGCAACTACGGTCAAGCGCAAAACGTTGAAGTAAACTTCGACCAAAAAAAGGGCGATGTTCACGTCTATGCAGTTAAGAAGGTTGTCGATCAAGTCTATGATTCCCGTTTGGAAGTTAGCCTAGACGATGCCTTACAGGTCAGTCGCGGGTATGAATTAGGCGATGACATTAAGTTTGAAGTTACCCCTAAAAACTTTGGCCGGATTGCTGCGCAAACTGCCAAGCAAGTTATCATGCAACGGGTTCGTGAAGCAGAACGGTCACTGATTTTTGACCAATATAGCCAGTACGAAAACGAAATTATTACTGGTGAAGTCGAACGTCAGGACAACCGGTTCGTTTATGTTAATCTAGGTAATGTGGAAGCCGTTATGAGCCGTCAGGATCAAATGCCTAACGAAACATACCGGATGCACGATCGGATTAAAGTTTACGTTACCCGGGTAGAAAACGCCGCTAAGGGACCGCAAGTGTTCGTCAGCCGAACTGACTCCGGTTTGCTGAAGCGCTTGTTTGAAGAAGAAATTCCGGAAATCTACGATGGCACCGTTGAAATCATGTCGATTGCCAGAGAAGCGGGTGACCGTGCTAAGGTGGCTGTTCGTTCGAATAACCCTGACGTTGACCCAGTTGGAACCTCCGTTGGTCCTCGTGGGCAACGGGTTCAGGCAATCGTTTCTGAACTGGACGGCGAAAACATGGATATCGTTGAATGGACGGATGACGAAGCTAAGTTTATTGCTAACGCATTGAACCCAGCCGAAGTAATCGATGTCATTTTTGACGAAAACAACGAACGGGCTTGTACCGTTATCGTGCCAGATTATCAATTATCATTGGCCATTGGTAAGCGGGGGCAAAATGCCCGCTTAGCCGCTAAGCTGACTGGTTACAAGATTGATATCAAGTCTGAAACTGAGGCTGAAACGCTTTTTGATAAGTCCGGCAGTGATGATAGTGATGATTCACAGACTGAACAGTCAAGTGATCAAGATGCGGATGAAACAGCTGATCAGGCAACTGATGAGACCGTTGATTCCGCAACGGATTCAGAAACTGAAGACGCCCCAGAGACTTCTGAGGATGACGGTACTGAAGACTAAGGAGGTAAGCGTACATGAAGAAACGTAAGGTACCAATGAGAAAAGACATTGTGACCGGTGAAATGGCGCCGAAAAAAGACTTGGTTCGAATCGTCCGCGATAAGGATAACAACGTTTCCGTTGATCCAACGGGTAAGAAATCGGGCCGCGGTGCCTACATTTCCTTAAACGTTGAGATCGCTAAACGCGCTCAGAAGGAACGGACTTTTGACAAAGTCTTTGAAACTAAAGTCGACTCACAGTTTTACGATGACCTGGTGGACTACGTGGACCATCAACAAGCTCGTCGTGAACTCTTTGAAAATGGAAAAGCCTAACCCTTTTCTACAGCTTTTAGGACTAGTTCGCCGAGCTAACCAGTTAGTGACGGGTGAAGGGTTTGTTTTAAAAGCGATTCGGAACCAGAGCATTTCAGTGGTGATTTTAGCCAGTGATGCCGGTCCCAGCAGCATGAAAAAGTTAAGTGATAAGGCCACGTTTTACCACGTTGACTTAATTACCGCATTTACAAAGGAACAACTTAGCCAGGCAACCGGCATGAACCGGTCAGCTTACGGCGTAAAAGATCCTGGATTTGCTAGGAAGTTAATTGAACTAGTTAATACCAAAGGAGAGTGAAGATATGGGCAAAAAGCGAATTTACGAATTAGCTAAAGAACTCAACGTCTCAAGTAAAGCCATTCTTGATAAAGCACAAGAAAAGGGCTTCGACGTTAAAAATCATATGTCATCATTAGGAAGTAACGAGGAACGCCAATTGCGAGAAACTTTTTCAAACAAGGGTAGCAAAACGACTACCAGTAATAAGAGCCAGTCAGCTCAGACTAAGCCAGCTCATTCAGCACAGTCTGCCAAGCCAGCTCAGAACCGTGATCATCATCAAAGTACTAGTAGCAGCCAAACCGCACATAACCGGTCGCAGTCTAACAGCAGCAACCATTCAAATGGTCAGAACCATTCCAATGCTAACCGCAGTCAGTCCAGTAACCGGAATCAGTCGACTAACCATAGTCAATCGACTAATCGCGGTCAGTCTAACAACCGGTCGCAATCTAGTAACAGCAACCGGTCACAGTCGAACAACAATAACCGCAGTCAAAACAGCAACCACTCGCAAAGCAACGGTAGCAGCAACAATTCTAACCGTGGCGGATCAGGGCGTTTTGGCGGCAGTTTAAACAGCGGTAATGGCCGTAACAGCCGGAATAACCGCAACAACCGGAACAATAACCGACGTCGCAATAACTTTGCTAAGAAGTACAGCAAGAAGAACCAACGGATCAAGGAAACCAATCACCAAAAGGGTGCTCCTGAACGGAAGAACAAAGCGTTACCAGAAACGTTGGTCTACCAAGTTGGGATGAATGCTCAAGATCTTGGTAAGATTCTTCACCGTGAACCAGCTGAAATCGTTAAGAAGCTGTTCATGCTGGGCGTAATGGCTAACCAAAACCAGTCACTGGATAAGGATACGATTGAGATCTTAGCAACTGATTACGGGATTGATGCCAAAGAAAAGGTTGAAGTCGACGTTGCCGATATTGATAAGACTTTTGAAGAAGAGTCTAAGAATACCGACCACCTTGAATCCCGGCCACCAGTTGTTACCATCATGGGTCACGTTGACCATGGTAAGACAACGCTGCTTGACCACTTACGGCATTCTCATATCACTGCTGGCGAAGCCGGCGGGATCACGCAAGCCATCGGTGCTTACCAAGTCAAGCATAAGGGTAAGACGATTACCTTCCTGGATACCCCAGGACACGCGGCCTTTACAGAAATGCGGGCTCGTGGTGCTGATATTACTGATATCACCATTTTGGTGGTTGCTGCCGATGATGGTGTGATGCCTCAAACCATTGAAGCCATTCACCATGCACAGGCTGCTAAGACGCCAATTATTGTGGCCGTTAACAAGATTGATAAACCGGGCGCTAACCCGAACCACGTCATGGAACAGCTGACCGAATACGGTTTGATTCCTGAAGACTGGGGCGGCGACACGATCTTTGTCCAAATTTCAGCCAAGTTCGGTAAGAACATTGATGAACTTTTGGATATGATCCTCTTACAATCTGAAGTGATGGAATTAAAGGCTAACCCACAGCAGCACGCTGCTGGCTCAGTGATTGAAGCTAAGCTGGACCAAGGTAAGGGTTCCGTTGCAACCTTGCTGATTCAGCAAGGTACCATGCATACTGGTGATCCAATCGTGGTTGGTAATACCTTTGGTAAAGTTCGGACCATGGAAAACGAAAATGGTAAGGAAATTAAAAAAGCCTTGCCTTCCACTCCAGTTGAAATTACTGGTCTGAGCGACGTGCCAGAAGCCGGTGATCGATTCGTTGTCTTCGACGATGAAAAGACCGCTCGTGCAGCTGGTGAAGAGCGGGCCAAGAACGCCTTGATGGAAGAACGTCGCACTAAGAACACAGTGACCCTTGATAACCTCTTTGATACGATGAAAGAAGGGGAAATGAAGGAAGTTGATGTCATTATTAAAGCTGACGTTCAAGGTTCCGTTGAAGCATTGGCTAACAGTCTGAAGAAGATCGAAGTTGAGGGTGTGCGTGTTAACATCATCCATACAGCTGTTGGTGCCATTAACGAAAGTGATGTTACCTTGGCTGAAGCAAGTAACGCGATCATCATCGGGTTCAATGTTCGGCCAACACCACAAGCTAAATCACAAGCTGACCAAGACAACGTGGACATTCGTTTGCACCGGGTTATCTATAACGCTATCGATGAAATCGAACACGCCATGAAGGGTAAGCTTGAACCAACTTATAAAGAAGAAGTCATCGGCGAAGTTGAAGTCCGTGATATCTTCAAAGCCTCTAAAGTTGGGACGATTGCCGGTGGAATGGTCACTGATGGTCATATTTCAAGGGACAGCAAGGTTCGCTTGCTCCGTGATTCAGTGGTTGTTTACGAAGGTGAATTGGGCAGTCTGAAGCGCTTTAAGGATGACGTTAATGACGTTAAGCAAGGTCATGAATTAGGATTGACCATTGAAAACTACAACGACATTAAAGTCGGTGATGTCATTGAAGCTTACGTGATGAAGGAAGTTCCAATAGAATAGAGAGCTAACGAGGTGTTAGATATATGGCACATTATCGTGTAGGACGGCTTGAACAAGAAATTCAGCGGGAAGTTAACGATATCTTGCTGAAACGAGTTCGCGATCCGCGAGTACAGGATGTTACCGTTACGGGTGTCACCGTTACTGGTGATTATCAACAAGCAACGATTTATTACAGTATCTTGTCTGATAAAGCTTCTGATGGTGAAAAAACCGCTCAGGGATTAACTAAAGCAACTGGATTGATCCGTAGTGAATTAGGTTCCCGTTTGAATATCTTCAAGGTACCGGAACTCACATTTGAACGTGATGAATCCGTCCAATATGGGAGTCACATCGATGAATTACTCAACAAATTACATCGGGAAGACTCTAATCTTTAAATCAAAAAGCCGGCCGCAGAAATTTCTGCGGCCGGCTTTTTTCGTGTCGTTATGGGGTCCTCACGTGATATAATAGCAAAGTTAGACAGTTTATACGAAACGGAGCGGTCGTAATGGATGGCATTATTCCACTATATAAAGAGCGCGGCATGACGAGTCATGACTGCGTGAACCATGTACGAAAGATTCTTCATATGAAAAAGGTTGGTCATTCCGGCACGTTGGATCCTAACGTGGATGGTGTCTTGCCTATCTGTGTGGGCAGCGCAACGAAGGTTGTGGATTATTTAATGACCCACAAAAAGGTTTACCGCGGCAGTGTCACGTTAGGCTTTGCGACTGAAACGGAGGATTTGGATGGCGCTGAAGTGAAGCGAGTTGCCATGACCGAACCGGTTCCAGACAAGCAAATTGACACGATTATGGCAGGGATGGTCGGTGAGCTGTCACAGGTACCGCCAATGTACTCGGCGGTGAAGGTGAACGGTCGCAAACTTTACGAGTACGCGCGTTCCGGCCAAAGCGTCGAGCGCCCCGTTCGAACCGTTACGATCAAGGCCTTTAAGCGGACTAGTGACAGTCAGTTTGATGCCGCAGCTGGCACACAGCGGTTTGATTTTGAAGTTGCCTGCACTAAGGGGACTTACGTGCGGACGTTAGCCGTTCAAATTGGGACGGATTTAGGTTTGCCAGCTGTAATGTCGTCGCTGACCCGGGTTGAATCTGGTGGTTTTACCATCGACGAAACCGTGTCATTAGACACACTGCGGGAGCAAATCGCTAACGATGACGTTGACTTTCTTTATCCAATTGACCGGGTGTTAAGTCAGTATCCAACAATTGAGATTTCAGATGAAATTTGGTCGGTTGTGAAAAACGGCGTCTGGTTATTGCCAGATGAAGTGAATACGGATGCAACGATCATTTCGCTGAAATATCAGGGCCAGATCAAGTGTTTGTATCAGCGTGTTAAAAATCGTTATAAACCATTAAAAATGTTTAGTACTAAGTAGAAAGTTGGGACGATAATATGCGAGTCATTCAAATTCATCATCCATTAAAAGCGGCTGACGTCATCGATCAGCCGGTTGTTTTGGCAATGGGCTTTTTTGATGGTGTCCATCTGGGCCATCAGGCGGTGATCAACCGTGCTCGCGCCATTGCGGATGAGCGAGGGCTGGCACTAGCGGTGCTAACCTACGACCACCATCCCGCACTGGTTTACCAAAAATTAAGTCCGGAACGAAACCGTTATTTGACGGTCAACGCCAGGAAAATGGCACTTTTTGAGCAGTTGGGTGTCGACATTGTTTATCAAATCAACTTCGCCAGCCAGTTTGCTGCCCAAACACCGCAGGAATTTGTCGATCACTATCTGATTGCCTTTCACGCTCAAGTGGTGGTGGCCGGTTATGATCACACGTACGGGCCGAAAGATGTGGCAACTATGGATCGGTTGCCGGAATATGCCAAGGGCCGGTTTGAAATCGTCACCGTGAGGGAAAAAGAGCTGCAGGCGCAAAAAATTGGGTCTTCCCGTATTCGCCGTAACCTGGATCAGGGTGATATTAGAACCGTCAATTCTTTGCTGGGTTACCGGTATCAAACCACTGGTACGGTGATGCACGGCGAAGCCCGTGGTCGGACTCTGGGTTTTCCAACGGCTAATATTAGTCACGATGCGAAATACTGGTTACCCGGTATCGGTGTCTATGTAACCCGTGTCAAAGTGAACGGCAAGTGGTACCCAGCTATGACCTCAATAGGACGTAATATTACCTTTGGTGAGGGCCGGCCAGTGACCGTGGAGGCTTACCTATTAGACTTTAAGGAAGCCATTTACGGCGAAATTGTGACCGTTGAGTGGGATTACCGGCTGCGTGGCGAAGTAAAGTTTGATTCCGTTGATGGGTTAGTTCAACAGTTAAAACAGGATGCTGAAGATACAAAAGACTATTTTAAAACGCATCCAATCACCAAATTAGCACTCGAATGAATTAATTGCTAAAAAAGTTAGCTGAATGCTTGACTTAAAAAACAGCGTTTGATACATTATATATGTGTCTTAGCACTTGAGTAACTTGAGTGCTAAAAAGAGGTGATGATCACGTTAACGGACAGACAGAATATGATTTTAAAAGCGATTGTTCGCGATTATACGAGCAGTGGCGTTCCTGTGGGTTCTAAGGCGCTAGCAGCACAGTTACCGATGCATGTCAGTTCAGCAACCGTGCGTAACGAAATGGCCGCTTTGGAAGAGCTGGGTTTGATTGCTAAGACCCATTCTTCCTCTGGCCGAATTCCTTCGGTAAAGGGCTATCGTTATTACGTGGATCATTTGGTTCAGCCGGATCCAATCAAAGCCAACGACATTGATATCATCAAGTCTTCACTTGAAGGTCAATTTTTAAAAATTGACGAGATTATTGAAACATCGGCGAAAATTTTATCGAATTTAACGTCATATACCGCTTTCTCACTCAAACCGGAACATAAACAAAGCCGGTTGAGTGGATTTCGGTTAGTCCCGTTGGGTAAGCGGCAAGTGATGGCCGTCTTGGTGACTGATAATGGCGATGTTGAATCGCAAACGTTCAACATTACTACGAAGATCACCGGTGACCAGCTTGAGGCTGTGGTACGTCTGATTAACGATCAGTTGATCGGTAAGCCCTTGGACGAAGTGCTGAGTGCGCTGAAGTCTGATATTCCAATGCAGGTTGCACATTATTTGCAGCAGCCTGAAGGATTTTTGAAAGTGTTTGGCGACGTTTTGACAAAGGCTGCTCAGGAGCGGTTCTACGTTGGCGGTCGTTTGAACCTGCTGAATTTCTCAGACAATAATGACGTAGATGAATTGAAGTCGTTGTATACCTTAATGGATCATAATGATGATATGGCTGACGTTTTAGGTCAGCCTACCGATCACATTCAGGTGAAGATTGGCAGCGAGATTACCAACGATATTTTGAAGGACTACAGTTTAATTACTGCCACCTACGAAGCTGGTGACCATGGCAAAGGTGTGATTGCACTGCTGGGGCCGACCCGGATGCCATATTCGCGGATGATTGGCTTAGTTGGTGCTTTCCGGCAGGAGCTAGCGCAACGGCTCATCGATTATTATCGCTATTTTGATCAGTAGTAAAGGGGTGTTATAGTGGCTGAAGATAAGACAAACCAAGCAGCAAAAAGCGCAGCGGACAAGCAAAAAGACACGCGAAAGTCCGCTGAGCAAGGCGCAAAGGCTAACAAGCAACAACCAAAGGCTGACGCTTCTAAGTCAGCTGATCAATCAGCCCCAGCGGGAGATAAGAAGTCCGCAGGTAAGGATGCTTTGGCAAAGGCTCTCGCACAGGTCGATAGCTTGCAAAAGCAGTTAGACAAGACTTCTGATCAATATCTGCGCGCTGAAGCTGAGATTCAAAATATTCAAAATCGTAACAAAAAGGATCAAGCTGCATTGATAAAGTATGATGGTCAGCAATTGGCACACGATATTTTACCAGCACTGGATAATCTGGAGCGTGCGCTGAGCACGCCAGTTGAAGGTGAGCAAGCCGAATCCCTAAAAAAGGGAATTGAAATGGTTCAAAAGCATTTGATGGATGCACTGACCAGTAATGGTGTGACTGAAATCAAGGCTGAAGGCGAAAAGTTCGATCCGAATATTCACCAAGCTGTCCAAACGGTTCCGGCAGAGTCGGATGATCAAAAAGATCACGTTGCTAAGGTTCTGCAAAAGGGTTACCGCTTGAAGGATCGGGTTCTCCGTCCGGCAATGGTAATGGTTGCGCAATAACGCAATCGCTTGAATCAAACTTAAAATAAAGAGGGTAAATTATTCATGGCAAGTAATAAAATTATTGGTATTGACTTAGGTACTACAAACTCAGCAGTCGCTGTTCTTGAAGGTAAAGAACCTAAAATTATTCCTAACCCAGAGGGTGGCCGTACAACACCTTCTGTTGTAGCGTTCAAAGATGGCAAGCCATCCGTTGGTGCCGTCGCTAAGCGTCAGGCAATCACTAACCCTAACACGGTTTCTTCAATTAAGAGCCATATGGGTGAAGCAGGTTACAAGGTTAACATCGAAGGCAAGGATTACACGCCAGAACAAATTTCTGCTTACATTTTGCAGTACATCAAAGACTTTGCTGAAGATTATATTGGCGACAAGGTAACTCAAGCTGTTATCACTGTGCCAGCTTACTTTAACGATTCTCAGCGTCAAGCCACTAAGGATGCCGGTAAGATTGCTGGCTTGGATGTTAAGCGGATCATTAACGAACCGACCGCTTCTTCATTAGCCTATGGTCTTGATAAGAAAGATGCTGATGAAAAGATCTTGGTTTATGACCTTGGTGGTGGGACATTTGATGTTTCCATCCTTGATTTAGGTGATGGCGTGTTCGATGTGCTTTCTACCAACGGTGATACCCACCTTGGTGGTGATGACTTCGATAAGCGTATTATGGATTGGTTAATCAAACAGTTCAAAGATGATAACGGCATTGATCTTTCCAAAGATAAGATGGCTATGCAACGTCTGAAGGAAGCTTCTGAAAAGGCCAAGAAGGACTTGTCAGGTGTTACTGAAACGCAGATCAGCCTGCCATTTATCTCAGCTGGTGACAATGGCCCACTTCACTTGGAGACCACTTTGACCCGTGCTAAGTTCAACGAATTGACTTCCGACTTAGTTGAAAAGACCCGGGTACCAGTTGAAAACGCCTTGAAGGATGCCAAATTATCAGCCGACGACGTTGATGTGGTTATCTTAAACGGTGGTTCAACTCGGATTCCGGCCGTTCAAGAAGCCGTTAAGAAGTGGACTGGTAAGGAACCTAACCACTCAATCAACCCTGATGAAGCCGTTGCTTTAGGTGCTGCTATTCAAGGCGGTGTCTTGACTGGTGATGTTAAGGACGTTGTTTTGCTTGATGTTACGCCATTGTCACTTGGTATTGAAACCATGGGTGGGGTCTTCACTAAGCTGATCGACCGTAACACGACGATTCCAACCAGCAAGTCACAAGTCTTCAGTACCGCTGCTGATAACCAACCAGCCGTTGATATTCACGTGCTGCAAGGTGAACGGCCAATGGCTGCTGACAACAAGACTTTGGGTAACTTCCAGCTGACTGACATTCCAGCTGCACCTCGTGGTGTTCCTCAGATCGAAGTCACCTTTGATATTGACCGTAACGGTATCGTTAACGTTTCGGCCAAGGATAAGGGAACTGGCAAGGAACAAAAGATTACCATCAAGAGTTCCGGTGGCTTGTCAGACGAAGAAGTCGACAAGATGATGAAGGAAGCCAAAGAAAACGAAGAGGCCGACAAGAAGCGTAAAGAAGAAGCCGACTTGAAGAACGAAGTTGACCAATTACTCTTCACTGTTGACAAGACTTTGGATGAAGTTAAGGGTAAGGTTTCCGATGACGAAATCAAGAAGGCTAAGGATGCACGTGATGCTCTGAAGAAGGCCCAAGATGATAACAACGTTGAAGAAATGAAGACTAAGAAGGATGACTTGAACAAGATCGTCCAAGACCTTTCAGTTAAACTTTATCAACAAGCTCAAGACCAAAAGGGTGCTGCCGGTGGTGCCGATGCTAAGGGTGCTGATGGTGCTAAAGCCGATGGCCAATCAGGCAAGACTGATGATGGCAAGGGCGACGGCAAGACCTTTGACGGTGACTTCTCAGAAGTTAATGATGACGACAAAAAGTAATGATTAACTAGATAGCAAACAGGAAGTCAAGGCTCAAACGCGGGCTTTGGCTTTTTGTTTTGGTGGAATTATGCTATTCTACTTGAGTGAACGATTATTGGTATAAATGATTATTTAAAATAAATACAATCATTTAATAGGCCAAGTGCATTGCAACTGATTTAAAAACAGACGCAGGCAATGCTTACTTTTAGGAGGTTAACATGGCTGGTAAAGATTATTATGAAGTGCTTGGGGTCTCTAAAGATGCATCCCAAGCTGAAATTAAAAAGGCCTACCGCCAATTATCAAAGAAGTACCATCCAGATATTAACAAGGCGCCTGGTGCTGAAGAGAAATTTAAGGAGATCACTGAGGCTTATGAAGTCTTAAGTGACGAACAAAAGCGCTCAAACTACGATCAATACGGTTCGGCTGATGGTCCGCAAGGCTTTGGCGGCGCTGGTGCTGGCGGAGCCGGTGGTTTCGGCGGTTTCGGTGACGCCGGTGGTTTCGGCGGTGGCGGTTTCGAAGACATTTTCAATTCCTTCTTTGGTGGCGGCGGTCGCAGCCGTAACCCTAACGCGCCACAGCCAGGACGTGATTTGCAGTACGAAATGACGTTGACATTTGAAGAAGCGATTTTTGGTAAGAAGACCAAGATCAAGTACAGTCGTCAAGCACAATGTCATACCTGTCACGGTAGTGGTGCTAAACCAGGTACTAGCCCAGAGACCTGCCATAACTGTGGCGGTTCTGGCTATGTGACTACTGAAACCAATACCCCACTGGGTCGGATGCGCAGTCAGCAAGTCTGCCCCGTATGTCATGGGACCGGTAAAGAAATTAAGGAAAAGTGCCCAACTTGTGGCGGTTCAGGTCACGAGGAAGAGCGGCATGAAGTTGAAGTCAACATCCCAGCTGGGGTGGATGACGGTCAGCAAATGCGGCTTCAAAATCAGGGTGAAGCGGGCGAGAACGGTGGCCCTTACGGCGATTTGTTCATTCTGTTTAACGTCAAGCCAAGCAAGGTGTTCAAGCGTGATGGTTCCGATATTTACTTGGATAAAGACATTAGCTTTACTCAAGCTGCCCTTGGTGACGAGATTAACGTTCAGACAGTTCATGGTAACGTCAAACTAAAGATTCCAGCTGGAACGCAAACTGGTTCTGTCTTTCGTTTGAAGGGTAAAGGTGCACCGCGTCTTCGTGGTAACGGTAACGGTGACCAACGAGTGACCGTTAACATCGTGACGCCGAAGAACCTGAACAAGGGTCAAAAGATGGCCTTAAAGGCATATGCTGAGGCCAGTGGTGAAAAAGTTGGCAATGGCAAAGGACATTTCTTTGACAAGATGAAAGATGCATTTGATAATTAGTTCAGCAGAGTGATGACCACATCCTCTAACGGACAGTAAAAAGCCGCATGGTTGATCATTAACCAGGCGACTTTTTGATGTTTCGGCGTAAATTTTTACCAGCGTAGGTGGGATTGCCCTGTTTCTGTTATAATAGCTAATATGTTTGAAATTAAAAGGTAGGAGAATTGCAAATGGATCTTGAACAAATGAAGGCACACCAACGGGATATCCGGAATTTTTCAATTGTCGCTCATATCGATCACGGTAAGTCGACGCTAGCTGATCGCATTTTGGAAATGACGGATACCGTTGCCAAGCGTGATATGCAAGACCAAATCCTAGATAATATGGACCTTGAACGGGAACGTGGGATTACGATCAAATTAAACGCCGTTGAACTGACTTATGATGCTAAAGACGGCCATACTTATGAGTTTCACCTGATTGACACTCCGGGACACGTGGACTTTTCGTATGAGGTTTCACGGAGCTTAGCGGCCTGTGAAGGCGCGGTGTTAGTAGTGGACGCTGCCCAAGGTGTGGAAGCCCAGACGTTGGCCAACGTTTATTTGGCAATCGATGATAATCTGGAAATCCTGCCGGTAATCAACAAAATTGATTTGCCGTCAGCAGAACCTGAAAAGGTCCGTAAAGAAATTGAAGACGTGATCGGTATCGATGCTTCGGATGCTGTCATGGCCAGTGCCAAAAAGGGGATTGGCATCGAAGATTTGCTGGAACAGATCGTCCATAAAGTCCCGGCGCCAGATGGTGATTTGGAAGCACCATTGCGGGCATTAGTCTTCGACTCAATTTACGATGATTATCGCGGTGTGGTTTTAAGTGTCCGCTTATTTGAAGGCACCGTTAAGCCTGGCGATAAGATTCGGCTGATGAACTCTGGTGCTGAGTATGAAGTCACTGAAGTTGGGGTTAACTCACCTAAACCGCTTAAACGTGATCAATTGATTGCCGGTGAAGTCGGTTATATCACTGCCAGCATAAAGGATATTGAAGATACCCGAGTGGGTGACACGGTGACTAACGCAGCAGATCCAGCAGACAAGCCGCTGCCAGGTTACCGGGAAATGGAACCGATGGTGTATGCTGGACTTTATCCCACTGATAATGCCAAATATGAAGATCTGCGAGAAGCTTTGGAAAAGTTAAAGCTAAACGACGCCGCGCTTCGATTTGAACCAGAATCATCACAGGCTTTGGGTTTTGGTTTTCGTTGCGGTTTCTTAGGTATGCTGCATATGGATGTCGTTCAGGAGCGACTGGAACGTGAATTTAACCTTGACCTGATCACCACAGCACCATCCGTTACTTATCGGGCCAACCTCACTGACGGGACCGTTAAAGAAGTTGAAAACCCGTCTGAGATGCCGGATGTTGCGGCCATTAAAACGATTGAGGAGCCCTTTGTTAAAGCGACCATTATGACGCCTAACGACTATGTTGGCGCGGTCATGGAACTTTGCCAACGGAAGCGTGGCCAGTTCGTTACAATGGAATATTTGGACGATTACCGGGTCAATGTGATCTATAAGATGCCGCTTTCCGAAATTATCTTTGATTTCTTCGATAAACTGAAATCTTCTACTAAGGGTTATGCTTCGTTGGACTACGAACTAGACGGTTATCGTGAAAGTGATTTGGTTAAAATTGATATTTTGCTGAACGGCGACAAAGTTGATGCGCTGAGTTTCATTTCTCACCGCCAGTTCGCCGAGAAGCGTGGCCGTGACATTGCCACTAAGTTAAAGAAAATTATTCCGCGGCAAAACTTTGAAATTCCGATTCAAGCGGCGATTGGTGCTAAGATCATCGCTCGAACGACCATTAAAGCTTACCGGAAAGACGTTACTGCGCGGATTCATACCGGGGATCCTGACCGGCGTGCGAAGTTGCTGGAGAAGCAAAAGCGTGGTAAGGAGCGGATGAAGTCCGTGGGAACGGTTGATATTCCGCAAGAAGCCTTCATGGCGGTACTGCAAACGGACGAAGAAGAAAATAATAGTAAGTAATTTTGATAGCAAAGTAAAAAAGCAGCTAGGCGCGGTTGGATCTAGGTGCTTTTTACGTGGTACAAAAAAGCCGCCAGCGAAATGCTGACGGTTTCAGTTGAACTTATTTTAACTGTTAAGGCTGGGCGTATTCGTTACCGCGAATGGCTTCAGTAGCACCATTTGCCTGTGCTTGGGTTCTAGGTTCATAAGTATAATTACCAGGGTTGGTTACCCGGGTGTAGTACTTATGACTTTCAGAGACAAAGACGTAGCCTGATTTGGCCACGTGCCATTTACTGGAAGTGGTGGTCTGATGGCTTGTAGTTGAGTGTTTAGTTGAGCCGGTCGAACCTGTATTGTAATGGCGCTTGTACGTGGTCGTCGTGTTACGGCGGTATGGTTTGGCATTATTAGCACCAGTATTGTAGTTGATCTTGATGCCTTCAGCATCGTTAATAACGGCAATCTCAGTGTTGATCGTGCCATCAGAAGACTTAATATCAACCAGTGAGCCGCGGGGAATACTCTCGTTGCCCTTGTAAATGGGCGTGGTTTGATACGCAACGGTTTGATGGGTGCCAGGATGGCTGGTCCAGTAGTTTTCAACGGTTTCTTCACCGTAACGCATGCCGCCGTCTTGGTCGGCACCGACATTTTGCGGCCGGGTACCGGTAGTAAAGTTGTTGACGGAGGTGTATGACTTGGTTCCTAGTAAACTATCACCGATGGAGTGGCTGCGGTTCCAAAGATAACCGTGATAGGTCCGACCAGTTGAAGCGTAAGAAATCGCCACAATTGGATTATAACTTGGCCAGGCGTATGGTTCTAACGGATCACCTTGGCGACCGCCCCTAGAGGACGCATATTCCTGATAGGTGAGTTTAGCCCGGGCAATGGCTGGCCGTTGCTGTGAATCTGTGGAAAAACGGTAGTGACCGGCAGAAATGGTACTGAAGCCGGTGAGATGAGCTTTACCCACGTGCCAGTAGTAATTACCAGTTGGACCGGCTGATTTTTTATCCGTGTAGCTGACCAGCTTGTCTAAAACGCTGGCGTGGCTTTGGCGCTTTGATTGGTGTGCTTTCGGCTTAGTATTGTGATGAACCGCCTTAGTGTGGTGGCTAGATTCAGAACCAGTATCTTTGAGCTCAGTTCGGCTATTGGATTGATCGTTTGCCGATTTACTAGTTGAATGATTGCCAGAAGAACCGACCATCACCAAACTAATAATAAATAAGATTAGTACGCTTAAGCCCAAATGTTTAATTGGCCGGTGCTTAAAACGGCGGATTGCCCAGTACGCAAATAAAATGATACTGATAAGCAGTAAGAAACCACCTAATGAAGACATGGTATGTACCCTCCTAAAATAGAAATAACAGAATAAGCAATAAATGATTACTATTCCAATATAGCAAGTCTATCGGCCCTTTACCAATATTAATTTATATCATTTCATGTATTACGAGGGAAAGGATGGGTACTGTTTTAAAGGTTTAAATGATATCCCTTGTTAATTAGACAGATTTATCTCAAAAACGCTAATGGCAACGGTAGGAGTAATTTGCATTATAATGGGTTTAAAGGAGGCGGACTCGGATGGAACTAATCAAACCAATTCAAGATATTACCTATGAGCAGGAAACCCAAAATGGGTTGGTACTCATTGATTTTCGCTCCGACTGGTGTCCGCCCTGTACGGCAGTGGACCGCGTTTTAGTGCATTTAGCATCTGATACAAGATTTGCTCTGCAAGTAAAATTTACTTCGCTGACGGTGAACCGACAGCCACTGATTGCACGGGCGTTAGGCGTTCAAAGTACGCCAACGGTGATCCTGAAGAAAAACGGTCAGATTGTGGACGCCGTCATTGGTGCTCGCTCATTGACTGAATTTGAGACGCTGATTATCAAGCATCTTTAATTTAAGGCAAACAAATAGAAGCTAACTGCCAAAGCGGGCAAGCTAGCTTCTATTTAACGTACAGGTTAATGTTTTAAACGCGGCAGAATCTGTTTTTGAATAAATTTTAATAATTGCTGGTACTCTGCCTCATTTTTCGGTGTTGGTAATTGTGAAAAGTCGAAGTCTGGATGATTTAAATCATGGTTGAGTGCCACCACAAAGTCGTGTCGGGAAAGGTAATTCGTGTCTCCCTTGGACCCAACGGAGAAAAAGTTCATTGTTAAGCCTTCTTTCCGTGAGTTGCGGTTTCCGGCCACCGTTCCCAATCATAGTCCCAAAGCAGTGCCATGGTGCCGGCACCAACGTGAACGCCAATTACCGGGCCAATTTCACTATGTGCAATGTTGACATCGGGGTACTGCTGATCTAAATCCGCGGACCATTCCTGCTGCAGTTCGGCATTATTGGCGTCGATGATGGTTAAACGCAGCGGGTAATCGGCTTGCTCGTACGCTGCTTGGAACTTCTGTTTAATGCGCTGGTAAGCACGGCGCATAGTGCGTTCCTTTTCAATGGCCACAATTTGTGCCTGGTCGTTAAACGTCAGGATCGGTTTGATTCGCAGCAGACTGCCAACCATGCTTGATGCGTTGGATAAGCGGCCAGTGCGGACAAGGTGGGACAGGTCATCCACCACGAAGTAGGCATCGATAGTGTCACGTAACCGAGTTAATGCCGAAATGATTTCTTCCGGCGTGCGGCCAGCCTGCACCAGTTTGGCTGCCAGCATGACTAGATCGGCCTCACCGGCTGAAGCAATCCGTGAATCAAAGGGATAGACCTTGATGTTGGTGACGTTAGGTAAGTAATTCACTAAATTACTATAAAAAGTGGTGATTCCAGATGACAAGTGAATACTGATGACAGCATCGTAGCCCTCATCAGCCAGCTGATCATACATGGTCTGCATCTGACCGAGTGTCACCTGAGTGGTGGTTGGCATCTGCGAGTCAGTTTTTAAACGCTGGTAAAATTCACTGGTTGTGATTTCGACGTTATCTAGATAAGTTTGATGGCCGAAAATGACGGTTATCGGAACCACGTGAATGTTGTTATCCGTTATCTGTTTTGGTGTTAAATAACTAGCTGAGTCAGTCACAACGGCAATTTTCATTACTTAGGCTCCTTTATGGTTTGAGAGAGTTAAATCTTTAAGAGCATATCAAAGACGTGTGCGGTTCGCAATCGCATCAGAGAAAATTTTAAAAGATTATAACCGGTGGTGCATTTTGAAAACCAGCAGCAGCCAGATAATTAGGCCAATGGATAAGCCGATGACCATGATCCAGGCACTGCTGAAACGTTCAAAGGGCAGCTTCACGTTCATGCCGAAGAATCCAGTTACAATGGTCGGTACCGCCATGGTCAGCGACCAGATAGTCAAGAACTTCATCGTATCGTTCAAATTGTTATTGATGATACTATCAAAGGTATCGGTAATGCGGTTGACCACCTGTTCTTCATTTTCAATCATGTGCAGCACCTGGTCTGATTCAATGGAAACGTCCTCCAGCAAATCGTTTTCAATACTGGAATTATTCACGCCAAAGTAAGTCCGTGGAATCCGGGCGAACAGGTCGTTATTAGACTCAACGCCGCTATTGAAGAAAGTCAGTGTTTGCCCCAAGTAAGACAGGGCCACTAAATTGGAGTTCTTCGCGTCCTTATTCAGCATTTTATCCAGTTGATTACGTTGCTTAGTCACAAATTTAACAATCGGAATATAGCTATCTACCAGGTCAAACATTGATTCCAAAATAAAGGCGGAAGTGGTTGTGATGTCCGCGTCATTCGCTGATTTTTGGAAGGCGGCTTTCACAAAGTTTAAGCGGCTTTCATTAAAGGTAAAAAGGACACCCTGATGGATTAAGAAACCAACAGGCCGTGTAATATAGCGTGGTGCCTGGGTATTTTTAAGCTGATAGGGTACCAGAACGATCATCAGCTGCTGGTTGTTGGCCGGATCATAAACGTAATTGGCGGTTTCATCTTTATCAGTAACATAAGTAATAATATCGTCGGTAATGCCGTATTCAGCCATGAGTTCTTGCTGTTCGGCTTCCGTTAAGGCCGTTGTTTCAACCCAATCAAAGCCGTTTAAATGTTTGGTTGGCTCAATCATAAGTAAATTTCCTCGTTAGTTTCTAATTTAAAAGCGTTTATGGTTCCAGAATACTATTTCCATGGTTAAAAGCAAGCGTCAGGGATAAGGGCTGCCAACGATAAAAAATGGCCAAATATTTAATGAGAATAATTTAATAAGGATGTTGACTTTTTTATAAATGTCCGGTAGTATATTCTTTTTAAAGAGCGGAATAACCCAGTCGTCTGTTGCTTACAGGGGAAATATGATATGATATATCTAATAGTAAGTAAGCGGGTTATAAAAAAATCGTTGGGAGGTGATTACCGTGTTAAATCTAACTAAACAGTACTTAAAGAGCCGCCATTATCGGTATGAAAAATCGTACATCCGGCCACTGATGACTCCCGAAAGTGTATACGTATTCAAGTTTGGCCGGGAGGCGTTGAATAATCGGGTAATCATCCGATACAGTCACACGTGGACTGGTCGTCGAAAGATCAATGAAATTGATTTGAGACTGCATAAGCAAAAGCATCCCCGGATCTTCCGAACTGAAAAAGAGTTATTAGACTATCTTGAATCGCGGTTACCAAAGCGTGAACAAGAAGCGCAAAAAGAACAGGAACATCAGACTGATGAGGAGAACGCTAAGTAACTTTGGCGTTCTTTTTTTGAAAACTTTACCCCAAAAAATGGAGGAATACAGTATGGATTGGACTGCAGTGACGGTAGCAACAACCAATGAAGCAGTGGAAGCGGTTAGCAATATTTTAATGGAACACGGTGCTTCTGGGGTTCAAATTGATGACGAAAAGGATTATGAACAGCTTGATCAAATTGATTGGGCTAAAAAGGGTGAAATCGTTAACGTGGATGAGATCCCTCACGTTAAAAGCGGTGCCAAAGTGACCGCTTATTTTCCAGCAACGATTTACGTACCGGAAATTGTGCCGGAAATCAAGCACCAGGTGGATGATTTAAAAAACTTTGACCTTAATGTTGAACCCGCTGAAGTGACGACTGATAAAGTAGACGAGGCTAACTGGGCAACCGAGTGGCAGAAATATTATCATCCCGTGCAGGTGACCCGATTTTTGACGGTAGTTCCCAGCTGGGAAGACTACCAGCCGAAAAATCAGGACGAGCGGATCATTAAACTGGATCCGGGAATGGCTTTTGGTACTGGTACCCATCCAACCACCAAGTTATCCCTGCAAGCACTGGAAATGGTTATTCATGGCGGTGAACGGCTGATCGACGTGGGGACGGGTTCGGGTGTTTTGAGTATCGCAGCTAAGCACTTAGGCGCCGGTGACGTTCGGGCCTATGACCTGGATCAGGTAGCCGTTGATTCTGCCAAGAAAAACCTGGCGCTGAATCCCGTGGCAGCGGACGTTAAAGTTGCTGCCAATAATTTACTGACGGGTATCAGCGGGGAAGCGGATATTATTGTGGCAAACATTTTAGCTGAAGTGATTATTCCGTTAATCCCGCAAGCTTGGGGGTTATTACCCGTGCACGGCTACTTTGTCACATCGGGAATTATTGACGATAAAGTTGACGAAATCCTTGATGCTCAGCGCAAGCAGGGCTTTAAAATTCGGCAAACACTAAAAATGGGTGATTGGTACGGCGTTATCGCTCAAAAACCAGGGGATGACGAATAGATGCAACGGTATTTTATCAAACCAATTTTAAAATCCGGTGACCGTTTTGAACTGGATAGCAACGTTTCGAAGCACTGGCTGCAGGTCATGCGCGGGGTTCCCGGTGATCAAGCGGAATTCGTTGATGGTCAGGAAGATCTGTATTTGGGCCAGCTCAACGAAGACCATTCAGTAACGGTAGTAAAAGCTTTGGAGACTTACGTGGAGCTGCCGGTGAAGGTGACTATTTTATCGGGCCTGCCAAAGCAGGATAAGGCCGAGTGGATCGTTCAAAAGTCAACTGAAATGGGTGCTGATACCATTTGCTTTTTCAGCGCGGACTGGTCCGTTGCTAAATGGCAGCCCAATAAACTGAATAAAAAAATTACGCGGCTGCAAAAAATTGCTCAGGGGGCTGCCGAACAGGCCCACCGGACACACATTCCGACGGTGCACTATTTCAACTCCCTCAAGCAGGCCGTTGCTGAACTGGAAAGTGATCATCTGCTGGTAGCATATGAGGAAGCTGCCAAACAGGGTGAACAGGCGCAATTGGTAAAATTACTGAACCGTACGAAGTCAGGTGAGCGCATTACGGCCGTATTTGGTCCAGAAGGCGGTATTTCACCTAAAGAAATGCAGCTGCTGGAAGATAATCAGGCGACAGTTGCTGGGCTTGGACCACGGATCTTACGAACGGAAACGGCGCCGCTGTACTTTTTAGCAGCAACTTCTACGATGCTGGAATTACAATGATTGAATGCTATTCATTCGTGTAAAATAATGCTAAAATATAAACCATTCATTAAATAAGAGAGTGAGCAGAAATGACAGTTTTAAAACGCATTGGCTGGCCTTATTGGGTACTCAGCATAGTATTGGGAATGGTTGTCCCCGTTCTTTTAAACAGTATTTCAATTGGAGGACTCTGGCGCTCAGGCGTGATTTACGGTTTGGTTTATTCCGTTACCGCTGGTTTAATCGGCCATGTTCTTAAGCGCCGCGGCGACAGCTGGTGGCTGTTATTTGTCTTACCCGTATTGTTTGCGTTAGGAATTTTATTGTCGGGGCCAAAGTACGGACTATATTTCGCCCCAGTGTATCTCTGTATTAGTTATTTAGCCTATGGCCTCAGTGCCACGGAGGGGATGTGATCGGATGTCTAGAGATCAAACTTGGACAGCTCAGGGTGTGATTGATGCCGTATCAGCATATATGAACAAGGATCATGTAGCAATCGTTAAGCGGGCGTATAAGTTCGCTGCAATTGCCCACAAAGATCAGGTTCGTCAGTCAGGCGAGCCCTATATTATGCACCCAATTCAGGTTGCGGGGATTTTAGCCAACCTGAAAATGGATCCGACTACTGTCGCGTCGGGTTTTCTGCACGACATTGTTGAGGATACTGGTGTGACGTTAGATGACGTTCGCGAATTATTTGGCGATGATGTTGCCATGATCGTTGACGGTGTCACTAAGCTTGGTAAAATCAAGTATAAATCCAATAAGCAGCGGCTGGCTGAAAACCACCGGAAACTGCTGTTGGCCATGTCTAAGGATATTCGGGTCATGATCGTCAAGTTGGCCGACCGGCTGCACAATATGCGGACCCTGCAGCATTTACGTCCCGATAAGCAGCGCCGGATTGCGAATGAAACGCTGGAAATCTATGCGCCTCTGGCTGATCGGTTAGGGATCAGTGCCATTAAGTGGGAACTGGAAGATATTTCGCTGCGTTACTTGAACCCGCAGCAGTATTACCGGATCGTTCACCTCATGAATTCTCGCCGTGATCAGCGGGAGAGTTACATTGCTGAAGCTATTCAAGATATTAAGCACGCTATCAGCGACCTGCACATTGATCCTGAAATCTATGGCCGGCCAAAACACATTTATTCGATTTACCGGAAAATGCGTGACCAGCATAAGCAGTTCAGTCAGATCTATGATCTGCTGGCCATTCGGGTGATCGTGGATAACATTCGTGACTGCTACGCTGTTTTGGGCGCTATTCACACTAAGTGGAAGCCAATGCCTGGGCGGTTTAAAGATTACATTGCCATGCCTAAGGCCAACATGTATCAATCCTTACATACCACGGTTATTGGCCCTGAAGGCCGGCCGCTTGAAGTTCAAATTCGGACTGAAGAGATGCACCGGGTGGCTGAATTTGGTGTGGCGGCCCACTGGGCATACAAGGAAGGTAAGACGGATAAGGTTCAGGCAACCAATACCGGTAACAAGTTAAACTGGTTTAAGCAGATCATTGAACTGCAGGAAGACACTGATGACGCTGCTGATTTCATGGATAGCGTTAAGGGTGAACTATTCGGTGATCACGTCTATGCGTTTACCCCAAAGGGCGATGTATTGGAATTACCAAAGGGTGCGGGACCGCTGGATATGGCTTACCAGATTCATACTGAAGTTGGCAACCACACCACGGGAGCGACGGTTAATGGTAAAATTGTGCCGCTGGATTATGAAGTTAAAAACGGTGATATTGTCGATATTAAGACGTCCTCTAACTCAGCGGGACCTAACCGTGACTGGCTGAAGCTGGTTTCAACGCGACGGGCACGCAATAAAATCAAGCAGTTCTTCCGGCAAAAAGACCGCGAAAAGAACATTGAAACGGGTCGGGCGACTATTGAACAGCAGCTGCGGGACTTCAAGTTCGATCCTAAGGAACTGATGACCAAGGATAAGCTGCAAAAAGTCGTTGATAAGCTGCATTATCAGCACATTGATGATTTGTTTGCGGCGGTTGGTTTTGGTGACCTTCAACCGGTGGGTGTTGCTAACCGGCTGACTGAAGATGTCCGTCACGAACGTGAAGAAGAGCGTCAGCGCCAAGAAGAACGCGAACTGCTGGAAGAGCACCAGACCATTGATAATACCGAGTCAGAATCTGATTCACAGCGGAAGCGGAAACTGAAACCGTCAGAAGGGGTCATCATCGAAGGTGTCGATAACCTGCTGGTTCGTTTGAGTCATTGCTGTGCACCAGTTCCTGGAGATAAAATCGTCGGGTATATCACTAAGGGCCGCGGTGTTTCAGTTCACCGTTCAGATTGTCCTAACGTGGCGCACGCTGAAGCCAATGGCGAACGAATCGTTGAGGTTTACTGGGATAATCCTAGTGAAACCACAACGATGTATAACGCTGATCTGGAGATTCAAGGCTATAACAGGGATGGTTTATTGAACGACGTATTGCGGATCATTAACGGTACCACTAAGCAGCTTAACGTGGTTAACGGCCGGGTAGACCATAATAAGATGGTCACCATTTCCATTTCGCTTGGGATCAGAAACGCTGAGCAACTGGAACGGTTAATGGATAACCTGAAAAACGTTCAGGACGTCTACGTTGTAAAGCGGCCATTTAGATAATAAATTAAAAACGACACGGTGAGCCGTGTCGTTTTGATATCCATAAGGAGGATTTATTTTGCGTATTGTATTGCAACGGGTAACTTCAGCCCAGGTCGCGATTGACGACCAGGTAGTGGGTAAAATTAAACAGGGGTACTTATTACTATTCGGTGCTTCAGATTCAGACGGTGAAGACGAAATCGATTATTACGTCCACAAAATTTCTAAATTACGCGTGTTTTCTGATGACGCGGGAAAGATGAACCTGTCGATTGAAGATATTGGTGGGGCTATTCTGTCGATTTCACAGTTTACCCTGTACGCAGATACCAAGAAGGGCAATCGCCCCAGCTTTACTAAAGCAGGAGCACCGGATCACGCTAAAGAAATTTACGAACGGTTCAACCAAAAGCTGCGTAATGCCGGTATTCACGTTGAAACCGGTGAGTTTGGCGCAGATATGCAAGTTAGTTTAGTGAACGACGGGCCCGTGACGATTATTTTCGATAGTGCGGATCTATAAGGAGATTATGATGAAATACCAATCATTTTTCTGGGACTTTGATGGGACTATTTTTGATACTTATCCCATTATGGTACAAGCTTTCATGCAGGCACTGACCCAGCAGCGGGTTTCTGAAATCGAGTTAGATGAACAGGAAATTTACGAAACCATGCGTCAGCATTCCATGGGGACGGCACTGCAAAAATTTAGCGCTGAATTCAGTATTGACGCGGATCGACTAGAAAAGGATTACCGTCAGATCGAACGTCAGCGGATTGCCCAAGCCCAACCGTTTCCTGGCATTTTGGAACTGATCCAGCAGCTGGCAGACTCGGGTGGTCACCATTATCTGCTGACTCACCGAAATCAAAGTGCAATGCAGCTATTACAGGCTGCGGGCATCAAAAAGCTGTTCATCGATGAAGTCACCAGCGAACAGCCATTCCCAAGGAAACCGAATCCAGCTTCCCTAAATGCTTTAATTGAAAGGAACAAAGTCCAGCGTGCTTCAGCCATCATGATTGGTGATCGAACATTAGACATTGACGCGGGGCACAACGCCGGTATTGCCGGTGCTTTGTTTGACCCCGGCCGGCTAATTGATAGCCGTGCCAGCCATCCTGAGATTAATGTCACCAACGTGGTGGGTTTAAAAGACGCGCTGCTTCAGTAGTTACTGAGAATCCGGTCGACTGAGCCGCCATAGCTTTCACCGAATAGATTCAGATGCGCCATCAGGTAGTAAAGCTGATACCACGGCAGACGGTCCTGAAATCCGGGTTGAATCGGGTAGGTATCGTTATAGCCCTGGTAGAACTGGTCATCGAAGCCACCGAAAACGGTGGTCATGGCGAGATCGAATTCTCGGTCACCATAGAGGACGTCGGGATCGATCAGAGCTGGTTTGCCGTCAGCAGTAAACATGACGTTGCCAAACCACAAGTCGCCGTGCAGCAAACTGGGAACCGTTTCATGTGTTTGATAATAATCTAAAATAATCTGGCAGAGCCGCTGAAGGTGGTCCTGTCTTTTTTGGTTCCAAAGGCCGTGTTCACTAGCCCTTTTGGCAAGCACTTCCAAGCGTTGATGGACGTAAAAGTTGCCCCAGTTGTCCTGCCAAGTGTTGATTTTTGGCAGTTTACCATCAACGTTGTGTTCAAAGCCGAACCGGTCGTTATGAATTTGATGAACGTTAGCTACAAGTTTACCAAGATCATACTGGCTGCCAGTGCCAGCTTCCAGCCATGACAGAATCAGATAGGCGTCACCGTTAATCTGACCAGAAGCAATGACTTCTGGAACTAACGCTGCTTGAGACAGCAGTTTAAGTCCTTCAATTTCGTGCTGATAAAAAGTTTGCTCACGGTTAGGTTGCACCAGTAAGAAATAGGTTTTAGACGCCGTTTCCAGCCGGTAAGCCTGATTGATATCGCCGCCGGAAACTGGGGTGACGTTTGTGATTGCCTTAATTGGCAGCTGCTTAAGCCATTTATCATTCATATTTTAACCAATCCTTTCTGAAAATTATTTATCCTCAAAGTAGGTAGCTAAACCATTAGTGATATCTTTGGCCACCTTGTTTTGATAAGTAGGATTTTCAATTGCTTTGAAGTCCCTTGCAGTATTGATATAACCCATTTCTAACAATAACGCTGGTCGAAGATTGTCGCGAATAACTTCGAAATCACCCACTTCAACGCCCTTATTTTCAAGTGGCAGTCCCACTAAATGCTGATTGATCGTCCGGGCTAGTTTTAGCGACGTATTAGCATGGTAGTAGTAGGTGGTAAAGCCAGAACCTAAATTATCACTTGGGCTGGAGTCGTAGTGAAAGCTGATGAAGGCATCGGCGTGATTGTCGGTTGCCATTTCTGGCCGAGCCCCCAGTGAGACGGTTTGGTTACCCGTTCTGGTCATGATGACGTGGGCACCGCGAGCAACCAGCTGGTTACGAACCCGTTTAGCTAATTGCAGCGTATAGGTTTTTTCATCGTGTTTTTTATCAATGGAGAGGGCGCCGGAATCACTGCCGCCGTGACCAGGGTCTAAGACAATCGTTGCTTCAGAAAGATTAGTGGCGGTCTTGATTTTGGGCGACTGATTGATCAGCCAACTGGCAACCCAGCCAAAGTGGTGATCGTCGTAACGGACCTTGTACCAGTTATCCGTTTTCTGAACGATGTAAACGGCTTGGCCCTTTTTCAAAATAGCTTTGGTTTGATAGTTAATGTTAGGGCCGGTTCGCACGTTGATGTTAGCGATCGGTGTAGTCAACCGGTCTTGACGAACGGTTTGAAAGACGGCAATGCCAAGTGTCAACAGGATCACAAGCGAAATGGTGATCTGCTGCCAGTGTTGTTTAACGTAGTTCAAATTAATTTCCTCGATTAGTTTTTATAATAATTATAGATGATTTTCCGGCAAAGATACAGTCGCAGCTGAAAACGGTCTTGACTTTTAGCGAGTAACTGAGTAGTCTTATTGGTAGTTAAATAAATGAAACACCGATGAAAAAGATGAGTAAATGACCCGTGACTTTCAGAAAGTATCTGGTTGATGGAAAGATACAGCAGGCGGGAAGTTGAAGACACTTTTGAGGTGAATAAGCGATTATTCGTGTCCAACGTTATGGATGAGTAAAATTAAGGTGGTACCGTGCGAAGCACCCTTGTGAAAACAAGGGTGCTTTTTATTTTTTTTACGCACCGCGCGAAAATCGGAAAGGAAGATACTATGCGTTATCAGCGACCAAAAGGCACTGCGGACATTTTGCCTGGTGAGAGTCAGCACTGGCAGTATGTTGAAGCAGTTGCGCGTCAAGTATTCAGTAAGTATCGGTTCGAAGAAATTCGGACGCCGTTGTTTGAAAATTTTGAAGTATTTTCCAGAACCTCTGGGGATACATCAGATATTGTGACCAAGGAAATGTACGACTTTAAGGATAAGGGCGACCGGCACATTAGTTTACGGCCAGAAGGCACCGCTGGGGTTGTTCGGGCGTTCGTAGAAAACAAGCTCTACGGACCAGAAGTCCAAAAGCCGTTTAAGACTTATTACATGGGCCAGATGTACCGTTATGAACGGCCGCAATCTGGTCGCCAACGGGAGTTCCATCAAATCGGGGTCGAGGCTTTCGGCTCTGACGAACCAGCTTTAGACGTTGAAGTGATTGCCATGGGTAAGGATCTGTTTGAACATTTCGGCATCTCCAAATTGCGTCTGGCAATCAATACGTTAGGCGATAAGGAGACCCGTGATAACTATCGGCAAGCACTGATTGATTACCTGGAACCGCACTACGATGAATTAAGTGAGGATTCCCAAGTGCGGTTGCATAAGAATCCATTACGGGTATTGGACAGCAAAGATGAAAAGGATAAAAAGTTCGTGGCTGACGCGCCATCGATTCTGGATTATCTAACACCGGATGCTCAAGCTCACTTTGACCAAGTCAAAAGCCTGTTGACCGCTTTGGGTATCGATTACGTTGTCGATCCAACCATGGTTCGTGGATTGGATTACTACAACCACACCATTTTTGAATTCATGGTTGATTCTAAGGCGCTGGGTCACGGCTACACCACGGTTTGTGCCGGTGGCCGTTACAACGGTTTAGTTCAAGAATTAGGCGGTCCGGAAGTTTCCGGTGTCGGTTTCGGCCTGGGAATGGAGCGCTTGATCTTATTGATGGAAGCCGAAGGGGTTCAATTCCCTGAAGAACACCATTTGGACGCTTACGTAGTGGGTATTGGTGATGAAGCTAATGCGACAACGCTGAAGGTGGTTCAAGCACTGCGTTCGCAAGATTACTCAGCTGATCGGGATTACCTGGCCCGCAAGCCAAAGGCGCAGTTCAAGACGGCTGACCGTTTGAGTGCTGCTTACACGCTGACCGTTGGTGAAGCCGAGCTGGCTGCCAAGACGATCCACGTGAAGAACATGGACTCTGGTAATGAAATTTCAGCACCATTGGCAGATGTGATGACGAATTTTGCTGATGTGATTTCAAACATTGATTAACGAATATTGATTAAGGGGAGAAAAAGATGAAGCGAACAACATACGCCGGTCTGGTGGACGAAAAATATCTTGATCAAGATGTCGTCCTCAAGGGCTGGGTTCAAAAGCGTCGTGATTTAGGCGGCTTAATTTTCATTGATTTACGCGACCGTGAAGGCATCGTTCAACTGGTTTTCAGTGAGGAATTTGATAAGGATGCACTGGCCGTTGCCGATCAATTACGGAACGAATACGTGATCGAAGTTAAGGGTCACGTGGTTCCTCGTGCCGAACACGAAGTTAACGAGAATATGCGGACGGGTAAGATTGAAGTTCGGGTATCCGAAATTAACTTATTAAACAAGGCGAAAAACCCGCCATTTTACATTCAAGATAATATCAACGTTTCGGATGAACTGCGCTTGAAGTACCGTTATTTGGATCTGCGCCGGCCAGAAATGCAACGCGGTCTGATGATTCGTAACCGCATTACTCAAGCTGTTCACAGCTACTTTGATTCACAAGGATTCATTGATATTGAAACACCTGATTTGACCAAGTCAACACCAGAAGGTGCCCGGGACTACTTGGTTCCTTCACGGGTTTACCCAGGCCATTTCTACGCTTTACCACAATCACCGCAACTGTTTAAGCAGTTACTGATGGGCGCCGGTTTTGACCGTTACTACCAAATTGCCCGTTGCTTCCGTGACGAAGATTTACGTGGCGACCGTCAGCCAGAATTTACCCAAATCGATATGGAAACTTCTTTCTTGGATGCTGAAGAAATTCAAGATCTGACTGAAGGCTTAATCGCTAAAGTCATGAAAGAAACTTTGGATATTGACGTTAAATTACCATTCAAGCGGATGGACTGGGATGAATCTATGGCTCGGTTCGGAACTGACCAACCTGATGTCCGGTTCGGCATGGAATTGAAAGACTTAGGCGACCTGGTGGACGACCTCGGCTTCAACGTCTTCAATAACGTGTTGAAAGATGGCGGGCAGATTAAAGCCATTGCCGTTCCTGGCGGTGCTGATAAGTACTCACGCAAAGATATCGATAAATTTGTTGACCATATCGACCGCTTCGGTGCCAAAGGTTTACCTTGGTTGAAGGTTACCGAAGATAACTTTACTGGTCCAATCGCTAAGTTCTTCAAGGATAACGCCGAACTTTACAAGGCCATTACCGAACGGACCGGCGCCAAGCCTGGCGACTTATTGCTGTTTGCCTGTGATTCTAAGCGGGTCGTGGCTCAAACCTTGGATTACTTACGTCGGACCATTGCCGAAGAATTAGGTTTAATCGACGAATCGAAGTTTGCCTTCCTCTGGATCGTTAACTGGCCATTGTTTGACTACGATGTTGATTTGAAGCGTTGGGTTCCAGCCCATCACCCATTCACCATGCCAAAGGCTGGCGACGAGCATTACTTGAACGAAGGCGAAGACCCTCACAAGGCTTATGCTCAAAGTTACGACATCATTTTAAACGGTCTGGAATTAGGTGGCGGTTCAATCCGTATTCACACCCGTGACCTGCAAATGAAGATGTTCAAAGCATTAGGATTCACCAAAGAAAGAGCTGAAAAGCAATTTGGTTACCTCCTAACGGCTTTGGATTACGGTTTTCCGCCTCATGGTGGTCTGGCTATCGGCCTGGATCGCTTTGCCCGGCTGTTAGCTAAACGTGGCAACATCCGAGATGTCATTGCCTTCCCTAAGAACTCGAAGGCAGTTGAGCCATTAACTTCCGCACCAACCACGGTTTCAGACAAGCAATTGCAAGACTTGAGCCTGTTTGTGACTAAGGATGACGATAAAGAAGATAAATAATAGCTGTTAAATCAGCCAAAAGGGATAACTAGTTTTGACTAGCTATCCTTTTTTGTTTGGTATCAAAATAGTGGTTGCTAAATTTTATTCTGAAAGAAGATATCCAATACCGCATTGATTTACCACCACAATGCTATCGGCTTGTGTCATTGGCTTAAAAGCCATATACTTGTTATTATTAAATTTAGGGGTGACTAAAATGAGTGATAAACGTGAAACTGCAATTTTTGCTGGTGGCTGTTTCTGGTGCATGGTCAAGCCGTTTGATACACAGCCAGGCATTGAAAAAGTTGTTTCCGGGTATACCGGCGGGCACGTTGCTAACCCAACTTACGAACAGGTTAGCAGTCATACGACGGGGCACACAGAGGCCGTTAAAATTACCTTTGATCCAGAGATTATGCCATATAAAAAACTGGTTCAGATCTATTGGCAACAGACGGATCCAACGGATGCTATGGGGCAGTTTCAGGACCGTGGGGATAATTACCGGCCGGTGATTTTTGTGAAGGATGATTATCAGCGAAAGATTGCTTCGGCATCCCGTCAGGCGCTGATTGACAGCGGTAAATTTGATCAGCCAATCGTGACCAAAATCGAAGATGCTAAACCGTTTTATGAAGCGGAAGAGGAGCACCAAGAATTTTACCGGAAGAATCCGGCCCGTTACGCGATGCAAGAAGCTGGCGGCCGGGAGAAGTTTGTTAACGAACACTGGCAAGATTCACAGAATAAATGAAGTTCTCTTTAGAAAGTAAAAAGATTGGTGTGCAGTAGGAAAAGGTATGCTATGCTAGGGTACTGTTGGTATTCGAACGATTGGATTGAGAGGGTTTGTTATGGATGATGTACAGCGTTTAGTGAAACGCCATCAATCAATTGGAAAAATTTCTACTGCATTTATATATGGTATTTTAGTCTCGATTGCCATGAACTTTTTTTGGACGCCGGGACACATTTATTCGTCTGGAATCACTGGATTAGCTCAAATTGTAACTACTGTGACAGAACGGCACATGACGTTTGTCGTTTCAACTGCTCTGGGTCTGTTCTTGCTGAACGTGCCGTTATTCGTACTGGCTTGGCGTCAGATTGGTCACAATTTCACCGTTTATACAGTGATTGCGGTTTTCCTTGCCAGTTTAATGATCAAGCTGCTGCATCCGGTGCATTTGACCACTGATCCCATCATCTGTGCTTTGTTTGGTGGGGCAGTTAACGGGTTTGGTACCGGGTTAGCCCTTAAAAACGGGATTTCGACTGGTGGTCTTGATATTTTGGGGATCGTTATTCGGCGCAAGACGGGCCGCTCCATAGGGACCATCAACATTGCTTTTAATTCCCTGATTATTTTGGCTGCTGGTTTTCTGTACGGCTGGCCCCACGCGTTTTATTCCGCAATCGGGCTAGTAGTGAATGCCCGGGTCATGGATATGACTTATACCAGGCAGCAACTGATGCAGGTTATGATCATCACTGATCGGCCGAAAACGGTGATTGATTCGATTCAAAATCACATTCGCCGGGGGATTACCATTGTTCACGATGCAGAAGGTGCTTATCATCATGATACGAAAACAATTTTGTTTACCGTGATTTCGCGTTATGAAATGCCCGATTTAGAAGAAGCAATGGATGAAGCAGATTCTAGTGCCTTTGTCAGTGTTTCAGAAATTTATAAAGTTCTGGGTCATTTTTACGAACCTAAATTATGAAATTCTAACCGCTATGTTCCTGATATCAAGGGCATAGCGGTTTTCATTATGACAAATTCTTAAATTCTTATAAAAGCCAGCTACTTAAAATATGAATGTGGTATAATACCATGTTGTGCGTTGCGGCACCTGTAGTTTGGTGGCGTAACACAGGAGAAAAATAGAATTGGTGGTTTGCTGTGAAAGTAATTTATATTTGGCTGGTCCGGTTAATATCTGCGCTGAACTTCTTTAAGCGAAGCAAGGTTCATTCAGTTATTTACCTGATGAGTTTCGGCAATAATTTGAAGTTTATACTAGCTCTGGCTGATAAATTACCTGAAGGTCAGCAACTGGTCGTGTTTTACCGACCTGACGTTGAGGTAGAAGCAACACAACTCGCCGCTTACGGTGTTAAAGTCGTACCGTTTCGCGATAATCTGCACTTTGTCTTCACGGGAATTCCGGTGATCATGTCATCGCGGTTGATTTTCTGTGATAATTACTATGCGTTTCTTGGCGGGTTATTACATCCGCGACATGCCAAAATTGTTCAGCTTTGGCATGCTAACGGCGCAATCAAGCGCTTCGGCTGGGGTGATCCTACCACCAGTCGGCGTTCGAAAGCAGACCAGCGTCGTTTCCAGCGAGTTTATGATCAGTTTGATGATTACGTGGTGGCATCCGATGCTATGGGAACCGTTTTTCAAGATAGTTATCACGTTCCGCGTTCCAGAATGAAGCTTATGGGTTATCCGCGATCTGACCGCTTCTTTTCGGCCAAATGGCAAAAAGGGGCTTTGAATCGCATTAACCGTTTAGCGCCCGGTTTAGCAAATCATCGAGTGATTTTGTATGCACCAACTTACCGTGATTCAATGACTTTCGAGTTGACGTCAGAGTTGAAGAAGGCACTGGTAGCAGATCCAAACGCAGTTGTTGTCGTTAAGCTGCATCCGCTGCTTCAAAAGTACGAGCAGCAGTTTAGTCAATCAACCACGCATCAAGTCCGGTTCTATCCGCAGCTGTCAACGACAGATCTGCTGATGGTCACCGAAACGTTAATTACCGATTATTCGTCGATTGCGTTTGATTATAGTTTGCTGCCACATGCACATAGTCTGCTTTTCTACATGTCTGACTTAGAAGAATATCAGCAAAATCCTGGTATTCAACCCCACTTTCTAAAGTGGTTACCGTCAGCACCATTACGGACACCGTCAGAGCTGAAAGCTGCCATTTCCACTGACAGCAAAACGGACTTTACTAAGTTTAACCATCACTGGAATACGTACAATGATGGGCATGCGACCCAACGGGTTGTGGAATATTACTGCCGCTATTTAGAAAAGTAAATAGCGTAAAGGAGTGTTAACCTTTGAAAGAGGTCGTAACCTTATTTAAGGAACAATTTGAGAGTTTAGGCATGATTTTTAGAATTTCTAAGTACGAAGACCGTGCCAGTTATCAAAGTCATTATTTGGGCTTAATTTGGGAGTATTTATACCCCTTAATTCAAATCTGTATTTACTGGTTAGTGTTCGGTGTTGGGCTTAAGCACGGTGCAAGCAGCGGTATTGATTACCTGCCTTGGATGGTGATTGGGATCACACCTTGGTTCTTCATGAACCGGGCAACACTGGATGCGTCTAAGAGTATCTACCAGCGTGTCAGCATGGTTTCTAAGATGAAGTTTCCAGTATCTGCGTTGCCTTCCATTAAGATCGTTTCTAATCTAAGTTCATTTTGGACAATGCTGGTTGTTTCAGTGATGGTCGGTTTAATCTATGGTATACACCCAAGCATTTACTGGCTTGAATCGATTTACTACTTTTTCTGCATGATCATGTTTTTGATTGCCTTTGGGATTTTTAATTCCGCGGTGTCAATTTTGATTCGTGATTATCACATCTTATTGCAATCAATGATGCGGATGTTATTCTACATTTCCGGCGTCCTGTTTAACTTTGAAACCGGGGGTTTCCCGCCGATGGCCATTCGGCTTCTGCAATTGAACCCATTCTTCTACGTGGTTTCTGGTTTCCGGGAATCAATGATGGGGCAGGGCTGGTTTTGGCAACGGCCAACGTTAACCATTGAATTCTGGTTGATCGTGCTGTTCTTCTTATTAGTCGGTTCACACCTGCATTACAAGTTCCGTTCACGTTTCGTTGATTTAATTTAGTAAATAAACAAGGAGGAATTACGATGAAAATGACTGGACTTAAAAACCAAGTCATCAAAGGTCTGAAAATCGTGATTCGCTATGGACTCATCGTGTTAAACGATGGGTTTATTTGTATCCCGGCAAAAAAAGATCTTATCATGTTTGAGAGTTTTAACGGAAATGACGTTAATGACAATCCAGCCGCAATTTACCGTCAGCTGGTTGCTGACCGACCAGAGCTTAAGCAAACGGCATACTTTGGTGTGAAGCCACGGCGTTATCACGAACTCCACGAAAAGTACCCCAACGTCCAGCTGGTGAAGCGGTTCTCATTTAAATGGGTTTGGCTCATGGCACATGCGGGTTTTTGGGTGCTTAATTCTAGGCTGCCAAATTGGTGGCATAAGAATAAGGGGACGGTCTATATTCAGACTTGGCATGGCACACCGTTGAAACATTTAGGCGTGGATATTGAGCACGTTGCCATTCCAGGCACTAAGACCAAGGATTATTATCATCAATTTACCCGTGAAGCTGCCCGTTGGGACTATCTGATCGCGCCTAATGACTATTCCAAGCAGATTTTCCAGTCTGCGTTTCAGTTTCACAATCAGTTTTTAGATATTGGCTATCCGCGCAATGATGTTTTGTATCATCAAGATCAGTCGGCAGTAATCCGTCAGTTGAAACAGCGGCTAGTTGGTAATGAGCATGCCACGGTAATCACTTATGCGCCAACTTGGCGAGACGATGATGCCATTAAGACGGGACAGTATCACTTTGAATTACCGTTTGACCTGCAGCACTTTTTCGAACAGGTTAGCGACCAGACGATATTGGTTTTACGGCCGCACTATTTAGTGAAAGACCATATTGATATCAGCGGGTTTGAAGACCGGGTAAAAATTATTGCCGATGAAGACATTGCTAATCTCTACCTGGTCACTGATTTGCTGATTACCGACTATTCATCAGTGATGTTTGATTTTGCTAACTTAAAGCGGCCAATGCTGTTCTACGCCTATGATTTGGCGCATTACCGTGATCAGTTACGGGGGTTTTATTTTGATTATCAAGCTGAAATTCCGGGGCCATTGGCGACTACCGAGTCAGCCTTTGATACTTATTTGAAACAGTTTAGCGAACAAGGGGCGTTTACTGATTATCAATCTCGGCTAGCTCGCTTTAACCAGAAGTACTGTGAGTGGGAAGACGGTTCAGCCTCACAGAAGGTTGCTGAAGTTATCATGGGGGGAATGGAAAAATGACGTTTTTAATTGGGTCACACGTTAGTATGAAGGGTAAGGACATGCTTTTGGGGTCGGCTAAGGAAGCGGCCAGCTACGGTGAAAATGTGTTTATGGTTTATACAGGTGCACCGCAAAATACCCGCCGCAAACCAATCGATGAACTTAATATTGAAGCCGGTCACGCCTTTATGAAGGATCACGGGCTACAGCAAATCGTAGTGCACGCACCATACGTAGTTAATTTGGGGAACACGGTGAAGCCTGAAAACTATCCCTTTGCCGTTCAGTTTCTGCGAGAAGAAGTCAAACGGGCGGACGCCATTGGTGCCACTCAAATCGTGCTGCATCCCGGCGCTCACGTTGGCGCCGGTCCTGAAGCAGCCATTGCTCAAATTGCTAAGGGCTTAAACGAAATTATCGAACCCGATCAAAAAGTCAAAATTGCCTTGGAAACGATGGCTGGTAAGGGAACCGAAGTGGGAATCACCTTTGAACAGCTGGCCTCAATCATTGATCAAGTTTCAGACAATGATAAGCTGTCAGTTTGTTTTGATACCTGTCATACTAGTGATGCCGGCTATGCGATTAAAGATGACTTTGATGGCGTGCTGAAGCAATTTGATGATGTCATTGGTCTGGATCGGCTGCAGGTCATTCACTTGAACGATTCTAAGAATCCTCGAGGCAGTCATAAAGACCGGCATGAGCTGCTGGGCAACGGGACGATTGGTTTTGACGCTTTAAACGCAGTTGCTCACCATCCAAGTCTGGTCAATGTGCCTAAAATTATGGAAACACCGTGGGTAGCAGTGGATAAGAAACATAAGTTTGCACCATACGGTTATGAAGTTGAAATGCTGAAAAAACAAACTTTCAATCCTAATATTGAAGCAGACGTATTAGCTCAAAAATCGTTTGATGCCAGTCTTGGTTTCGATGAATAGTAGGCATAAAAAATCAGCGTCATCAAGAAATTAGTTCTTGGTAGCGCTGATTTTAATTTTAAATTATTCAGTAAATAGCTGCTGATATTCAGGATGTTTTTTCACAAAATACTGTGCGTAAGTGCAATCAGGAATGATGGTTAGTTCATGAATCTGAGCAAAGCGAATGACGCGTAACGTGAGTTGGTTAGCAATCCCTTGACTTCGTATTCGTTCATTGACGCGCGTATTAGTAATTACGATGCGCTTATTTTGCTGGTTATGGAAAATAATTTCGGCTAGTAAGTTACCGTCCTGGCCATCGATGTAAAAATGACCGGGTTCGTATCGTATTAGTGGTGAACTTTCTACTGATTCGATTTCAAATCTAGCTTGGAGTTTGACGAACGCGTTGATTGCAGTCTGCAGCAAGGTAATCGCGGCCGGATCAGTGATTAAATCTTGGCCGTTAAATAAATGACTAATATTGCCTAGGTAGACTTCGGGTCGTTGCACGGGTGTTACGTTTAAGGTTACCAGTGCTTGACGGACTTGCTGGTTGGCTCCAAAACCACCAGTTGCTTCCGGTGAGCTGGAAACCACCAGAGCAGTTTTATACTTCCAATGATTATGGCGTTTAGAACCAACATCAAAGGCGTTTTTCAGTGCCGCGGTTGTCCCTCGATTGTATTCTGGGGTAACGATTATTAAGCCAGCTACGTCGTCTAATTGATGCCGGAAGGTTTCCCAGGCGGGGACCAAATTGTCTGCGTCCAAATCGGCGTTATACAGCGGTAACTGACCAATGTCAATGAAGATGGGGTTCAGTTGGAAGGGTAATAGGTTGGCTAATTCATTGGCCACTTTCTTGGAATAGGCGTTCTTTCGCAGGCTGCCAGCAATAATTCCAATTTGAGTCAAATTAAACACTCCCTTGTTAAACCGATGATTGGTATATCGCAATATTTAGTGAGATTGGTAAGCGAGACTAATCCTTAATGGTGTCTATTTCAGCTGGTTCCAGGTTGAGACTTTCAAGAATTAAAGTCGCAGTTTCTTCGATTGATTTGTTGGAGACGTTGATTACTAGACAACCGATCTTCTTATAAATTTCGTCGGCATATTTCAGCTCCGCCTTGATTTTTTCAGTGTCTGAATAAGCGCTTTCTGCTGGTAAACCATAAGAAAGCATTCGTTGCTGCCGAATTCTTCTCAGGACCTTAGGACTGTTAGTGAGCCCAATAATTTTGTTTGGGTCGACCTGCCATAATTCATCGGGTAGTTGTGAGGTTGGCGATAATGGTAAGTTGGCCACTTTGATACCTCGGTTGGCCAGAAATAGTGAGAGTGGCGTTTTAGATGTCCGTGAAACACCCAAAATGACAATGTCAGCTTTCAGTAAACCAGTGGGATCCTTTCCATCGTCGTAAGCCACAGCAAATTCCATGGCACCGATTCGGTCAAAATAAGTATCCGTGAGACTGTGGTTAATACTTGGGATAGAAGCGGGTTTGACACCTGTTCGGTCAGCTAGTGCTTTCATTGCTGGCTGAATGCAGTCAAAAGCCTGCAAGTGATTTTCCTCAGTGAAACTTTTTACTTGTTCACTCAGAGAGTGAGTGACTAGTGTATAATACAAGACAGCTTTTTTTCGAGCAGCCATTTTTAAGATGCCGCTGAGAATGGACTCGGTTTGAATAAAGGGAAACCGCTGATACTTAACTTCGATATCCGGAAATTGAGCCACTGCAGTTTGCGCAACGGTTAGTGCTGTTTCACCGGATGAGTCTGAAATAATGAAGATATCGATACCTGAATTTTCAGCCATAATGAAGCCTCCGTTATTCTTATAGTTAGTCTAATTTTAGCACAGGTCGAAACTGGCAGGCGATATTTGAATTTCTGCATTAAAACTTAATTGAAATGATTGACGTTCTGGCATTAGGTAGGTATAATTAAAAGGAACTATTGGAAAGGGCTTCTTTTGTTGTTCATTTTCAATCGGTTACTACTAGAGCTCGGAGGGAGGGATTTACATGACAAAGACAGTCGTTCGCAAAAACGAGTCTCTTGACGATGCTCTTCGGCGCTTCAAACGAACCGTTTCAAAAAGCGGTACTTTACAAGAATACCGTAAACGTGAGTTTTATGAAAAGCCAAGCGTTAAAAAGAAATTAAAATCAGAAGCAGCAAGAAAACGCAAGAATAAGAAGCGCTTCTAGTTGCACCGAGGCTCCTGTTTAGCAGGAGTCTTTTTTTGAGGATTGGCGACACCAAGATGGCAAACCAATTAATTACTATTAGGAGGTTTTTGACATGTCATTATCAGACACGCTTACAGAGGATTTAAAAACGGCCATGAAGGCTCGCGATAAGGTAGCTTTAAGTGTTATTCGGATGATTAAGGCAGCTTTGACCAACGAAAAAATCAAGGTTGGGCACGATTTAAGCGATGATGAAGAATTAACGGTGCTTTCTCGTGAACTTAAGCAGCGTAAAGAATCTCGTGAAGAATTCGCAGATGCTGGCCGTCAAGATTTAGTTGACGGTTTGGATGCCGAAATCAAATTGGTAGAGAAATACGCACCTAAGCAACTGAGCGACGATGAAGTTAAAGACATCGTTACCAAAACGGTTAGCGGGGTTGGTGCCAGCTCAATGGCCGACTTCGGTAAAGTCATGGGTGCAGTGATGCCTAAACTTAAAGGTAAGGCAGACGGTAGTTTAGTTAATAAGACCGTTAAGTCATTATTAAGTAAATAAGTTTAACCAAATAAAGAACTGAGTGATTGCGTATAGCAATCACTCAGTTCTTTTTGGTTAGTGGGAAAGTGTTTAATCACTAGTATGCCTGGGCATGCAAACTAGCCATTAATAAGTTAATACCGGCTTTTAAATCGGCCGGATGAGTCAGTTCGTTAGGCGCGTGACTGATGCCACCTTCACTGGGGACAAAGATCATCGTAGTGGGTGATACTTGACTCATCACGTAACTGTCGTGACCAGCACCCGAAACCATGACCCGTGCGCTGAGTCCTAATTGCTCTGCAAGTTGCTGATTTTGTGAAAGCAGGGTTGAATCAAACGTTGCGGGTAAGTCTTTGACGTACCGCTTGGCAGTCACTTTAGTGAGTGGGTCCGCTACTTGAGTTAAACGTTCGTTGATTATTTGTTCAAAGTGGTTTAGAACACTATCATCAGCGTGGCGAATATCAACGGTAAAGTGAACGGTTCCCGGAATTACGTTAGAAACATTCGGAGTAACCGTTAACTGACCAACGGTAAAGGTTAGACTATCACTTAGTTCGTGAGCACGCCGTTCAAGTGCTGCAATCAGGATGACCGCAGTTTGGAGGGCGTCGTGCCGGTTATTCATGGGTGTCGTGCCAGCGTGATTTGATTGACCCTGAACCGTTATGGTATATCGTCGCTGACCAACGATACCGGAAACTAAGCCAATTTGATCATGACTGGTGACCAGTCTAGGACCTTGCTCAATATGCAGTTCGGTAAAACTATCTGGAATCACTGGTCGCTTAACGATGACATCATTCAGTGACTGCAGATGCGAAACGGCAGTGCTCCGGGCATGTTCAAAACTGACACCTTCAGAATCAGTCAGATCTTTTACGGATTGATGAAGCGCATAGTATTTAGACCCGCTGAACGTGGCCTTAAAGCGGCTGCCCTCTTCCTCACTGAAAGAGATCAGGCGCAGAGTATGCTGGGGCGTCCCAAAGCGTTCTTTGAGTTCATCAACGGCTTGCAATCCGCCGAGGACACCGTATAACCCGTCGTATTTACCGCCGTTGATTACGGTATCTATGTGCGAGCCAGTCGCAATTACTCGATCATCTTTACCCGGCAGATCTAAATAAACGTTGCCGTAGTTGTCGACCATTGCGGTGAGGCCGATTTGCTGACCAAATTGAATTAGAGCTGTTTGAGCTGCTACCCAATTTGGCGAATAGACTAAACGATTCTGGCCGATTGTATCGTCAGAAAGCTGAATAATTTGCTGAAACCGGTGTTGAAATATCAGCCACTTATTGGTATCGCGAATCATTTGCTTAGGCCGGTGAGTGGTGATGAAGCAACGGCACCGCGTTCAATAATGCGGCCAGGACCTGCAAGATAAGCTTTTCGGCCAGCTTCCACGCCCAGGCGGAAGGCTTCTGCCATGAGCGGAATATTCTCTGCGGTCGCCATGGACGTATTGGCCATAATGGCGTCGGCGCCCATTTCCATAGCTTCGGCTGCTTCACTAGGACGGCCAATACCGGCATCAATGATTACAGGTACATCAATTTCATCAATCAAAATTTGAATCAGATCTTTGGTTGCCAGTCCTTTGTTTGTGCCTATTGGGGCTGCTAAAGGCATCACGGTTGCGGCGCCAGCATCTACCAGCTGACGGGCAACGTTTAAGTCAGGCAGAATGTAGGGCATGACGATGAACCCCTCGTTTGCCAATACTTCGGTGGCTTTGACGGTTTCATTGTTATCCGGCATTAAGTACTTTTTATCCGGGACAACTTCCAATTTAATAAAGTTACTGCCACTAAGCTCCCGGGCTAAACGGGCGGTCCGAATGGCCTCTTGTGCGTTGGTTGAACCTGAAGTGTTTGGCAGAATGGTAATGCCTTCAGGAATGTAGTTGAGAATATTTTCTTCCGCTGAATCGGTTCGGCGTAAAGCCATGGTGATAATTTGGGCCTTAGCTTGGTTAATGGCCGAATCAATTAAGTCATAGGAATATTTACCGGATCCGAGAATAAAACGTGACGTAAATGTGTGACCACCAATGGTGAGCAGATCGGTTTCTTCTGACATGTTATTTCCTCCTAAATATTGGTTTCTCCTAAAATTAAACGGGTAATCATATTTGCTTCGTGACCCGCCGCAATCATAACTCGCGGTGCCATAAGACCTTCAGCACCGGTAGTCGTGCCGTCACCCGCAATGTACAGGTTAGGGCGGACTTGTTTGGTGACAATGGAGTTGGAACTGTGTGTGCCCGCCATCCCAGTTGCCATGACCATGGGCTTGTCAGGGAAAAATTCACTGGCTGCGTCTAGTAGCATGGCTTTAGCACTGGGGTTATCAAATGCTTCACAGATAATGTCGGCATCAGCGAAGAATTTCGCTACGTTATCGTGAGTTACTTTTTCGACTAGAGTGTCGATAGTGACGAAGGGGTTGAACTCCTGCAGGTTTTGTTTGAGAGCGGTGACCTTGTCCATGCCCACTTGACTGAGCTTAAACTGCTGTCGGTTCAAGTTACTCAGTTCAACTTGGTCAAAATCGATCAGGGTCAAATACCCGACTCCGATTCGCGCTAGCGCGATGGCGATGTTGGAACCCAAACCGCCAGCACCGGCAATGGTTACGTGAGCTTTGGCTAAGCGATCGGTGGAATTTACAACGTTGCGGTCCTTCATCCCTTGATAAACATCTGCAATGGCCATTCCTTGAATAGTTGGCTGCATGCGCATTCCTCCTTAACGACCGCCACCGACAAACGATATGAGTTCCAGTTTGTCATCCGGTTTAATAAGTGTCTGTTCGTATTCAGGCCGATGAATAATCGTCCCGTTTAACTCCACAACAACGTTATCGACAGGCGTCTTGCGCTGTTGTAAAAACGTGAGTAGGCTTTGACCAGCAGCGTCTGCTAGTGGCTCGCCGTTTACAGTAACCATAAAAAAGCCCCTTTCCGTTTGTCTACGAGGAAGGGGATACGTTATCAAGTCCGGTTTATTAACCACTCCTGCACGAAAAAAGGCCTTTCATGCAGGAAGGTCTTTGGGCTGATAAATTCAGTAAAAGTTGTCTTCCTTCGGTAGTACAAACTACATCAGGTTCGATGGGTTTAATCTCAGCCAATTGGCACCCCAGACGAACTAACGTTATTTAATTTTTAAAATTGAGTCACTTTTCGGACTCATTGGTTATATTTATAAGCTAGAACGTTGTGGAAGTCAAGCAAGAATATTCACGTGACAAGTGCGGAAATTTTCGATAGACTGTTGGCGAGTATTAGAAATTCAGCTAATTGGGAGGCAATTATGAAAATTAGTAATCGACCGCTGTATTTAGTGACGGATGCGTTAAATTATTCGGAGGCGGAGTTTCTGAGAATAATTGACGAAGCGTGTCAGGGCGGGGTTGATCTTGTTCAACTACGTGAAAAAGAGTTAACTAGTTTGCAATATTTCCAGCGGGCTTACGCTGTTAAACAAATCACTGACAAGTATCAAATACCGTTACTCATTGATGATCGGTTAGATATTGCGCAGGCGGTGAAGGCTGCGGGAGTGCACCTTGGACAAAAGGACTTACCCGTCGAAGCTGCCCGGCAGATATTGGGTCCGGATGCGATTATTGGAGCGACCGCGAAAACGCTTGAACAAGCACGATCAGCGGTCGAACAGGGTGCTGATTATCTTGGAGTAGGGGCCATTTTTCCAACGACCACTCACGTTGAGACGGTTCGAACCAGTGTTGATACGCTTAAGGCGATTAAGCAAACAGTTGATATTCCAGTTTATGCTATCGGCGGTTTAAACGCTGCTAATGTTGAAACGGTTAAACCAGCAGGTGTTGACGGTGTAGCCGTTGTTTCCGCAATTATGAAAGCCAACGCTCCGCTAACAGCTGCGCAACGGTTACGCCAGCAAATTATTGCTGTAACGCAATAAAAATTAACCGCCCATTCAGTAAAATGAGCGGTTACTTGGCATATACAAATATATAATTGCTAAATACAATAATGCTTACCGGCGCCGATGCTTAACAACGGTGAAGAAGTGCAAAATGCTGGCCAGTAACATAAAGAAGATCAGTACGAAACTAGCATAAACGACCCAGAATTCCCCGGCAGAAATTAAGTGGAACAAAAATTGGATGCCCATTGTTAAGAAAGCCATGACGGCAACCATGCAAAAAAGTTCGATATAACGTTTCAATGTATTATCATCTCGTTTCGGTTTAGTGATCAGTTTGCTTCCCAGTCGCTTGCATTCAGCTAGTTTACCCGCTGGAATCTGCTTCATGAATAAGGTTCCTGGTAGAACCAGTTCGTTGATCTTGATCAAACCCGCAGCGGACATGATCTTATCGATGGTCCGGAAACTAGTGTCGGTGATTCCGGAGACAAAGTTTTCAAACGTTCCGGCGTAGCAGCTGGTGATGCTGAGATAGTGCTTATTTTCAAAGCGGTCCGGATGAGTGCCACCCTTATGATCGAAGCGAACCAGACGACCGCGCATGCAGTCTAGAAAGTCTTTCATTTTACCTGCTAGGCCACCCCAGTAAGTGGGAGCAGCCAGTACCCAGACGTCACTTTCTAATAGCTTAGCGGTCAGCTGATCTAAAACTGGGTCACGCTTGCCAGCCTGATCAGGGTGAAAATCATAGTCCTCCAAGTAAATTGTTTCGGTGGTATGAGGTGCTGGTACGTTCTCCAAAACTGTCGAGAGCATACGAGCTGTCAAACCGTCGTGTCGATGAGCCCCAAGAATGCCAAGAATTTTCAAGGTAACATCCCTCCTATCTAGGGAATATGATACCGCAAATATGTTATATTTGGGATGATAATTTTGTTATATTCTGATAAATGAATGGCTCACTTTGAACCTGAAAATGGCGCTCCAATCGCTTACATCACACTTGGTCGAGCTTTTCTGACAGCTTTGTCGTATAATGGTCTAAGAAATCTAATTTAATGTAAAGGAGTCAATTGTATTTGGCTGACAATACGCAAACTGAAAAAGAATATATCTTAGCAAATCCAGAACAGGGAGTCGCTATTTTGGGTGCGCAGGATCAGTTCGTTTCGCTCTTAGAAGAAGGGTTAAACGTAACCATTCATCCATTTGGCAATTCCATTAAGGTTGCCGGTGAACCGTTTCAGGTCCAAAAGGCCATGGACATCCTAAAGAATATGGATAAGCTGATCCAGCAAGGCATTCAGCTGAATAGTGCCGACGTCATGAGTGCCATGAAGATGGCTGACAAGGGCACTCTGGAATACTTCTTGGATCTGTATACCGAAACCCTGATTAAGGATGCTAAGGGCCGTGCCGTACGGGTAAAAAATTACGGCCAACGGCAGTACATTGACGCAATTAAGCATAATGACGTGACCTTTGGTGTTGGTCCCGCTGGTACTGGTAAAACCTATTTAGCAGTGGTGATGGCCATTGCTGCTTTGAAGCGCGGCGACGTTGAAAAAATTATTCTGACCCGACCTGCCGTTGAGGCGGGTGAGTCCCTTGGCTTTTTGCCAGGTGATTTGAAGGATAAAGTTGACCCTTACCTGCGGCCAATCTACGATGCCTTGTACGCCATCCTTGGAGCAGAACACACCAACCGTTTAATGGAACGCGGCGTGATTGAAATTGCGCCGTTGGCCTACATGCGTGGCCGTACTTTAGATGGTGCGTTTGTTATTTTAGACGAGGCTCAAAACACGACGAATATGCAAATGAAGATGTTTTTGACCCGGCTTGGTTTCGGTTCAAAGATGATTGTTAACGGCGATATTACGCAAATTGATTTACCGCGGCATAGCCAAAGCGGGCTGGTTCAGGCCATGGGAATTCTGAAGAATGTGAATCACATTGACTTTGTACAGTTTACGGCTGACGACGTGGTTCGCCACCCAGTGGTTGCCGCAATTATTAATGCTTATGAAGCTGTGGAAAATAAATAAGGACGAGTATAAAACATGGATTTAGAAATTTACGATGAAACTAAAAATGGCGTTCCAGAAGAACACGTTAAATTAGTCAAAGACGTACTGGAGTACGCTGGCAAGTACATTAAACTTAAGGAAAACACCGAAATGTCAGTGACGTTTGTTAACAATGACCGCATTCAAGAAATTAACCGCGAATACCGTGGCGTTGACCGGGCAACGGATGTCATTAGCTTTGCCATTGAAGACAGTGCTGAAGATGACGAATTTCCAATTGTAATGGATGAAGAACTAGAGGAAGAAATTCCGGAAAACATCGGCGATATCTTTGTTTCAGTTGATAAGGTTGGCGAACAAGCAGAATATTTGGAACACTCTTACGAACGTGAGCTGGGCTTTTTAGTTGTTCACGGTTTCCTTCATCTTAACGGTTACGACCATATGGAGCCTGAAGACGAAAAAGTGATGTTCAAACTACAAAGGGATATACTCGACGCATATGGGCTTAAACGATAAACAAGTAAATAAAAACCATAACTTCTTTCAATCGCTGATTCACGCTTTAGACGGGGTTTATAGCCTTGTGTCTACCGAACGTAATTTTCGTAAACACATTATTTTGGCTGCCATTGCGGTGATTATGGGGATTTGGCTGCAACTGACTACTAACGAGTGGCTTTGGATCACTTTGGCTATTTTCGTGGTGGTAGTGGCTGAGGTTTTGAATACCGTAGTCGAGTCCATCGTTGATTTGATTGTTGACCATCACTACCATGATGAAGCCAAAAAAGCTAAGGACGTTGCCGCTGGCGGTGTTTTGATTGCGGCTATTTTTGCGGTGGTGATTGGCTGTCTGATTTTTATTCCAGAACTGATACAGAAATTTAACATTCACTTATAGGAGGGAAGTACATTTTGGATAATCCAAATTATCGAAGTGGTTTCGTGGCCATTGTTGGTCGGCCAAACGTCGGCAAGTCAACCTTACTAAATCGGGTGGTGGGTCAAAAAGTTGCCATCATGTCCGACAAACCACAAACAACACGTAACAAGATTCAGGGAATCTACACAACGGACGATGCGCAAATTGTTTTTATTGATACGCCAGGGATTCATAAACCGAAGAGCGAGCTGGGCGACTACATGATGAAGTCAGCGTTGTCTTCTTTAAATGAAGTTGACGCGGTGATCATGATGGTCAATGCAGAACAGCGGCGCGGTGCCGGCGACAATTTCATTATTGACCGCCTGAAAACAGTTAAAAAGCCGGTTTATTTAGTTGTTAATAAAATTGATCAGATCACCCCTGATGACTTGTTAGTTGTGATTGATCAGTATAAAGATGCCCTTAAGTGGCAGGAAGTATTGCCAATTTCTGCTTTGGAAGGCAACAACGTTGAAGAACTGTTAAACGAGTTGGTTGGCAAGCTGCCACATGGGCCTCAGTACTATCCTGACGATCAGGTCACTGACCATCCGGAGCGATTCGTCGTTTCCGAACTGATTCGGGAAAAGATTTTTCAGTTGACCCGTCAGGAAATTCCGCATTCAGTTGCGGTAGTGGTTGACAAAATGAGTCGTCAAAACGAACAGAAAATTCATGTTCAGGCGACCATCATTGTTGATCGGCCGACTCAAAAGGGAATTCTAATCGGTAAGGGCGGTTCCATGCTAAAGAAGATTGGGACGCTGGCTCGTCAGGATATTGAAAATCTGTTGGGCGATAAAGTTTACCTTGAACTTTGGGTCAAGGTTGTTCCGGGTTGGCGTGACAAATCATCAGCCTTGCAATCATACGGGTACCGTAAAGACGATTATTAGAGTGTGGTGATACGATGACTGGACAACTCATGAATTTTCATGGCATTGTCATGTATCAAAAAGAATATCGCGAACGAGATATGCTGATTAAGTTTTTCACCGAAGAGGCTGGTAAGCGGATGTTTTTTATCCGTGGTGCCAAGAAGCGCGGGTTTAAAATGACGGCTGATTTGCTGCCATTTACTTATGGCGTGTATGCCGGTGATATTCGTGAGCCAGGACTGTCATTTATTAATGCGGCTAAGGATACGGCTAACTTTACCAATATCGGTCAGGATATTTCTAAAAATGCCTACGCTACTTACATCATGTCGCTGCTGGACATGGCGATTCCAGACAATCAGCTCCTCGGGGGCTGGTATCAGCGTCTGTTTCACGCTCTGTCACTGATCAATAATGGTTTAGATGAAGCCATTATAAGCAATATCTTTGAAGTTCAGATGATGAGTTTGTTTGGGGTAGAACCGAATTTGCGGCAATGCGTCATTTGCGGTCGGACGGATCTCCCCTTTGACTATTCTGAATCCTATGGGGGGCTTTTATGCCAGGCACACTGGCATTTAGACCCCAACCGGCTAGATTTAGATCAACGAACGATTTATTACCTGCGCCAGTTTTCAGCAATTGATTTAACTAAGCTGAAAACCATTAGCGTTCACGAAGAGACTAAGCAGCATTTACGTCGAGCTTTGGATATGATCTATGCAGATACGATTGGGGTCTACCCTAGGTCTAAGCGTTTCATAGATCAGATGATGAAGTGGAAACCGTTAGATAATCAAAAAAATGAGTAAAAAACGCCTGCAATTATATTGATTGCAGGCGTTTTTGTGGATCAGGATTGTAATGAATTAAGCTGGATCAGTTGCTACTAAACCACCGGCAACGTTATCCAAGTTTGGTTTGTCAGTTTTAACGATCAGTTGTTCGTTAACAAAGGCCATTTCACCGATATGACTCATTTCACGGCCGTAACCGGAAAGCTTAACGCCACCGAATGGCAGTTCTGGTAAGGTCACCATGAAGTTGTTAACGAAAACCATTCCAGTTTCGATTTGAGCGGCTACTTCTGCGCCGTGGTCGGCATCGCCGGCAAAGACGATTCCGCCTAGACCATAAGGGTTGTCGTTAGCTAATTCAATAGCTTCTTCTTCAGAATGAACCTTGTAAACAGCGGCAACTGGGCCAAACATTTCTTCTGAGTACGCGGGATTATCCTTGTCGATGTCAGTCAAAATGGTTGGCATGAAGAATTGGCCTGGCAAGTCGATCGGTTCGTTGCCGTAAACCACTTTTGCGCCGGCGGCAATTGCATCATCGACTTGTTTTTGCAGTTTATTCTTGGCCTTTTCACGGTTCATTGGCGCCAATGAAGTCTTAGGATCTAGCGGGTCGCCAGGGACAACTTTACTAAATTTCTCCTTTAAGCCGTCAACAAATTGGTCATAAACGTTGTCCATCACGATGAAACGCTTGGATGAAGTACATACTTGACCAGCATTATAGAGACGGGCACGCCATGCAATGTCAATGACGTCGTCCATGTTGGCATCGTCTAGCACGATAAATGGGTCCATCCCACCAAGTTCCATAGTGTTCTTCTTGAGGTTCTTGCCGGCCGCACCAGCAACCGCAGTACCGCCCCGTTCTGAACCAGTCAGTGCGACACCTTGAACCCGTGGATCTTCAATGGCCTCGGTGACTTTATCGTATGACAGGAAGAGGTTAGTTAGTGATCCTTCTGGCGCGCCGGCTTCAGCAACCACGTCGGCGAACATTTGTGCACTGGCAGGTGTATTGGCAGCGTGCTTTAAAATCATTGGGTTACCCACGATAAAGTTCGGCGCGAACACCCGCATAATTTGGTAGTAAGGGAAGTTCCATGGTTCTACCATCATGACGATACCCGTTGCTGAATGACGAATTTCAGCTTCACCCGTAGCAATGGTATCAATTTTTTCAGGGGTCAGGATTTCTTCACCGTGGTCAGCGAACCAGTCGGCGATAATGGCGCATAGTTCAACTTCGCCTTCGGATTCGCGAAGTAGTTTACCCATGTCGATGGTGCAGGTTCGTGCTAGTTCTGCGGAATGTTCACGTAACTTAGCGGCAACGTTGTGTAAAATAGCGGCCCGTTCCGCTACCGGCTGCTTTTTGTTTTGTTTGTAAAGCGCGTGACCAGTTGCTAGCGCAGCCTGTAATTCAGCTTCAGTAGTATAAGCATATTCTTTGACGGCTTCATTGTTATAGGGATTAATAGTTGCATAAGCCATTTGAAAATTCCTCCTTTTAATTCGTAAGAAAAATTGTCATAAATAAATTGGTAAACCCAAAAATGAACTTTGATACGATATTAAAAATACACTTCATTGGAGCATTTTACAATAGTCTAGCTTGTGATTTTAATTTCAAAATAGCTTTATGGCAATTAAAGAGCGCTTAACTATATTCACAAAATAAGCAATTAAGATAAAACAGTTTGTGAAAGCAACTGATTTTTGTGTGATAAATTATAAAATTGGTATAGTTTATCATAAAAGTCTTTTTTAACGTGAGCTTTAACGCACCCTAAATCTTAAATACCAGTTATAATCAGGCCAATAAGAGTAGATTGGGGGTTGTCAAAATGAGCGAAACTCAGCCACGACGGTGGTGGATCCTGCTCTCTATCGGGATTTTTGCCTTTATGAGCAACTTGGATTCCAGCATCGTTAACGTTGCCATGCCAGTGATGGCGAAGCAGCTGGTCATTCCCATGAATAAAATTGAATGGGTGGTGTCCATTTATTTGATCGTGGTTAGCGCGTTATTGCTATTTTTCGGTAAATTAGGTGATATGTACGGTAAAATTAAAGTTTTTCGAATTGGCACAGCCATTTTTATCATTGGGTCTTTCATTTCAGGGCTGCAGTGGACCTTTGAGCTTTTACTGCTGGGCCGGGTGATACAGGGGATTGGTTCGGCGATGACTTTATCTAACACTTATGGCATCACTACCGCAACGTTTAATCTAAAGGAACGTGGCAAAGCCATGGGATTGATTGGCACCTTCGTGTCCTTTGGTGCAGTTGCCGGCCCAGGGGTTGGCGGACTAGTGCTGTCTCATTTTAGCTGGGGATACATTTTTTGGATCAACGTTCCACTAGGCATTTTTGCGATTATTCTTGGTCAAATTGTCTTGCCTAAATCGATGCCAGAATCAGCGGATAGAAAAATCGATTGGCCGGGCTCGGTTTCTTTTGCGCTATTGATCGTCAGTCTGTTTCTCGCCATTTTCTGGGGACAAGAGGTGGGGTATTTCACTGCGGTACCGCTATCTGGTTACGTGATTGCCGTGGTTTCAGTCGTTTGGTTTATCAGTGCTGAACGCCACAGTACTGCACCCTTAATGCCACTGAGTATTTTCAAAATTAAGCCGTTCTCCTATGGTATCGGCGCCGCTATTTTAATTTTCTTATCCAACTTTTTTACGGTTGTTCTCATGCCATTTTATTTAGAGGATGCCCGCGGTTTAAGTGCTGGGCAGGCCGGCTTACTGATGATTATCTTTCCAGTGGTAACGATGATTGCGGGGCCAATCGGTGGGGTGTTAGCCGACCGCTTTAACCCTGCCAAAATTGTGACGCTGGGACTGAGTACCGTGGCGCTGTCGCAATTAGGTTACTGGTTCTTAGACCTTCACAGCTCGCTGTGGGTCTACGGTGCCATCACGGTGATCATGGCGACTGGCACCGGTTTATTTCAATCCCCAAACAGCGATATCGTCATGTCCGTAGTGGACAAGGACCAGCTTGGCAGTGCCGGCAGTATTAACGCCTTGGCACGGAATGTCGGCATGGTGTCCGGCACTGCGTTATCCACCACGGTACTATTCAGCGTCATGAGTTTTATCGCCCACACTAAGGTCACTACGTATCTACCAAATCAGCCGCAATTATTTATTTCGGGTATGCACGTGGCTTTTACTGGATCGTTTATTTTCATTGTTTTAGCAATTCTGCTTTCTTTAAAGCAGGGGGAGCTGGACTTAAAGTAATTCGTTAGTTGAGATTGACTTTTATTTTGCAGACGCTTAAAATAATGGGGAATTGAATAGTGATTGGCAATGAAAAAAGAGGGTTGGTTTAACGGTCAAACAGCGACTTCGGAATAGGTGCAAGCCGAAGTGACCGTGAATCAATTGGCACTTTTCGAGCTGATGCAAACGAAGCTGCTGGGGTCACCCAGAAGTAGGGTGGAACCGCGAAATATAACTTTCGTCCCTATGTAGGTCTATCAGACTACATTGGGACGTTTTTTTGTGCCGTTTGTCTCTCATCATTGCCGTCACACAATAGGAGGATATAGTTTTGACCAAGAAATTGTCAATGCAACAAATCATCTTGACCTTGCAGCAATATTGGTCCGCACAAGGCTGCATGCTGATGCAGGCTTACGATACGGAAAAGGGTGCCGGGACCATGAGCCCGTACACCTTTTTGCGGGCAATCGGCCCAGAGCCTTGGAACGCGGCTTACGTAGAACCATCACGGCGGCCAGCGGATGGCCGGTATGCTGAAAACCCCAACCGGTTATATCAACACCACCAGTTCCAAGTTGTGATGAAGCCCTCACCAGAAAACATTCAGGACCTGTATTTAAACAGTTTAAAAGAATTGGGTATCGATCCTTTGGAACACGATATTCGGTTCGTTGAAGATAACTGGGAGAACCCTTCAATGGGCTGTGCCGGTGTTGGTTGGGAAGTTTGGCTTGATGGGATGGAAGTCTCTCAATTCACCTATTTCCAAATCGTTGGCGGCCTGGAAGTGGATCCTGTCACATCAGAAATCACTTACGGTCTCGAACGGCTGGCTTCGTACATCCAAGACGTTGACAGTGTCTTCGATTTGGAATGGGGCGATGGTGTCATGTATGGTGACATTTTCCGGGAACCCGAAATCGAACACTCAACTTACAGTTTTGAAAAGAGCAACCAAGAGATGCTGCTGCAGATGTTTGATGATTATGAAGGCGAAGCTAAAAAGCAGATTGCTAACGGCTTAGTGCACCCAGCTTACGACTACATTTTGAAGTGTTCACACACCTTTAACCTGTTGGACGCTCGCGGTGCCGTTTCCGTTACTGAACGGGCCGGTTATCTGTCTCGGATTCGCCGAATGGCACACTCTGTTGCGAGAGCCTTTGTTGCTAAACGAAAAGAATTCGGCTTCCCGTTGATCAAAGACGAGAAAAAACGGCAAGCATTATTAGCAGACGGGGAGGACAAGAAGTAATGGCACATACATTTTTACTTGAAATTGGTTTGGAAGAGATGCCTGCTCACGTTGTGACCCCAAGCATCAAACAATTAGTTCAAAAAACCAAGAAGTACCTCAAAGATGAACGCATCAGTTTTGATGACATCACACCGTTTTCAACACCACGTCGATTAGCTATTCAAATTAGTGGCTTAGCTGACAAACAGCCGGACGTTGACAAAGAAGTCAAGGGACCCGCTAAGAAAATTGCCTTGGATAAGGATGGCAACTGGTCCAAAGCCGCCCAAGGATTCACTCGCGGCCAAGGGGTTACGGTGGACGACATCACCTTTAAAGAATTAAAGGGTACGGAATACGTCTACGTTCAAAAACACATTGCTGGTCAATCAGTAGAATCAGTCTTAGCTGGTTTGAAGGACGTCGTTACTGGCATGACTTTCCCAACCATGATGAAGTGGGGCAGTTACCACTTTGAATACATTCGCCCAATCAAGTGGCTGGTAGCTTTGTTAGACGACAAGGTCATTCCGTTCCAAATCTTGGATATTAAAACCGACCGCAAAACTCGCGGCCACCGGTTCTTAGGCAAGACCATCACCTTGGCCAACGCCACCGATTACGAAGACGCCTTGAACAGTGAATTCGTCATTGCTGATGCTAAGAAGCGGAAAGCTAAGATTCAGGCTCAGATCGAAAAAATCGCTGCCGACAATAACTGGGTGATCAAGCTGAACCCTGATTTGTTGGAGGAAGTTAACAACTTGGTTGAATGGCCAACTGCCTTTACCGGCGGTTTTGATGAGAAGTACCTGGCCATTCCAGACGAAGTGCTGATCACTTCTATGCGTGATCACCAACGGTTCTTCTACGTTCTGGATCAAAACGGCAAGCTATTGCCGCACTTTGTTTCCGTTCGTAATGGAAATGCCGATCACATTCAAAATGTGGTTGCCGGTAACGAACGGGTGTTAGCAGCCCGTTTGGCCGATGCCATGTTCTTCTATGAAGAAGATCAAAGGCAGACCGTTGAAGACTACGTTGAACGGCTGAAGGCTGTCAGCTTCCACGACAAGATCAGTACCATGTACGACAAGATGCAACGGGTTGCTGTCATTGCCGAAAACCTGGGTAAGAAACTTGGCTTAGACGATACGCAGATCAAGGACCTTGTTCGGGCTGCTCACATCTACAAGTTTGACCTAGTTACCGGCATGGTTGGTGAATTTGCTGAATTGCAAGGGGTCATGGGTGAGAAGTACGCCTTATTGAACGGCGAAAACCCAGTGGTCGCTCAAGCAATCCGCGAACACTACATGCCAATTTCAGCCGATGGCGATTTACCAGAATCCACCGTTGGTGCTGTCTTAGCCATTGCCGATAAGATCGACAGTATTTTGACCTTCTTCGCTGCTGGTATGATTCCAAGCGGTTCTAACGACCCATACGCTTTGCGTCGTCAAGCGACTGGAATCGTGCGGATTATCCGTACCAACAAGTGGCACTTTAACCAGCAGATGGTGGAAGACGCCATTGCTGCTGAAACTAGTGCTAACGTGGCACCTGATCTGGATCAAAAGGCTCAAGTCAAAGCCGTTGGCGACTTCCTGCGTGACCGGATTAAAGTCACCTTACTGGGTGAAAAAGTTAAGCACGATATCGTGGATGCTGTCATCGGTGGACCAAACACCGACCTGCTGGACAACTTCACCACTGCTCAAGTATTGAGCGATCATCAAAACGACGATGACTTTAAGGGCACGATTGAAGCCTTAACCCGGGTTCTGCGGATTGCGCAGAAGGCAGATAAGAGCAAGCTGACTGCCGTTGATACCAGCTTATTTGATAACGACAGTGAACCAAAGCTTCACGATGCCGTTGATAAGGTTGCTAAACAGGCACCAGACATGGATATTTCCGCTTACTACGATGCTTTGGCCGCTTTGAAGACCGTCATTAACGACTACTTCGACGCAACCATGGTTATGGCCGATGACGAGAAGGTTAAGAATAATCGTCTTAGCCAGTTAAGTCAGTTATCCGATTTGATCTTGCACCTTGGCGACCTCAACCAGTTGATCGTTAAGTAAACAATTGGTCTAAAGCACTTCTAGCACAGTCTGGCAGTGTTGCTCGACAATGATGTTAAAAGTGATATAATTAAGTTACGCTATTAATGAAACTGAAATCAAATACCAGCTTGAGCGGCGGAGGCTCAAGCTGGTTTTTTGTGCATAATTTTTCTGGTAGTCGTTAAAAATGTTAGAATTAACTCGTGAAATGAATTTGATCGATCCTACAGGGAGGAAAAGCAATGCTCAAACATAAATGGTTAACGGGATTACTCACGGTGGGTTTGCTTGCTGGCGGGATTGGCGCTAGTTCGATTACTGCTCAAGCGAAGAGCTATGCTAAAGTCATTAAAACATCATATCCACTGGTTATATCAAGTACTTACCTGAACGTGACGGGTAAGAAGGCACTTTACAATAAGCCTGGGACAACTAAGGGCGCCAAAGTCGTCAAAACAACGGCTCAACTTAAACAATACGCTGCTTCAAAACGCGGGATGGATTCTTTTATGTACCTGCGAACGGCGACTACGAATAGACACAGTGTCTACCTTAAAATTGCAACCTTCGATCATAAAGTGCAAGGCTGGATCTATAATGGTAAAACAACAGACATTAGCGTTGGCTACGTTCGGTATAAGGATGCTGCTCATACAGTACCCGCTGGGGGTGTTACTTCCTTTAGGACGGTTACACCAAGTCCCTTAACTAAGGATGAGGCGACTGGGTTCTACCATTTAGCCAATCCGGGTACTGCCAATGATGGTACCGCAAAGGTTTACTCGACACCATTCGAGACCGGTCCGTTTGAAGTGGAAATTAACATGCCTAACAAGGTTTCGTCAGCTGACTATGCTAACGATGTGTTTGTGATCAATGCTGCTGAGACGCGGACGCGCCAAGGCGACCGCTGGTTAAGTGTCCAAGACCTTTCTAATCGGCGAATTGCCGGTGTCATTAGAGACGGCTCCTTAAAAAAGATTGCTCCCGTTAGCGCGCAGGACGGCGTGACGGTCAACTATGTTGAAAGAAGTACCGGTCAAAAAGTTGGCTCTGTGATCGTTCCATTTGGGACAACGGTCGGTAAAACGACGATGGACTTTGGCTATGAATTCGATACCGCACCAAGCCAATCAACTCAATATATGAACATACCTGCTGGTTATATACCTGCTTATTCAGAAGATGACGGGTTTGGTTCACAGCCAGGAGCTCAAAATGTCAGCAAGGGTTCTGTTGTCACTTACTATGTACAAAAGAAAACTAACTCAAATTAAACTTGAGTAGGGACAAATAAAGGAGCGTTTGGAATGATCAGCATTCTAAACGCCCTTTTTGATTACAAACATTAACTTTGTGAAGCGGACTGAGGACACTTACAAGTTCACTTTATGTTATTTTTTCACACCCCTTGTCAAGCGCTTGTCTGCAGTGAGTAGCGTTGCTATACTTAAATCATCAGGTGGGTCGTTTTTAGCAATTATTTAGGGAGAAGGACTTTTAAAATGCGAACAGGATTTAAAGCGACGCTGGCTGGCTTTGCAGTGACGTTAGGCCTATTAGGTTTAACGGCTGTGTCAGCTCACGCGGATGCACCGTCAATTGCGGTTTCAGCGAACGCAGCGTTTAAACACGTCAAATTAGATAGCACTTTTATGTACAATGAATATACCAAGGTGACACCATACCATTTAAAGTCGGCCAAGAAGTCGGTTTATATGTGGAATGATACGCACACCAAGAAGCTCCATAATTTAAGGAGCTATCCGAGTTATACCTGGTACCAAACGGCTACGGGGACGAAGGGTAATTCCAAGTATGTCCGGGTCACTAATTTTCCACAGACTAAAGTGGGCTGGGTCTGGACTGGTTACTTATCCAAGGGTTATAACAGCAAAGGCTATCAGGTTACCAGCAAACGTTATACTCAGCCGACATACGCTGGCGGACCATTTCACGTTGCTGATCCTAGCAAGAATGCTTACCTATGGGATTGGTCGCACACCAAGGTTCGTTTGAACCTGAAGGATTATACCAATCAGAATCTTTCTAAGCGTAATTCAGTGCTTATGCAGCATAGCGGTAAGAAAACTTGGTATGCCTATGTAACAGTTAAGACTAAAAAGGGTGATGTGTCAGGGTATGTGGCCACCAGTCTGTTAGCGGCTGGCAATACCAGCAACCACGCCAATACGGATTTTGTCTATCCAAACGGTTTTAACACCACTGCTGACTATCTGGAATACATCAAGGATAGCAACTATCAAAAGCTCACCCGTTCGATCATGGCGCTGTTCCCGAATACCCCCGTTGATCTGGGAATGTCAAAGATTGCCGCGAACAACTATGATTCCCGCTCAACAATTGATGGTGAAGAAGATGACGACGCGATTCCAACCAAGGGTTACAAGGATATTATTGCGTTCAATAAAGTGTCCCAATACCTCTATGATAATCGTGCGGCTTCCAATGACACGAAGATTGCCGGTGTCAAAAAACTACTGGATGCCGAAGGATATACTCAGGCTAAGCGGAATTCAATGACGGATTATAAACTGGGTATTTACATCGTTAACAATATCCCATTCAATTCATCAAATGATCAGACTGCTGATGGTAAGCTGGCCTGGTATGATTTGGCAGTAGGGAAAGCTGAATAGTATTAAGTGAAGTTAGAAAACCGTTCTGGACTAATCGTTCAGAGCGGTTTTTGCTGATTTTTAAATTTTAAATAATTAAGTTGCAAAACCTTTGCTTGATATCAGCGGTCTAGACTATACTCAAGCTGTTGATGAATTCCTATTCATAGCAATTATTCGGGGATTAATTAGGGAGGAAGATCCAAATGCGCAGAAAAATTAAGATTACTTTGGCTGGTTTTGCAGCTACGCTAGGCTTGCTGAGTTTGACGGCTGTGCCAGCGCATGGAGCTACGCAGTCGCTTGCGTCTATGTGGAAAACGTCATATAAAAATTTGAACTTAGACAATAATTTTGAATATAACCGCTATACTAAAGTGACTGCGTACCACTTGAAGTCGGCCAAAAAGTCGGTTTATATGTGGAACGATACACATACCAAGAAACTGTATAATTTAAAAAACTACCCGACTTATACCTGGTACCAAGGGGCCACGGGGACAAGAGGACATTCTAAGTATGTCTATGTCTCCAATTTTCCCCAAAGTAAACGGGGTTGGGTTTGGGCAGGCTATCTGTCTAAAGGGTATAACAGCAAGGGCTATCAAGTTACCAGTAAGCGCTATAGTGAGCCGACTTATGGCGGTGGTGACTATCACGTTATCAGTGCCAACAAGAATGCTTATTTGTGGGATTGGTCGCACACTAAGGTACGCGCGAACTTGAAAGATTATACTAACGTTAATCTTTCTCGGCGCCATTCGATTCGTTTGAAACACAATGGTAAGGAAACCTGGTACGCTTATGTGGGAGTTCCAATCACTACCAAGAATAAAAGAGAAATGGTCTTTGGTTATGTGGCTTGGAGTTTGATTGCTCCTGGTAAGACGATTAATCACGCAAATACGGATATCGTCTATCCGAACGATTTTACCAGTACAGCCGATTATCTGGAGTACATTAAGGACAGTAATTATCAAAAGCTGACCCGTTCGATTATGGAGCTGTTTCCAAACACACCGGTTGATTTGGGCATGTCGCAGATTGCAGCTAATAACTACGGCTACCGAACGCTTGTAGATGGTGACGACGGCGATGATGACGCAGTTTCAACTAAGGGTTATCAGAATATTATCGCGTTCAATCAAATATCTAAGTATCTCTATGACAATCGGGCTGCTTCAAACGATACCAAAATCGCGGGTGTTAAGAAACTGCTGGATGAGGAAGGTTACACCCAGGCTAAGCGAAACCAGCTGACTAACTATAAGCTAGGCATTTACAACATTAACAATATTCCACTTAAGGAGATTGATGAAACACCGGATGGTAAGATGGCTTGGTACAGTTTGGCGATTGGGGAAACTAAATAACGGACTGAAGTCGACTACAACTTTTTAAAGCTGCAGTCGGCTTTTTTAATGACTTTAGAAATATCATGATTGTCTTGCCTGGAAACAGGCTGGCATAAAATGCTTGATGGCAAAAGAATTGTCTCAAACCAACCTTTTGCGAGTCACGATACTTGTGCCCGAACAAAATATTTATTGATCACGAACTGGTGGCGCTGATTGTAGTGGCCATAGACGGCAATCTTGGCGTTCGCATGTGCCCGGTATAAGAAGTCTAAGGCATGCTGAACCACAATACAGTGTAATGTTTGCCCATCAACTGTTAGAATAGGAATATACAGCATTGTAGGCACTTGCTTGATTACCTTTGGGTCTGCCATCAGTGTGCCAGTTAAGTTAATGAATTTGGTCATCTTCAACACCACCTTTTAAAGTTAAATTCATTATACAAACACATGTTCGCATAATCAAGTCAAATGTGCTCTTTTTAATTGACTACATATGAGGGTGTTTTAGTTGCACATATACACTTAACTTGATATGATATAACTACGTACGCGGTAGATTGCAAAAAAGAAAGATTGATAATGATTATGAATTCGTTTTGACAATTTATCCGCAGGTTATTACCGACGTTTTATAAGTGATTTGGTTGTTAAATGAAGGGGGTTGCGCCGTTGGCGAGAATACCCGAACAGGTAATTGAACAAGTCCGCGATGCAACTGATATCGTGGATTTTATTAGTCAATATGTCCAATTGCAGAAGCAAGGGAAGAACTTCTTTGGTCTGTGTCCATTTCATGAAGAACGGACACCTTCTTTTTCAGTCACTGAAGATAAGCAAATCTTTCACTGTTTCAGTTGCGGTCGAGGCGGTAACGTCTTCAAGTTTCTGATGGAGCTGGAAAATCTCAGCTTTCAAGAAGCAGTGGTTAAAGTTGCTGAATTTTCACACGTTTCGCTTGACGAGCAAATCGTTAACGCGGCAACCGGTGCCGGTCAGCATGGTGACCCGCAGTCACCGACTAATCAGCTGATTAAACTGCACCAGGACGCAACGAAGCTTTACACGCATATTTTAATGAACACGGAAATGGGTCAGCCAGCGTTAGATTATTTGCATAAACGCGGTTTGACCGATCAAACGATTTCGGATTACGGTCTGGGGTATGCTCCTAGCAAGCAACTGCTGAAGCCGTTCTTTGACACCCGTAAGATTGATTATCAGACGTTGCGGCATTCCGGTCTGTTCATTGAAAATCAGGATGGCGAATTACGTGACCGGTTTGTGGATCGGATCATGTATCCCATCCGCAACCAGTCAGGCCAGGAAATTGCCTTTTCTGGCCGGATGCTGAAGCAGCAGCCGGACCAGCCAAAGTATTTAAACAGTCCGGAAACCGAATTGTTTAATAAACGCAAAGTGCTGTTTAACTTTGACTTAGCGCGGGGAGCCGTGCGAAAGCAGGGCAACTTGATCCTGTTTGAAGGGTTCATGGATGTCATGTCAGCCCACCAGTCAGGTGTGGATAATGGCGTGGCTTCCATGGGAACCAGTTTGACGGAAGAACAGATCTACGCGATTCAGCGGATCACCAAGCAAGTTTACGTTTGTTATGACGGTGATACGCCAGGTCAAAAGGCGACGCAACGAGCGTTATCCATTTTACGTGATAATTCCAGTTTAACGTTAGGTGTCATTCAGATGCCTGAGGGAATGGATCCTGACGAATATCGTCAAAAGTACGGCGAAGCAAAACTTGCTAGTGCGTTGGAATCCGCCCGCGAAACGCCGGTAGCATTTGAGATGCGGTATTTGAAGACCCAGTACGATGTAAAAACGGATACTGGCAGGCTGCAATATCTCAATGAGATTCTCGCCATCTTGGCAACGGTGAAATCACCGGTTGAACAAGACGTTTATCTGACTCAGCTGGCTGATAGTTTTCAGCTGGAAAAGAGCAGTCTGCGCCAGCAATTGGCCATGGTAAAACCAGCTCAGAAAACACCTGAGCGGCAAGCCAGACCGGTCGCTAGTCCCGGGCAAAGCCAGCCGCAGACACAACAGCAGCAGGTAGTCAAACGTACGCCGGTAGAAAAAGCTGAACGAGCTTTGCTGTACCGGATGCTCCACGACCACGATGTGTGGCTGCGCGTGACCGGTATTCCGCAATTCAGTTTTGTTGACGATGATTACCAGCTGGTTTATACCTTGGCACAAGGGTACTTTGAGACCCACCAGAGTTATGCACCAGCGCAGTTTGTTGATTTTATTCACGATGATCATTTACAAAACCTGGTGATCGATATCGAATCAATGCAGTTAAATGAGTCAACTAGCGAGGGCGAGATTGATGATTATATTCAGTTGATCATGAATGTTGCACCGTTGACCAAACAGATTGGTGAAACAGAACAGGCTTTACAAGAAGCACGGCGGTTGGGTGACGATGACCGCGTGCGTCAACTTGTGATCGAGTACATTAAGCTACAACAACAAAAGCAGTCTCAAAAACAAGCTTAGGGGGCTTTCTAATGGCAAAAGAAACAAAGAAAAGCAGTAAGACGACAAGCAAGACGAGCAAAACGAGCAAGACGTTTGATCAAAAGGGTTACGACAAAGCCGTTAAAGACCTGGTAAAGGATTACAAGAAAAAGGGTCAAGTCACCTATGATGAACTGTCAGATAAAATTGCTTCACCATTTGGTTTAACCGCCAAGAAGATGGACGGTTTACTGGAAAAGGTTGAAGATGCTGGTATCAGTGTCGTTGACGAAAACGGTGATCCAGATTCACGTGCCGTTAAAGCTGCCAAGAAAGTCAGCGCCAGTGAATTAAAGGATACTTCTGCACCATCCGGCGTTAAGATCAACGATCCTGTCCGGATGTACCTGAAGGAAATCGGCCGGGTTAAGCTGTTAACGGCCGATGAAGAAGTTGCCTTAGCCTTACGGATCGAGCAAGGCGACGAAGAAGCTAAGCAAGAGTTGGCTGAAGCTAACCTGCGTTTGGTGGTTTCCATTGCTAAGCGTTACGTTGGCCGTGGCATGCAATTCTTGGATCTGATCCAAGAAGGAAACATGGGTCTGATGAAGGCCGTTGAGAAATTCGATTACCGTAAAGGATTCAAGTTCTCAACTTATGCCACTTGGTGGATTCGTCAAGCCATCACCCGTGCCATTGCTGACCAAGCCCGGACTATCCGGATCCCAGTTCACATGGTTGAAACCATCAACAAGTTGATCCGGATCCAACGTCAATTACTGCAAGACTTAGGGCGTGAACCTACGCCCGAAGAAATTGGTGCTGAAATGGATATGCCAACGGAAAAGGTTCGTGAGATCTTGAAGATCGCTCAAGAACCCGTTTCATTGGAAACCCCAATTGGTGAAGAGGATGACTCTCACTTAGGGGACTTCATTGAAGATGACGATGCCACTAGTCCAGCTGACCACGCTGCTTACGAACTGTTAAAAGAACAGCTTGAAAGCGTACTGGATACTTTAACTGACCGTGAGGAAAACGTGCTACGTCTGCGTTTCGGTTTGGATGACGGCCGGACCCGCACTTTGGAAGAAGTCGGTAAGGTCTTCGGTGTTACCCGTGAACGGATTCGTCAAATCGAAGCTAAAGCCTTACGCAAGCTTCGTCACCCATCACGTTCAAAGCAGTTGAAGGATTTCTTGGAATAGCCTGAATAAAAATTAAAGTTATACAAGCATTATAAAAAACACCTTAATCACGAGCTGTAGCTGACTCGATGATTAAGGTGTTTTTTATTTGAAGTGGTACGAAAAGTTCGATTTATTCAAGTAAATCTGTTTCTCATTTTTTTGTTATTTTTTAAAAAAGTAGGGACACCAAAATATGATTAATGTCCTTTACTTGTGAAAAAATTAACCTTACAATTAAGGAAAAGAAGGGGATAGTTATGGGAAACGGCATAAGAATCCGAAAAACTCACTATAAATAGTCGATATTAGGGTAAAAGCTCCCGCTGTTAGATTGAAATATTCGATAGTATGAAGCTAAATAATAAGAATAATTTTTAGATAATTTTAATGATGATAATAATTAGAATTGGTAATTAAACCTAGGGGGTAGCAAAATGGTAGGCAAGAATAATCACATTCGAACAGTTAAGTCTAATTTAAAAGAACATTATAAATCATATAAGGCTGGAAGACGTTGGGTATATGCTAGCCTTGCTAGTTTGGCTCTTGGTGCCGGCTTGTTATTGGGGAGTACAACAAGTTATGCTGATACAACAGCGGCTACTGCACAAGAACTAACTTCAGTAAAGACAAGCGATACAGCTGCAACGGCGGCTAATCAAAATAAAGGTACAGTATCGTTAAAAACAGGTACTGATTCAAATGCCAATGATCAGAGTAGCACTGCAAATACAAGTGATAGTGCAACAAGTAATACGAATAAAAACGCCACTGAAAGTGTAAAATCTACTGATACAACCTCCGCAAACGTTGGTGAAAAAGCTGAAAATTTGCCTGTAACTAAAAGTGATGTAAATACTAAAACAAGTGATTCTTCAACTACCGATGCAAGTACGCCAACTGACTCAGAAGCTCCGGCAAATACGACAGATGTAGCGTCAGCTGCAACAACTAAGACGTTAGTTGATCCAACGGATAAGCAATTGAGCGCTGCTAAGGCCACTGCGGAACAGGTTTACGCTGCTACTCATCAACCTCAGGAAATTCATGCAGTGGCGGATGCTTTGACAGCACCTTTAACGATTTCAGATTCTGCGATTGGTTATGGCACAAATGCCCAAAGCCCATTAACATTAACATTGACAACTAATGCTAAAGCCGGTGATGTTTATGTCATCAACATTCCAGCGGATACACCAGTGTATAAATTTGGGTCAGCGGATCCATTAGTTAGTCAAGCAGGGACCACTGTTGTAACTACTAATCCTGATAAATCGCACACTGTAACTGATACTTTTATTGCTGATTCGACTACTACCCAGTTAATTAAACTAAATTTAATTGGCAATGATAGCGGACAGCCGGAAGCTATGGAAGACGTAGGCAAAACGGTAACCAAAACGATTACTTGGTCAATTAAGCATGGTCAAGGAGAGGCTGTTGCCCAAACACCAATTACCTTTACCCAAACCATCAAACCGACAGTTAATTTAAGCACAGTTTCAATGCTTTATCCAAATGGGGGCGAAGTTGCACAAATTTTACCTAATAAGAATTATGTGTATAGTGTGAGCGTCAATGAGGCAGATGGTGTTAAGGATGATTCAAATTCCACTCCGCGTGTTAACAGTGCGGATAACTACGGTGGTTCAACTGTCACTATTCCTGTTCCAACAGGCTTTGTTCTCGATACTAATAGTACGAGTCAAATAAATGGGTTGACTGACGGTTCAACGATTACTCAACCGGGTGGAAAGGGAACAGATATTATCATTACAGTTCCCGCAAAGGCGGGGAATCAGAATTTCCAATACATTCAGCCATATAAACTAGTGGGTGCCTTCGAGGTTGCTCAGACGGATACTACCCAAACGTTGACCGCAAAAGGGAATATTACCTTTTCTCAAATTCTTAATGGCGATGGTGATAAACTTACGGATACCAGTAAGGCAGGGCCTTGGAGTGTTCAATTAATTGCCAATCAAGGTGGAACTGATGTTGGCCATAGTAACGCTGCATCAAATGCCGGAGGTAATTCTTCCACCTCACCAAACCAGTTAGTACTGGATACGGATCCTACCAACGATCCACAGTATTTAGCTAGTTTTGGTTTTGCTTATAATTCCGCAGCTAATTCCACGAATAATAAGTTTCAGATTACGATTCCCGATGGATTAGACGCAACGAGTATTCATGCACCCGCTTCAGTTGTTTCACCTACTGTTTATTTACCAGGTACTACCAGCTACACTTATACATTAACGCTTGATGATGGGACGACTAGAACCGGGACTGTTCAAGCTGGTGATAAAGTAACTTCTAATTCAGCAATTCGAACGGCTGTGTTTGAGCCGAACGAATTGGCTCCAGGTGCCAATACAGGTTATGACGCAAGTTTAGGTGTTGGTACGCCTTCTAGCTTTATTGTTTACGGTCATTTATCAAACACTTACGATAACGGGACACCTGTTAAAGTTGGGGATAAACTTGTCCCTACTATAAATAGTAGCTTCGATGCTAGTGGCAACCAGCTTAATAGTACTTCTTCAGTGACAGAAACTGTTGTGGAAGCTAAAACTGTCGTTCCAGCTTATTCATATCGGTATGCTCACTCGACTGATCCTGGAAATCCCAAGGCAGGATCATTAGATATTGCCACCATTGGTACTCGTGGCCAGACGACAAATGATCTTTACGAGCCAACTTTCTATTTTGTCCTTCCAAAGGCCACTACCATTGCCTCAATCAACAGTGAAGATTCTTATAATCCAGGTGGTCCAGCAACACTTGATCCAACTGGTGCTGCTTTAACTCAAGTAACTGGAGCAAAGATTTCTGAATTCAAGGCCGATAACGGTCAGACCGTTGTGAAAATTGACTATTCAGGGACTGGTACTACGGTTGATTTGGGACAGCCAACTGGTAAATATGGTGAAGTTGTACTTGCTAACAATCCGGATGCACTGCCTGGCACATATCCTTATTATATGTATGTTGTTTCACCAAAAACTAAAACAACGAACAGTACGCCTGCTACTAATTCATCATTTGTGGAGGGTAATCCTAATGCCGTCCTGTTGGATGGTGGTCAAGGTAACTGGAAGATTGTTACCGCAAGTTCCTTCTTTAACAGTTCATTAGCTAAAGGAAATTTGAATCCTGATGCGATTCTCAACGGTCAAAGTGGTACTAAAGGTGATCCAACACTGAACTTCTATGATTCGATTGTTTATACTTCCTTAGCAGACAATGCTAAGAACAGTAATGCTAGCGTGGCAATTAATCTACCAACGGTTGGCGATTCAAAGCATTCACAATATACATTCAAGCTATCCGGACCAATCAAAGTACCAGCTGATTACACAGTTGTTAATGGACAAGGCAACGCAATTAACCCAACGGTTCTGTATTCAACTCAGCTACAAGCTGTGAATGCTAGTGCTACGACGCCTGACACAGCAGGCTATGTTCCCGCAACTCAAGTTGATGACTGGTCGAAAGTTCGCTCGATCATTATCCAAATTAATGGGATTCAACCGAACACTTCTACCGGTAGGATTCAGATTAGCGGTACGACTGATAATTTTGCTGCACAAGCTAATAAAACGGGTTATTTGCAAACCATTTTCTATGGTAATGGTGCTCCAGCCAGCGTAAGTTCAAAGGATGCATCACTTAAGATTGTCGGCCAATCGACGGTTAAGGCACGATTCCATTATGTTAATGAAAGTGGCACTGATAAGTATATTGACCTTCCTGATTTGAACAAGACACTTACTGATGGCGCGGATACTTTTACTAATGATTATCCAACCCAGCTTTCTGGTTTTTCTACTACTGACCAAGGCTTGATTCCAGCTGGTTATAAGCTGGTTACTGATGATTCTGGTAAAGCAACACCAACTATTATTGATGGTACTGGTAATGGTACGGCACAATTTGGTCAAGTTAGCCAATCCTTCTATGACGGTGATTTCGTTCAGTATGAGTTGATTAGTAGTCAGGCAAGTCTCAAGGTTACTTACGTCGATACCGATAATAGCAATGCCGTCGTTGGTACACCAGAAACGATTACCGGTACGGAAGGCAGAACGGGGACATACACTGTTAAAGTACCAGCAAATTACGTCTTGGCTCCTGGCCAGGCTGCTACGGTATCATACACTTTGAAGACGGATGATTCGGATAATCTAACGATTAAACTGAAGCATCAGCACACTACGAAGTTGCCAGAGGGCTTTACTGGCACGACGTATCGGAAAATCATTTATACAGGTTTGACTGAAGGTAATCCAGCAACAGTTAGTCGGCCATTGACCTGGAAGACAGATACTGATCAAGTTACTGGTGTGACAACGTATACACCAATTGGTAACTACCCTGAAGTTACTTCGCCAACAGTACCAGGTTATGAACCAAATTACGCAAATGTGCCAGCAGGGACTGATCAAGTTACTACAACTATGCCTGTGGATAGCAGTGTGACTGTTACTTATTCGGCTAGTAATGCTGACCTGACGGTTACCTACGAAGACGCTGACAATGGTGATACGATTGTTGGTACACCAGAAACACTTACTGGAAAGACTGATGAAACAGGCAACTACAAAGTCGTAATTCCGCAGCATTATGTTTTAGCAGCGGGACAGGATGGTACGGTACCGTATACATTTAAAGCAGGTAATGATACCAGCGATAATCTGACAATTAAACTGGCACACAAGCTGGATCACACCACAACCATTTCAACTCGCACGACACACTATGTCGTTGATAATCCAGGCTACACTGGTTCTGTACCAGCGCCACAGGTTCAAACGATTACTTGGAAAGTCGTGACTGATGAAGTGACTGGCAATAGCGTTGCAACGCCACAAGGTGCTTATTATGAACAATCAGTACCGGATCTTACGGGCTACAAAGCCACTCCAGCTAAGGTTGACCAGCAAGCATTAGGCAGCGTGGTCGCACACGATGTCCCAATGTATAACGAAGACGTGGTGGTCACTTACACGCCAATCAAGCCGAATCAGCCGGATCAACCAAACCAGCCAAACCAGCCAAATCAACCAAATCAACCAGAACAACCAGAACAACCAACACAACCAACTGAACCGACTCAGCCAACGACTCCAAGCAATCCGGCTCCGGGCACAGCAGTCAACAAAACGACGACTCCTGGTAAGGGCATTTCAAAGACGACCAATCCAGGTACCGCAACTTCAAGAAATACTGCAAGTGGTAAGGGTTCACAGTCATCAGTTGGATCTGGTGCTGCTGGTACATCTGGCATCACTACAGCAACTCAAAATAGCTCATTAGTAGCTCAAAATGGGTCAGTTTCGCAAGATCAATCTAATTCTTCAGCTATTAATCAGCAGAAGTTACCGCAAACCAACGAACAAAGTCATTCAGAAGTTGGCTTAGGGCTTCTTGGACTATTAACCAGCATGTTAGGCCTAGTTGGTCTGAAACGGCGCAAACGCGATGATGAGTAATTAACTAAGCATTGCAAAATAAGAAGGGTGTCACAGTTATGAAAATTGACTGTGGCACCTTTGTTGTTGTCATTACTATTCCAGATTATAAAAAGCACCGATACCGGTTGTGCTGAGTTTAGGCTCTAGCCTATAATGGAACTACGAGATTGAAGAGGAGTGAACCACGTATGAACGGGACACATTTATCCAACCGCCTGCAAACCGTTGCCGACTTTGTTCGGCCGGGCGCACGCTTAGCGGACATCGGCTCAGATCACGCCTATCTGCCGGTGCATTTAGCTAAACAGGGCGTCATTAGTGCGGCAATTGCCGGCGAAGTTGTGAAGGGACCCTATCACAATGCGTTGACGGAAATTGAAAATGAACAGCTGACGGCAGTCATCACGGCCCGTTTAGCGGATGGCTTAGCGGCAATTCACCCAGACGACAACATTGATACCGTCACGATTGCCGGTATGGGCGGTACCTTGATCACCAATATTTTGGAAAGCGGTAAATCACATCTGGCCCACCATGAACGACTGATCTTACAGCCTAACGTAGGCGAGGATAACGTCCGGCGCTGGCTGCAGGATAACAGTTATGAAATTGTGGCTGAACGAATCCTGGCAGAAGACGGTCATATTTACGAAATTATCGTGGGTGATCCCACTGATACGCCTGTCACTTATACGGCTGCTGAACTTAAATTCGGTCCGTATCTGCTGCGGGAAAAGAGTCCCGTGCTCCAGCAGAAGTGGCGTCAGGAACAAGTCCGGCTGGATCAGGTGATTGCCACTATGAAACAAGCGAAAAATGCCCCGCAGCAAAAAATTGCTGCCTTTAAACAGGAACGCGATCAAATTCAGGAGGTCGTTTTAGATGAAAGTTAAAACCTTAATTGAGCGGTTTGAACAGTTTGCACCGAAGTCAATTGCCGAACCGAAAGATCCAGTCGGTTTGCAGTTGGGTTCATTGGATGCTGATTGTCACAAGGTACTGGTTACCTTGGATGTGCGGCCAGAAGTGGTGGACGAAGCAGTGTCCGTTGGCGCTGATTTAATTTTTGCCCACCATCCCATGATGTTTCATCCGGCGCGTAATTTAGACTTAGCAGATCCGCAAAACCAGATGTATGCCACGTTGCTGCAGCACCACATTACGGTGTACGCGGCTCACACGAATTTAGACAGTGCGGATGGCGGCATGAATGATTGGTTGGCAGAGGCGTTAGGGTTATCGAATACCGTTGGCATGGTTGACGGTGTTCGTGAAGCTAACTATTTGTTGACAGTCCACGTACAGCCGGTTTACGCCGACGCAGTGCGCTTAGCGATGGTTGGTGCCGGTGCCGGTGATATGGCCCGGTATTCTGGTGCCAGCTATGAATGGAACGGCACCACCTGGTTTACGCCAATGCAGGGAGCTGACCCAGAGTTAGGCCCCGTGGGCGAACGGAACAGTACCGATGAACTGGCGATTCAGATGCGGGTACCGAATGCCAAATTACAAGCCGTTGTACAAGCTGTTAACGAAGTGTATCCAGGCGGCCACCCAGCCTTGGAGCTAACCAGGTTAGATCATGAGGGTCATCAATTCAGCATGGGCCGGATCGGTGACCTGCCCGAAACCATGACGGTGCGGGAATTTGCAGCGCACTGCAAGCAGGTCTTTAACGTAGCTGGTTTGCGGGTAGTTGCTGACGATCTGGACAAGTCCGTACAACGCATCGCGGTGCTTGGCGGTGACGGCGGTAAATTCTTTAAGATTGCCCAGAAAAAGGGTGCTGACGCATACGTTACCGGCGATGTGTATTACCATACCGGCCATGACATGATTGCGGCACACTTCCCAGTGATCGATCCCGGCCACCACATTGAAAGCATCTGTAAGCCCCATTTAACTGAACTGTTCAAACAATGGGACAAGGAAAACCAGTGGCAGATTGAAATCGTGCCATCAAAGCTGAATACCGATCCGTTTACGTTTATTTGAAAGGGTGACCGAGCATGCAATACGAAAACTTGATTCCGCGCTTTTTGAAATATGTGGCCGTTGAAACCCGTTCTGATGAGGACAGTACCACGGTACCGTCCACGCAAAGCCAAGTTGATTTCTTAAAAACTTTGGCGGCTGAGCTGACGGAAATTGGCCTGACTGACGTTCACGTGAGCGCGCCCAGCGGGTACGTTTTTGCCACCTTACCCAGCAACCTGGAAGCGCAGGTACCCACCATTGGGTTTATTTCCCACGTGGATACCGCGGACTTTAACGGCAAGAATATCAAACCGCAGATCGTGGAAAACTACGATGGCCATTCCGTGATCTCACTGGATTCAGCTGGTAAATATACGCTGGATCCCAAGGTGTTTCCGAACCTCTTAAATTATGCCGGGCAAACGCTGATCACCACCGATGGTTCAACGCTACTGGGATCAGATGATAAGTCCGGGGTGGCAGAAATTATGACCGCCATGGAGTATCTAACGGCTTATCCAGAAATCAAACACGGCACCATCAAGGTGGGCCTGGGGCCAGACGAAGAAATCGGGACTGGTGCTGACCATTTTGACGTCAAGGACTTCGGGGCTGACTTTGCCTACACCGTTGACGGCGGCCCATTAGGCCAGCTGGAGTACGAAACTTTTAACGCGGCGGATGGACGGGTGCACATTACCGGTACCAACGTTCACCCCGGTTCGGCCAAGGACACCATGATCAATGCTAACCAGTTAGCCATTGATTTTCATAACGCCTTACCGGAACACGACCGGCCGGAAAAAACGACTGGCAGAGAAGGGTTCTTCCACCTCTATAAAATTAGCGGTGACGTTGATACTGCTGATCTGGGGTACATTATCCGTGACCATGACCGGCAGCGGTTTGAAGACCGCAAGCAGCTGTTTGCGGGGATTGCGGATCGAATGAATGCGAAATACGGCACCGGGACGGTACAAGTTACCCTTAAAGACCAGTACTACAACATGCGTGAGATTATCGAAAAAGATATGAGCGTGGTGGAACTGGCCAAGCAGGCGATGATCGAACTAGGGATTAAACCGGATATCGCGCCAGTACGGGGCGGTACGGACGGTTCAAAGATTTCGTTTTTAGGGCTGCCGACACCGAATATTTTTGCTGGCGGTGAGAACATGCACGGCCGGTTTGAATTCGTATCGGAGCAGACCATGGCAAAAGCCACGGACGTCATTTTAAAGATGATTAGCTTAAACGCAAAAGAAGCATAGAACAGTCAAAAAGAGCTTTAACAGTTAAACCGGCTGCTAAAACTCTTTTAAATTATGGTTATTGAAGGGGAGCAAGGTCATGTGTAAGTACGCCATTTTATGTGAAAAGGCCAGTGCGGCCAAAAACTTTGCCAGTGCCTTGGGCGGTACCAGCGGCGAGTTTGAGGGTCACACTTACCGAATCGTTCATTCCCACGGGCACCTGATGGAATTTGTTGACCCTAAGGATCAGGTGCCAGCGGACAAGGCGGCGCAGTACCGTTCCTGGAAGATCGAACATTTGCCTTGGCAAATTAATGATTTTAGTTGGGAAAAACAGCCCATCATGGCAAAAAATCCGCGGACGGGACGTAAAAAGTCCACTAAGTCTGATTTAGCCGAAATTAAAAAGTCGGTGGCTGACTGTGATTCACTGGTGATTGCCACCGATGTGGATCCCTCAGGAGAAGGTGAACTGCTGGCCTGGGAGATTATTAATGCTATCAAGTGGCAAAAACCAGTGAAGCGGCTGTATTTTGCGGATGAAGAAGCCCGTTCGATTCAAAGCGGTTTTCGTGAGATTAAGCCAATCACTAGCCAAATGCAGGATGGGGATTACTTAAAATCGGATGCTCGCAGTAAGTGGGACTTCCTGTCCATGCAGTTGACCCGGATCGCCACTACGGTGAGTAAACAAGCCGGTTATCCAGTGCGGGTGGTGCGCGAAGGCCGGCTGAAATCTTTGATGGTGCGCCACGTGTACGAGCAGTTAATGGCGATCAAAAACTACAAGCGCAAACCGTTTTACGAGGTGAAGTTCCAAGATAGCGCGGAACACGTTTTCGCCCGGCATTTTAAAGACGAAGAGGAAGCAGCTAAGTGGCGCCATGAGAAGCAAGCAGATGCCAAACAGGAGCTGGAACAGTACCATGAAAGTGAAATTACCAACGTCAAGACGGTCCGGCGCCACTCGGCACCACCGAAGTTACTGGATCTCTCAAACTTGGCGTCCATTCTGGCGCCTAAGGGTTACAGTGCCAAGGAAGTGCTGAGTACTTATCAAAAAATGTATGAGGCTAAAATTGTCAGTTATCCGCGGACGGATGATTCCAAGATTTCAATGGCGCAGTTTTACCAATTACTGCCACTGGTGCCCAAGATTGCGGCCGTGGTCGACGTGGATCAAAAGTTGCTGACTCACCGTAAGCCGCGGTTCACGCACGTTACCAACGGCAGTGTCGATCACGGGGCTAACCGTCCCGGTGAAAAGGTGCCAAGCTCGTTGGGAAGTTTAGCAAAGTACGGCAAGTCCGGGCCTGCCATTTACTCGGTGGTGGCCAAGAACTACCTGGCTATGCTGGGGGAAGACTATGAGTTTGATCACACCACAGCGGAACTGAAGGACTACCCCGCTTTTAAGACGGCCTTTAACGTTCCGGTTGCTCTGAACTACAAGTTGATTTTCGACAGTTCCCGGCAAATCAGCGATACGGATGAAGCGGGAGAAGCGACTAAGAAGCAGTTAGGACAAACCGCGTCACCGTTCATTTTTGAAGGCGCTAATAAGAAACCTGTGAAGCCGACCATGAAGTGGCTGATGAACTATCTGCAGCACCATAATATTGGAACTGGTGCGACCCGGGTATCGACCTTATCGCAGATCACCGCCGGAACCACGGCACTGATGAAGGAGCGGCGAGGAACGCTGTCCATGACTAATACGGGAACGATTTCCGCCATTCTCACGGAAGGGACGATCATCAGCAGTACCAATGCGACCAAGCGGTTAATGAGTTTGATGGATGAAGTCGGTGCGTTTAAATTAGCACCAGCCGAACTGCTGACTACCGCCACTCAAACGGTGACCCATGATTTGCCAATCATGGTGGCCAACGCCGATAAGCTGAAGACTAATTTAGGTGATCCGGAAAAGCTGGTCAAGCACTACCCTAAGAAAGCTAAAACTGGCGGTCAAACCGCTAGTGGCAAGGAAGTTAACTTTAATCAGGTCTGGGGCGGCCACCACTTTTCGGAGCAGGAAGTGGCCGAATTACTAGCCGGTAAGGACATTGCTTTTCAGATTAAAACCAAGCGCGGCAAAGATTTGGCGGTGCATGGCAAACTGGCGCAGCAGACATACCGCGGCCACAAATTCTGGGGCTTCAAGCCGGCGGATGACGTCTTTAAAAAACGGCCGAAAAGTCGGCGGAAAGCCCGTTAAAATACTTTGGTCAAAAAAGGTCAAATTGTTTTTGTTTTCCTGAATACCTATGCTAAAATGAATCAAGTAATGAATGACTCAGTAAAATAAGCAAAGGATGATGATCGTTTAATGAATCCAGACATTTTAACGCAATCAGTGACTGATGCGATTGCGGAAGCCCAACAGATTGCCGTTAATCGCAAACAGCAATCGATCGGCGTCTCACACCTGTTTAAATTTTTAATTCAGCCTGGACAACTGGACCGACAAATTTTCAGTGAACTCGGCTTAAATATGGACAAGCTGAACGCTGAATTAGATCACGAAATTGATCAAATCAGTGAAGTTGAAGGCGACAACGTCACTTACGGCCAAAACTTATCACCAGACCTTTACCGCTTATTACAAAAGGCTGATGAAGTCCGAAAAGATTTGGGTGATGACTATATCGCCAGTGATACCTTAATTATTGCAGTTATCCAAATGAGCGGCAGTCGTTTCGGTGACTACCTGAACCAGCAGGGACTGACACTGCAGCAGGTCAAAAACAAAGTTACTGAAATTCGTGGAGGTGAAAAGATCACGTCAAAAAACCAAGAAGAGGGCTTTCAAGCCTTAGATAAATACGGTACTGATTTAGTAAAAGCCATGCGCAGCGGCAAACGGGACCTGATTATCGGCCGAGACGAGGAAATTTTGACGGTTACCCGGATCCTCTCACGGAAAACGAAGAACAACCCCGTTTTGATCGGTGAACCCGGAGTCGGTAAAACCGCAATCGTGGAAGGTTTGGCACAGCGGATCGCCCGTGGTGATGTGCCGGAGAACCTGAAGAATAAGTCGATTTTTTCTCTGGACATGGGTTCTTTGATTGCCGGAGCCAAGTACCGTGGCGAATTCGAAGAGCGGCTGAAAGCTGTTTTAAATGAAGTTAAGAAGTCTAACGGCGACATTATCATGTTCATTGATGAAATTCATAACATCGTGGGTGCCGGGAAGTCTGAAGGCAGCATGGATGCCGGTAACTTATTGAAACCGATGCTGGCCCGCGGCGAGCTGCATTTGATTGGTGCCACTACTACGGATGAATACCGTAAGTACATGGAAAAAGACCGGGCGCTTGAACGCCGGTTCCAAAAGGTGCCGGTAGCCGAACCCTCAGTGGATGATACCATCACTATTTTACGGGGCTTACGTGAACGATACGAAATCCACCATGGCGTGCGGATTCACGATAACGCGTTAGTGGCCGCGGCCAAATTATCGGACCGGTATATCACTGACCGTTATTTGCCAGATAAGGCCCTAGACCTAGTTGATGAAGCCTCAGCATCGATTCGGGTTGCTATGAACTCGGCACCAACTGAATTAGATCAGGCCCGCCGGCAGCAAATGCGCCTGCAAGTGGAAGAAGCAGCGTTGAAGCAGGAAACTGACGAAGCTTCGCAGCAACGGTTAAAAGAAGTGCAGAAGAGTTTAGCGGATGTTAAGGAAACGGTCAGCGGCCTAAACGCCCGCTGGGAAGATGAAAAGCAGTCACTGGCTGCGTTAAGCAAGAAGAAGACCGAGCTGGATAAAGCCAACCGGGATCTGCACGATGCTGAAGCCCAGTATGATTTGGATAAGGCGGCGGTATTGCAGCATGGGACCATTCCCCAATTGAAAAAGGAACTGGCCGAAATGGAACACAAGGATCATTCCGGGGACTGGCTGGTTGAAGAATCGGTTACGGAAAAGGAAATTGCGGCAGTCGTTGCCAAAATGACCGGGATTCCCGTGAACCGGCTGGTGGCTTCTGAACGGGAGAAACTGCTGCACCTGGCGGACAATTTGCATCAACGGGTGATTGGTCAAAACGAGGCGGTTGAGGCCGTTTCAGACGCCGTTTTACGGTCACGTGCTGGACTTCAAGACCCAAGCAAGCCACTGGGTTCATTCCTATTTTTGGGACCAACTGGGGTGGGTAAAACCGAGCTGGCGAAAGCCTTAGCAGAAAATCTGTTTGACTCGGAGAACGAAATGATTCGAATCGACATGTCAGAATACATGGAGAAGGAATCGGTTTCCCGGTTAGTGGGGGCAGCTCCCGGCTACATTGGCTACGAAGAAGGTGGGCAGCTCACCGAAGCGGTTCGGCGGCACCCGTATTCCATCGTGTTATTTGATGAAATTGAGAAGGCCCATCCGGATGTCTTTAACATCTTATTGCAAGTCTTAGATGACGGCCGTCTAACGGATAGTCAAGGGCGGACGGTCAACTTTAAGAACACTCTGCTGATTATGACGTCTAACTTAGGGTCAGACATCTTACTGGATGGTACGGATGATCAGGGGCACATTTCAGACGATGCCAAAAAGCAGGTGGCCAGTCTGCTGCAGCGGTCATTTAAGCCGGAATTCTTAAACCGGATTGATGACACGATCATGTTCAAACCGCTGACGATGGCAGACGTTGAGCAGATTGTCGGGAAGCTAATCGACCGGCTTGCCAACCGACTAGCTGAGCAGCAGATTAAGCTGACGATTACGCCAGAGGCTACCAATTGGCTTGCTAAACGGGGTTACTTACCAGCCTATGGTGCCCGGCCATTGCAGAGAACCATTACTAGCCTGGTAGAGACACCGCTAGCTAAACTACTGATTGGCGGCAAAGTTACGGCTCAAAGTACCGTTGAATTGACCTTAAACAGTGACGGTAACGGGATTACGTTTAAGACCAGTTCCAAGGCTGATCAGCCCGTTGATCCAACTGAAAAGTAAACGACATCAAATAAAATGGCGCTGCTTTTTTAAGCAGCACCATTTTTTGTATAAAACGATAATGATTAATGAGTGAGAACCCCAAAATTGAAAATGCACTAATTCTCCTGTAATGCGTCAATGTGGCGAACCGAATAACTACCGTAAAGAATAAAACCAATCACCAACCAGCCAAAGTAAATCAGCCAAGCGTTAAGCGCAATATTAGCTAGCAAGAAAATGCAGACCAGCACCGAAAGGATCGGTATGGTATAGCCAAACGGAATTTTAAATGGTCGGTTTAGATCCGGCTGTTGGCGACGAAGAACAATGACGATTAATGAAATCAAGGCAAACACGGTAAGCGACCCGACGTTAGCGATGATCGCTAAGTTGCGGATATCCATGAGTCCCGCAAGAATCGCGGCCATTAGTCCGTTCAGCCACAAAGCGGTATTGGGACTATGACTTTTCTGATTCCTTTGAGCCCATGACTTAGGCAGGAAACCACCGCGCCCCATTGCCATGGTGATGTTTGACCCCGCGTAAACGAATGCGTAGACAACGGCCATAATTCCAAGTACGGCACCAGCCGAGACAAATTGAGCGGCAAGCGTATGTCCCTTAGCTAATAACACAAAGGACATGGACTCTGGCACGTTGAGTTCCTTGTAGCTGACGACCCCCGTCATGATAAGACTCACCATAATGTACAGCGTTGTCGATACAATCAGTGAAATAATGATTGCCCGCGGTAAATTTTTCTTCACGTTCTTGGCGTCTTCAGCAGAAGTTGCTAGAGCATCAAAGCCGAGGTAGGTGAAGAACACGGTTGAAGCACCCGTGAAAATACCGGTTGGACCGTATGGCATGAACGGATGCCAGTTAGCGGCACGAACGTTAAAGACGGCGACTGAAATAAAGAGAATGATGATCGCCAGTTTGATCAGTACTAAGGTGTTATTGATCCATTTACTTTCGCTGGTCCCCTTAGTGAGGATGAAGGTGATGAGCACGATCATGATCACCGCTGGCAGATTGATCATTCCGCCTGCGAAAGGGGAAGCCAGCAGATTGCTTGGCATATCGATGCCAATTTCTCTAAGAAACGAGTTAAGGTACCCGGTCCAGCCGTTGGCCACCGTGGCAGTGGTTGTGATATAGACACCAATCAATGTCCAGCCAGCAAAGAAGGCACCAAGTTGACCAATCGAGACCCAAGCGTAAACGTAAGCGCTTCCAGAATTTGGCATGCTCGTTGTTAATTCTGAATAACAAAGACCGATTAAACCGCTAGCCAATGCCGCAATGAGAAATGAGAAGATGACGGCGGGACCAGCGTCTGTGGATGCTACGATCCCAGTCAAAACGAGGATCCCAGTTCCAATAATCGCACCAATTCCGAGAATTGAAAGATCAAACAGGCTCAGTGTTCGCTCTTCTTCACTTTTACTGGCGTTTTTTAACACCAAGTTAATGTCAATTTTATTTCCCATAAGGGCTCACAACCTTATCTGCCAGTGGAAACTGCAGGTTGGTATTCCGTGTATGGCAGTTTGAGACTGTCCGCCACTGCTTTAGAGGCAATGGTGCCATCGATGGTATTAATACCAGTGTAGATGGTGGAATTATCAGCCGCAGCCTGTGCAATCCCCTTGTTGGCAATTTCAACCGCGTAGGCAACAGTTGCGCTGGTCAGGGCATCTGTTGACGTCTTTGGAACAGCGCCAGGGATGTTAGCAACAGTATAGTGAACCACGCCGTGAGAAATGTAGATTGGATCATCGTGGGTGGTAGCGTGAGTACTGGTTTCAAAGATACCGCCTTGGTCAATTGGCACGTCGACGATTACTGAGCCATCTTCCATGCTATCAACCATTTCTTCAGTAACCAGTTTGGGAGCCGTTGCACCAGGAATCAGTACGGCACCGATGACTAAGTCGGATTCCTTAACTGATTGCGCGATGTTGTGGGCGTTTGAGATCAAAGTTTGAATCTTGCCAGAGAAGATATCGTCTACTTGAGCCAGCCGCTGCGCGTTGATATCCAGAATCGTAACGTTAGCGCCAACTCCCACGGCAATTTTAGCAGCGTTGAAGCCAACGGTCCCCGCACCGATGATCGTGATTTTACCACGATGAACGCCAGTCACGCCGCCAAGTAAAACACCTTTACCAGAATGCGGTTCCTCTAAGAAGTGGGCACCGACTTGTACGGACATCCGTCCCGCAATCTCACTCATTGGGAAGAGCAGCGGTAAACCGCCACCGCGGCCAACCATAGTTTCGTAAGCGACCCCAGTTACACCAGCTTTAAGAAGTGCGTCTGTGAGTTCACGATCCGCGGCAAGGTGCAGATAAGTGTAGATGATCATGCCCTTTTTGAAGTAGTGGTACTCAGGCGGTAATGGTTCCTTTACTTTAATGATCATTTCACTGTCCCAAGCTTCATCAGCAGTACCCAGAGTGGCACCAAGGGCAGTGTAAGCACTGTCGGGGTAGCCAGAACCAATACCGGCACCAGTTTCAACAATCACTTCATGACCTGCGTGGACTAAATTAGCTACCGTGCTAGGAGTTGCACCAACACGTTCTTCTTGATCTTTTATTTCCTTAGGAACACCAATTTTCATGATTATTCATACTCCTTTCAAGCCTAGGTTCTCAACTCGAGGTTATGGTAGCACGAGCCTTGCTCACTTATCAAACCATAAGAATTATGATTTTAAGGTTATGAGAATGATAACGAGATGAAGCAGAGAAATGGCTTATAAAAATTTTAAAATGATTTTCTAGCTAAGTGTTGTTGAGATAACGGCCAGGAGTAGTTAAGTTATATTTATTTAGCTTTAAATCAGCTAAAAAATATTTCACAAATACTTTAAAACGGCTGATGGAAGGACAATATTTAGAACATCATCAGCGGTGTTTACGGTTCACAAACTATTAAGTGAATGGTCAAGAGGCCGGTAAAATCACAAAGAATCGTTTGCTGGTGATTATAAAAGCGTTAAAAAATTTTTTAAAAGTCTGAAAATAGCTTGTGATAAAGTGATTAAGAATACGATGATTGCCAAGATAATAGTTTGATGGCAATTCTAATGTATGCATTAATCTATTGATAAATTAGAAAAATCCCCATATATCAGCCAGATTAGTCGCTAAAAAATATGATTCAGGACTGTAAAACATCATTCACAGGGGATGAACTCATTTTATTTTAATGATTATTGTCTTTTTATTTTTGATCAATTGCTTAAATATAAAAGTGTTTTCAATCGGAATCATCTGGCTAAATAAAAGGTGGCAAGCAATAATAGCGGGTGGTTCGGAAACGAGGTTGTTACAAAGCAAAAAAGCAGCATGACAATCTGAGCAAATTGTCATGCTGCTTTTGCTGAATTTAGGATCATCCCTAAATCTTCAATTATAATTATTTTCTCGCTTTTGTATCTGAATTGGCAACTAATTTGACGCCATTGGTGAAGATCAATGCAGCGATGGTTGCTACTACCCCGATTTCAGCCGGGACGTAGGTCATGACTTCCAATTGACCACCAATGTAACCAATGACTTCACCAAAAATGATTGCCCAAAAAATAACAACCAAGTTTGCTTCTAATGCTTTCATTGTAGACACCTCGCAATCAAAGCAAATTTTAGCATATGTTCAACCAAAATGAAAGTCTTAAAATGGGCTACTCTGTTATAATGGAGTCCGGAAGATAACGAGAAAGGAAGCCGATTGATCATGGCGTTTGTTCCACTACAAGTCATTAGCAGCTACAGCCTGCTGCAGAGTACCAACCAACTGGACGAACTGGTAAAAACCGCTGCTCAGCGCGGTTATCAGGCGTTGGCACTGACGGACCGCAACGTCATGTACGGAACGGTAGAGTTCTATCAAACCTGTCAGAAGTATCACGTCCAGCCGATAATCGGTCTAACGGCTGATCTGGCCGGTATTTTTGCCACCGAGCAGACCTTTCCAATGGTATTGCTGGCGAAAAATCAAGTTGGATATCAGCATTTAATGGCGATCTCCTCGTTTTTACAAACGCGTCCAGACCGTGAACCGGTAACGGTGGCGCAAGTGGCGAGATGGCTTAGTGATCTGGTGGTCATTTTACCTAGCGAAAGCGAGCTGCAATACTGGCTTGACCAGGGCGAACAGAAAAATGTGAACCAGTTGCTGGCACGGTTAAGCCGGCCAGTGGACGATAACAGTTTGCTCATTGGCATCGCCCCCACACAGTCGATGACTGTTCGACAGCTACTGACCAAGTTGGCTGCTGAGGCACGGGTTAAGATTGTTGCCTTGCCGGAAGTACGGTATTTGGATGCTGACGACCGGTTTGCAGTCGGTGTTTTAAATGCCATTAAGGATGGTACTACCATCAGCAACCTGGCAGAAGCGCAGAAGAAGACCGGCCAGTATTGGCTGCGGCCGGCTGCTGAGTTTGACAGTGTTTATGAAGGCTTAGGCTTAAAAGCCGCCGCTCAGTTAACTGAAACGGTTGCCAAAGCCTGCCGGGTCCAGCTGAAGTTTCAGCATCCCCAATTGCCCAAATTTCAAACCCCTGATCAGCAGTCAGCGAAAGCTTATTTACTAGCACAGTGCCAAGCGGGACTGTCTAGACGGCTGCAGGAAAATCAGGTGACGGCTGTTAAACCCTATCAAGAACGGTTGGCTCACGAACTGGATGTTATTGACCGGATGGGGTTTAATGATTACTTTTTGATCGTCTGGGACGTGATGCAGTTTACCAAACGGGCCGGTATTACCACTGGTCCCGGCCGTGGATCAGCTGCCGGTTCCTTGGTCGCTTATGTACTGGGAATTACCGATGTTGACCCATTGCAATATCATTTATTATTCGAACGTTTCTTGAACGAAGAACGGGCACAAATGCCTGATATTGATTTAGATATTCCGGATAATCGCCGTGAGGAAGTATTGGAATACGTTCACCAAAAGTACGGTCATCAGCGGGTAGGTCAGATCATCACCTTTGGAACGCTAGCGACGAAGCAAGCCATTCGTGACGTTGGTCGGGTCTTTGGCTTGCGGCCGTACGAACTTAGCGAGTGGAGTAAAACGATTCCCAGCGTGCTGCACATTTCTCTTAAAGAGGCTTACGCGCAGTCACAGCCCCTGCAAAACATGGTGGCAGATTCGCCGACTAACAAGCTGCTGTTTGAAACGGCTTCGAAGCTAGAGGGCTTGCCGCGGCACTATTCCACTCATGCGGCTGGGGTTGTATTGAGCGATAAGCCGCTCACCGATATCGTACCGGTACAAAACGGTTCAGAGACCATGCTCATGACGCAGTACACCAAGGACTACGTGGAACAGGTCGGCCTGTTGAAAATGGATTTCTTGGGTCTGCGGAATTTGAGTCTACTAGCGGCAGCTTTGAAGTACGTTAAAGTCCAAACTGGGTATGATTTAAAGATTAGTCAAATTGATTTGAATGATAAGGACACTTTGGAACTCTTTCAAAGGGGTGATACCAACGGTGTCTTCCAATTCGAATCCAGCGGAATCAAGAACGTTTTGCGACGCTTGCACCCGGATACCTTTGAACTGGTCGCGGCTGTAAACGCTCTGTACCGGCCAGGTCCCATGGAAAATATCGACCACTTTATTAAACGCCGGTTGGGACAAGAACCGGTAACGTATCCCGATGATTCATTGAAAGAGATTTTAGCGCCTACGTATGGCATCATCGTTTATCAGGAGCAGGTGATGCAGGTTGCTTCAACGATGGCCGGTTTTACTTTGGGTCAAGCCGATTTATTGCGGCGGGCCATGAGCAAAAAGAAGCAAGCTACCATGGAAGCCATGCGCAAGCGATTTACGGATGGAGCCGCAGCTAAGGGTCACGCGGTGAAGGTAGCTGAGGCGACTTTTGAGTATATTGACCGGTTTGCTAACTACGGGTTTAACCGGTCTCACGCGGTAGCTTATAGTAAGATGGCCTTTGAGTTAGCCTACCTGAAAACCCATTATCCAGCAGCCTTCTTTACCGCGTTATTGAATTCCGTTTTGAATAATAGCGCGAAAACCAAACTATACTTAATGGAAGCAAAGCGGCACCAAGTTAAGATTTTACCGCCTAACATTAACCATAGCGGTGCTTATTTTCGACTGGAGCAAAACCAGATTCGTTTTGGCCTAGCTTCTATTAAAGGGATGCGCCGTGATCTGCTGCAAAGTATCATTACCGAACGGCAGACCAACGGCCAGTTTAAGTCACTGCATCAATTTCTGCTGCGGCTGGATCCAAAATGGCTGAAGGAAGACTTGATTGAAGGTTTAGTATACTCTGGGGCCTTCGATGAATTTGGCTATAACCGGGCTGAGCTGATTGCCAGCTTGCCAGAATTCTTAAGCAGCGTGGAACTCAGTGGTAACAGTGTGGATCTGTTCGAAGCGCTGGCACCTAAGATTGATCATCAACCTGATTTTCCGTTGAACGAACGGTTAGAGAAGGAAAACGAATACCTGGGGGCTTATTTATCGGGTCATCCGGTGGAACAATATACTGATTTAGCTCAGCAGCGCGGCGCGGTTTCAATCGGCGATCTGAGTGTCGACCAGCACGTAACGCTAGTGGTTTACGTCACTCGAATTCGGACGATTCGGACCAAGCGCGGTGACCAAATGGCCTTTTTGACCGTTAGTGACCTGACGGGAGAAACCAGTATTACAGTCTTTCCGAACACTTACCGGCAGATTGCAAGCTGGCTAGAAAAGGAACAGGTTATTGTGGTCAACGGGAAAACGGAAGCCAACCGGGGCAGCCTGCAGGTAGTAGCTGATTCAATTCAGCAGGCATCGACGGTAAAACCCTCTAAAGCTGAAGTTTCTCAGACTAAAGAGTTGCAGGGCAGCCGCTGGTTTTTGAGGTTAACTGAATCGGCGGATGTACCGGCAATCATGAATCAGCTAACCGGGTTTTTAAAGCAGCATGAGGGTCAGACACCGGTAATTGTTTACCGGGTCAAAGACGACAGCAAACGAATTTTAAACCGGCAATATTGGTTGCCAGCCAGTGAGCAATTGGTAGTCCCATTAGAGCAAATTTTGGGTGATCATAACGTAGTGTTACAAGTAAAACATTAAAGTTTGAGGTTAAATTTATCTAAAGAAAAGCCATGAAAACGCTTTTATGACGGAAATCGTCAGTTTTTGAAGAAACACCGCAGACAACAAATTTGAAAAGTGCTAAAATAACAGTCGGATTCCAAATTGGACTGGTCTAATTGTGATGGCTATCACAAAGTGGCCGATCAACGGATCAGTCTTAAACTCAAAGGAGAGATTTTTCTTATGAAGAAAACCAAGATCGTAAGTACACTTGGTCCCGCTAGTACCGATGTTGACACAATCGTAAAGCTTATTGAGGCCGGCGCGAACATTTTCCGGTTTAACTTTTCTCATGGTGACCATGAAGAACATTTAGACCGTTTAAACAAGGTCCACGAAGCTGAAAAGATTACTGGCAAGACTGTTGGTATTATGCTTGATACCAAGGGTGCTGAAATTCGGACAACCGTTCAAAAGGACGGTAAGATCCAATATCACACTGGTGACAAGCTCCGGATTTCAATGGACGACTCCTTGGAAGGTGTTAAGGATAAGATCGCGGTCACATATCCTGGCTTATTCGATGATGTTAGCGTTGGCGGTCACGTCTTATTCGACGATGGTCTGCTTGACATGGTCATTGATGAAAAGGACGATGCTAAGAAGGAATTAGTTGGTACCATGCAAAACGATGGTGTGCTTGGTTCACGTAAGGGTGTTAACGCACCTGGCGTTTCAATCAACTTACCAGGGATCACCGAAAAGGATTCATCAGATATCCGCTTCGGTTTGGACCATGAAATCAACTTTATCGCTGCATCATTTGTCCGTAAGCCACAAGACGTTATGGACATTCGTGAATTATTGGAAGAAAAGCACATGGAACACGTCCAAATCTTCCCTAAGATCGAATCACAAGAAGGTATCGACAACTTTGACGATATCATCAAGGTTTCTGATGGTTTGATGGTTGCTCGTGGTGACATGGGTGTTGAAATTCCAACTGAAAACGTACCATTGGTACAAAAGCACTTGATCCGTAAGTGCAACATCTTGGGCAAGCCAGTGATTACTGCTACTCAAATGTTGGATTCAATGCAAGAAAACCCACGTCCTACTCGTGCCGAAGCATCTGACGTTGCTAACGCCGTCTTTGATGGTACTGATGCAACCATGCTTTCTGGTGAAAGTGCTAACGGTGAATACCCAGTAGAATCCGTTGCAACTATGAACCGGATCGACATCAAGGCTGAAAATGCTTTGAAGGACTTTGGTACTGACCACATGGACTTAGCTAACGCTGACGTTACTGAATCAATTGGCGCTTCAGTTGCCCGTGTTGCTAAGAGCTTGGGTGTTAAGACCATTGTTGCCGCTACTGAATCAGGCTACACTGCTCGGATGATCAGCAAGTACCGTCCAGATGCAAACATCTTGGCCGTTACCTTTGACGATCGTACCCGTCGTGGTTTGATGGTTAACTGGGGTGTTTACCCAATCGTTGCTGAAAAGCCAGCTAACACCGATGCTATGTTTGATTTAGCAGCTGCTAAAGCTGTTGAAACCGGCTTAGCTAAGGAAGGCGACTTGATCTTGATCACTGCCGGTGTTCCCGTTGGCGAACGCGGTACAACTAACTTGATGAAGGTTCAATTAATCGGCTCAAAGTTAGTTCGCGGCCAAGGTGTCGGCGATGACACTGTTATTGGTAAAGCTGTTTTAGCATCAAACGCTAAAGAAGCTAACAGCAAGACTACTGAAGGCAGCATTCTGGTTGCTAAGAATACTGACAAGGATTACTTGCCAGCTATCGAAAAGGCCAGCGCCGTTATCGTTGAAAACGGTGGCTTAACTTCACACGCAGCCGTAGTTGGTATCTCAATGGGGATTCCAGTTATCGTTGGTGCTGAAGGTGCCTCAGAAAAGATTTCTGATGGTGAATTGATCACTGTTGACTCACGTCGCGGTGTCGTTTATCACGGTGCTTCAAACGCACTTTAATCAACTCAATTAAGCTGATATTTAAAAAGTCTGGCCTTAGGGCTAGGCTTTTTTTAGTGGTTATGAACTTTCAGATTGAGCCGTTAAAAAAAGATTGCCATTACCATTTAAGCACCATCCGGAATTGGGTGAGCTGAGAATAAACTACCACCGCCGGTCAATATGTGCGATAATGTCAAAAGATGTGTAATATAAGAGAACGAACGGGGATACTAAAATGAATAATGAATTAACCCAGTTGCTTGGTCGAGTTATAAGCGGCGAAGTAACTGATGAAAATGACAAACAGTATTTTGTTCAGGTCAGTGGACTGACATTTCGACTTGATAAAGCAGAGATCAAAAAGCCATTAAAGCTGGGCGGTGAGTTCAAAGGTTTTGCTTATGAAAACGAACAGCATCAATTGCAAATCACACGGGACGCACCAAAGGTTCAAGTTGACCATTACGGCTTTGGTGAAGTAGTTCGGGTTCAGCACGGACTTGGTGTTTTCGTCAATATTGGTCTACCTAATAAAGACATCGTGGTTTCACTGGATAATTTACCTGAGATTGCTGGACTTTGGCCTCAACGCGGTGACCGTTTAATGCTGTCCATCACGCTTGATAAGAAGGGCCGGATGTGGGGCGATTTAGGCGATGAAGCTCTTTATCGCGTTATTTCTCAGCCCGTAACGTCTAAGTTGACCAATAAGGACGTTGTGGCAACGGCTTATCGCTTAAAATTAACGGGTACCATGGTACTGACCAGCGATTACAACCTTGGCTTCATTCCGCCTGAAGAACGGGATCAAGAACCCCGTTTAGGGCAGCAATTAAACGCCCGGGTCATTAGTCAATTTCCTGATGGGACCTTAAAACTATCGTTACGGCCACGGGCTTATGAAGCCATTCCAGACGATGCGTTGATGCTGTTAGCAACCCTGCAGCATGCACCGGAAGGTAAAGTCGCTTTTACCGATAAGAGTGATCCAGCTGATATCAAAGATTATTTCGGCATCAGCAAGGGTCAGTTCAAACGGGCAGTGGGTCATTTAATGAAGCAGCGGTTTGCTGAAGAACATGACGGGTACCTGTGGTTGACTGAAGCGGGACGTGATCAAAATGGACGAGCAGATTGAAGATTTTCTGCATGATTTGCGGATTGAACGTGGTTTAGCTGCTAACACCATCAGTTCGTACCGTCTGGATCTTAAAGAATTCCGGCAATTTTTGAATCAGCAAAAGATTACTGACGTTGCCAAGGTAGATCAACTGACAATTCTTAATTTTTTAAAGCAGCAGCAAAATAGCGGCAAAGCACGGAATAGTGTCACCCGGATGGTCTCCACCCTGCGGCACTTTTTCCAGTATTTGGTGCAAAATGAACAGCTTACCGTGGATCCTATGGTGGAAATCAGGGCACCGAAGAAGGGCCGGCCATTGCCCCAGGTACTGACGGTGGCGGAAGTCGATGCCTTATTGGCAGCACCCGATACCAGTAATAAGTATGGAATCCGTGACCGGGCCATTCTAGAAGTGATGTACGCTACCGGCTTGCGGGTCAGTGAACTGGTTCACTTGAAAATGGGTGAGCTCCATTTGGAAATGGGGCTTATTCAGACGATCGGTAAGGGTAATAAGGAGCGCATCATTCCCATTGGGGACGTGGCCATTGACTGGATCAACCGCTACTTGAACCAAAGCCGGCCGCTATTACTGAAACAGCGGACGTCGCCCTACTTATTTTTGAACGCGCATGGCAGCGGCCTAAGCCGTCAAAGTATTTGGCAGAAGATTCAGCGCTATGTCAGTGTGGCAGGAATTCGGAAACACGTGACCCCCCATACGCTGCGGCACTCTTTTGCTACCCATATTCTGGAGAATGGGGCTGATTTGCGAATCGTTCAGGAACTGCTGGGACACTCCGACATTTCTACCACTCAGATTTATACCCATATTTCAAAGAAACATTTAACAGAAGTTTATCGTAAAGCTCATCCAAGAGCGTAACTTTACGGGAGGGATCAGTTTGTTACTTAAATATCGTAATGATTATGAAAAAGTGGCAATGGGGTTGCTCTCTTTTGCGCCCGCATTAAAAAAGATCGACCGTCTGCAAGCAGAACTGCAGTGGTATCAAAATAGTGATGCCAGACAGTTACTTTTGTGGAAGGACGCTAACCAGGATTTTTCTGGGATTGTGGGCGTTGAATTGCGTCCGCATTTTGTTGTGATCAGGTTGATTGCTTTAACACCAGCGGTTCGTAACGCGGGCAACACCAACACAATTTTAACTGAACTGCAGGATATGTATCCGGAACAGCGAATCATGGGCACACTTGAAACAACTCACATTGTTGCTAAATGGGAGGCCAGCCATGAGTGAACAGCCAGTATTGATTCACGTGCAGAACTTTGAAGGCCCCCTGGACCTGCTTTTGCATCTGATCAAGTCATCATCCATCGACATTTACGATATTCCCATCGTCTCAATTACCGATCAATATATGACCGCGCTTCGACAAATGCAGGATCATCAGCTGGACGTGGCCGGTGATTACTTTGTGATGGCGGCCACACTGATGAAGATGAAGGCGAAACTTTTGCTGCCAGCAGATGAAACGCCTGCTGATGAAGAAGACGAGCCCAGCCTGGAAGAAATGCAGGATGATCTGGTTAAGCGATTGGTGAAGTATCAGCGTTATAAACAGGCAGCTGGCTGGTTCAAACAGCAGGCGGCTGCCCGGCAAAAGTTTTATACCCGACCGGAAATGGCAGTACCAGCTGGTGTTAAATTGGGCAAGCTGGCACCAGGGTTAACCGTGACCAATCTGCGACGGGTTCTGGCAGAACTGACCCAGCGAAAGCGACAGCCGGAATTGCCGATGCGGCTGATTCGGGATGAACAGTACACGGTTAAGGGGCAGATCCATACTCTGCGATTCAAACTCAGTAAAGTGCGAGTAGCCGTGCCGTTCGGTCAGCTGTTTGATCAAAAACCCAACAAGGAAGAACTGGTGACGACGTTTTTGGCATTGCTGGAAATGACTAAGCAGCACGAAGTAGCAGTGGATCAGCCTAGTCGAGTTATGCCGATTACGGTTAAACCAGCAAAATTGGGAGAAGAAGAATGAGTAAGATACAGCAATTAGAAGCCCTGCTGTTCGTCAGCGGCGAGTCAGGACTAACGGTTCAGGAATTGGCTAATTTAACCGATTCAATGGTACCGGCGGTTAATCAGTCGTTATCTAAGTTAAACCAGAAGTATGCCGGTGATCCGGATTCGGCATTAGTAATCTTGAAAGCCAATGATACGGTTCGGCTGGCGACCAAGGAGAGTTTAGCTAACATTGTCAGCCAGTACTTTGAAGCCCCCAGTTCCACCGGCCTGTCGCAGGCCTCACTAGAAGTTTTAGCAATTATTGCGTATAATCAACCGATAACCCGTGTGGAAATTGACGAGATTCGCGGGGTTCAAAGCTCCGGCACACTAAACAAGCTATTATTACGGCAGCTGATCACCGAATCAGGCCGCAAAAAGGGGCCAGGGCGTCCCAAACTCTATAAAACTACGGATTACTTTATGGACTATTTTGGCCTCAAGCAGCTGGCAGATCTGCCACCGCTGCCAGAAGCCCAAACGACAGTAGACGACGAACAGAATGGCGATTTATTTTTAAAACGATTTAACGAACAGATAAACTCGGAGGATAAATAATTACATGGAACGATTGCAAAAAGTTATGGCACATGCTGGCGTTGCTTCACGACGCAGTTCAGAAAAACTGATTACGTCCGGTCACGTTAAAGTTAACGGCGAAACGGTGACCGAATTAGGCGTTAAGGTCAGTAAACATGATCACATTACCGTGGATGAAATGCCAATCCAAACGGAAATGCCGATTTATATTTTAATGAACAAGCCTCGACAGGTGGTTTCAACGGTTTCAGACGATAAGCACCGTAAAACGGTCATTGATCTGCTAGATGATGAAATCAAGGAACGGGTTTACCCGGTAGGCCGTCTGGACTACGATACAACGGGCTTGATCCTGCTGACCAATGACGGTGAATTGGCTAACCAGCTGACGCACCCAAAGTATGAGGTTGACAAGACTTACGTTGCTAAAGTTGAAGGTATTCCAACTAACGAAGAATTGAAGCACCTGCGTAAGGGCGTTAACATCGACGGTAAGCACACTTCACCTGCCAAGTCCAAGTTACTGTCCAGCGATGATGGCCGAAAAACGGCGATTGTTTCGCTGACCATTCATGAAGGCAAGAACCATCAGGTCAAGAAGATGCTGCAAGCCATCGGTCACCCCGTTATGAAACTGAAGCGGGAGACCTATGCGTTTTTGACTCTCAAAGGCGTTTTACCTGGTGAATTTCGTGAGCTGAACCCCGAAGAAGTCAAGGAGCTTAAGCGCCTGGCACAGCTGGACAAATAACTTGCATTTTTAAAGCTTATCTCGTACACTTGGAGTAAGTAAATTAAATAGAGTGGTTCATCTTCAGGGCAGGGTGTAATTCCCGACCGGCGGTAATAGTCCGCGACCTACTTTTTAGGAGTAGTTGATTCGGTGTAACTCCGAAACCGACAGTAAAGTCTGGTATAAAGAAGATTGGGTTAACACAAATGATTGTGAAACCGAATTAATTTTCCTCTGGAGAAAATTGATTCGGCTTTTTTGTTTGCGTTTTCATTTGAAGATGACCAGTTTTGGAGGGTATATTTAATGGAACACAGTCAACCATTTAGCATTCGCCAGGTCGTTATCATGTCGTTGTTTGCTGGAATCTCGTTTTTGCTCTACTTTATTTCGTTTCCAATTTTACCGTTTGTTTCTTATATGAAGGTTGATTTTTCTGATATTCCAATATTATTAGGGATGATTATGTTTGGACCGGTGGGCGGCATTTTAATTGCGGCCATTAAAGGGCTGCTTTACTGGCTGATGACGGGTGTCGACATTGCTAATTTTATTGGTGTTGCAGCCGGATTTGTAGCTTCAGTAAGTTTTATGCTGCCAATCTACTACGTCTTAAAGTACGTTCGGAAGTATAAGACGGTAACCCGACTCACCTTAGCGGCTATTGCTGGTACGGTAAGCCTATCCGTCATTATGGCGATATTGAACGTGACAGTACTCATACCGGTTTATATGGCCGTACTGCATATGAAGATCACGATTCCGCTTTCTCAAATGATTCTGTTCGGGGTGGTACCGTTCAATTTGATTAAGGGCGTACTAGTCGGGGCAGTTTTCGTGGTTGTCGCTGATCGCATGAAGACTTTTCTACGGCACCAGTCAAAGCTGCTGTAAATCAATTAAACTCAAAATATGAATGACAGGATGGCCAATGCGTGCCATCCTGTTTTGTTGTACTAGACAGTAAATTTGCAGTGTGGGAAAATGAATGCAGACTATTGAGCGGGGGGAAATCGACGATGGATGCCACACAATTAATAACGTTTTTATCACCGACAGCCCCAAGACGTTTACGCGTGATTGAAAATATTCTCGTTGGTAAACGGACAGTTTCTACCTTGTACTGGGGAATGCGTTATCATCAGCTCTCTTGGTTAGGCTACGAGAAAGGACTGACTAGAGAAACAATGAATCAATCGGTTGCTGAATTAAACGAACGGGGTTGGGTAATCGTTGACCAGACCAATGCCCAACTGACTGATAGGGGAGCTGCCGAGCAGCGACGAGTGCTTCAAAGTAGGTACCAGCCACAGTATTTCAATATTCGGCTGGTGATTGATGTTGCGACGTTTTGGCAACGGCTTTTGCTGGCAACCCAGGTGGTTTCAGAACAAAGCTATCAAAATAACCAGTACTATCCGCTCCAGGTTTCTTGGCAAGTTAAGCAGACGATCAAGCGGTGGTTCAGCCACTATCACAACAGCGGCCTGCAAGGTGATTTTCAGGCCTTCTGGCAGACCTTTTTCACGCAATTGCCCAGTAAACAAGCGACTTTTATGAGCCGTTTACTCGTTGGACATCAGCAGCCAGGTGAAACACTGACGCAGGTTGCCCGTGATTTTGGCCTGGGGGAATCTGAAGCCAAATTAATGGAAGTTGATTTGATTTGTCAGTTAGCTAAGCGCGTTTCTCAGACTGACAATGGCAGTGTTCACGCACTGCTTTCAGGACTAAAAACGCCACTGATCAGTGAAAGTGCAGCGTTGACTTTGCGTAGTTTTATGGCTGGCGAGTCACTGCAGACCATCAGTCAGAAACGGGCACTGAAACTTAGCACCGTGCGGGAACATCTACTGGAGGCGGCGATTATGCTGCCGAAAGAACAGTTCAACTTTCAGCGGGTCTTACAGCCTAAACTGGTTGCCCAAATGCAGGACCGGTTGGGCGCTGTACCGCTTGATGAATGGCAGTTTAAACAAGTTGAGGATTTGCAGGTTGAGTTTTGGCAGTTTCGGCTGTTGGAAATTTTAAGGAGTAAACAAATTGATGATAAGCACTGAACAACTGTATCAGACCCTTAAACAGCATTTCAGATTCACTGATTTTCGTGCTGGTCAGCTAGATGCTTTAACAGCACTATCAGCGGGTCAGAATACACTTGCCGTTCTGCCGACGGGGGCCGGGAAAACCTTAATTTATGAACTGTATGGTGTGGTCACACAAAAGTTGGTGCTGATCGTGTCACCACTGATTTCCCTAATGCAGGATCAAGTGACCGCCTTGACTGTCAAGGGTGAAAAGCGGGCGGCGGCTTTGACTTCTTTGATGACTTACTCGGAAAAGAATTGGGTTTTACGGCACTTGAGTGAATACCGATTCTTATTTGTTTCACCGGAAATGCTTAGCCAAGACCAAATACTCAGTGCCTTTCAACGGGTCCAGATCGGACTATTGGTGGTAGATGAAGCCCACTGTATTTCCACGTGGGGTCCGGATTTCCGGCCAGAATACCTGCTGCTGGGGCAGATTCGCCATCAGCTGGGAGATCCGCTAACGTTAATGGCAACCGCCACGGCAACTCAGCACGTCAGGGATGATATCAAACAAAAATTGCAGTTACCGCAGGCCACTGAAATTGTGGAACCTGTGGACCGGCAGAATATCTTTCTGTCGGTTGAACGCTTTGATACTCAAAACGATAAAAACGACCGTTTGATTGAATTGGTTGCCAAACTAAAAAAGCCGGGTGTCGTCTATTTTTCCAGTAAAAAGAAAGCTAATGAAATGGCGGAACTGCTGACGGCTAAGACAAACAGCAAAGTGGCAGCCTACCACGCTGACTTGGATCCGGAAACCCGGTTTAAAGTTCAGCAGCAGTTTATGCAGGATCAGCTGGATGTGATCTGTGCCACCAGTGCGTTTGGCATGGGGATCGATAAGAATAACGTTCGGTTTGTCATCCACTATCATGTGCCCAGCGATGTTGAATCATACTGGCAGGAAATTGGCCGGGCAGGGCGAGATGGTGAGCAAAGCGTTGCCATTTTACTTTATCAGTCTGGTGATGAACAGATTGCGCAGTTCCTAAGTGAAGCCACCATTCCACAGGACAATGAAATTCACTATTATTTTCAGCAAAATGCCCCCCAAATTGCTGGCGATGAGAAAGCTAATTTGATTTGGTTTTACAAACAGCACGGCTACCGGGAAGATCAATTGCAAGCGGCTTTTGCTAAACGGCGGGAACAGCGGTTGCTAGCTTTAAGGAAGATGATGGGCTACCTGCGGACGACGGCGTGCAAACGACGCTATATCCAAGCCTATTTTGATCAGCTTAAGGGAGATGATCATCTTCCTAAGCACTGCTGCAGCAGCGATGAACCGCAGCCTGACTTTAAGGGACTCGGCTTGCTTGCTTCAACCGCGGACAGTGCCGCTGCTAACGATCCGCAAAACAGTAACACTGAGTGGCAGGCTATTTTAACCCGGCTCTTTAATTTTGCCGGCCATCAGTCGGGTGCTCTTTAAAAAAATTCCCATAGAAGCGCCAGCTATGGTACAATTCGTAATGAAAGTTTTTGAGGAGGTAACATGATGGATCCAAAAAAAGACGATCAGTCATCTGAAACAAAACCTTGGGACCAGTCGTTTGGGGACGACCGGGATGACCAAGGTAATTTGTCCCGGACTAAACGGCATCGACAAAGCCATAACAACCGATTGATCACGATTATTTTAGTAGCTATTATTATTATCATTGCGGTGGGGTCTTTGATATACGGCCTAGCACGTCAAAGTGCGATGAATAAACCCGATAATTCAATGAGTGTTTCTAGTGAGCAGACCAGCTCTGTTACCCAGACACATCACAAAAAGGCTGCCAAATCTGCATCGGAGAAGGCAGCTTCATCTATCTCTGCAAAAAAAGCCTCTGCTGATGCCAGTTCGAAGTCGCAAAATTCGGGCAGCACTGCGGATTCCAACACAACGTCGGCATCACGGACGCAGCAAAGCAGTGAATCAGCAACCGCTGCGCAGCCAGCTACCGCAACTAAGCCTGCCAAGTCGGCTTCTTCACATCATTCGACCAGCTCAGCAGCGGGTTCGAAGTACGCCGTTGTTGGTCAAGGTCAAGGAATTTATCGGGTAGCTGTGAATAACGGTATTTCAGTTGAACGATTGAAACAGCTAAACCCTGGTCTTACCACGCTAAGACCAAACCAGAGAGTACGCGTCAAATAAGTTGATACAGGTGGATATAATGTCAAACAAAAAATTACAGGTTGCAATTGATGGACCAGCTTCTGCTGGTAAAAGTACGGTGGCTAAGAAAATTGCCCACCGGTTTCGTTATGTTTATTGTGATACCGGTGCCATGTACCGGACGGTCACGTTAAAGGCGATGCAGCAGCACGTTGCATTAGACGATGCTGATGCGCTGGCTGCAATGCTGAAAACCACGAAGATTGAATTTAAACCAGGAAATCCCGAACAATTAGTTTTTCTTGATGGTCAGGAAGTGACCATGGCTATTCGGCAGCCTGACGTGACGAATAACGTCTCGACCGTAGCTGCGCAAGGAAGTGTTCGTAAGGATTTAACGGAACGGCAAAGAGCCATTGCTGAAGCCGGCGGAATCGTCATGGACGGCCGTGATATCGGGACTTCGGTTTTACCAAAAGCCGAAGTAAAGATCTTTTTGGTTGCCAGTGTTGAAGAGCGGGCACAGCGACGTTTCAAAGATAACGCCGAAAAGGGGATCCATACGCCAATAGACGAGCTGCGCGAGGAGATTCAAACTCGTGATCATAAGGACTCGACCAGGGCGATTTCACCCCTGACTCAGGCTAAGGATGCCATTCGATTGGACACGACTTCATTGTCAATTGACGAAGTGGTTGACAAAATCAGCGACATAATTGCTCAAAAACAAAAAGAATTCGTGTAAAATCGCATAAAAGTTCGTCATGCTACTGGTATTATTGTTAATTTTCGGATAAAATATAAGTTAGAGTTGTCGCAAGGAGGAAAAGTTCGTATGAGTGAAAACAATAACAATGAGAACAACGATTTATTGAATGCTTTAAATAGCATTGAAACGGTGAAAGTTGGTGACGTCGTCAAGGGTGAAGTATTGGCCATTGATGATGATAAGCAAGCCATCGTTGGTATCGAGGGCACCGGTATTGAAGGTGTGGTACCACAAAAGGAACTTTCAACAAAACCAGTTTCAGATATCAATGATGTCATCAAAGTTGGTGATACCCTTGATTTAGTTGTTATCTCAAAGATTGGTAACGACAAGGAAGGCGGCAGTTACTTGCTATCTGTTCGTCGTCTTGAGGCCCGTAAAGTTTGGGATGAGATTCAAAAGAAGTATGAGGCTGGTGAAACGATTGAAGCACCCGTTACCCAAGTGGTTAAGGGCGGTTTAGTTGTTGATGCAGGTGTTCGTGGTTTCGTGCCTGCTTCAATGATCAGTGATCACTTCGTTGAAGATCTGAACCAGTTTAAGGGTCAGACGTTAACCTTTAAGATTATTGAAATCGAACCTAGTGAAAACCGTTTGATCTTGTCACACCGTGCCTTGGTTGAACAAGAAAAGGCTGCTAAGCGTGAAGAAATCATGGATACCCTTAAAGCCGGCGAAACGGTTGAAGGTAAAGTTGCTCGTTTGACCAACTTCGGTGCCTTCGTTGACCTCGGCGGTGTTGATGGCTTGGTTCACGTTTCTGAAATTGCTTACGAACGTGTTGAGAAGCCTTCAGATGTATTGAAGGTTGGTCAAGAAGTTAAAGTTAAGGTCTTATCAGTTGATCCAGACCGTAACCGAATTTCTCTCTCAATCAAGCAGACCTTACCAGAACCATGGGATGGTATTGAAGAAAAAGCTCCTGAAGGTTCAGTTCTGGAAGGAACTGTTAAGCGTTTGACAAGCTTTGGTGCCTTTGTTGAAGTCTTCCCTGGTGTTGAAGGGCTTGTTCATATTTCTCAAATTGCTCACGAACACATTGCCACACCAAATGATGTCTTATCAACTGGTGAAAAGGTTAAGGTCAAGGTTTTGGAAGTTCACCCAGACGCTCATCGTTTGGCACTTTCAATCAAAGCGTTGAAAGAAAAGCCAGCTGGTAGCGAAAGCCACGAACAACCAAAGCAACAACAACGTGCACCAAGAAAGCAAGCTGCACCTACTCAGATGTCAACTGACGATGATGATGCCGGCTTTACTTTAGGTGATTTGATTGGTGATCAACTGAAGAACGCCCAAAAGGACTCAGATTCAGATAACAAGTAATCGAATCAATGTTTCAAAACAGAAATTTTCATTAAATCAATTAAAATGTCATTTTGAAACGGAATGCCAGTTTCAAGATGACATTTTTGTTGTGATTTAACCGTTACGATTTAAAGACAGAAAAGAGGGATGTTGTATGAGTATGCCAACAATTGCCATTGTCGGGCGACCAAACGTGGGTAAATCGACCATTTTTAACCGGATTGCCGGGGATCGGATTTCCATCGTTGAAGATACGCCTGGCGTTACCCGTGACCGGATCTATGCGCACGGCGAATGGCTCGGAAACACGTTCAGCATGATTGATACCGGTGGTATTGACATGGGAGACGAACCGTTTTTAAAACAAATTACGCAACAAGCCGAGGTGGCCATCGATGAAGCTGACGTGATTGTTTTTGTTGTCAGCGTTAAAGAGGGCATCACCGATGCCGATGATAAAGTGGCTAAGATCCTTTATCGAGCTGACAAGCCAGTTGTCCTGGCTGTTAATAAAGCTGATAATCCAGAATTACGTCAGGATATCTATGATTTTTACTCGCTAGGATTTGGCGATCCGTATCCTATTTCTGGCGCTCATGGATTAGGGCTGGGAGATTTGTTAGATGCTGTGATCAAGGCTTTTCCGGATAAAGAAGGACAGGTTGATGATGACAGTATTCGGTTTAGCTTGATTGGCCGGCCAAACGTTGGCAAATCATCACTGGTAAACGCCTTACTGGGTGAGGATCGAGTCATTGTCTCTGAAATTGCTGGGACGACCCGTGATGCCATTGATACCAAATTCGTTGCTGACTCTACCGAATTTACGATGGTTGATACTGCTGGGATCCGCAAACGTGGTAAAGTGTATGAAAATACCGAACGCTATAGTGTGATGCGGGCGATGAAAGCCATCGATAATTCCGATGTTGTTTTGTTTGTACTAAATGCCGAAGAAGGTATTCGTGAACAGGATAAGCGGGTTGCCGGTTACGCACATGAAGCTGGCCGTGGAATCATCATTGTGGTAAACAAGTGGGACACCCTAAAGAAGAATAATCAAACACTGCACGACTTTGAAGTGCACGTTAGAGAAGAATTTCAGTATTTGGCATATGCGCCCATTGTGTTTGTGTCGGCGAAAACTCATCAGCGTTTGAGTGAGCTGCCAGCCATGATTAAAACCGTTGCTGGTAACCATGCTAAACGCGTACAGTCGTCAACGTTGAACGAAGTCATCATGGATGCTATTGCCATGAACCCAACGCCAAATGATAATGGCCGTCGTTTACGGGTTTACTACGCGACTCAAGTGGCCATTCAGCCGCCAACTTTTGTTTTGTTCGTCAATGATCCGGATCTGATGCATTTTTCATACGAACGCTACCTCGAAAATCAGATTCGTGAACACTTCGATTTTTCCGGGACGCCAATTCATCTGATTGAACGTCACCGAAAGTAGGCTAGGCGCTGATTCAGGCCGATTTGCGCTCATTTTTCAGGCTTGTACGTAAAAAATCACCTTTTTGACATAATTATTGGTCAGAAACTGTAAAAAACCTTGCTATGATAGGCTTTGTGTGCTATCTTGGAATCAGAAATGATACGGAATGCCGTTATTATTTCAGTGGCCTGATTGACTTGTTGATCGGCTAGATGAGATGATTTTGTACTCATCATATATTATCCAAGGAGGCGAATCATTCATGGCAAATAAAGCACAACTTGTTAACGATGTCGCAGCTGCAACCGGCTTAACTAAGAAGGATGCAACCGCAGCAGTAGATGCAGTATTTGACTCAGTTCAAGCAACTTTGGCTAAGGGCGAAAAGGTACAATTAATCGGCTTTGGTAACTTCGAAGTTCGCGAACGTGCAGCTCGTAAGGGTCGTAACCCACAAACGGGTGCCGAAATTCAAATTCCTGCAAGCAAAGTACCAGCATTCAAGCCTGGTAAAGCTTTGAAGGACGCTGTTAAATAATTTATTATTGACGGTGGAAGCCAATCCGATGAGGGTTGGCTTTTTATTTTGCGTCAATAATACGTGAAAATAAGTGCCATGCTTGTTTGCCGATTCCTAAAGTGATAACATATAGTCTCATGAATGAACGAAACGGAGGGTTAAAATGAGTTACTCACAGCAAGCCCTTGACCAGCTGGAACGCGGTCAACTTGATCAGTTTAAAAAAGCTTATGCCAGCGCTTTGCGCCATGATGATGACGATACACTTTACAGTCTAGCTGAGGAACTTTATTCGCTGGGCTTTTTGAACCAGTCACGGCGAATTTACGAAAAATTACTAGAACGTTATCCCGATGAAGATGATTTACGGGTCAACTTGGCTGACGTTCTCATTGATGATGATAAAAATGACGAAGCTCTAATGCTTTTGAATGAAGTTTCCAAGGATTCACCGGCGTACGTCCGCTCACTGATGGTGGCCGCCGACTTATACCAGACGCAGGAACTGTTCGAAGTCAGCGAACAGAAGTTGTTAGAAGCACTCAAGCTAGCACCGGAAGAGCCGGCCATTCAGTTTGCTTTGGCGGAGCTGTACTTTGTGATGCGTGAATTTAAGAAGGCCATTCCGCTGTACCTTGGCTTGATCAAGCAGGGAATCCCTGAATTTAGTTCGGTGAACTTAGTTGAACGAATCGGTGTGGCATATGCCAATGCTGGTCGGTTCGAGCAGGCCATTGGCTACTTGAAACAAATCCATTCGGCTGATATGACGCCTGATGTGAAATTTGAGACGGCGTTTACCTATCTGCAGTTAAAAGATTATAAACCGGCCATTCGATTGTTCGAAGAAATTAAGGATGCTGACCCGCAATACACCAGTCTTTATCCTTATCTTGGGCAGGCACTGGTAGCTGAAAACCGGCTAGACGATGCCTTAAAGGCGCTCCAAGAAGGTCTGGGCGTTGACCAGTATAATGAGAAGTTGTGGTCGTATGCGGCTGATATTGCCGCTAGGGTGGAGAATGAGTCGCTGACTGAGACCTACCTGAAAAAGGGCCACGATTTGGACCCTGATGATTTGGATATTGTCATTAAATTATCTAATCTTTACGTCAAGCAGGGCCGTTTTCAGGATAACGTGGACTTTCTCACGGATTATGTGGGGCAGGATAACCTGGATCCGCAGCTGTACTGGAATTTGGCAACGTCTTACGCCAGGTTAGAGCAGTATGACCAAGCGGACCGGTATTATCAGGCGGCGGCACCGTATTTTATGGATCAGGCTGACTTCTTGAAGCCCGCAGTTTATTTCTTCCGTGAAATGGGTGAGCGTGATGAAATGCTGAAAGTGCTGAAAGCTTACGTTAAAGTCGTTCCAGATGATGCCGAAATGGCGGAAATGCTGGAAACTGAAGAGGAAAATGATTTCTAAAACGAACAATGAAGATCGCTGAAGAGGCGATCTTTTTTAAATAAGTTAATAATAAAAAGTTACTTTAAATTATGAATCAAAACAAAAAACACGCCACTAACGAGCGTGTTTAAATAGCCCGTGACTGGGGCGGGAATAGGTAAAGCCTTCGCCAATCGCTTCATTAACATCAAAAATCGTCATGAAGGCGTTCTTGTCAATTTCACCGACAATCATTTGCAGGTCGTGTAGCTCGCTGGGACTGACAACAACGTAGAGCATTGGCCGGTTCTGGTGAGAATAGCCGCCTTCACCGTGCAGAATACTCACACCACGCTCCATCACTGTCATCACTTGGTCGACAATTTTCTGCGATTTTGAACTGACAATCAGGACACCTTTGGCAGCATAAGTTCCGCTAAGAATGAAGTTGACTAGTCGTGAAAAGACGTATGAATAAAGTATGGTATAAGCCATGTGCCGAATATCAATGTAAACCAGTGAGAAGCAGAGGACTAAGATATCTAACCATAGTAGAGTTTGTCCCATGGGAATGCCACGGTAGCGTTCGAAAATCCGGGCAATGATATCCGTTCCGCCGGTGGTGCCGCCAAACCGGTACAGCAAACCGCTACCGGCACCCCCGGTGATTCCAGCTGCCATTGCGGCCAAAAACAGGTCGTGGTGCAGATCGATACTCAGTGGCACACGCTGCCAAACCCACAGAAACACGGATAGCATAATGGTGCCATACAACGTGTAAATAATGGCTCGGCGGCCTAAAAAGCGATAGCCGAATAAAATCAGTGGTATGTTGATCAAAATAGTGGAGTAGGCCGGGTTAAAGTTGAATAACCCCTTTAGAATCAGTGTCACACCACTAATACCGCCATCTGCCAGCTGATTGGCAATGTTAAACATGACCAGCGCGAAGGCGTAAGCAGCACAGCCCACGGTGATCATCAGCAGATCAACGAAGCGAATTTTTTCCTCAACATTGTTAGCCAAGCTAATCCCCCCTAAAATTAATATTTTCCTTTTATACGTGTAGTGATATTCCTCAATTATCATAGCATATTCAATTGAAGTGTAGTTGGTTATGGTAGGGATATCTGGTAAACTTGAATAGACTGAAAAATAGAAGTTGAAGCATAACTCAGATAAAAGGGTCGATCAAAATGAAAATTGAAACACTACCGGAAGAATTTATAAAAGCACAGCCAATCATTGACACCATTGAAGCCGCCGGGTATGAAGCTTACTATGTCGGTGGTTCGGTTCGTGACACCCTATTAGGCTTGCCAATTCACGACGTCGACATTGCTACAAGTGCCTACCCTGAAGAAGTGAAATCGTTGTTTAAACGAACGGTTGATACTGGAATTGAACACGGGACCGTCATGATTCTTGATCACGGCACCGGGTATGAAACCACAACTTTTAGAACGGAGTCGGGTTATCAGGATTATCGCAGACCAGATTCGGTTAAGTTCGTCAGATCTTTGAAAGAGGATTTGAACCGCAGGGATTTTACGATCAATGCTTTGGCCCTGAAAACTGATGGGACGATCATTGATTATTTTGACGGGTTAACGGACTTAAAAAATCATCGGATCCGTGCGGTAGGCAACCCTGAAAAACGCTTTAATGAAGATGCCTTGCGTATGATGCGGGCAGTTCGCTTTGCCAGTCAGTTAAACTTTAAGATTGACCCAGAAACGGTTGCTGGTATTGAACACCATGGCAGTTTGCTGACCAAAATTGCCGTGGAACGGATTCACGTGGAATTCGTTAAAATGCTGTTAGGTCAGTGGCCGGCCATGGGACTTGACGTCTTTATGGAGACGGGGTTATACCAATATTGTCCGGACTTTGAGCCCTACAAAGAGCAGCTTAACCAGTTGCGTGCCGAGCTGACAAGCGGCTTAAGTGACGAGACGGCTGTCTGGACGTTACTGGCTTCAGTCTTTGACTTATCTAGCAAACAGATTAACCAATTGCTGAAAGACTGGAAGTCAGCTAACCAGCTGATAGATGATGTGCAAGTAGCTGCCAAAGCAGTTCGGGCTATTTCAACCAATGAGGTAGACGCTTGGTTGCTCTATCAGACGGGGAGCAATTTGCTGAAGATTGCTAACGAAGTTGCTGGCAAGTTGGGGCAGTCATCCTACGAAACGGCTACTCTGTTAGCCCGGTATGACAGTTTACAGATTCATGCTAAGAAGGCGTTGCTGATTACTGGTCAGGATCTAATGGCAGCCGGTGTTAAACCCGGACCGCAGCTAGGACAGGCACTCAATTTTCTGGAACGTCAGGTGGTTGAGGGTAAATTGAATAATCAAAACCAGGAACTGCTGAATGCAGCAATTAAATATTTAAACGAGAAAGCGTGACCAAATGCAAACATTAAGAGCAGAAGGATTGACTCGAACATACGGCGAAAAGACGCTGTTTGATAAGGTCGATTTCATTATTAACGAAAATGATCGAATTGGTTTAATTGGGACCAATGGTAGTGGCAAAACCAGCTTATTAAATACGTTAGCTGGGCTGGCGCAATATTCGGGTGACATTATTACCCCCAATGACTACTCCATTGCTTATTTGAAACAAGAACCAGAATTCAACGACGAGCAGACCATTATGGATGCCGTCTTTTCTGGTTCGCAAAAGGTGTTTAAAATTATCCGCCGTTACGAAGATACCCTAGCGGCGTACAGCGACGATCCGGCAGATAAGAAGAAACAGCAGCAGTACATGGATGCCGAAGCACAAATGAACGAAGCTGACGCTTGGAACGCTGAAAGCGACGTTAAAACCATTTTGACGCAGCTGCACATTAGTGATTTAAACCAGCAAATGGGCACCTTATCCGGCGGTCAGCGGAAGCGGGTTGGCCTAGCACAGGTCTTGATTCAGGCGCCAGATCTGTTGTTACTGGATGAACCCACCAACCACTTGGACTTTGATTCCATTGATTGGCTGGAGAAATACTTAGCGAACTATAAGGGTGCTTTACTGGTCGTTACCCATGACCGTTACTTCTTGGATCAAGTGGCTAACCATATTTGGGAACTGTCTTTTGGCCGCTTATTTCACTATGACGGCAATTACCAGGACTACGTTGGCCAAAAAGCTGAACGAGTGGAACAAGAAGCCAATGCTGATCACAAGCAGCAACAGCTCTACAAGCAGGAACTGGCTTGGATGAAGGCTGGTGCTCACGCCCGTTCGACCAAACAGCAGGCACGGATCAACCGGTTTAATGATCTCAAAGAAAATATGGGCAATACACCTACTGAACAGGACGTTTCCATTGATTTGGGTCAGGCACGACTGGGCAAGCAGGTGATTGAGCTCAAAGATGCTAACTTAAAATTAGATGATCACGTAATTTTAAAGGACTTCAACCTGCTGATTCAAGCCGGGGACCGAATCGGGATCTCTGGTGAAAATGGCGCCGGTAAATCGTCTCTCTTAAACGTCATGGCACAACGGCTGCCGCTTGACTCAGGGACTATTACAATTGGTGAAACGGTTAAGATGGCCTATTACACGCAACGGACAGAACCAATTCCAGACGATAAGCGAATTATTAACTACCTTAGCGAGGTTGGTAATAACGTCACTGATAAAAGCGGTCATTCAATTTCAGTTTCAGAACTGCTGGAGCAATTCCTGTTTCCACGGTTTATGCACGGGACTTTGATTCGTAAACTCTCCGGCGGTGAAAAACGGCGGCTGTACCTACTGAAATTATTGATGGAACAGCCCAATGTTCTGTTCTTGGATGAACCGACCAATGATTTGGATATTTCCACACTAACGGTACTGGAAGATTACGTTAATCATTTTAACGGTACCGTTATTACCGTCTCTCATGACCGTTATTTCTTGGACAAGGTGGCAGATAAGCTACTGATTTTTGATGGTAACGGCAAAATTGAGCGTTACAGCGGGTTATTTACCGACTACTTAGCCGGTCAGAAGAAGACGCAGTCGAGCAGCAAGAAGGCAGCTCCCAAACCGAAGTCGGAACCCGTTGCACCAGCTAAACAGGAAAAGACTAAGCTCACTTACAAGGAACAATTAGAGTGGGATGGAATCGAAGATGAAATTGACGCGCTAGAAAAGAAAAAAGCCGATTTGCAGTCAAAGATGACCCAAAACGGCGATAATTATGATAAATTAGCTACATTACAATCTGATTTTGAAGCAACGGACCATCAACTGGACGAAAAAATGGCCCGGTGGGATTATTTAAGCCAGTACGTTGACTAAGGAATAGGAGAGGTTGCTCATGCTTGAAGACGCGTATTTAAATATGGAACGCTATGTTTTGGAGAACGGCCATCGCAAATCTGATCGGACGGGGACGGGAACCATCAGCGTCTTTGGTTATCAAATGCGTTTTGATCTTAGCCAAGGATTTCCGTTACTCACGACTAAAAAAGTACCCTTTGGCCTCATTAAAAGCGAACTGCTTTGGTTCTTGCATGGTGATACGAACATTCAGTTTTTATTAAAACATCACAACCACATCTGGGATGAATGGGCGTTTAAGAAATTTGCCGAATCAAACGATTATCACGGTCCGGATATGACTGATTTCGGTCGTCGTTCACTAGTTGATGAAGACTTCAACAAGGTGTACAAGGAACAAAAGAAGGCCTTTTGCAAACGAATCGTTGAAGACGATGATTTTGCGGCTAAATACGGCTCTTTAGGCAACGTCTACGGCGCCCAATGGCGGGCGTGGAAAACGAGTAAGGGTGACACCATCGACCAAATCAGCAACGTTTTGGACACTTTAAGGACCCATCCTGATTCGCGGCGTATGATCGTTTCAGCTTGGAATCCGGAAGATGTGCCTGGCATGGCGATTCCACCTTGCCACACCATGTTCCAGTTTTACGTCAATGATGGTAAGCTGAGCTGCCAATTATACCAGCGGTCTGCTGACATTTTCCTCGGGGTACCGTTTAACATTGCCAGTTATGCTTTGCTGACAAATTTGATTGCTAAAGAAGTTGGCCTAGAACCCGGCGATTTTGTACACACCTTTGGCGATGCCCACATTTACAGTAATCACATTGAACAGGTGAAGACTCAGCTTTCACGAACCCCTGCGCAAGCACCGCAATTGGTCCTGAACCCTGACAAGTCCAGTATCTTTGACTATGACATGGATGATATTAGCGTGACCAATTACCATCCGGCACCAGCTATTAAGGCGCCAGTCGCAGTTTAAGGGGTGATCTCATGATATTTATTTGGGCGGAAGATCAGCAGCACGCAATCGGCCACAAAGGGACACTGCCATGGCATTTACCAGCTGATATGGCGTTTTTCAAGCAGCACACCATTGGCAATACTTTGATTTCTGGCAGCCGGACGTTTGCCAGCTACAAGAAGCCATTGCCGCACCGTAAAAACATCGTGCTGACAACTCGGACAGCTACCGATTATCCTAGTGGTGTAGAAGTGCTGCACAGTGCCGCTGAAGTGGTGGCGTACGAACGTGCTCACCCTGATGAAACGGTGATGATCAGCGGTGGCGCACGGGTCTTTAAAAGCTTGCTGCCGTATGTTGATACTCTGTTGCGAACGCGTGTACAGCACACCTTCAAAGCAGATACTTACATGCCTGAGATTGATTACCGCCAGTTTGAACTGGTGGAATCGTCTACTCATGAACCTGACGAGAAAAACCCCTATGGCTTAATTTTTGAGCGCTGGCAGCGACGCTAAAAACTATCAAAGGGTGTGACACAACTCGCTAGATTCCAGAATATAATACCAAAGAACGCTATTCCGATGGGTTTTATCGGGATGGCGTTCTTTGGTGTTATATGGCTGGAATCTGAGTTGTGGAACAGGCTAAGGCCATATTCAAGTAATGAACTAAAGTAAATTTTAAGATGTGTTTTAGCCAAGAGGTTAGATTAAATTCTTGTCGATATAAACTTATGTCACAACTTGTTTGATTTGATTAATGTTTGAATAGTTTAGCAAAATCTCAGAATAATATTCTTTGAATTTTCTGAACGAATATTAAAAAATATTTTATTGAAGTCGACTGCCTAAAAACTCTGCTATAGCGGTATTTATTTAATATTATTATTAATAAACATCTGATAATGTAATGAAAAGCATTAAATAATTGTTGACGAATTCTGAGTTTTCAATTATAGTTATTGCATTCAACAAGTCCCAAAAATTCTGACAGGAGGTTACATCACATGAAAAATTCAACTGTTCAACAATTTAACGTAACCTCTGCTCGTCAGAATTTAGTCTTATTATTAAAAACCAAGGACGCAACTATTAGCTAGTAGTTAATCTACTAATTAAATTAAGTTGAGCCCTTATTAGTGCGTTTTTAATGATGAGGGCTTGATGATTAAATTCTGACTTTAGACCTCATTCATTAAATTGAATGAGGTTTTTTTATTGCTTTGACACGGGGAGGGAAGCTCGTCAGGCAAGCCGCATCATACATACATCACACATATTACATGAGGAAAGTAGGAGAAACTTATGAAGAAAAGTATGATTAAACGCATTACAGGAATCGCCGCTATTGCTATGTCAGCCGCGATCTTTGCCGGCTGTTCAACCGCTAAAACATCTAGTCAAGGAAATGACCAGACTGGTAATACCGTTAAGATTGGAGTCAACTTGGAACTCTCTGGTGCTGCTGGTGGCTACGGGAACCAGATGAAGCAAGGCATTCAGATGGCAACTAGTGAGATCAACGGTAAAGGCGGTATTAACGTCGACGGTAAAAAGAAGAAGATCAAGTTGATCATCAAAGATAACAAGACGTCAACCAGCACATCCGCATCCGTTGCCGCACAACTGGCGAATAACGATAAGGTCAACGCCATTATCGGGACGGCGACTACGAACGCCGGTACCGCGGCCATCCCAAATGAAACGAAAGCTAAGGTACCAGCTTTGAGCCCATCCGCAACTGATCCTAACTTCACGCTGCAAAAGAATGGCAAAGTTCAGCCATACGTCTTCCGGGCATGTTACCAAAATAACTTCCAAGGCGGTACCGGTGCCAAATTCATCTACAACAATTTGAAGGCTAAACGGGTTGCCGTGCTTGGTGATAACTCAACCGATTACGGAACTGGACTAGCCAAGTCATTTAAGAAGCAGTTCAAAGGTAAAGTCGTTGATACCCAATACTTCTCAGCTGGCGACAAAGATTTCAACGCCATCTTGACTTCGTTTAAGAATAAGAAAGTTGACGCAATCTACGCGCCAGGTTACTACTCAGAAATCGGTTTGATCATCAAGCAAGCCCGTCAAATCGGTTTGAACGTCCCAATTGTTGGTTCTGATGGAATGGCTGATGCTAAACTGGTTCAAATTGCCGGTGCCAAGAACGCCTCAAATATTTACTACACCACGCCATTTTCACAAACGGTTGCTCAGAAGAACCCAACCGCTGCGAAGTTTTTGAAGGCCTACAAAGCACGTTACCACACTGATGCACCAACTTTCTCAGCATTGGCATACGATTCAACATACATGATCAAACAAGCCATTGAAAGCCAAAAATCAGCTAACTCCGTAAAGATCACTAAGGGATTGGCTAACATCAAGAACTTCGATGGTGTGACTGGTAAGATTTCCATCGACGGTAACCATGACGCCGACAAGCCAATTGCAGTTGAACACTTGAACAATGGTAAAGTCGTTGGTTCAACTCAAATCAAGTAAGCATCAATGAGCTTCCCGTTTGGGGGCTCTCGTGAACAGACCACGTCGTCTGCTGACGAGGGTCTCCGAGTTGGAGCTCAACTACATAAAGGAGGGTGACACCTTGACAACACTCTTTCAACAATTGATAAACGGTCTTTCGCTGGGCAGTATCTACGCGTTGCTGGCGCTGGGCTACACCATGGTTTACGGGATTATCAAACTGATCAACTTCGCCCATGGTGACATCTACATGCTGGGGGCATTCTGGGGTTATTACACGATCAACTTTTGGCATTTTAATTTTATTTTCGCCCTGTTATCTGCCATGCTCGTCTGTGCCGTAGCTGGAGTGGTGATTGAATACTTCGCTTACCGGCCATTACGGCATGCGCCTCGAATCACAGCACTAATTACTGCCATTGGGGTTTCGTATTTTCTGGAAAACGGCATGTCCTACCTTTATGGTGCCGACACCCGTGATTTCCCCCAGGTTATCAAACAGGTGAACTTCAACCTTTGGGGTGTACGGGTTTCAAATATTCAGATTTTAATTTTAGTTACTGCTTGTTTACTGATGATCCTGTTGCAATTGATTATTAAGAAAACCAAGATGGGCCGGGCAATGCGGGCCGTTTCCGTTGATCCTGACGCCGCTGAGCTGGTGGGGATCAACATTAACCGAACGATTTCCTTTACCTTCGCATTAGGCTCATCCATGGCCGGTGCCGCCGGCGTGCTGATCGGGTTGTATTACAATTCCATCGATCCGCTGATGGGGATGACACCTGGGATCAAAGCCTTTGTTGCCGCTGTTGTCGGTGGTATCGGTTCTGTTCCGGGAGCTTCTCTAGGTGGTTTCTTAATTGGGTTGCTGGAAACGGCTGTTCAATCCGTTGGCCTATCTGCCTACAAGGACGCCGCGGTTTACCTGGTCTTGATCATTATCCTGCTGGTTCTGCCATCAGGAATCTTCGGTAAAAACGTCAAAGAAAAGGTTTAGGTGATGATTTTGAAAGCAAACTTGAAATACAATATTTGCTGGCTCATTCTGATGGTCGCTGGCTTTTATTTGATGAACGCCCTGATTTTGGTTGGGGTCATCGATTCATTTCTGGAAAACATGGTGGTCACCATTGGCATTAATATTATTCTGGCAGTGGGGCTGAACCTGGTTATCGGCTTCGCGGGTCAGTTTTCCCTGGGTCACGCCGGCTTTATGGCAGTGGGGGCTTACGCTACTGCAATCATGATCAGTAAAACCCCAACCGCTGGCGCTTTTTACCTCTCAATCATTGTGGGGGTGATTGTCGCAATCATCGCCGCACTGATCGTTGGGTTCCCAACGCTGCGGCTTCGCGGTGACTATCTGGCAATTGCGACCATGGGAGCCGCTGAAATCATTCGGATCATCATTAATAATCTGAAGATCACCAATGGCCCTTCAGGGATGTTTAACATTCCCCAATTCGCTACTTGGCCGGTGGTTTATATCATGGTCTGTGTAACCACGATTATTATCGTGAACTTTATTCATAGTCGCGGTGGCCGGGCAGCCTTAGCGGTTCGAGAAGATGAAATTGCTGCCGAATCTATGGGCATCAACGTGTTTAAATGGAAATTGGCCGCCTTTGTTTTGGGGGCTGCCACTGCTGCTGTCGCGGGATCCATGCAGGCATCTTACCTGCAAACCATCGCGCCCAGCAACTTCAACATCATGGAATCAATTGCGATTTTGATCATCGTGGTCCTTGGCGGTGTTGGCAGCATTACGGGGACCTTCGTGGCCGCTACTATCCTGGGTGTGGTGGACGCCGCACTGCAAAACTTTGGTGCGCTGCGAATGGTGATTTACGCACTGGTATTGATCCTGATCATGATCTTTAAGCCATCAGGCATCATGGGTTCTAAAGAACTGTCATTCAAGCGGCTCTTCAATCGTAAGAATAAGAAGGTGGGTGCAAAATCATGACAACTTTGCTAAACGTTGAAGATCTGGTAAAAAACTTTGGTGGTCTAACTGCTGTCTCTGATGTGGATATGCACCTCAACGATGACGAATTAGTCGCTTTGATTGGGCCAAATGGTGCGGGTAAGACGACCTTGTTCAACTTGCTGACCGGCGTCATCGTACCTAGTTCCGGTTCGATTACCTTCCGTAGTAATGACGGTCTCATCCCGCTCAACGGAATGAAAACCTACAAAATCGCTAATTTGGGAATGGGCAGGACCTTCCAAAATATTCGGCTGTTCAAAGAACTGACCGTATTAGATAACGTACTGATTGCCATGACGGCAAACTACAAAGAGGGCTTTTTACAATCGGTTTTTCGTTCTCCTAAATTCTATAAAACGGAAGCGCGCATCCGTCAAGATGCAATCGAGCTCTTGAAAATCTTTGGTCTGCAAGATGACGTGGATCAACTGGCTAAGAACCTGCCATACGGCATTCAAAGACGTTTGGAAATCGTGCGGAGTTTAGCCATGAAACCGAAAATCCTGTTTCTGGATGAACCCGCAGCCGGGATGAACCCGGAAGAAACGGCAGATTTAACCCGGCTTATTCGTCAGGTGCAGCGGGATTTCCACATTACAGTGCTTTTGATTGAACATGATATGTCACTGGTCATGAACCTAGCGTCACGGATCTACGTTTTGGATCACGGTTCATTATTGGCGGAAGGTACACCAACTGAAATTCAGCAAAATGATGCTGTCATCAAGGCATATTTGGGTGAGGAGGCATAGAAATGGCAATGCTAGAAGTAAAGGATCTGGCCGTGAATTACGGCGTGATCAACGCGGTTAAAGGTGTCAGTTTTGACATCAATGAAGGTGAAATTGTTTCCTTGATCGGTGCCAACGGTGCCGGTAAAACCACCATTTTGAAAACAATCTCAGGACTGCTTAAACCGGTTGGCGGTGCCATTACCTATGAAGGTCAAGAGATCCAAAAGAAAAAGGCACCGAAGATCGTAGCTGCCGGTATTTCCCAGGTGCCTGAAGGCCGTCATATCTTTCCTGGTATGTCAGTACGGGAAAACCTCCAAATGGGGGCCTTCTTGCAAAACAATCGCAGTGAAATTGCCAGCAGTTTTGAAATCGTGTATAAACGGTTCCCGGTACTTAAGGAACGCATTAATCAAGATGCGGCCACGTTATCCGGCGGTGAACAGCAGATGTTAGCCATGGGGCGGGCCCTGATGTCGAAACCCAAATTATTATTGCTGGATGAACCATCAATGGGATTGGCGCCGATTTTCATTAACGAAATTTTTGACATTGTAAAAGCGATTAAAGAGCAGGGCACAACGGTGCTGCTCATCGAACAAAACGCTAAAAAAGCCCTGTCGATTGCTGACCGTGGCTACGTGCTGGCCAGTGGCAAGATCAAAATGACCGGAACTGGTCAGGAACTGCTGGCTAATAAAGACGTACAAAAAGCATATTTAGGAGGTTAGACTATGAGTGTTGCGGATTATATGACGGATAAGGTCATCACGGTATCCCCAGATACTAAGGTCAACGTGGCCGTTAACGTGATGAAGGATCATCAGATTCACCGGTTACCAGTTATCGATGGTGACCGGCTAGTAGGTATCGTGACGGAAGGAACGGTTCGTGAAGCATCACCGTCAAAAGCGACTAGCTTATCGATCTACGAGGTCAACTATCTATTCAATAAAATGACGGTGAGCGACATTATGGAAAAAGAAGTGAAGACCATTTCCAAAGACGCTCAACTGGAGGATGCTATTTCCACTATGCGGCACCATGATATTGGTGTATTGCCGGTTATGGACGGTCGGCAGGTGGTAGGCATTATTACGACCAATGACATCTTGGACGGTTTCTTGGATATCACTGACTACTTCGTAGATGCCACGGTGGTACAAGTCATGATTGAACATGACCGAACGGGTGTCATTTACGAAATTGGCAAGATTATGGCTGACAATCATTTCAATATTCAAACATTGATGGTGACTCGTAATCTGGGGCCAATCATGATTGAAATGCACGTGGATAAAACCGATAGTGCTGCGGTGAAACAGGCGTTAGAAGCGGCGGGCTATGCTGTTCGCTTAGTGACTAATCAAAGGGTTGATTAAGTTAAAATAAAAGGGCCGGTAAATTCCAACTTTCAGGAATTTACCGGCCTTTTGACTTTTAGTGTAAGTGATCAGGCATACAGCAAAATTGAGAAATACATTAAGATCGTTCCCAGTAGGACAAACAAGTGCCAAATGACGTGGCCAAACTTGATGCCCTTAAAACTGTAAATGATTGCACCCACGGTGAAGGCAACACCGCCTAAAACCAGCAGCGTGAATCCGTAGACTCCCAGCCCCAAGAACAGCTGCTTGAATCCGAGAACGCAAAACCAGCCCATCACCACGTAGATGACGGTGGAGAGTTTTTGAAACTTCCCTAGCCAGAGGCATTTATAGACGATTCCCAGTATCGCCATGGCCCAAATAACACCGAAAATCACCCAGCCCAAGGTACCTTTAATTACCACTAGACAATAAGGGGTATAGGTGCCCGCAATAAGTAAGTAAATGGCACAGTGATCAAAAATTTGGAACAGGTGGCTGGCGCGGGTGAAATAAAGACTATGAAATAGTGTGGAAGCTAAGTAGAAGAGAACCAGGATCGATCCGTAAATACTATACGCCGTTATCCGCATTGCACCGCCTTCGTGAACACCGCGAATGATCAACAGGACTAAGCCGGCAATGCTCAGGCCCACGCCAATACCGTGGGTCACCGAATTAAGCACTTCATTGATGATCTGATACCTTTTGGAAGTATCAGGCTTGGTTTTAGATTTTAGGTGTTTGGATTGAATCATGGAAGGGTCCTCCTTGTGAAAATGATTGAATGAATCGGCATGTGCGGTCCGTTCATATTCTTTAAAATAAGCCGTTAGCAAGCGCTTTAGCGCCTTGTTACGTGATGGCTCATCTGCTATACTATTATCGAATCGTTTTCATGCGCTGAAATTAATTGTAGCATGAAAATACCAACAATGGGGAAGAAAGCGTGGTTATAATCAATCATGGCAACTGTCAAAATAGTAACTGATTCTTCAGCTGGATTAACAGATGAAGAGGTTGAAAAATACCACATTACCATCGTACCGTTAACGGTCATGATCGATGATGTGGTTTACGTTGAGCGTCATACCATCACCAATGAAGAATTTATCGATAAAATGGAGCATTCCAAGGCCTTTCCAAAGACCAGTCAGCCACCGCTGGGTGACTTTATCAAGGTCTTTGATGAACTGGGCGCCGATGGTAGCCCTATCGTGTGCTTAAACATGCTGGAAGCCATTAGCGGTACGGTACATACGGCAGAACAAGCGGCTACGATCACTAAATCAGACGTTACCGTAGTGGATAGCGGTACCACTGATCGGGCACTGGCCTTTCAATGTATCGAAGCTGCTAAGCTTGCTGAAAAGGGTGCGTCGGTGGACGAAATCGTTGCTGCCACTAAGAAAGTTTCAGCCAATACGCGATTATACATGGGTGTCATGACGTTGCAGAACCTGGTTAAAGGCGGTCGAATTAACCGTATGACGGGTGCAATTTCGTCAATGCTGAACATTAAAATCGTGCTGCAAGTGGGCCAAGGTCAGTTGAACATCCGGACCAAGGGTCGTGGCATGAAAGCTATCGACAAGTTTTACGATAAAGTATTGGAGCAAATGAAGAATACGCCGAATATGAAAGCTATCGGTATTTCACACGTCCATGCCGAAGAGATGGTGGATAAGCTCGTTAAACGGATCCAGCCGATGTTTCCGAACCTTGATATTTTAGTGCGTGAAACAGTCCCAATCATTGCTACTCATGGTGGACCAGGCGCCTTTGCGCTAGTTTATTATTTTGATGATTAGCATTTAGTAACAGAAACTTAAATAAAACTTAGCACGATAACGGTGTGTAACCGTATTAGAATAAATGAGATGGCCCAGATGACCATCTCATTTATTAGTTTACTTGACTGTACGTGGCAGATACACATTTGTAAAGGGGTTTTGACATGCGTCGATTTTTAAAATGGTTCTCTTGGTTGCTGATAGTGATTATCGTGATCGGTGGCGGGTGGCTTTGGCTGCAGCATCAATCTGATCCTGAAGACACTACTCAACAGCGGAAACCAATCATATTGAAGACGGTCAGAGTCGTTGGCGTGGGTGATTCTTTGACACAGGGAATTGGTTATGACAATGATCACCAAGGGTATCTGCCAATCTTGAAGCAGCAATTGAAACGGGATTACTACGTGAAACCTAGGACCGCTAATTTCGGGATCGGTGGCGAACGCAGTGACCAGATCGACCGGCGGGTGCAAACCAATAAAAAGCTCCGCCGTTCGCTGCGACGGGCTGACGTCATTGCGCTGACCGCTGGCGGTAACGATTTACTGCAGTCTTTAGAGAAGAATATTATGGTCAATAGCAACGCCCAAATGGCACAAAAAATGGCACCGCTAAAAACTAAGTATCAGCAAAAATTGACTCAGTTGATCGCCGATGTTCGTGAAGTGAATCCGCATGCTCAGATTTACTTGTTTGGCATCTATAATCCAGTGTACGTTTACTTTACCAATGCCACGATGATCAGTTCTGCCGTCAATCAGTGGAATCAAATTAACCGGCAAGTGGCAGAAAGTCAGTCGCAGACCCACTTTGTGAACGTCAATTCGACACTTTCTCACGGCCAGTACCAAACGGCCAGCGCGCAAGCTAAATTACGGACTGAAAACCAGCAAAATGACGAGGATTTTGTGGATCCAAGCAAGGTTGAAAAACTGCTGCAGACACAGAATAAAAGCGAAAAGAACGCCTACTTGTCAACGGAAGATCATTTTCATCCCAACAAAAAGGGTTATAATGTGATGGCGACTAAGTTAGGTAACGAGATTCAAAATAATGTTAATTGGCATAAGAGATAATGAGAGATTTTGAGGTGATGTTTTGAACACAGAAAGTCGTCAAGCACACACAGTAGCCAAAAAGAAGCAGGTCAACCCTTGGAAATGGGCCTTTATAGCTTTGATTGCTATTTTATTGCTGGGTATTGGCACCGTGGGAATCAAACTATTTTCAGCACCGAAAGATAACGCTGTACAAACCAGTGCGCCTGCGTCAGCTGCTAACTTCAACGTTAATCTGAACAAAAAGCAGCTAAACGCGATGGCTGCTTATTACTTGAATCAGTTTCAAAATGAAAGCAATCAAAAAGTCGACTACCAGTTTGAAGTTCACGATGATGCCGTACTGACGGGCCAGACTCAGTTATTGGGGTTGCCCGTTCACTTTGGCTTATCGCTGACACCAACGGTTTTGGCTAATGGCAACGTTCAGTTAAAAGCCAAGAAATTGGCTGTGGGACAATTAAACGTTCCCGTCAGTGCCGTTTTAAGTTATATTAAAGCACAGTATAATTTACCTAAGTGGATTGAATTGGATGTCCATCAGAAAACCATTACGATGAATTTACAGCAGTTTAGAACGAACGGCGTCCAGTATCGCGCAGAAAAAATCGATATGAACGGTGCTGGTCATTTTGAGTTCAAGGTGCTGGTGCCAAAGCCGAAATCATAGAGGAGTGATCATTAATGAGACAGAGCTTCTACCAATTTTTGATGACCCAGCGTAATCCTGAAGATTATGAACCAGTGGCTGAGTTTGCCAATAATGCTTTTTATGATCAGTCTTTTCCTAAACAGGAAACGCATTTCGATGCTTTATCCAAGTATTTAGAGGAAAACGCCAGTTATTTGCCATCGATGACGGTATTTGATCAGGCCTGGCAAATGTACTTGGAACAGGACTAGGAAAGCTAGTAGCGGGATAGATAATTAAATTTAATCACTAAATGAAAGGCGCATTATAACAATGCAGTTTGAATCCAACAAAAATCTTTATAAACGCTTATTTGGTCGTGGCTGGGCGATGTCTATGGTTCGCGCCGCCGCGATGCGAGAGCTAGTTGAGCGTGCACAAAGCGGTGACCGCGAGGCTGCCAATTACTTAAGCGAATATGAAGAACAAGTGACACATTCCAAGCAGTCTAAGCAGCCAAGGCTGTTCATTAAGTATCGATTCAAGTTCAAAGGGGAGTGATAATCAATGGCAACTATTCAATGGTTTCCTGGCCACATGGCGAAGGCCATCCGCCAGTTGGAAGAAAATTTACATGTGGTAGATATCGTGTTTGAGCTGGTGGATGCCCGAATTCCGCAATCGTCACGAAACCCGGAAATTGAACGAATCATTAAAGAAAAACCGCATTTGGTTATTTTGACTAAGAGTGATCTGGCGGATCCGGAACAGACCACTAATTGGATCAAGCAATTTAAGACGCAAGGGTTACCAGCCATTGCCGTGGATTCTAAGGCTAACATTACGACCAAAACAGTGACGCGGATTTCACAGTCTATTTTAGCGGATAAATTAAATAATGAGCAGCAAAAGGGGCTGAAGGAACGGCCAATCCGGGCAATTACTGTCGGGATTCCCAACGTCGGGAAGTCGACCCTTTTAAACCGGCTGGTGAACAAACGAGCCGCTCAGGTAGGCGACCGTCCTGGTGTTACTAAGGGTCAGCAGTGGCTGCGGTCATCTTCAAAACTGCAGCTGCTGGATACCCCGGGAATTTTGTGGCCAAAATTTGATGACGAGGTAACTGGTCAGGCATTAGCGCTGACTGGAGCCATTAAAGACCAGCGTTTTGCTAGCGATGATGTGGCACTTTACGCACTCAAGTTCTTCCGGAAATATTATCCTAAGGCACTGCAGGAACGCTATAAACTGACCAGCGATGATTTTGACTTATCAGACGTTGATTTACTTTTAAAGTTAACCAAACAGTTTGGGATGAAGGACGACTATGAACGGGCTTCTGACCGCTTGATTTTAGATATTCGTAAAGGTAAATTAGGGCGTTATACGCTCAATCAAACGGACGGTGAGGCTGATGACTAAATCACCTTCCATTCGTGAACTGAAACAATTATTTGATCAGGTGACTGATGCAAATGATTCGCTGTTTGCGCAATATGCCGATGATCCGCGTGCGGGAGTCCAGAAATTGATGGCCACCACACAGCATCGATTAGCTAAGTTATTAACCGAAAAGCGCGCTTTTGAGCAGCGCTTTTTTTATGAACGCCAATTTAAACAGCAGGGGCACCAATTCATTGCGGGGATTGATGAAGTGGGCCGCGGCCCGCTGGCAGGTCCAGTAGTCAGCTGTGCTGTCATCCTGCCAGATAATTTTGACGTCATAGAAGTCAATGATTCCAAGCAGCTTTCAGATCATCAAAGAGAATTTTTATACCCGCAGATCTTGAATCAGGCGATTGCAGTGGGGATCGGCATGGCTTCTGCACAGCAAATTGATCAATTAAATATCTATCAAGCTACCCGGGTAGCCATGCTGGAGGCGGTTAATCAGTTACGGGTGCAGCCTGATCAGCTGCTGATCGATGCCATGCAGATCGATAGTGAAATTCCGCAATTGAAGCTGATTCATGGAGATGCCAAAAGCGTGTCCATCGGCGCGGCCAGCATTGTCGCTAAAGTTTTCCGGGACCACCTCATGCAAAGTTACGATGTGCTTTATCCGGGCTACGAATTTTCACATAATGCCGGCTATGGCACCAAGGCGCATTTGCAGGGACTAGCCGATTTAGGGCCTTCTAAAATTCACCGACGGACTTTTGCGCCGGTTTCAAACTATTTCAACTAAATCACCGTAGTTTGCTGAAACTAACCATGAGGTGATTAACGTGAATTTGAATCAATTTTTACTCCGGTTGCATTTAACTCCTGGTATTGGACTGAAGGGCGAGTATTTGGTAACGCAATGGCTGGCTGCTCATCCGGGGCAGTTAAGAAATTTACTGCCGGCTCAAATCAGTGAAATTGCGGGTGTCTTACCCCAGCACCGACAAAAATTTGAACAGGGGTTTATGAGTGATAAAGTAAGTCAGGCATTGGCACGACATGAACAGGAGTCGCGCTACCTGACTTTTTTTGATACACAATACCCGCTGCTGCTTAAAGAAAGCTGGCTGCCACCGGTAGTTTTGTTTTACCAGGGCAATTTAGACTTACTAAACGCACCACGGCTGCTGAGCGTGGTTGGCAGCCGAAAGTCCCACGCCTATGCCGAAACGGTTTTGGCGGGTATCCTACCGGAAATTGTTGACCATCAATTAGTAGTTGTTTCGGGATTGGCAGCTGGAGTGGACAGTCTTAGTCACCGACTGGCGCTTCGTCATCACGGGCATACCATTGGGGTGATTGCAACCGGCCTTAATTTGAGTTATCCTGCTAGCAGTCAAAAGTTACAGCAGTACATGTCACAGCACGAACTGGTGATATCAGAGTATCCACTGGACGCGGTCGGTAAACGGTACCGGTTTGTGGAGCGTAATCGGCTGATTGCGGGATTAAGTCAGGCTACCTTGGTGGTACAGGCACAAGAAAAATCTGGTAGTCTGATTACGGCCAGTTTGGCACTGCAAAATAATCGGGACGTGATGGCCATTCCCGGCCGAATCGATGACCCGTATTCCGACGGGTGTAACCGGCTGATTCAAGCTGGTGCTAAAGCGGTTTTGACCGCAACGGATATTTTGGATGAATACCCGAATTTAACGACTAAATAACCAGCATTCACCTGTGTGTACTCAGCGAAAACGACATCCATTTGGCATATAATATAGTAGTTTTTGAATTGGTTTTCAGTTGACAATCTAATTTTTATGAAATATGATGTGAAAGATTTAGTAATCTCGTATCATTAAATATTTAAAACTCATTAGAAGGGGTAATTAGATGGCAGCAACAACTGAAAAAGCAAAAGCAACTAAAGCAAAAGCCACAAAAACTAAAACTGCAAAAACTAAAAGAAGAAAACCACGTAAAAAACTTGTGATTGTTGAATCACCTGCTAAAGCGAAAACCATTGAAAAATATCTTGGCCGTACTTATAAAGTAATGGCTAGTTTAGGCCATGTCCGTGATTTACCAAAAAGTAAAATGGGTGTGGATGTTGACCATGACTATGATCCGCATTACATCTCGATTCGTGGTAAGGGCGACGTTATCAAGGAATTACGTTCCGAAGCTAAAAAGGCCAAACAAGTCTACCTAGCAGCTGACCCGGACCGTGAAGGCGAATCCATTGCTTGGCATTTATCACATCTACTGAACTTAGACCCAAAGGAAAAGAACCGGGTGGTCTTTAACGAAATCACTAAAGACGCCGTTAAGGATGCGTTTAAAACACCGCGGACCATTGATATGGACCTGGTGGATGCCCAGCAAGCACGGCGGATTCTCGACCGTTTAGTGGGTTATTCCATTTCACCGCTGTTATGGAAAAAAGTTAAAAAGGGTCTGTCTGCCGGTCGGGTGCAATCGATTGCGTTGAAGCTGATCATTGATCGCGAAAATGAAATCAAAGCCTTCGTTCCCGAAGAATACTGGACGATTGATTCTGAATTTAAGCTGAAACGCTCTAAATTTGCTGCTAGTTTCTGGGGCATCGACGGTAAGAAGCACGATTTGCCGGATAACGATGAAGTTCAAAAGGTGTTAGCGAAGTTAGACCGCGATAAGCCATTTAACATCACTAAGGTCACCCGTAAGGAACGTAAACGGACACCGCAGCCGCCATTTACGACTTCGGCAATGCAACAGGAAGCTAACAAGAAGCTGAACTTTAGAACGCGTAAGACCATGATGGCTGCTCAGCAGCTGTATGAAGGCATCAATATTGGTAAGGAAGGCTCTCAAGGGCTGATTACCTATATGCGGACCGATTCCACTCGAATCTCGGTTATTGCTAAGCACGAAGCTTCTTCCTTCATCCACGAAAAGTATGGGGCAGAGTATGCCGCTACGAAGCCAATCAAGGGAAAGCTGCCAGAAGGCGCTCAGGATGCCCATGAAGCCATTCGGCCATCATCCGTTTACCGGACACCAGCTGACTTGAAGCAGTATTTGACTAATGATCAATACAAGCTCTACTCCTTGATCTGGAACCGGTTCATGGCCAGTCAAATGACCAATGCCGTCATGGACACCATGGCAGTCACAATTGAACAAAATGGCGTGACGTTCCGGGCTAACGGCTCCAAGCTGAAGTTTGACGGTTTCTTAAAGATCTACAAGGACGGTAAGGAAAAGGATAATTTGCTGCCTGACCTTAACGAAGGCGACCAATTAACCTTATCTAAAACTGATCCGGCACAACACTTTACTCAGCCACCGGCTCGCTATTCTGAAGCCAACTTGATCAAAGCGTTGGAAGAAAACGGTGTTGGCCGGCCATCAACCTATGCACCAACACTAGATACCATTCAACGGCGTTACTACGTTAAATTGGTGGGCCGTCGGTTTGAACCGACCGAACTAGGCGAGATCGTCAATACCATTATTCAGGATTATTTCCCAGACGTTGTCGATATCAATTTTACGGCCGATTTGGAAAAGCAGCTTGATGGGATTGAAGAAGGTAATCAAGACTGGGTAAAGGTCGTTGATACCTTCTACAAGCCATTTTCTAAGGAAGTCAGTCACGCTCAAGATACGATCGAAAAGATTCAAATCAAAGACGAACCCGCTGGGTTTGACTGCGATATCTGCGGTGCGCCAATGGTGATTAAAATGGGCCGTTACGGCAAGTTCTACGCCTGCTCCCGGTTCCCAGATTGTCGGAATACCAAGCCAATTGTTAAAGAAATCGGTGTGGTTTGTCCGAAGTGTCATGAAGGCCAAGTGATTGAACGAAAGTCCAAGAAGAATCGTCTGTTCTACGGTTGTTCCCGTTATCCTGACTGTGATTTTGTCACCTGGGATAAGCCGGTTGGCCGTGATTGTCCTAAGGATGGTCACTTCTTAGTTGAAAAGAAGATCAAAGGCGGCGTACAAGTGATTTGCCCGAATGGCGATTACGAAGAACCCGTTCAAAAATAATTACGAGAATATTAAGTTTGACCAACCTTGACCAAATGTATTGCATCGGGGTTGGTTTTTTGTTAAATTACCATCATGGAGGCGGTTAACATGGCAACACCAGTTGAATTGTTTATCACCTACCTGGAAAGTGAACGGCAGTATTCACCTGAGACTGTTAAAGCCTACCGTGAAGACCTGGCAGCGTTTCAAGCGTTTTTGGACCAGACCGGTGGTAACACGGATCTGCTGTCGGTGTCAAAGTTAGACGTTCAGGTATACCTTAGTCAGCTTTACGACGAGCACAAGGCACGTACCACAATTGCACGTAAGATCTCCAGTTTACGGTCGTTTTACGATTTTTTGATCCGCGACGATCAAGTGAAGGTTAATCCGTTTGCCTACGTGACGTTAAAGAAACGGCCACATCCATTACCCCGATTTTTCTACGAAAAGGAAATGACGGCGCTGTTTAAGGCCGCTAGTGAGAATCCGGATCCGCTGTTAGCAAAGCGAGATTCCGCCATTCTCGAAGTCCTTTACGCCACCGGTATCCGGGTCAGCGAGCTCTGTGGGTTGACGTTAAACGCCGTCGATTTTGACGGTCAGCTAATGCTGATTCATGGGAAGGGTAATAAGGAGCGCTACGTTCCCTTTGGCAATTACGCTAAGAATGCGCTCCAGACTTACCTGAAGGTGACTCGAGCACCATTGATGGCGCAGTACCACAAGGAACATGATGTGGTCTTCATCAACCATTATGGTGATCCAATCACCGCAACCGGGGTGGAATACGTTTTGAATCAAATGATCGACCGCAGTACTTTAACGGGTGATATTCATCCGCATATGCTGCGGCACACGTTTGCCACTCACTTACTGAATCACGGTGCTGACTTGCGAACCGTTCAGGAACTTTTGGGTCACAGCAGCTTATCCACGACTCAAATTTACACCCACGTGACCAAGTCGCAGCTTCAGCGTGATTATCGTCGTTATTTTCCGCGTGCTACACATGATTAAAGAAAGCAGGGGTTAACACAATGCCAGTAAAATTTGAGGCAACTACCATCGTTGCCGTGCGTCATAATGGGCACAATGCCATGGCCGGAGACGGTCAAGTTACAATGGGTGAAAAAGTGATTATGAAGGGTACCGCACATAAGGTCCGCCGAATCTACAACGATAAGGTAGTCGTTGGCTTTGCCGGTAGTGTGGCTGACGCCTTTAAACTCGAAGAAAAATTTGAAGCTCGGCTGAACGAATTTTCCGGTAACCTTGAACGGGCTGCCGTTGAACTCGCTCAGGATTGGCGTTCAGACCAAAATTTACAAAAACTGGAAGCACTGCTGATTGTCATGAATGATAAGGATATGCTGCTGGTTTCTGGTTCCGGTGAAGTGATTGCCCCAGATGATGACATTTTAGCCATCGGTTCCGGTGGTAATTTCGCCCAAGCCGCCGCAACTGCGCTGCACCACCATGCTAAAGACATGAGTGCTAAAGAAATTGCCGAAACGGCCATTGGTATTGCCGGTGACATCGACATTTTTACAAACCACAACATCATTTCCGAAGAATTATAACCCAACAGAAAGCAGGGATTTGATTGGATCCAATTACAAAAACACCACGCGAAATCGTTTCTCTTCTTGACCAGTACATTATTGGCCAAGACGCTGCTAAAAAGTCGATTGCGATTGCTTTACGGAACCGTTACCGCCGTATGCAGCTGTCAAAGGACATGCAAGATGAAATTACGCCTAAAAACATGCTCATGATTGGCCCCACTGGGGTTGGTAAAACTGAATTGGCACGTCGTTTAGCTAAAATTGTGAAAGCACCATTCGTTAAGGTTGAAGCTACCAAGTTTACCGAAGTCGGTTACGTTGGCGGTGACGTGGAATCCATGGTTCGTAACCTGGTTGACGTTTCCGTCAAAATGGAAAAGGATAACCAGTTCGAAAACGTCCGTGCTGAAGCCACGAAACGTGCTAATAATCGGTTAGTCAAATTATTGGTACCTGGCAAAAAACCGAAGCAAAACCAACAGGCTGACTTTTCTAACCTGATGAACATGTTTTCTCAAATGCAAAAGGGTGATATGCCAACCGCTGAAGAACCTAAGGAAGAAGTCACTGACGAAATTAAGAACCAGCGTATGTCAGTTTCCGACCAATTGGCTCACGGTTTGCTGGAAAACTCCGAAGTTGAAATTGAAATGGATGATCCGCAACAAGCTATGGCTGGCAATAACCCGATGATGAACCAAATGGGTATTGATTTAAGTTCGACGTTAGGCCAAATGATGCCTAAAAAGCGTATCAAGCGGACGGTGCCCGTTTCAGAAGCTCGTGAGATCTTGATTAAGGAAGAATCCGAAGAGCTGGTTAATAATGCTGATATTAACCACGATGCCATTCAACGGGCACAAGATACTGGTATTATCTTCATCGATGAAATCGATAAGATCACTTCAAAGTCTGATAAAAACAGTGGTGAAGTTTCCCGTGAGGGTGTTCAGCGTGACATTTTACCAATCGTTGAAGGCACCCAAGTACAGACGAAGTACGGTGCCATTAACACCGATCACATCCTGTTTATTGCCGCCGGTGCCTTTGCTGAAAGCAAACCAAGCGATTTGATTGCTGAGTTGCAAGGCCGGTTCCCAATCCGGGTTGAGCTGGATGAATTAAGCCAGGAAGACTTCGTTAAGATCCTGACTGAACCCAATAACGCTTTAGTTAAGCAATACATTGCGTTGATCGGCACGGATAACATCAAGGTGACCTTCACCATTGAAGCGATTAACCGCATCGCGGAGCTGGCTTATCAGCTGAACCACGAGAACCAAAATATTGGTGCTCGTCGACTGCATACCGTGCTTGAAAAACTGCTGGAAGACTTGCTTTACGAGGGGCCGGATATGCAGATGGGTGATATTACCATTACCGAAAGCTACGTCAATGATAAAATCGGCAACATTGTTAAAAACAAGGATCTGTCACGTTATATTCTTTAATGACGGCAAACTAAAAACGTCTAATTACCATTTTGGGTAATTAGACGTTTTTGATTAATTTTAACTATTGAGCTTAATCTTCACCGATCTTCAAAACGCAAGCCCCGCGAATATCGCCTTTTTTAACGTAGCGCAAAGCTTCATCCGCTTTATCAAAGGCGTACGGCGTGGTTTCAGGATGAATGTCCAGCCGGTCTGCCAGTTTCAGGAACTGTTCGCCATCGTGGCGGGTGTTGGACTCAACACTGGTTAAATTCTTCTCGTGGAAGATGTGATCCTGGTAATTTAAGGACGGGATGTCAGTCAGGTGAATACCGGCTAATGCTAGCGTACCACCGGGTGCTAAACCTTCCAGTGCCTTTGGGACAATGTCACCAACTGGCGCAAAGATGATCGAGGAATCCAGTTTAACGGGTGGCAGATCATAGGCACCAGCGGCTGATTTGGCACCCAGTGACAAAGCAAACTTTTGAGCGTCCTTGCCCCGCGTCAGCACGTGAACTTCGATGCCTTGATCAATGGCTAGCTGTGCGGTGATATGAGCTGAACCGCCAAAACCATAGAGTCCAAGCCGGCCACCAGCTGGAATGTTGGCCCGACGAAATGCCCGGTAGCCAATAATACCGGCACACAATAGTGGGGAAGCCGTTTCTGAAGCAAAGCGTTCAGGAATCCGGTAAGCGAAGCCCTCAGGAACCGTGGTGTATTCCGCGTAACCGCCATCGTGATCCCAGCCGGTATACTTTGAATTAGGGCAAAGGTTCTCGCGGCCGGAACGGCAGTATTGACAAACCCCGCAGGTCCAGCGCAGCCACGGCACACCAATGCGGTCACCAAGTTCAAAACGGTGGGCGTCAGGTCCAATTGCGACCACCTCACCGACGATTTCGTGACCGGGGGTAACGTGTTCTTGATGCACTGGCAAATCGCCCTCAGACACGTGTAAATCAGTGTGGCAGACACCACAGGTCAATACCCGGACTAAAACTTCACCGCGTTTTGGTGTCGGTACCGGTTTGGTTGTAAACTCTAACGGACTTTTTTCACCATCGATGGGGTCGGGCTGGGTAACCGCCCAAGCACGCATGGTGGTTGGTAAATTAGAAACAGCAGTTGTCATGATTATCGCCTCTTGTGAAAGAATCTCTTTCAAGTTAGTTTTATTGTAGCCACGTTTATGACAGTTCGCAAGGTGATGCATTTGCATTCATAACCGAATTAAGTAAACTGAATCCAGCAGTTGAAAGCGGTTAACTAATGGTCTATACTAATCTTGAAGACTGATCAGAAATGGGGTTTTTACAGTGATTGAACTTAAAAATGATGATTTACAAGTTAAGTTAAATGAACATGGTGCCGAATTGACCAGTGTCAAAAGTGCTGATGACCAGATTGAATACATGTGGCAGGCAGATCCTAAGTTTTGGGGCCGTCACGCACCAGTTTTGTTTCCAATCGTTGGCCGTTTAAAGGATGACCAGTATACGGTTAACGGTCAGACCTATCATATGACGCAGCACGGGTTTGCCCGGGACATGGATTTCATGGTGATCGAACACGAAGATGACCACGCTATTTTCCAATTAGAAGCCACGGAGGAAACCAAGGAGAAGTTTCCCTTTGATTTTACGTTACAAGTCACTTTCACCCTTGAAGGGCACACTTTATCGGTTCACTACACGGTAACTAACCCTAGCAACGACGTCACGTTACCATTTTCAATCGGTGGGCATCCAGCCTTTAACGTTCCGCTAGAGCCAGGTAACGGTGACTTTAGTGATTATTTCATCACTGTTGCTCCTAAAAAAGCTTATCAGCAGATTCCGTTGGTAGGGCCTTACAACGACGTTAAGCACGAGAAAACGTTGAATTTGAGTACCCCAATGGTGCTTGATCATGATCTGTTTGATCAGGATGCATTGATTCTGGATTTGGATCACGTTGAAACGACTTTGATGCTAAGTACTCAGTTGAACGATCACGGTGTAGCGCTGACTTTGCAAAATGCGCCGTACGTCGGTATCTGGTCGCCATACCCAAAGAAAGCGCCGTTTGTTTGCCTAGAACCATGGTGGGGGATTGCTGACAGCGTTGACAGCGACGGTGATTTTGCCCATAAGATGAGTATCCATAACGCTGGGCCTAAAAAATCATTTAACGCTGGTTTTCAGGTTCGCTTTTTCTAAAATTTAAACAAAAAAGTAGAGCTATGTCGTGAACTACTCGTCACTAAAGTAACGAGCTTCTAGGAACACCGCTGACTTACACAGCATTCATGGAATGGTGCACAGAGGTTACGGCTATTTACTAAGGCACGTTCCGTGCCAGTCAGTCTGAATACTATGCGGTAGCCTGCAAGATATTAGTCGCGGCATTGATATCCCTGTCGTGGTTGATACCACAATTTGGACACCTCCACCGGCGAATATCTAAGGTGTGCTTACCATCATCATAGCCACAATTGGAACAAAGCTGGGAAGTTTTGCGCGGATTAACAGTGACCAGCTGTTTTCCATACCACGCACACTTATATTCCAGCATGACACGAAGTTTCCGCCATGACTGGTTGGCAATTGCTCGGGCGAGCTTATGATTTTTCATCAGATTTTTGGCTTTCAAATCTTCAATCTTAATCACATCGTAATGTTTAACCAGTTCTTTAGTGGCGTTATGCAGATAATTATCCCGTTGATTGGCAATCTTTTCATTATATTTAGCGACCATGTGTCTAGCTTTTTGATAATTTTTGAAATCTATCAGCTCCCGTGGCTCAATTACTTTATTGTGGTGATCCCAAGCAATTGCTGCTTGGGCCTGATGACGACGTCTCGCCAACCGTTTTTCCCAGTAACGTTTCCTTTGACTGAGTCGTTTATCAAATCGGACAGTGGGATATTTAATACCATCCGAAGTAATCATGAGATCAGCGACGCCCACATCAATACCAATGGCCTTACTAGTACTGTTTAATGTCTTAATATCAGTATCAACCAGAATAATGGCATAGAATTTACCGGTAGCGGAGAGCCGAATCGTGACGTTTTTAATTTTGCCAACTGGTTGTCGTCCAGCTCTAAATCTTAAACGTCCCAACTTAGGCAGCTTAAGATGATGCTGATCGATCACCTGAATATTGTGACTAACGGCGTTACATTGATAACTCTGTTTGGGATACTTACGTGATTTGAACCTCGGAAACCCTCTGTGTTCTTTGAACAGTTTTTGATAGGCGTGATGCAAGTCGCGACTCACATGCAGCAATGAAGTTGATTCCGCTGCTTTGAGAAACGGGTATTCTTTTTTCAAACACTTAATAATGTAGTTCATACCAAACTCATTAACATAACTGCCACCATTGGCATAGCGCTGTTTCTGCATGTCGAGCAGATGATTCCAAACGAAACGGCAGTAACCGAAGTTTGCAATAATCTTCTCTTGCTGCATAGGCGTGGGATAGATGCGGGTTTTAATCGCTTTTAGTGTCATCACGGAAACATCCTTTGATTTTATCGTTGTCAAACGTATGTTCCCATTATACGATATTCCCAATCGATTGCCAACAAATAATGTCAGAAAAAGGCAATTCATCACGTCCTTAAAAGAACGTGTTTCTTTGCCCAAATTCAAAAAATAGAGATATGTCAAAAAATTATTTTGACATATCTCTATTTTTACTTATATGATAGTACTTGTGATGCGTACAGCGATTAATCTTGATGAGATTTTTGACGTTTTCGCCGTTTACTTCCCAGACCAAAATTCACCAGGTTTTCCGTACCGTCTTTGATGCGCTTAATGTTTGACCGGTGACGCCAAAAAACAAAGATGGTCAAGCAGACCGCTAATGCCGACAGGTACCAATCCTGAATTATGAAGCATAAAATTGTGATGATCGTAAAACTAACCATTGACGCAAGGCTTACCATGCTGGTTAAATAGATAAGGCTGACAAAACAAGTTGCAGCAATCACAAAAAGCAACGGATTGTAAGCGAGTAACATTCCCGCACTGGTTGCAACGGCTTTACCACCCTTAAAATGATCAAAAATCGAGATGGTGTGGCCCAGAATAGCCATGAAGCCAAAGACTAAGAGCATGGGTGAATGCGGGCTAATATGAAGGAACCATACTGGTAGAAGCGTTGCAACCGTTCCCTTTGCTAGATCTAAGATTAAAACGGCGGTGCCGGCAACGGGACCTAACACCCGGTAGGTATTAGTCGTACCGATGTTGCCTGAACCAGCTTTTCGGATATCGGTGTGAAAGAAGCCTTTACCGATCCAGACGCCGTTTGGAATCGCGCCTAAGAGGTAGGCAATTATTAATAAAAGTGCGAGTTTCAAGTTCCATTCCTCCATTGTCATGATGACGTGTCACGGCTAATATTTTAGCATGTTTCCTCCCGCTTGACAGAATAATTTTATCGTTATCATGAATTCAAAGTAAAAAGTATAAATAAAGTTGAAAGGGGTCTTTTTGGTGCCGAGAAAAAAAGCAACTTATGATGATTCATCGATCCAGGTTCTAGAAGGACTTGAGGCTGTTCGAAAACGGCCAGGGATGTACATTGGTTCGACAGACACCCGTGGATTGCACCATTTAGTTTATGAAATCGTTGATAACGCGGTCGATGAAGCCTTAGCTGGTTATGGGGATGAGATCACCGTTGTCATTGAAGCTGATAACAGTATTACTGTCACTGACCATGGACGTGGGATGCCCGTTGGGATGCACTCATCTGGCAAACCAACGCCGGAAGTCATTTTGACGGTCCTGCATGCCGGCGGTAAGTTTGGCCAAGGCGGGTATAAAACCTCTGGCGGGCTGCACGGTGTTGGGGCTAGCGTGGTAAACGCGCTTTCTTCTGAACTTACCGTGAATATTGTTCGTGACGGTAAGATGTACGAGCAGCAGTTCAAAGATGGCGGCCACCCGATTACGACTTTGATTAAAAAGGGCAATACCCGCAAGCCAACCGGAACGAAGATTCATTTCAAACCAGATAGTTCAATCTTTACAACCACTGTTTTCAATTTTAATACCTTGGCTGAACGTTTACGTGAATCTGCGTTTCTATTGAAAGGCGTCAAGATCACTCTAACTGACAAACGGCAAAATCAGGAACGCGAAGAAGTTTACCATTTCAAAGACGGGATCAAAGAGTTCGTTGCTTACCTGAACGAAGATAAGGAAACGCTTGGTGACGTCATGTACTTTGATGGCAGTAAACAGGGTGTAGAAGTTGAAGTGGCTGCGCAATACAACGACGGCTATTCAGAAAATTTGCTATCCTTTGTTAACAACGTTCGGACACCTGATGGCGGAACTCACGAAGCCGGGATGCGCAGTGCTTGGACTAAAGCTTTCAACGAATATGCCCGTAAAGTGGGTTTGCTGAAGGAAAAAGATAAGAATCTAGACGGGTCTGATGTGCGTGAAGGGCTCTCAGCAGTCATTTCGCTGCGGGTACCAGAAGAGATCCTGCAGTTTGAGGGTCAAACGAAGGAAAAACTAGGGACGCCAGAAGCCCGTGCCATTGTTGATAACGTGGTCAGTGAACAGCTGGGCTACTATTTGATGGAAAACGGTGAATTCGCGCAGATGCTGGTTCACAAATCACTGCGTGCCAGAACGGCTCGTGAAGCCGCCCGTAAAGCCCGGGATGAAACCCGTTCCGGGAAGAAACACAAGCGTAAGGAACGGCTGCTGTCAGGTAAGCTGACGCCCGCACAATCCAAAAACGCTGACAAAAACGAACTGTTCCTGGTCGAAGGTGATTCTGCCGGTGGTTCGGCTAAACAAGGCAGAAACCGTAAATTTCAAGCTATCCTGCCGTTACGTGGCAAGGTTTTGAACACTGAAAAAGCCAAGCTGGAAGACGTTATGAAGAACGAAGAGTTAAACGCCATGATCTATACGATTGGTGCTGGTGTGGGTTCTGAGTTCAACATTGAAGATGCCAATTACGACAAGATCATCATTATGACCGATGCCGATGATGATGGTGCCCATATTCAGATTTTGCTGTTAACCTTCTTCTACAAGTATATGCGGCCAATGATTGATGCCGGTCGCGTCTACATTGCACTGCCACCGCTTTACATGATTCAAAAGGGCAGCGGTAAGAAGCAGGTAGATGAATATGCTTGGACCGATGAAGAGCTGGCCACCAAGACGAAGAATTTGAAGGGTTATAAATTACAACGGTTCAAGGGGCTTGGCGAAATGGATGCTGAGCAACTTTGGGAAACGACCATGAATCCGGAAGTTCGGACGCTGGTTCGCGTTCGGATTGATGACTCTGCTTTAGCAGAACGCCGGGTCACGACCTTAATGGGCGATAAAGTTGAGCCAAGACGTAAGTGGATCGAAGAAAACGTTGCGTTCACCATGGAAGAAGAAGGCAGCATCCTCGATAATACCCTGGCTAATGAAGCGCATCATGAGTCGACTTCAACGAAATAGTATGAAAGGAGTCCTTTGAGTGGCGGGAACTAAGATTCAAGAGCTCACATTAGAAGAAGTTATGAGTGACCGCTTTGGTCGCTATTCAAAATCAATTATCCAAGAACGGGCACTCCCAGATATTCGTGATGGGTTGAAGCCCGTTCAACGACGGATCTTATTTGCGATGAATAAGGACGGCAACACTTATGATAAGCCGTTCCGAAAATCCGCTAAGGCTGTGGGTAACGTCATGGGTAACTTTCACCCCCACGGTGATAGTTCGATCTATGAAGCCCTGAACCGAATGAGTCAGGACTGGAAGGTTCGTGAACCATTAATTGAAATGCACGGTAACAACGGTTCTATGGACGGTGATCCGCCTGCAGCCATGCGTTACACGGAAGCTCGACTCAGTAAAATTGCGGGTGAAATGCTCCGTGACATCGATAAAGAAACCGTTGATATGGTGCTGAACTTTGATGACACTGAATATGAGCCAACGGTTTTACCAGCAAAGTTTCCGAACTTGCTGGTAAACGGTGCGACCGGAATTTCAGCTGGTTATGCCACTGATATTCCACCGCATAATTTAGGTGAAGTCATTGATGCATTGATTTATTTGCTGGACCACCCGAAGGCTGATCTAGAGCAGTTAATGCGGTTTGTTAAAGGCCCTGATTTTCCAACTGGCGGTATTCTGCAAGGCTTGGACGGCATTAAGAAGGCTTACGAAACCGGCCGTGGTCGGGTTGTGGTTCGGTCACGGACTGCCATCGAGGAATTACGGGGCAATAAGCAGCTGATCCGGGTCAGTGAAATTCCTTATGAAGTTAATAAAGCTAATCTAGTCAAGCGAATTGACGAACTGCGATTAATGAAAAAAGTTGATGGTATTTCCGAAGTTCGTGATGAATCTGACCGCGATGGTCTTTCCATTGCCATTGAACTTAAGCGTGACGTGGATGCTAACGGTATTTTGAACTATTTGTTTAAGAATACTGATTTGCAAGTTACCTATAATTTCAACATGGTGGCTATTAACCATATGCGACCGGAGCACGTTGGCTTGAAGACCGTTCTGTCAGCTTACCTTGAACACCAGCAAGACGTGATTTCCCGCCGGACTAAGTTTGACTTGAATAAGGCTGAAAAACGGCAGCACATTGTGGAAGGGCTGATTAAAGCACTTTCCATCTTGGATCAAGTGATTGCCACTATTCGGGCAAGCAAGAATCGAAAAGATGCTCGTGACAATTTGGTATCTACCTATGACTTCTCCGAAGAACAGGCGGACGCCATTGTTGCTTTGCAACTTTACCGGTTAACTAATACCGACGTGACAGCCTTGGAAAAAGAAGCTGCTGAATTAGCCAAGAATATCGCGAACTATAAAGAAATTCTGGCTGATCCTAAGACATTAAACAAAGTGTTACGAAAAGAATTACGAGAAATCAACAAGCAGTACCGTAATGATCGGCGAACTGAAATTCAGGCTGAAATTACACCGCTAAAAATTTCTACGGAAGTCATGGTTCCTGACGAAGACGTGGTTGTCATGGTCAGTCGTGACGGCTATCTGAAGCGCAGCGGAGTGCGTTCGTACAACGCTTCTGATCCGGAAGATAACGGACTGAAAGAGGAAGATTACCCAATTTTCACTGAAAAGCTCAGTACCTTGGATCATCTCTTCATGTTCACCAATAAGGGTAATTTAATTTACCGGCCGGTTCACGAAATCACCGATGCCCGTTGGAAGGACACGGGGGAGCATATTTCGCAAACCATTGGGCTTGCCGACGATGAGGAGATCATTGCCACTTACGCGTTTGATTCGCTTAAAGCACCTGGTGAATTCCTAATTGCCACTGATGATGGTTACATCAAGCGGACAGCGTTTGAGAGCCTGTTACCGGGGCGGACTTATAAATCCAGCGCAAAAGTGTTTGAAAAGCTGAAGTCAGACGGTGCTAAAGTTGTTAACGTGACTTATTTGCCGAAACCGGCTAAGGCTTCAGTGTTACTGATGTCTCGTTTGGGGCTGGCTCTACGTTACGATTTAGCCGAAGTTTCGGTTAACGGTGCCCGGACTACTGGGGTTCGTTCTATGAATCTTGGGGATGATGATTCGGTTGTTGATCTGCAGTTGGTTAACGATGAAGATACGGTTGCGCTGATTACACAGCGTGGGGCCTTTAAGAAGATGCCGGCTAGTGATCTACCAGTCACCAGTCGTGCACGGAAAGGGGTTCAAGTGCTTCATGCCCTAAAGTCTAAGCCGCATGAAGTAGTCGACTTCTTAAAATTAGCTGATGCGTCATCACCACTTGAAGTCATCACTGATAGAAGACGGCATCACGATATTTTACCGGCTGAACACCCAATGAATAATCGCTACTCGAACGGCTCATTTGTAATTGATACAGAATCGGAAGGAATTCCGGAAGTGTTGCGGAATAAGCCAACTATTTTAACATTGTCTTAATTTTTATTAGTATTTAGTTATTTTCGGATTACAATAATTGCGTATTTGGTCAAAGATGGTTATTATAGTTTTGATAATAAAACATTAAGGACAACCTATTTAGGAGGCTCCCACATGAAAAGCAAGCAAGAAAGTATTTTTTCATCTAAAACACTAACTTATTTTTTACAATTATCTGAGACCATGAATTACACCCAGGCGGCACAGATTTTAGGGATTACGCAACCGGCTTTAACGCAGCAGATTAAGAAGCTGGAACGCACGGTTGGTGCCCGGTTATTCTATTCCGTTGGTAAAAAACTTCGGTTGACTGACGCAGGGTATACCATGCTGGATGCGACGCATAAGATTTACGGCGTTTTAAACGACGCTACTGATGAGATTCAGCAGTCAACTAGTGCCACGCAGGGGGATATCAACATCGGAATGCTGGCATCGGTTGAAGACAGCGTATTTGAAGACTTTGTCATTCAGTCTTATCGGGAAAACCCGGACGTAAAAATTACGCTGCACATGCTGACACGTAAGGAAATCTGGGACAAGTTAGAAAATAACCAGATCGACTTGGCTATTATGTACTTACCAGATGAATCCATTAAGAACTGGAAGCCATACGAATCTAAACGAATCATTAGCGATGACTTACTCTTTATTCACCATGACGAGAAACTCAGCAAGAAGAAACGGATCAAGTTTGCGGACACACCTAACAAACCGTGGGTCACTTATCCAGTTGAGTATTACTTGAACCACGTGATGCGTGAATCCTTTAAGAATGCTATGGTTGACCTGCCAGTAAGTGTTGCCCAATTTACAACACCTAGTCAGTTGCTGCGGTTCTCTGATCAGACGGGTGCTTACACGGCACTGCCTAACTCATTTGTGGTTGGGCAGGGTGAACAGCCTGATACTTGGACTGCCCGTTTTGAACCCAACATTCGCTTTGAATTGGCGTTTGTCTTCCGCAGTGGCAAGGATAAGATCCCACGTATCGGTCATTTCTTAGCTCAGTTTGACCAATATCTTAAAACTAAAGATTATTTGGCACGTTTACAAGAAATTCAACAAAATTAATAGTATGATTAGTATGTAAAAACATAATTGATACGAGGAGCGATAAGTTTATGTCAAAAGAACTCGTTTTTGGACACAAGAGTCCAGATACTGATGCTATTGTTGCCGCAATGGCATACGCATATTTACAAACCAAATTAGGGTACGATGTTGAGGCTGTTGCCCTTGGCGAACCTAACATGGAAACTAGCTTTGTTTTGAAGCACTTTGGCGTGGCCGCACCACGGGTCGTCAAGACGGTTTCAAACGAAGTCGACAAAGTGATGTTAGTTGACCACAACGAACCACAGCAATCAGCCGATGATATTGATAAAGTTACGGTTACTCACGTAGTTGACCATCACCGAATCAACGGTTTCAACACGGCAGCACCACTGTATTACCATGCCGAACCAGTTGGCTGTGTCAGCACCATTATTACCAACTTGTTTGCTGAAAACAAAATTGATATTCCAGCGCAATTAGCTGGTTTGATGCTGTCAGCCATCATTTCTGACACCTTGTTACTCAAGTCGCCAACCACAACTGATAAAGATCGTGAAGCGGTTAAAGCCTTAGCTGAAATTGCTGACATTGATTACGAGAGCTACGGTATTGAAATGCTGAAGGCTGGTACTAACTTATCAGCTAAGTCCGATGCTGAATTAGTATCAGGCGATGCCAAGTCATTTACTATGGGTGGCAAGAGTATTCGTATCGACCAGATCAACACCGTTGATTTGAACGATGTTATCAGTCGTGAAGACGGTATTAAGAAGGCTATGAACGACGAAGCTGCTAAAGAGGGCTATGATTTGTTCTTAGTCTTAGCAACTAACGTTTTGGACAGCAACTCCGAATTATTCGTTGTTGGTGAACCAAAAGACATCGTTGAAAAGGCCTTTAATACGACGTTGAAAGACGATCGGGCAAACTTGCCAGGTGTCGTATCACGTAAGAAGCAAGTGGTACCGCCATTGCAAGAAGCTTTTGAAGCTTAATTAACAATAGTAAGTTAAAAACAGTCCAATTACTTATACTTGGGCTGTTTTTTTGCGCTTAAAATCAAATTGGTTGTTATTCTGCTGTTAGTTGATATAATGGGATTAATCAATTGCACACAATCTATTATGATTGAATAGTCAAGGAGTTGATAAATTAAATTATGGAAAAGAACGATCAGGAGTTACGTAAACAGTTATCTCATACCGCATATGAAGTGACACAAAATGCTGCTACGGAAGCACCATTTAGCGGTGAATACGATCAATTTGACCAACCTGGCATCTACGTTGACATTGTCAGCGGTGAACCGTTGTTTAGTTCACTGGATAAATATGATGCTGGCTGTGGCTGGCCGTCATTTACTAAACCAATTGAAAAGAAGTCAGTTAAACGTCATTTGGATACTTCACACGGTATGTACCGGACTGAAGTGCGTTCAAGCGATTCAGCATCACATTTAGGCCATGTTTTTACTGATGGTCCTAAAGATGCTGGCGGTTTAAGATACTGTATCAACAGCGCTGCATTAAAATTTATTCCAGCAAATCAATTGGAACAAGCGGGCTATGGACAGTATAAAACGTTATTCGAGGCATAACCATATGTGAAACGGTTGCAAATCCCTGAAAATCAACGATAATGGGTTTATATACCGATACTTAGTTTAGGGAGTGTTTGCCGTGTACAGAAAAACTGCTATAACGTCTTGGATCACCGCAATTGGGCTGTGCTTAATCACGGTCATTGCAGCTGTGAGCAGACATCAGTTATCGTACCAGGTTCTAGTGAGCGTTGCGAGCTATATTGGTGTTTATGCGATTTCACTATATTTAGCAAAGCATAACGGAACTGAGAAAATTATACTGACGTTTGTCAATATTTTAGCCGTAGCGATGTTTGTTGCAATGATGTTTAATGCGGTTAGAAAGTATTCGGGCATGGCTACGGGAGCATTATTAATCGTTTGCGTCATTGGAACTGTATCGGGTCTCATGGCAATCTGGTTTAATAATCGCTTTGAAAAAAAGAATTCTGCTAATTCTAAAGAGCGCTAGCATGTGTGCGGTGCTTTTTATTTTTGCTATAAATAACTTGAACAACAAATAAGGGTAAGCGTAAGGAGCTGGCAGATAGATGGATGCTAATTGAAGCTATGATTTGTTTAAATCACTACTTTGAATAATATATATTATGTAAAGTAGAGTGAGAAAACAAAAGAATAGCAATTATTTTTGCTAAAAATACTCCCCCGCTTTATTAATTGACATCATTTAGTCTGAACGAGTTCAAATCGACTGAGAGATCAAAACGTTAAATTAAATGGCGCATCTAGAAACATCATTCGTACAACTACACATCAAAAATAACGAACGTGTGTCCTATGAACGCCGATAATTCCCTATGTGATTTATCTGAGTATTGAGATTCTTCTTTTTGTAAATACCAGTTCAGCTATTTAGACGAGTTTAGTTTAATTAATTTAAGTAGCATGGATTTCATCATACTGGATGTTTGCTGCTTAATAGCAGCTTAAAACTAGCTATTTGTTACGGAATAATTTATTGAACGCCTAATTTGTGTGACATTGTTCCGTTTACTAGCTAGTTTACTTAGACTTCGTTCAGTTAGTCCAATATTGAGCTTCAAAGTTGATCATGTATAGCTACATAACGCGTAATCTGCGACTCTGCGATCTCTAAGATCTTTAAACTCTAAGATCTTTAAATGCGTTAATTCTGAGCATTTAATTGCTAAATAACGCTGTTTGCTAAGTATTTTAGGACGTTTTTACGTTCTAATTATCAATTTCTGCTATAAATTACCGGTTTTACAGCGATTTTACCTGGTTCAACTCCCCTCAGAACATAACTGGTGCTAGGGGAAGGGCTGATGACTGTTTTTAAGTAAACTTAATAAAACCTATATTTTATTAAGTTTACTAATTTAGCCTGCTCTATCATCATATTTATATTTCCGTTATGCACCGAGCAGGATTCAAGCCTGCTTGCATTAAAGAAGCAAAAATTCTCAAAGCTTCATTGATAGCCCATTGACTATCCGACAAGCTTTGAGAATTTTGTGCACCCTACTGACTGATTAGGATGAATAAACCTGATGCCAGTACCTTACCTTCGAAATTGCATTGAAAAGATGTTGCTCTAAATTAACCTGATAAACAGCTGTCATATTTTCAACGTTATATTTAAAGGAATTGGCACTAATTTCAATGACCACGTGATTCTGGTCCTGCTCATTGTCTAATACGATTTGATCAAATTGCACCCCCGTACGATTGTGCAGTAACTGGTACGCATAGTAGATTGATAATTCAATATTATCTAACGAATCTGCCAACAACTTGGAAATTTGCCCATTCTCAAGCCCTACTTCTGTATCACCTAAGTCAACTAGCGCTTGCGGTGAAATATCATTTTTCAAATGACCAAGGTTTTGAAAGTGACCAAAGTCGATTGAGTCAGCTGCGGTCTCTAAATCTTCAATGTACAGCAGCGTTTTAATTAATTCCATTGGAACATCGGCAGTCATTGCTAATTCTTTGAGCTGGGGCTCTGTTAATTGATTGATATCAAATACTTCATCAGGATCACGGTGAGTTTGGTAGAAATCTCGAACTAAAAGCGTTGCTTGTGTCAGGTTCAAATCGTCTGAAAATTCTGGTATACCATGGGTTAACATTAATTTACGGCTCCATTTCTGTATGGGGTCACAATCAAGCTGATTGTTGAGTGACGTTGCAATAAGCTTAGGTTATTTAAACTTTTGGCATTATGACAGCTGTGCAATTGCAAATCAAATAAGCCGACCTCGATTTGGCCGGCTTACGTTTATCTTAATAAATTATAGTATTGGTGAAAGCAACCGCGAAACGGCCTGTTTGAATCGTAGCCATAATGACATGTTACGGAAGTCTTCAGCGGTTACTAACGTACTTTCTTTCATATCAGCTTCGAAAATATCTCGAAGTTCTTGAGCAACCTTGAAATCATAAATGAAAGCATTAGCCTCAAAATTCAATTTAAAGCTACGGAAGTCTAAGTTAGCTGAACCCACCGATGAAATTGCATCATCGATCATGACCACTTTAGCGTGGATAAAGCCATTTTCGTAGAAGTAAATCTTTGCGCCGTCTTCAGCCAGCAGTCTCGCATAATATTGAGTAGCACGATAGACAAATGGATGGTCAGGCATATGCGGTACCATGATTCGAACGTCAACTCCCGATAAAATTGCACTTCTCAAAGCGTTGAGCACACTATCATCCGGAATTAAGTACGGCGATTGAATAAAAAGCCGTTTTCGGGCACTGTTGATCATGCGCAGATAGCCTAATTTAATTTGTTCTAAATCGGAATCTGGACCGCTGACGACGATTTGCATCATCGTTTTACCAATTTCATCGTTAGCCTTGGGAAAATGCTTCATTGTCCGTTCCAGCTCATTTTCTGGAACCGTCGCATTCCAATCACTAATAAAGTGTTCTTGCAGACCAAGTGCGGCATCGCCGGTTACTTTCAGGTGAGTATCACGCCAATGACCAAACTTTTTGGATCGATCAACGTATTGGTCACCAATGTTGAATCCGCCAATGTAGCCGGTCCAGCCATCAATTGCGACAATTTTACGGTGGTTACGAAAGTTCAGTCGGAAATCGCGCCAGTTAGAGTGAATCCCCAAGAAGGGTTCAGCAAACCCACCGGCTTCGCGCAATGGATCGAAGAATTCCCGTTTAGTTCCCATTGATCCCCATGAATCATATAGCACACGCACGATAACCCCATCTTGTGCTTTGGCAGCCAATGTACTAAGCATATCTCGGCCTAGCTGATCGTTGTAGAAAGTGTAGAATTCAACGTAAACAACGTGCTGAGCGTTCAAAATTTCCTGTTGAATATTTTTAAATAGTGTTGGTCCGTCCGTAAAGATTTCTGTCTGATTATTCAAGGTAACGAAAGAATGATCAATGTTTTGAAACAAACGAATCATATTTTTAACGGATGACTCCTGATGTGTATCTCCTGCCGAATACGGTGGCAACGACGATTGTTGCTGCGACAGCGCCTCCGTTAACTCCGTGTTAGGCTGTCGCTGAACCTTATTTAATTGCTGGTGGGTTAGTTTACGGCCAAAGAAAGCGTATATTAAGAACCCAATAATCGGCAGTAAGTTTAACACTAGTAACCATGCCCACGTGGCAGCAATATCTCGGCGTTCACGGAATACCGTAAAAATTGCTGCAATGGTGTTTAAGGTAAAAATCAAGAAAATAACTAAATAAAATAGCGTCCAGTTCATACGTTGTCCCCCACTTACATGATACATTTACATTACCGCAAAAATGGGTAAGAAAACAGGGGTAACTTTATGACAACGAAAACTAGACGTTATTTTACTTTCATATGATTAACAGTTATCTAACAGTTTCAAGCGTTCGGTGATTAGCAATCTTAGCCAGCTCAAGTGTCTGCTGCATTAATGACGTGATCGTCATTGGGCCAACCCCGCCTGGAACGGGTGTAATGGCACCAGCCACATCCTTAGCGTGATCGTAATCAACGTCCCCCACCAGCTTGCCGTTTTCATCACGGTCCATACCGACATCAATAACGGTGGCACCTGGTTTGATGTCACCTGCCTTAATCAAGTGAGCGACACCGGTGGCGACAATCAAAATATCTGCTGTGCGGGTGAAAGATGATAAATCCTGCGTGAGAATGTGCGTATAAGATACAGTGGCACCGGCATTTAACAGTAGTGCCCCCATTGGCCTGCCAACAATGTTGGAGTCACCGACAATTACGGCATGCTGACCGGCTGGGTCGATATTGTAATGTGCAAGCATCGTCATGATCCCCTTAGGCGTGCATGATACCGGATAGTGTTCATGACTATTGTTGAAGAGTTTACCGACGTTTTCAGGACTAAAACCGTCCACGTCTTTTTCGATGGCAATAGCACGGATAATCGCGTTTTCTTCGATCTGTTTTGGTAATGGTAATTGCACCAAGATACCATGAACGGTGTCATCTTGGTTATACTGGTCAATTAGCGCCAACAACTCAGCCTGCGTGAAGTCTTCTGGCCGGCGCTCGATGATTGAAGTGATGCCAAGCTTAATGGCCTTACGGTGCTTGTTTCGGACGTAAATTTGACTAGCCGGATCGTGGCCTACAATAATGACCACTAATTTTGGTTCGATGCCCACTTTATGCAGGGCTTGAACTTCGGCTTTCATGCTGCTGTCCATCTGATTGGATAATCCTTTACCATCAATAATCAATCTGTTCTCCACCCTTTCGGATTCTACGGTAAATATAGTCTCTCTTATGATTAAAATAAAGCATTTTGTTTAAAATAAGAACTTTATAATAATTCATAGCTTTAATATTCGTATTATAACTGATTTTTCATGAAATTTATCTGTTATCACACTAAAATTTCTTTAATATTTGGAAAAGAATGTTAATTTTCATATGCAGTCTGTCAATTTTTACAAATTTTAGGCTAAGATTAAGCTATTCGTTAGCTGCATTCTGCAAATTATAAACTATTTCGGCACTTTTGTGGATTATTTTACCTTAATTTTATGAGTGGTTAATGGTTGAAAAATCTGGCCCCGCATAGGACTATAAATAAGGCGGTAGATTTTTAATACGGAGGTAATTGATACTATGCGAATACGGCAGCAAGCCAACCGCTATTGGTGGTTAATAATACTATTTGCCTGGCTGAGCTTTTTGATTTTAGCAATCGGTGTCCATCTCCATGCCAGTTGGGTGACACATTTTGACCAGGGATTGCAGCAAATGAGTGTAACCGTTCGAGAACCGAGTCGGACTGCCTTTTTTAAATGGTTTGCTCTTTTAGGAACACCAACAGCTAACGTCATCGTTTGTTTAGGTATCGCGGCGGGTCTTTGGCTGCACCATCACCACTTTGCTGCTGGCTGGGTACTGACCGCCCAGGTTGGTGTTAACATTCTTACCGCCATTTTTAAAACGATCATGCTGCGCGCACGACCGATTCATAAGCTAGCGGTACAAGGCGGTTATAGCTTTCCCAGCGGGCACACTACTTCCACAGCGACCATGGTACTGGTGTTGCTGTTGATCGTCGTCCCGCTATGCAGACAAGCCTTCTGGCGATACCTGCTGGGATTGATCAGCCTTAGTTGGCTGGCACTGATGGGGTTCGACCGCATTTATTTATTTGTTCACTATCCAAGTGATGTATTAGCCGGCCTATGTTTAGCTTTGGGCTGGTGGGGGATTCTTCGACTGGCATTTGGCCGAGTCATACCAAATCAACAAGAATAATGATTATTAGGAGTACACTACACCATGCGAATTAAGAAAGTAAGTATTACATCGATTTTAGCTTTAATATTAGGCTTTGCGATGATCATCGGAATCATTTCAAACCTGCTGCGGCCCTTCGACATCAAAGCGACCTGTTTGGTTTTGATTGGCTGTTTAACAATCTGGTATTTAAAACCGCTTTACCTTAAATGGGACGCATCGTTATCCGAAAAAACGGTGACAAGGATTATAACCTTGATTTTTATTGCGATTATGATCGTTCAGTTACTGGTCCTTCGTTTCCTACCAACCTCTGTTTACCACGATCCATTCCGGGTACTTGTCCAAGCTGAACAGCTTAGCCACGGTAACCTGAGCTGGAACGATTCGCTATATTTTTGGCGGTTCCCCAACAACGTTTCACTAACTGTTTTACTGAGCTATTGGCTTAAACTGATGAACTTCCTTCATATGGATACTTACTGGGGCATCCATTTATTATCCTTTATTTTGCTTGATATCTTTATTTTTGCTATTTTACGTTCGGTTCGGCGTTTAAGCCACCAGTACGGTGCCGCTTTATTAGCAGCAATGTTCTTTTTGGTTAGTCCGTTTGCGTATACTTATTACTTACAGGTTTTCTATTCCGACTTGCCCACACTGCTTTGTTTAGCAATCGTATTTAACGTCTTAATTGGCTGGTCGTCGTTTAATCGGACTAAGAAAATCGTGACGGGTATTGGTTTAGTGCTGTCAGTGATTGTCGGCGAAGTGGTTAAACCAAACCTAATTGTTTTACTGGTGGCTGTCTCGCTAGTCGGTATCTGGTTACTGATTAAAAATCGTCAGCAGTTAAAAATGATCAAAATGCCGCTGATTCTTATTGTTCTAGGCTTTGTTTTAGCAGTTCCAACGGCTGCCGGGCTAAAGTCAGCTGGTCATTTCAAAAATAATAATGAGTATGCCTTTCCAACCGCACACTGGATTTGGATGAGCTATAACCCCAGAACTACCGGCAGGTATAGTTTTAGCGATGTTCAGACTCTCAGTTCGATTCAGGGTAAGCAGGCTAAACAAGAATACTTGAAAAAGGCCTTACCGGAGCGGCTGGAGCAATTAGGCCCCCGGGGTATCATTAAGCGCTGGTTTGTGAAGGCCAGCATTCTGCTAAACGTTTCCTTTATGCCAAATGCCTATTCCGGTGGTTTTATTGCCGCGCCGAAGCTCTATCAGAAATTTGAACTGCAGCTTTCAGCAATCGGTATGATCGTCATGCGAATCGGTTTTACCCTACTCTACGCTGAAACCTTTTTCCGCTGCCTGAGATTGTGGAAAAGACGCTTTCAATCCACGGATGATCCACGGATTATGCTCACTATTTTGACTGCTTTAGGCTATCTTGCCTTTCACACCCTTTTATGGGAAACCGAAAGCCGTTATGGCCAGGTTATGATTCCGTTGCTGGGGATCCTCTGCTCCATTCCGAGTTTGGCGCTTGAATCCGAACGACGAATCCGGCAGCGGACGAAACGAGAGGGCTGGTTTACTTTAGGTGCCATAGTAGTGGCTTTAGCTGCATTTGTGACTGCGCCGACGCTTTATAGTGCTAGAGGCCATTATGTTGCTGAACAGCAGAGTCAGTTGTCCCTGCAATTTGACGCTAAAAAAACTAAGATCCATCCCTATGACACGTTGAGCCAGCAAGTTAAGCTGAATCACACCGCACGGCACTTCGACGTTTCTTTGAACCCAGCTGCTGAGTTTAGTGGTGTATTAATCAACGAACAGACTCATCAGCATTACGAACTAAAGCGAACGTATAATGCCCTCACACTGAAACGGACTTTGCCAGAAGGCATGTATCGAATTCAGCTCAGAAATGATTTGCAGCGGTCACAGTCTGTCCTGATTACGAAGACAATGTCATACCGCTTAGCCCCTTATCCGCTGGAAATCGATCAGCATAAGTACCCATACTGGTCTTTCGTTTATACCTTTTCCCGTGCTAAGTGATTCTTGATGGCATTCATGGTACAATTAGAACGTATGTTCTTTAACTTTAAAGGAGGATTGTAACGTGGATCAAGCCACCTATGTTGCCCACAATGAAAAACTAGTCGCCCAGCTGCCAGATTACGTTGGTGACTACTATTTAGCTAAATCTGCTGTGCCTTTATCACCGGCCACCTTGTATCAGTATCTAAACGAATTTAAACGGTTCTTTGAATGGCTGATTGAAGCTGGCGTGTCCCCTGCTAAGTCGGTTAAACAAATTGGTTTAAAAGAGCTTGAACACCTGAAAAAACAAGATGTTGAGCTATACAAATCGTATTTGTTAAACCGCGGTAAACAAACTTCTCAACATCCGCAAGGCGCGTTATCCCACCGCACAGTTAACCGGTCCTTAAACGCCCTATCAGCACTGTTCCGTTTTCTAACTGCAGAATCGGAAAATAGTGACGGCGAACCCTATTTTTACCGCAACGTGATGAAAAAGATTTCCTTGGTACAAGATAATGAAACCTATGCCACCCGTGCAAGCCACATTAAAGATCAGCTGATGTTAGGTGATCAGGATAAAGCCTACTTGAACTTCATCCAGGATGAGTATGGTCAGCAGCTGGATGCCAAACGGCTGCGCTATTATCAGCGTGACCGGGAACGGGATGTGGCTATTAACGCGTTGATGCTGGGAACGGGTATTCGGGTCTCTGAGCTGACGAACATGGATGTTGGTCACCTCAGTCTGAAAACAGCCAATGTAACCGTTAGACGTAAAGGTGGTAAGTGGGATTCGGTGCCAATTGCTCGATGGGTGCTGCCCTATATTGCGAGCTACGTGCGCATCCGTAAGTCACGTTATCACGCCACTGCGTCAACACCAGCACTGTTTCTTACTAAGAGCTCTGCTGAGCCCCGCCGAATTACACCAGCGACGGTTGAGTTGTTAGTGGCTAAGTATTCAACTGCCTTCAACCATGTGCGGATCACGCCGCATAAGCTGCGGCATACCCTAGCATCTAAATTGTATCTGGAGACTAAAAATGAGCATTTGGTAGCCACTCAGTTGGGCCAAAGCTCAACGTCGGCTACGGGGCTTTATACCCATATTATTGATACGCAACAGCGTGAGGCGTTGAATCAGTTGCATAATAATAAGTAAAATATTATTGATAAGTAAAAGCCAGATTTCCTTTTTTGAGGAAACCTGGCTTTTCTTAATTTCATCTAGAATATTTTTGCGATTCTTTCCATTCAGGAGCTAGACAAAATGTCATCTCTTTCGGCGGTAACTTTTGCAGTATGGACAAGATTTCATGTGTCGTTTTTGATAATATAATAATTTTTGTGGTGATGTTGTTTAACAATCATCACTAAATTAATTGGCTTTAAAACCCTGTATACCATAGAGAATTGCTAAATATTGATGTGCTACCTTGAGGGTTACAGAATTGTGTTTGACGAAAATCCAGTCCAAAACGATCATAATAGTTGAAAAACAATGCTCAATCAATAAATCAACTGGAATGATATGTTTATCGACAAATGAATCCGTGAAAATATCGTGAGCAATAGTCACCATATATTCGTGCAAACTCCCTTTTAAGAAGCCATCAGAGTTATGTTTTAGTACCGTTTGCAGATAAGCATTATTCTGGTTGATTAACCGATATAAGCGATCAAAGCATTCAATGAGAATTTGATTTTCATCCATATTTTTCACTTCATTCAACCCAATATCATCAACTATCAACGACCAACAATACGCCAATAGGTCGTATTTATCTTCAAAATAATTATAGAAAGTTGAACGTGGATAGTCTGCTGTGTCGCATAGTTCGTTCACTGTAATTTTTTCGAAGGCGGTTCTACTGAGTAACGTTTTCATTGCCTGCGTAAAGGACAGCAATACTCGTTGAGCACTGCGTGTTGCTGTTTGTTTTTGCGTTAGCTTCATTTACATATCCCCCTTGGACAATTTTTTCAGGCTGTCCAACACTGGACAAAACCGAACGATTAGCCCTTGTTGTGATGTTTCAACTCATTGTATCATCATTTACACAGATGTCCATATTTGAACATAAGTGCAAATCAATTAAGGGGAATTCTATTATGCTAACTCAAAATAAAATTGTTTTAATTTCTGGCGGTACTTCTGGTGTTGGTAAAGCTATCGCTAAAAGCTTTGCGTTTAACAAGGCTACTGTCATCATTATTGGTCGCAATGAACAACGTGCAAAAGCTGCGGTAAATGAAATTCAAATGATGACGCATCATAAAAACGTGTCCTATCTTCTTGGTGATTTAACTGATCCACAACAAAATCAAGCAGTTGCCACGGCTTTCAGAGAACAACATGATCATTTAGACGTACTAGTGAACAGTGCTGGAAACATTCCACAAACTAAAACCAGTAACATCAACTTAAATCTCAGAAGTCATTACTGGCTGACTCACAATTTGGAAAATGAACTTGCTGCGTCCGATGATGCTCGTATTTATATCATTACGGGAATGCCACTTGCAATCAAGATTGGCCCAATCTATGAACGTCAAAAAAACATGTTAGACCGTAGCTTATGGCTCTTGACCCATAAAATGCTGTTAGTCAATCTATTAGCGGATGAGTTACAGCCTAAAGGTATTAAAGTTAATGCCCTCTTTCCAGGGGGTGTGAAGTCTGACTTATTGCCGTGGACTAAGAACCTAACCAATGAATCTGTCCCAATTGCTGAGATCATTGCTAGTGCGGATAAATATCAGCATACTACCGGTCAATTCTTTGATGATCAAGGAAAAATAGTGAAGTTAAATCACCGGAAGTACAATGCAAAACGTGCTAGAAAAGCTTTGGAGAAATATTTGTAATTTAACGATATTCACCGCTAAATGTTACTAAACTAAAAAGGAATCTCAAATTAATAGGCATGCTAATCATCAAAAAAAATAACCTAACCATGATGGTCAGATTACTTTTTTGATCTATCCACTGAAAATCAGTGATCTTAATTCGTCGGGAATGGACATAATCAAAATACTTATTCTTGGTCACAAAGAAAGTGACCGGAGCAAACACTATTGGCGTTGGTTCTCGATCTACCCTTCTTAACCCTAAAATAAGTTTTCTAGAATTACGCTTTCCTTCGAAAGCTAGCTCTAATCTCATTTCACGATCGTTGGACAAAGAATTCACACTCGTTTCATTTCAAAAAAAGAGCGCAATCATGGATTCGGCCCCATGCAGCAAACGCTAGGATAACCCACCCGCGGGGGAACGTGGCGCACTCATTTCCACTTATCGTTCATTATCACTTCGAGTAAACAAATTGTCAACTAAAAGCTACAGCCCAAATTTAAGAGATTTAGGTGCTTTTGTTTGTAAAAATAAAGACAAAAAAATTCACTTTTATTATCCCTATTTTGAATACTTTTATATTTTAGGGCTAAACAAAATTCCGGTATTATTTTAGTGAAGTATGTTTGTTCGATCCCTCCCTTGTGGAAAAGAAACGGGAGGCAGAAATTTTGTTTTCTTGATAGCAAATAGGCTATCATATGGATATAGAATCCCAGAAAGCGAAAAGCGGATTGCTCGAAATCGACGAAGCCAGTATTTTGATAAGGAGGATAAGCAATGAGTAAAATTGATGAATATGTTGCTGAAAGAAGCAAAAACAATCCTGAGTTTGCAAAACTCGTTGAGCAAGAAAATATTAACTTAGAGGTTGCGGTTAAAGTACGTGAGCTACGAGAAAATATGGGGATGAGTCAACGTGATTTTGCTAGTCTAATTGGTAAACCTCAATCGACTATTGCTAGAATTGAGAATGGCTCAATGAATGCCTCAACTAAACTATTATCTGAGATTGCCCAGGCAACTAATCAACGGTTAACAATTCAATTTAGTCCGGTTTCTTAAGAACAATGTGAAATTCAAAAAAACCAGGTTTCCCTATTAGAAAAGGAAGTCTGGTTTTTGCACCATTCTAGATACTTTTATGCTTGTCCATACCCGATTCAATAACGCTCATCTTCTAACAACCAGTCGATTACATTAACAACCTCAACCCCATCAATCATCTTAATATCAGGATAGTATTGCTGTGTAATCAGCGTTTTCTTGTAGTTATCAGTAATTTTCAGTAAGTTATCTATCTCATGAGTATTTTGCGGTAATTCGTAGGTAACTTGAATATATCTGAGATCTTCACTTTTTCTCGCAACAAAATCGATCTCTTGCTGATCAATCTTTCCCACATCTACAGCATAACCACGCCGTAACAGTTCGATATACACAATATTTTCTAATTGCCCCGCAAAATTGCCGGGACGCCTACTGATGCCAATGCGTCTCAAGCCAGGATCCACTATAAAGTACTTGCCAGAGGTCTTTAAGTACGCTCTGCCCCTAATATTATATTGTCGAACTCGGTAGAATAGAAACGCGTTCTCAAGTGCAGTCAAATAATTTTCTAACGTATGAACGTTGGTGTTGATACCTTCACTCTTCAAGGTGTTTGCAATCTTCGTCAGATTAACAAGCTGGCCGATATTATCAGTTAGAAAGCTGATTAGAGCTTTCAGAGTTTCCACATCTCGAATGTTCGCTCGTGTGGCCACATCGTTCAAAATAATGGAATCTGATATTCCTTGAAGCATGGTATCTTTTATTGTTTGACCACTCAATACCACTGCTGGGAACCCCCCAAATCGTTCGAAGTTGTCAAAAGCCTTGGGAACTTGCTTAGAGTCCTTATCAACACCAATTGCAGCAAGATATTCTTTAAACGAAAACGGATAGATTCTAATTTCAACATACCTACCGCTAAGTAAAGTAGCCAGTTCACCAGACAGCATTTTGGCGTTTGAGCCAGTAATGACAATATCACAATCATAACTCACCCTAATAGCGTTCACGATCTGTTGCCATTCCGCAACCATTTGAATTTCATCTAACATCACATATTGATGGACGCCTTTTTTTAATTTACTCATTAGCAAATCTCTCAACTGATCTGCGTCCCTAACATTGAGAACTTCTAAACTTTCAAAATTATAATAGATAATGTTTTCGTCTATAATTCCCTGGGCTAACAAATAATCACGATACAACATGAGTAATACAGACTTGCCAGACCTTCTGACACCGGTGATCACTTTAATCATATCGTTATCTTTCAACCTAATTAACTGTTCTAAATATTCCGGTCGTTCAATCATGGTATCACCTCAATTTGAAGTATACTTCATATTATTAGGATTTTCCATAAAATATGAAATATACTTCATATTTTATAAAAATAGTTCAAAATATGAATCATACTTCATATTGCAATGTAATGACAAAAGCCAGGTCTCTTTAGAAAAGGGAATCTGGCTTTTGTCGACTTTTGCACGTTAATTGTCATTTTCTTCCGGTAAATAGCGAATAATGTCACCGGGCTAGCAATCTAATGCCTCACACATTTAGTACCATTCAATCTTACTTTGCTAAGATAATTGTCAGATAAACGCCGGTGCTGGAAAGCATATATGATCCAACATAACCACCCTTAAAATCATTTAAGTGATCAGCGGCATTATAGGTCACAAGCTTATCATTCTTCCAAACCTGAGTGTCTTTACCAAACTGAGTCTTAATCTTTGAAAGTGTTGCTGGTCGGCTTACACCTTTCACATTTAGAATATAGACATCTTTAACATTGAGATCCTTCTGAATCCCAACAGTAGCCTGATAAGCATTAATATCATGGATATTGACGTTCTTGGCGTAAGTATTTAAAGCTGTAGACTCATAGGCTTGTGGAAACAGGGTTGCAATCTGATGAGTGAAAGCGGCATCCTGAGCGAGACTTTGAGCAGTCGGCTTGGTATTAGGGTAAGCTGAGTTAAAACCTTTAGTTAAATAACCATGCCAAACGTAGCCACTAACCGTTTTATTATGATTTTGGACATAGTAATAAACCGCTGTTGTTTTGCCATTGGTCAGCTTAACACTCTTCTGCACATACCAAGTTGTCTTGGGGTAATTCTTTAAATTATGCAACTTCTTAGTGTGGGTACTATTCCACATGTAAACGGATTTAGTTTTACTTACAGCATGATAGACATTACCGTAGTAGGTTTTCGTCTGAATCGTCCGATAGGCTGCACTCGCATTTGCTGTTTGCGTCGTTAAGCCAGCTCCAGCAGTAACTCCCAGTGTTAGCGCAAATGCACCGGCACAAATTTTTAACCATTTTTTCATATTAGTCATGTCCTCTTTGTTATGTTAATTCGCTTAAATTATACTATCTGAATGAATTAAGGATAATATTTTGCTGGTTGTGACACCTAAGTTTAATGTAACCGTATCTATGATTACTTCTAAAGAAACTTAAACCTCCAAATAAGCATACTAAATTGTGCTATCTACATAATTCGACGATGCTGAAGCGCAAAGCATCCTTCAAGATTTGCCCCCTCTATCTTTTTAAAATTTGAATGTCTTGCAGCCTAATTTTCAGTTATGTTAAATCAAACAACCCTCGCGATCCAGATATAAAAAGCCAAGCATTCACCAGTAGTGAAATACCTGACTTCTCATTACACCGTATTTAGTTGGTTTGTTGCGCTAAAATTAAGTTGTTACCGCCAAAACCATCAACCGATACGCCACTTTGTGTTTAATGTGAATAGGCGTGGTAAATGCTGGTTTTTGAGATTAACTAATTGCCCACTATCAAGTGCAAGACAATCTCGATAATCAAGATGAATAGTAGTGCCAGTATCGTGCCTATAAGTATGCATAACAACAAAGGCAACTTAGTTTTACAGAGCCGAGAAGTAAATAAATCTTCCCATATGAAGAAGCTGACTGTCATTAATGCATTTGAAACTCCCCGCGTAGTCCTAGAGAAGTAAGTTAATATTGCCAGCAACAGAAGAATGATTGCAAGAGTATGAACTATAGCAAGACCTTTATGCGTAAATTGATTGGCAAAATTATCTTTGCTTGACTTAAAATCGATAAATATCGTCTCCTAAATTATTGATAACAACAGTAGTATATCATATAGGTGTTTTAGGAGAAAAGCAGGCTTGTGGTTTCACTTTAAGTCGTTAAAAAGCGAACTCAATTTTTTCATTTTAAGATTATTAATTAAAATCACTAGGATTGTGCAGCTTATTTGATAACTGATCATCAGTTCGCCAGGTACCGTAAGAAATAAACGGTAAACCTTTTAGAGATAAACTGTTGCTATTTTTGTATACATACATATCTATCTTATATTTTGGCTTAACTTGATACATTGCATAATGATATGCAATCTGAGAATTATCAGGCGCTTTTTTGTGAAATCCATTCTGCTTCCCACTTACATCGCCTATATGATTTGATAAATACGTGATATCTTTTTTTGTTGAAATACGTTCAATCTTTTTTCCAGAGGCATTATATACAAGTACATAATCATGAGCTTGAGCTGATCGAGCTTTATGAAATATAGAGAATCCAATCAAAATCACGAAGATAGTTAATAGTGCAATTAAACCAATTGTTATATACTTTTTCATCGTATCTCATCCCTTTTGTTTTCAAAACCAATACTCGAATTATCGTCTGATAAATTGATAAAATGTAAAATACCAAAATCGCTTGTTCTTTTATTATATTTCTCTTATAGTCGATAATAATACTTATACTTGATTTTTTCAACTAAAAATTGCTTCTTATAACAGTAAAAACGTGTCATCATAATACATGTTTCTCCTTATTATCTATCCCGCATGCTTAATTACTTTTAAAACTTTTACGTTAAAAGACTTCCTAGCTCAACTAGCTTATCTACAGTTAAACATGATGAGTACGATCCATTTATTGGTTTGTCCCCACCATGCTTTTGTGTTTAAATTAATTTAAACGGGGGAATTTTTATGAACAAAGGACGTTTAGAGGCATTTACCGATGCGGTGATCGCCATTGCAGCCACCATTATGGTGCTGGAACTTCGCCCACCTGAAGGCGTGAGCTTACGGGCGCTTAGTACGGATTGGCCAATTTTACTGGCCTATATTTTCAGTTTTACCCTGATTTACGTGGTGTGGTATTCCCATCACAATATTTTTAATAAGGCGCAAATTATTTCGACTCGGACCTTCTTACTTAACGGACTGTGGCTATTTGCTTTAACCCTGGTGCCCTTTTCAACCGCTTGGGTGGGTCAGCACGTAGCGGATACTTTACCTGAAGTTGTCTACCTCGTCGTTCTGTTGTTGTGGTCAGGTACCTTTCAATTAATGGATATCTCAATAATGAGGGATAATCCTAATATTGTCCGGGATGTCGCTAATCAGCTCAGTGCACGGTTATTATTATACGGTGGCTACGTATTCGGCATCATTTTGGCATTCATTTGGCCGATTGGCTCATTACTAACGGTTGGGGTGATTAGCGCGATGCTTTCAATTGATTTGTTGCGGGTCGCACCCACACCACCTAGTAAATAAGCAATCATAACAAAGACAGCAGTTCTCCTGATCATGATGAGGAGAACTGCTGTCTTTGTATTTCAGACGTATATGACTTTGTTAATGCTTTACTTAGCTAACCAGAATCCCAGCAGAGCCAGTCCTCCAGCACCTACAATAAATAACAGTATGGTGACAGCCAAAACAAGTTGATCTTTAAATTCGTTGTGATGGCGTTCATTTTCATCAATGACTTTATCCTTCTCGAAGGCAACAATCTCACTGTAGGTTTTCAGTTGATGTTGCCCCTTCCAGCGTTCGATTTTAATGCCAGCATACAGAGAAACATTCACCAGTAAAACTGGTAACACTAAACCCCACCACCCCCAAAACTTAATTGACGGTCCAATTGACAACGCACTTAGTCCTAGCATGACAGTCATTAACCAGGCCCACTTGCTGGTGCGTGCGTAGCTTAATTCCCGTTTCATCACCGCCACGTCTCCTTTCAGTAAATCATCCAGAGAAACATTGAATAAAACACTTAACCGCAGCAGATTTTCTATATCTGGGTAACTGTGCCCAGTCTCCCAGTTAGAAATCGTTTGTCTCGACACATACAACTTTGCAGCAAGCTCATCCTGTGTTAGTCCTAATCTTTCTCGGTTAAGTCTAATTTGCCTTTGAATTTCCGTTGTCATCACCTCCTGTTCAATCATAATGTAGCGCAGAGCCGAAATTATTTCAGCCAAATTCGGTTGTCGTTGGTCGTTTAGTGATGTCAAAAAGAGTTGACATGTATTTGCTGAATAGTGTCAGAAATGTGAATCTTCGTTTTGAATTGCTTGAGATTACGGTTATTAGTAGCAGTGTTACCTTTGTTATTCAGCAATGACGTCAACGCATTTAGATTACTGATATACAGGTGATTAATGTCCGCACGCGGTATTATCCTAGCCTCTTTTACGTAACTGCCCTTATGATAAGCCATCACATAGGGATGTTTGAGACCAGGATTCAGTCCGGTAGTTAAGGTCAATTTCGTCCACTCATTCCCCATAGTGTTGTCAGTAAACCATGATGTCCAATAACCTGCAACTTTTTTATTGTCAGGTAATTTTGTATAGCCGACCTTATATGACAAAAATGGATTGACACGATCAATATTGGCAACCCCTTTGTAATAGCCGCACGTTAAGATTCCCATACTAACAATAACGATTAATATTAACCCGCTTAAGGTGTAAGTCCAATTCCGGTAACGTTTCTTTAATTTCACATCATGATCGATCTGGTTAGCCAAAGGCTGGTTCTTAACTTTATCCATAGTAATCTCCTCGTTAAACAGTAGTTTTTCAAGTGAGATATCAAACAGCTGACTTAACGTATGTAAGATTTCCAAACTGGGCATGTTTTTTCCAGTTTCCCAAGTTGAGACTGTTTGCCGCGTCACGTGTAGCCGGTTAGCTAATTCTTCTTGAGTCAGATTGGCTTGCATCCGTAATTGCTTCACATCATCTTTAAAGCTCAAAATCTCACTCCTCCTAAATCGTAATCAAGGCACCAAGTTAATACTAGCAAGAATGCCTTGCTGCCGTCACGCAAGTGTTACTAGCAAAGGCGCAGTCACAAGGATAGACTCCAGAATTTGTACAATACAATAGCGAAAATTAATTTCTCAGATATTCTGTGGCAATCTGAGTATAACGCTAGTACATGTCCGAAAGGCACTGCAATTAAGTAGCCATTTCATACATATACTTTATTTACTAATTAATAAACATTTAAGATTTCAATTAATAATCTATTAACATTAAGCCATTATTCTAAAAGTGTTAGGGGATGATAATCATGGCAGCAATCTTACAACTGCAAAACATCACCAAAACCTTTGGCAAACAGCGGGCTCTAAATCACGTTAATTTAACCATTCAACCGGGTGATATTTACGGTTTAATTGGTAGAAACGGTGCTGGGAAAACGACAATTTTAAAAACAATTGTCCAGTTGCTTTATCCAAATGAAGGTAACATCACACTGTTCGGCGCAACCTCGGGCAAAGATTACACCAAACAACTGAAACGAACCGGCAGCGTTATTGAGACTCCCGTTGCCAATAATCAGTTAACAGCTCGGCAGAATCTGACTTACTACTGCAAAATCAAAGGCATCGTCGATAAAGATGCTATTGATGACGCGCTGAAGTTCGTGGGGCTTACTGATACCGGTAAGAAGAAGTTTAAGGATTTCTCGTTAGGCATGAAACAAAAGTTAGGTTTGGCAATCGCCCTACTTAATAAACCAGACTTCTTGATTCTGGATGAACCTATTAACGGTTTGGATCCCATTGCCATTGCTGATTTCCGTAACTTACTGGTGAAACTCAATCAGACTCAGGGCATGACGATTCTCATTTCCAGTCATATTCTAGAAGAACTTTACCAAATGGCGACTCGCTTTGGCATTATTGATCATGGAACGATTATTAAAGAACTCACTAAAGACGAGTTTGATGCTAAAAGCCGCGAATACATCAAACTGCAAGTTGATCAGCCTCAGCTGGCAGCTACAGTGCTTAATAAGATGGGAATTGAAGATTTCAAAGTCATCGATCAGCAGACGCTGAATATCTATGATTTGTCGCTGGATAACGCGGCATTGGTAGAAATGCTCGTGGCCGCTACTGTCAGTGTCACTACTATCGTCCGTGAGCACATTAACCTTGAAAACTACTTCAAAACAATTGTCGCTGAAAACGAGGTGACTCCAAATGCTTAACATGGCACGGGCTGATATGTATCGTTTATTTCATTCTAAGGGATTTTACATCACCCAAATTCTGATGATCATCGTTGCGACCATTAGTATCCTGACGTCAACAATTGGTATTATCGGCGGTGGCTCTGATGCCCTTTCCAATTTTCAGGCAGCTAATCAAAGAGTTGTCTGGACCGGCGTCCAATGTGTTAAAGCGATGTCTAGTGAAACTAGTGCACTGATTTACTTTATTTTGCCGTTGTTTATCATGACGATTGGTTTCGAATTCTCGAGACAGATTTATCAAAATCCGCTTAGCAGTGGCATGACGCGGCTTAACTACTTTATTTCCAAGTATGTTATCTTCCTGCTGATCTCGGCTTGTCAGGTGATTTTCTATTACCTGTTTATCTTTCTAGCCGGCGGTTTTAAGAACGGCTTCGGTAAAATCACCGGTCATTTCTTAATCAAATTACTTCAAACCTCAAGTATTCAATTACTAGAACTCAGTGCCATTTTTGCCATCTCAACGTTAGTCATGTACCTCTTCTTTTCAACGATTACTGCTGTGGTGACGACCATTATTTTCCCGTTGATCATTACAATTTTGACAGAGATTTTTACCAAGCAGCATTGGCTGAAGTATTTTAGTTTTCAAAACAACGTTGATTCTGCCTATTTTGCCCACTACACATCCGGTCAAATGAATCAGTTGCTTTTGGCCGGATTCGGGACCATTATTGTTTGTTTGGTATTAGCCTTCTTATCTTTTAGAAAGTCTTTTAGAAAGCGCAACTTGTAAACGACTGAAGCGGATGAGGCCTTGTTGAAGTACTACAAAGAAGAGATTTGAAAAAATGGTCTGATTCCTGCGTTCAACGGGGATCAGACCATTTTTATATATGGTAACATGTGGAGATGCGTGCCTAATTAAACTAATTTGAAAACTCACGCAATTTTCTGGCTATCCTTGACACAATAAATACGGAGAAACTATTATCAGGTTATGTTAAACACTATTGTAGTGTACGTAATGACTGAGTTCATGAAATTACAGCAGTATTAGTAATTTTTTGGGGAGATGATGGGATGATTCGAGTAGCAATTTGTGATGACGCTCCAGAAATGACCGGAGAAATTGAGCGAACGCTTGAAGCGTATAATCCCACACTGTTTGACGTATCTGTTTTCTTTACCGCAGAAAAGCTAATTTCATCGTTGCAATCAAACCAATATGACTTCTTTATTCTTGATATTGAATTACCAACATCGTCAGGGATCGATATTGCGAAAGAAATTCGTAAGCACGATTTAAATGTGCCAATCGTTTTCCTGACTAATTTCAGTGAATACATGGAAGATGTTTTCCAAGTTCAAACATTCGACTACATTTTAAAACCGGTAACGAAAGAAAAACTATTCCCAGTTATCAAAAAAATCATCAAATATTTGGATTTAGATGACACCTATTTCTCGTTCACATATAAACGAATTGAGTATAATCTAAGATTTGCAGAAATCGTTTACTTTGAAAAACAAAAACGTACCGTAATTATCCATACGGTACAGCAGACCTTTCAAACTATTATGTCGACACCAGAACTACTGCAAAAATTAAACGATAACTTCGTACAAGTTCATACCTCTTACATTGTAAATATTAATTACATTAAAGAGGTTGGAACGAATCACATTATTTTAACGACAGATTCTGAATCAATGAAAATACCTATTAGTCGGAAATTTAAAACACCTGCAAAAGACGCAATTATTATGAAAATGAGGAGTAAATTATGATCGATACTGTAATCCGATTATTGAGTTTTTTGGTTTACATCTTTTTACTCAACTTCTTTTTTTCGAGTTGGTCAGTAACTAGTCGGCTATCAATTAAACGCATTTTAATCCTTTTAGGGTTAGCTAGTATCGTTTCACTAGCTGCATTTTTTACATCCGACAGTATTGAACCGTTCATTAATATCCTGGTGACACTAATCGCAATGGTGACGATTGCCAGCCAGTATGATGTGTCCAAAAGAGATCTGTTTTTCTGGATGGTAATTCTATTGGCAATTAACTTTATCAGTGAATCAATTTCCCTAGCTGTTTTTGATGCATTACTATCTCCTCAATATGATGCGAAGAATCTATTGTTTGTCATTATCACCACAAGTATTACGATGACGATTGAAATTTTGATATTTTTAGCACTTAAGCTAATCTTTTTCCGACATCATCTTATCCTTGAATCTTTGAGTTGGCCTTCGTTGGTTGCCTTAACTTCCATTCCGGTAATATCCATTATTGTTTTGTTTAGTTTTCTGCTGGCTAAGGTTAATGTTACGATTCAGTCAACTTACTTCGTACTGCTAGTAGCATTGGGTGTTCTCTACATGAACCTTTGTATTCTTTACTTGTATAGCAGTTTCACCAAGCAACTTCGAAAATTAAATCAAATTACATTGCAAAATAAGTCTCTTTCCTATGAACTGAAGTATATTGCGAATTTAAAAAAGTCGCAGGTAAAGTTAGCTTCCATTCGACACGATCTGAAGAATAAATTAATAGTTCTTCGTGGCCTTCTGGAACACAGTCAAATTAATGAAGCTAAAGCTTATCTACAAGAATCAACCGATCAACTTGATGTTCGTCAAAAATTCTATACCCGTGATATGATTTTGAATTACCTGCTGAATGATAAACACGAATTAGCCAGGCAAGCAAATATTAAATTTGAAATCAAAGTACTTCTATCCGAGCAAATCAACGTCAATAAAGATATCCTAGCAGTGTTAATTGGTAATTTAATTGATAACGCCTTGGAGGCATCAAAAAGATTGCCAAATCCAACCGATGCTGCAGTTTCTTTAGTTATTAAACAATTTCAAGATAAGCTTCTGATCGACATTAAGAATCACTACAATCCTGAAGAAGCCGTCACACGTCGTAAACGTAAATCTGACGGACTTGGTACGAGAAATATCAAACGAATTGTCGCTAAATACAACGGGTTATATAAACAGTGGACCGAAGGAAGCAATTATCTGGTAAGCATTATTTTACTAAACGTAAACTAAGAAGCAACCCGTTATTTTCTGGGTAGCTTCTTCTTTAATTTATATAAAGGCGTATCTGCACCTAATATGACACGCTACTTCAAACACTAAAGTGCCTCACTCTTATCAATTTCATTCCCCATACTGATGCAGATCATGGTGGCAATTACAATTAGTGCAACTGCAATCAGTAGTGATACGAATTCATACGACATTAGTGCAATTGCAGCTAAATTTGAAAGGAACACCACAAAAATAATGCTGGCTATAATGCCTTTTACTGTTGAATCAAGCTTAATGCCGATAAAACTAGAAAAAAGGACAACTGCTAGCGTTAAGCAAATACAAACAATCGTTGACACTATAATATTGAGAATGTGTGTAAACGACTGATCCCTAGTTAGAGGTATGACGGTATCCATAATCATAAAAGCCAGATTTGATATTAATAGCCCAACAGCCATTGCTAAACTTATAGATGCAGAAAATGCTTTGGTTTTGGTATAAAAGAGCTCCTTACGGCTAATTGGCAGTAAATATGTTTTGCTTTTATTCATGCCAACGTAGTCATGAACTAAATATCGGCCAGCTAGTACAGTCACGTAAATTGCCAGCACACACATTGTTCCAATGGTTGCTAGGGCGAGTACAGCATTATAGTGCGTTAGCATACTGTTGCCATCTTCTGTGTCAAACTTGCCCACTATTGCAAAAAAAGATAGAAATAGTAGTTGTAAACCCCCAGTTGTTAAACCTATGGGTAGTAATATCTTCTTCATACGTGAAAACTCATAGTTGAAATATTCCATTATCAGAACCTCCTAACCTTAATAATTGGTTTTAATTTAACGACACCGTACGGTTAATAAAACTGTGGTAAAAGCCCATTAATCCATCGGGAAATTCTCCATTAATTTCGGTGATACTTTTGAGATAGCTGGTTTGCCCATCCGCCATCACAACAGCATCCGTAATGATGCCATTTAAGTCAGCGAACGAATGGCTGGTTATAATAACAATCTTGTCTTGAGAGTGCTGTTTGATCAGATCTTTGGTTAAAACAACACCGTCAGGATCCAAACCATTAAAAGGTTCATCAAGAATCAAGATTTCGGGCTTATGAGAAATGGCTACTGCTAGTAATAGCCGTTGGCGCATACCCAGCGACAAGTTACCTATCATTTGGTTTTCAGATACGTTCAAGCCAACATTTTCTAAAATTGGCGACCATTTTTGTGGTGCAGTAAGTCCAAAGAAGAAGTAGTGTTCGTCAAGCAGTTCTTTAATAGACAGATCAAAAAGGCTATCAGACTGTGCAAAAACCGAACCAATTTTCTTCAGGAAGTCTGTGCGGGTATCCCGATTTAGCACCAAGTTATCGATGCTAATGTCACCAGTATTTGTGACCAGTAGCCCACAGATACACTTAAGCAATGTCGTTTTGCCGGCACCGTTAGGACCTATTAATCCATAAATACCATTGTTTCCAAAACGTAAATTATCAATACGCAAAATATTTCTGTTGCCAATTGACTTAGTGACGTGATTGATTTTTAGCCGTGTCAAAATTAAACTATCCCCTTTTTACTCCAAAACGGATGAAGGCCTCATGGGTATTTGGAACATGTTTACTATATTCCTAATATTTTAATTTTTTGGCGAGTGCCACGATTAACTGCTTTGATGTAACGAATGACACTAATAAGTTGTTAAATCATGTCAAATTGACCCGCCATGCTGTATTTTTTTACGATTTTAATTTTGAACTCGATATAAAAATTACCCCACAATAGTTAGATTTTTGGTCTAACTATTGTGGGGTAATTCATTATTACGCCCCATCCTTCTTTGGCTGATTAGCTATTTTAAAGGTTACTTGAATCTGAAATCGCAGATTCTTGGTATTCAACCTAACTTGACCGCCCTGCATCCGTGATAGTTCCGCAATAATGTAAAGCCCTAACCCGGCATTTTGTTCGCGATGAGACAGGTCTTCAGTGTAAAACCGGTCTAGCAGCCGATCAAAGTTCTTGATGGGCGTCGTTAACTGATTAGTTGCTGTCAGCTGAACGCCTTGATCGACGTGTTTGAGTTCGATGGTCGCTTTTTGATAGCCATGATCCAAAATATTGCCAAGGATATTCTGCAAAATTCGGGTGGTTGCTTCTTCATCCAGTTGCCACATGATGTTTGGCTCAATCTTTAAATCCGTCATAATTTGCTTTCGTTGCAATGCATCATAGTAATTCAAACAAGTCTGGGTCAGCAGTTTTGACAGATTTAACTGCTTGGGGGTGATCGTGATCCGATTTTCTAGTAGTCGGTTATACAGCAATAACAGATTAAGGTGCTTCGACAACGTCTGCAGGTTTTGATTTAGCTTACTGACCTGTCCGTGCTCAGTTTCCGGCAGATTTTCATTTGTCAATAACAACTGCGAGTATCCGCTGGCAACCGTTAACGGCGTCCTCAAGTCATGCGAAATGTTATGAATCGCCAGATCTAACTGTTGCTGGGTTTGAACTGAATGCTGATGGGTGGCTTGCTGTTTGGCAATCATGTGATTGATTTGCTGGGTCAAAGCCACGACCGCTGGGTTGCGAGTTTTGACTTTCAACTGTTGATTCGTGGTGTGCTGGTTGATGAATTTTAACTGGGTAATCAAAGTTCGGAGATCCATCACTATCAGCAATAAATAGACCAAAACAGCAAGTAGAATAACCAGGATAATTGCTAATGGTATCATGCTAAGCGTACCCCGATCCCCCAGATGGTTTTAATATAGGCACGGTCTGGATCCAGTTTAGATAACTTATTGCGCAAATTACTAAGGTGAACGTTGATCGTATTCTCATCACCCATATAAGGTGTTTGCCAAACTTGTTCGTAAAGTTGTTCTCGGGTAAAAATTTGCCGTGGGTTCATAAACAGCAAGGTTAAGATTGCACATTCTTTTTTCTTCAGCGGGCAGCTTGCAGTCCCCTTTTTAACTACGAACTCCTGTGGGTACAGCGTTAATTGTTGATAAGTGATTGGCTGTTCATCATTTACATCAGCCCCTGTGTGTCGCAACTGTACCATAATTCGCGCTTTTAACACGTTAATATCAAATGGTTTCGTCACGTAATCATTAGCCCCAGCTACCAGTAAATCAGCAATGTCTGTGGTATCATCTAATGCAGTTAGCATGATGATCGGCACTTGCGACGTCTGTCGAATAATTTGCAGGACCTCATCTCCGCTTTTACCAGGTAATAAGCGGTCTAACAGAATCAATGCTACTGGATACTTTTTAAATAGCAGTAAGCCCTCAGTGCCTGAATAAGCACTAATAACTTGGTATTCTGATGACAGCATACTGGTTAACAACCCCTGCATGTCATTGCTATCTTCAACGATCAGAATGGTTTTCATGGTGTTCACCCCTACTCTTTAAAATAAGCTTATGGCATGAAGATGATGAAAACAAGAGTGATTTTGACTGAGTTTTTAAATTCGAAGATTTAGGTTTCGTAGGTATCGGTAATTAACTGGTTGCAAAAGGGGCTCTGACATTGCTGTCAGAGCCCCTTTAGTTTACGGAAGTTTGGTGCTATTCAATTTTACTTGGCTAAAATAACTTCAGCCAAAGGATTGTCCTCTCCCGCAGATGAAACGATGTTGGTACCAATATACCAGCTATCAAAATTGCTTAAGTGAGTGCCTGCATTGTACTTAATCACTTCTTCATTCTTTCGGACGCTGGTGCTACGACTTAATTGAGTCTTAATCTTAGCAAGCGTTACTGGTGCAGTAAGGCCCTTAACCTTAATTGTATAAACGTCATGCACGTTTAAGGCCTTTTGAATTTGCTGCGTTAACGTACCGTCTTGAAGAACCGAGTCGGTTAAGTCTTCGTTAGCAAATTTATCCAGCGTTGTTGAGTGGACTGTCCCTGGGAATAAGGTCCGCATTTGGTTTTGCAGTGTTGCATTAGATGTACGGGTGGCTAGTGTTGCACTTGGATTAGGATCGGTGTTGCCGTTAGTCCCTTTAGCCAAATATCCATGCCAAACGTAACCACTGGCCGATTTACTTTTGTTCTTGAGATAATAGTAAATTGCCGTTTTCTTCCCATTAGTGAGTTTAACACTCTTTTGAAGGTACCAAGTGGTCCGCGGATAGTTCTTTAAATTATGCAACTTTTTGGTATGCGTACTGTTCCACATATACGTCGACGTGGTGAGACTCTTAGCGTGATACGCCGGAGTAGTACTTGCATAACTGGTAGTCTTAATAGTTCGGTATGCAGCTTTTGCGGTTGTGGTATTTTGTGAAGCAAAGCCGACACCAACTGCAGCAATTCCCAAAATCAGGCTGCCAATAACTTTTTTCATTACACCGACCTCCTTAAGTGTTGATCTGTTTTCATCTTGTCACATATGCGGATCAGCATTAGTTAGCTCGATAATAAGCCTTAACGTTAACAAAGCCCGTTTGTGTTTGACTGCCATCTACTGGATCGGCGTGATCAAACGTGTATTTCTGACCATTTTGAGCAGTAAGATTCTTCAGGCTGACACTATCAAGAATATAGCTAACTTGACTGCTTGACAGTGGCTGTCCCTTGGCAACTTGGAAGTCGTAATTGCGGCCTGCAGCATCAAGGGTGGTGCTGTCAGTAGCGGTCAAAGTTATCGGATCACCGTTCATCGTATAAGCTCTGATTGACATCATTGCCCCGTCAGAAGCGCTGTTCTTGGAAACGTAGAAGGCAACAGTATCATTGCTTTTAGCTGAAGCAGCAGCTGATTGGTTAACAAACGATGCTGCACCACTGGTATAAGCAACGTAGCCTGAAGGAATACCGTTAACGACACTGGTATAGTTAGCGCCAGTTGTGAGGTTAGCCGTGGTTGCACTCTTATCAAATGGTACGGAACCAGTACCAACTTCTTTGCCAGTGGACTTATCAATGTAGCTGATCTTCACGGCGTTCTGGCTCTGTGGTGCTTGGACGCCTGAGCTGTAAATCCAGCCAGTGATTGATGGGTTCTGGTCATCCTTAACTTGGTAGTATACCCAACCTTCACGGCTCTTAGTTTCAGCGCCGGTAATTGTAAAGGTATCAGTATTGCTGAAGCCCTTTACCTTGGAAGCTTTATATTGTGTGTATTGAGGGTTGTTCCAGAGTGTGTACTTAGAAGGATTAGCCAAAGTGTAGCCAGTTGTTACAGTTGGCATATCAGCCTTCTCGGTGGTGTCAGCAGCTTGAAGTCCGCCGGAGAAACGACCAACATTTTTACCGCCGTAGATCCAGCCGCGGTACTTGCCATCAAATGAAACGATCTTGTAGTAAACGGAACCGCGGTTAGTTGTTACGATTGCGTATGCACGGAAATAGTCCGATGACTTATTTGAAGATGATAACTTGTTCATCGTAGCCTTTGAGGCAACCACGCGGGCACCCTTAGAAGTTCCCACTTTGGTGTACAAAGCATTATCACCATTCGGTGCAACGTTACGTGATTCTGGAGCCGTCTTAAAGTAGGACGTTTTAACAATGTAAGCGCCAGATTTGGCACTGGCAGTTGTGCTGGCCAAGCCTGCTGCGCCAAACATTGATGCAGCTGTTAAACCAACATACAAAGATTTCTTCAAACTAGATTTCATTATCGAAATACACTCCTTTTTGGCCGAAGCCTAATGCAAATCCCCTGATTAGTTATTTAAATTCTAACACTATTATTCTGATTATTGATCCCTTAAAATGCAAGCTTAGTGCATTATTAAGATAACTATTACATCAATGTCATACTTGGTTCAGACGGAGACGGAAATGAATTTTCGCTTGTATTTGTTTAAAAAATGAATATTAGTGACAACATCCGTCTTCCTCCAAACAATTTTGTATGATATGTTAATTATGGAAGCACTCAAAACCGGCATGGTGTACAGGATGACTGTCTTAACCAGACTAAATCATTAATAACTGGAGGATTCATTGATGTGGCAAAAGTACCTAAATGAAGTTCTGTTCGATTCTTCAATCATATTAGCGCTACTAATTGTGGCTACGATTGGAAAAGGTGCTTATGATTTATTTACTAGTGGACACCTTTACCTTTGGAAATACCCCCTTTCTCACATTCACGAAATGCTCGGCTCAGTTATATTTTTCGCGATTGTGGAGCTCATATCCCTAGCTTTGAAACACCAAAAGAAAAGCTAGTTTTAGGCTGAAGAAAAACGCCTTAACCGCTATGGTTAGGACACTAAACAAAGAGACTTAACTGATTTGATGAATGGTGCTTAGGCCTTGCCCGTTGGTGTGTAGAAATAAGTCGAGCCCACTGAGTAGCTAGCATAAGGAAAAATACCATCTTCCTTAGCACCGTTGTAGTGGATCGTTAAGCGGTACTGATAATTACCCTTCTTACTAACGCGTTTATCAGGTAGTTTCAGCATGTTTTTCTTAGCATACAAGTAAGTGGTATTGCCGCTTTTTCTCACCTTGGTGACTTTAGTTGAAGAAAGTGGCTTCTTGTTAACATTGCCTGAACTAAAGTATTCCACGTACTGGTTGGCCGTAAACATGATGGCTGGAGCTTGATGATAACTCGCCTCACTGCTAAACGTTTTGCCCTTAGTCATTCTTGATAACTGATCCATTGCGGTGTACTTGGACGACTTAAAGTTATGGTTAACGCGAACGATAATACTGGTTGCCTTTGTGACGTGTCTAAGCTGATAGGTTAAACTATCTAAAGCAACCGATACGTATTGCTTGTTACCCTTCTTAGTAAAACCAGAGACGGATACTCGTGTATTAGCCGGAATGGTTACTTTACCGACTTTCACTGTCTTTGTGATTACTTGAGGGCCGTTCATAATTGGCGTTTTAGTTGCAGCATTAGCGGCGCCAGCAAAGCCTGCCAACCCTAAAGCTAGACCAAACCCTGTGATGATTAATCTTTTTAATTTCATTTCGTTAATCCCCCTTTCAAAGTTAGTATACCAATGCCCCATTATTTTACAAGATGACGGATTTTAAATGGTCTTCACGCAGCATAATCAATACCGTCCGCAACTACCAGAATCCCCCATCTAACGCGGATGCAAGAAACCCTGTCGTGCTGTAACGACTACTTGCTAGTATAATAGCATCAATGAATGAATAATAGAGATGAGGATTAGGATGTTAAAGGATAAGTTAAAGGCACAACGCAAATCATTGGGATTAACTCAGCAGCAAGCGGCTGAATTACTGAACGTCACCCGGCAAGCCATTTCAAACTGGGAAAATGGCAATAATTATCCTGACATACCGACCCTTATTAAAATCAGTGATCTTTACAACATTTCACTGGACACGCTATTAAAGGGGGATCAAGACCTTATGTCAAAATTTCAGGCAGATTCGCAGGATTTACACTATTTAAGACGGATACGGCATCGGTTTGGCATTATAGGTTCTTACCTATTTGTTCACTTTGGCAATCATCCCAAATGGGGCAAAGGTAATTATATCTTTTGGCTGTTCACCATTACGTTTGCAGTATACATGAATCTCATGTTGATTGTTTTGCAGCTTGCTATCAGCTATATTTTTGATCATACCCTGTCCATCGATTATCTTTCTGAATTACTTATTGTTCTTATCAGCCTTGGATTTAGCCCTATCTTTGGCTGGTGGGCACAGGATTTCTTGAAGAAATAAGCGTTTATCTCATGATATTAGAAAAGCCAGATCTCCTTTATTAGGGAACCTGGTTTTTTGGATTATTTTTACTTAGTCACCCGCAAGTTTCTTTTCGAGACTGTTCAGTGAGTTTAACGGATGTGATCTGACTTGGAAAAGCAAAGCTGTAATCTGCTCCCCATTCGCCGAGGTGTATACCGTCTTAACCATCCGGTAATTTTTCATGAGCACCTTTGGTACATATGCGGTATGGCGGGCATTGGAAACGTCGTACCACACAATTTGTGTAAATAGCTGTGGCTTTTTGATCAGCAGCTGGTTTCGAAAATCACGCTGCTCGTTGGAACGAATGGCCACAAATTGAACTTTTCGGTGCTTGATCGTGTTCAGCTGAGAATCATAAGAGTATGGGAACGTTTTGTACGGAAAGTTGGTTTGTTCAAAATAACGCGTTGTCGGTAACGTCCGTGCTTGTAAGAAGAAACCTGAATCAATTCAGTTATATTCGATCAGCGTTGGTTTACTGCCGGTATAATGTTCACGCATGTACTCACCGAACTTGACGGACGCCACCGGATTGATTTGCTGCCCCTTAAACAGCGCGGTTCGTAAATTGGTATTGCCTCCGTTTAATAACAAGAAGCCGATGATAATCATCAGAACATCTAGTCGAGTAAAGTTGATTTTACCGATTTTTAGATTGAAATTATTAATCAAGAAGCCTAACGAATTAGGCAACAGAACTGCTACGAAAGTGACCGCAGCGAGCAAATAATACCACTGGGTATTACCTGAGAGATAAACCGTCAGAAATTGCAGGCCAATCATTGAAGCGAAGATATAGAAAACATGAGCTTTTTTCCTAAACTGCGTGCTCAGGATCAGCAGCCAGATGACAATCATGGCAGCGGTGAACGGATGACTGATCAGATCACCACCCATTGATTTGAAAATCGTGAAGAATTTGCCGGCTGCAGAAATCGTGTTACCGTACATTGTCAGGTTGGTCACAAAGTAGACTTTAAAAAGCGCGTTTGAGGCATGACCGGCAGCAAACACCGCAATGATGATGACGCTGGGAATAGCAAAGCCAATCAGTGACAGCGATAGAATCTTGAAGAAATTCTTGAAGCACCGTTTGAATAACAGGTACAGGCCATATGCCACGTAGTACCCCACAAAATAGCCGATCAGTGAGAATTTAATCCAAAAGACAATTGAAAATAGTATCCCATTGATCAGCATAGTCGATACTTTGGGGAATTGGTCATGTTGAAAGTCCCTTAAAACGTTGTAAATGAACCAGGCAGTTAAGGGAAAGACCAGTTCTTCCGGACTACCGCCAAAACCAAAGACGTTTGACCCATAGAATAATGCCAGACCGAAGAACGCCACCGTGTACTTACTCTGCTTAAAGCCAGCTAATTCTGCTAATTTAAGCAACACAAAGAAGCCCGCAAACAGCAACGCTGATTCAATCACAAAAAGGCCCAAAAAGTTGTTAAACGAAATCTTAGCAGCCAATGCGTAAATGGCATACATGATTGGACCCCGTTGTTCGAACAGATCACGGTACGGCCAGAGACCGCTGATCCAGCCCCTGCCCATTGTGAAGCTGACGTTAGTGTCATCCCATTGATTGGTTTTAAAGATGGGTGAACTTTCCGTAAACCCGAATATTGAAACTGCTAATAAGATCAACACCAGCCAATTTTGCAATGGGATGCGACGGATTGATTGCGATACTTTCTTGAACATTTGTAACCACCATTTCTTAAATAAAGATTGTCTATAAGATGACATCAAAAAAACTATCGCGGAAAGGACGCGGTGATCTACGCCAATTGTGTCCTGACTTTGATAGGTATTTTGTCTAGCTATAATGTAACGGTTTAATTTGTTTGTTTAGTTCTTAACTTCCACGGCAACGCCGTACCTAGTCCTAACATCGCGATCCCAGTAAAGACCAGCGTTATATTAGTACTTTCACTGGTTTGAGGTAACGTCTGCTTCACGGTCGTCTTGGTTGGTTCTGACTTGAATTCCTTGTGGACTTTTGGAATATGAACTTCCTTTGGTGTGTCTGCTAAAGTGTTATAAGTGGTTGTTCCTGAAGAATCACTGTTAGCGGTTGTATCAGCCTTTGATACAACTGGTGCTAAAGTTAACATCATCCCAGTGGTAATTGTAACGAGTAAAACTGCCTTTTTCATGGTGAATTCCTCCCCCTTTGCACAGGAATATCCTTGCATTTCCCTTATGTGATTACGCCCCGTCTATATGCCTACTAAACTAATAATAAATCAAATTCGACTTATTGTAACACATTTCATCTGCTAATAGAATACTTTTACTTACTTACTAATTGTAACCATTATGCACCATATTAATTCAATACGCAATAGTTTAATTTATTAAATTATCATTTGAATAAGATTTGACTTGGTATTACGTAAAAGACAGGCTGATTCTTCGCTGATTAGAAGAATCTGCCTGTCTTTTTTACAGTATTAATAACAACTAATGTCCTGTAATCACCTTTTTAACTAGTTTCAAACCACCAAACCGCATAACTGTTTTTCCCTGATGGTGATGATTATCGAGAATTAATTTAACCACTGAACCCGCGCCGTCTTCAACGGAACGCATGAAGCGGTTATCCATGTGGTTATTCAGGTCGGTTGAGACACCTCCTGGAACCGCACCGAAGATTTCCACTGGGATGTGCTGTGATTTGAAGCTTTCGCCGAACATTTTCGTCATTTGGTTCAATGCTGATTTACTGGTGCAGTATGCAAAGGGATGAAAGAATCGGTTGCCAGATGCTGGAATCGTCATGTTAATAATGCGGCCGTGATTGCGCTCCAAAATTGGCGTAAACGTTTTGATCAGTTCAAAGTTACCAATCACATTAACGTCTAAGGTTGCTTTTAAATCTGCCGTCTTGGTAGCAAGCGGCTCAGCGTCCATATCACCGGGAATACCGGCATTATTGACTAACACCTTTAATTCGGGGTGAACGTTAGCAATTTTATCGGCTGCCGCGTGAATGGTTGCCAGGTCATTGAGATCGATTGGAACCCATGCAACGGTAATACCTTCCGTTTGCAACTGCTTAACTGCTGCTAATCCCCGTTCTTTGTTCCGGGCGCCTAACAGGATTGTCCAGCCCTTTTGCCCCAGCTGGCGGGCAATTTCAAAACCGATGCCCTTGTTAGCACCAGTGATCAATACTGTATCTGACACTTTAAGTCCCTCCTTATTGAAAAATTATCGTGACTATAGTTTAACATGCAATCCAGCGGTAAGCGACAGCTTAAAAACGACTAATAAAAGGATCGAAAGCATGATTGCTTTCGATCCTTTTACAGTGATTACAATTGACTAAGCGAAGAGTTTCTTGGTTGCTTTTGCCAACGTTTTTAAATCCTTATCGTAACGCGGATTATGAACCAGTTTACTCATTGGAATGCCGGTAAAATGATAGGCAGCAATTTCGCCTGAGCGAACGGCACTTTGTTCGGTGAAGACCATTTGATATGGCTGATCAGCAAATTCACCGGTGAACGCCAGGTTCGTACTGTGATCAGGAATCACCTTTGGCCGATCCGTTTTAGCCCGGTTGTTAAAGAGTGCTGAGGCGTATGGCATATAAACTGGAATGCAGTTAATAATGCTGTCCATGATATCAGCCTTTTTATCCATAATATTACCAGGACCCGGATCAACTTTTGACAGCTGACCAATGAGTTCTTCAGCCATTTCCTTGCCGGTCATTTTGATGTACGGTTTATCTACGAATTCACCATAGCGCCGTGGATATAAGAAGTAGCCCCAAATAACGGATTCATTCGGTTTCTGCGTGGTGAAATGCGGTTGATGGTGAACCACGATAGACATATTCACGTCTTTTTGTCCTAGGTCAGTAATCGGCGTAGTGGAAATAAACGAGTTCAGCGCGTTACCAGGTACTTGAGTGGTGATCCGAGTAATCTCGTTTAGCAGTAAATGGTTCTTAGTAGTTAACGTAAAGCTGCTCCACTCACTGGCGTTCCGATCCGCGAAGAACTTATCAGGATTACCAAGATTGTAGAAGTGTTCCGTAGCTTTCTTCCACAGCCCTGAGGCAGCCCCATAGTCCATATTTTCTTCGGCTGGAGTGTTGAAGTCACCCATGGTAGCTGAATCGGTAATTGAACCGTTAGTAAAGATAACAGCCGTCTGTTCGTCCACGTCCACCGTTTCCTCTTCACCGGTTTCCGTGTTAGTCATGACCAGTCCAGTCACGGTGATTTCATCTTGAAGCGGGGTATCCTTAAAGTGCCAGTCGGTGACGCGTCGATTCAATACGAAACTGCAGCCTTGGTCTTTAAGGTAATTGATCAATGGTTTCATGATACTTTCGTACTGGTTGTAACGGGTTCGGTTGACGCCGACTAAGTGTTCGATTTGCGTAAATTCATAAATCATTTGGTGCATGTAGCGACGTAATTCTTGAGCCGAACTTTGAATCCGGAACGCAAAAGTGGTTTCCCACATGTACCAGAAGTTAGTTTGGAACATGTGCGGATCATCTTTGAAATATTCCGCGATGGTGACATTATCCAGCCGTTCTTCTTGGTCATCGGGCATCAAGATAAGTTTAGTTAACAGTGAACGGTCTTTGTTATTCAGACCCAGTTTACCGCCGTTAACGATACCCTTACCGCCTTGCAGCAGCCGGGCCTTATCGAAAGTCCGGTGACGGGCGTCGAATTCCCTAGTGTCAGCTGCGGCAGTCATGCCGGTTTCAGTGCCTGAAGGGATCCGGCCCAATAAGTCCATCAAATCTACGTAAGTTCGGTAGTTTAACATCCGGCCGCCACGGGCAATATAGCCTTCATGGTTTTTAGTAGGATGGTTCTTATTCCAATAGTCATCCTTAGCGTATTTTGCCTCATCACCGTCGTTTGAACCATGGTCATCAATTGAATAGAACGTGATTTGATTACCGGACCAGTGTGCTTCTTGAATCAGATAGACCGCACTTGCCATGTTGGCTAAGCCAGCACCAATCATAATCGCTTTTGTTTTCACCATGCGAAGACCTCCTAGATCTTTGATTTCTGATCATCTTCATTATAAAACGCTTCCAACAAATACAAAACCTTTCTGCAGAAATCAAAGAAAAAAGGACGCCGCAAACTTGCGACGTCCTCAGAACAATTTGAATTATAATTGCAAAAAATCAAGCTTTATCCGTATCTATAAGCCAAGCCAGTGCCAGCGATTTCTCGCCTAAATGGGTGCCAATAACGGGACCAAAGTAACTCCGTTCAATCGGAATCTCTGGAAATTTATTTTTAATTTGTTTCTGCCAGTTGTCCGCACCTTCAGGATCGTTACCATCAATAATAATGGCACGAATTGGATAATCCGCAGCTTCAACGGCTTCGGCAAATAAATCTTCAACCCGCAGTAGTGCTTTCTTGCGCGAACGAACCTTTTCAAACGCTACGATCTCGTGGCTTTCATCGTCAAAGGTCAACAGCGGTTTAATCTTCAGCAAACTGCCGACGAAGCCGGAAGCGTTAGATAGGCGACCCCCCCGAACGAGGTTTTGCAGGTCATCAACAACAAAAATTTCGTCGATAGTCGCCCGAACAGCGTCTAAACGTGAAATGATTTCCTCAACTGTTTTACCAGCCACGGCCATTTTCGAAGCCTCAATCGCTAAATAACCCATTAACTTTACAGTAATCTGTGAGTCATAGACGACCACATGTGTGTTGGTTAAGTTTTCGTTAACCTGCTTAAGTGAGTTGACAAACCCAGAAATCGTGCTGGCCAAGTGAATACTGATAATCGTGTCATAGCCCTCATCACCCAATTGCTGGTACAGTTGGATCATTTCACCCAGCGGTGGCTGTGAGGTACTGGGAAATGATTTGGAAGAGCGCAGTTTATCCCAAAATTCCTCGGTGGTAATATCCACACCTTCGTTGTAGGAGCGGCCGTCGATGATCACTGGGATCGGGACGACGTGAATCTGATAGCGCTCAATGTCCTCTTTTGACAAATAGCTGGTACTATCAGTGACGACAGCTATTTTCATGGTAAACACCCGTTTCTTTCTTCGATTTAACTTACCCTTTGTTTAAGTCTGGGATTAATTGTAACTAATACACGGTATGAAAGCAAGCATGTACAAAAATGTAACGATTGCTTAAAGTTTACGGCAACCGTTACGAAAGAGCTTACTTTTGATCTTCTTTTAAGATGCTATCGGCGCGATCCAGACTGCGGCTAAGCCGGTTCAGCATAATCTTCATCATCTGCTGTTCATCTTCTGGCCAGTAATGAAAGACTGCATCAATCAGGGCGTCATAGTCCTCATTAATATGCTGCAGCGTGTTGTGCCCAGTTGCCGTCAGCGCGTATTCCAATTGTCGGCGATCTTTCCCCACAGCGGTTTTAGAGACGAGCTCCTTACTGGTGAGGTTTTTTAGCTGCCGGCTTAAAGTCGAGGTATCCAACTGCAGGGCATCTGCCATGGCATCCTGGGTGATGACCTGATCTTCGATTTGACGTAAGAGCCGCCACTCGGCGATCGTGACGTGGTAGTGCTTCGTAATTTTAGTGGTTTGAGTCTGCAATGATTTCGCAGCTAAACTTAAGTTATCTAAGATTCCCTCCAAGGCACGCGTCCCCCTTCGTTAAGTATTTACTTGTATTATACATCTTTTTGCTTAAAATGCGTCTTTATTTACTCTTAAATTCGTTCCAATCTGCTTTACTATGCTTGTGAACACCGTTATACTAGTAGCCGTGCGAAAATACGAACGAAGGAAGTGAGACCATGTCATTCGATGGTGCATTTACCCACGCAATGGTTGGCGAGTTAAGCCAGCAGCTGGTTGGCGGTCGCGTTTCAAAGATCAACCAACCCTATAATAATGAAGTGATCTTAACCATTCGGGCTAACCGGAAGAGTCTGCCGTTACTGTTATCAGCAAACCCTACCTTTGCCCGAATTCAAATTACTGATATCCCCTATGTCAACCCAGTGACGCCCACCAACTTTACGATGATGATGCGGAAGTATCTGAGTGGCGCTATTTTGACCGGTATTAGTCAAGCAGCCAATGACCGGGTGGTTCACCTAGATTTTACCAGTCGCAACGAACTGGGTGACCAAGTGACATTGCGCTTGATCATTGAAATCATGGCTCGTCACAGTAACGTCATTTTGATTGACTTGGCTTCTAGTACCATTTTGGATACGATCAAACACGTCGGCTCTGACCAAAACCGGTATCGGACCTTGTTACCAGGCGGTCATTATATCAATCCGCCGGCACAGGATCTCACAGATCCATTTGAAAGTGACGCTAAAGAGGCAGTTAAAGCGTTAGTCCGTGACTACCCCAACGAGGATGTGCTCGCTCAGCAATTACGGCATACGTATCAAGGCCTCGGCCAAGACACTGCTTTGGGGCTGGCTAAGGCCCTGCATCAGGCAGGTGATCCGGTTGATCTTTTTAGCGCCTTTTTCAAGCGGTTTGATCAGCCAGAACCGGTGTTAGTGACCAACGATAAAGGTAAAACCGGCTTCAATGCCTTTCCGTACGGTCAGGAACACGTTACCAGCAAGTCGTTTGATAGTTTAAGCGCTATGTTGGACTTTTACTATCAGGACCGTGCCGAACGTGACCGGGTTCAGCAGCAAGGCAGTACCTTAATTCACGTGGTTCGTAATGAACTCAAGAAAAATCGGACCAAGTTAAAAAAATTGCAGTCCACGCTTAAATCAGCTGAAGACGCGGATGAGTACCGGATTAAAGGCGAACTGCTAACGACTTATTTGACCAAGGTGACCCGTGGCATGACCAGCATCACGCTGCCGAATTTCTATAACGATGAGAAACCGCTGAAGATCAGCCTATCCAATCAAATCAGTCCGTCACAAAACGCTCAGAAGTATTTCAAAAAGTATAATAAGTTAAAGGCCTCGGTGAGCTACGTTAACGATCAGATGGCTAAGACCAATGCCGAAATTGATTACCTCGAAAATATCAGTTCACAGATTGAGTTGGCGGCACCTAAAGACCTGGCCGATATTAAGGCCGAACTGCAGCAAGGCGGCTATTTGCGTGATCACGAACACAATCAACGCAGCGGTAAGAAGAAACGGCGTCAGGTTTCAAAACCAGAAGTCTTTGCTGCCAGTGATGGCACTAAAATTGAGGTTGGGAAAAATAACCTGCAAAACGAAAAACTGACACTGCACAGCGCTGCTAAAACCGATATTTGGCTGCACGTTAAAAACATGCCGGGTTCCCACGTGATTATTCACGATGCCAACCCTTCAGACCAAACTTTAGTGGAAGCTGCTACCATTGCTGCCTATTATTCTAAAGCTCGTCAATCCAGTTCCGTACCGGTTGACTACGTTCAGGTTAAGAAAATTCGCAAACCCAATGGCGCTAAACCTGGTTACGTGATTTATGAAGGCCAAAAAACGCTCTTCGTCACCCCTGACCGTGAGTTTGTGGAGAGATTAAGCACCAAGCAATAAAGAATTTTTATATACAGTCTATAAAAGCCATGATTTTCAGTATTTGCTGAAATCATGGCTTTTATTTTTAAACGTATTTTACAGTGTTTCAAAGCTTATTCTTGCCCCCACCTCTTGGGTGGTTAATCCGAGTTGATCAGGCAGCTGCAGTTGCTTAAATGGGAAAGTTCCCCGAACCTGCGAACGGCGGTCTGAATGAATATCCACCGCTAGCTTTGAAATCAACTCTTCATCGATTTCGCCTAGCGCCTGACGTACAAGCATCCGGACCCAGTTGATTCCCGTTACCTTATTCAGGTAGGCGATGGTTGTCAGCCGGGTTGGTCTGACACCAGCAAACTGCGGCTCTTTTTTGCCATTAGTTGTATATAGCATTTGAACCATGCCAGTTCGCTTATGGGCACCAATATAGCTCTTGGCATGTGCAATGATCGCGTCTAACTGCTGAGGAGTCAGTGATGCTGGCGTGCGCATTAAAGTAATCTGGTCCAAGGTCGTGGCAATCCCCTGATCTGAACGGAGATCACTGGCTAATATTGGCACAATATGACCCTCAGTTACAAAAAGATCGAGGCCAATATTCGCGTGATCACTGAGTAACTCACTGCGTTTTTCCTGGTCAGGCGGCAAAATTGATATTGAGTAGTCGCGTCGTCGCAGCTCCCGTGTAAGATAATGTCGGTTACCAGGGACGAAAATTTTAACGGGATGTTCAATGGCAATCACGTTCATAATGTCGCCTAACTGGACGGGGTCAATAATCTGCTTATCTGTCAGTGTTGCAGTTAACGAACCAGCATTGGGATTAGTGTTCATAATCACTGTTTGGTAACCAGATTTTCTGAGTTGTTTAAGCATTTCAGTTGTGAAATAATCGGCTGATGCATTTGGCCCCAGCTGATTACCGCCCCGTCCCAGTACCAGTACCGTTTTGTCTGAAAGCTGCTGGCTTTCGTTTTCCAGCTCGAAAGTACTGTAATAGCCAGTTGGCGTGCCCAACAGTTCACCGGCTGAAGGTTCAATACCCTTATAAGTTGGCGAAATGTGATTATCCTGTCCCAACTGACGGACATTATCAATATCAGTCTGCCACATTCTGGCAATCATGCCGTCCCCAAAGCCGTAGTAACGCCCCTCATGCAGCGCGTCTACTGACATTGGGTGCTTTCTGATGTCTTGTTCGATCTCTAAGATATGTTTTAATTTTACAAAGTAGAACTGATCGATTTTCGTCAATTCATTCAGTTCGTCGACTTGATAGCCACGACGTAGTGCCTCCAGCAAAATGAGGATTCGACTGGATAAGGGATGAATCAGCTGTGAGATAATTTGTGAGTCAGTTAAATCACTCATGGATGGTAATTCGTCTTGCGGACTGAACTGTGACGATCGTAATGCTTTTAAAATTGCTTCTTCAGTACTTCGACCAATACCAATCGTTGATCCCACTGATTTCATGACCGTACTTAAATGCCGGTCAGCGGATTTGACATCTTCGAATGGCCACAGTGGAATTCGAACCACAACGTGATCCAGACTAGGCTCCAGCAAAGCCGTTTGGCGAAAATGGTAAATGTCTGGCAGACGCACATCCGTCAGTTTCTGGTTTAAGTATAAATTAGCGGCTACGTATGCAATCGGGTAACCAGTGGCACAGGCAGCTAACGAAGTTCCCCGGTCATTATACGGTGTGACTTTAGTGACGTAGTAGCTTTCACCGTCAGCACGCAGCGCAAAGTGAGTGTGAACTACGCCGGTAAAGCGAAATTGATTGTTGATTGCAAAAGCGGTGTCTCGTAACGATTCGTATTCAGCGTTACTCAACGTTAAAGTTGGCGTGACGACCATGGAATCACCGGAGTGAATCCCGATCGGATCAATGTTTTCCAGTCCGGCAATCAAGACTTGAGTACCCATCGTATCACGCATTGAGACCAGTTCAATTTCCTTATAGCCGACGATGCTTTGTTCGATAACACACTGTTTAAACCGTGACCATGATAGTCCGCGAGAGACGGCACTGATCATGTCAGTTTCGTTTTCACAGAGCATTCGGTTGGTGTCAATCTTCGGTGCAATTGGTTTAACGATCACCGGATAGCCAATATCGTTGGCGACGTTAACGGCTTCATCCAACGTGCCAATAGTTTCCGAAGCAATCACTGGTACGCCGACATTGCGCATCACGTCGTTGAGCCGATCTGGATTATTGATATCCATCATCGCATCAGCTGGAATACCCAGTGTTTTGACGTTGTTATCAGCCAAAACACCGTTTTCCTGCAGTTCCTGAATCACGCTGATTGCAGTTACGCCACCCACTGTGGGCAAAATCGCATCTGGCTGTTCCTTTTCGATGATTCGCTGGACATTATCCGCGGTCACCGCTTGAATGAACATGTTGGTCGGCTGCACGTCTTCCAACGAGGCGGAAAACGGGTTGTTATCGATTAACAGTGAGCGGATGCCCTGTTTCTTAAACGCCTGCATGATTTGAACACACGCGGCGTCCAATTCGGTTTCATGGCCAATCTCGGTTGGTCCCCCACCAATTATGAGTATTTTTTGAATTTCAGTATCCATCTCATCACTCCCGAGTCCCCATGATTTCAATAAATTCATCGAAGAGGTCAACTGAATCGTTAGGACCTGGCGCACCATCCGGGAAAAATTGAACTGAAAATGCTGGATAATCCCGGTGACGCAGTCCTTGAATCGACCCATCGATGATATCCAGATAAGTTGTGATCAGCCGATCTCGGTCAACCGAATCCGGATCCACCACGTATTCCTGACTTTCCATGGCGTAAATAATTTCGTTAGTGATCACCTTGCGAATCGGGTGATTAGCACCATGGTGAGATAATTTTAATTTCGTAATTTCCGAGCCGTTAGCCAACGCGAATAATTCGTGTCCCAGACCAATTGCAAATAGCGGAATCCGTTCTTGAATTGTCCGAATCATATCTAACACACTCTCTGGTAAATCCAGTGGTGATCCAGGTCCGGTAGAGAGTAACACACCGTCCGGATCCAGATTGATCACGTCTTGCGCACTGGCATCCCAAGGTAAAACGGTGACGTTGCAGTCCCGTTTTGACAGCTGCCGTAAAATGCCGTGTTTCAGGCCAAAGTCGATCACAACCACGTTGTATCCTTGGTTAGGGTTGGGGTACGGCCGCGGCGTGGCGACTTGGGCAACCTGCTGGCTGGTCAACACGGTAGCATGCAGCTGATCGAATGCATGGTCATCAGCAACATCTACGATACTGCCCTTAATGGTGCCAGTTTGGTTAATTTGGCGAATTAAATGCCGAGTATCAATGCCGCTGATACCAGGAATATTATGCTGTTTTAAAAATTGATCCAACGAAAGTGACCGTTGCCGATTCTTCGAAATGTCCGTGACGTCACGAACGACCATGCCCTTTGCGGTTGGCAGAATGGATTCATAGGCATCGTGGGCAATTCCAATACTACCGACGATTGGCTGAGAAAAGACAATAATCTGATTGTGGTAGATTTGGTTGGTCACGATTTCTTGGTAGCCCAGCATACTGGTGTTAAAGACGATCTCACCAGTGGTTGTGGCACCAGCACCGAAGCCGTGCCCTGGGTAAATTGAACCATCTTCCAATATTAAAAAGCGTTGTGCCATTTATATCATTCCAATCCTGATTACTATGCTATCTTTCAATGATTTCGACACTATCGTGACCGTCGATTTCACTGACTGATACTTTGATCCGTTCCTGCTGTGAACTTGGAATGTTTTTGCCGACAAAATCAGCACGGATTGGTAATTCACGGTGACCGCGATCAACTAAAACGGCTAGATTGATCTGTTTTGGCCGGCCAAGGTCCATGATGGCACTCATTGCGGCCCGAATTGTCCGACCGGTATACAAAACGTCGTCCACCAAGATGACCTTCTTATCGGTCACTGGAAAATCGATTTTCGATACGGTGACTTGGGGATCAGTATCCTGACTATCATGTTCAATATCATCACGGTATTGAGTCACGTCCAGTTCACCTACGGGCACACTGGCGTTTTCTAACTGTTTTAACCGGCTGGCAATTCGTTGTGCCAAATACACACCGCGGGTCTTAATGCCAAGAATTACTAGGCCGTCGATTCCTTTATTATGTTCAATAATTTCGTAAGTAATTCGTGTCAGTGCACGCTGCATTGCCATTGCATCTACAACTACTTTTGCCATGAGTGGCCTCCTGTTTTTTTAATTCTAATGTTCTCAAAAGACTGCTATAACCTAACCATATGCTGGAACGGAAATACTTGCAAGCCATATTATTTCAAGCCAGGTGTCTGTTCCCGAAGCCGGTTGATGACTTTCTGAAAGTCTGCCGGTAACGGAGCCTCAAACACCAGCTGCTTGCCCGTGACCGGGTGCCTGAATCCTAATTTCTTGGCGTGCAGAAATTGACCAGAGCCCGCGATGGTTTTGCGTGGCCCGTACAACGGGTCCCCAGCTAAGGGGTGACCGATGGACTTCATGTGCACCCGAATTTGGTGAGTTCGTCCCGTTTCAAGCCAGCATGAAATCAAGGTATAGTTCAAGTAACGTTCCAGTACTTTAAAATGTGTGACTGCATGACGGCCATCCGCTACAATGGCCTGCCGTTTCCGATCCTTCGGTGAACGGCCAATTGGCGCGTCGATGACGCCGGTATCTTGCTTAATCACGCCGTGGACCAGCGCAATGTACTCTCGCAAGTTAGTTTTATTCTTTAGTTGAGCAGCCAATGAGCGATGCGCGTTGTCGTTTTTAGCCACCATCAGCAGACCCGAAGTATCTTTATCGATCCGGTGGACGATCCCTGGGCGGTACGTCCCGTTGATCGTCGATAGCGGTGAATGGTACAGCAGCGCGTTGACTAAGGTGTGATCAGGGTGCCCTGGCGAAGGATGAACCACCATTCCCGATGGTTTATTAACCACGATAACGTCATCATCTTCGTAAACAATGTCCAACGGAATGTTTTCTGGCTCTAAGTCTAATGGAACCGGATCAGGAATCGTTACTTCGATTTGATCACCCGGTTGGACTTTATACTTAGGCTTTTCCACCTGAGAATTAACCAAGACGCGGTCTTCTTCGATAGCCTGTTTTAAGTGTGAGCGGCTTTCGTCCGGCATCATCTCACTTAACACTTTGTCCAGACGACCGGATTGATCCGTAATTTCTAACTGAACCTTCTTAGGCATGGGGTGCCTCCGATTTATCTTCCAAGAATAAAACTACCATGATCCAAATCACGCCGACCGTTAAACAAGAATCGGCAAAATTAAAGATTGGAAAGTTAATAAAGTCTAACTGAAACATATCTACAACGAAGCCGTTAACGAGCCGGTCATAAAAGTTCCCTAGGGTTCCGGCAATCATGAATGCCAAACCAATTTCATACTGCCAATTGGTACGGTAGCGGAATAAAAACCAGATCATCACTGCTAGTGCAGCCACCGAAATAATCAGGAAAAACCACTGCTGACCGGCTAACATACTCCAAGCAGCGCCGTCGTTTCTGATATAAGTTAAAGAGAAGACTCCCGGCAGGACGGTATGCGTAGCGCCCAGGGCAATCGTTGCCACAACGGTATGCTTGATCCATTGATCGATAAAAAATAATAAAATAATAAATACTGTACTTAGCCCAATTAACAAGTTGGCAACTCCCTTTATTCGTGTGATGTGAATGATTTAGATAACTCTTATTATATTCGATAGCACGGATATAGGCAATTCATCCCGGCCTTAAAAGGACCTATTTTCTGAGTCATAAACAAAAAGCGGCCGATAAACTGATTGTTATCTGCCGCTTTGTTTGTTTTTTAAAAGAGACCAGTAATCTTACCGTCAGCATCAATATCCATATCCAAAGCTGCCGGATGTTTTGGCAAACCGGGCATGGTCAAGACGTTACCTGTCATGGCAACGATAAAGCCGGCACCCAGTTTTGGCACAAATTCCCGCACGTGGATGGTAAAGCCTGTTGGCGCGCCCAGCGCTTTGGCGTTATCAGAAAGCGAGTACTGCGTTTTCGCCATGCATACTGGTAGTTTGTCCCAGCCAAATTTAGCAAACCGCCGCAACTGGCGTTTAGCCTTTGGCTCTAGCACAACGTCTTTGCCGCCGTAAATTTGCTTGACGATAGTGGTCATTTTATCCACGACATCGTCATTTTGCTGGTAAAGTGGTTTAAAGTGGCTAGTCTGATTAGTAGCCTCAACCACAGCATCAGCTAAGTCAAGGGCACCGCCGCCACCGTTTGCCCAAACCGTTGTGTCATAGGCCGGTACGTGGAGTTCGTTTTTAATGTAGCCCAGCAGTTGATTGATTTCAGCATCCGTATCGGAAGTGAACCGATTAACTGCAACCACCACTGGGACACCGTATTGCTGCATGCTATCTACGTGCCGTTTCAGGTTAGCGGAACCGGCAGCTAAGGCTTCCAAGTTTTCGGTTTCCAAATCGTTCTTGCTGACGCCGCCGTTATACTTCAGTGCCCGAACGGTTGCCACGATCACCACTGCGTCCGGTGTTTTGCCCAAGATTGGCGTTTTAATATCCATAAATTTCTCACCGCCAAGATCGGCTCCGAAACCGGCTTCAGTAACGACGTAATCAGCCAGTTTTAAAGCCGTTTGGGTGGCTAATACGGAGTTGCACCCATGAGCAATATTGGCGAATGGACCGCCGTGGATAATTGCTGGCGTGTGCTCTAGTGTTTGAACCAGGTTAGGTTTGATGGCATCCTTCAATAATAAAGTAATGGCACCGCCGACTTTTAAATCAGCTACGGTGACGGGATTCTTATCATAGGTATAGCCAATGACGATCCGGTTGATTCGAGCTTTTAAATCGGCTAAATCTTTGCTCAGACACAGGATCGCCATTAATTCACTGGCGACGGTAATGTCAAAGCCGTCCTGACGGGGAACTCCGGAAGTCCTGCCGCCCAAACCGATGACTGTTTGACGCAGTGCCCGGTCGTTAATGTCCAAAACCCGTTTCCAGATGACCTGCCGCGGATCGATATTGAGTTCATTGCCCTGCTGAATGTGGTTATCAATTAACGCAGCCAGGGTATCATGAGCCTCGGTGAGGGCGTGCATATCACCCGTAAAGTGGAGGTTGATGTCTTCCATTGGCACGACTTGAGCGTAACCGCCGCCGGTAGCGCCGCCCTTCATCCCCATTACCGGACCTAAAGAGGGTTCTCTCAGTGCGATTGCGACTTTCTTGCCCTGCCGTTTAAGGGCATCGCCCAGGCCGACTGTAACCGTCGATTTGCCTTCACCAGCCGGCGTCGGGTTGATGGAAGTCACTAGAATTAACTTAGAATTCTTGGTATCACCCTTTACCGGCAGTTTGATCTTTGCCTTTACCGCCCCATAGGGTTCGATTTGGTCGGCGGAAAGGCCTAAATCAGCCGCAATCTCTGTAATCGGGGCTTCGTTTGCAGCTTGTGAAATCTCAATATCGTTCAATTTAACAACCTCCAGTTTATTTACTTGCTTCTTCCTTCGTTTCACCAATTATATTACTCAGTTCGATAGTAGAATTCAAAGGCATAATGAATTGATAAATTTTACCGCCGTAAATAAAGCCCAGACGGTATTTTGAAACGTGAAGCTCCTGCACGTCCTTTAAATGGATGTTGACCCAGTTGTGATTAATGACCCGGCTCACACGGACGATACCGTGATCCAGGTAAATATGTCGATAATGAATCTGCGCCCAGGTCAGTACTAGGAAGATAATTCCCAGTGTGTAGGCAATCCATTGCAGCTTGGCCGATACCTCTAAACCGATAATTAAGCCGAGGAACAAAACGCAAAACGTCCAGCTCCAAAGGATAATGCTGCTTAGCGGCGCGGGTTGATATAAAAATTTTCGTTTTTGATTTATGATAGAAATACCTCATTTCGAAAGGCTTGATAACATGTATACATTATACACAGATGCAGCAACTAACAATGAGACTCAGCACAGTGCAGCGGGCATTTTGATCGTCCATGCTGGTCACCAGCAGCAGTTACATGCGCACCTGCCTGATAGCGACAATCACCATGCGGAATTTTACGCGGCATTAGCCGGTTTTAATGCGTTACTGGAACTTCTCAACGGAAAGGCTAAGAACGTCACCGTTCAATACTTCACTGATTCAAAAATCGTTGCCGACAGCGTTGAAAAGCGCTATGCCAAGCATTATCAAGGCTTAGTCGACCAGCTATTAGCCAAGCAGGCTGAATTTAACCTGGTAATCACCCAGTGGCTGCCGGAAAAGCAGAACCAGGGTGCCCATAACCTTGCCCAACAGGCGTTACATGAAACTGATTAACTTAAATAATTGGTCAGCGGCTTTTCGTAGTTTGACCAGTCTGGTGTCCCACCATAGATTAAAGTTCCGGCCAGTAAACGACCAATCAGTGGTCCAGTAGTTAATCCTGAGGCCCCTAAGCCGCTGGCAACTAACAACTTAGGATAGTTATTCAGCCGACCAAAGAACGGCGCAAAATCCGGTGTATAAGCGCGCGTTCCGACCTTGGTCCTGGTAATGCTGTCTTCAGTTAAGTAATCAGCAAACTGTCTGGCACTGCCCAATAAGTCCTGAGTAGCTTCTGGCGTAGCGGTTAAATTAAACCCGGCCTCGTCATCGTGTGTTGCACCTACGATGAGTTTGCCGTTTCCAAACGGAATGAAATCCCGTTCACCCTCGGGCATCAGGACGGGCATGTTTTCCTGTGATTCGTAATTGGGCACCGCCAGTTCGATCAGCTGGCCTTTTTGCGGCCGAACTGCAGCCTTAATGCCTAACGGTTTAAGCAGTTCATTCAGCCACGGGCCAGCGGCGATAATGACGTTATCAAATTTATGCGTCCCAGTTGAAGAGAGAATGTTACCCTGCTTATCAAAGCTTACGCGTTCGTGTTTAACCGACAGATTGACCCGTTCAGCTTGCTTTAGCAAGTTAGTGACCAAAGCTTCACCATCAATTCTGGCACCGCCGCTAACGTAAATTCCGGGCTGCGGATTGGTTAAAAGTGGGATTCGCTCCTTAACATCAGCGGCAGTTAGCAGTTCAACGTCACCCATATCAGGTGCATCTTCGTGGCGTTCTTGGGCCAGCACGTACAAATCGTGCAGATCCTTTTCGTTGGTTCTGGTAATGATGGTTCCCGTTTGGTCATAGATATCAGTGGAAAGGTTCGCACGGCGAGCCAGCGTCATTAACGTTGTGGCACCGTCCTTTGCTAACTGATACCATTGCTGATTTCTTCTCTTTGATAGCCATGGTGAAATAATTCCGGCGGCCGCTTTTGTTGCCTGACCAGAGCCGTCATCAAACAAGGTTACGCTGAGCTGATTGCCCCCAGGTAAACTGCTGAGATAATACGCAGCACTTGCCCCAACGATGCCGCCGCCAATAATTGCAACTTTCTTCTTCATTATATTTACCACACCCCTGAAATCAATTTTGTTTCATAGCGTAATTCTAGCATACTATCGCTTTCAAGATTTAACTAGAAAATTTTGAAAATTTACTGAAAAATAAAAATAGTGCCAGGCAGCTTATCCTGTGATACGCAAAAAGTCCTTTACATCGTTGATAAATGTAAAGGACTTTGACATATTCTTATTAAATTATTTTTACTTTAGTACTTTAAAACGGTCTGCGTCAGCCATGAATTCCTTATCGCCAGCTGGTGCTTCGATTGAACCAAAGTCCATTTCTGCACGCAGTTGCCAGTTAGCTGGAATGTTGAAGGCAGCTTTGACTTCATCATCGATCAAAGGATTGTAATGTTGCAGGTTGGCACCCAAGCCATTTTCGGCGAGCGCGGTCCAAACTGCAAATTGAGCGTAACCTTGGCCCTGTTCAGCCCAGTCATTGAAGTTATCAGCGTAGAGTGCAAAGTCGCTTTCAAAGCGGTGAACGATGTCCATATCCGTGTAGAACATAACCGTCCCAAATGCAGACTTGAAACCGTTGATTTTCTGCAGAGTCTTTTGATAGGCTTCTTCAGAAGGAACTTCAGACTTTAAGCGTTTGGCCACGATGTCCCAAAGCTTTTCATGACTGTCGCCAAAAAGAATCACGGCACGGGTGGTCTGGTTATTAAATGAAGTTGGTGCCCACTTGATGGTTTCCTTGATCAAGTTTGCGATATCATCTTCACTAGCGTTCACATTACGGCCTAGTGCGTAGATTGAGCGGCGTTGTTTTGCTAAGTTTAAAAGTTGTTCCTTCATGTTTTAAAATCCTCCAATATGTGTCAGTCATTTGTTTACAAGTGCTAGTATAACAGCTTACTTTTTGTAAGTAAAGGATAAGGTTACTTTTTATTCAGAAAAATGACAGGGTTTGTTCTGACTTGAGTGACATGCTAAACTTGAAACATTGAATAACACGAAGGACGTGACGATATGCTTCACCAACGAGCCGGCCGTCAGCTGCTTAGTCAGTACGGCTACTTTTTTGTTTTATGGTTAGTAATACAAGTTTTTATTAACGTGCCAATTCTTAATCTGACTAGCGGCTGGACAGAGGAGCTGCTGACGGATGCCGTTAAACTTTTTATTTGGCTGGGCGTGGGCCTGTTTATGATTTTTCACACCAAAAGGGACCGGTTCGCTATCGAACGGCCCTTTCAGGTGAACTTAAAATTTAAACCACTCTACATTACACTGATTGCAATCGTTATTTACATGCTGGCAATGGCGTTTATTCAACGTCACAGTGTTGGCATCGTTGCCACGTTTAAACCCACGATGCTGCTGCAGGATTTCTTAGTAGTCGGTATCTGTGAGGAAACGGTGTTTCGCGGCTATTTGTTGAATCGGCTGAGGAAAATTGTTGATTCTGAGCAGACAGCCTTACTCATTCAAGCGGTATTATTTGCCTTGATTCATTTACCGCGCTATCTCACTACCTACCCGCCACTGTCATTTCTCACGATTTTGGGCCAGTTAGTGACGGTAGCTATTCTCGGCTACTTGTTTGGCTGGCTATTCCTTAAAAGCCGGTCACTGTGGCCTGGAATTATTGTTCACTCGGTCTGGGATCTACTGATCGTTCTCTTGATTGGCAGTTAGATGCAACTGACCGTTCATAATTGAAGATACAGCTGATACGACTGTCGGCTTCGTGAAAATGGCTAACATTTCCATGAAGCTCTCAGCCGTATTTTTGGCGTTCAAATCGGCTAAAGGCAACCAGAAAATGTGCCCCTCATCGCCCTGTTTAAGGTCGCCAGAGAAGTGGCTAGTTCGGTACAGAAAACCAATTTTTCGGTACCCTGCTTGCTGATCAAACCACTCCACGCAGCCACAGGATTCAAGCTGGCTGATCTGCAGGCCGGTTTCCTCAAACACTTCACGAATCATGGCATCGGCTACGGGCTCGCCGGGTTCAACGTGTCCCCCCGGGAAAGTGTGACCAAATTTCCAATCAACATCGGTTTTATCTTCCACCAGGACCTGCTTAGTTGTTGTGTCATAAACCATGCACATATTCACCAGTTCGACTCTTTCGGTGCGATCGAGTCCCATGAAACCACCCCATTTACTTTGATGATTCCATTATAAGGGAAGAAACTCATTCCCGTAAACGGGCAGTTTGACCTTTAAACTCGTTTGCGTAAATCTTCATATCACTTTGGGCTTTGGCAACGTCATCACTTAAATCAACGGTATAGTCAGCTTCTTCACCGTGTTCACCGATATCCAAACCAAGTGCCTCTTCATCACGGTCAACACGCATTGGCATCACAAGCTGAAGTGCTTTGATCAGGATAATGCCCATGATTGTCACGAAAACGATGGTAATTGCCGTAGCCGCTAACTGGACGAGAAACAGGTGTGCGCCACCACCGTAAAAGACACCGTTGGTTGTGACCGCATTGTTGACGGCTTTAGTGGCAAACAAACCGGTTGCAATACTGCCGATAATACCGCTGACACCATGGCAGCCGAAGGCGTCTAACGCGTCATCAACCCCGATCCGATCCTTTAGGACATTAACGAAGAAGTAACTGCCGCAAGTTGCAATCAAGCCAATCCAGAAAGAACCAGTAATCGTAACGAAACCAGCGCCGGGTGTAATGCCAACTAAGCCGCACAGCGTCCCCGTGCAAACACCGACCAGCGTTGGTTTACCCTTCACAAAAATATCTAAGAACATCCAAGCGACCATTGCCGTCGCGGTTGCCACCGTGGTAGTTATTGTTGCTTGAACCGCCACGTTATTAACGCCAAGAGCTGAACCGGCGTTAAACCCGTACCAGCCGATCCAAAGAATTGTGGCACCAAGCAGGACCCAAGGTAAGTTGTAATGGGTGTGCGGAATGTCACCAAATTTGATTCGTTTACCAAGGAAGGCTGACAGTACGAAAGCCGTGACCCCTGCGTTGATGTGAACAACTGTCCCGCCCGCGAAATCTAGGGTGCCAAGTTTAGCGAGGATGCCTGAGGGGCTCCATACCATGTGAACCATCGGGTAATAAATAAAGATTGACCAAACAACTAAGAAGGAAAGCAGAAATTTAAACCGGATTCGGCCAACTACCGCCCCAACGAATAATGCTGGCGTGATGATGGCAAACATCATTTGAAATAGTGAATACAAACTGGTTGGAATATGGGTGCTGGTCAGCGTGTTTAAGTTTAAACCACGCATAAACGGATGTGCCCAACTGCCAAATACCCCACCATGATCGCCAACGAATGATAATGAGTATCCAATTAAGATCCATAAAATAATGGCTACACCAGTCATAATGAAGACGGACAGCATCGTATTAACGACGTTGCGTTTTGATACCAAGCCACCATAGAAAAAGGCTAAACCTGGTGTCATGAATAAGACTAGAATACTGGATAGAATCATGAATGCAACGTTAGCAAGATTCATAAAATCACTTCTCTCTTTTATTATGTTATGAATTCTAACATGGTTTAAAATACTATTCCAGCGGTATTTCCCTGATGTTAGATGGAAAAAATCAAGAGTTTACTGGTAAACAGCTTGAATTCAATATGAGAGAAAGATTAAATTTTTTTGAGAATTGTCGTAGTTGTGTTAGATTTTAATACATCGTGATGGTTGAAATATTTTACAGGTAAAAAAACAGGGGTATGACCAATCACGAGATTAGTCATACCGCTTGTTTTTAGTGAAGCTTTTTATTTATGTGCCCGTCGTGCCCAATATTGGAAGTAATCCGTTCTTAACGCACCGTTATATAATTTACGGCGTTTAGTTGCTTTTTGACCATAGAACGTCTCAAACTCAAGGTCGGCTGTCAAAATATACTTGGACCAGGTGGTCAATGGATTGAACACTTGTCCCATTTGTTCGTAGAGGTTGCGAACGCTTTTTTGATCACCCATTCGCTTACCATATGGCGGGTTGACGATAATGACACCGTCTTCCTTGTCGGTTTTAAAATCTTTGACCGCGATCTGCTTAAAGGTAATATCATGCAAAACGTCAGCGCCGTTAGCATTCAGCTTAGCAATATCGATCATTGAACCGTCAATATCACAGCCCGTGATGTCAAATACATCGTCGTTTTGCTTGGCCCTGGCTTCTTCCTTAAGCTCATCTGAGATTTTTAGGTTATCAGGATGCCAGTTTTCACAGGAGAAATGCCGGTTGATTCCGGGTGCAATATTGCGGGCCATTAAGGCAGCTTCTATTGGTAATGTACCTGAACCGCACATTGGATCAACAAACGGCATATCAGTATGCCAGTTGGTCAGCATGATCAATGCAGCAGCGAAGTTTTCCTTTAATGGTGCCTCACCCTTTTCCTGACGGTAGCCCCGTTTGAACAAACTGTCACCAGTAGTGTCCAACGTTAAGGTTGCTTCATCTTTATTCAAGGCGATTTCTAATGAGAATAGTGCGCCTGTTTCTGGGAAGCGGGTTTTTCGGTGGTAAGCGCCAGCCATTTGATTAACAATTGCTTTTTTGGTAACGGCTTGGATATCAGGAACACTAAACAGTTTAGAATTTTTAGAACGACCATTCACAGGAAATTTGGCATCCATGGGCAGCCATTGATCCCAAGGCATCGCGGTAACCGTGTCGAAGATATCGTCAAAGGTAGTGGCCTTAAACGTGTTTAAAATAATTTTGATTCGATCTGCAGTTCGCAGCCAAATATTGGCCCGCAAAATATCGTGCATATCACCTTCGAAGTAGATTCGACCGTTGTCGACACGAACCTCATAACCAAGATCCCGTAATTCTTGACCTGCTAGTGCTTCCAAGCCGCTAGCGGTTGCTGCGTATAATTGAAATTTTTGTTCTGCCATGTTTTGCCTCTTTCTGTATGGTGAGTGGCCAGTTAAATGCATAAAAAAAGGTGAGAGTCACCTCTCACCAATCCTGAACTGTAAATCTCTGTAAGCCATGTTCCGTACTTTATTAGATGTCAGGGACAGTCTAATAAAGCGGTAATCATCTATCTCAAGAGTAAAAACTCTTCCCCCACATTTAGTTCATTTCCAGATGTGAAGCTCCCCTACCATAGTTTGGGTTGCCCGCTCGAGGGGTTTACCAACGTTCCACCGTACCCGTTTCCAGATACGTCATCGTCGCTGTGGCACTTTTCAGGGATATTAACGCATAGCCGAAACCTTAGCGCGTTTTCCCGCCGTAACTTCTTACGAAGTCCCCCGGCTTATTTTTTCACCGAGCACGAACACTACAAGCATCTCAGCTTGTGCGAGCATGGACTTTCCTCAGCCGACATAAGCCGACCGCGATTACCCGAGATTTACAAGTTACTATCAAATTGTTAAAGACGGTGAGATGCGTTAGCACCACTGTCTACTTGAGAACCGAAAACGTGACGTTCCAAGTTAGAGAGACGTTTCAAAATATCCATGTTAGTCACGTTAGTAGCTGGCTGACTTGGCTGTGCGGTTGCAGTGCCGCCAACGGATAATTGCTTCGTCAATTCATCAACTTTTGCACGCAGACGTTCGTTCTCGTCTTGGAGGTGCTGATTTTCCTTCGTAAATGTTTCATAGTCCTTGATCACATTATCTAAAAAGCTGTCAACATCAGCAGGATCATAGCCCCGCATCTTCTGACGAAACTCTTTTTGAAGGATGTCTTTTGGATTATAATTAATGGTTGCCATTTAAATACACCTCATCATTTATTCAACACCAACATTTAAGATGTTATCAAATTTTAGTTAGAATTGAAACCCTTATTTGAAATTTCTGCAAATTCATACGAAAATTCTTGCAATTGATCGAAATCAATCATCTGCAGAGGATAATCATGCTTATCCTGCCAATTAACAATTGCATTATAATCGTACCTCGATTTGCCTTCGTTGTCTACATCGTATACTAAAATTGCGCCGTCCGTATGGCTCAGCATGAATTCTTGGTAATTTCTTAACTGTTGCGGCGAGGAATAATCGTGATTGCTGACGCTGGCCTGAAAATCGACCTGTGATAATAAGGTAGCTAACTTTGCCTGATTATCCGGTTTCCATTTGCTGCCAAAATGAGTAAAAGGTGTCATCATAGCGACTTGCAGCTCTGGATAATCTTTTTTCAATTCTAAGCCAACCTGTGCTGCCCACTGTTCGATGCCCATTTGCCCGCCGGTAATCAACCAGGTTGTTCCATCATCAATAGCTTGAGTAATGATTTTCTTTAAAGCGTATTGCAAAACTAAAAATTTTGGTTCTTTTTCCGAGAAAACACCTAATTCATAGGCTCGATAACCGGTAATCCAAACCCGTTGCATTCTTATCCCTCCTTTTTGTGGTATCATTTCAACCATGAGTGTTGTGTGAAAACTAATTTCTTACATAATACTTAAGTTAATAGTTTCATATTCCAGTTTTTATTCACGAAGCAACTTGGTATAATAACCGTAACTGGGTATGCACTTTTTTTCAACATTTTACTATAGAAAAGAGATGATCCAGCCAGTGACAATCCATTATCCTAATGGGACACAATACCAGCCGCAGCCAGCTAACCGCTCGATGCACCATAAAGCTTCATTGGTCAAGCATGGTGGCCGCGGGATGACGTTAGAACAGGAAATAAACGAGAGCAATCAGTATTACCTTGCTCACGATATTGCAGTTATTCACAAAAAGCCGACTCCTATTCAAATCGTCAAGGTAGATTATCCCAAACGCAGTGCCGCGGTGATTCGGGAAGCCTATTTCCGACAAGCCTCTACCACTGATTATAACGGAATTTATCGTGGCCGGTATATCGATTTTGATGCAAAAGAAACTAAGGAAACCACCCGTTTCCCGCTGGATAACTTTCATCAGCATCAAGTAGAGCACATGCGTAGTTGTTTAAAACAAGGCGGAATTTGTTTTGGGCTGATCAAATTTGTTACTTTTGACCAACTATATCTATTGAAAGCAACTGATTTAATCAAATACTGGGATGCGCAGGAAAAAGCAGGTGGCCGAAAGTCGATTCCGCTAACTGCCTTTCAAAAACAAGCCATTCCGATCAAGTATTCGCTCAACCCCACCATCGCTTACCTTGATGCGGTTGATCAACTCATCTAACGCCTTAACCAAAGGAGTCTATTTATGTCAAGCAATCAATCTAATCCTCAGACGCGCTCGGAACTGCGAACGCAACGTGATCGCGGTCCCAAAGACCATCACACCCTATGGCGGATAATCAAGTGGGCAGTGGTACTATTTCTGGCTGCCATTTTATTAGGTGCGGTAGTGTTTTTCTATTATGCACAGGGCGCACCCAGTATTTCACAGTCTGCGCTGGAAAGCGATACCTCAACGAAGGTATACGATTCTAACAACGACGTGATTTCTCGATTAGGTGCACAGAACCGTGATTACGTGAAGTCAAAGAATATTCCTGTAACACTGAAGTCGGCTGTGGTTTCCATTGAAGACCGTCGCTTTTACAAGAATCATGGTGTAGATCCGATTCGAATTGTCAGCGCGGCATTTCACAACCTTACGGGTTCCTCACTGGGGCTTCAAGGTGGTAGTACTTTGACCCAGCAGCTGGTTAAACTGTCAGTTTTCTCAACCGCTAAGTCGGATCAAACCTTAAAGCGGAAATCACAGGAAGCCTGGTTAGCTATCAAGGTTGACCAAAAGTACAGTAAGCAGCAGATCCTTGAATTTTACATTAATAAGGTCTACATGGGTAACGGTGTTTACGGGATGCAGACAGCTGCTCATTATTACTACGGTAAATCGTTGTCGAAACTGAATTTGCAGGAATTGGCAATGTTAGCCGGTATGCCGCAAGGGCCGACCACCTATGATCCAATCCACCACCCGCAATACGCGAAATATCGTCGTGACCAAGTGCTGGATGCCATGGTTTCTAATAAGGAAATTACCCCTAATCAGGCGGCGGCTGCTAAAGCAACGAGTGTTCAAAGCGGTTTAGCTAAGACTCACCCGGTAAGTACAGTTAACTTAACCAATCAAAAATACATTGATTCGTACCTTAAAGAAGTTTATGCCGAGTTAAAGAGTGATGGCTATAACACCAACACAGACGGTTTGCGAGTTTACACCAACCTTAATATGTCAGCTCAAAAGCACCTTTACAGTATTGCTAACAGCAACAATTACGTGGCTTATCCAAGCAACAAGTTCCAGATGGGCGCCACGATGGTTGATCCGCATAACGGTCAAGTAGTCGCCATGCTGGGCGGCCGTAAAACCGGCAACGTTACCTTCGGCCTTAACCGAGCTGTTCAGACCGATCGTTCCAGTGGATCGACAGCTAAGCCAATTGCCGATTATGGTCCCGCAATTCAGTATTTGAAGTACCCAACCTATCAGCCAGTACAGGATACGCAGTACTACTATCCTGGTTCAAACCGAGAGCTAAACGACTTTGATAACCGTCATGAAGGCACCATCACCATGCGTAAAGCGCTGGTTGAATCACGGAACATTCCGGCGGTCAGAACTTTAGACGCCGTTGGTATCAACCGTGCCACCAACTTCTTAGGTAACCTTGGAATGACCTTTAAAGATAAATTAACGCTTCAAAACGGGATTGGACTGTACATTTCTACCGAACAGGAAGCTGCTGCATACGCTGCGTTCGCTAACGGTGGGACGTACTACAAACCGCATTTGCTCAATCGGGTGGTTACGGCCGATGGCAAGTCGCATTCCTACAATGTTAAAGGAACCCGTGCAATGTCACCAGCTACCGCCTTTATGATCACCGATATGTTAAAGGGAGTCATGACCAGTTCCAACGGTTCTGGTACGGCAGCCAACATTTCGGGACTGTATCAAGCTGGTAAAACTGGTACCACCGCCTACCCTGATGATTATGCTTCTTCTGTGCCGGGTGACGCGGCTATGGATTCCTGGTTTACTGGGTACACGAAGAATTACTCACTTTCTATTTGGACCGGTTATGATAAGCAATTCCAGCCTGGACATTATATTCCTGAAGCACAGACGAGAATCGCTCAAGAAATTTATCGTTCCGAGATGGGTTACGTTCAGCAAAATGCAAGCAACACTAACTGGACCGCCCCATCAGACGTTGTTGCTACCAAACGCAACGGCACCACTGAGTACTACGTTGCCGGTTATCCTGGTGATGCGTCAACGGCTACGAATGATGGTAATAGCAGCAGTACTAATACTAATGATTCGACTGGCAATAACCAAGCGAATACTAATACTACGCAACGGCCTTCTAGTTCAAGCGAACGCTCGAGTACCTCCACGGAACAGCGTCCTAGTGGCGGTAATGGTAACGGTGGCAACGGCAATGATAACGATAATGACACCCAAAATACCAACTCAGCCTCTAATGAAAGTAGTCAAAATAATAACACAAATAACAATGCCAACACTAATTCTGGGAGAGCCAACTCGCCTTCAACAAAAGCGAGTCAGTGATCACGACTTAGGATGTGCATAGCAAAAAGCCTGATATCAGTATTTTTACTGATATCAGGCTTTTTGTTACGTTCAATTCGGTGAAAAATAACACTTATTTCTTTGGTTTCTCGCCAATCTTGAAAATTGGAATATCAGGGAGATGATTTTGCTTCTTATTTCCCTTATTAGCTCTATTTGAACTTGTAGCCGTCTGAGACTGCTGACGGTGCTCTCGTTCCTGCTGAACCTGTTCAGGGGTTGTCAGGTGCTTTTTTTGCCAGTTAAGGAGGATTCGGTCCATATACTTCAAGTTATAAACTTGATTGAGGACCGCTTCTTTCAGTGCTAGCCGAATGACCCCTACTTGATAGTGGTCTTCATCTAGCCACTGGGAAATCATTTCTAGTTCGATGGGTGATAATGGGCGGCCAAATTCGGTTTCAATCTGGTTAAAAATCGTTTCACGGTCATTATTAACCTGACTTGTGACCGTTTCGGTCTGAGCCTTTTTGACGTACTGAGCTAGTTTTTCGTACAGTAAGGTAAAATCATACGAGTCCCGTGCTAGCTGGCCAGGTTGCTGGACAGTGTCGATCTGCATCAACCGTTTGCCAATCATTGTGTGCAGTTCCTGAAAAATCTGATTGTCAGTCAAACCAACTGCCTTAGCAATGGTTTCGGTTTGAGGAAAACTAATACCGCGATCATTATAACTTTTAATTTGCAGATAAATGAGGAATTCTGTATTACTCATCCCCAGCTCCCGGTAGTGTTCCAGAAGCAATGTCGCAATGGTGGTCTGACCTGATTTAATTAAGGCATTCGCAAATGCGTCCATATGATGCCCTCCAATCATGTGATGCGCTTCAAACGTGAAGAAACTCCCCCATCGCACCAATCGAGTTAGGCTCAGGAGAAGTTTCTGCTTTGGAAATAATTGTCAATCGTTGTTTGTTGTTTATGGGTAGATCCGGTTTAACAGACGTGGGAACGGAATTGCTTCCCGAACATGGTCTTCACCGGTAATCCAAGTGATGGCCCGTTCAAGTCCGAGACCAAACCCAGAGTGCGGTACGCTGCCGTACTTCCGTAAGTCTAAGTACCAACCGTATTCCTTAGGATCCAAACCGGATTTGATGATTTGGTTGTAAAGGTAATCGTAGTCGGTCGCTCTTTCGGAACCACCAATAATTTCACCGTAACCTTCTGGTGCTAATAAGTCAGCACAGATAACAACGTCTTTGCGCGTTGGGTGTTCCTTCATGTAGAAGGCCTTGATGGCTTTTGGATAATTCAGAACGAACACTGGCTGCTTGAATTGATCAGCTAAGAAGGTTTCTTCTGGTGAACCGAAGTCAACCCCCCAGTCCACGTCAAAACCGTTTTGCTTAAGCATTTCAACGGCTTCATCATAGCTGATTCGTGGGTAAGGCAGCTGGGTATATTGCTTTAATGTATCGATATCGCGACCCAGTGTTTCCAAAGCGTCCTTACAGTGATCGATGACATTTTGAACCAAGAAGGCAATGTAGTGTTCCTGAATCTCCAAACTTTGTTCTTGGTGCATGAAAGCCATTTCGGGTTCAATCATCCAAAATTCGATCAAGTGACGACGAGTTTTCGACTTTTCAGCCCGGAAAGTTGGTCCAAATGAAAAGACCTTATCAAAAGCCATTGCACCAGCTTCTTCGTATAACTGACCAGATTGTGATAAATAGGCATCACGGTCAAAGTATTCCGTATGGAACAAATCAGTCGTACCTTCAGGTGCGCTACCGGTTAGGATTGGTGCGTCAATTTTAACGAAGCCTTCCTTATTGAAAAATTCGTACGTTGCGCGAATCACTTCGTTACGAATGACCATCGTTGCGTGAGGACGTGATGAACGTAGCCAGAGATGGCGGTGATCCAACAAAAAGTCGATCCCGTGATCCTTTGGCGTGATCGGGTAGTCTTCACTTTCACCGATCACGTCAATGGTTTCCACAGCAATTTCGTAACCAAACTTAGAACGACTGTCCTCGTGAATCACACCGGTGATCCACATACTGGTTTCTTGCCGGAGTTCCTTTGCAAGCTCAAAGGTTTCTTCTGAAACGTTATTCTTTAACACAACGCCTTGGAAAAAGGCGGTTCCGTCCCGTAACTGCAGGAAGGAAATTTTCCCGCTAGAACGTTTGTTAGTTAGCCAAACACCAATTTTGACTTTTTCGTCAACGTGGTCTTTGGCGTTAATGATGTTAATCTGTTGCACAATGTAACCCCCAATGAATAATTAGTCTTTAAATTGTACCATGAAAGCCTTGATTCTAGCCATAGCCTTTTTCAGTGAATCTAAATCAGTCGCGTAACTAATACGTACGTGGTTCTGAACACCAAAGGCGGAGCCGTCTACTAAAGCGACGTGTGCTTCGGTTAATAACCGGCTCACCAATTCACCTGCAGTTGGGATACCGCTAATTTTTAATGCTTCACTGATATCTGGGAACAGGTAAAAGGCGCCCTGCGGTTTAACTTTTAGTGCAAATCCAGGAATATCATTTAACAGCGGATAAACGGTGTTAAGTCGGTCTTCAAACGCTTTACGCATCACCTCAACCTGGCTTTGATCACCGGTAAAAGCTTCTAAAAGTGCGTACTGACTGACAGCTGTCGGGTTACCAGTAGCGTGTGACAGGAATGCTGAGATCTTACTGATCAGCTGAGCATCCGCCACAACGTAACCCATTCGCCAGCCGGTCATAGAGTAGGTTTTACTTCCACCGGAAATAATAATGATTCGTGGGTCCAGTTCATCGGATAACTGGGCAATCGAGGTGAAATCAGCGCCGTTATAGACCAGCTGTCCGTAAATATCATCTGTAACAACCATAATGTTATGTTTTTGAGTCCAGTCATTCAATGCGGTCAATTCTGACTGGTCATAAATCACACCAGTTGGATTTTCAGGGCTGTTCAGCACAAAAGCCACTGTTTTATCGGTTAATTTAGCTTCTAAATCTGCCGGTGTTGCTTTGAAACTATCACCGACCGGCACTGATACGGGCACGCCGCCAGCCAGTTTGATCTGTTCAGAATAGCTGACCCAGTATGGTTCCGGCAGCAAAACTTCGTCACCAGGATCCAGAATCGCCTGGAACGTACTGTAAAGTGCCATTTTAGCACCAGTTGTAATGGCGACATTTTGAGCTGTCAGGCCTTGCAGCCCATAGTCTTCAACGGTTCGCTTAGCAACTGCTGTCCGTAATTGCGGAATGCCGGCAGCGGGTGTATAGAAACTGGCCTTACCCGCTTTAATAGCAGCAATAGCTGCATTTTCAATGTTCTTAGGCGTTTCAAAGTCCGGTTCACCAATTCCAAGGTTAATCACATCAATCCCGTCAGCAATCATCTGTTTCGCCTGAGCGGAAACTTTCATGGTAGCTGATGGCTGAAGCTGTTGTGCACGCTGAGAAATCTTCAATAGAATGGCCTCCTAGAGTAGAATAACTAGATATTTTCGATTGCTTGTAATACTTTGCCAGATTTAAAGCTTAGAGTTTCATAACATAGCTGACCCTTTTGATTCATATAGCTGACTACCCAGGCAGGATGGCCGTTAAACACGCTTAGAGCAGCTGAAATCACCTTTTTAGGGTTGTGTTTCGACCAGATCCGGCCGAGTGCCTGATCGCGGGTCATCCCGTTTGACTGCTGTAAAACCCTGACGTTGCCGCCCTTTTGGGGAACGATGATGTACACCGACTGATTTTGATTATTTTTACCGGCCACTGTGTAATAAGTCTGATTCAGATTGGTCCAGTAAAAGCCGTCAGTTGTTTTGAGACCGGCATATTTTTTGGCAATTTGTACTGATTGCGCTTTAGCTTTAGATACTGGAGAGGTTGCATGGTGAATTCCTCCAAAAATAATCAATAGCAAAACCACGACAATGCCGAGCACGGTCAGCCAAACGCGATTACTCAGATGCTGCCGGCTTGCATGTTCCCTTCTCATGTTCTTTAACACGCCTTCTTTCAGTTGTTACTGCCCATCATTATATCAAAATCTTAGCTGCCATGGCCGATACTTTTGTGATTTTTAAAGAATTTAGTCATATCGCTGAGTAATTGCGGGACGGTTCCCGTCATGGTGGGCAAACTGGTGGGTAAAGTTTTCAAAATGGTTTGCCCATAATGTCTGGTTACCAATCGACTGTCAAGCACAATGACGGCGCCATAATCCTGACGAGTGCGAATCAAACGGCCAATACCCTGCCGCAATCTCAACGTTGCTTTAGGCAAGGATAGGTTGTAGAACGGATTTTTACCCTTGGCCTTCATCCGTTCGTACTGAACCTTAGTCTCCAACTGATCGGGTGAGTCAAATGGCAAGCGTGCGATTATCAGCAGCTGCAGCTTATCCTGAGGCAGATCGATGCCTTCCCAGAAGCTGGCAGCACCTAATAACACGGCGTTATCTTCATCCATAAACCGTTTGATCAGTTTTTCCTTGGAACCAGAAATTCCTTGAGCCAGTATCAGACGTTCCTTGGGATGAATGGCACTTGTCAGTTTGCCGTAAACCGCTTCAATGGCGGCTAAGGAATTAAACAGGACCAGCGTTGGCCGGTTCACTTTAGACAGTGTCTTAATCAGCGTTTGCGAAACGTACTGGTTGTATTGATCTTCTTCTTTGATGTCTGGTGCGTCATTACTAATGTACATTTTTGCCTGAGTTTCGAAATTAAAATCGGATTTCAACCGGCGCATTTTAACTGCACTTCGATCCAAATCTAATTGATCGTACAGATACTGAGAGCGGTTAGATGAAAACAGCGTGGCACCCGTAAACATGGGTGCTTGAAAATGAGAGTAGATCTGCTGTGACAGAAAGCCTTCCACAGTCATCAGATTAGACGCTACCATAATATGCGTCAGATCGTTGCTGATGGTCAGCCAGTACAGATAACTGCCAGTGCCGGCCTCCTCGTGCTGCGGTGCCTGCCGAATTGCAGAAAGCGTTTGCCAAGCATCCGTTAGCGCATTGACAGCGTGACTAAAACGCATGAAAAGTTCTTCATCACTCTTTAGCCAGCGATTAGATTGCTGGTAAAACGAATCGGTAATCTTAGCCAGCTCATCTTGAAACTTGCCGACTAAAATATCTAATTGTTCAAACAGACCCTCACGCTGCTTGAGAAACCCAACCCAATCAGCTTCAGTAATGACAATCTCTTTGTACGGTTTAGTAAATTTACCGCCGAACTGCGGCTTAAAGTGATTAATCAGATAATCACTTAAAGCGTGTAATTGACGGCTAAATTCAATCAGCCAGCGGTAAAAGGTATTTAAGTCATCGTTCAACGTTAAGCCTTCAGTGGCAGCGGTTAATCCGTATTCGTTCTCGGGGTCTAACAGTTCCATTAACCGGCGGATAGTGGCTAACGATACCTGAAAGTCGAACTTCTGCCGCTGAGTTTTCAGGGCGTAGTCTGCTAAATGCTGTGCTTCATCCACCACTAAATAGGGCTGATGGAAGTCGTCGCCTAACAGGTCAGCGTGACGAATCAAAAAGGCGTGGTTAACAATAATAAACCGCGTGTATTTTAGGCGTTTGTAAAGCCGTCTTAGAAAGTCATCTTCGTAAAATGGATCGGTATCCGTTAAGTCTGCCATTCCGTGGTGATAGACACTATCGAGGTATGGCGGCTCGTTTTTAAAGTGCAGCTCATCTAAATCGCCGGTGGCGGTTTGTGTCAGCCAGACCAGTAATCTAAGTTTGATCAACTGTGTCTGCTTGGAGTGATCCGCTTGGCTCAAGGAAACTTTAAAGCGGGACAGATCTAGATAGTGTGCGTTGCCCTTCACCACTTCAGCGTGAGTTTCAAAAGGCAGCATTTTTTCCAGCAGCGGCATAGTTTGATTAACAAGTTGATTTTGCAGCAGAACCGTGTCCGTGGCAATGACCACCTGTTTATCGAATTTTTGGGCTAAATAAGCCATTGGCAATGCGTAGCCTAAGGTTTTTCCAGTACCAGTCGGTGCTTCAACAATTAGTGGCTGATTAGCCGTTTCGGTATCCGTATATTGGCGGTAAACCAAATTCATCATTTTCGCTTGGTCAGCACGCCATTCAAAGTGTTTCGGGAAGCGTTTTAACTTATTCTTTTTAGTGCGCGGATACGTGTATTCGCGGTCATCTGTAGCCGTCAAAACCGGTGTTTTTCGCAGTGCAATACCGTGAGAAACGTACAGGTAGTCTGGTAAGCTACGGGGATTCTTACGGACTTCTTCCAGTCCCCATTTGAATACCTCAGAGGTAGCCTGAGGCAAATCAGCGTCCTCTGCCACCATCTGCTGTAATGTGACGATTGGTAATTCCAACATCCGCTTAAAGAGCACGATCAGCAATTCACCCGTCACTAACGCATCATCGTTAGCAGTGTGCGGATGATCATGTTCAATGCTTAAATACGAAGTCAGATCGTGCAGCCGATAGCTGGGCACCGTGGGCAACAAAATCTGGCTTAAAGTCACCGTATCGATTGCTTGAATATCCAGCTTTGGATAACCTACCCGTTCTAGCTCAGCGTTAACAAACGGAAAGTCAAAATTAACATTATGTGCCACAAAAACCGTGTCAGACAGCAAGCTGTAAATAGTTCCAGCGACATCATCAAACAGGGGTGCCCGTTTGACTTGGGCTTCGGTAATCCCGGTTAATGCCTGAATGGATTGTGGAATTGAAGTTTGTGGATTAACGTCTGTATTGAAATGGTTAATAATTTTACCATTTTGTACCAGCACGCACCCAAATTGAATCATTCGGTTGCCTTCAGCAACGTTAGTACCGGTCGTTTCAATATCGACGACGGCATATATTGTATTTGCATCCATTAATTTCACCAAATTCTCTATTATCTTTCTCCGTTTATCATACTACACTTGGTTTACAGGGGGAAGCCGGCGTTTATATATGAAAGAGTTTTATTCATCTGCGGGTATGAACTTTCTGGTTTTAAGTCAAAAAATAATTGATTGGTGACCATCATCCTGCCTATTCTTAACAAACAATTAAATTTACCTGATTTTTGGTGGCGCAGGCTCGCGGTATCTTGTAACAAGCGCCTATTTGTCGTATGATACCATGTGTTTGTAATCATTCAAAAGGACCATTATTCATTTGAAAATTCATAATTGGAGTTTGAAGGGAGCATTTTTTGTGGATACACCGGCTAGTGGCAGCAGTCACGCAAAAATCATATTAATTGGTGAACACAGTGTGGTTTACCATCAGCCTGCGATTGCTTTGCCGCTGCCTGCCGTTCGTGAAAACGTCACGTTAACTTTTCGAGCAGATGGTGTCCAGCAGCTGGTTAGTCGCTACTACACGGGTGTGCGGCAGGCAGGTCCCAAGCAGCTGACGGGGATCAATCATCTAATTGATGAACTGCTGAAACGTTTTAATGCTGCTGATATTGGTTTTGATTTAGCAATCAACAGTCACCTGCCGGCTGAACGCGGCATGGGTTCGTCAGCTGCCACAGCGGTAGCCATCATTCGGGCACTGTACCAGTTTTTGGAACAGCCCTTATCACACGAACAATTGCTGGCTGATGCTAACATTTCCGAAATAATTATTCATGGTAACCCCAGTGGAATTGACGTGGCAACTGCCAGTGCTGAGAACCCCATCTGGTTTGTAGCTGGCACGCAGCCGGTGACCATTCCGTTTTATATGCATGGCTACCTGGTTGTAGCCGACAGCGGTATCCATGGTCAGACTGGATTAGCGGTCAAGGCAGTAGCTCAGTTGCGTGAATCTGATCCGCAATTAGCTGACCAGGCCATTAAGGGTTTAGGCCAATTAACCTACGCGGCTAAAACGGCGCTTGCTAATGATCGTCTGTCCGACTTAGGAACCGTTTTTGACCGGGCTCAAGTTCAGTTGAAACGGCTTGGTGTCAGCCATGAACGGTTAGATGAAATGATTGCCATTGCGCGTGAAAATGGTGCTTTAGGCGCCAAATTAACTGGTGGCGGCATGGGCGGATGCATGATCTGCCTCGCTGCAAATGAATCAACGGCAACTCGGATTCGGTTAGCTCTGGCTAATTACGGAGTTGCTCAATCATGGGTTCAGCCTTTAAAAAGTGAGGAAACCAAATAATGGTAATCGCAGACCATCCAATTACGGCCAAGGCACATACTAATATTGCCTTGGTTAAATACTGGGGTAAATTAGATAATGAACTGATCATTCCGCAAAACGACAGTTTATCCATTACCCTTGATGAATTTTATACCCAAACTTCCGTGGAGTTTTTACCTGATTTGGCGGCGGATGAAGTCGTTTTTGACGGTGAAAAACTGTCTGCGGACAGCAGTGTGAAAGTGCGGACTTTTTTAAATTTAGTGCGAAATCTTGCCAACATTGATGATCGAGCTAAAGTGGTTACTCAGAACTTTGTTCCCACCGCTGCCGGTTTGGCATCTTCGGCATCAGGGTTTGCCGCCTTGGCTGGCGCAGCCAGTAAAGCCGCCGGTCTGAATTTAAATCGCCGTGATTTGTCGAGACTGGCCCGGCGCGGTTCGGGTTCCGCTACCCGGTCGATTTTTGGCGGTTTTGTTGCCTGGCAGCAAGGTCACAATGATGCGACATCCTTCGCCTATCCAATCGACGAACAGCCAACTTGGGATATTGCAGTGGTTGCTTTAGTGTTAACGGCAAAGCAAAAAAAGGTTTCCAGCCGGGTGGGCATGCGCCTAGCTGTTGAGACCAGCCCATTCTATTCGGCGTGGGTGGCCGCTAGCCGTGCCGATTTTGAGACTGTGAAAACGGCGATTCAAAATCAGGATTTTGACTTACTGGGCCATACATCCGAGCAGAATGCGATGCGGATGCATGCCTTAACCCTCAGTTCTGACCCCACTTTCACCTACTTTAATGCCGATAGTATTAAAGCGATGAACATGGTTAAAGACTTACGTTTGCAAGGCATACCCTGTTACTTTACAATGGACGCTGGACCAAACGTAAAAATTATCTGCCAAGGCGCTGATGCAAAGCGAATCGCAGCGCATTTTCAAACGGTATTTGGTAAGGATCAAGTACTCATTACCCGACCAGGCGCGGGTATTTCAATTTCAGATTAACAACTTAAAAATTGCTTTATTAACGAATTAGCGGCGTGAGATTCTAGCCTGCTAATGAAAGGACATGATGTTTTGATTTCTGTGAAAGCCCCAGGCAAACTCTATATTGCAGGTGAATATGCCGTCGTGGAGACGGGTTTCCCCGCTATTATCGTTGCCTTGGATCAATTCGTGACGGTGACGATTCAATCCGCTGATCAAATCGGCAGTATTGTTTCCAGTCAGTATCAGGAAAACTCGATTTACTGGCGTCGCGAGGATGGGGAAATGGTTTTTGATAATCGGGATAATCCCTTCCACTATATTTTATCTGCGATTAAAGTTACTGAAGATTATGCTAAGACACTGGGCAAAGATCTTGGGATTTATCATTTAACCGTCGAAAGTGATCTGGATAGTGACGATGGCCGTAAATACGGTTTAGGTTCTTCGGCCGCGGTCACCGTGGCGACAATCAAAGCCCTTTGCCAATTTTACAACTTACCGGTAAATCACGATAAATTGTTTAAGTTAGCAGCAATCGCGCACTTTCACGTTCAGGGTAACGGTTCTTTAGGCGATATCGCAGCAAGTGTTTATGGTGGCTGGATTGCCTATCATTCCTTTGACCGTGACTGGTTAAAGCTCGCTGAAAAGAACTATAACTTTGCTGAAATGCTCTCAATGGATTGGCCGGGACTCGATATTGAATTATTAACGCCGCCTAAGGATTTGAAGCTGCTGGTCGGCTGGACGGGTTCGCCCGCTTCTACCTCCCATCTCGTGGACCGGGTGGCATTGAATAAAGCTAAACGTCAGCAAGCCTATCAAGATTTTTTGACTAACAGTAAAGCTTGCTTAAAGCGGATGATCGACGGCTTCAGAAACCAAGATCTGCATGCCATTCAAGCTGAAATTGCGGTAAACCGTAAACTGCTGAATGAGCTGGATCAGTTTACCCACGCTCACATTGAGACTCCAGTGCTTAAAAAGTTATGCGACATTGCCGAAGAATTTGGCGGTATCGCTAAAACTTCCGGCGCTGGCGGCGGTGACTGCGGGATTGCGATTATTGATTCGCATAAACAGCTAAAACAACTCGTTCAAAAGTGGGCATCAAATCAGATTATTCCATTAAACTTCAACGTTCATCGCGTAGAGGAGTGATGTTATGACCTCACAACAGTCTCATCGTAAAGACGAACACGTTTCCCTAGCAGAAAAGTTTCATCAGTCCAGCGAAGCCAGCAGTTTTAATCAGGTTCGAATCCTGCATCAAAGTTTGCCTGAATTAGGTTTATCAGATGTTGATCCAACGACTAATTTTGCGAGCCAGGAAATCGCCTATCCAATTCTGATTGAAGCTATGACTGGCGGCAGTGAGCGGACCGGCCGGCTAAACGCGCAAATCGCGCAGCTGGCTGCTGCCACCCACTTACCAATGGCTGTTGGGTCGCAAAGCGTTGTGCTAAAAGAACCGGAGTTGGCTGATACCTTCTCCGTTGTCCGTCAGCATAATCCTGATGGCATGGTGATTGCTAACATCGGTGCCGGTCATAGCGTTGCTGATGCTCAGGCAGTGGTGGATATGATTTCAGCAGATGCTCTGCAAGTGCACATTAACGCTGCGCAAGAGATTATTATGCCGGAAGGTGACCGGGAATTTTACTGGTTAGACCAACTGGCTGCCATTGTAGCCAAACTTAATTTACCAGTGATTGTCAAAGAGGTCGGCTTTGGGATGACTGCTAAGACCGTTCAGAAGTTAATAGCTATCGGCGTTGAATACGTCGATTTAAGCGGTCGCGGCGGTACCAGTTTTGCGAAGATTGAAAACTTTCGACGGCCAGAAAAAGAAATGGCTTACCTTGATGACTGGGGCTTGACCACGACTGAGTCCTTACTTGAAATGCGAAAATTATCCACTCGGCCCGTGATTATCGCTAGTGGCGGAATTCAAACCCCGTTAGACGCGATCAAAGCCTTGGCTTTGGGTGCTGACATTGCTGGAATGGCTGGTGAGGTTCTGCATCATTTGATTACCACCGATTATCCATCAACGGAGGATTGGCTGTTACATTGGCTTCAAGATTTTAAAGCGTTAATGCTGCTGACTGGCAGTAAAACGGTTAAAGATCTTCGTAAGCAATCCATGGTCTTCTCACCAGAGTTGGAGTCATTTGCACGGCAAAGATTCATTTCTTTAGAATGATTGTGGTATACAAAAAGCGTTTTAACACTAATTGGTGTTAAAACGCTTTTTAGCTATTCTGCTTTAAATCTTAATCCCTTTGGAAAGAAATTTTTAACTGTGTGATTAACTGCCTTGCCGAAAGCAACCGGCTGGCCGTTACAAAAGAGTCGAACCCACCCCTTTTTGACTGGTAAATTATCACTGGTAAACGTGTCACCATGGACAACTTGTTTCCAGTCATCTTCAGAAATCGTCGTTTCGTATTTAAACTGTCCTGGACGCAGCGCTAATGCCATGGCGTAACTTGGTTCAAAGCGGTTCTTTTTGAAGGTGCCAAGGTGCAGGCCCGGGCGAACGACTTTCAATTTTCTAAGTGAAGGTGTTCCTTCCGGCATGACATACAACTGATCGCCGAACGCCATAAGTTGGTGCGAATCTACCTTAACGTTAAGGTATTCGTCAGCAAAATCTTCAAACAAGTGTGATTGATCCCGGGAAACGTTAGATGCCTGCCGGTGAAACTTCTTAACGTCGCTAACGGCTTCATTCAGTTTCAATTTGGCAACGAAGTGTCCTTCGCCCCTCATTAAATGAGGGAAAAGTCGGGCAGCACCCTTTAAACTTGGGTCGCCATTGCCCCATTCCGGTTTTGCGTCAATAATGCCAGCCGTTTTTTCAATCGGAACAACCTCAAACTGCGGGTAGGTTTCCAGCAGCCAGGAAATCATTTGTTCGTCTTCTTCCGGTGCAAACGTACAGGTGGAGTAAACCAGTTCGCCCCCCGGTTTGAGTGTTTTCACTGCTTCGGTGAGGATTTCTCGCTGCCGCTTGGCACAGGCAGCTGGGTAGTCCGCTGACCAGTAGCTAATGGCGTCGGGATCTTTACGGAACATGCCTTCACCTGAACACGGTGCATCGACCAGTACTTGATCAAAGAATGCTGGGAAGGTTTTAGCAATTGAAACCGGATCTTCGTTGAGAACCAACGTGTTACTTAACCCGAAGCGTTCGGTATTTTCGGCTAAAACCTTCGCGCGCTTGGGCATGATTTCATTGCTGACAAGCAACCCAGTTTGCTGTAGAAAGCTGCTGAGGTGGGTCGTTTTTCCTCCAGGGGCTGCAGAAAGATCCAGCACGCGCATGCCGGCACTAGGATGTGCAACCTCACCGACAAACATGGCGCTGGGTTCTTGGCTATACACGGCCCCGCTTTGATGATCGAGGGTGTGACCACTGACTTTACCGTAATACCCCCATTTCGTATAGGGTACTGGATCAGTTAGATCCAAGTCATCGGGAACTGGTCGCATCGGGTTGACCCTGAAGCCGCTGTTTGCTGGTTGATCAAAGCTGGCAAAAAAAGCATCGGCCTGATCACCAAGTAATTGTTGGTATTTCGTTTTAAAAGCTGCTGGTAATTCCATCATCTATCCCTTTCATTTCGCAATAATTCTCTGAAAGCAGTATACCTTTTCAGACCAGTACGGTCAATTGTACGCCCAGGTTTCCTTGCTCTTCAGACAGTGGATGTGTTAAATTTAATCTATTAATCTACAAGAACGGATGTGTAATCTTGACTCAAAAATTAATTGCCCTTGATTTAGATGGGACAACGTTAAACAGTGAAGCAAAGTTATCGGCAAAAACAATTGCCACCATTAAAGCCGCTATTAAAGCTGGTCACGTTGTCAGTATCGTGACTGGCCGCCCTAATCGGCTTTCTCAAAACTTCTATGATCAGTTGGGTTTATCATCGCCAATGATTAATTTCAATGGTAGTCTAGGGCATATGCCCCACCAGCATTGGCAATTTGAATATCAATTTACGTTTGACCGGAATATCGTGCTAGATTTATTGCAGCATCAGCGGGAATTTAACATTCGAATGATTGCGGCAGAAGGTAAGCACCTTTTCCTGGCACACCAGACCGAATCGACTCAAGTTGGTTTCTTCCCTGCTGTCTTGACCCATGACCAGCAACTAAGTCCGGCTACGTTAACTCAAAATCCTACTAGCATGACCATTGCCGTTGACCGGCCGTTGCAAAAACGGCTTCAAACCTACATTGAAGACCGGTTTGGCAGTTTGGTTGATGTTGCGCCTTGGGGCGGGCCTAACAGCGTGTTGGAAATTGGTGCGAAAGGCGTTCAAAAGGCGGTTGGCGTTGAACGGTTGGCTAACTATTACCATATCGACCGCAAAAACGTGATTGCTTTTGGTGACGAGCACAACGATAAAGAAATGATTGAATACGCTGGCCGCGGAGTTGCCATGAATAACGCTACGGATCAGCTAAAAGCGATTGCTGATGACGTAACCAGTTGCAATAACGATCAGGATGGAATGGCCGAATACCTTTCAAAAGCACTTAAATTAGCTTAAAATAATTGTTAAAGCATAATGATAGCCTAGCATTACTAATGAAAGTAATGCTAGGCTATCATACATTTTAAGTATTCAGCGATTTAATTCCAGAGTGCCTTTTCTGCATGGTGAATTGTATTGAGAAATTTACCGTCTGATTCTTGTGATAAACCAAAATACACGTACTTACCAAGAAGAGCAATTCCCGTCAATTCAGTATGAGCTGGCAACTGTTCAACCGGTTGGTCGTGAAAACCGTTCTTTAACAGCCAGAAGCCCTTACTGACCGCGTGCTGCTCGCCGTAGCTCTTGGTAGCATAAATGGCTCGGCCGTTGGAAAAAGCAATACTTTGAATGCTGCCGATCGTTGCTGGATCCAGCTGTTTGGCAGTCGGTTTAAAGGATTGGTAGACAGCTTCCATCATATTAAAATCGCCAGCCTCAACTTCAGTATCACCCTTTTCGGTCATTTGCTCAATTAACTTCTCCACTTGGCTTCGTTTATAGACACTGCACTGCAGGTGCTGTGCTTTGTCCAGAACCATGATGACCAGTTCGCTACGGTCGCTAGATAATGCCGAAACCGCACCAATCACAGGTTCTGGTAGCGGCGTTCCGGTGATGTTGGCACTTTCCAGGTGGGTAATTTTAAAGATGTGCGGCTGAACATCTTTTTCGTCACCATTAAAAGATACCCACCATAATTCTGGGGCACCAAGTTGACCGTTACTATCGGTTGGTTGACCGCACACGATGAAGCTCAACGCTGGCGCGCTGCGTATTAGTGATAGGCTTTGAACGTTAACTAGGTTGCGAAGCTGGATCTTATCGCCCGTAGCGATAGCCTGCGTTTCCTTTAAATCACACCTGGTGATAACGGTATCTTGTTTGATCGTTTGGGCCGCGTAGCTCGTCTGATGATCAAGACAAAAAGCGTTAACCGGCGTTTGAGCTTCCAAACCTTGGAATTCATAAGCTAAAGTTGACTGCATTTCAAAAACTCCCTTTTCGTTACAGATAACTGCCAAATGTAAGGCAATTTCTGTATAATCATTATGTTGATTATATCATAAGATTTTAAAATAGATGGCGGTGACCATGATGAAACATAGCAAACAATCATTTACAGCGCATTTAATTGATGGGCAGAGGATACCTTCAACAGGAAAGTTCATTCCTGACCGGTTCTTAGTCAGTCGTGAGCATCCTGACCGTTTAAGCCGACGGAAACAAATTTATCCTGCACATCGTGCTATTACGTACTTAGGTAAATTGAAAAGCGATGGCCGTTACTGGTTGGTCCTTGATCATGGCTACCTTTGCGTGGCGACGAGTAATCACGTTTTATATGGCCATGATACGAATCCAAACTGGCAAGCTAGCAATCAGAAGCTTTTTCAAACGACATTGAAAATGAGACAGCCCCAATTTGCTGGTTCAAGTAGCCAGCAGTATTTTGTCGCCGCTGAGCCGCTTGTCTTTAGGACTAACACGGAATGGACGGCCACTAATAACAGTGGTAATTTGCTACATACAGGTGAGAGTATTGTATATAGCAATATCCTTATAAATCAGGGAATTGCCTATTTAAAAACAGATCATGGCTTCCTACCCTATTACAACCTTCAAACTGGTAAGCGGTATGGCGTAATCGTTGCTTCAAAATTAAAATTGCCGGAACAAGTTCGTTCTGAAACCCCAAACTTCTTCAAAATGAACGGGCAATTTTGCTTCAGTCGCCGAGCTATAAAGGTTTATCAGCATCCAGAGTTAAGCGCTCCCGTTGTGGGCGCGCTTAACCGTCACGCGGTGGTGAATTACACTGGCAAATTAGCGGATCGACACCGTGGCTGGTTACAGCTGACCCACGCCGGCCGTCACAGTTACGTCCCCTTTATGAGTCGCTACCCACACTTTGAACGTTACTTTGGTTATGAAATCACTGGCTCTAAAAGTGTCACCCGCTTGCGTGAACCCTGGGTGTTCGATGCTGCTAAAACGGCAGTTCTGCGCTCATCTGACCCGATTGAGACTAAGGCGCTCCAACGGCTTACTGAACAGTTAAATCAACTCAGACAGCCTGATTCAATCGTTGTCGGCTTGATCAATGACACCCACTATGACGCCCACCAGTCCACGCACAGTCAACGGACGCTTCATGACCTTCAAATGATCAGTCATTTTGCAGCCCAACAGCATTTTGATGGCCTGGTGATGAATGGCGATTTGGTTGATGGTAACCAAACACTTGCACGTACAATTATCGATACTGGTGATGCTGTGTCAGCCGTCCAAGGAGATCAGGTCCCCACTTTTATCACCCAAGGTAATCACGACGATAATTCGGGCTTTGCACGTTATTTGAACGGTTATCGTACCGAGCAGGTCATGACGGAGCCAATGGCAACTCATTTGCGTAACGGTTTCAATAACAGCTGGTTAGCCGACCAGCATAACTTCTATGGCAAATATAGGGTACCTGGCACTTCTGTGAGCCTGATCATGCTCAATACCTTTGATATTCGTGATTCACGCTCAGACGTTTATTTTGACCGTGATTACGATGACCAGCCAAATGGGATTCATTGGACTGGAATTTTGCAGAATATTCGTCACAGCCGTTCAAGAATCGCTAGTAAGCAGGCTGCCTGGCTGACTCAAACCCTGGATCACTTGGCGTCTGACGAACAAGTCATTATTTTTACTCACGATTCCATTCGCTCAGCCAATGAACGACAGGCGGTTAAACCATTTTGGACCTATGACTGGTTTGCTAATAATCAGCAAGGCAGCTTCGCCAAGGTCTATAACAGTTTGGTTGAACACAAACAGCAAATCATTGCCGTAATGTCTGGTCACACCCACGTTGATGACTGGTCACAGCAAGACGGCGTCAATTGGATTACCACCACCAGTGATATTTCCGACCGCCGCAAATCTAACCGCTTAGATAGCAAAACTTTAGGTGCTTGGGATGTACTGGTGATCAACCCTAAGCAGCGGCAACTATTTCGTTTGCGCTATGGCTGGCAAGATCGAGCTGGTCGAATTCGTAATTGGCAATATCGACTGTTCGGTGACGGTACCGATACCAGGCGGCCAACGTTCAAGCAGATTTTCAAGCGTTCCGATAGGCAACCGTTAACGGGTAATGCCCTGTACTACCAAAATCAAAACAAACAAGTCGACCAAGTTTGGCGCGGCTTTCGCGGCTATTTTGAATACTAAATATAAAAGAGCATTTTCATCGATTTCTGATGAAAGTGCTCTTTTGAATTACAGTTGTTTTTTAGGTTTAAATAGTTGAGTGGCTTTTACCGCCGCTTGCCAGCCGGAATAACAGTTTTCACGGTCTTCTTCGGACATTTGCGGATCAAATTCCTCACTGGGTTTATGCATCCGCTTGATTTCATCAAGATCCTGCCAAAAGCCCGTTGCTAGCCCCGCCAGGTATGAAGCACCCAGCGCGGTAGTTTCGGCAATGGCTGCCCGCTGAATATGGGTGTTTAAAATATCGGCTTGGAACTGCATGAGAAAGTTGTTGTTGGCAGCTCCGCCATCAACGCTGAGTGTCTTAATATCAATACCGGTATCAGCAGCCATGGTATCAACGACATCGCGGGTCTGGTAAGCAATTGCTTCTAGGGTTGCTCTAACAAACTGTTCCCGAGTAGTACCGCGGGTCAAACCAAAGACCGCCCCACGAACTTCCTGGTCCCAATATGGTGCACCAAGACCAGTAAAGGCCGGCACGACGTAAACGTCATTTGTCGTTTTTGCGTCAACCGCCATTTTTTCTGACTCTGAGGCATGCTTAAAGAGCCGCATCCCGTCTCGCATCCACTGTACTGCTGAACCCGCCACGAAAATACTGCCTTCTAGGGCGTACGTGACTTCGCCGTTGATCCCATAAGCAATGGTGGTTAATAACCCCTTGTTTGATAAGGTTGGTTCGGTCCCCGTGTTCATCACAATGAAAGCACCTGTACCATAGGTGTTTTTGACCGACCCTTTTTCAAAGGCAGTTTGACCAAACAATGCGGCCTGCTGGTCACCGGCAATTCCGGCGATTGGTACCTGAAGACCGAAGAAGGTAAAACCAGCCGTGTAGCCGTAAGTGTAAGACGATGGATGTACTTCTGGCAGTAAGCTAGCCGGAATGTTCAATAGATCCAGAATCTCCTGATCCCACTTTAAATCGTGAATATTGAACAGCATCGTCCGCGAAGCATTGGTATAGTCAGTAGCGTGTACCCGGCCACCAGTCAGCTTCCACAGGATCCAGGTATCAATCGTACCGAATAAGAGCTCACCCTTCTCGGCACGTTCCCGGACGCCCGGAACGTTTTTCAAGATCCACATAATCTTAGTTGCTGAGAAGTAAGAGTCAATCACCAGCCCGGTCTTTTTGTGAATTAAGTCAGCATAACCCTTTTCCTTCAGCTCATCAGCAATTTGACTCGTTTGCTTTGATTGCCAAACCACCGCGTGATATACGGGTTCACCGGTATTCTTATCCCAGACGATCGTGGTTTCACGTTGGTTGGTAATTCCGATTCCGCGAACCTTGTAAGGCTGGATGTGGGCATCGATCACAGCGTCAGAAATCACCGATTGAACGGCACTCCAAATCTCGTTAGCGTCATGTTCCACCCAGCCAGGCTTTGGAAAATGCTGTGTGAATTCACGTTGCGCCTGACCCACAATCTGACCATCACGGTTAAATAGAATTGCACGTGTACTGGTCGTACCTTCGTCAATTGCCATTATATACTGTTCGTCATTCATCGTTAAGTCTCCATTCATTTACGTTCTCAAGATAGTTAATCACTCTATAGTATACCGAAGAACAGTGAAATAGCCAACTAAATTTCTTTAAAACAGTAATAATATCGGCACTGTAATCGGTTACACAACGCTGACAAAAAAAGGGTTAACGAAGGTTCGTTCACCCTTAACGATTATTTTTCGTCGCTCTTAAGAACGCCACCGACACTGTAACGGTTCTTTGCCATTTCTCTCAAAATAACGTGAACGTGTTCAGCAGGAGCACCGGTGTTTTTGGTTACGGCATCAGTAACATCCTTAACTAGGTTTTTCAGCTGTTCTTGTGAACGGCCTTCAATCAGGTCAATATTTACGATTGGCATTTGAAGTGCCTCCCTTGTTTAAGATGCTAAAAGTATACCCTGTTTCCCTTTTTCAAGCAAGTTGGCTAAGACTGTGCCTGTTTGACTCTTAATTGTTCAGTTTCGTCGTAAAAGTTACCTTCAATGTCCACCGTACTGACTAAGTTAACGAACGATCCCGGGTCAACGGTTTTCACGACGTGTTCCAGTTCGTACAATTCATAACGGGAAATGACCACCATTAAAACTGCGCCCGGACGCCGTTTGTAAGCACCCTGAGCCGGTAAAATAGTGACCCCGCGAATCAGCGTCGCCTTCAAGCCTTCGATGACGTCATCCGCTTTTGTGGTCACAATAAAGGCGGTCAATTTCTGATGCCGGGTGTGAATAGCATCCACTACCCGAGACATTCCGTACAGCGAAATGATGGTGTACATCGCATTTTCCCAGCCGACGAGGGCTCCAGCTACCAAAACGATCACCAGATTAATGGCAATCATCAAAGTACCAATCGTTTTCCCAGTTGTCTTTTCGAGGATCACCGCAATGATGTCCATACCGCCAGTTGAAAAACCGTATTTTAGCGGGTAGGCAACCCCCACACCGGTCAAAATACCACCGAATAGTGCACTAAGGAGCGGGTTGTGGGATAACGTCTGAATGGGTAGCAGCACTGCCAGGATAGAAGTTAAAAACGACGTAATGAAACTGTAGACGGTAAATCCTCTACCGATTTTTAACCAGCCCAAAATCCCAATGGGAACGTTGAATAACAGAATCAGCCAACCAGTATTGATGTGAATATGAAGCCATTTTAAGGCTAAGATTGATAAAATTTGGGAAACTCCGTTGATCCCTGCACTAAAAATATTGCCAGGAATCAAGAAGAAATTAAGTGCAATGGCGTTGATAAACGCTGAGCCAACGATTAAGCCGCATTTAATAGCAAAATCTTTACGGTCGATAATTGCCTGCATAAAAAAAGTCCTTTCAGAAAAATTGATGTGTACCTGTAATTTAATCATAGTTTCGCGCGTTTGCCTATCTTAATCAACTTGCCTGCTGTTTTAAGCCTGTATCAAAATAACATGTTTGCGTCTAATCTATGATAGAATGCTTTTAGCAATGATTATTGGAGGGATCCGTATGTCAGATACACCTTATTCTGCCTGTACCAGTATCTTGATTGGTAAGGCGGCGTCAGTTGATGGCTCAGTGATGATCGGTCGGAACGAAGATTCACGTCCAGCCTGGCCCAAACACTTTATTGTTCATCCAGCAGCTACAACGGCTGAAGCTAGCTTTGAATCCACAGATAATGATTTTAAAATGCCATTACCGGAGGATGCCTGCAAATATACCGCGACACCCGAATGGACCGATAAGTACGGTTTATTTGAAGAAGACGGAATTAACCAGTACGGTGTGGCCATGAGTGCCACGGAAAGTACGTACGCTAACGACCGCGTTTTGGCCGCCGACCCCTTAGTCAAGGACGGCATTGGTGAAGAGGCTATGGTAACTGTAACCCTGCCATACGTTAAATCTGCCCGTGAAGGCGTAAAACGCTTGGGTACGATTGTGGCCCACTATGGGACTTCAGAATCCAACGGAATTTTATTTGCTGACCGAGAGGAAGCCTGGTACTTTGAGACTGGTTCAGGACACTACTGGGTGGCTCAGCGCATTCCGGATGATAGTTACGCGGTTATCGCTAACCAGATGGCGATTCAAACTATCGATTTTGATGATCCAGAAAACTTTATGTGGCATCCCCACATTCAAGAATTCGTGCGGGAACACGCCTTAAATCCACAACGGCAAGGGTTTAACTTTCGCGAGATTTTTGGGACGAACAGCCAAATGGACGCCTATTACAATCTACCACGAGTCTGGTACGGTCAAAAAATGTTTAACCCAAGTGTTGAACAGACTACCAATAGTCATCACATGCCATTTGTACGACAAGCTGAAAAATTATTATCGGTTGAAGACGCCAAAGCCTTCTTAAGTTCTCACTTCCAAGAAACACCGTATGATCCAATTGGTGCTGGAAGCGTGGAAAACCGGAAACGATTCCGTCCAGTGAGCCTTGCAACCACTCAAGAATCCCACATTTTGCAGTTACGGCAGTACCCGCAGCCGGAATTATCTGGTATCCACTGGCTGGCCATGGGTGTGGCCGCCCAAAGCGTCTACGTTCCCTTCTACGCCGGAATTACCGATACCCCAGCGGACTATCAGCGTGGTCTGGGAACCTACAGCCCTGACAGTGCCTACTGGGTCTTTAAGCAGGCTGGCGTACTGGTCGATCCGCATTACAAGCAGTTTGGCGCACAATTAAAACAGACTCAACAGGAACTGAATCAGCAATTCGGCCGCTCGGTGATGCAGACGGATGAAAAAGCTAAGGCTTTGAGTGGTGTCGAATTAAACGCACTGCTGACACGAGAAAGTACCAAAAACGCTGAATTAGCGTTGAAAAAGTACCGTGAGTTAACGGCTAATCTCATTACTCAGGCAACCGCATTTTCACCATTGCGCTACAAGCAAGATTTAAACCTGTGAACTTTAAAATGGCATTCGTCTTCGCGGACGGATGCCATTTTAATCAATAAAAAACGTTCAAATCGGCTAACTGCCAACTTGAACGTTTTTTTAACAGAAACTGTCGACTACTTACGAGGACGACGAGCTTCTGGGATACGAGCTGCTTTACCATGCAATGCACGGATGTAGTAAAGTTTAGCACGACGAACACGGCCGTAACGAACAACTTCTACTTTGGCAACACGTGGTGAGTGAACGGGGAAAGTCCGTTCAACACCAACACCGTTAGAAATCTTACGAACAGTATACATTGATTGGATACCAGTACCGCGACGCTTGATCACGACACCTTCAAACAATTGGATACGTTCATGAGTTCCTTCAACAACCTTGGCGTGAACACGGATAGTGTCACCAGGGCGGAAGTCAGGAATATCAGTCCGTAATTGATCCTGGTTGATCTTTTCGATTAATTGGTTTTGTCGCATGTTGTTTCTCTCCTTCAATCAACATTCATACTCGATCTCGACAGCGGAATATTGTTAATGTGGCTAAACAGCCAATTACTAGAATATCATATCTACATACTTGAGTAAAGGGTTATTTGAACCTATTACTGCTCATCTTCTAAATCAATTTTAATATCGCGCAATTTACGTTTCTGATCACCGGTTAATTCTAGCTGATCCAGGAGATCAGGTCTTCTGAGCAGCGTCCGTTTCAGCGACTGAATCTCCCGCCATTCATCGATTTTTTGGTGGTTGCCGCTGATCAAAACGTCGGGCACCTTCATCCCCCGAAAATCGGCAGGACGTGTGTATTGCGGATACTCTAATAAACCGGTAGAAAACGAGTCGCCGGGCGCAGATTCTTCGTTACCAAGAACGCCAGGCAGTAACCGTGAAACGGCGTCGATCATCACCATGGCCGGTAATTCGCCACCAGTCAGCACGTAATCACCCATGGAAATTTCATCGGTAACTAGGCTTCTGATCCGTTCGTCATAGCCTTCGTAATGACCGCAGATAAACGTTAAATGATCTTCACTAGCAAAGTCTTCGGCGACCTTTTGAGTAAAGGGGACACCAGCCGGATCCGTCAAAATCACCCGGCCCTTTTCGTGCCCTAATTTTTGAGCTTTTTCCTGGGTGGCAGCCATCGCGTCAAAAATCGGCTGTGCCTGCAGCAGCATACCTGCGCCGCCACCAAATGGGTAGTCGTCTACGTTACCGTGTTTATCAGTCGAATATTGGCGAAAATCAGTAACTTCCACTTCTAACTCGTCCCGGTCAAGGGCCTTGCCAACGATTGAATCATGCAGCGGACCAAACATTTCGGGGAATAAGCTGAGAACGTCGATTCGCATTACTCTAACCCCTCCATTAATTCTACCGTGACTTGTCCCGCTGACAAATCAACCTTTTTTACCACTTGGTCAATTACTGGCAGTAACAGATCATCTTTATCAGGCCGTTTGACGACCCAAACGTCGTTGGCGCCTGGTGCCATTATTTCTTTAATGGTGCCCAGTTCTTCGCCGTCTTCCGTCACGACTTTAAGGCCGATAATTTGGTGGTAATAGTATTGACCGTCATCCAGGTCGTTAGCGCTCAGATTTTCTTCTGCAACCTTCAGGGTCATCCCCTTATACTTCAGGACGTCGTTAATGTTGTCATAGCCGGCAATGGTGATTAATATGAACCCCTTATGCTGACGGGAACTGTTAATAGTGATTGTCCCAACCGGTTTAGCGTCCAGTTCGTTTTTAAAGAGCGCCAGCTGGCTGCCCTTCTTAAACCGTTGTTCAGGAAAATCGGTTATAGCGATCACCCGCAGTTCACCACGAATTCCGTGGGTGTTCACAATGGTTCCAACTTTATAGTACATTTAGGCACCTGCCTTTCACTGAGTAATTTATTTATAGTAACAAAAAAGCTCCCGAGAACGAGTCTCATTTGGGAGCTTTAGACTCATCGTTAATGACAAGTCGCACACGCTTGGGATCATTGATCCGTACGCTATATACGATTGTGCGAATTGCGGAAGCAACATGCCCCCGCTTGCCAATTACACGACCCACATCGTCACCGGCAACCGTCAAGTGATACTCGTAAAACCGATCAGTTTCAACACGTTCGATCTCAATGGCTTCAGGGTGTTCAACTAGGGGCGTTACAATCGTGGTAATTAATTTTTTAAAGTCAGTCATGACTGATCACTACTTTTTTGAAAACTTAGCTTCGTGATACTTCTTCATGATACCTGCTTGGGAAAGTAATGTCCGAACAGTATCTGAAGGTTGGGCACCGTTGTTTAACCAGTTCATGATACTTTCTTCATCAAGTTCAACTTGGGCTGGTTCAACAAGTGGGTTATAAGTCCCAACTTTTTCGATGAAACGACCGTCACGAGGACTCCGTGAGTTCGCAACAACGATACGGTAGAATGGGCGCTTCTTAGAACCCATTCGCTTTAAACGAATCTTTACTGACATGCATGACACCTCCTGTTAATTCTTTCAACGATAAATAATATACCAGTTATCTAAGAGGTTGTAAAGGTTTTTTTCTTTACACCTGAAAACAAAGTGGCTGTAAGCCCGAATAACTTTTTTAAAACCTGTGACCACAAAGAAATTCACTTAAATCTTCTCAGCAAAAATTCCCGGCCGCCCGATGCAAAATCAGTTTGGTGTGAATGAACGAATGCCATGACGCTGGCATAGTCATTGGTATCGGCGAATTGGTGCTCGGTTTGTAACGACTGTAACGCTAACGCGAATTGCAAATCATCGACCGTCATCAGCTGCCTTGCCAAGGGATTGTTATCATTAATTGTCTGCCAGTCATCCTTCAGAATACTCAGTGCCCGTTTAAAGGGCATATTTTGCTGGATAACGGCACGTAATTGCTGAGCTGTCAGCATAAGCTACTTCCTTTCACGAATCACGGTGACGGTACCCACGGGCTTTGTTACGGACAAATCAGCTTTGGTAGTGGTTAACCCCCAGACCAGATTCGTCAAGCCATGGGTCGTGACCGTGCTTTCACCATGTCCATCGGTTAAAATCAGTGCTAGCGCGTTTAAATCATTGGCCCCCTGCTTGAACAGCCAATCAAAAATCGGCTGATAGGCAGTGCCCCCGCCGGCAACCCGTTGAAATGTGACTTGATTGCCGTGCAAAATAGTTTGCAGCTGGTCATCATGCACAACTGCGTCAAACGGAATTACCGTAATTTTATCACGATATCGTTTTAAAAGCTGGACAATTTGTGCCAGAATATTTTGAACCTCAGTGTCAGACATGGAACCGGACTGATCAACAAATAAATAGAGCTGCCGCGTAGATGTCCTGGTTTGCCCCGGAAGATCCAAGCGGTAAGGCTGTCGGCGGTTAAACCGGTTAAAAGCGGGTTCTGGCAGCTTTTGCGGGCCGTTTAAGCCCACCATGACCAATTTACGCCAGTCCAGTTCCAACTTTGCCGGTCGCCGGTTCAGCTGATGCTGCAGCCGGTTTGGTAGCAGTCCGCGCTGCTTGGTAGGCGTTTCTTCCCAAGATTGGGCCACCAATTGATTTAGCTGCAAGGCAGTTTCTCGATCCAGTTGCTGCCAACCAAGGTGGTTTTCGGGCGACTGACCTAATATTCGTTTGACTTGTTTTGCCTTGGTACCAGTTTGATCTTTAAGCAGCACTTGTTTTAATTCGGCTAAGTACTCGGCTGAACCAAGGTCAGCTGGTAAATGCAGTCCCAGCTTGAAATTTACGTGCTGTCGGGTAATTGCCCCCGGATACAGCGGTTCAAGGTGGTCATTAACCGCCATGTCGGTTGCTAATTGTACCAGCGGATCATTGCCCCGATTAGCGTAGCGCACTGGGTGCTGCCATGCTAAATGGCTAACGACGTGCTGAACCAAACTTAACAGGTCTTCATCCGAATGAACGATTTCACTTAACCGTTTGGGATTGATTAACAGTACGGGTCGTTCGGCTGTCTTGAGGGCGATTGACGAGGATAACTGCATATCAGCTTGTTTGTCTAACCGCAGCAGCAACTCACCATAAAAGCGCTGACTGTTAAGCAGTTGGCCGGTGACCTGCTGAAACAGAGCCTGTGTTTGCTGCTGCCTGCATTTTGGATTATGCTGGTTTGCAATTTGGTTCAGCTGTGTTAGAAACATCATCTAGATCTTCTTTCAGTTGACGTTGTTTTTCAAGCCAATGGCAGTTAACTGATCGTAAAGCTGTTTGACCAATGGATACTTCTGAGCGGCTTCGTAAAGCTGTTCCAACAGGTCAGGCACCTCAGCAACCTTTAGAGCTACAGCAAACTGCGCGTCGACTGGCATGAGATTTAGTAAGGTCGTAAACCGGCTGGCATGAGATTCATTAGTCAGCGGATAATCATTTGTTTGCTGAATCAGACTATTCATGATGGACTGCTGCTGGTCAGTGCCAGCTTCATTAAAAATTCGCGATGCGATTGGGTTTAATGAATCACCATCGTAAATTTCCCGAGCACTAAGTCCCGCTTTTTGCTGGCGAAGAAACTGTTCAAAACTTTGACCCACGGTGATTCCTAGATCACCTTCCAGCAAGTCCAGCCGCAACCGCTGCTGATCGTCAGCTGGCAGGTCACTCAATGCCTGCAAATTGCGTGATACCCGCTGCCATGCTCGTGGTGTTGGGTACAGGTCATCGTCATGTTCTGCAGGCGCTAATTGCTGCGGATTTTCTTCAATAAACCGCCGGACGCTTTCGATGATGTTGCCCTTCGTTTTTGCCCACTGCAGCCAGTCAGCTGCATCGGCTCGCATGACCAGTCGCACGGTTCGGTCATTAATAGCGGCATCACCTACCGTGACACCGTAGTCGCTGGATTCGAAGCCAGCCATGGTGGCATCGGGATTCTCAGCCAGTACCAGATGCACTTGATCAGGCAGCCGCAGACTATTAATTTGCCGCTGCAGCACCAGATTCATCAGTTCACTTTGGACAGCCTGAGTACCGCGGTTAAATTCATCGAGAAACCAGATGATCGGTTGTTTGGGATGAGCCTCCGCCCACTGAATAATCTCAATTAAGGTGTGGGTATAGCCAAACTTAACGTCTGCTAATTCGCCATACTTGGATGTTTTGACGAAAGCATTCTCGGTCATCGGCGGCACGGGAATGGCTAAATCGCCCTTTTCTGATAAGCTGACTACCGTCGTAAACAGCTTGGCGTTCATCTTTTCTGCCACTGTTTGAACTAATGCCGATTTACCGATTCCGGCTTCACCCACGATTGCGGGAACATTGCCGGCCTTGATTACAACTGGAATTGCTGTCACTAATTCTTGAAAAGATAACATCTATCCGCCCTCTTTGCATTTTTCAAAAAAGAGTCCAGGGTTTACACCCCCGACTCAATGGTTTACTCATTATTTACGCCGGCGTCTTAAACTGTTACGGCGTTTTTTATTTTTTTTGATGCGACGGGACATGGACTTCATAGCCATCTGCCCCATTTTACCGCCAAGAGCATTCCCCATACCGGCATTGTTCATCATACCTTGCATGCCGGAGAAGTTCCCCTTAGAAACTTGATTCATCATCTTTTTCATTTGATTAAACTGCTTGATCATGCGGTTGACTTCTTGAACTGGTCGGCCAGAACCAGCAGCAATCCGGCGACGACGCGAAGGGTTTAAGACATCGGGTTCGGTCCGTTCCTGTTCCGTCATTGAGTAAATAACGGCCTTGATGTGATCCATATCTTTTGGATCCATCTTAGCGTTAGCTAGCGCTGGATTATTGGCCATTCCAGGAATCATCTTCATAATTTGATCCATGGGACCCATCTTTTGAATCTGCTGCAGCTGATCCAAGAAATCGTTGAAATCAAACGAATTCTCACGCATTTTTTCGGTTAATTCTTGCGCTTGCTTCTCGTCGTATTCCTTTTGGGTCTTTTCAATCAGGGATAACATATCCCCCATACCCAGGATTCGAGAAGCCATGCGATCAGGGTGAAAGACGTCTAAATCAGACATCTTTTCACCTTCACCGACGAACTTAATTGGCTTGCCGGTAACTGCCCGAATTGACAGTGCGGCACCACCACGGGTGTCACCGTCTAGTTTGGTGAGAATCACACCAGTCACATCCAACTTATCGTCAAAGCCTTGGGCAGTTGCCACGGCGTTTTGACCAGTCATGGCATCGACTACCAGCATGATTTCGTTTGGATGAGCCAGATCTTTGATCCGGGCCAGTTCATCCATCAGCTGTTCATCGATCTGCAACCGACCAGCAGTATCAATAAAGACGTAATCGTTATGGTCCGCTTTAGCCTTTGCCAGTCCTTGACGCACGATTTCAACTGGATCAGTATCCGTACCCATTTCAAAGACGGGGACGTCGATCTGCTTACCCACCGTAACCAATTGATCGATGGCGGCTGGCCGGTAAACATCGGCTGCAATCATCAATGGTCGGGCGTTTTCTTCAGTTTTAAGACGGTTGGCTAATTTACCGGCAGTGGTTGTTTTACCAGCACCTTGAAGACCGACCATCATAATAATGGTTGGAATCTTCGGGGCTTTGTTCAACGGTACTTCCGTTTCACCCATTGTCTTGGTTAATTCTTCGTCAACAATTTTAACGATTTGCTGAGCGGGATTTAACCCTTCCAGCACTTTGGAGCCGACTGCCCGTTCACGGACGGTTTTAACGAAGTCTTTAACGACGTCGAAGTTAACGTCGGCTTCCAGTAATGCAAGCCGAATCTCACGCATGGTATCACGTAAGTCGGCTTCAGAAATCTTCCCCTTACCACGGAGTTTTTTCATGGCGTTTTGTAAACGCTCTGTTAGTCCTTCAAATGCCATTTGTTATGCACCTAACTTTCATTCTTCTTCAGCTGATTCTAATCGGTTAACCAGCTGGTTAAGTTGTTGATCATTTGGATATTGTTTTGCAACGTAGCTCTGAATTTCATCCGCCAATTGATTTCGCTTGGTGAACTCTTCGAGAAGATGCAGTTTTTTTTCATAGGTTTCAAGGATTTTTTCGGTTCGCCGAATGTTGTCATAAACCGCTTGACGGCTAACATCAAAATCTTCCGAGATTTCGCCTAATGAATAATCGTCACCGTAATAAAGCTGCATGTAATCATTTTGTTTTTTGGTCAACAGCGGCTGATAAAAGGCAAACAGCGAGTTGATCCGGTTATTTTTTTCAATCTCCACGTTGTTATCCTCCCTTAATCCGCAAACTAGTTTAACCTAGCTTATCCATTATACCAAATCCTAACAATAGCGATAGGTTTTCCCTTTAAAAAGTCAAAAAGTCGTTGAGTCCGTATAGACTAACGACTCTTCGATTTTATTTAACGTCGATCAGACCCTTAAACAGGCCGTAAACGAATTCACTTGGTTCAAATGGCCGTAAGTCATCCACTTGTTCACCAAGACCAACGTATTTGACTGGCAAATGCAGTTCGTTACGAATTGCCAGCACAATCCCACCACGAGCGGTTCCGTCAAGTTTGGTGAGCACAATACCGGTGACATCCGTAGCTTCCTTAAACATTTTTGCTTGGTTTAAAGCGTTTTGTCCGGTAGTAGCATCCAGTACCAGAAGAACTTCGTGCGGCGCGTCAGGGATCTCACGGGTGATGATCCGCTTCATTTTAGCCAATTCGTTCATTAGGTTGGTCTTGTTCTGCAGCCGACCAGCAGTATCAACGAATAAAATATCGTAATTTTCTGATTTGGCTTTTTTCAGTGCGTCATAGACCACAGCTGACGGATCACTTTGTTCTGGCTTCTTAACAATGTCTACGCCATCGCGCTGAGCCCAAACGTTCAGCTGTTCAATGGCCCCGGCACGGAAGGTATCAGCCGCAGCTAAAAGGACTTTCTTGCCCTGCTGTTTAAAGAGGTTGGCCATTTTACCGATGGTGGTGGTTTTACCAACCCCGTTGACCCCAACAAACAAGATGACAGTGGGACCTTCTTTAGCAAAGGTCAACCCGTTTTTCTCGTTTGTTCCTGCTTGGTCGTAAAGTTCAATCAGTTTTTCAACCACGACGTTTTGAACGTCTTTGGGTTTCTTGACGTTTTTAAGCTTAACTTCTTCCCGCAGTTCATCGCTGATTTTCATGGCCATGTCAAACCCAACGTCGGCGCCAATCAGCGTTTCTTCCAAATCATCGAAAAAGCCTTCATCAACGGAACGGAAGTTTGCCAATAAATGGTTCAAACGCTGGCCAAAGGTTAACCGTGATTTTTCAAGGCCCTTGTCATAGCGTTCAGCTTCGGTTGGCTCCGTTTGTTCAGTCGTTTCATCCGAGGGTGTATCTTGAGATTCCGGCTCAACTAGTGTCTGTTTTTCGGCACCTTCAGCTGATCCTGACTGTTCTTCAGCTTTCGGCTCTGACGACGCCGTAGCCTGTTCGTCGGCTTCAGTCTCACTTTGAACAGCCTCCACTGGAGCGTCAGTTTCTTCTGTTTCCGGTTGCTTTGCTTCTTCGGTTGGTTTCGCAGCTTCAGCAGTATTCGTATCAGTCGTTTTGGTTTCAGTGGCTTCATCCGGAGTTTTAGTTGCTTTTATCTCAGAAGCCGGCTCATCGGCTTTAGGAGCTGGTGCTTCAGTCTGTGTGGTATCAGTTTCGGGTTTTTGTTCAGCAGGCTTTTTAGACTCGTCTTGTTTGGCGCGTCGTTTGAAAAAATCAAATAGTCCCACAAAATCACATCCTTATCTCGTTATCTTTGTGCAGGTACTTTATCTAAATCGACAGAAACCAGCTTTGATACGCCGGATTCCTGCATCGTGATGCCGTATAGCCGGTCAGCTTGAACCATGGTTTCTTTACGATGGGTAATTACGATAAATTGGGTATCATCATCAAAATGGTTTAAGTAACTGGCAAAACGGCCAGTATTAGCTGGATCTAACGCAGCTTCGGCCTCATCTAGGACACAGAATGGTGCCGGCTGGACGCGCAAAACCGCAAACAGAAGTGTGATGGCAGTCAACGCCCGCTCCCCACCAGATAATAATCGCATACTCTGCAGCCATTTTCCAGGCGGTTCAGCCATAATTTCAATTCCGGTCGTTAATAGGTGGTCTGGGTCAGTTAGAACTAACTTAGCCTGGCCCCCGCCAAACATCTTAACAAAGGTTTCTTGAAACTTTTGGTTTAACGTCTTGAACGTTGTGTCAAAGCGTGCGATCACTTGCTGGTCCATTTCGTTCATGGTCTCCAGCAGATTGTTTTTCGACGCGCTCAAATCCTCTTTTTGCTGCGTCAAAAAGTCATAACGGGATTTGACCCGGTCATATTCATCAATACTTGAAACGTTGACTTCACCTAAATCGTCAAGGCCGCGTTTGAGCAGTTTCAGCTTTTCTCGAACCTGATCGATTGGCAGGTCGACTTGGTGCTGTTTGGCGAATGCGAGGCTCACGTGGTACGTTTCGGAAAGCGCATTTTGACGCTGATCGAGCTGTGAACTCAGTTTCGAGCAGGCAACGTCTAGCTTTTGAACGCCCAGCTGTTCGTTATTAAGCGTTTCCGTTGCCAGCTGGTTTGAACGCTCTAAATCGGCTTGCTGATCGTTAGCTGTCCCTAAATCAAGGTTCAACTGTTTCAAGGTAGCTTGAAGCTGTTGCTCTTTATCAGCTAACCGCTTCAAGCGGGCCTGATGATCCTGTGTGGATTCCCCGGTTTCAGACTGCTGAGCGTTTAATGCGTCAATTCTATCTTGCAGCGTTTTGCTGGTGTCTTGTAAACTCGCAACCCGCTGCGCCTGTTCGGTAGCTTCCTTGTCCAACTGCTTAACTTGAACGGATTTGGTGGTCACCACGGCACGCTGATCTTGATACTGAGCACTAATTTTCTGGACGGATTCGCTGCGCTTAGCCTGCTGTTCTTTAAGCGCAGTCATCCGTTCTTTCAACGTGGCTAGTTTTTGTTCGGCATCGGCCGTGTCCATTTGGTTACGCTTCAACTGCGTAGCAAAGTCTTCACTTTCCTGATTTAAGCCCCACTGCGCTTGGTGAACAGCAATCTGTTTCTTGATTGAGGTCACGTGGTCAGACAGCAGCTTAACTTGGTTTTCTGCTTGCTGACGGGTAACACTTAACGCGTTCAACTGATTTTGAAAATCAGTTTGATTATCGTTTTCCTGTGCTGCTTTCAGTTGCTTCAACTCAGTCTGCTTAGCCGCAAGCTGACTGGCCATTTGCTCAACACTGGACTGTAACTTGGTCAGTTCCTGTTTTTGACTTAAAATGCCGCGGCGTTCGTGCTTATCTTTACCGCCAGACATTGCCCCGCTGGTAGAAATAACTTCGCCAGCGAGAGTAATGATGCGGTAACGGTGATGAATCAGGTTAGCGAGTTCAACAGCGTGGTTTAAATCGTCAGCAAAAATTAAATTACCTAATAAGTGTTCTACCACAGGTTTTAACCGGTTATCACTGACTTGAACCAAATCAGCAGCGACGCCCAGAAAACCAGTTGCTTGGCGGCACCTTGATAAAGCGTCGGCAGAAACGTGTGAAATTCTAATTTTGTTTAATGGCAAAAAGGTACTGCGTCCTAGCTGATTAGTCGTTAAGTACCGAATAGCGGCTTTCCCAGCAGTTTCATCGGTAACAACCACGTGTTGCTGCTGGGCGCCAATGGCAGCTTCTACGGCTTTGGTATACTTCTCCGGCACCTCAAGAATTTCAGCGACTGGTCCAATAATACCCGTTAGCTGATTCTTGGCCTTTAAAACGGCTTTAGTGCCTTGATAGAAACCGGTGTAATTTTGAGCAAGTTCCTGCAGACTCTTCAAACGGGCCTTAGCCTGCTGACTCACCTCAAGGGCTGACAGCCACTGATTATTTAACGTTTCAATCTGTTTTTGACGTTGCTGATGCTCAGCGGTCAGTTTCTTACAATTTTTCTGCAACTGATCATACTGCTGCTGCTGAACCTGGAGCTTTTCATTGGCCGTTTTTAGCTTATCATTTTGCTCCGAAAGGTCATTTTGCAGGTTCTGCAAGCGTTGATCCGCTTGCTGATTTTCGGAATTTGCCCGCTGCTGATTCTTCTCTAAATACTGTTTTTGATTATGCAGTGTCGTAATGGCCTGTAGCTGATCAATGTAGTCGTTTTGCAGCCGGTCTTCTTCACCAGCCATTTTGGCTTCATCCAAGTCAGCTAATTGACCCTTTAACTGGTTGGCGCTCCTGCGGTCTTGTTTTAAAGCCGCTTTGAGCTTTTTTAGCTGTTCTTGGGTAGTTGCTAAAGTTGTTTGTGCCTGCTTTAAACTCGCTCGCGTATCGTTGACCCGTGTTGTCAGCTCACTTAACGTTTGCTTTTGATGCTTCTGACGTTCTGAGTCTAATGCTTGTGCTCCAGCCACTTGCTGCTTGCGAGAAGTTACGTCCAGCAACTGCTGGTTCGTATCATCCTTCTGACTGGTTAATTTGGTGGTCTTTTTACGAGCGGCATCTAATTCAGCTGAATTATTGGCCAGTTGTTTCTTGGTATCATCAACGCGTGACTGCTTTTCTTTGAGCTGTTTTTGCTGATTCTTTAATTTAATTTGTAACGATTCAATTTCAAGTACTAAGCGGGTTTGGTCAAGTTCGTCAAACTGCTTTTTTTGCGTCACGTATTCCTTGGCTAAACTGCTTTGCTGTGCCAAGGGTTCAATTTGACTGCCAAGTTCTGACATTAAATCGTTGACCCGATCAAGGTAGCCAGCAGTCTGATCCAGTTCACGCTTAGCTTTTTCCTTACCGAGCCGGTACTTTGAAACACCGATCAGTTCTTCGACGATAAAACGTCGGTCCTCTGGTTTACTGTTGAAAATTGATTCAACTCGCCCTTGTGAAATCATGGAAAAGGCATTATCGCCAATGCCGGAGTCCATAAATAGGTTCAAAATATCCTTTAACCGGCAGTCCTGACCATTCAGCTGATAGCTGCTTTCGCCGTTTCTGAACAGTTTTCGGGTCACGTTAATCTCAGAGTATTCAGTTTTTAAATAGTGATCCGAATTGTCCAAAATCATGGTTACCCGTGCTCGGTTCAGCGGCTTGCGCTTGGAAGAACCGCTGAAGATCACGTCGGGCATCCGGCTTCCCCGAAGGTTCTTGGCTGATTGCTCCCCAAGCACCCATCGGATAGCTTCACTGATATTGCTTTTGCCACTTCCATTGGGGCCAACGATGCCAGTGACGCCATCTTCAAATTCGATTTTGGTATCGTCCGCAAACGACTTGAAACCACTAATCTCTAGCGATTTTAGTTTCATAATTGCTCCCCACTTACTTTCAAATTAGGCCTGATCTGGTTCAAGCTTAAGCAAAGCCTGTCTAGCAGCCCCTTGTTCCGCGTTTTTCTTGGAATGACCTTCACCCACGCCAAGTTGTTTACCATCAATTTTAACTGCCACTTTGAACGCGCGGTCGTTATCCGGCCCGTTTTCATCCAGCAGTTCATAATCAATCGAGACAGGACCGTTCTTTTGTGCAACTTCCTGCAGTTCGGTCTTGTGATCGAAGAATTCGTCAAAACGACCCTCATCAAGTTTTGGAAAAATAACCTGGTCAGCAAATTTTCTTACTGGTTCCACCCCTTGATCAAGGTATAAAGCGCCAATAAAGGATTCAAAGATATCGCAAAGCAATGAGTCCCGTTCCCGAGCGTGCGCCTTCTCTTCACCCTTGCCTAAGCGAATGTACTGGTCGAAGTGGCATTCCCGGGCGAAACTGGCGAAGCTTTCTTCGTTGACCATTGCTGCCCGTAGGCGGGTCAAGCGCCCTTGCGGCATCTTTGTGTAGCGCTTATAAATGTAGTCTGACACTACCAGCTGCATCACAGCATCACCTAAGAATTCAATTCGTTCGTAAAACTTCAAATTTTCATTTGGGTGTTCGTTAACGTAAGAGGCCTGTGTAAATGCTTCGTCTAGCAAACTTTTATCTTTGATCACAATATCAAAATTCTTTTTGAGTAAATCGTCTAATCCCTTTATCAAGATCAATAACGCTCCTTTTCAGTCTTAAAATATACAAGGAAAAAGGCTGTGACAAAACAAAATCGTTTCACCGCAACCTTCCCGTTTATTAATTGACACTGCTATTTTTTATCACTGTTAGCAGCAATGTAATCAACAGCTTCACCCACCGTGTTTAATTTTTCAGCAACATCGTCCGAAATTTCAGCACCAAAGGTATCTTCTAGCTCTAAAATAAATTCCACAAAATCAATGGAATCAGCATCAAGGTCGGTTTTAAAGTTTAAATCCAGCGTGATCTTATCACGCTTCACTTCAAAACGGTCTGCAATGATGTCAGCAATTTTATTAAAAATTTCATCTTTTGACATAACTTACCTCACCCTATTTAGTTCATCAATCAGTTTAGCACAAACTGTTTCGAAACGGTAGAACTACCTGTTTACTTCTGCATTTCAGCTTTGGCTGCCGCCATTTCTTCATTGTGTTCATCAAAGTAGCTGACCACGTTACCAACGGAATGGTTTTCTAACATGGTTTTAATTTGACCAATCGTATTAGCGATGGTGCCAGCTTTCGCTGATCCATGGGTTTTAATAACCGGTGCTTTGACACCCAGCAAAACTGCGCCGCCGTACTTGGAATAATCCATTTGTGTCTGAATCTCTTTGAAGGTTGATTTCAGCATGAGGGCGCCAAGCTTACTGGAAACACCGCCATTCATAATACTGTGCTTGATTAATTTCAGCATCGACAACGCGGTACCTTCCGTATTTTTAAGGACGGCGTTACCGGTGAAGCCATCGGTAACAACGACATCGGCCACCCCGTTTAATAATTCACGGGATTCAACGTTGCCAACGAAGTTCAGATCCTTCGCGTTAGCCAAATATTCGTGAACTGCTTTATGGACCATATCACCCTTATCTGCTTCAGTACCGTTATTTAACAGGCCGATTCGTGGGTTCTTAACGCCCATTACGGTTTGTGCATAGTACTTACCTAAAATAGCGTACTGGTAAAGGTTAAATGGTTTCGAATCGGCGTTGGCCCCCACATCCAGCATCAAGAACTGTTTCTGGTCAGGATTATCCAATACCGGCAGTGTCGTAGTCAAACCAGGACGGTCAATCCCCTTGATCCGACCGATGATCAGTAAGCCTGCAGCTAATAGTGCACCGGTATTACCGGCCGAAAAGAAGGCATCGTCTTTACCATCGCGAACCGCCTGGGCAGCCAAAACAATACTAGATTGTTTTTTACGGCGAATGGCTCTAACGGGCTCGTCTTCCATGGCAATCACCTCATCGGCTTGAACCAAAGTAATACGATCCATATTATTCAAAAGCGGCTTAACTTTATCCTTTTGTCCGTACAGGTCAAATTCAATTTCTGGGTAACGGTCACGGGCCATTTCAACGCCTGCGACAACTTCTTTAGGGGCGTAATCTCCGCCCATTGCATCAACAGCGATTCTCAATTTATTTCATCCTCTCTTAATCAAACATATAAGCGTGTTCTTCAGCTTGTTTTAGATAACTGGCCAGAGCCGCATTTTCCGGCTGACTCTGCCAGTTGGGAGTACTGGTTAATTTTTTTGCTTCATCTTGTGCAACACTTAGCATGGTCAGATCAGCAACCGGATCGCCAACTTTGAAATCGGGTAACCCAGACTGTTTTTTCCCCAGCACATCACCGGAACCGCGTAACTCCAGATCTTTTTGCGAAACCACGAAGCCATCATTAGTTTCTGTCATTACATGCATCCGGTCAACCCCATTTTTATTCTTGGGGTCAGCTACTAAGATACAGTAAGACTGCTGGTCGGATCGGCCAACCCGTCCTCTGAGCTGGTGGAGCTGGGCTAAACCAAAGTGATCAGCATCGTAAATCATCATCACGGTAGCGTTTTTGACGTCCACCCCGACTTCAATCACGGTGGTGGCCACTAGGACCTGATACTGGTTATTCTTAAACGCCTGCATGACCGCGTCTTTTTCATCGTTTTTCATCCGACCGTGCAGCAAACCAACCTGGTAATGGTGCGGTGAGAAATACGCTGAAAAGCGTTCGTAAATGGCTTGGGCGTTTTTCATATCCACCGCTTCGGACTCTTCAATCAACGGTGTCACGACGTAGGCTTGGTGCCCAGCAGCCAACTCCCGTAACACGAATTGAACCGCTGAATCAATCTGCGCGTTTTTAATCCACCGCGTGGTGACCGGTTTACGGCCAGCCGGCAGTTCATCAATCACTGAGATATCCATCTCACCATAACTGGTGATCGCTAACGTCCGTGGAATCGGTGTGGCAGTCATTGCCAGCACGTCCGGGTTATCACCCTTCTGCCGCAAAGCTTGCCGCTGTGCCACACCAAAACGGTGCTGCTCATCGATGACAACTAGACCCAGCCGATGATAATCCACACCGTCTTGAATCAACGCGTGAGTGCCAATAATCAGATTAATCTCTCCAGAAGCCAACCGTGGCAGAATTTCCTTCCGAACGGCTGGTTTAGTGGAACCGGTCAGCAGCACAATGTTTACCGGCAATCCCTCAAAAAGGGCCTGTAGATTATTTGCATGCTGTTCTGCCAGAATTTCCGTTGGTGCCATCAGTGCTGCCTGATAACCACCGGTAATTGCGGCGTACATACAAATCGCTGCAACCACCGTTTTACCGCTGCCAACATCCCCCTGCAGGAGCCGATTCATGTGAATTGGCCGTTTCATATCAGCGCAGATTTCATTAACCACTCGCTTTTGCGCGTCGGTTAACTCATAAGGTAACGTATGGACGAAGCGCTGCAGACGGTCCTTATCGTACTCCATGGCGATACCAGCTTGCGTCTGGTCACGCCGTTTGAGCATTTGCAGCTGCATTTGAAACCGAAAGAATTCTTCAAACTTCGCCGAACGCCGGGCTGCTTTGGCCGCAGCCAAGTCTTTAGGAAAATGCATGTCATGAATCATTTGAGCGCGGTCAAGTAACCGATAATGAGTTTTAATACTGTTGGGAATCAAATCAACAATTTCCGTGTGGTATTTATCCCACGCGGCCACGACCAACTGCTGAATTGTTTTTTGGCGAATCCCCGAATTGGACGGATAAACGGACGCCATAGGATCATTTTTACCGCTGCTGAGGATTTTCATTCCGTTTAACTGCTTACGGTTGGCATCAAAACGGCCGTACACCATGATTGGCGATTCAACTTCGATCTGATTTTTCAGCCACGGCTGGTTGAAAAAGGTAACCGGCACAACATCCTGGCCAATAAGCAGCCGAAAATTCAACCGGCTCTTTTTGCGGCCAAAACGACTTAAGGTTGGCGGTGCCGCAACAATTCCTTTTAGAGTAACTTGTTCCTGGTCGCCAATCTCGTTAAGTGCCTTTACCCGCAAATCTTCATAACGAAACGGATAGTAAGTCAGTAACGATTCAATTGTCGTAATTCCAAGATCAGCCAGTGCTGCGACTCTTTTGGGTCCAACACCAGGTAATACTGTCACGGAATCTGATAACGCCACGTGACTCCCTCCTAACCGATACAATTGATAAACAAAGTGCCGGTTCAAGGGAACCGCCACTTTTGAAAGCTTGATGAATTTAATTAACAGAGCATCAGTGTTACTGAACGAGGTTTAAAATCTCAATTAATCGTCTATATTTACAACGTCATACATTATAATCGAAATAATTTGAAAAAACCAGCGTGGGGTTAGCCTAAGACCAAGCATGCTTAATCGATCAGTTTATAAATGTGTTAGAAATTTAATTCGTCAAAATTTAAAATGGCGAAGCCCCAAAAAGGTTTCGCCATTTTACTTTATGCTTAATGTATCCTAATTTTTCTATTCGACTGAGATAACAAATGGATAGACCGGTTGGTCCCCCTCATGAACTTCAACTTCTAGTTCATCATCCAGTTTCTCAACCGCTGCTTCCACGTGGTCAGCAGTTTCTTGATCAGTATCGGCACCATAAATAATCGTGATGATCTCGCTGTCATCATCGATCATCTTCGTCACCATCTGAATAGCGGCGTCTTCAACGTTGTCGGTAACAACCCCAATTTTTCCGTCAATGATACCCATGAAGTTATCCTTCTTAATATCAAAGCCGTCAATTTGGGTGTCGCGAACGGCGTGTGTGACTTCACCACTCTTAACCGTAGTCAAATTATCTTCCATCGCTGACTGGTTCTCTGCCAGCGTATGATCAGGTTCAAATCCCAGCATTGCGGTCATTCCTTGAGAAATGGTCTTGCTGTGAACGATCACTGCAGGAATATCAACGACCTTAACTGCCTGTTCAGCAGCTAAGAAAATATTGCCGTTGTTAGGTACAATAATTGCCTGCTTGGCATGACTGTCATTGATAGCATCAGCAATATCTTGCGTGCTTGGATTCATGGTCTGACCGCCAGAAATAACGGTGGTAGCACCCAAACTCTTAAACAGGGTCTGCATCCCTTCACCAGCGGCAATCGTAATGATGGCCGTTTCAGGTGCTTCGGCTGGTGCCTCAGCAGTGGCAACTGGTGCTTGCTTTTCTGCAGTCTCGTCGTCTTTTTCGATGATGGTTTCCTGCTGCAGGCGCATGTTGTCCACCTTAACCTTGGCTAGATCACCAAATTCCTGACCCCAAGCCATGACCTTACCTGGGTGTTCAGTATGAACGTGGACCTTCACGATTTCATCGTCGTTGACCACTAATAATGAATCGCCAAGTTTAGCAAGGTAGTTATAGAACGTATCGTAGTCAAACTTTTTGTCGACCTGCTTGCCACGGCCAATTCTGACCATGATCTCCGTGCAGTAACCGTAAACAATGTCGTCAGGGTTTAATTTACCCTGTACACTGCGATGGTGTTCTGCATCGACCATTTCATCCATCTCGGTGGGATTAGGCTGATGAGCGCCCTTTTTAGCCACTTCACGGCCATTGAGGACATCATCAAAGGCTTGGAACACAAAAGTTAAACCTTGTCCGCCGGAATCCACAACACCGACCTGCTTCAAAACGGGTAACAAATCGGGTGTCGTCTGTAAGGCTGCATCGGCAGCTTTATAGGTGGCATCCATAACAGCAACGATGTCATCTTCGCGAGCAGCAGTCTTACGGGCAGCCTTGGCAGCTTCCCGGACAACGGTGAGGACTGTCCCTTCAGTAGGCTTCATAACGGCCTTATACGCCGTCTGAGCACCAGCAGCAAATGCGTCTGCTAAATCGGTAGCTGATAACGTTTCTTTATCAGCAACGTCCTTTGAGAATCCCCTAAAAATTTGCGATAAAATAACACCAGAGTTTCCCCGGGCACCCATTAACAGTCCCTTTGCGAGAGCCTGGGCTAATTCACCGACTTTGGTGCTACTTGATTCATTAACGTACTTTAAGCCGCTATCCAACGACAAACTCATGTTGGTCCCAGTATCACCGTCGGGCACCGGAAACACATTTAATGAATTGATGAATTCGGCATTCTGATCAAGGAATGCCGAAGCAGCCTCAATCATCTTGATGAACTCATGATTCGTTATTTCTTTCGTTTGCAACAACTTTATCCTCCGCTTCTTACTCACTCAGTACTTGAACGCCTTGCACGATTATGTTAACCGCATTGGCAGTAATTCCAAGCATCGTTTCTAAATTATATTTCACTTTCGATTGAACGGTACGGGAAACTTCAGAAATCTTTGTCCCGTAGCTGACAATAATATTAACGTCAACTGCAACGCCGTTATCCTCTTGACGAACAACGACACCCTTGGCATAATTATCCCGTTTCAAAATAACGTTGACGTTATCCCGAAGCTGGTTCTTACTTGCCATTCCTACAACACCATATGAATCGGTGGCGGCACCACCAACGACTGTAGCAATGACATCATTATCTATATCGATTAAGCCATGTTTTGTTTTAATTTTAACGGCCATCTAAAGCAGCCTCCTTGCATACTAGTCTTCACGGTAATTTATCTTACCACAAATCGCGCATTACTGTTATGATAATTAATCGTCTTTATAGCTGTCAAGTAAAATTACTTGAAAGAAAACTATTGCATTCCTTTGGGGTCTATGATAAATTATTTTAGTGAGCTAAAAAGCAACGTTTTTTAGATAAGTCTAAAAGGAGGTAGTTACCAATGGCAAAAGATTTCATTAACGGCAAGCGCACCCGTTTCGGTAACAAGCGCTCTCACGCCTTGAATTCATCAAAGCGTTCATGGAAGCCAAACTTGCAAAAGGTTCGTATCTTAGTAGATGGCAAGCCTAAGAAGGTTTGGATTTCTGCACGAACTTTGAAGTCAGGTAAAGTGACTCGGGTTTAATTAAGAAAGTTTGGCGCGGTAGCCAAGCTTTTTTTGTGAATTTTTAAAATTTTTCTTTCAACCAAAAGAACCACTGTTAACGATTAATTTCGTCGGCAGTGGTTTTTTTGTGTTTAAACTGATCATCCTTTGGTAATGACCGTTTCATAATGGCGAATCAGCTGGTTCACTCGGTGTTCAAATTGAATCATAAACGTTTGCCGACTAGTTTCAAACGGAACGTCAGCCGTTAAAAATTGATTCAAGTATGCACCGCAATCACTCACGTACTGCTTTAACACCGCGTCATAAGTACCACCGGAAACCCGGTAACTGTTAACCATGCGGGTGCCATACGCCAACAGATCGTGTTGCAGTGACGCAACTTGATCAATCATGACTGGGTCGCTTAGTTGAGCTCCCTGGCTTTGAATAAACTGCCAAAGCCGTTTGAGCTCTTTTTTTGCAGCAGATTTACTACCGCCATTATGGGTTTTAGCACCACCAAAGTTATAGTGTGTTTGAAATGCCACATTAGTCGCTCACTTTCGTTGATTTTTAATGAAACTGGAATGATATTTAATATTATAGCTTACAGTAAAGACGAAGTGAAACGCTGGTTAAGCACTTCTAGAGCAAGTTTGAATTTAGAACTGGAGTTTTAACAAAGTAAAAGTTCCCGTCATATCGGACTATGACGAGAACTCAAGTAAGATTATTCAAAAAATTTTCACTGAATTAAAATTGTACAGCCGTTTCAAAACGATTAATCTTTGCTTTGGATAACTGCAACCATACCGCTATCGAATGAAAAATGACCTGTGTCGCCGACAAATTCATTACTTGCGTAAGAAATTGGTCGGGTCACGTTTTCATTCTGCAAGTTATATTTCTCATCCGGCAGCGTGAGATTGTCCACCTTTTCAAGCGTGACAAAAGCCAGGTATTTTTTATCAGGTTCCTTTTTGATCTCATATGAACCAGGGGCAAAAAACGTAATGGTGTTGTGTTTGTCAATAAAGCGAATCTTGGGCGCATACTGTTGGTAACGCGGTTCCAAAACGATCCAGAAATTAGCCAGAAAATGGTCTAATCGTCCACCAGTGGCGCCATAAATATCTAACCGATCGTACTGGTATTCATGCAAAGCTACCGTAACTGCCAGTTGCGTGTCCGTTTCATCCTTTTCCGGCACCGCCTGACGAATGTCAGAAACCGCACCCTTAACGCGTTTGAGCTCGTCGGCAGTTAACGAATCAAAATCACCGATAGCGACTAACGGGGTAATCCCCATTTTCAATAGCCGTAACGTACCGCGGTCAACACCGATCCAGTCGCCAGACACCTTGCCGGCAGTTAACTGGTCGGGCCATTCACTGGTAGGACCACCCACCAGCAAGTTTAAATGTGTCATTTTACTTCGTCGCATCCTTTAAAGCTTTGACTTTAGCAGCAGGATCAACACCGTCAAAGACGTATGAACCGGCAACAGCAACCGTTGCACCGGCCTTTTGGCAATCAACAATGGTGTTGTTCTTAACACCGCCATCGACTTCAATATCAAAATCGTAACCTTCAGTTTGCTTCAGTTGGTCTAATTGCTTGATCTTTTTTAGGGCTTCAGGCAGGAACTTTTGACCACCAAAACCAGGGTTAACCGTCATCACTAAGACTTGATCAACCATGTAAAGCAGTGGTTTGATAGCTTCAACCGGAGTACCGGGGTTGATTACAACTTCGGCTTTAGCACCGGCGTTCTTAATCAATTGAAGTGCTCGGTGAATATGTGGTGTTGATTCAACGTGAACACCGATGATATCAGCGCCGTTTTCAGCAAACTGTTCAACGAAGCGCTCTGGGTTTTGCACCATAAGGTGAACATCGAGAGTCATATTAGTAATAGGGCGAATAGCCTTTAACCAACCCGGACCGTAAGAAATGGCGGGTACAAATTGACCGTCCATAACATCGATATGGAGGTATTCAGCTCCAGCCTTGTCTACGATTTCGATATCCTTTTGAAGATTAACATAATCAGCACTTAAAATTGATGGTGCGATTTTCATACATAAGTCCCTCATTTCTCAGATTTGCGATAATTTGGTTTTTGATTCTTCAGAGCCTGATACAGCAGCAGGTAATTATCATAACGGCTTTGCAAGATATCACCTGAATCGACTAGTGCCTTAACAGCACAGCCTGGTTCATTGACGTGAACACAGCCTCGGAAGCGGCAGTTAACGGACGCCCGACGAAATTCACGGAAGTACTTGCCTAAATCACGGGCATCCAGTGAAAACGTGTCGTATGACGAGAACCCTGGCGTGTCGGCAATTAAGCCTCCGGCAACTTCCAGTAGCTGTACCCTTCGCGTGGTATGTTTACCACGGTGCAGACTAGCCGAAATTTCGCCGGTTTCAAGTTTTAAATCAGGTGCCACGTGGTTCAGCAGTGTTGATTTGCCGGCACCAGTCTGGCCCATGATGACACTCACCTTACCCGTCAGCAAATCGTCAACTTCCTGAATGGCAGCTGCTGAAAATGGTTCCGCCGTATAGACAACATGATACCCGATTTTGCGATAGTCAGCTGCCCATTTAGCAAATTCATCCTGCTCAACTGCAGTCAGTAGGTCCGTCTTTGTCAAGTAAATGACCGGTTCAATGTCCGCAATCTCCAGCGCTAGCAGTTGCCGGTCCAGCAAGTTAGTCGAAAAGACCGGTTCGCGAACAGCAGTGGCCACGATTGCTTGATCAACATTGGCAACCGGTGGCCGAACCAACGAATTATGCCTTGGTTTAACTTCCAAAATATAGCCTTCATGATCGTTCGGAGCATCGATCACGACCCGGTCACCAACTAGCGGGGTAATTTTTCGGTTACGAAAATTGCCCCGTGCACGTGTGCGCACCAGTGTTCCTGAATCCGTCATGACATCGTAAAAACCGCTTAATGATTGTCGAATTTGGCCTTCCGCCACATCAACGCCACCTTTCATAGTTCTGAATAATTAAAAACCAGTCCTTTTTCATTATAAAAGAAGTGTTGGGGTTAAGTCCATTGATTTAACGGCGTTTGGTAAAAATATTTAAAAATAGGTTTTATTTTGGTCTATTGTAATAAAAAAGCCCAATCCATTCAGATTGAGCAGCTGTTTGTTGTCGTTTTTAATTTTTATGGTTTGAGTATAACCTAGTCATCATATTGATAGAAGTCCTCATCGTCTTCGTCTCCGTACACGCTGTTCTCATCAGTGATCATTTGTTCAGCTTTTTTCAAGTCATCGCTAAAAGTGACTTTGACGCCACCAGCTACTGGCCAAAAAATCCAAGCATGCTGTCCTGCATCAAACTTCAAAGTGCCGTATGCTTTTGCGTCTTTTTCAACTTTAACTTCGGCTTTACCTACTTGATTGAATGTGATTGTCATGATGATGGCCTCTTTCTTTATTTTCTCCCCTTCTCTTGCCATACTTATATCATAATACATGTGATACCAAATGTAATCATTTGAGCAAACTTTTTAGGTTGTTTTCGCGCAAAAAACCGCTCAAACATGTAAAACTTCATGCCTGAGCGGTAACTTTTATGCATTAGTGTGAGTTTTTGGTGACGTTATTATCGGATAAAATAACCTTTCCGTCACGAATGATCTTGTAACCGCCACTCTTGTTTGAGGCAACGGCAAACGGGATTGTGACCTCAGTATCCTGAGCAATCGTTAACTGCTTATAAACGGTTCCATAACCATGATCATGGTCACGAATGTAAATCTGAACGGTATTTACCCCTGAAGTTGAGGAGATACTGTTTTTACCTGAACCGTTGGAACTAGAGTTAGTTGCTTCGAAAGGAATGGTAACCGTAACGTTAAAATCCTCGACTTTGGGGCCAGAATTAGAAGCTGGTTTCTTGCCTCGAGATAGCGTAACAACTACCGTTGAGCCCTCTCTGACCGTACTGCCGGCACCGGGAGTCTGGTCAATGGCCGTGTCCTTGGCTTGCTCGTCGTATTTATACCTAAAGGAAATATTTAGCGATTCGCGTGTCGCATACTGTTGAATCTGTGCTTTCTTCTTGCCAATCAAATCAGCCAGCTGCAGCTGACGCTGACCCGCGGAAACTGTCAGAGTAACCGTGGTTTCCTTAGGATTGATTCGCTGACCATTCTCGACGCTCTGCTGCATGACACTGCCAACTGGGACTTCGTTAGAGGACTCATTTTGCCGCCTAACGGTGACGCCCTTAGCCTTCAGGACAGCTGCTGCGCGGGTGTAAGAGCGGCCAACGTAATTACCAATCGTCACCATCCGTGGCCCGGTACTGACGTATAGTTTGATCTTAGCATCCCTTTTAGCAGCTTGATCGGCTTTAGGCGACGTTTTGATGACAAGGTTTTTCTTAATGTCCGCGCTGGACTGCCGTTCAATGGCACCGGTATCCAGATTATTATCAGACAGTTTCTCCTGGGCCTCGTTAACGGTCAGACCACTAACATCCGGTACCGTCACAGTTTGCGGTCGACCCAGCCAAAAGGCTAGCCCAACCATTGCAATTAAGACAGCGCCTAGTCCCAGCAGCATGTAAAGCCAGCGCCGACGTCGACGCCGCTTTTTCGGTTTCGGTGCAGCTGTTTTATCCGTGTCCGGCTCCTCACGAGCGACTTCGGAGTGTAACGCTGATTTATCCAGTACCTTGGTTTCACCGTCGTCTTCATCAGGCATTGGCACAAATTTAGGTTCCGATGCCCGTCGCGGTGAAAGTGAGGTTTCCAGATCATTTGCCATATCAGTAACCGTTTCGTAACGGTCCGCAGGTTTTTTTGAAGTGGCTTTTAGGACCACGTTTTCGAGAGCCTGCGGAATTCGTGGATCAAATTCGCGCACCGATGGAATTTCCGACTGAAAATGCTTGATAGCAATGGAAATGGCAGTTTCGCCCTTGAACGGCACCGTCCCCGTTAATAGTTCGTAGAGGATAATTCCTAACGAGTAGATGTCGGACTTCTTAGTCGCCATACCGCCACGAGCCTGTTCAGGAGACAAATAATGAACTGAACCCAATACCGTATTGGTTTGCGTTAGCGCATTTTCAGACATGGCCACAGCGATCCCAAAATCAGTGATCTTAGCAACGCCCTTGTCATCGATCAAAATATTCTGCGGTTTTAAATCACGGTGAATGATGTTATGCGCATGAGCAACTGCCACCGCTGACAGCACCTGTTCCATAATGTTGATAACTTCCTGGTACGGAATCGGAAAATGCTGCTTGATGTAGGCCTTTAAGTCCATACCCTTCACGTATTCCATGACCATATACTGCATGCCGTTTTCTTCACCCACATCGTACACGCTGACGATGTTTGGATGGACAAGTTCAGTGGCCGCTAGCCCTTCACGCTGGAAACGTTTGATCGTATGCGGGTCATCGCGAAGGTCAAGTCTTAATAACTTAACGGAAACGTCCCGGTCTAAAATTAAATCGTGAGCTAAATAGACGTTAGCCATTCCGCCTTCGCCTAACGCTTTCGTAATGCGGTATCGACCGCCTAGAACGTAATTGGGTCGCATTAGTCAGCCACCTCCGATCGGTCGTCGATCAAGATCACACTGATGTTGTCCAGTCCGCCAGCGTCATTGGCTAATTTAACCAATTCATCGCATTTTTCCTGCACTGATGAATCGTTTTCCAGAACCGCTTGAATCTGGTCGTCATCAACCATGTCGCTTAAACCATCTGAACAGAGCAACAGCATATCATCGTCAGTTAACTCCAGATAATGCATGTCGATCTGAACTGCCTTTTCGATGCCTAACGACCGCGTAATAACGTTTTTCTTAGGGTGCACGCGAGCTGCCTGTTTGGACAGTTCACCGCGCTTAACCAATTCGTTGACCAGTGAATGGTCTTCCGTCACTTGAGAAAAAATGTGATCACGCAGCAGGTAGCCACGGCTATCACCGATATTACCAATCAGAACCGTCTGATTAAAAATCACAGCTAAGACCACGGTGGTTCCCATGCCCTTAAGATCAAGGAACTGCTCTGAACGGTTGCGAATATCCTGATTTTCAGAAGAGATCTGCTTTTGCAGCCAATTTTTAGTTTCATCAATGGTCTTGGCATTAGTCGCGCTAAACGAGTGGCCAATGTGTGTCACGGCCATTTCAGAAGCCACGTCCCCACCTTGATTACCACCGATGCCATCGGCAATGATGGCGAGTTTAACGCCCTGCTGGTTCGTAAAGACGCCAACACTGTCTTCGTTATCCTTGCGGCGCTTTCCTATTGCTGTTCGATAAGCAATCTGCATCTGTATCCTCCACTAACGTACCCGTTTGAACTGAGCGATGAAGAAACCATCGGAATCATAATCATCTGGGTAAATTTCGAGATAATCAGTTGCCCGGTCCGGCTTCAAATCACGAGCAGTTTCAACCCGCTGCGATTCAAACTCTGGATGGTTGGCCAAGAAGGCAGTTACCACGTCCCGGTTTTCCTGATTAAGTATCGTACAAGTACTGTAAGTTATTATACCGTTAATTTTCACTTTTTGAGCGACTGCTTCCAAAATATCCAGTTGAATTTTAGCTAATGACTGCACGTCTTTAAGCTGTTTTTCATACCGGATCTCAGGTTTACGGCGTACCAGACCAATTCCGGAACAGGGTGCGTCCACCAGAATTTCATCAAAAGTCTGATCTTCAAAGACGTTTTGAATTTTCCGGGCATCACTGGCTTGTGTTACTACTCGGTCATCCACGTGCATCCGCTTCGCATTTTGCTTCACTAAGCGAACCTTATGCTCGTGGATGTCCAAGGCAACTACCTGACCGCGATCGTCTGCAGACAGCTGACCAGCAATCTGGACCGTTTTGCCGCCAGGGGCAGAACAGGCATCCAAAATCATCATATTAGGTTTAATGTGCATTGCTTCAGCTGGCAGCATGGCACTTTCGTCTTGGATTGTGACCTGGCCGTCATGAAATAATTTCGCCTGATTAGCCGGCTTGCCGCTGAGTACCAGGCCATCGGCTGAAACTTGACTGTCGGTGACTTTGTATCCCTCTTCTTCCAACGCAGATTTGGCATCAGTCATGGTAATTTGATCCGTGGCCACCCGAATTGACTGGTTGGCGGGGTGGTTGATGCTTTCCAGCACACTGGTCGTTTTTTCAGCGCCCAGTTGATCGTTTAACTCTTTGATCAGCCATTCCGGTACGGAGTAGATCAAACTTTGACGCTTGATTGGGTCGTCAATATCGGCCGGATCATTGATCCCAACCCGGTCCATTTGGTGCAGTACGCCGGTAACAAAACGCCGGATACCTTCATGGCCACGGGTTTTAGCGATTTGAATTGACTCATCGAAGATTGCCCGTTTTGGTACCCGTTCTAGATACTGCATTTGATAAACCGCGGTCTCCAATAAAATCATGACCCAGTCAGCAACTTTCTTCGGGTTTTTGATAAATGGTGCCAGCTGATAATCAATGGTCAGCCGATGCTGAATGACGCCGTAAACAATGGTGGTCATTAAACCAGCATCCCGTTGCGACATGTTGGCCTGGTCGATCATCTGGTTCAACTGCAGATTAGAATACGCGCCGTTTTTGACACGGGTCAGTGCTGTAACTGCTAATGACCGTGGGTTGTTATCAAGTTTACTCATAGTTTAACCACCTGTTCGCCCTCTGTTAGGGCATCCTCAGTTCCGTTCAAAAAATCAGTGATACTTTGTTTTGGCTTGCCGGCCGGTTGCAGTTCATTGATCTGCAGCGTCCCGTGGTTACCGGTGGATAATACCAGCCGGTGCTTTTCGTGCAGGACCACTTTGCCGGGAGTCAAGTCAGTTTTATCGGGTAATACCGTGACGTCCCAAAGCTTAGTACGGGTCCCCGACAAAATGATGTATGACGTTGGAAATGGCCGCAGCCCGCGAATCTTAGCGTCAATCATTTCGGCGGACATGTTAAAGTCAACTTCTTCTTCATCCGGTTTAATGGTTGGCGAAAAAGTAACTTTTGATTCGTCCTGCGGCACCGGATGAACGTCACCGGTAATCAGCTTTGGCAAGGTTTCAAGTAGCAGATCACGTCCCAGCAGGCTTAATTTATCAAACATACTGCCCACGTCATCGGTCTTTTCAATTGGGATCTCCCGCTGGCTGATAATATCGCCAGCATCCATTTTCTTGACCATGTAAATAATTGAAACACCGGTCTTGGCATCATTATTCATCACCGCATAGTGGACGGGAGCACCGCCGCGGTACTTTGGTAACAGTGACGCGTGAACGTTGATAGCTGCTATTTTGGCTGACTTCAACAGTTTGGTTGGTAGAAATTGCCCAAAAGCTGCGGTCACAATAAAATCGGGTGCCAATTCAATGGCCCGTGCCATCTCTTCGCTGCCACCGATTTTTTCTGGCTGTAAGACTTCGATGTTGTGTGCAACAGCGACCTTTTTTACTGGTGAAGCCGTTAGGACATGCTTGCGTCCAACTGGTCGATCCGGTTGGGTAACAACGGCTTTCACATCGTAGTGATTTTGAATCAGTGCTTCTAAAATTGGCGCTGAAAATTCAGGTGTTCCCATGAATACGATTGATGTCATGTTTTTTAATTTCTCCTTCATCGTTACATAAAACTCATTGGGTTTCGGTCAATGGCAATCTGCAATCCGCCTCGGCTCTGTTTTTGTGCCTGTCCCAAAATACTGAACAGGGCATCATCTAACTGAGGTTCGCGTTTGTATTTGATTACCAATTGATAATAGTAGCGTTTATTCACTCTAGCAATTGCTCCAGGGGTTGGCCCCAGAATAATGGCCTGCGGGCTTAAAACGGCCTTTAACTGCCGAACAATTTTAACCATTGCCTCGGCAGCTTTACGTTCGTCCACGTCACTGGCAGATACTTTGATTGCAAAATAATACGGCGGGTAATTGCCCCGGTGTCTCAGCTGCATCTCCCGGACAAAGAACTGCTCGTAGTTTTGCGTTTTCGCTAGTTGAATCGCGTAATGGTCGGGGTTATAGGTTTGAATGTAAACCTGCCCGGCCTTCTCAGCACGACCTGCCCGACCGCTGACCTGAGTCAGCAGCTGGAAGGTTCGTTCGCTGGCACGAAAATCCGGCAACCCTAACGCGGTGTCAGCGTTCAGTACGCCCACCAACGTTACGTTAGGAAAATCCAGCCCCTTTGCAATCATTTGTGTGCCTAATAAAATATCGGCCTTCTGATCACCGAACTGCTTTAAGAGCCGTTCATGGGCGCCCTTGCGACGGGTGGTATCCACATCCATTCGGATCACCCGGGCATCAGGTAACAGCTCAGTTAATTCTTGTTGAACCTTCTGTGTTCCGGTACCGTAATATCGAATATGGCGGCCGTGACAATTTGGACAGACGTGAGGAATCGGTTCTTCGTGCCCGCAATAATGGCATTTCATCGTTTTGGTATCCATGTGCAGTGTCAGTGAAATATCACAGTTAGGGCATTGCAGCACAAAGCCGCAGTCCCGACACATCACAAATGAAGAAAAGCCCCGTCGGTTCAGCATTAACAGTGACTGTTCACCGCGTGACAGTCGCTCTTTAAGTGCCTGCAGCAGAACACCAGAAAAATTACTTTCCTTGTGGTGACGTAATTCTTCAGTCATGTCAACGATGGTAACTTGCGGTAATTGCTGGTGATTGATTCGGCTAGGCAATAATAATCTAGTATACACGTTCTTTTCAGCCCGTGCTCGACTTTCTAGCGAAGGTGTTGCACTGCCTAATACAACTGGGCAATGGTGATAGCGTGAACGCCATAACGCCACGTCCCTGGCGTGATACCTTGGATTGTCGTCTTGTTTGTAGCTGCTTTCATGTTCTTCATCCACCACGATGACGCCTAAATTTGTCAGCGGTGCAAATACTGCGGAACGAGCGCCAACGACAACTTGGGCTTCACCGCGCTGAATCCGTCGCCATTCGTCAAACCGTTCACCACCAGATAAACCGCTATGTAAAACGGCTACTTTTTGACCAAAACGGCCACGGACCCGGCCAACGATCTGCGGTGTCAGCGAAATTTCCGGCACCAGCATTAAGGCTTGCTTACCACGTAACAGCGCGTTAGCAATCGCCTGTAAATACACTTCCGTTTTACCGCTGCCAGTGACCCCTTCTAATAGGAACGTCTCGGGTTTTTCCTGATCGGTAGCTGCACAAATAGCGCTGACTGCCTTAGTTTGATCCGGATTTAACTGCAGTGGCTTGGTTTTAACAACCGCGGTCTGAAAAGGATCGCGATAGACTTCAACGGCTTTGCGTTTAAGCCAGCCATTAGCTTCTCCCGTTTTTAAAATACTGCTTGAAATCGCCATTTTATGTTCCAGTTCCGTTTGACTAATGGGTTCTGGATGACGCGTTAAATAATCAATTAACTTGGCCTGTTTAACCGCCGTTTTTCTCAGGCCATCCCGTGCAGCGGTTAATTCTGACGCACTCATAGCTGGTTTCACCATCACGACTTTTTTGACCTGGGACTTGCTGCTAACTTCGTAGCGCACGTTGACCAGATGCTGACGGTTAAGTGCCAGCAATTGCTTCACCGTTTCCGCTGGCAGTGAATCATCCCATAATAGTTTTGGCCGGTCGCCAAATAGACTTGTTCGGATGTCAGCAGGCAATTGGTCAGTGGGGCTTACCCACTTTTGATATTTTGCCTTGAGTGCATTTGGCAGCATGGTTTGCAGACAGGTAATCGTAAAGGCATACGTCCTGTTTGCCAGCCAATCTGAGAGCTGCATCAGCTCAGTATTGACCACTGGTGCCGGATCCATGACGGTATCAATTGCTTTGAGTGTCACTTCCGGATCCGGTACAGCGTTCGACTTGACTTGCCACACAAACCCCTGAACCTTACGGCTGCCGTTACCGAAGGGTACCACCACCCGCATACCGGGCTGAAGCTGATCAACTAAGGCTGGCGGTATTTCATACGAATAAGGCGTATTGGTCTGCATCGTTGGCACATCCACGATGACCTCAGCGATTTGCGTCATACTATCCCTCTTTTTGGACACGTTGGCTGATTTGATCAACTACTTGCTTGGCAATGGTGTGTTTATCAGCCAACGTGGTTTTAATTGGCGCCTGGTCGGGCTGTAAAATAGTGACTTGGTTCGTGTCACCATTAAAACCGACACCAGGCTTTGAAACATCGTTTGCAATCAATAAGTCCAGCTGTTTGCTGACCAGTTTATGCTGGGCATTATCCAGCAGATTTTGAGTTTCCGCTGCAAAGCCCACGGTAATTTGACCGGGTTGTTTCAGTTTTGCAACCTGCTTTAAGATATCAGCTGTTTTAGTCAGTTTAATGGTCATTTGATCGTTATCAGCAGATTTCTTGATCTTCTGATCCGCACTGCTGACGGGTTTAAAATCAGCAACCGCCGCTGCCATGACCAAAATGTCGGTCTGTTTGAATGCCGTGGTAACAGCTTCAGCCAAGTCTTCAGTAGTTAACACGGACACAAACTTAACACCTGCTGGGACTTTTAACTTAGTCGGTGCCGAAATAAGTGTTACTTCAGCTCCGCGCTGCTGCATCTCTTCGGCGATTGCATACCCCATTTTACCGGAAGAATCATTGGTAATAAACCGGACTGGATCAATTCGCTCACGGGTTCCGCCAGCGGTCACAATCACTTTTTTACCGGTTAACGGTGTCTTCCGCGGACGAAGGTCCTTTATCGCCCGCATGATTTCTTCGGGTTCCGGCATCCTGCCGCGGCCACTATAGCCTTCAGCAAGGAAACCGCTGGCTGGAGTCATGACAGAGATACCGTCCTGCTTTAACGTTGCAATATTTCGTGCTGTGGCTGGATTGTCCAGCATGTGCTGATTCATAGTGGGGACCACTAATTTAGGTGCGCTGGTAGCCATTAGCGTCAAACTGGCCATATCATCTGCGATGCCATTAGCTAGCTTGCCAATAATATCAGCAGTTGCAGGTGCTACCACAGCCAAATCAGTCCAGTCCGCCAGCTCAATATGATCCACCGCTTTTACGTCGGTGCCAGCAAACATATCCGTTGCCACCGCGTTCTTCGATAAGACTTGAAAACTTAGCGGTGTTACAAAAGCCTCTGCAGCTTTAGTCATCACAACGCGAACCGAGACCCCGTCTTTAACTAACAGGCGGGTCAGTACCAGCGCTTTATAAGCTGCAATACTGCCAGTAACATATAATGCTACGTGCCGTTGTTCGGCCATTTTAAATTCCCCCAAACGTCTCGTCAATTTAACTCTCATTGTACCAGAGTGAGTGGCTCCTTGCATAAACAAAACCGCCATTTTAACGCCCATCAGTAGGGAATCAAAACAGCGGTTCTTGAATTATTTATTAGCTAATTGAATCCGTTTCGTCTGGGTCAATGATCACTTTACCAGCCGCAATTTCTTCCAGTGCTTGGCCAATGGTCTTTGGTGATTCATAATTGTCCAGAAGCGGCTTAGCGCCAGCTTCCAGTTCGTGTGCCCGCTTACTAGCAAGCATAATCAATGAATAACGGGAATTAACACGTTCAAGTAACTTATCTACTGATGGGTATAATAACATTCTATTCGTCTCCCTCTAATAACATCTGTTCATAATCTGGCATCACGCGATTGACCCGTAATCGTTCAGAACGAATGATGGTTCGGATACGGGCCACTGCGTTTTCAACTTCGTCATTGACAACAGCGTAATCATAATTACGCATCATTTTAATTTCGCCAACCGCCTTTTTGATGCGCGCGTTGATCACGCTCATCTCTTCGGTACCGCGGTTGATCAGTCGGTGCTTTAATTCCATTAAATCAGGTGGCGTCAAGAAGACGAAGACGGCATCTGGACAGTTTGCCCGAACCTGCATCGCACCATTGACTTCGATTTCCAAGAATACATCCTTACCTGAATCTAAGGTCTCATTTACATATTTTAATGGCGTACCGTAGTAGTTGTCAACATACTTGGCATATTCGAGCATTTCGCCATTTTTAATGTTCTCTTCGAACTGTTCTTTTGAAACGAAGAAATAATCGACACCATCCCGTTCACCTTCACGAGGTTTTCGGGTGGTCATGGAAATGGAGTACTGAAAGTCAGTGTCTGGTTCGTCAAACAAAGCTTTACGAACGGTCCCTTTTCCGACACCGGACGGCCCAGATAACACAATCAACATACCTCTTTTAGTCATTACTTGAGATCCCCTTATATAGTTTCAGAGTGATAATAGAAACCATTATCGCACGTGGCACCGGGCTTTGACAAGCTTTAGCTAATATTTTTCAAAATAATCGATATTTAGGCTTGCAAAACCAAACGTAGGTTCGTATAATAATAAATGCAAACAAACGTTCGAGGTGATTAAAATGTCCAATCAAGTATCTGCAATTAAAAAGATTTCGTCCCAGCTAAACGATCGTTACCGTCAGTTTTTAGTAATGGATAACGCCGAACCTATGGGAATGCCGCAGAAACAACGAGAATACTTTTTGGCTCAGGCACTGACCCGTCACTATCACGTCATACTTCACCTACGTCATACTGGTGAAGAACAGGTGTTAATGTCAGGTTACCTCGCTAAGGGGCCAAAAGATACTTTGTTAGTCACGAATGCCAGTCAGAATATTACTCAAGTCGCACATTTAAATCAGATTATGTTTGTCGAACGAAACGATTACCGTTAATCATTAAAAGACGTTATATCCAGAATTGATTATTGTAAAGGCGTGTTAGTTTTCCTAATTCAGGAACTGCTAACGCGCCTTTATTTTTGAATGATCAAGCACGTGACTGTTTTTCCTCAGTCGCCATATCCAATAATTCCTTAGCATGATCCAAAGTCAGTTCGGTGACCGTGGTGCCGGCCAGCATCCGGGCAAGTTCTTTCACCCGATCCGTTTGATCCAACTTTTTAATGTGGGTAACGGTCCGCTTCCCTTTCACCTGCTTATCAATAAAGTAATGGTGGTCACTCATCGCAGCCACTTGCGGTAAATGCGTGATGCATAGTACCTGCGAATCATTGGCAATACCGCTGATCTTTTCGGCAATAGCTTGTGCGACCCGGCCTGAAACACCGGTATCAACTTCGTCAAAAATGATCGATGTCACACCTTGCGACTTGGAGAAAATCGTCTTCAGTGCCAGCATCAGGCGTGATAGTTCACCCCCCGATGCGATTTTAGCTAACGGCCGAATCTCTTCACCAGGGTTAGGTTGAATGTAAAACTCAATGTCGTCCATTCCAGTGGCAAAATACTGCTGATCATTGGTTGGTTTAAACCGAACCTGGAACACCGTTTTTGACATATATAAATCCTTCAGTTCCGACTGAATGGCCTTTTCAAGTTTGGCTGAAATTTTTTTACGTTCTGCAGTTAATTGCTGACCATACTTGATTAACTGCCGTTCTTTTTTATCTAGCTGTTCATCCAGATCACTTTCGTCAATTTCAGCAGCTTCCATATCGGCCAGCTCTTTTTTGATTTTGGCTAAATAGTTCAAGATTTGCTTTTCCGAATCGCCGTACTTCCGCTTTAACTGGTGAATAACATCTAACCGGGCTTCGATTTCATCCAGTTTATTATCATCCCACTCTAGCTGATCAACCTGTTTGGAAATCTCGCCGGAGGCATCTTGCAGTGCATAGTAAGCCGACTGCAAGGAATCCGAGAGCTGTTTAAAATCAGGGTCTAGATCCGCAATCGATGATAATGAATCCATAGCCTTACCGCTTAAATCCAAAGCACCAGTAGACTCCTCATCGCCGTTTAAGGCCAAGTACCCTTCCTGCAGCGCAGTATTGATTTTTTGGAAGTTCATTAAACGGTCACGCTGCTGACTCAACGTGGTTTCTTCGTCCGGCTGTAGTTGGGCGTCTTCAATTTCCTTCACCTGAAAACGTAGCATATCTAACCGCTGTGCCCACTCTTTTTGGTGAGTATTGCGGGAAATCATTGAATGGTGCAAATGCTGGTAGTCCTGGTAAGTTGTCTGATATTTTGACTTGATTGCCGAGAGTTCATCGCCACCGAATTCATCCAGTAAACGTAAGTGCTTATCCGGCTGCATCAGTTCCTGATGCTCGTTTTGACCATGAATATCCACGATGGTCTCACCCAGTTGTTTCAGCGTACTGGTGTTTACCAGCATGCCGTTAATACGGCAAACGTTACGGCCACTGCGATAAATTTCCCGCTGTAAAATCACCGTTCCGTCATCGTGATCAATGCCCAATTCATCGAGTTGATGATAAGTCTGACCGTTTTTGGGGAATACGAAAGCCCCTTGGATGATGGCTTTATCGGCGCCAGTGCGCACGAAATGCTGTGAACCGCGACCGCCAGCCAAAAGACCAACGGCATCAATAATGATTGACTTTCCCGCTCCGGTTTCACCCGTCAGAACCGTCATGCCATTTTCAAATTCAACATCCAAACTGGCAATAATCGCAAAATTTTTAATTGAAAGTTCCTGAAGCACCGCATTACCCCCTATGAGTTGTCTAGACTAATTATACCCGATAACTGAAAAACGAGCTAGACCAGACACTTGGCGCCAGCCTAACTCGTTGCTTATTCTAATAAATCGTTAATGTTCGACTCCAGCTGCAACGCGCCATCGTTATTCTTGCAAATTGCCAGAACAGTGGAATCATCGCCAATAACGCCAAAAACGAACTCATAATCCATTTCTTCAATCATCGATGCCAATGCATGTCCATTACCAGGTAAAACCTTAATAATGACATCCTTATCCTGAACGCCCATGCTGACATATGCGTCTTGAAGTGTCCGCGTTAACTTTTTCTTGGTGTCTAACGTTTTTTGAATTGGCATATTGTAACGATAGCCACCAGAAGCAGCGGGTACTTTTACTAACTGCATTTCTTTGATATCCCGTGAAATCGTGGCTTGAGTCACGTGAATGTTTTGCTCTTCAAGCAAGCGAACAAAATCTTCCTGTCGTTCAATGTCCTGTGAACTTAGTAATTGACGAATTAAACGCTGTCGGTCCTGTTTCTTCACGTCGCACCATCTCCTTCGGGAAAAATCATTTAGCTATATCATACAGCTAAGATGACCATTTTAAAAGTAAAATGCGAATTTTATGCAGTTAATATTCGATGCGCTGATTCGACGGTTCCAGCAACATCAATGTTAGAAGCAATTTCAGGTGTTCCAGCAACGGATTTCAAGTGAATAAGGAATTCAATGTTGCCTTCACCACCAGTGATTGGTGAAAAATCAAGGTGCATGGGACTAAAACCATTATCAACGGCTAATTGGATCACTTTTTGAATGACACTTTCGTGGATTTTCGGATCTTTAACAATGCCGTGTTTGCCCACGTGTTCACGTCCGGCTTCAAACTGCGGTTTGATTAGGGCAACTACCTCGCCATTTTCCACCAAAATCTGTTTTAGTGGCGGTAGAATCAAGCTCAATGAAATGAACGAAACGTCAATAGAAGAAAAGCTTGGCTGCCCCTTAGTAAAGTCTTCTGGTTTGCTGTAGCGGAAGTTAGTGTGTTCCATGACCACGACTCTGGGATCCTGACGCAGTTTCCAAACCAGTTGGTTGCTGCCAACATCCAAAGCGTAGGACATTTTAGCACCGTTTTGCAGCATCACATCCGTAAAACCGCCAGTCGACGAACCAATGTCCAGTACAATACGACCGTTCACGTCAATGTTAAAGACTTTGAGGGCTTTAGCTAGTTTAAAGCCCCCTCGGCTAACGTACGGTATCGGCTTGCCCTTGATGTGCAGGTCAGTATCCACCGGAATTTTGACGCCGGGTTTATCCAGCCGTTCTTCATTATTGCCAAGTACTTCGCCCGCCATCACAGCCCGCTTAGCCTGTTCACGGGATTCGAATAATCCTTGGGTTACGAGTAATACATCAACGCGTTGTTTTTCCATAACGACTCCCTATTCTTTAATCTTGAAATAACTGCAAAAGGCGTTTAACAAACTGTAATCTCTGCCAGTGGACTGGTTTAAACTAACTAATTGTGTCTCAGCGGATTTGACAACTTGCTTTAACCGCTGCTTGGTACCGGCAACGCCAAACAACCCTGGATAGGTGTTCTTTTCCTCACCCGCATCCTTATGGGTCTTTTTACCAAGTTCTTTAGCCGTAGCCGTGACATCCAGTAAATCATCATAGATTTGGTAAGCGAGTCCAAACTGGTCAGCAAACTTCAATAAGCCCTGCCGTTCGTCTTCGTTTACCTCAGCCATAATACAGCCTGCTTCAACGGCGTAGTGCAGCAGTGCGCCCGTTTTTTGACGGTGCAGTTTTGCCAGCTGGTCAATGTTCAACTGATGATGTTCGCTGGAAATATCCTGCGCTTGTCCAGCCACCATTCCGGCTGGTCCGGCGGCATGGCTTAAAGCTCGAACCAACGCTAGTTGCTGCGCAGCTGGAACGTCGGCTTTGCTGAGCCATTCGAACGCCAAGGTCAGCAAACCGTCCCCGGCTAAGGTCGCCATTCCCGCACCGAATTTCATGTGATTGGTGGCAACACCGCGGCGCAGTTCGTCGTTATCCATCGCTGGCAGGTCGTCATGGATCAGTGAATAAGTATGCAGCAGTTCCAAAGCACTGGCCGCCATTAACTGACCACTGCTAGGCTGATCCTGATACGTTCGCAGCACGGCTAATGTCAAGAGGGGCCGCAAGCGTTTGCCGCCAGCATTAACTGAATAAGTCATTGCAGACTGAAGAATCGGCTGATCAATCCAGCCATCATTTAGTCGTTGCAGTGTTTGATTGATTTGGGGAACGTATTCAGTTTCAAAATTCTTTAAAACTTGTGAAGCATCACTCATTCTTATCATCCTTTGACTCTGAAACTTCAAAAGGTTCAGTCTGATCATCGTCGTTCATCATCTGCGCCAAAGTTTTTTCCGCTTCGGTTAATTTGACTTGCAGATCGTGGCTCAGTGCCACGCCCTGTTTGAACTGGGATAAGGCTTCTTCTAGTGGCACATTACCCTTCTCAAGAGCAGTCACGATTTCTTCAAGATGATTCAAGTTTTCTTCAAAGGTTGGTGTGTCCTTTGACGCTTTTTCGTTTGCTGGTTTTTCACTCATGATTGTCCATCCTTTTTATTTGCCTGAATTGATTTAATCGTTGCGTTTGCCTGTCCGTTGGTCAAGTGCATGACCACGTCATCACCTGGGTGAAGCTGTTTGACGTCAGCAATCACTTTTTGTTTGCTGGTAACGTAGCTATAGCCACGTCCCATAATTTTAAGCGGACTCAAATAGTCCAGGGACTGTGCTAGCTCAGCTAGACGTTGCTTTTGCTGGTTAAAGTCTTGCAGCATTCCACGGTTCAATCGAGCGGTTAAATCTCGTCGATTCTGTTCCAGTTGAGTGATCTGACTGGCTGGAGAAGCCACTTTCAGACGCTTATCAATAGCATCGATTGAAGCATGAACCAAACTTAATCGGTGTGACATGGTTTGCTGCAGCTGAGTGGTCAATTGATCGACCTTTTGACTATAACCTTCGTATAACCGTTCTGGCTGCTGAAAGACGTAGGCTTCACGTAATTTTTTGAGCTGTTCCTGATACATTGCCAGGTGGTGGTGGAAGGCATGGTAAATTCGAACGCGATCTTGATTGATTTCTAGCAGTACATCGCTTAAAACCGGGACTGCTAATTCGGCCGCTGCCGTAGGGGTAGCAGCCCGAACATCAGCAACTAAATCAGCAATGGTCGTGTCGGTTTCATGCCCTACTGAAGAAATCACCGGAATTTGACTCTCAAAAATTGCCCGGGCTACGGATTCTTCATTAAACGGCCAAAGGTCTTCAATGGAGCCGCCGCCCCGGCCGATGATCAAGGTATCGAAATTACCTAAGCGATTAACGCGTTCAATTTGGCGGACAATGTCACCGGCTGCCTCGTTGCCTTGAACTAGTGCTGGAAAAAGCACGATTTGGGCAATTGGATAACGGCGTCGAGCCGTGGTGATAATATCTCTGATCACCGCACCGCTGGGACTGGTTACCACTGCAATGCGTTTAGGAAAACGTGGCAACGGCTTTTTGGGTGCCGAAAAGACGCCTTCCTGACTCAGTTTACGCTTTAACTGCTCATAGGCTTGATAAAGCTGACCGACACCATCGGGCTCCATATGATCCACGTAAATCTGGTAGCTGCCGCTAGGTTCATACAGTGAAATTCGGCCGGTAACGAGGACTTTCATTCCCTCTTCCGGCGTGAACTTAACCTTGGAAAAGGCTGATTTAAACATGATGGCACTAATTTTAGCGTGATCATCTTTAAGGCTAAAGTACTGATGAGCATTGGGACGCAGCCTGAAGTTAGAAATTTCACCCGTCAAATAAACCTTACCTAAGTAAGGGTCAACGTCAAATTTGCGTTTAATATAACTCGTCAGTGCGCTGACGGTTAAGTATTCGCTAGGTTCCAAATTATTCACTCCATTTTGCTAATTCAACAGTTTGCTGCATCAATGACGCAATGGTCATTGGCCCAACACCACCGGGAACGGGCGTAATTTTACCGGCTACTGCCTTAGCACTGTCAAAATCAACATCACCAGTCAGCTTGCCGTTAGCATCCCGGTCCATACCAACATCGATCACAGTTGCACCAGGTTTAATATCTTCACCCTTGATCAAGTTAGCAATCCCAGTTGCTACGATTAAAATGTCAGCTTTACGGGTATACGCACTCATGTCCTGAGTATGACTATGTACCACCGTCACCGTTGCGCTGGCATTCAGCAGTAAGGCTGCCATTGGCCGGCCCACGATATTGGAGCGGCCTACGATTACCGCATTGGCACCAGGAACTGTGACCTGATAAGCCTTTAACATCATCATAATTCCCTTTGGCGTGCACGAAACGGGGAAGTTAAGGTTTGAATTGGAATACAGTTTACCAACGTTTTCCGGGTTGAACCCGTCTGCATCCTTGGTTGGCAAAATTGCACGGGTAATGGCGGCTTCATCGATCTGCGCTGGTAACGGCGACTGAACCATAATACCGTGAACGGTATCATCTTGGTTATACAGGTCAATCAGCGCCAGCAATTCAGCCTGCGTAGTTTCCTCTGGTAGCTGCTTGGTTTCAGAAATGATTCCCAGCTGAACCGCTTTACGCTGCTTATTACGGACATAGACCTGACTAGCTTTATCGCCACCCACAATAATAACGATTAATTTAGGATTGATTCCTTGCGCTTTTAATTCATCTACAGACTGTTTTGTTTGATCATTGATCGTTTTTGCTAACTGTTTGCCGTCAATTAATTCTGCCATTGGCTTCACTCTCACTATCATTGTTAATTTGGTGGTTACCCATCATAATTTTACAAATCTACTGCATATCATTTTATCACATTTCACTTTGTTAAGCTCTATCCGCCGGCACTTTACCGGATAAATTCAGTCGTTATTTTGAGGGCTGGTTAAAACCACAAAAAAACCGAAAATAATCAAATGATTACTTCCGGTTTTATTTTATTTTTCTGGTTCAATTTCGTGAGACAAGACACCGTTAATAAATCGGCGTGACCGGTCATCACTAAATTGTTTTGCCAACTCCAAAGCTTCGTTAACGGCTACCCGCTTCGGAATATCTGGCTGATAATCCAGTTCATAAAAAGCGATGCGCAAGATCACCAAATCAGTTTTTGCAATTCGTTGTAAAGTCCAGCTAGTCGTTAAATACTTTTTAATTTGAGCATCCAGTTCATCCTGCTTTTCCAGGACACCATCGACCAATTGTTCCAAGTATGCAGGAACATCTGCCTTCACACCGTCTTCATCAGACAGTAGCTGTTGGTAAATGACCTGTCGATCAGCTTCCGGATTAGCATTCATTGCAAATAACGTTTGAAAAGCGCGAGTGCGGATTTGGTGTCGATTTAATTCTTCTGTCACTTATCCTCACCATTTTCACTTTCGTCATTATCGTCAAACAGATTGTCGGGATCAACGGCCTGCGTCGTCTTTTCAGGAATCACACCCTGAATGTGGACGTTGACTTCATTGACGTGTAAATCAGTCATGAACAAAAGCTGCTGCTTGACCTGTTCTTGAATAGCCAAGGCCACCTTTGGCACTGATACACCATAGTTAAGGTAAGCGTACACATCAACGTTAAGTGTGTCACCAGATACAGATAATTTAACGCCTTTGCCACGTTCCTTTTTCCCAAACAATTCATTGACGCTATTAGCTAGAGAGCCACGCATTCTTGATACACCGTCGACATCACTGGCGGCGATGCCTGCGACAATCTCTAACACTTGTGGTGCAACTTCAATTTTACCCAGAGTAGGCTCGGTTGCTTTTAAAACAATATTTGTATCTTCAGCCAATTTCAAGCCTCCGTTTCAAATCAAAAAATCAGTTGGCACGTGAGATGTAGGTACCATCTTGCGTGTTAATTGAAAGCTTGTCGCCTTCGTTGACAAAGAATGGTACTTGAACAACTAATCCAGTATCCATAGTAGCTGGTTTTGAACCGCCTGAAGCAGTGTTACCCTTGATACCAGGTTCAGTAGCTGTAACCGTTAAAACAACGGTGTTAGGAACTTCAATACCCAAAGTTTCTGAGCCGTACTGGATAACGTTAACTTCCATGTTTTCTTGCAAGTACTTCAGTTGATCTTTGATAGCATCATCCGGCACTTCGATTTGTTCGTAGTTGTCAGTATCCATGAAGACCCGTGAATCGCCGTCTTCGTAAAGGTACTGCATCTTACGGGTGTTGATTGGGGCCTGTTCCATCTTGGCGCCCGCACGGAAAGTCTTTTCTTGAACGGCACCAGTCCGCAAGTTCTTTAACTTTGAACGAACGAAAGCGCCACCCTTACCAGGCTTAACGTGCTGGAATTCAACAATCCGCCAAATTGCACCGTCAACCTCAATTGTTAAACCGTTTTTAAAATCTGCTGTAGAAATTGCCATATCGTGTTTCCTCCTAAATAATTCTTACTAATAATACCAATTAAGTGCAGGCAATTGCAAGCTACACCCGCAAATAATTAGCAATTACAGGACAACCAGGTCCCTTGAACCGTCAGTCAAAATGCGGTGACCGGCTTCCGTGACCAAAATATCGTCCTCGATTCGGATACCGCCCAGGTTCGGCAGATAGATACCGGGCTCAACGGTAATCACGTTATTGGTCATCATGTGATCATTCGAACGCATGGAAAGCGCTGGTCCTTCATGAATATCCAGCCCAATACCGTGGCCAGTACCGTGGTTGAAATATTTCCCGTAGCCCGCGGAAGTAATGAACTCCCGGCCAACCTGATCCAACTGTTGTCCGGATACTCCCGGCTTAACGGCGTTAATGATGACCTGCTGTGCTTGTTGAACAACCCGATAAACTGACTTGAGTTTCTCGCCAGGATCACCTAAGGCCACCGTCCGGGTTAAATCAGACGTATAGCCATCAAACTCATAGCCAAAATCAATGGTAATCATTTCACCTGCCTGGATAGCTTTAGAGGTTGCGGCACCGTGCGGCAGTGCAGCTCGTTTGCCGCTAGCCACTATGGTATCAAAGCTAGCCTTTTCAGCACCCAAATTACGCATAATGGCATCTAGTTGGTTGGCAAGGTAGCGTTCCGTTACACCGGGTTTGATCAGCGGCAAAAGGGTGTTAAAACCTTCGACCGTCGTCTTGCAGGCATGCTCAAGTATCTGAAGCTCATCCTCGGATTTAACTTCACGCATTTGTTCGATCAAATTCGTCATTGGCACAATATCCGAATTCATAAGTTCATCAATTCGATCGTAATCGTGAAACGGAATGCTGTCTTCGAAACCTAAAACGGTGATTTGCTGCTTTTTGACTTGCTGAGCAGCAGCTTCTAAATAGTATCGCGTGATAATCACGTCAAAATCATGCGGCATTGCTGCCAAAGCAGTTTCATACCTCGAGTCAGTAATAACATAAGTTTGATTTGCCGTCACTAAAATGACACCGTCACCGTCAAAACCAGTTAAATAAGCCTTATTAACCGCGTTGGTCACTAAAAATGCATCAATGCGCAGCCCCTTAAACTGTGCTTGAAGCTGTTTAAGCCGATTAATCATCATAAGCCGCCTTTCTAAGCCTGATTAAGTCAAATAAAAAAGGCCCCTAGGGGCCTTTTTCATTATCTTGCTGCAGCTTCTGTTACAGGATAAACGGAAACTTGGCGCTTATCACGGCCCTTACGTTCGAAGCGAACGACACCGTCGATCTTTGAATACAAAGTATCGTCATTGCCCCGCAAAACGTTAGCACCTGGATAAATGTGCGTACCACGTTGGCGGTAAAGGATTGAGCCACCGGTTACAGTTGAACCGTCAGCAGCCTTCGTACCGAGACGACGTCCGGCAGAGTTACGACCGTTGGCAGTAGAACCGCCCCCTTTATGGTGAGAGAAGAATTGTAAGTTCATTTCTAGCATGAGTTTCACCTCCACAAAAGATTAGTTGATTCGAATATACTTCGAATATTGTTTTTCGACATCTAAAAGTCCATTTTGAAAACTTTGCAATAACGCTTGACTGATTCGATCCAGAATATAGTCATCGACCGGAGGCATCCGGAGACTTAAAAAGCCGCCTTCCGCTTGCTTAGCAACCACTACTGGCTTAATAGAAGCCACGGCTACCAAACCGTTCACTGTGCTAATAGATAAGGCTGACACGGCAGAACAAACGATATCGCTACCGTAAGGACCGCTGTCGGCGTGACCCGTTAGTTTAAACCCAATGATCCGATCGTCATTATCGTAGTCAAATGCTGCTTGAATCATAAGCGATCACCCACAGATATTAAGCGTTGATAGCATCAATAACAACCTTGGTGTATGGTTGACGATGACCAACCTTCGTGTGTTGACCCTTCTTAGGCTTGTACTTGAAGGTAACAACCTTCTTTTCTTGGCCTTGTTTTTCAACGGTTCCAGTGACTGAAGCACCTGAAACTAAAGGTGTACCAATCTTAGTTGAATCGCCGCCAACAAAGACAACTTGGTCAAAAGTAACCTTGTCGCCAGCATTAGCATTAAGCTTTTCAACGTAGACTGCTTCGCCTTGTTGAACGCGGTATTGCTTACCGCCAGTTACGATAATTGCGTACATGTATGTGCACCTCCTTTTTATTTAACACTTAGACTCGCCGAGAACAAGCGCTGCTGAGCAGACTTAATACTTGGCTCGTGCGGTTGCAGCTGTGGAAGCCCACAAATACAACAAACTGTATTTTACAAAACTTAAAGGCATCCGTCAACCCTTAGAATCAACAAACTGCTAAAATCTTCTAAAGAAAGCTGCTCGTTTTTTGAGTAACTCACTCACGTTTTGATGACTCAAATCACGAATCGTGCTGCTCATCGCAATTTTTAACGAGCCGTCAGTCAGCATATTTTCTGGGATTACCCGGTGAATGGCGTGCTGTTTTAACAGCCAATCCGGTGTTAACCGCATTAGTTTAGCTGCCTTGTCCGCAAGGTGCGCATCCTTCCACATAATCGAAGCAAACCCCTCTGGTGAAAGCACGGAATACATACTGTTTTCAAACATCCAAATCTGATCCGAACAGGCCAGCGCTAACGCACCGCCAGAACCGGCTTCACCGATAATCAGCGTTAAAATTGGCACCTTTAACTTTAACATTTCACTGATGTTTTTGGCAATCATCTGACCCTGACCGGAAGCTTCGGCATCCGCTCCTGGATATGCCCCTGGAGTGTTGATCAACGTAATAATAGGAAAGTTTAATTTTTCCGCCAGCTTCATTACCCGTAAGGATTTACGGTAGCCCAACGGTTCCGGGCTGCCAAAATGCGTAGCCATTCGGTCTTCTAGGTTGTTACCCTTTTGAGTGGCAATCACGGCAACGGGATGATTCGCTAGTTTAGCTAGGCCAGCAACGATTGCCTGGTCATCGCCAGATACTTGATCGCCATGCATTTCAAAAAAGTCCGTAAATAATTGATCAATAATTTCATAAATATTCGCCTTACGATCACTTCTAGCACCGGCAATCACTGATTGTGTATCCGCCATTACGCCTCACCCCACTTTTGAGCTTCTAGAATGCCCAGCAATTGGCTGAGCCGTTCAGCCATTCGCTCACGGGGCACGATTTCATCAATAAAGCCGCGTTTATAGCTATTTTCCACGCTTTGAAAATCATTCGGTAGCTGTTTATTGATGGTTTGTTCAATCACCCGTTTACCAGTAAAGCCAAACAGTGCTTTGGGTTCAGCCAGCGTAATATCGGCTTGGCTGGCAAAGCTAGCGGTTACCCCACCAGTAGTGGGATCCATGATCACTGAGATGTAGGCTAAACCAGCAGCTGCATGGTCATTAACGGCCTGGCTGATCTTCGCCATCTGCATTAGAGAATAGATGCCTTCCTGCATTCTGGCGCCACCAGAAGCCGTCAGTAAAATGACTGGCAGCTGCTGTTCGGTGGCTTTCTCAAACATTCGGGTGATTCGTTCACCGTTAGCAGTCCCCAAACTGCCCATAATAAATAGGGGATCCATGATCCCTAAAGCAACCGGATAATTACCGATGGTTGCCTTACCCGTCAGTACACCATCCTTAAGGTGGGTCACCGACTGGGCTTTTTTAATTTTACGGTCGTAGTCTGGAAATTCAGTTGGATCCTTGGTTTCTAGATCAGCATCCCACTCTTCAAAGTGTTTTGTCAGCATCTTTAAACGACGGTGGGCCGTCACCCGAAAACCATATCCGCACTCGGGACAGACCCGGTATTGTCCCGCCCGTTTAAAGTAAAAACTGGCATGGCAATGCGGGCATTCCTGCCAGATGCCACTAGGTACTTTTGCCTGATAGTGTTTCAACATTGAAACGGAACGTGATGAGAACCGCTTAACGTGTTCCCCAAAAGACATCTATGACACCTCCCGCACAACGTGTTTCGTAAATTTTGCCATGAATTGTTTAGTCACGTAATCCGTGGTGGCAGTTCCCTGCTGCACAACCGGATCTGCTAACAAGGCTGCTAAAAAGCTTTGGTTAGTAGCAATCCCGTCCAATTCAAATTCGTCTAGTGCCTCAATGAGCTTTTTCAGTGCCTCTTGATACGTGTCGGCGTGGGCAATGATTTTCACAATCATCGAATCATAGAACGGTGAAATCATATCCCCAGCTTGAATCCCACTGTCAACACGAATACCAGGTCCACCAGGTAATTTCAGTTGCTTAACTACCCCAGCTTGCGGCATGAAGTTCAAGGCGGGGTCTTCTGCGTTGACCCGCGCTTCAACCGCAAAGCCCTTAGGCGTTAAATCTGACTGTTTAAATGACAAAGCCTCCCCCGCGGCAACTCTGACTTGTTCCTTAACTAAGTCGATACCGCTCACAGCTTCCGTGATTGGGTGTTCTACCTGAATTCTGGTATTCATTTCCATAAAGTAAAAGTGGTGTTCATTATCCATCAAAAATTCAATGGTCCCCGTGTTTAAGTACTTGATGGTTTTAGTCGCGCGAATTGCAATGGCTTGTAGCTCTTGTCGCTCCTGTTCCGTCATTACCGGACACGGACTCAGTTCCAGCACCTTTTGCTGCCGGCGCTGCAGTGAACAGTCCCGTTCAGGAAATGCTGTCACGTGTCCAAATTGATCTGCAAAGACCTGTACTTCAATATGTTTGGCTGGTGCAACGATCTTCTCCAGATACATCCGCTGGTCACCAAAGGAAAGCTGTGCTTCCTTAGTTGCTGACTGGTAGGCTGCTCGCATTTCGCCCTCGTTTTGAACCCGGCGAATTCCCTTGCCGCCACCACCGGAGGCGGCTTTTAGCATGACGGGATAACCGACCTCACTAGCAACCTTAACGGCGTCAGCTTCATCCTTCAAAAAGCCTGTGCTGCCCGGAATCACCGGAACGTTACCAGCTTGCATTTGACTTCTGGCATTGGCTTTATTGCCCATCAAAGAAATCGTTTCTGGTTTAGGACCGATAAACGTAATATGACAGGTCTCACACAGCTCGGCAAATTCCTCATTTTCAGACAAAAAACCATATCCCGGATGAATTGCTTCAGCCCCCGTGAGAACAGCAGCACTCACAATATTTTGCATATTCAAGTAAGAATCAGCGGGTTGCGGGCCACCAACGCAGACCGCTTCATCCGCCAACTTAACGTACTGAGCATCCGCGTCCGCGGTTGAATAAACCGCTACTGACTGAACGTTTAATTCTCGCAGAGCGCGAATAATCCGCACCGCGATTTCGCCGCGATTGGCGATTAAGACCTTACTAAACATATTATTCACCTACCCAATCATAAAGGTGAGATCTCCTGAGCAAACTTTTTTACCGTCCACGTAAGCCTCACCGTGTCCTAATCCGGCGTGCCCACGGATTTTTTCCAAGGTCACTTCCAAAGTTAAAGTATCTCCTGGTTTAACCATTTGACGGAACTTCACCTTGTTCATGCCGCCAAAATAAGCGGTTTTCCCCTTGAATTCTGGAACGGTCAGCAGTGCGATTGCACCAGCTTGTGCCATTGCTTCAACGATTAAGACACCGGGCATAACCGGGTTGCCGGGAAAGTGACCTTGGAAGAAGGCTTCGTTAACCGAAACGTTCTTTCTGGCAATCACCTTTTCGCCTGGCACATAATCAAGCACTCGGTCAACCAATAACATTGGGTATCTGTGCGGTAAAATTTTCTGGATCTCAACAACGTCTAATTCGTGTTTTTCTGCTTCTTCTGACAAATTTTGTCACCTCATTTAGTCACTTCAAACAATGGCTGATCGTATTCAACCACTTCTTCATTTTCAACCAGGATTTTCGAGATGGTGCCATCCACCTTACTCTTGATTTCAGTCATCATTTTCATTGCTTCAATCACGCAGACCACTTCACCGGCGCTCACGTGGTCGCCAACCTTTTTGTAGGCAGGCTTATCAGGTGATGGCTGAAGGTAAATCACACCAACCAGCGGTGCTTTGATGGTCGTTGCTTCTGCCTTCGCTGGTTCAGTCGGCTGGTTTTCGGTTGGTTCGGCCGGCTGGGCCTCCCTGGAAGGCTTCTCATTCTTAGCAGGTGCGGGCGTTTGACTTACCGTTTCCGCAGTTTGATGACTATTCTCGTTTTTATTCAAATACAGGTGGATGTCTTGATAATCAAGGTTGATTTCCCGAATATCACTGTCATTGATTTGACGAATAATTGCCTGGATTTCTTCAAGTGTCATTATTCCGCCCACTTTCTAAATGCCAAAACGGCGTTATGTCCCCCAAAACCAAATGAATTACTGATTGCATAGTCAGTTTGGCGGTCACAATTATCAGCGTTCACCAAGTTGACCTGACATTCAGGATCTTGGTTCATCAGGCCGACATTTTCCGGCAACTTACCCGATTGCAGTGCGCCTATTGTAGCTACTGCTTCAATGGCGCCAGCAGCTCCCAGAAGGTGACCCGTCATGGACTTGGTGCTGGACACCAGCACATCGCTATCCCGACCAAAGACGGTATTAATGGCCTTGGATTCAGCGCTATCATTGCCCATCGTAGCGGTACCGTGGGCGTTAATATAACCAACTTCAGCGGGTTTAACCCCCGCTTCGTCAATCGCCAGCTGCATTGCCCGCGCGGCCTGGGTACCTTCGGGATCCGGTGAAGTCATGTGATAGGCGTCAGCGGTGGCGCCGTAGCCGACAATTTCGCCTAAAATTTTAGCACCGCGTTTTTGAGCGTGTTCTAATGATTCCAATACCAAGGTGCCGGCGCCTTCGCCCATGACGAAACCCAGCCGATTTGCATCGAACGGCAGCGATGCTTTTGTGGGGTCGGTTGCCTTAGATAACGTTGATAAGGCCGCAAATCCGGCAATTCCAATTTCGTTAACCGAAGCTTCAGAGCCACCGGTGAGCATCACTTGCGCCCGGCCTTCTTTGATTTGCCGGAAGGCTTCGCCAATGGCGTTAGTTCCGGAGGCACAGGCCGTAACAATGGTCGTACAAATGTTTTTAGCGTGGTAGCGAATGGCCATGTTACCGGAGGCCATATTGGAAATTGCGGTTGGAACAAACATTGGTGAAACTCTCTGCGGCCCTTTGTCATGCATCTTGATGACTTGCTCTTGAATGGTGGTCAAGCCGCCGATCCCTGAACCGTAAATCACACCCATGCTTTCGGGGTCAGTGTTTGTTTCGTCGATACCAGCCTGTTCAACGGCTTCTGAGGCCGCGTACATGGCGTATTGACTAAAGGCATCCATCCGACGCAGATCCTTTTTACCCAAGCGCTTTAACGGGTCAAAATTCTGTAATTCACCAGCTAAAGTAATCCCGGTATCACTAGCATCAAAATGTGTAATCCGTTGAAAGCCAACCTTTGAAGCCTGTAAACCAGCTTCAAACTCCGGCACACTATTGCCGATTGGTGTCAACGCGCCCATTCCTGTAATTACCACTCTCGTCATACTCTCGCTCCTTATTGCATCGTTAGGCCGCCATCAACGGTGATGGTCTGACCCGTGATATAGTCATTTTCAGCTAAAAAGATTGCGACTTGAGCCACTTCATCAGTTGAGCCCAGACGTTTTAGCGGAATTTGCTGTAAAATTTCTGCTTTCACTTTATCGGCTAGCTGTGCTGTCATTGCGGTATCAATCATGCCAGGTGCAATTGCATTGCATCGCAGGCCGCGTAGTGCGGCTTCTTTAGCTACAGATTTAGTCAGGCCAATGATGCCAGCTTTGCTAGCGGCGTAGTTGGCTTGGCCGATATTGCCCGTTAAACCGATTACGCTGGCCATGTTGATAAACGCACCCTTGCGTGCCTTATACATTGGTCGCAGGCAAGCTTTGATCACGTTAAAAGTACCCGTTAAGTTTGTGTTGATGACCTGACTGAAATCAGTCTCACTCATCCGGTTAAGCAGCTTGTCATTGACGATGCCCGCATTATTAACCACGATATCTAAGTGGTCCGTTTTTTCGTAAATGCTATCGATCATTTTTTGAACGGCATCCGGATCAGTGATATCAGCTGAAAGATCCCAGCAGGTAACGTTTTCTCCTTGAATGGCTTCGATCACTTCTCGTGAAGCAGCGTGCCGACCGTTAATCACAATATTGGCCCCCTGCTTAGCAAAGGCCTGTGCGATAGCCAGCCCGATGCCCTGGGTACTGCCAGTCACCAAAACCGTTTTATCAGTTAAATCCAAACTTATTCACCCCTTAAAGCTGTCAGCGTTTCAGTGAGCGTCTTGATATCATCAATATGATAATAGTCAATCCCCTTAACTGTTTTTCTTGCAAAGCTCATCAAAGTTTTACCAGGTCCTAACTCAATAACCGTATCGACTTGACCATTCAATTGTTGAATTGCATCCGTGAATCTAGTGGTGGACACCAGTTGCTCTGTTAACGTCTGGGTTAGTTCACCGGTCTTAAACGGTTCTCCAGTTGTCGTACTGATCACGGGAAAGGTACCTTCCGTCCAGTCAATCTTCGCTAATGCATCGTGTAACTTTGCTTGTGCGGGCTGCATCAGAGGGGTATGGAAAGCACCGCTAACTTTAAGTGGCACTAGTCGTTTAACCCCCTTGGTCTCAAGGTAAGCAACCGCAGCGTCTACCGCAGCAACTTCACCGCCAATAACGACTTGCTTGGGTGTATTGATATTTGCAATCGTAACTAAGCCAGTTTTTTTAACTGAGTCACATGCTTCTTGAATCAAGTCGATAGAAGCGTTCATGACAGCAACCATTTTGCTTGGCTGAGTTTCACTTGCCTGCTGCATCAGTTCACCACGCAGTCGAACCAGTTTCAATGCTTGTTCGGTGCTCATAAAGCCGCTGGTCGCAAGGGCACTGTACTCACCTAAACTAAGGCCAATACCCGCAGTTACGGTTGGCAATTCATTTTTAACTACCTGATATAGTGCACAGCTCATAGCAACGATGGCTGGCTGCGTATACCGCGTTTCCGATAACTGATCCGTTGCGGCAGGGTCAAAGTATAGTTTGGGTAAATCAATATCCAGAATCTGACTAGCATGGTCAATGGTGGCCTTGTAAGTCGCATTTTGCTGATAAAGCTCTTCACCCATACCCGTTTTTTGAGCACCTTGACCGCTAAATAATAATCCGACTTTCAGTTTAGTCACCACCCATCAAATCAGTTGCTTGATGATAAACATCAGCTAAAATCTCGGCGGCAGGTTGCGATTGCTTAACCAAACCAGCTACCTGGCCAGCCATATAAGCGCCGCTTTCACGATCTCCGGTTAAGACAGCGGTTTTCAGGCTGCCGTTGCCAATCTCTTCGACTTCACTAAAGTCTGGATTGCTTTTAGCAGCTTCCTTTTTTTCAAGTCTCATAAATCTCTTGGCCATGGGATTCTTCAAAACTCGGGCCGGATGACCGGCATATTCACCGGTGATCACAGTATCGATATCCTTGGCTTTGAGCACCGCTTTTTTATAGTCGGGATGAACCTTTGATTCGGAAGCTACCAGGAACCTGGTGCCCATTTGAACACCCACAGCGCCAAGCATGAAGGCTGCTGCTAATCCACGGCCATCGGCAATCCCTCCGGCAGCGATTACCGGAATGTTAATGGCATCAACTACTTGGGGAACTAAAGCCATGGTTGTCAGCTTGCCGATGTGGCCGCCGGATTCCATACCCTCAGCAACTACGGCATCTGCACCAACCCGCGTCATCCGCTTTGCTTGTGCAACGGAGGCCACAACGGGAATCACTTTAATATCCGCGGCTTTAAATTCTGGCAGGTATTTAGATGGATCCCCAGCACCGGTGGTGACCACGGTAATACTATCATGGGCTTCTAAGATTACCTTTACGACGTCTTCAACGTGTGGAGATAACAGCATCACGTTCACACCAAACGGCCGATCAGTCAGTGATTTAGCGCGCTGAATTTCCTGCGCCACAATTTCACCGGATGCATGACCGGCACCAATTATACCTAATCCGCCAGCGTTTGATACTGCGGCCGCTAAACGGCCATCTGCGACCCATGCCATACCGCCTTGAAAAATCGGATATTTTAATCCTAATGACTGCATAAATGGATCTAATTGCATAAGGCTATCTCTACTCCTTATCCTTGGCTGCTAGTTGCTTTTCAACGAAGGTAACTAAATCAGAAACCGTTTCAATGCCCTCTTCAGTTTCAATCTTAATATCAAATTCGTCTTCAATTTCGTTGATCACTTCAAAAATATCCAAACTATCAGCGTCTAGATCTTGTTTGATGTTGGTGGTCATCGTCACCTTGTCTGCATCTTCACCAGTTTGGTCCACGATAATTGCCTGTACTTTTGAGAAAATTTCGTCGTTAGTCATAATATTGAGCTCCTTAGTTATCATTTAATTTAGTATTTAATAATTTGTGTGCCGACGGTTAAACCGCCGCCGAAACCGCTCAACGCGATCGTTTGACCCCGTTGAAGGGTTCCGTCCTGGATGACTTCATCCAGTAAGATTGGAATGCTGGCTGCTGAAGTATTACCAAAGCGAGCAACATTCGATAAAAATTTATCGCTTGGCTGATCCAGCCGTTTTGCAATTTGATCAATAATTCGCTGGTTGGCCTGGTGCAAAATAAAATAGTCAACGTCCTGAACTAATAGACCAGCTTTTTGAACCGCCCGTTCAATTGATTCAGGGACTTGGTGGGTGGCAAACTTATAAACCGCCCGGCCGTCCATTTCAAAGTAACGTCGATGGGCATCAGTCGCATCCGTTGTAAAGACGGAATCAACGGGCTGATAACCCGCTGTCAGCCGATCACCAAGGTCACCAAGAGTTTGAAGGTCAGTTGCTAAAAAAGCTGAACCACTTTCTGCACGATTCGCGAGCAGCACCCCCGCTGCCCCATCGCCGAATAAAACCGCGGTCGATCGTTCGTGCCAGTCAATCAGCTTGGATAACACTTCACCACCGATCAGCATGCCGCGATTACCGGCAACCTGCAGCAAACCCTCTGCAACTTTCAAGCCGTAGATAAAGCCTGAACAAGCGGCGTTTAAATCAAAGGCAAACGCTTTTGCGGCACCTATCCTGCCTTGAACGATGGCTGCTGTCGCCGGTGTCTGATAGTCCGGTGACATGGTTGCCACAACAATAAAATCTAAGTCCGATGCTTGCCAGCCCGCCTGATTCAGTAATTTTTGTGCAACTGAAGTACATAAATCACTGGTGGTTTGTCCAGTTGACACGTGACGCTGCTTGATACCAGTTCGTGTTGAGATCCATTCGTCTGAAGTTTCCATATAGGCATTCAGCTCATCATTTAAAACGACCCGTTCCGGCACAGTGTTAGCGCTTTGGACAATTTGAATACCTGTCATTAAGTAACCCCTCACTTATTTGGAGTTGGCGAAGCGAATTCAAGAAACGCTTCCAGATTTAACAGCGCTTTTTCAATAATTTGAAGTTGTTCATCATCCATATCCTTAGCGAAGCTTTCAACCATTTTACGGTGAAAAGATTCATGTGCCCGGTAGATCAAACGGCCGCGGCGAGTCAATCCCAAACGGACAAACCGCCGATCGTCATCACTTCTGATTCGTTGGACATAATCTTTTCTGACCAAATGATTCACCATGGTTGTTAAGGTTCCAGGAGTAATGCGCAGCTCTCGAGCAACCTCTGAAGTCGTTTTGTGCTCATACATTGAAATGGCATCTACAGCGTGCACTTCTTTGATGGAAATATCTTTGAACTGGCTCTTTCTTAGTGCTAGTTCTTCCACCCGGACAATGTCGCCATAGACCGTTGTTAATAATTGATTGATTCGCTTAGCCTTAGAAAAATCCATGTGTTTCACCACCCATTTTGATTCTCAAATAGTTTCAACCTCAAAATAATAGCAGTGAGAATCACAGCAGTCAACGCACGGTCTCTTCCGGCTCAACGATAAACATTAGTTCAGCCGTCAAAATAACTTCTTCGTCGACTACTGCCTCGCATGATACAACGCCCATGTTGTCGCGCTGCTTTTTCATTTTGACTTTCAGCTCTAGCTGATCAGATGCATGAACATCTTTCAGAAATTCCGCTTTAGAAATACCGCCGAGATAAGCTGTTTTATGCTCAAAGGCCGGTGATTTCAAAATCAGAATCGAAGCTGCCTGTGCAAGTGATTCAACAATCAAAGCTGGTGGCATGACATACTCGCCAGGACGAAAACCGTTCACAAAGCTTTCATCGGCAGTGACATTCTTGATAGCCGTGATTGATTCACCAGCAACAAGTTCTTTCACGCCATCCATGTAAAAAATCGGAAACCGGTTAGGAATCAGCTTTTGAATCTCTTGAGAAGTTAATTGCATACGTCGCAAAGCACCTCCTTCAAAACTATTTCAAACATCAAAGTATTTGATGGTCGTATCATATTCTAAAATTGGAGCCGCTGTCAAGTAATTTTAAGGCATAACCCACCGATAAACCACTTCTCTACTGATATAAGATCAATTATTTAAGAATTTTTAAACCTATTAATATTTTGAATATCAAACTACCGTGTTATATTATGGCGTCGATTGGGTATGCTATAATAATCACATTGCGGAGGTATATCATGAACAATTCGGATATCAGTAAACAATTAAATCAGCGAATTGGAATTAAAATTAACTTCAGCCACTTTGCTGCAATTGGCTCAACCAACCAATATGCTAAACAGCTCAGCCAAACGCAAGTGCTGCAGAATCCATGTGTAATTTGGGCTGACCAGCAAACCGCAGGCGTCGGTAAATTTGAGCGCGCCTTTTATTCCCCAGCTGGTGGAGGTTTATATGTCACTTTACTTTTACCGCAGTTTAAAATCGAGTCTCAGCAAGTTGGCTTATTTACAACCAGCCTTGCTATGGCAATCGTTCAAGCAATCAAAGACTGTTTCGATATTACTGTTGATGTGAAATGGGTCAACGACATCTACCATCACGAACGTAAAATTGCGGGGATATTGGTTGAACAAGGTACTCATCATTCCATTATCGTGGGTGTGGGGATTAACCTGTTCCAGCAAACATTTCCCCCAGAAATCAGCACGATCGCGGGAAATCTGCTGACATCAGCCCCTTCGCTCGCGGACCGGCAACGCTTTTTTATCGTTTTGATTGATTACCTCTACAATGCTAGCCTGACATATACCAATGCAAAATTCCTGAGTGACTACAAGCGCCGTCTCACTCTAATGAATCGGCGGATTCAAGTTCAGCTTGGTCGTTCCTTAATAACAGGAAAAGCCGTTGATATCAACGATTTGGGTCAGCTAATTATCCTTGATGATGCAACTAGCGAACGGCGTGTGATTCCGGCAGGTGAAGTCACCAAAATTTTCTCCTGAGCAATTGTTTTTGCCAGGGCGCCATGGTAAGCTAAATGCATACTAAAGGGGGCCATTCACGTGTCTGAAATTATCGTTACAACAACCGAAAAGATTCCTGGTCAAGAGTACGAAATTATTGGCGAGGTTTTTGGATTAACGACTCAATCCAAAAATGTGGTACGCAATATTGGTGCAGGTTTAAAAAACATTGTTGGTGGGGAAATCAAGGATTATACTAAGATGCTAATTGAAGCAAGGGACGTAGCAATTCAGCGGTTGCGAAAGAACGCCGTTGACCTTGGTGCGGATGCCGTGGTCATGATGCGCTTTGATTCGGGTTCCATTGGAACCGATATGCAATCAGTTGCCGCTTATGGAACAGCTGTAAAATTCATTAACTAAACAATTAACGACACAATAAAAGAGTGCTGAAAAAAGTTCAGCACTCTTTTAATAGAATATTTATGACAAAACTTGTCAATTAACCAATTATTTACAAGATTCTACCCTACTGTTTGGCGATCCTGTTTTGTTTTATGCCAGTACATTTTTTCGGCTTGTTTACGGGCCTCAACTGCTTCCGCCTTAGTATCAAAGCTCTTAAGCAATACATAACGACCTTTGTACATTAAACGCGCTAACCAGCGTTCAGTGGCTTTGTCGTATGACACACCAACAACACCGGATGTATTTCGTTGCGACTCTTTAATAGAAGAAACCATAATGCCGTCACTATTACGTAAGTTTTGAGGGTTCCCCATATTCTTGGTAAAACCCTTATTTTTAGTGTACCGTTCACGGGCTAATTCACGACGTAAGCAGCCACAAGACCTGACATATCCACCGCGGAGTCTGGAACCATCCACCGTCACGATATTGCCACAGCTGCAACGGCATTCCCACAGCAAATCAGCATTTTTAGGATCCTGCCCGTTCTGCCGAATCACCGTCAAGCGTCCAAATTGCTTGCCTTTCATCTCAATCATTCTACTCATAGCGTTCCCCATCCTTTAGTGCAGGCGACGCCCCTCCATTGGTCGCCCCACAAAATTTTTTAATGCCTACCTACAACCAAACAATATACCTAGTCAACCGGTGTTAACATCTCATTAAAATTAAACCATGCCACTCCAAAGGTACGGTTAATTCTAATTGATTGACTTGAACTTATTTTATCAGGGGCGCTACATTATTTCAATTGTATTCGATTAAATTGTGAGAAAAATGGATAAAAACTTTAATATCCATGCATATTTTTACCAGATTTCACCCGTTTAGAGGGAAAGTAATTGAATTTTTCAAGTAAACAACCAAAGTTTACCCCGATTATTGTCGAATAAATATTAGTTTTTTTAATGAATAAGAGCCATTTCTAATTGACTTAGTCCCTTTATTCACATATAATTATACGTGTTGTTTTATTGTTATGCGGCAATAGCTCAGCTGGATAGAGCAACGGTCTTCTAAACCGTAGGTCGAGGGTTCGAATCTCTCTTGCCGCATTTTTAACTGAATCGTAATTTTATTTCCAAGTAAATCAAAGTAGCGTGATAAAAATGGATTAACAATCACGTTATTTTGGTTTACTTGGTTTTTTTACTTATTTTTTATCACTAATTTTAATACTGAAACCGTCTATTCTCTTATAAAATACTGGTCTTTAATTCCTAATATAACAGTTTTTGTTATATACAGCTATTACTTTTAAAGCTAACTGCGACATTCAATTAATTACCTGTATCGCCAAACTTTTTGAATAAAATAGCTTGCAAATTCACTGTCACAAAACCATAATGTAGTTGTAACGTAATTGAAATCTTATTTTATGGGGGGATTGCGATGATTTTCATCTCATTTATTATCGGCTTATTTATATTTGCCGGCGCATGGGAATTGTATCTCAGCGCAAGCCGTCAGCGTGCTCAATCAAAGCACCTCGTTACAACACCGAAGCGCGCTTACGTGCAATTATTTTTCAAATTACTACACATTAGCTAAGCATTTTTAGCCTAAAAAAGAACCCGTTTATCAGTTCGATAAACGGGCTTTTTTAGTTATCTAGCTTTAAAAATGCGTCTTGAATCTGATCTTCAGTGAAATTTAAATCTACTAGTCCCAACTTCAGGATCAAGTGCCAGGCATGGCGAAATGCCACTTGCTGCCGCTCAATAAACGACTGATCCAGGAAATGTGAAATTGACAAATACTGCTGGCTCAAGCTCTTGGCTGGCCGCTTTTGTTTTAACTTCTCTAACTCTTCTGGTTTCATAACGATCAAATGTGACCAAGTTTGACGAGCAGCTACTTGGAAGGTGTGGTTAAGTACTTCAACGTACGCCTGCAGGAGTTCCTCGCTGGAAACAGTCGCCGTTTCTTGGCCTAATTTAAACCAGCCCATTAAATCCGATAAATGAGCTAGGGAAACGTTGAGCGCAACATAGTCAACTCTTAAGCCCTCTTCTGGACTCACTGCAACTTTGTGCTCGTAGTTAAACTCATTTCGCCTCTGAATAGCTGTCTGTAATAAATCTGCTAAATCAAGTGTCAATATGTCACCCCTACTAAAAGACTAAGTTGTCTGAACGAATCTGCAGATCGTCAATGTTTTCAAGATACCATTTACGTAAGAATGGGAATTCCAGCAAGACTTTGAACCAGGAAACCTTTTGATCTTCATCTGAGATGTAAAGTCCCCAGGCTGCCCCGCCGGTTGCGTTATGACTGGCAATTTTGAGCTTCAGGTCAGAAGCGAGTTCCAAAACAGCCCCATCTTTATCATGCTTAAGCATGTAACTTTCTTCTGCCGCAGCCACAAATAATTTATCCACAATTTCGCCAGAAAGATTACTGGTCTGAAAAGCGTAGAATTCATTATTATTTGTATCTAACAAGTTGAAGTCAACATCGAATCCGAAGTCGGTTTTCAACGCTTGGCCAAATGCTATTAGCAAGTCGGTTGCGGACAATAAATGATCCTTCTCTAGCTTGTCAGCATACGTTTCAATAAACAGTTTCGTAATGGCACTGCTGTTGACCCGCATCATCCGTCGTTTAAGGTTCAAATAGAAGAGGGTTTCGCCTGTCACCTGATCGCGATAGTATACGCCACCAGTAGAATCGTTAGCAGCAACAAACGCGAATACACCTAAGTCTCCCAGTGCTGCAATTTGCTGGGTGAGATGCTGATTATCTTCGTGTGACTCCAGTGTAATTTCTTCGCCTTGATCATGCAGTTCTAGCAGTCTGCTCATGAAAATCAGGTAGTAATCGGCATTATTATACTGATGCGGGAAAGTAACGTAGTCGCTATCCAAGACGAAAACAGACAGTGCCTGCGCGGCATCAACTAATTCCTTCGGAACTTTTGTGTTAATTAGTTGATCCATTAGTTCGGTGAAGTGCTGACCGGTCTTCAATCCCTCTTTAACCGCGTTATTATAAGACAGTAAACGTCCGCTTGTACTTAGCGTTGACGGATCTTTTTCATTAATCATCAGCATTCACCTGCCCTTTACCAATTAAATTCGTCAGGTAATCCGTATATAGACTTTGATTATGCGATTCAAAGTGTGAAAAGTCTTCAAATTTCTGCTGGATGCTTTGTTTCTCATAAGTCAAAATAGTATCTTCTTTTGATAAGCTCAAAATCTTTTCATCATTTTCTTTGATCTTCTTGTTAGCATTGATGGCTTCTTCATCATCATCAGCAAGCTTTGACAGTTGATCAACGATGCCTTGACGTTCTTCTTTAACCTTACCGGAATCCCAAGGTAACGTGCTCTTTTGACTCACTTCTTTAAGCTGTTTGCGCAAATCTTCCTTTTGGTGATCACGTTCATCTTGACCATCAATTAGCTTCTGCAACTCTGCACTATTAGCGGAGATTTCAGCAATGTTTTCAGTATTATAACGCTGGTTAAGTGCATCCAGCTCAAAAGCACGTTTCAACTTGGCATACTCCGTATCATCAAACTCAAAGGCCACGTTTAAAACGTCCAGCTTACCGAACTTGCGCCGATCCCACCAGTTACCAAAGTAAATATCAAATTCACCGTTTCTCACTTCATCATAATAGAAAAACGGGTAGGTCTTACCAAGATAATCAATTAAGTTTTCACTTAAATAATGACTTAACTGTTCGTGATCATCGGCCACTAAATCGGCTAAGTGCTGGGTCTTAGTTGTCGAACGAGATTTCTTAACCTCCCGATCATAACGTGTTTTATCGATCAGTTCATAGATCTGACGATCATCATGATCGTGTAAAGCTGATTGCAGCGTCTGTAAATAATCTATTTTTTGGGTAATAGATGAGTCAAGCTGAGCCTGACCTGGCGTTACTTCTTGATTTGCTTCTTCATTATTATTCGGCATATATAATCCCTCGATTGTTATTTCTCACTGTATATACTTTAATCTTAAATGATAATTTATGATTAATAAAGCGGTTTTAAAGAAAAAGTTGATATTTAAAAGAAATCTTTGAGGTTATCATGGCGCCGCCTGTATAACTGCAAGATTAATATTTTTTAAACGACTAAAATAGCCTGTTTACCGGTAATTAACTGGTCAACAGACTATTTATGATTCACTTTTTAAAAATTGTTTAGTTTAGTATAACTCAAGGTACTGATCGCGTTCCCACTTTGAAACTTGGGTACGGTAAGCATCGTATTCCAAATTCTTGGCTTCAATGAAGCTGGCGTAAAGATGCGGACCCATAGCTTTGCGCATCACTTCATCAGCCGTCAAGTCCTTAAGTGCATTGTGCAACGTATCAGGCAAGTTGGTAATGTGGCTTTCAGTACGTTCCTTGTCATCCATCCGGTAGATGTTACGGTCAACACTCTTTTCGGGTACGATCTTATTCTTCAAGCCGTCTAAGCCGGCTTCCAAAACAGCAGCAATGGCTAAGTATGGGTTAGCAGTAGGATCAACACTCCGAAGTTCAAGTCGAGTAGATAAGCCGCGAGAGCTTGGTACCCGAATCAATGGCGAACGGTTCGAACCTGACCAAGCAACGTAAACAGGGGCTTCGTAACCTGGAACTAACCGCTTGTATGAGTTGACCGTTGGGTTGCAAATTGCGGTAAAGCTGCGAGCATGCTTTAACAAACCGCCTAAGAAGTAGTAAGCATCTTGTGATAGTTGAATATCACCCTTTTCATCGTAAAAGGCATTGCCCTTATCATGGAAGAGTGACATGTTCAAATGCATCCCGGAACCGTTAATTCCAGCCAACGGTTTTGGCATGAAGGTTGCGTACAAACCAAACTTACGAGCAACCGTTTTAACAACCAGCTTGAAGGTTTGAATGTTATCAGCAGCGTGCAGTGCATCGGCATACTTGAAATCAATTTCGTGTTGGCCTGGTGCCACTTCATGGTGAGCTGCTTCAACGTCAAAACCCATGTCTTCAAGGGTTAGCACAATTTCACGACGGCAATTTTCACCCATGTCCATTGGTGCCATATCGAAGTATGACCCTTGGTCGTTTAAATCAGTGGTTGGCTTGCCGTTATCATCCATCTTAAATAGGAAGAATTCAGGTTCTGGTCCAATGTTGAAATCGGTGAACCCAGCCTTACGCATATCACCCAGGACACGAATCAAGTTGTTCCGAGGATCACCTTCAAATGGCTTATTATCTGGCGTGTAAACTTCACAGATAACACGTGCGATTTTACCGCGATCACTGCTCCAAGGAAAAATCATCCAAGTTGATAAGTCAGGATACAGATACATATCACTTTCTTCAATTCGAACAAAGCCATCGATTGAAGAACCATCAAACATTAACTTGTTGTCGAGTAACTTTTCCAGTTGTGAAATAGGGACTTCAACGTTTTTAATCGTTCCAAATAGATCCGTAAACATTAATCGTAAAAACTGGACATCTTCGGCCTTAGCCATTTGACGAATGTCGTCTTTGGTGTAATCGTGTTTTGGCATAAAATCGCTCCTTGAATGATAGATTGGATTAACAGTTAACATGAAGTTGTTACTTTAGAGGCCGCTGTGGATGCAATGAAGAGCCAGAATTAGGCTCAAGGCCGCTAATATTGAGAAATTCATCATGAAGAATCCGACGAACATCATTATCAGTCAACGACTCATTTTGCAAATCATCTGCCCGCTTTTTCTGCTGGGCATAAATTGCCTTAATGCCAGCCATGTTGATGCCATCATTGAGATAATCTTTGATTTCAAGTAACTTATCAATATCATTCAACGAATACATTCGCCGATTGCCTTCCGTTCGTTTCGGAATCACTAGTTGCTGTTCCTCATAATAACGAATCTGACGGGCCGTCAAATCAGTTAACTTCATGACTGTACCAATTGGCAAAACTGATTTTGATCGTTGTAGTTCTTTTTCTGCCATTGCACTCACCTCCCTCTAACAGCTTTAATCATACCACTATTCGTTTGCCTGTCAACACTTCATGTTATGTTTTATTACATCATTTTTCCAGCCACGCAGAAACAGCCATACCAATGTCACTTTTAACAGTTGAATCGGTAATAATATCGTACCAGTGTACAGGAACTTGGTGCCGGAACCACGTGAGCTGCCGCTTAGCGTAATGCCTAGTATCCTGTTTGATTTTTTCAATGGCAGCTTCTTTCGTCACCTCGTGCTTAAAGTATGGGAAGAGCTCCCGGTAGCCAATGCCTTTTCCTGATTGCCACTGTTCACCGCCGTCTTCAAACAGCTGTCGGGCTTCGTCGATTAAACCCGTGTACAGCATCTGGTCGACCCGGGTATTGATTCGTTCATAAACCTTCGCCCGATCCGTATTTAAGCCAACAATAAAGGCATCGTATCTAGGCTGCAAGCTTGTTTGCTGTTTTGAAAACAGCTTCCCCGTTCGTTCATAGACTTCCAGTGCCCGAACCACCCGCCGTTCGTTCGTCACTGGGATCTTTTCAGCGGCATCCGGATCAACTTGCTTTAAATGCTCCCATAGTGCTTGCTGCCCGTGAACTTTGGCATAATCGTGCCACTTCTTCCTGACTTTTTCTGACTGCTCAAAGTGATCGCCACCTAGCTGCATATTATATAGTAGCGCTTTAAGGTAAAAGCCGGTGCCGCCTACGATCATCGGTAAGCCGCCGCGAGCCGTGATTTCGTCGATCAGCCGCTGACTTTCCCTGACAAAATCAGCCACCGAGTAACGTTGATCAACATTTCGAATATCGATTAAATAGTGCGGAATATTTTGCCGTTCCGCTGGCATAATTTTGGCAGTGCCAATATCTAAGCCGCGATACACCTGCATTGAATCGCCAGAAATAATTTCGCCATGAAACTTTTTCGCCAGTTCTAAGGATAATGCGGTCTTGCCAACCGCCGTTGGCCCTATAATGGCCAGTACTTTTTTCAAATTGATCACTCCGCTATAATTTTGTTAATTACTGGAATTTTAACCCTAAAACCTGCATAATGTAGGTAACAAATCATATTTTAACCTGTTAGGGGGCCTTTAACAATGAAGCATTTCATCAAAGGATTTTTATTTGGCACTGTCGCTACTCTGGGCGCAGTCGCAGGTGCAGCTTTATCATTCAAGAAAAAGGTTGTTGAACCAATCGAAGACGAAGAAGAACGGTTTGAAGAAAACCGGAAACGGGCTGCGCGTAAGAGCCGTTCAGCTCACCAATAATCTAGTAATAAAAACACTTATACATCAAGAGAACCCTCTGAGAAACAGACCTGACGTCTATTGCTTAGGGGGTTCTCTTATTATACTTCAAACGATTTATTTAATGATAATATCTTCTGGTTTAACTTCCTTACCGAAGTATGGCTTCAGTTGAGAGTTGTAATCTTTCTCGAAGAAACCCTTATTGTTCAGCGTCTTAATCTCCTTGTTGGTCCAGTTTAGGAGCGACTTGTTACCCTTTTTAACAGCGGGTGCGATATATTGCTTAAGTCCAATAGACTTAATACCAACGGTGAATTTAGGCTGGTTTTTAACCCAAGCGTAGAGATAAGAATTATCGTCCGCAAGCGCAACACCACGGTTGTTCTTTAAAGCGTTAAATTGCTGCGTCTTAGAATCAAACTTCAGCAGTTTGACGTTGGGCTGTTTGGAAGTGAAGTAGTTCTCAGCCGTAGTCCCCTTGGTAACAATCAGGTTTTTACCTTGCAGTTCACTAGCCTTGGTGATTGGCTTATTCTTTGGCGAAACAACCCCAACAGAAACTTTCATGTATGGCGATGCGAAATCGATGACTTGTTTCCGTTCTGGCGTCACGGTAAAGTTAGCTAAAACCAGGTCAACTTTATTAGAGTTCAAAGCATCCACCCGGTTATTGGCATTAACTTGAACAAATTTTGGTTTAACCTTTAAGTCTTTGGCAATTTGGCGTGCCAATGTCAGATCATAACCTACACGCTGACCCTGCTTATTGACCCAGCCGTAAGGTGGCAAATCGCCGAAGACCGCGATACGAATCGTACCACGTTTCTTAATTTGCTGCACCGTGCTTGGATTACTGCTTGCTGAATTCGACGACTTGCTGGACTTGTTGTTGCCGCAAGCACTTAAGACCAACGTTAAACTGGCAGCGATGCCTAGGAACAAAACGAGTTTCTTAAACCCAAATTTCTTCATGTGTACTTCCTCCTAAAAATTTGTTGGTTTTTAAAGTCTGGTTAGTAAATTAATTAAATCATGCCGACACTAGAAATCCATACTTTCCAAGAACTGCTTGGCGCGATCGGTTTGAGGGTGTTCAAAGAACTGCTGACCCTTGGTTTGTTCCAGGATTTTACCATCTTCCAAAAACAAGACTCGATCAGCGATCTGCTGAGCAAAATTCATTTCGTGGGTCACTACGATCATGGTCATGTTAGAATCTTCTGCTAGTTTGGAAATGATGTTCAGGACGCCGCGAACCATTTCCGGATCCAGTGAAGCTGTTACTTCATCAAACAGCATTAATTCTGGATTCAGAGCTAATGCACGGACAATGGCGATCCGTTGCTTTTGACCACCTGACAATTGCCGTGGGTACACGTTCTCGTATTCACGTAAACCCACTTGATCAAGTAATTTTTCCGCGCTGGCCTTAGCGGTTTCGCGCGGTTGATGCTGAACCTTCACCGGACCTAGTAAAATATTATCCAGCACCGTTAAGTTAGGAAACAGATCATATGACTGAAACACCATGCCAATTTTTTGACGCAGGATTTGCCAGTTTTTTTCGGTTGGCACCACTGTTTCTCCATTAAACATCACGGTACCGTCTTGATACGGCTCCAGACCATTCAAACAGCGAATCAGCGTACTCTTACCAGATCCTGAAGGTCCCAGCAGTGCAACAACTTCTCCTTCATCGATTGAAAAATTAATATCATGAAGAATATGGTCTTTTTGATAGTATTTCTCCAAATGTTCAACTTTTAATATTTCCTTAGCCATTTGCGCGCTCCAATCTCTTCTTATCCATCCGTTTTGCCCACCAGGATAACGGGTAATCGATAGCAAAGTACATCACGAAAATAATCCCGTAGACCCAGAAGACGCCAGTTGGATATTTTTGATTATTTGCCTCTACAACTTGCTGGCCCACGTTGATGACATCCATCACGCTGATCAGCATTAGCAGTGACGTGGTTTTAATGACCCTGGTCACTAAGTTGATGGTGGCTGGTAATTCCAATGACACGGCTTGCGGAATCAGCACATACCGGTAAAGCTGCCACCGGCTAAGACCAATGGCTAGACCTGATTCGCGCTGATGCTTTGGTACTGAAATTAAAGCACCACGGACAATGTCACTCATTTCAGCAGCCGTCCACAAGGCAAATACCAATGTGGCCACCTCGTTGGCCGGCAAGTTCACGCCCAATTGACGGGGTAAAATGTAGTAAAACAAGAACAGCAGTACCACCGTAGGGATAATGCGGAAAAATTCCAAATACAATCGGAGAACGAAACGCAGCAGACGGTTAGGGAACGTCCGCAAGACCCCCAAAACAATGCCCAAAATCAAACCTAGTATTAACGCAACTGCCGCAATTTCAACCGTTGTCAGTAAGCCGCCAAATAAACGAATCAGGTTACGTCCTTCGAATAAAACATTAATTCCCGAATGCGCCATAACGAACCCTCTTTTCTAGAATGGTGAGTATAATCGACAACGGAATCAAAATAATGGCATACCCGATAACCAGCATCAATAAGTACTCGTTAGATCGGTAATACATACCGATTAAATCCAAAGCCGTGTTGGTTAACTCTGGGATGGCAATGACCGTAAAGATTGAGGTTTCCTTGATTAAAAAGATAATGTTGGCGGCCAACGCCGGCACGCTTAATGTGAACCCCTGGGGAAAAACAACGTAACGCGCTAGTTGCACCCTGGATAGCCCGATCGCCTTGCCAGTTTCCACTTGGGTTTTACTAACACCATCGAAACCGCCGGTGAATCCTTCAGCCATGTAACTGCCGCCTAGGAAAATCAGGCCAACAATGCCGCACATTTCGGCGTTTAATTTAAAGCCAAAAACTGGAAATGCGTAATACAAGAAGAATAATTGCACTAGCAGTGGCGTATTTCGAGAAATTTCAACGTAGATGGCTGCTATCCTGCCAAGAATCGGTACGTGAAAATACTTTAACAGGCTGCATATCAGACCAACAATAATTGATCCGATGATCCCGATAAATGATAGCCAAAGTGTCAGCACGAACCCCTTTTCAAAAAGCGGTAAACTATGCTGGATAATTTGCCAGCTACTCATGTGATTTTGCCCCCCTATTTAAAATTTTCACTTTGATAATCAACCTTATTTTAAAACCAGAATAGTTTGAGCAAATAAAAAAGTCCCCATCAGTTTATTTCTAAACTGATAGGGACGATTAATATCGCTATTCCACCCTGTACATGTGTTTTACGGCTCGTTTTCAAGCCTGGGACGATAACGTATCCTGACGGTCTGCCATTAAGCAAACGGGCTTCTGATCAAGCGCACTTCGTTAAATCACTAGGGTCCCTTTTCATCAACCGGGACTTTCTGCACCTAAGCGATTTAATTACTCTTCCTGACCGTAACCTCTAAAAATAAGATTAAAATAAAATTAAAGTGAAACTCGGATTATTCCAATCATCAGAGCCAAGGTTAAATTCATCAGCTCTTATTTGAAACATTCCTTCAACAAAACCTATAGTACCACAACTCATAAAAATGGCAAAGCCTTTGCTTACTTTTATTTAGAGAAATTTGATTCTAAGAAAACGGTTAGCGTCGCAAGATTGCCAAACTAAAATGACTCAAACACTGATCAATACCGTGCTTGAGTCATTTTTAAATAAAGCTAAAATTCAGTTATTTTACTGCTGATAAAACGATTTATTAACCTGATTATTCAGATTTTTTAGTTTTACCATCCCACCGTGCGTAACCGGTCTTCAAAATATAAATATTTTGGTAACCATGTTTCTTCAAAAGAATCGCTGCACGTGAACTCATTGCTTTACCTTGATCATAAAGGTATACGGGCAGGTCCTTACGGATACCAGAATAATAAGCCCGCATGGTAGAGTAAGGCATGTTACGAGCGCCTAGAATATGACCCGCATCAAACTCCTTTTTTTCTCTAACATCAATGACTTGCGCCTTGCGCATACCTTCTCTAAACGTTTTTTCATCAATTAAAGTTGCAGCCTGATTACGCTGATAAATACCGTACAGGTAATAACCCAAGTAACCAAGAAGCAAAATAACTAAAATTACCGTATAAACTGTCGATGTAGAAATTGCTGCAATAGCCATGTATCTCGTCCTTCCAAACTAATTATGCGCCTGCATTTTCAAACCGGAGTGCTAATGATGATGCACCAATTGCACCAGCATCGTTACCAAGCTGAGCCAGCTTGATCCGAGTTGAATCACGAACGGCTGGGAACGTGTTTTCTTGGAAGTAACGGGTCGTTGGTTGCAATAACGTGTTACCGGCAGCTGAAACACCGCCACCAATAATAATGTTTGCAGGGTTCAAAATATTAGCACAGTTAGCTAACGCTAAACCGAGGTAGAATGAAACTCGGTCAATGATTCGGCTAGCCAAAATATCACCGTTGTCAGCTAAATAAGTCACCATCTTAGAAGTGACTTCTTCGTTGTTATCGAAGAGTTCCTTCAAACGGGATTTACCAGTAAATTCAGCTGCCATATCCTTAGCAACATGGACGATTCCAGTTGCAGAAGAATATTGTTCCAGACAGCCGCGCTTACCGCAAGTACACAGGTACCCGTTTGGTTGAACCGTGATGTGGCCAATTTCGCCGGCACCGCCGTTAATACCATGCAGTAATTGACCGCCGGCAATAACACCGCCACCAACACCAGTACCAAGGGTAACGAAGATCACGTCTGAATCTTTTTCGCCAGCGCCCTTCCAGAATTCGCCAAGCGCAGCGACGTTAGCATCATTTTCCAAAACAAGCTGTAACCCAACGCCAGCCTGAATCTGATCACGCACACGCTGAGTGGTCGTCCAGTTCAAGTTGTAGGCGCCAATGACAGTCCCATTTTCAATATCTACAGCACCTGGAGTACCCATCCCGATACCCATAAACTGGTCTTTAGTATAACCGGAATCGGTCATTGTCTTCTTAAGTGAAGCAATAATGTTCGGCACAATATGCTTCCCATTTTCACTTACATCCGTTGGAATACTCCACTTTTGTAGAATATCGCCTTCTTGGGAGACGAACGCAATCTTCGTGGTTGTCCCACCTAAATCAATACCAATCAAACTCTTTGCCATGAACTTGTTTCCTCCAGACTTATTTCGTGTTTTCACGTGCTTCTTCGAGACGATGCTCATGCGTCAAAACTAATTTGGCATGGGCAAACGTTTTATTATCAATAACGTGGGCGTCATGGAGATGGTCTAACTCTAAAGCCATTACTTCAATATCCCACAAACGTTTGCCGACATAAACATAAATGTCGAATCGTTTTAACAGCTGTTGTACATCATATAGCGTTTTCATTTCGACATCCTCCGAAAATTCACACGATTACCATTCTATTTTACAACGTTACGCCATAATAGTATAGCCCAATCATAATAAGAATGGTAACGATTACAGCTAAAATTCTTTTAACGGAACTGATCTGTCCCAATTTAGGAACACCAACAATGTATCCAGATAGAAAACCAATAATCAAACCACCAATATGACCCCACATGTCAGTGCCAACACTAAATAGGCCAAAGGCCAGGTTAAGAACAATAAACAGCAGGAATGTTTTGGTCATCTGACGAATATAGGGATTTTCCCAAAAGGATTCACCCAGCATCAGAAAAGCGCCAAATAGGCCAAAAATAGCGGTACTGGCTCCAGCCGAAATGGCATTTGGGTTAAAGGCAAAACTAGCCAGATTACCACCGATTCCTGACAGTAAGAATATCGCCAAATACCGCCAATGTCCAAAGATAGCTTCAATTTGGATGCCAATGAAATAGAGTGTCACCATGTTGAACAAAATATGTTCAAACCCCATATGCAGGAAAATGGGCGTAATAAACCGCCACCACTGCCCTGCTAAAATTAGGGGATTATACTTGGCACCGAAATTAACCAGTACCTGAGCATTTTGACTGCCACCGGCTAGTGTCATCGCGCCATACACTAGAAACGTCACGATAATTAATCCAATAGTGATGTATGGCCCAGCTAACCAGCGTTTAAGTTGCTGTTGCATTTTTGGCCCCCTTAGTGGCTCGTAATAACATGCTGTACGAGCACATCCGTATCGATGACTCGCCAAGTTGGTTCTTTAAACATTTGGGCTTCAAATGCAAGGGTTACCGTCCGTCCTTGATAATCGGCCAAAAATCGATCGTAATAACCGCCGCCGAACCCAAGCCGAGCACCCTTCTTGGTGAATCCAAGGCCAGGAACAACCACGAGATCAATTTGACTTTTCGGCACTGCAATCCCATTTTCAGGTTCCATAATGCCGAAAGCTGATTCTTTAAGCACCGTAGCATCAGTTAATGGCAAAAAAATCATGCTGTGATCAGCACTAAATGTCTTCGGGACGACAATCTGTTTGCGAGCTTGCTTAGCAGCATCAATAATTGGCTGGGTATTCAGCTCAAAACCAGTAGAAAGCGTAATCGCCACCGTTTGACTTCGATTCCATTCTTCAGACTCAAATAACCGTTCGTATAACGTGCCTGCCTGAAAGTGGCGCACATCATCAGGCATTGCAATTAACGCTGCAATGATTTGTTCACGGACTGCTTTTTTAGTTGTCATCTTGTCGTCCTCCTTAAATAATAAAAAAGGCGCAGGCTCATCGCCTATGCCTTTATTTTGTTTCTTTGTGTAACGTCACCTTGTGTTGACGTGGGCAATACTTCTTAAGCTCTACCCGGTCAGGATTGTTACGACGGTTTTTACTTGATAAGTAGTTTTGTTCGTGACATTCGGTACATTCCAATGTAATGTGTACGCGCATGGCTTGTGACCTCCCTACGTTTTTATGATTTGGCAAATAGCCTTAACTCGTAGTATTTTATCATTTATTCAAACCAATTACCAGCCTAAATACTAGATTTGTTAAGTAATTTTACTTTACAGTCTGTATTCGCGCCTTCGAAAAGATTAGTTTCCGGCTGTAGCGGTGTTGGATGAGATAGTGTTACCAGTATTCGTGTCCGACTTCAACGTTGAGGTTGACTGAACCGTATTCCAATAGGCCTGGTAAATTGATTTAGCCAGTTTCATGTTGTTATCTTCAGCGTTGTAGTCCAAGTTAGGCATTGCCAGAGCAACAACCACTTGTGGATGGGTCGAAGGAGCGTAAGAAGCTAGACTCAACGTAACGGTTTCGGTACCTTTATAGAAGGTTTGGGCAGTCCCCGTTTTAGCTGAAATTTCTGGTTTGATCGTATCCATTTCCCCACCGGTCTTCCAGGTGTTCGTTCCGTGAACCACGTCATAAAGCCCTTCAGTCACCAACTTACGTTCGGCGGATGTCATATCGATATGGTTAAGCACCTTTGGTGTCACAGAAGCTTTAACAGCGCCAAGACCACCGTTTTTGTTTGTTCCACGAATAGCCGACAGAATATGCGGCTGAATTCGGTAGCCGCCGTTAGCGATCGTTGACATGTACTGGGCAACTTGAATGGTTGTATAAGCATCATAGTTACCAAAGGCTTCATCCAACGCATTTCCTAAATGCTTCTTGGTAGTTGGACCTTGCAGCCCCGTTGTTTCACCGGGCAGATCGACACCGGTTTTGACCCCTAAACCAAACTGGTTAAAGTAACCGCGCATGGTATTGAAAATGTTGGGATTCATGTTCAGCGCCGCGCCTTCAGAGTACTTGAAGCCGGCTTCCTTCATGGCTAATTGCATCATGTAGGAGTTAGAGGAAACTTCCAGCGCGGTTGAGGCGTTAACTGCCATGTTTTGACCACCGTTTTTGTTGAACCAAGATGCCTTTTTGGTCCCACCGACGGTAATCGGCATATCGGTCAAGGTATTGTTAGTTGGCGTAATCACACCATCCATTAAGGCACCAGAAACCATGGCACCCTTAACCACTGACCCCATAGTAATGGAATTATTGATCGCTCCTAAGGCGTTGTTAGTGATCTTTTGGTTGCTTGGATTGCGGTCGACACCGGCCATCCCAATAATATTACCGTTATTCGGGTTCATCACAACGGCGTATGTCCCGGTGGATACACCACCGGCACCACCTTCAGCCTGGCGCACTAGGGATTGCAGCTTCTTTTGGAAACCAGCATTGATCGTCAGCTGCAGGTTATCACCCTTTTGGCCGCCGTACCGTTTAACTTCCTTCATGATCTTAGTCCCGGAAACTTCCACGTCGGTCTGTGACTTGCTCCCTCTCAAAACGGGTTCGTACTGTTCCTCAAGGTAGGATTGACCAACTGAGTCGTTTCTAGAATAGCCCTGTGCCAGATACTGATTCACTTTGTTATCCGGCAACCCGATCTTTTCGGAAGAAACCGTTCCTAAAATACTCTTTAGCGAACTGCCATAAGGATAGTCACGGGTCCAACTAGTACCAACCTTGACACCGGGCATTTCACCAAGGTGTTCGCCGACTTCGGCTAGTTCCTTGCTGGTAACACCGGTTTCTTTAATATAAGTGGTAGACAATGAATAAGCACCGCTCATTCTGGCATAGATCATTGCATCGTTTTTCTGCTGCTTGCTTAGCTTAAATTCAGCAGGATGAGAATACAAGTACTGAAGTTCTTTATCATTAACATCGGATTGCGCGACGTTTTTGATACCTGGAATTTGGGAATCAACCCGTTTTTCCCGGCTCGGTGATGCCAGGTAATAATCAGCTCGGTTACGCCGGGTCAATGATCCAGTTGGTACGGTCAGGTACTTCCCTAGCCGGTTAGCCGTACGGTACATATCAGGCGCCATCACGTTGACGCCCTTGGTATAGCTGATGGCTTGATGGGTCTTATTACCGACCAGAACACGACCAGTAGAATCAAAAATCATCCCCCGCTGGACGTTATTGGTTTCAACCGTACTATCCGTCCGACTGACTTCAGCTTTCAGCTGTGTGCCGTGGAGAATTTGTAAATATGCTAATTGTGCTATCAACGCCGCAAATAAAAGTCCTACAATAATGAATAGAAAGTTCATTCTAAACGGAATCTGAGCTGTAGTCGACGTCTTATTGCGAGACGTTCGGTGTTGAGTAACTCGACTAAAGAAATTTTTCAATGTGCTAACGCTCCTTATCTAACTTCATTATTCTACCAGAATTTTAGTAACGAAACCATTAACACTGAACGGTTTTAAAACTTTTTATGAACTTTTTATGATATGCTAAATACTTAGAATCAAACCCGGAAGTGAATCGCTATTTTACGGGATTATCGGAGGTTTTTATTTTTGAGACTATTAATTCACTGGGTTCGTCAACACGAAAAACTGTCACTGCTGATTTTGAGTTTCCTCATTCCGGCAGTAGTGATGGCAGGTTATTTTAGCTATCGCGGCATGGGACCGTTTGGTAATTCAACGTTGCTAACGGTGGATCTCGGGCAGCAATACGTTGACTTTTTTGCTTACTTTCGCCACACGCTGCTGAGTCATCCCAGCGGTTTCTTCTATACTTTTCAAAAGGCTTTAGGCGGTGAAATGTTTGGTGTTTGGACCTACTACTTGTTAAGTCCGTTTAACTTGATTCTACTCCTGTTTTCTGACAAGACGCTGCCAAGTGCCATTTTTTGGATCACGATCCTCAAATACGGTGCTGCTGGGTTAAGTTTTGCTTGGCTGCTTATGAAAACGAAGGTGCAAAACCACTTGCCAGTTCTGGCTTTCTCAACCAGTTACGCCTTAGTGGGCTGGATGATTGCTAACCAGCTCAACCTCATGTGGCTCGATGCCGTCATCATTTTACCATTGATCATTTGGGGAATTATCCAGCTGGTGGACACTGGCAAGATGCGAACGTATGTCGTCTGGCTAGCCGCATTGCTGATCATTAATTATTACATGGCTTACATGGTTTGTCTGTTTGCCGGGTTGTTTTTCCTGTGGTATTGGTTATCGCAGACCCGCACAGGTAAAACCGCGCTTCCTTCACTCGCTCGCTTTGTAAGCGGCTCGCTACTAGCAGCTGGAATTGCGGCAGTCACGTTGCTACCAACTTGGTACTCTTTAGGAATCAGTAAAAACCAGTATACCCAAAATGACTGGTCAGCGAAGTTCGAATACTTCCCGCCAAAGATGTTAGCTAAGTTTTTCTTGGGTAGTTTTAACTTCAGCCAAATGCCAAAGGGAACACCAAACCTGTTTATCGGCAGTCTAATGGTGCTGGGCGGGCTGTTCTATTTTCTGCAGAAAAATCACACCCGAAAAACCAGGTGGCTGGCGCTTGGGGTTACCGTAATTTTGGCTCTGTCACTCTGTTTTGAACCTTTAGACCTTTTATGGCATGGCATGCAGTTTCCAATTTGGTACCCTTACCGCTTCTCTTTTGTAGTAAGCTTCTGGTTAATCTGGCTGGCTGCAAATGCCCTTAAACCAGAATTCACGCCAACGTTGAAGCAACTAATCCTACCGATCCTGATTTGCGGAGCAACGGTGGCTTATGTTTGGCTCAACCTGAAACAGTTCTCCTTCCTGAGTCAAAATCAGATGCTGATTGGCAGTCTGCTTTTAGTCGCTGCGTTCTGCTTAATTGCCTTACCAAATAAGCGGCCTTGGCTTTATCAGCTGGCCTTTGTGCTCTTTGCGGCCATTGAAATGTCCAGCAGCGCAGTCAACAGCTTGAACCGCATCAGTTACGTGACCAAGCCGGAATACCAGAATTACCAGCAGGTCTTATCAGCACAGTCTGCCGATATCACTAATCATGATCATAGCTGGTACCGAATGACACCAACGTTTATGCGAACTAAAAACGATCCGCTGTCAGGTCAATTCAATGGTGGCTCCGTCTTTTCATCCACGCTGGAAAAGAGTATGCCAACCTTTATGGGCGACATGGGTAATCCAGATGGCGACGGTTTTGTTACCTACACGAATGGTACCCTGTTGAGCGATTCACTACTCAATATGAAGTACATCGTTAACCGGCAAACTGATACTGGCACGGTGGCAACCAACGTTGTTAATCCCGTTTCCAATCGGGCAGACCTGACTGATTATCAGCGGGTTCGTAAAGATGGCATGATTGCCACTTACAAGAATCCGTATGCCTTGCCAGTAGGATTTCTCGCTAGTAATAAGGTGCTGAGTTTAGAGAACACCACCAAGGATCCAACGCAGTATCAAGCCAACCTTTGGTCTAGTCTCACGGGAAACGTCCAAGATGAACACCTCTTCAGTGCTCAAAATTTTGACCATGTGATTTTTCAAAATGTTAAACAGCAAACTAAACTTACGGGTGCCATTTTACAGAAAAATAATTTGATCAAACCGGGTATTATCACCTTTAACTTTACACCCAAAACCAATAACGCCTATTATCTGACACTGGGAGCAAATTTGATGGATGACAATGTTGCCATCAGCTTAAATAACCATCCTCTGGCCCAGTATCCAACCTACCGCAATACGATTGTAGTCAACGTTGCTGATCATCAAAAAGATAAACCCGTCAAATTACAGTTGACGTTGAAAAAATCTACTTTGTGGCTGCAAAACTTCACCCTCTATCAGTTCAACAATCAGCAGTTTGCTACTGGTCAAAAAAAGCTGGCCGCCAATCCGCTGCGAATCAGTCAGCATAGTCAAAGCAGTTTGACTGGTTCCGTTAACGTGAAACCTAGGCAGGCTACACTGATGACTACCATTCCTTATAGTAAGGGCTGGCACGTCACTGTTGACGGTCATGCCGCTAAGCCAGTTAAAGTTGCTGGCATCTTTACAGCGCTAAAGCTTCAACGTGGTCAGCATACGATTCATTTTCGTTACTGGCCGCCAATGCTAAATATTGGCTTGATGATCACCTTGATTAGTCTGGCAATCTGCGGTTTCTCAATTTACCGTCAGCGACAACGTTAAGCATTATTAAAATACAAAAAGCAGCCGAATTATCACGATTGATAATTCGGCTGCTTTTTATACCCCTGGCACTGACTGCCAATACTTACAATTCACTATTTTCAACGTAGTTATACTTTGGCCCATCAACTTCCGGGTCATAATTGATGATTAAATCGTAACCCTTAAAGAACCAGCGATCATCTTCTGGAACGAAGTAGTTAACGCCGTCTTTCTTAGTAATTGCGTACGGATTCTCAGGGTGATCATCTGGTGTCATTGCCAGAGAAAAGCCTTCGTGAACTGGTGTACTGCCATACACTTTGCCGTAAAAACGAACACCCCGACCTTCTGATAGACCCATTTCACTTTGAAACCATTTACTGGCCTGATCAGTAACAATAATTTTCATGATAGCGGTCTCCTTTATTTGCAGCGATGTTTGCGCTTACATTTATCTCATTTATACCTTAGATTTCACAAATTTGCAAGTTTAGGGACTTCCTGTATGAAACGTTAACTCATTAAACCGCGTAGAAACAAATAAAAGAACCACTCGCAAAGGAGTGGTTCTTTTATTTGACACTTGTGAAATTACGAAGCAGATTCAACCTTTAAAATCTTAACTTTCATATCTCCAGCTGGAATCGAAATCGTGACTTCTTCGTCTACCTTGTGACCTAACAGTCCCTTGGCGATTGGTGAGTCGTTGGAAATCTTACCAGACATTGGGTCAGCTTCAGCTGCACCAACAATCGTGTAGGTTTCTGGTTCTTCATCAGGTAATTCCTTGAAAGTGACCTTCTTGCCGACGTTAACTTCGTCTTCGTCCGTACCGTTATTATCAACCACGTCAGCGTATTGAAGCATATGTTCAACCGTAGTGATCCGGCTTTCCAGCATACTTTGTTCGTCCTTAGCGGATTCGTATTCTGAGTTTTCAGAAAGGTCCCCGAAACCACGGGCAATCTGGATACGCTTGATGACTTCCGGGCGCTTGTTCATCTTTAAATCTTCTAATTCTTTTTCCAACTTGACCTTACCATCAGCGGTCATAGGATACGTTTTTTGTTCAGCCAAAATAGCACCTCATTACATTTTATAGTTTTCTGACGCCTACAATATCATGCGACAGTGGTTCATGCAAGCTTTAATCCTGTTTTACTGGGACCTATTTACTAGGGCGCCCCTTTTTCTTTTGAACCAGGATCGATCGGATCTTTGTCGTCAGCAAGTCAATTGCAACTTGATTCTCGCCACCCTCTGGCACAATTAAATCAGCATAACGCTTGGTTGGTTCCACAAATTGGTGATACATCGGCTTTACGGTCGTCAAATACTGTTTGATAATACCGTCGAGGTCACGTTGACGTTCCTTAATATCACGCTCGATCCGGCGAATGATTCGGATATCATCATCCGTATCAACAAATACTTTAATATCCATCAAATCACGCAAACGCTCATCGTCTAAAATCAGGATGCCTTCAAGAATGATAACGTCCTTTGGCTCTTGATGAATCGTTTGTGCACTACGGGTATACTGCGTGTAATCATACACGGGTTTTTCAATAGCGTGATTATCCCGCAGCTGTTTTAACTGCTCAATCAACAGATCCGTGTCGAACGCTAATGGATGGTCGTAATTGACTGCCTTACGTTCAGCCATTGTCATATTCGCCTGATCGTTATAATAAGCATCTTGCTGCAAAATCATGATTGATTCATTTTGCAATTGGTCGTAAATCGCACGGCTAACAGTAGTCTTTCCACTGCTAGAGCCACCGGTAACACCGATGATCACTGGTCTTGACTGTTGTACTGACATGATTAAGTTGATCCCTTCAATATAAAATAACTAATTATTAACTTTGGATAGTGAATCTACACGTTTATTGTGTTCTGCTAACGTCTTTGAGAAGTAAATCTTGCCAGTCTTAGTATTGGCCACAAAATAGAGGTAGCCCTTACTCCGATCAGAAGGGTTCAAAACCGCCTTAATGGCCGACATACTAGGATTATTGAACGGTCCCGGGCCATAGCCTGCAAACTTGTAAAGGTTATATGGCGAGTCGGACTGCAGATCCTTAGCAGACAAGTGCTGCTTATGGTGTCCAATAGCGTACTCTACAGCAACATCGGATTGAAGCGGCATCCCCTGGTCGATTCGGTTAAAGAAGACCCCTGAGATCTGACGCCGATAGGACTGGCTGACACCTTCACGTTCAACTAACGAAGCCAAGGTCAATACTTGCTGAACCGTTAAGTTCTGTTTCTTGATTTTTTTATAGTACGGTGATAATTCGTCATTGGTATGTGCTACCATCTGATTCACTAGAGACTTCAGTGACATATGCTTATTCACAATATAAGTTGCGGGGTAGAGATATCCCTCTAAATGATAACGCACATCTTTAGCTGCCATTGATGATGACAATAGGTTTGGATACTGTTTTTCCAGTGACTTCATGTACGACTGGTTTTTCATTAAACTTAAAAATTCACCCTTACTAAAATCAGTCGTTGAGGAAATCTTGTTGGCAACATCCGCAATGCCGGCACCCTCAGGGATCAAAACCTTTCCCTTAGTACTTTGGATGGGTTCGCTGGTACCGCCCTGCTGAAGCCGTTTAGCTACTTGATTCAGCGTCATCGAAGCCTTTAGCTGGTAATAACCGGCCCGTAGTCCAGAATAGTTATGCGATTTGACATAGTAGTTAAAGACTGACCCATTTTTAACAATCTTCTTATCCTGTAAAATTGAACCAATCTGCTTGCTGGAAGCCCCCATGGGAATATCTACCTGCACAACTTCCTCACTTTTAGGATCCAATGGTTTAAGTGCTGACTGAAAGTAATGATAGAAAACGATGCCGCTAATAACCAGCAAAACTGCCAAAATACTAACGACTCCCGTAATAATCTTTTGTCCAGTCGACATTTTTTTCTTCCCCGGCCGCTTGGAAGTGGGCTGTTTGTCGTTATCCAAAGTATTTCCTCCGTTCCGTTCTTTCAATATCTGCACCATTATACAAGATTTTAAGTGTCAATGCAGTAAAAATCTGGTGAACTTAAGAAAATTGAAACAGAACAGCCAACTAAATTGCCCAATTTTTCAAAGCAAAAAACGTTAGAACAGCTTGATTTTGCAAGTTCTAGCGTTTTTTGAATAACGGGTTGAATCACCCTTGATAACTGATTCATCTGAACGATGGTGAAAGAATATTCATCTCGCCAAACCGATGATTTAATTATCTAATTTCTGCTCCTAGTTCACTAGTCAGCGTCTTTTGAACCTTTTCAAAAGCTTGGTTAACTTCATCATCCGTCAACGTCGCATTTGGATTCTGATACGTCAGTGTGTAAGCCAGTGACTGCTTGCCGCCTGGTAAGTTCTTACCGTCGTAAATATCAAACAGTTTAACGGATTTCAGGTAGGCACCGCCCTTTTTCTGAATCTGGGCTAAAACCTGTGCGTTTGTAACGGACTTGTCGACCAGCAAAGCCACGTCCCGCGTGATAGAAGGATATTTGGAAATTGGTTCAAACTGGTTCATATCCTTTGGCATTTCGATCAGTGCATCCAAGTCGAGTTCGAAAACGTAGGTTTGGTTGATCTTGTAGGCTTCAGCAACGGTTGGATGAACCTGACCAATGAACCCGATATAGTGACCGTGGATCAAGATGTCAGCTGTCCGGCCAGGGTGCATTTCCGGATAACGGTCGGTGGCAACAAAGTCGACGTCACCCTTAATGGCCAAATTATCCAGGTACTTCTCAACGATTCCCTTTAATTGATAGAAATCAATGGCGTTATTCTTGGCGTTCTTTAATGGATCGACCACTAATTGACCGCTAACTGCACCCGCAATATGCTCGTGTTCACTTGGGCGAACTTGATCGGCTGAATCTTTGTAAAAGACCCGACCCTGTTCGTACAAAGCAACATCCTTCACACGACGGGCATTATTATAGGCCACGTCGTCCAGCAAACCGCTGATCAAATTCATCCGTAAAGTCGTATGGTCAGCCGTCATTGGCCAACTTAGCTGAGTCTCAGCACTTTCCCGCATCATAAACTGACCCGCTTTGGATTCAGTCGTCAAAGCATAGGAAATCGCTTGGTTCAGTCCCAACGCTTCCAGCACACGACGAGAATCACGAATCAACTTCTGCTTTTCAGTCAACGCACCGATGGTGGTTGGGCCGCTTGGCAGCGTTGATGGGATCTTGTCGTAGCCGTAGATCCGGGCAACTTCTTCCAGTAGATCGGCTGGAATATGAATGTCCCAGCGGGTGGAAGGAACGCTGACGGTGTATGTTTCGCCATCAACTTGAACACCAAAGCCAAGCTGTTTGAAAATATCAGCTACTTGATCCAAGTTCAATTCAGTACCTAACACGTGGTTCACACGTGGCAAGGTTACCTTAACAACCACGTCTTTGACGTCGTAGCTTGAACCTGTGACGATTCCCTTTAAAACATCACCGTCAGCTAGTTCATGCATCATTTGAGCTGCCGCGTCAACTGCTTCTTCAACGCCGCCACGGTCAACGCCGCGTTCAAAATGCTGTGAGGCATCAGTATGCAGGTTTTGACGCTGAGCAGTTTTCCGAATCAAAGTTGGTGTGAAGACAGCTGATTCAATGGCTACCGTAGTTGTTTGATCGTCAATTTCAGAGTTTAAACCACCCATGACACCGGCTAAAGCAATCGGCTTTTGATCATCAGCAATCACAATGTCTTTTTCATCAAGATCATGTTCTGCTTCGTCCAAAGTTGTCAGCTTTTCGCCCTTTTGAGCATAACGGGCTTTGATTGTGGAACCGGAAACCTTGCCGTAATCAAAGGCGTGCAGTGGCTGACCATACTTCAGCAAGATGTAGTTAGTGACATCGACCACGTTGTTGATTGGCCGGATACCGGCATTCCACAACTTGATTTGCAGCCAGCGAGGACTTGGCTGAATTTTGACGTTTTTAACGACCCGCATTTTATAAATGGGTGCTAAATCTTCATCAACATCAAGGGAAACTTTATCCGATGCTGGTGTGGCAACTTCTTCCACCTTGGGGTGATTCAGCTTAGGAGTCTGAGCGTAAATGGCACCTAAATCCCGGGCAACACCGTAAACACTCAGCATGTCACCACGGTTAGGCGTAACGTCAACGTCGATGAGGTAGTCGTCCATACCTAAGTATGGGAAAACGGGTTCGCCGACCTTAGCATCGTCTTGCAAGAAGTAAATCCCGTCTGCCCATTCCTTAGGGACAACGTCCTTCGAAAAGCCAATTTCATCCAGGGCACAGATCATACCGTTAGAAACCACGCCGCGCATCTTAGAACGCTTGATCTTAACGTTGCCGCCGATTCGTGAACCTGGTAAGGCAACGATGACTTTCTTATCTGTTGCAACGTTAGGCGCACCGCAGACGATCTGGGATAATTCATCATCGCCAACGTCCACTTGGCAAACCTGCAAATGGTCTGAATCTGGATGCGGCTCCATAGAAATAATTTTACCGACAACAATTTTCTTTAAACCATCGCTGGGCTGAGTCACAGAGTCAACTTCAACGGAGGAACGTTCAATTTTTTCACCCAAATCTTTAGGTGAGACTTGAAGATCTAAATATTCTTGTAACCAACTGTAAGAGATTTTCATTTTGGCTGATTATCCTTTCTTTGAGAATTGGTTGAGGAAGCGAACATCGTTTAAGTAGAAGTTCCGAATATCATCCACACCGTACTTCAGCATTGCAAACCGATCTGGGCCAAGACCAAAGGCAAAACCGCCATAAACTTCCGAGTCCACGCCGGCCATTTCTAACACGTTCGGGTGTACCATACCGGCACCTAAAACTTCGATCCAGCCAGTGTACTTGCAAACTGCACAGCCCTTACCGCCACAGTTGAAGCAGGTAATATCAGCTTCGACTGACGGTTCCGTGAATGGGAAGTAGCTGGGCCGCAAACGAATGTCAAACCGGTTACCAAATAATTCGTGGGCAATTAATTCCAGAGTACCCTTTAAATCAGCCATGGTGATGTGCTTGTCGATAACGATTCCTTCCACTTGGTGGAACTGGTGGGAGTGAGTTGGATCATCAGTATCCCGCCGATAAACGACCCCTGGTGAGATCATCTTCAACGGTCCCTTACTGAAATCGTGCTTTTCCAAGGTTCTGGCTTGCATTGGGGAAGTTTGTGTCCGCATCAAGATTTCCTTAGTGATGTAGAACGTATCCTGCATATCACGAGCTGGATGATCCTTGGGCAAGTTCATCATCTCAAAGTTATACTTATCTTCTTCAACTTCAGGACCAGATAATACTTGGTAGCCCATTCCGATGAAAAGGTCTTCGATTTGATCAATAATTTGCTGGATAACGTGCGGCTGTCCCTGAGCAACAGGCTTGCCCGGCAGCGTCACGTCAATCTTTTCGTTTTGCAACTGCTTGTTAAGCATTGCCTTTTTTAATTCATCCCGGCGAGTTTCGATGGCAGATTGCAGTTCATCTCTGACGCTGTTAGCGAACTGACCAAACTTTGGCCGCTCGTCGGCAGGTAAATCACGCATGCCGCGAAGTGCCTGTGTGATTGGCCCCTTCTTACCTAATAATTCTACCCGCAGTGAATCTAATTTTTTTAGATCACCTACGTCTTTGATATCTTCTTTTCGTTCTTGCCGGATCTTATCCAGCTGGTCTTTCAGTGTCATGTCTGACCCTCCTTAACAAAATAAAAAAACTCCGTCCCAAATAAAGGGACGAAGCTTTCGCGGTACCACCCTTGTTTACTTTAATAAAGTACACTCGGTAATTTTATAACGGTTAATTAACCGGAAGATTATTTGTTACGTGAGTAACGCCCAACCTCTGCTCAGAAAGTGAATTCATTCTTATCAAACTGCGAACTTCCACTAAATACCCGCATCTCTGTGATTGAATTAGAACTACTGATCTTCCCTCATTGCATTTGTTCAATTTACACAATCACTAGTTTACAGCGGTTGATGGCATTGGTCAACCTCCGGTGTGGTTTGATTGTCACACCATTTTTCTGACCAGCCGTGAATCGACTTCATCACACTTGCTAAATCCTGACCTTTTTCCGTCAGCGCATATTCAATCAGCGCGGAGTCGCAGTAGGTTTTTCGCATCACGATGCCGTCGCTTTCTAATTCTTTCAGGCGTTCAACTAACACCCGGTCAGAACACTTGCTGACCTTATTAGCGATGTCTTTAAATCGTTGAGGCCCGAGATTTAATAATACGTCAATTATAAGACCGTTCCATTTTTTTCCTAAAATCGAAAACGTCCACTCAAACTTCGGACAAAGCTCGAAGTTCGTGGCGTCAGTGGTCTTGTCAACGACTTGATCCATGTAAACACCCCTAATCTAGTCCAACTATTTGTCTAACAAATTCAATACGCGGTCAACGTTACGTTTCCGCCAAGCTGTTACGCGCTTTCTCATCGGTGATAAGAATTCTTCAACGGCTTCCTTATCATCAACTAAGCTGACGATCACACTCTCGCGATACTTAGGCAGTGCAGCAGTTGCACCCCACATGTGCTTGAGAATGATGTCTTTTTCCATTGGGCTAAGTTCAGTTAGTTTCTCTGCATTTCGTAAAGCCACCCGTGGATGAATGAAGGCGTGAGAACCCAAGTTAAACTTAGTTGTCCGCCAATCATAGTAAAATAAATCATGCAGTAATCCTGCCCGTGCCGTTGCACGAACATTGAGATGATGTTTTTTAGCAATTAAGTAGCTATCATAAGAAACGGAGATGGAATGATCTAACCGATTGGAGTGATGGTGCTGGGTATAATTAGCCAGTTTTTGAACTTCTGGCTTAGCCAACAGATCACCGACTAAAGCAACGTATTCTGAGTCTTGGCGCCAATCATTTCGTGTCATACAACGCTTCCTTTACTTTTTGTAAGTTTATCTGAATAAACTATACTTAATATAACATTATATTGCAAGCAAAATACTCTAAAATAGGCGATTTAAGCTAATTTTTGGTTCAATTTGAACATCAGTATACCCGCGGCAACCGCAACGTTCAGGGATTCCGCTTGGCCCTTAATGGGAATGTACAGATTAGTAGTAGTTTGGGTCATCAGCTTTTCGGACATCCCCTGGCCTTCATTACCCAAAATCAAGCCGAACTCTGACTGGGGCGTGACGGTACTGTAATCCACCGCGTCTTCATTCAGTGCGGAACCATAAACGGGAATCTGCCGTGCTTCTAAGGCGCTAATCCAGTCTTCAAGCTTACCGTGAGTCAGCTGAATATGAAATTGGCTGCCCTGCATTGCCCGAACCACTTTTGGTGTGTACCGGCTGGAGGTGCCATCGCCAAAAACAACGCCCCTAAATCCGGCAGCGTCCGCGGTCCGAACCATAGTGCCAATGTTACCCGGGTCTTGAATTCGATCTAACAATAACCATGCACCAGTCGCCGTTTCTGGATCGATGTGTTCTGCTGCCAAGATGTCCAGCACGGCAAAAATACCTTGGGGAGTGACCGTGTCCGATAATTTTTTAGCAATCTCATCCGTGATTTCAAACGTTTCTACGTTTTCTGGGAACTGATGCTGGTGAATGTTCAACTGTTCAGCAGTAGCAATAATTTGTACCACTGGCTGTTCAGCAGCAATGGCGTCACCAACGATATGCCAGCCCTCCACCAGATATTGATGAAATTTTTGGTGACCCTTCTTAGTGGTTAAATGCTGCCACTTTTTTACTTTAGTGTTTTGAGTAGATGTAATTTCTTCGATCATGAACTGCCTCTTCCTTCCGATTTTTGATACTATTGACTATAATATCACGATTAAGGAGCATAAAGATGAAATCTGTCATAATTTCAATTCACGGACGGGTCCAAGGAGTTGGCTTTCGCTGGACCACCGCCCGGTTAACTAACCGGCTGCAAGTCGCAGGCTGGGTTAAAAACGAGTCGGATGGTTCAGTTACGGTTCGTGCGCAGGCTGATGAAACCACTCTCCACGCCTTTATTGAAGCCTTAAAAAAGTCGCCGACACCCTACGCCAAAGTCAGAAACATCACCGTGACCAACCGAAATGTTGAAGACTTTAAAAAATTTACCATTACTGATTGAAAAACCCCTTCATATCAAGTAAGATTTATCATGTTGTCATCTTTTGAGAACTTCGCTACTATATAATAATGAATTTGTTTAGAAGGGATTTGAATAATAGTCAATGAAATCAAAAAAACCTTTACAATTGGGACTTGCGGTAGCTGCACTGCTGCCACTGCTAAGCGGCTGTGTGCAACGGACCAAGAGCGGTAAGCCATACGGTCTAGTGTATGATTACCTTGCTATTCCCGGCCAGCACGTCATGGAATGGCTGGCCGGCATGTTAGGCCATTCTTACGGCTGGGCGATTATCGTGGTTACGGTAGTTGTTCGGATGGTACTGCTGCCACTGATGGTTCGCCAATTACGCAGTTCAACCGTTCAGCAGGAAAAGATTTCGGCAATTAAACCACAAATAACTGAAATCCAAAAGCGGCAAAAAGCTGCTACTACACCTGAAGAAAAGAATGCGATTGGTCAGGAAATAATGCAGCTGTATAGCCAAAACGGAATTAGTATGACCGGTGGGATCGGCTGTTTACCTTTGCTGATTCAAATGCCGATTTTTGCAGCCTTGTATGCAGCTATTCAGTATTCACCTGAACTTTCATCGTCAACCTTTATGGGAATTCCACTAGGGAAATCGTCAATTTTACTGGCTATCTTATCATTCCTAGCTTATTTGCTCCAAGGTTACCTTTCAATGATCGGTATGCCTGCCGATCAGCGAAAAGCGATGCGGATGACAATGGTCGTCAGTCCAGTGATGATTTTGTTCTTCACGATTTCAACCTCTGCCGGTTTAGGGCTCTACTTCTTCATCGGTGGGATCTTCGCCTGTGTCCAAACGCTGATCATTAATTTGTATCGGCCACGGATCCGGCGGGAAATTGAAGCTGAAATGAAGAAAAATCCACCTAAGGTTGTTAAACCAAAACCAGTTGTTGCTACGCCAACATCAACGGCAACAGCGGCTCAAACAACTGTTAGGCCAAGCACGGTTTCTCAAGATAAACGCAATCGTAATCGAAATGCTGGTAAACAGCGTCACCATTAATTCAAGCATACAAAAGAGCTTTCCTTATTCGCTAAGGAAAACTCTTTTTTGCATACTATAGCCTTTGAGGCGTAATTATATTTTTGATGATACCTATTCCATAGCAAATTGCCGCTATCCAAGGGAGGAATGGCATTAGAAAAGCCCCCACAGCACTGGCAATTGCCCCTGCTGAAGTTGCGGTAACCGCATTTTGATACATGGCTATGGCTAAGAGGATCGTTATAGCCGCGATGACGATCCCCCAGCGTTTAGACCGTTGGCCGCCAGTTTGATGATGGGTTATTGATTTGACTAAACCGCCGAGCACCATTGCCGTAGAAATACCCAATAAGCCTAAACTAATGAAGTAAATGTAAGCAGTCGGTCCCAGGCTAATTTGGTTAAAAATTTGATCCACCTGAATGCCCCGTCTTGTAATCACTTGGCGAGCAATCAAGTAGCAGACAAAGCTTGGAATAATCATGATACTGCCCGTTCTAAACTCCGAATTAGACGTAAAATGACGGCGCCTTTGTTTGACTGGTGGTTGTTGATACGTTGTTTTCTGCACCCGCGGTTCCGGCTGTATCCGAGTTAACGGGTCGGGCTCACTGGATTGCTGATGGCCTGGCGCCTCGTGATTCACCAAGTGGCGTTGAGTACGCCGAAATGTTTCTTGACCGGTCAATAGCGGGAATAAATAGCTAGTTAAAAGGAACAAACCTAGGATTTCCCAGCGCCATTGATTGAGGATAAGGGTCGCTGCGTAGGTAATTAGCAGAAATCCGCCATTATTCACCATGAACCGGCCAACCTGTTTCAAATGAATCAAATTAGGGATCAGGCGTTGCTGCCAATTATACGCAGTTCGTCTCTGCCGTCGCAGCTGCGTCTCGTTTTCATTTACTAGACGGGATGCTACTGGGTCAGACTCGTTTAATTTGAAGCCGCAATCCGGACAGAAAGCTGATCCTGCTGGAATTGAGCGGCCGCAATTTGGACAATTTATCGTTGTCATTTTTGTCACTCCGATCGAAAAAAAGGTCTTTGTCTCTAAACTTACTATACGTAATTTACGTCACGGATGAAGCAAAAAATAGCAAAATTAAGGGAAATGCAAGACTCTGTTCAACAATGTCTGGGACAAACTCGTTAGAGTCTAGAACTTAACGAAAAAATGCCTATTTCGAACTCTTTTCGAAGTAGGCATTTTTTAAATAAAATTGCGTGTTGGCTGGAACCTTTGATACCCATACCGATTAAGATTTATCTTTTTCCTGCTGCTTGAACTTCACTGGCCATTTGAACCAATTAAGTTGCCATTCATTAGCGTGGTGGATTTTGAACTGTTTATATGCCATCCCAATGAGTACCGGCAGCACTGTTGCAATCAGGACTTGTACCCAAAAGGAATTAACCTGAATACGGCGCAGCACATCCAAAAGCATTTTATGCATATACATAATAATTAAAGTGTGTTTACCAGCGATGGTCAAAGATTTAGCAAGAAATTGAACCGGAAATAGCCAAGTCTTCGCAGCTTGCCGGGTAAATAGCAGAGGAAATGCGATAATGTCACTAATACCAAAAACCACTAAGCTGCATAAGAGCGGAATAAGCCCTACCATCAAGGCTAATTGAAGATGGGTAACGGGCACGTTTTGGTAGGTGCCCGAAATTTGGTGACTGCGCATAAAGAGTAAGAACGACAGTTTCTGGTCCTTCAACTGCATGAATAGCCAACCGACGATTCCAACTGACGGTATAAAGACGTACCACTTGGTTAAATAGTGTTTAAAGAAGTAGAACAAATTATAGCCCACCAGCATATAGGCAATGACTAACACGGCAACGTCTATATCCCAGGGTGCTGTCACGACGCCGAAAAACTGAAATTTCGTTTCGTGAACATACCCGGTAGACCAATAAATGAAATACGCTGCAATGACGAGCTGCAAAAACCTGGACCGGATGAGGCTAATGATTGCGACCGTACCAATGATCCCTAGGATATAAGTCTCCGGATACCAGAAGATAGTCGTGTAATGCTTTAAGGTCTGACCACCATAAAAAAGGTCCAAGACGTAAGTCAAACTATACGTGATCGACTTATTATGAATAAACTTATACGCAATAATGAGTAAGAAGCCGGCAACAAAGTAACTGCTGAATATTGGCCACACCCGTTTCTTGAGAAAGGTCAAAACCTTTTGAACATCCAATAAATCGATGGGTTTTAAAAAAAAGCCAGCAATCAAAAAGAATAATGGCATGTGCCACCAGTAAATAAAGTTGTACAAGTATCGATTTGCGTCATTATTCATAATAAAATGCGGCATATTATGACCGCAAACCACCGCAACCATACCCAGACCCTTAGCAATATCCAGCCAGGCAATCCGTTTGTGTTTCGGTTTCACCGTCTGTTCAGCTGAACCGTTGTGATCGTTTGCTGATAAATATTGATGTTTTCTGTCCATACTAGAATCCATAATAAAAAATCATTCACCACCATACATTGCCTGTCAGAATCGTACATTACTAATAGAGCAAAAAGTTTTTAATTAAACGGTTAACCTTGGCATTATTTACGTGTAAAAGACTGTGCTGTGCGTTAGGACCGGTAATTTGTTTTTCCTGATACTTAACGTTAACGCGACTGGTTTTAACCAAGTATCCTAATGAGCGGGCACTCGTCGTTGTCACGAGACCATCACTGTCAGTCCCGTTTTTTAAATTCCCATAGAGATTTAAAATCGAAAGTCCTTCTGGTAAACGATGGTTGTACTTTAAAAGATGCCGATACTCCGGGTGTTCAATTTTCGGACGGCCATTTTTTTCGAGGGAATTTTCGCCTACTCGATCATCCCACAAACGCCCAACTGGTGTTTTATCCGCTGGTTGATCAGATTTGTGCAAATTCAAAATACCATCGAATGGTCCGGCAATCGTGACTAGCCGATGCGGCTGAATCTGACTCGTTGGACGCAAATGCGTTTCAAAATAGTCGATCCAGGCATATGATCCCATTGAATGGCCAATTGCATCGTAGCTCTTAATGTGATACTTCCGGTGGAGTTTTGGCATGATCTTTGCCAGCATCGTACTGTAGTAGAACTCACCGGCGCGATTCCTCGCCATCACGATTGGAATAATCACGCGATGGGCAACCGTTGGCTGATACTTGCCAATCAGCCGGATATGACTCCGCTTATCCACGTAGACGATTAACTGCTGCTTAGCGAAATGGCTTTGATTCAGGCTTGCGGAAATATATTTTTCTGAATTATAAGACCCGCCATAACCGTGCAATAACAAAATGGGCCGTTTGGAATCTTGCGGTCCTTTTTGCGGACTCTCTTGAATTTGCTCTTCCTGCGCCGCCATGGTTTCATTTTGCTCTTTTAGACTATTCACCATCGACACTGTTTGCTGTTCAGCACGAAGCTCTTGCAGGTGTATTTGGTACTGATGAAAAATAAAGAACAGCAGCCAAACAAAGAAGAAGCTCAAGAGCACTATGAGCCACTTGTGCTTCAGCAAAAAATGACCACCCTTTTTGAAATAAGCAACTACCCTTTGCCCTCGGGATTGCGTTTGATCTTTCTGTGGCTCCTGTACGGCGGTTCCTGTTTTAACTTGACTCAATTGGTAGCCGCAATTAGGACAAGTAGCAGAATCTGCAGGAATTGATTCACCGCAGTTTGGGCAAATAATGGCTGCCATGTCGTTCACTCCAATCTACAAATAACATATAAAATATGGTAACACTATCCGAAATTTTTGTGTATCCGGCGCAATTATGAAGCCAGTGAGCGCCTGACTAAATCACGACTAACGGCTGCTGACTTAGTTGATATTAGCCGGTCTCAATTACAGCGCCGAAATACACCTCTTAATAATATCGCTTTTAAGCTTTAACGATAACCCCCTTAACTTAAAATAATTTAAAAAAGCGAGTTCTCTAAATTCGAGAACCCGCCTAAATCACTTTAATTATGAATCTGCATCATCATTTGAGTCGTGGTCATCTGGTTCATCAGAATCTGACTGCTCTGAAGTTGGCTGATCACTTGCTCGGTAAACGCCTGGAATACTAGAAGTATCGGTGGCGGAATCGCTTGGGTCAGCTCCCAAATTAGTTGCTAAGGGATCACTAACGGTCCGTTCTTCCTCATCTTCTTCTTTAGCATGGTCCAGCTGAATCTTAATGTCTTCAGAAATTAATGGCAGTTCAATTTGGAAAATTGAACCGTAGCCCAAGGCACTTTCAATACTGATTTTACCATGATAGGCCTCTATCAGCCGTTTGGCGATTGATAAGCCTAAACCGTTGCCGCCCTTGTTACGGCTTCGTGCTTTGTCCACTCGGTAAAAGCGGTTAAAGACGCGTTGACGGTTTTCTTCAGAAATCCCCTCACCAAAGTCTTGAACGGCAATCTGTGCAACGTGACCGCTGGAAGACAGTGATAAATGAATCTCTTTACGCTTAACCGAATATTTAACGGCGTTATCCAGCAAAATAATCAGCACTTGTTCAAGGTGGTTGCGATAGATTTGTGAATAAGCATGTTTCTTCACATCATCGTCCAAAATAAACGTAAAGTCTGGATGAATCATTTTGAAGTCATTGAACACTTGGTTAACGACTTCTTTAATATCAGAAGTCTCGTGATTCATCGTGATCTGAATCTGCTCAGCACGAGTCAGGTCCAGCATTTCAGTGACCAGACTCTGCATCCGTTTACTTTCCTGCATGGCCGCAGAAAGGGATTCGTTTAACACTTCCGGATCATCTTTGCCCCACCGCTGCAACATTTCAATGTGACCTTGGATAACTGCTACTGGTGTTCGTAACTCGTGAGAAACATCCCCCACGAATTGCTGCTGCTGATCTATATAACGCTGCATCTGGTCCAGCATATCGTTAAACAATTCACTGAGGTCAGACAATTCATCGTTTCGACGGGTAACTGGTACCCGTTCATCAGACTGAGGATCTGAACGAACCGCGCGCATGGTCTTGTTAAGACCAATGATTGGCTTAAGTAACAGATCCGCTAAGCAGTAACTGAAAATAGACGCCACAAACACGGCGGAAATTACCAGCACAATTAGAATTAACGAAAATCGGTTACGGGCGGCCTTGTACTCAGTCATAGCATTAGAGACCTGCACGTAGCCCAGCAACTGATGCCCGTTTTGTGTATAAATTGGCGCACGCCCAACTAACCCATCAAAATTACGGGTCTTTTCCATTTTCATTTCCCGCTTACCCGACAGCCGACTGCTGTTCACATGAGTATTTCGGGAATTAAAAATTTCTTTTTTCTGGGCGTTAAAAACAGATACCCCAGTACTATCACGGGACAAATCCGTAATGACCGAGTTCTGATAAATGTTGGAACCGCCCGATGTCGATCCGCTGGGCTGATTTAAGTTAGGTTGCAAAGCGGTAGCCACGGTAGCTGCCGTAAAGTGACCCTGCAAATTATCCACCCGGCTAATGACGGTATCCATAGTACTGCTAACGTGGGTACGCTCCTGTTGAAGCAGTACTCCTGACAGGCCCTGAAACATCAGCACCGAAAAAACCACAAAGATAAGAAAGACGCCGGTTGCACTACCCAGCGCCCACTTCCACTTCATCGATAACCGATGTCGCTTTTTTAAGTTTGTTTCATCAATATTTTCGGTTTCGCTCATGAACGCATCACGTACCCAGTACCACGAACCGTTTGAATGTAGCTCTTTTCACCCGGCCGATCGATTTTGTTTCGTAAGTAACGTACGTAAACGTCAACCACGTTGGTTTCAACTTCTGATTCATAACCCCAAACTTTATTTAACAAAACATCACGAGCTAATACCACGTTAACGTTTTCCATCAGGGTCAAAAGCAACTCATATTCACGCTTGGTTAAGTTGATAACTTCGTCGCCGCGACGAACGACACGGTTTTCCTTTTCAATCGTCAAATCTTTATAAGTAACCGTGGTTTGCTTAAAATCTTTTTGTTCACTTTCGATGTGAATTCGACGAAGCAGTGCCCGAACACGAGCCAATAATTCTTCGATTGCAAACGGCTTGACGATGTAATCGTCAGCGCCGTGATCAAAGCCGGAAACCCGATCGATGACAGAATCGCGGGCTGTCATCATGATGATTGGCGTACTCTTTACCTCACGAATCCGGCGAGCAACATCGATCCCGTTAAGTTCAGGCAGCATTAAATCAAGGAGTATAACGTCAAAATCTTCCGCTAAGGCAGCATCCAAGCCGGTACGGCCATTAAATTGCACTTCAGTATCGTAACCTTCATGCTTTAATTCCAGCTCAACAAAGCGAGCTAAGTTCTTTTCATCTTCAATAATTAAAATTCGACTCATTTTTAACGAACTCCTCTTATTTATAATATTCTTGTTTTCGCTCAGAAAAACTTCTGATACACCGCTAATAGTGTACCATACTGTCAATCAAATTACTTTTCCATCTTACTATATAAATTAAAATTTGGCGAATTAATCTCAATTGAATGAAGAATATTTTCAGTAATTTTTCTCTAGTGAAAAAACTTTTTTCTTTTTAAAAAACGAAAAAACAAACGAAAATCAGCTTAACCGCGGTTAGCAACCGCTTTCTTAAAATAAAAAGTTTTGAAAATATTCCCTGATTGCTCAAAAGGTCACTTGAATTTTTTTAACCTGTGTGTTTAAATAACATTGTGAAATCATAAACGAAAGAGGTTATTGTATAATGAAAGCTGCTGTTGTACGCGACCCAGTTGATGGGTATGTTGATATTAAGGATGTTAAACTTCGTGATTTGAACTATGGCGAAGCTTTAGTTGACGTTGAATACTGTGGCCTATGCCACACCGACCTTCACGTTGCTGCTGGTGATTTTGGTAAAGTTCCTGGTCGTATCATTGGTCATGAAGGTGTCGGAATCGTTTCTAAGCTCGGTAAGGGTGTCACCAACTTAAAAGTTGGCGATCGCGTATCTATCGCTTGGTTCTACAAAGGCTGTGGCCACTGTGAATATTGCTTGACTGGCCGCGAAACACTTTGCCGCAACGTTAAGAACTCTGGCTTCACTGTTGACGGTGCTATGGCACAACAAGTTATCGTTGATGCTGACTACGCCGTTAAAGTTCCAGAAGGTTTGGATCCCGTTGAAGCAACTAGTTTAACCTGTGCCGGTGTTACTATGTACAAGGCTCTCAAAGTCGGTGAAACTAAGCCTGGCCAATGGGTTGAAGTTGTTGGTGCCGGTGGTTTAGGTAACTTGGCTATCCAATACGCTAAGCACGTCTTCGGTGCACACGTTGTTGCCGTTGATGGTAACCCTGACAAGTTAAAGGCTGCCAAGGAAATGGGCGCTGATATCTTAATCAACCGTAAGACTCAAAACGTCGCTGAAGAAATTCAAAAACAAGTCGGTGGTGTTAACAACGCCCAAGTTACTGCCGTTAACGATGCTGCATTTACCCAATCAGTTAATGCCCTTCGTCCAGATGGCCGTTTAGTTGCCGTTGCCTTACCACAAGGTGATATGAAGCTGAACATTGCTAAGACTGTTCTTGATGGTATCCAAGTGGCTGGTTCACTTGTTGGTACTCGTCAAGACTTAGCTGAAACTTTCCAATTCGGTGCCGAAGGTTTGGTACACCCAATCGTTCAGACCCGTCGTTTAAGTGAAGTCAATGACATTATTGACGAAATGAAAGCTGGTAAGATCACTGGCCGTATGGTTGTTGATTTTACTAAGGAATAATCTCTTCCGCTTTCAACTATAAATAACAAAAAGAACTGGGGATGTTGATCATCTCTGGTTCTTTTTTGTTAGCTTTAAAACACATCAATTACGAATTCAAGTAAATAGGTCGCTATAATTGCTTTTCAGGCACTCTATCGCTACTATTCTGGTGTTCTACTAGCCAATAGCATAAAGCGCGCTACGGTGCAGCTTAGCCCCCTATTCAGACATTAAAAAAAAAGAAGCATCCAGAGACCGCGGTTCTCGTGGATGTTTCTTTTTTAGTTAATTAGTTGTTAGTCTTAACAACCTGACGACCATCATAGAAGCCGCAGTTAGGGCAAACAACGTGTGATTTACGTAATTCACCACAGTTTGGGCAAGCACTCAAATTAGGTACTTGCAACTTAATGTTTCCTCGACGCATACGTTTCTTCGTCTTAGAAGTTTTACGTGCTGGTACAGCCAATGGAAACACCTCCTTAAATTTAAAATTATCCACTAGTGAAAGATTTTTAAAGTCTTACTTTTCATCGCCTTTTGACGAATCATCAAAGAAGTTTTTCAACTTAGCAAGACGTGGATCAACAGTTTTAGAATCTGATTCTTCGGCATCTGGGTCACCTTCAATGGTTACCTCCCAGTCTTGACCTTCAGGTAACTTATCGGCTGACTGTTCTGCTTTCGTCAGTACTTGCATCGGAATCTGCAACAGCAGATTGTCAGCAATCGCTTTATCAACATCAATCACGTCATCTTCAACAACCAGGACCACGTCTGTCTTTTCGTACCGAGCTAATGCTGCTTGAGAAGCAACGTAAAACTCGGTAACGTCAAAGGCCGTTGGTAATTCTACTGGCGTCAATGAACGCGTCGATGGTACTGTCAGTGTAGCTTTTACGTGTGCGTAAAACAGCACGTCGCCACTACCTTCAACACTTACCATTCCATTGATGTGAACTGGGGTTACGTCAAGCACCTCATCCGGATAACGTTCCATCAGATCTGCTTTTAAATCCAGGGCCTCATCGAATTTGAGTGGTTCATGCCGGTACTCTTTTTGTAACTCGGATAACGACAGCTTCAATTCAGTATCCTCCTAACGCAACTTTATTATTATAACTATGGGCTGTGACGATGTCAAGGGAATTTACATGACACGTTAAAAACAACTTCAAAGTCATATTTAAAAGTCGAACTTATTCAAACGAACAGGTGAATTAGACAATTACCGGGTGCTGTAGCCGGTCTTGATCAGCCCCGCTCAACATTTGGCGCATTAAGCCGGCTTGATAATCCAGCCGGTACGGTCCATTGATCCAATCATCCGTTACACGGGCAATTAAAGGCAGCTCAGTTGCTTTTTTAACTTGGTTCAAGTGTTCCTGCCCACGGCGATTAAAACCCAGAACACGCGCGTATCTGAGCGATGTTGGCAGTTCTACCTGATCGATCTGCAGCAGAACATACACACAAAGCCGTTGCAGCCGGGCATAGGTGAACCGTTTAGTTTTTGCACTGCGCAAAAAATCATCAAAACTGACACTCGTTAATGCCGCCTGCTTTAAACGATACTCAATCCCCTCACTCATTTGGTAAATTTCATGAAGGTTATCAATCGCGGTTGAGAGCAACTGAAATCTCAAATATGGCCAATAATCTGCCCAAGTTGTTCGCTGATCTTCACGCAATGCAGTGGCTGTATCCTTAGGGACCAGCTGATCAACCGCTGCCCAGTTACCTTCCTGCACCGCGTTACGGATTGCTGCCCCGCTGGCAACCGTTGCTTTAGTGCCCACTTGGGTATCCTGATGGGAACTGCCTCGCCGCTGAATCGGCAGCATTTTCATTGGGTGCGCTAGTTGGTGATTGGCAGCTACATAACTAAAGCCTAAAATATCGTTGGAAGCACGCAGATCCATCCCCGTCTGTTTCTGCAGATAGTCGTTAAACAACGTTGGGTAAGTTTCGTCAAACCGTTTAAAATGACTGCTGGCATTGGTGGGCTGGTTAGCCACTAAAGTATCAAAATCTAAGTCAGGATGTTCAGCGCCAAAGGCCAGACTGGTACAGCCTAGTTCGGACAGCAGCTGAACGGCACCCTGCGCAAATAAATGCGCCGGCTGCACGGCAAACTGAAACGGTAGTTCAACTACCAAGTCAGCGCCGCCTGAAAGGGCTAACTTAGTCCGCTGCCACTTGTCTAGCAGTGCCGGCTCTCCCCGCTGAACCCAGTTACCGCTCATCGCCACGACGGTCACATCCGCATGGGTTTGCTGCTTAGCCTGCCGCAGCTGATAGGCGTGACCATTATGGAACGGATTGTATTCCGCTACAATTCCCAAAACATTTGCGATGATGGTCACCTCCTGCAATCAGCTATTTAGAACAAACGAAGAACCAGCGAGTCGTATCCGGCTTGACGCTGGTCTTACCAAAATCAGCACTGACCCTGACCTGCTTAAACCCAGCTGACTTTAATAAACGTTGATAAGTTGCTAGTTCGTAAGTTCGCTCATGGTGCAGTTCAGCAACTTCATCGTAAGCATTCTTACCTTCATTATAGGTAAAAAACGTCAAATCATGGTCAACTGAATGGGGTTCCTCACCCGCTTCACTGGACCACATGAAAGCCCGGTCAGTGTCCCGGTAATTATACATATAGCCAGGATAAACCGTATCCGTTTGGTATGGCGAAATGACGTCAAACAAAAATTGCCCATCATCGTTTAGATGACGTGCAACTTGTTCAAATGTTGTCAGCAGTGACGTTTCGTCAGGTAAATAACACAGTGAGTCAGCAAAACAGGTGACCGTCTGATACGTTTCCAGATCACTGAGATCAAGCATGTTACCTTCAATCAGAGGCAGCGTAACCTCAGCTTCTCTGGCGTGCTGGTCAGCTAGACTCAGCATTTCATCCGACAAGTCAAAACCAGTCACATTATAACCGTCCTGCGCTAACAGTACTGCTAAACGCCCCGCACCGCAGGCGAGTTCCAGCAGTGGCTGCTGTTTGTCAGTTACTTGCTGTTCAACAAACGAACGCCATTCAAGATACAATTCGCTGTCGAACAGCTCATCGTATAATTTGGCAAAAGTCTGATAAATCATGCTTCGACCCAGTCATCAACGTTAACTAGCGGTGCTTCTGACCACAATTTTTCCAAATTATAGTGTGCACGTTCGTCCTTTTGGAAAACGTGAACCATGACGTCGCCAAGGTCGATCAATACCCAGCGAGCTGCGTCGCGGCCTTCAATCCGTTTAACCGGAATATCAGCCTTTTCACAAGCCTCCTGAACGTTATCAGTAATGGCTTGTACCTGCCGGCCGGAAGTCGCATCCGTAATCATGAAGTAGTCTGTGATCAGGCTGACATTTTGCATGTCTAAGGCAACGATATCTTCGGCGCGCTTATCTGAAGCGGCTTTAACAACAACTTCTAAAATATCTTTACTATTCATTAAATTCCTCCGTTAATCTTTCAATCCGCTTTGGGGAACCCAAGCGTTGTAAGTATCAATTGTTTTCGGGTAGATCCGCTGATTATTTTCCAGTAGATACAGCAGCGTATGCTTCGTTTGATAAGCAACTGCCAGTTCAAGACTTTGCGAGGTCAGCAAACGTGCTTTTTCGACCCCGTCAAAGTCCCGGGCAGGTTCAATGTAATCTGCCATGTAAATAATCTGTGCCAATTTTGTCATATAGCGGTTCCCAGTGGTATGATAACGCACGGCATCCAGGATGTCTTCGTCACCAATTCCCAGCTCGGCCTTAATCAGCTCCGCACCAACTAGTCCATGCCAAATAGCGTTATTCCAGTTCACTAAATCAGGATCTAGCTGATAGTGGTGAATGGCTGCTATAAAGTCCTCATCAGGACGCTGTTTAGCGTAATCGTGGACTAAACCGGCAATTGAAGCTTTTTCGACCTCAACACCGTATTCCTTAGCTAACTTAATTGCCGTTTGTTCCACCCTCTGAACGTGAGCAAATCGCCCTGGCTTCAATTGTTTGGAAATCTTAGTCAGTAATTGATCACGGCTGTCAGCGGTATACCGGCCCGTATACGTTACTATTTCACTCATGATATAGCTGTCGCTCCTTAATGTACTTTGCTACCGGATCCTTCACAAAGTATCTGATAGATTGTCCCTGCCTGACCCGGCTGCGAATCATCGTGGAACTAATATCAATTAAAGGAATATCCACCCAGAGTACTGGGTATTTGGAGGTTACCGGATAGTTTTCACGACGAATACCAACGAATTGTACCAGCTTGACTAAATCATCAATTCGGTGCCATTTGGGCAGGTAATCGACCATGTCACCGCCAATAATAAAGTAGTATTCATTTTCAGGGTGCTTGCGTTTCAACTCCAGCATCGTGTCATAGGTGTAACTGACGCCGCCCCGCTGAATTTCAGCCAATTCAATCCCAAAATTAGGGTTATCCGCAATACTGGCCGATACCATTTTGACCCGGTCGGAAGCATCAATCGCTACCTTCCGGTCAACGTGAGGCGGATTGGCATCCGGCATGAATAAGACCCGGTCAAGCCCTAACTGTGTCATGACTTGGTCGGCCATAATTAAATGCCCGATGTGAGGTGGATTGAACGTTCCACCGAGAATACCGATTCTTTTTTTCTTGATAGTGGCTGCCAGCTGTTCAACAACCTTTGTCTTCGTCTGTTCAACTACCTTAACCATCGTGATTTCCCCTTACTTCAAAATGATTATGCTAATTTTTTTACTTGTAATGAAAGATCCTGATATTTTTCCTCAGATGCTGGCTGAAATAAAACCAGTACCCGACCAATGGTTTGGACAACCTGAATTGGCGTGTTGTCTTCAATGTAGGCTTGAACTTCTTCAACCGTTTCGTCAGCACTCTGCTGAAGATTGATTTTAATGAGTTCACGCTTTTGAAGAGCACCGTCCAATTGGGCTAACCAAGTTTGGTTAAGTCCGTTTTTGCCGACCGAAAAGATCGGGTTTAAATGGTGTGCTTGGGCACGTAAAAACCGTTTTTGCTTACCTTTTAAATTCAAATTAATTTCTCCTTATATCATTGCTCGCCGAACGACAACACCAACGCCTTCAGGTGCATAGCCGGCAACGACTACCCCTGCAGGAACGGTGATCCAGCCTAAACCTTCAAACACCAGGTCACTTTTTTCGGTGATTTTAAACTCGTGTCTGGTCAGCGGTGGCAGGTCATTATCCGGACTTTCCGGTGGCGTCAGTAAATCACCAACGTGCTTACCGTAAAAGTTATCGGCGTTTTCCAGTTTGGTACGGTGCAGCGGCAAATTATTCTCAACGTAGACCGTAAAGCCGTGCTTGGGTCCCGAAACGTAATCGAACCGGGCAACACCCGCTAGGAAAATCGTTTGCTGATCGTTTAACTGATAGACCTTTGGCTTAATCTGCTTTTGCGGCGTCACGATCTTAAGTTCTTTACCTGATAGGTAATGCGCCATTTGTGACGGATGAATGATCCCTGGAGTGTCCACCAAAACATGATCGCCATCCAGCGGAATCTCAATCTTATCCAGCGTGGTCCCTGGGAACCGGGACGTCGTGATCACGTCCTTAGCTCCGGTACTGCGACGGATAATTTGATTGATTAACGTTGATTTACCGACGTTGGTAACGCCAACGATGTAGACATCGCGGTTACCACGGTGTTTTTCAACCTTATCTAAGAACTGGTCAACGGATTGATTAGTCTTAGCCGATAATAAGGAAACGTCGATTGGCCGAATACCCTGTTCGTTAGCCCGTTGCCGTAACCAGTCGCGCAACTTCGAACGGCGCAGTGAACTTGGCAGCAGATCTTCCTTGTTCCCCACCAGCATCACGGGATTATCTCCAACGAACCGGTGTAAACCAGGAATAATTGAGCCGTTAAAGTCGAAAATATCGACCACGTAAACGATCAGCGCGTTGGCATCACGAATTTGGGTCAATAACCGCAGAAAATCGTCGTCGGTTAACCCAACGGGAACGATTTCGTTGTAGTGCCGTAATCTAAAACAGCGTTGGCAGTACAGTTCACCGGTCTCCAAGCCCTTATCTAACGCGGACTTTGGCGTATAACCGGGGCGATCTTTGTCAGTGGTCTGAATCTGGGCGCCGCAACCGATGCAATAAACGGTCTCGCCATCAACTAATACTTCATCTTTATTTGTTTCGCTCATTAATTAAGTCCTTTCGAAACTTGAGTTCTGGGTGCTTTCTAAGCATTGCGTGCATCACAAATCGCTCGAAGAACCGATTGATCCGAGTGTTCCACGCGTCGCTTTCAATAATGGGTCTGACCAAAATACTACGAATCTTACTAAAGTTTGCTGCGGCAACATCCGTTAGCAATTGATCGCCAACCATCACAACTTCATTTTCAGAAACCCGATATTGACGCATCGCCCGCCGAATACCACCCGAAAATGGTTTTAGCGCGCGTGAAATAAAGGGAAGCTGTAAGGCAGCCACCGCTTTTTTGACCCGACGATGGGAATTGTTTGACACAACCACCAACTGAATGTTCTCACGTTTCAGTGATGTCATCCAGTCCCGGAGCTCTTCGGTTCCATAAGGATTGTTCCATGCAATCAGGGTGTTATCCAGGTCCGTCAAAACGACTTTGATCCCTAGCTGCTTTAACTGCTTAGGGTTGATGTCATAGGTCGCGTTGATCATCCAAGTTGGTGTAAATCGTGCTAACATTACGAGCTCCTTTATCCTGTACTGAGAGTTTATTATACGAGATTTTTGCCGATATTACTACGATTATAGCGCATCTCTTCGAATAAAATAAAAACGAGGTTGGAAGTCTTCATCCAGCCTCGTTTAGGTTTAAATTATAATGCCTTTTTTGCTTCGTCAGCTAATGCCTTGAAAGCATCAGCATCGTTAACAGCTAAGTCAGCTAGCATCTTACGGTTAACTTCGACGTTGGCTTGCTTCAAACCAAACATCATCTTGCTGTAGCTTAAACCGTTCATACGGGCTGCAGCGTTGATCCGAGCGATCCAAAGACGACGGAAGTTACGCTTGTTGGCCTTCCGGTCACGGTAAGCGTATTGGCGACCCTTCATTACTTGATCCTTAGCAACCTTAAACAAACGGTGCTTTGAACCACGGTAGCCCTTAGCTAATTTAAGAATCTTTTTGTGACGTGCGCGTGTAACTGTTCCACCTTTTACTCGTGGCATATTAATTTCCTCCTAATACTTACGGTTATCATCGTTTTTAAACGATTAAATTCATGAAACGACTTTTCGAATTACTTTTGCAGTAATTGACGATAAGTTTTCTTAATCGTGTTAGATTTCATCATTGAAGTCCCACGTAATTGACGACGTTGCTTCTTGGTCTTACCGTGGAAACGGTGACTCGTGTAAGCATTCGCACTCTTAATGCCGCCCTTAGCAGTTACTTTAAAACGCTTGGCACTGGCGCGGTTTGTCTTCATCTTTGGCATAATCGAAAATCCTCCTCAAATACTAAACAACTAGTCTTCTTTTTTTGGTGCAAGCATCAGAAACATGCTCCGTCCGTCCATCTTAGGACGCTGTTCAACGGTTGCAACATCGCTTGTTTCTTCAGCCATCCGGTTCAAGACTTGACGACCAATATCCTTATGGGTAATTGCCCGACCCTTAAATCGAATTGAAACACGAACTTTTTCACCCTTGCCCAAGAACTTCTTAGCGTTCTTCAGCTTAGTATTGAAATCGTTCGTATCAATTGATGGACTTAAGCGAACTTCCTTAACGCTAACGACTTTTTGCTTCTTACGAGCTTCACGCTGCTTCTTTTGCATCTCGAAACGGTACTTCCCGTAATCCATGATCCGGGCAACCGGTGGCTTTGCTTTCGCTGCCACTAAAACAAGATCCAAGTCTGCATCTTCAGCCAGTTGAAGCGCATCCCGCTTACTCTTGATGCCCAGTTGTTCGCCATTATTACCGATCAACCGTACTTCGCGAGCGCGGATTCCTTCGTTAACCATCATATCGTTTGCTATGGTCATTCACCTCCGAGTGATTTTGAAAACAATGAAACGTGTAAGTCTTACCCAAATAAATAACGGGCACGCAATGCGCACCCGTTAAATACCCGAACCATTCCCAGGTTCAGTTTATTTACGTATCAGCCAGGCAGTGTTAACCACGAGGCGAGAAGCGGGTGCTTCTACTTACATTTATTCAACTTAACCAATATACCATGACATGCTATATTAGTCAAATCACTTGGCTTTAAGCTCACGAATAATAAGTATAGCCTATTTAATTCGTGTGTCAAGCCGGTTTTACAAATTAGTTATTGCTGTAATTAGCAATATCCTTTAAGATTTCAGCTTCGAAATCATCGGCACTCATGGATTCACTGTTCTGTTCACCGTACTTACGAACACTAACGGCGTTATCAGCAACTTCTTGATCACCAACAACCAAGGTGTATGGAATCTTGTGAGTTTGAGCATCGCGGATCAAATAGTTCATCTTTTCGCCACGGTGGTCAACTTCGGCACGAACATTGGCAGCCATCAAACGCTTGCACAGGCTTTCAGCGTACTTGCCGTGCTTGTCATCGCTAACTGGGATGATTTTAACTTGCTTAGGTGCTAACCAAGTTGGAAAGGCACCCTTGTAGATTTCAGTCAGGTAAGCAATGAACCGTTCCATAGTACCCACGATCCCACGGTGAATCATAACTGGACGGTGATCTTCACCATCGGCACCAACGTACTTCAAGTCGAAGCGTTCTGGCAGCATGAAGTCCAATTGAATGGTTGACATGGTTTCGTCGTTACCTAAAGCAGTCTTAGTTTGAATATCCAGCTTAGGACCGTAGAAGGCAGCTTCCCCTTCAGCCTCGTAGTAGTCAAGGCCAAGGTCATCCATGGCACCCTTCAGCATGGTCTGGCTGCGGTTCCACATTTCGTCATCATCGAAGTACTTTTCAGTGTTCTCAGGATCACGGTATGAAAGACGGAAGCTGTAGTCGTTAATGTTGAAGTCCTTGTAAACGTCCATGATCAAAGTCAAAATCTTCTTGAATTCGTCTTGAACTTGATCCAGGGCAACGAAGGTGTGGCCATCGTTCAAGGTCATTTCACGAACCCGTTGTAACCCTGATAAGGCACCCGATTTTTCGTAACGGTGCATCATACCCAGTTCAGCGATCCGTAATGGCAATTCACGGTATGAACGAATGTGGTGGTTGTAAATTTGAATGTGGCTTGGGCAGTTCATTGGCCGTAATTCAAGCATTTCACCATCACCCATGTCCATTGGTGGGAACATATCTTCACGGTAGTGAGCCCAGTGACCAGAAGTCTTGTAAAGGTCCAGGTTAGCTAACACTGGGGTGTAAACGTGCTTGTAACCATCGGCAACTTCTTTATCGATAATGTAGCGTTCGATAGTCCGACGAATGGTAGCACCGTTTGGCATCCAGTATGGTAAACCGGCACCGACTTTAGGATCAACAAAGAATAAGTCCAAATCGTTACCAATTACACGGTGATCATGTTCGCGGGCTTCTTGACGGGCTTGTAAGTCAGCATCAAGATCAGCTTGCTTGTAGAATGCGGTCCCGTAGATCCGTTGCAGCATCGGGTTGGATGACTTACCTTCGAAGTAAGCACCGGCAACTGAGAGCAAACGGAAGAACTTGATGTCGCCAGTGTTGGCAAAGCTAACACCGCTGGCCAAGACGGAAACGCCATCGATTTCGTAAAATGGAAACTCGTCTTCGTCGCTGTCTTCAACGAGTTTAGCTTCGTATGAAGTCCCTTCAAGCTTCTTCAAGGCATCAGCTTTGCTCAAACGGACGTGCTTGATCGCCAATTTCTGGTTGATGAAAGCCTGAACCTTATCGGCAATAGCTGGTAATGAATCAGCACTGACTTGGCCGTCTTCCTTATCGGTATCAACGTAAAAACCGTCCTTGTCGCCGACTTCGGCACCAAACTGGATTGCTGGATAGGTTTCTTTCAAAGCAACCTTAGTTAATAAGGCAACGGATTGACGTAACACTGCCAAACCATCTTCGCTGTCCTTTGTAACGATTTCAATCTTACCGTCGTGCTTCAAAGGGGCGTTTAAATCAATCAGCTTACCGTCTAACTTACCGGCAACAGCCTTTTTAGCTAAACTAATAGCGATTGATTGTGCGACGTCTTTGGTCGTTGCTTCGGCATCAAACTGTTTCTTTTTACCGTCTGGGAACTCAATCGTAATATCTGCCATTCTACTCTTCTCCTCGTATTTACATTTTTTAAATGCTGAAACCCAACAAACTCATGAAACTAAAAAATCCCGGCATGCACATTACTGTACATACCGGGACGTCTCTACGCGGTTCCACCCGAAATTCATCTGATTCACACTGCGAACCAAACCTTCATTCAGTGATAACGGGACAGCCGATGCGGTATTATCCACCACACATTCGAGAAAGTGGTAACTTAGAATCGCTCACAAAGCACTTCCAGAAGTGGTGCTTCTCTCTTGGAGAGTTTAACTAAGTCTTGTCTTTCAGACATTTAAAATTCTTTGAAATTGATTACAATTCACATTAAACCACTTTAAAAAATAAGTGTCAACTCTATTTTTGTCGACGATTTTCACCGATCATTTCGATTTCCTGAGCTAAGAAGCGGATCCGTTCCATCAGTCGCTTGGCTTTCAACGGCTCCACGTCACCCTTTTGCGTCTCTGCCAAGTGCTCAGTTTCTAGCTGTTGCATGGAGAAATTAGACGAGAAAAACGTCGGCAATTCGTTTTGCATCCGGTATTCCAAAATAACTCCGAGAATGTCGTCGCGAACCCAAGCTGACATGGCATCAGCCCCAATATCATCGATCATCAAGATCTGTGCCTGCTTAACGTCGTCTAATCGTCCGGCAACTTGATTGCTGGCAATGGCGTTCTTCATCTCCACGGCAAAGCTCGGAAAATGAACCAAGGTCGTCTTCACACCCATGTCCGCCAGTTGGTTGGCAATGGCACCAAGTAAATAAGTCTTGCCCACACCAAAACTGCCATATAGGTAGAGTCCCTGATGGAAGTGCTTGGAATCTTTAGAATAGGCTTCAATAAAGGCCACGGCAGCCTGGAGAGCCTGTGCCCGGTCCGGGTCATTAATGAAATTATCGAAGGTGGCATTTTTGATCAGCTTCGGCATCATGATCGCATTTACCCGCCGTTTTAAGGCCGCCTTCTTCAGCTTCTCTTTTTGCTCATCCGTTGGCTGATAAGATACCTCAACCAAGTGATCGTTCAAGACTAATTTCGGTTCGTAACCAGGAGCAAAGGTCGTTTCCCCCTTGGCTAGTTTATTACGTTCGTTGACATACTCGTACAGCTTAGCTGACGACCGGTCGATCTGCTCAGCGTTTAACTGGTCAGCATGTTCCTTCAAAAAAGCCTGAACATCGGCATCTTGATACACGGTATTCATCAGCTTCTGGTAATTAGCATTGAGTTGGTGTTGGTCCATGTATCGTTTCATAGACTCACTGATATTTTCCATACTAATCACCTCCATCTCGCAGTTTTTTAAGTTTATTCAGTTGCTCGTTAAATTGATCTTGGTCAGACTGTGACAACGTTTTTTTCTGTCTTGGCTGATAATCGTTTTTAGCCCAGTCTGGCAAGGTTTCCTTAATGTTCTTGGTGCCAGTTCGTCGCCGAGTAGTCTTTGGCTTGTCCCGGTCAGCCTTGAATTTACGAATACTTGCCAAGGCGTCTTCTGGTGTCTTTACACCGTCTTGCGCCCAACGGTTAGCAATCGTATCGGTTAACCGTTGCGTGATCGTCGAATTATCCAGGTCAATCAACACTTCATAAATTAAAATATTGATCACCGCACTAGAAAAAATCTGCTTATTGGCAATTTGTTCGACGATTCGCTGTTCGCCACTGGCCACGTAGCCGCCCTGCTGCTGCCTAATTTGAGCCAGAAATGCCATCGGTTCGTACTGCTTAGCCGCAGTGATTAGCGCAGCCTCTTCCTGACTTTCACTACTCTTCTCAGCGGTAACCGTCTTTTGCCGCGCCACTACCGGTTGAGTTTCCGACTGATAAGCCGTGGCAATTGCCCGTTTAAACTGATCAGCATCCAGTTTATTGGTGGCTAAGTTCGTGGCATCACCTATGTAGCGGGCCATTTCAGTTTCATCAATGCCGTACAGCAGGTGTTCGTTGATAATCAGCTGGCGGTACTGCCGCAAATCGTTCATATCAATGTACGAGCGTTTAAGCAGTTCCGACAGCAGGCCAAAATCAAAGTCGGGTGCCGTGGGCTGCTCGTGCTGGGCAGTATCTGTTTCCTGTTCAAAAGCCGCTTTAGTGGCTTCAATCAGTTTTGGCGGTGACGCAATTAGCCGGTTGTCCAGCGAAAAAACGTCCAGAAATGACTTGGAAATTTCGTGCCACTTCTCCCGTTTAAGTCGCCGCGGCAGAAAGACTTGCCGCAGCCGGTCAAACTGACGCTCACCCACGACTTCCAGTAATAGCAGGCTCAGCAGATCATCCTTGAAAAACATTTCACCGCTGACTGGCTGCTGCAGTTCGTAAATCAGTTCAGGCAAACGGTCTGGCTGATTTTCAAACGTACGTAATAGCCCGGCACCTTCCAGCCGCTGACGGGAGTCTTCCAGTGTCGACATACTGATGTTAAGCAGTGCTAACAGGTCAGTATGGGTCACTTCAACCTTTAAGTCAGCTGTTAAGGACACCTGTTGCCACATGACTGTCGCAAGGCTGTATGCTGAAACGCCTAAAATTGGCTGGTATAGAAGGTCCAATACCCGTCGCCGTTCATCTTGCAGCCGAGTTGTTGCAACGATCGCAACAGCTGTTTTGGGCATGAGTGGTTGCATTGACTCCGCCATGATTAAGCCCCGTTTCATTTCTTTTTATCAGATGAAGTCCCTTTTTTCTTATCCTTGTTCATCACATCTTTGAGTTCTTCTAGGAAGACACTCATATCCTTGAACTGACGGTAAACACTGGCAAAACGAATGTAGGAGATCTCATCGATATCCGCCAACCGCTTCATCACGTATTCACCAATCAATTGACTGGAAACTTCATTTTCACCCAGCGAACGAACTTCGTTTTCAACTTCGTCAACCAGTTTGGTCATGACATCCATGCCAACCGGCCGTTTTTCCGCCGAGCGAATGATTCCCCGTAAGATTTTTTCACGGTTGAATTCTTCACGGGTACCATTTTTCTTAATCACCAATAATGGTGTTGCTTCGATTCGCTCGAACGTTGTGAACCGAAAACCGCAATTTTCACATTCACGGCGTCGTCGAATGACTCGGCCTTCATCCGTCGGCCGGCTGTCAACGACCCGTGACCCATTGTGGTGACAGTGTGGACAGTGCATAGTCTCACCTCTTATCCTTCTGCGAATTGTTTACTTTTTAACTTGATTAGCTTTATCCGTTATTAATGAGCCAAATCCGGCTTCATTCAGCCATCTTACCACTTGCGCTTTCGTTTTATCAACTGAACGACTATTATCGATCACCACATCAGCCCGTTTAGCCTTTTCAGCTAACGATAACTGCGCGTTGATCCGCTCCAGCGCCTCTTTTTTAGTGAGCTGGTCACGTGCCATCAAGCGCTCTAACTGCACCTTTTCCGGCACGTCAATCACCATGATTTCATTCACACCAGATGCCGCGTGCGCTTCAAACAGCGTTGGTGCATCGTAAACCACCAGCCGGGTTTTCCGCCGCCGGTAGCCCTGCAGCTTGCGAACCACGGCTTTCTTGATCAGCGGATTGGTAATCGCGTTCAGCTGTGCCAGCTTATCCGGCTGACTGAACACCAAAGTCCCCAAAGCGTGCCGATCCAACGTACCATCCGGCTGAATCATCTGCCAGCCAAAGGTACTTTGAATCTGTTTTAACCCCGTGGTACCTGGTTCAACCACTTTACGGGCAACCTCGTCAGCATCAATCACCGGAATCTGATAGGCCTTAAACAGCTCACTAACGGTTGATTTACCAGTAGCAATGCCGCCAGTAAGGCCTAGTACCATAGTTTCTCCCGGATTCTTCCGCAAAACTTGGCAATCAGGACAGAAATGCGTCCCGCGCTGTGCCACCTTCGTTTTTTCAATGGGGGTATCGCAGCGGAAACAGGGTTCGCCTTTGCGGCCGTATACGTTTAAATGGTTCTGAAATTCACCAGCTTCACCATATGCGGTGGAGAAGGAATGAACGGTAGTCCCGTGCCCGTCAATCGCACGCTTGATTTCGGCAATAATATTTTCACGGAGCTGACGAATCTGAAATTCTGGAATCGTATTAGTGGGCTGTTCGGGATGAATCCGGCTCAACCACAGCGTTTCGTCAACGTAGATGTTTCCCAGACCAGCAATGTTACTTTGATCCAGCAAAAACGGCTTAATCGCCTTCTTACTCTTGCTGAAAATGGTTTTCATGTAGTCCACCGTGAGCGTTTCGGCAGTCGGTTCCGGCCCCATCTTTTTCAAACCGGAAACCAGCTTAGTCTCCTCGCCTGTCTTTAACAGGTGCATCCGCCCAAACTTCCGGGTATCGGTATACCTTAAATCGCGGTTATCGTCAAGATGAAACACCACGTGCGTGTGCTTGGTGATGGGGTTGCCAGCTGGCTGAACGTCGTACTTGCCTTCCATCCGCAAGTGCGACACCATGGTTAGCTCATCGTTGAATCTAAATAGAAGATACTTTCCCCGCCGGTCAATGCGTTCAATCGTTTTGCCGGCAAGCATTTTTTTAAATTGAGCGGCCTCTGGTGAGACCATTTTTTCGTAATAAACATCAACGGACGTAATCTTCGCGTGACCAACTAATCGCGTCAGCCCGCGCCGCACCGTTTCCACTTCGGGTAATTCAGGCATCCGCGAAGCCTCCTTGTATCGTTACTTTGCTTCGTACCAGGTGTTGCCGTAATGGGATTCTACTTTCAGCGGAATTTCCAGTTTAACGGCTGAATCCATGACACTCGGCACTAATTTTTCCAATGTTGGGATCTCTTCAGCAGGCGCCTCAAAGATCAGTTCATCGTGGACTTGCAGCAGCATGGTGGCCTGCAAGTCTTTAATGGCATCTTCCATTTTAATCATCGCAATTTTGATGATATCGGCGGCACTGCCTTGAATCGGCGTATTCATAGCTGTTCGTTCGGCAAATGAACGCTGGTTAAAGTTCCGTGCGTTAATATCCGGCAAATAACGCCGACGATGAGCAATGGTTTCAACGTAGCCCTTATCCTTAGCGGAAGCCACGATGTCCGTCATGTATTGCTTAACACCAGGGTATTCCTCGAAGTAGGTGTCAATAAACTGACGGGCCTGCTTCCGGGTGATACCGATGTTTTGTGACAGGCCAAAATCACTGATGCCGTACACAATACCAAAGTTCACCGCTTTGGCCTGACGCCGCATGTTAGGATCAACCTCGGCATCCGGCCCTAACCGGAAGATCCGGCGAGCTGTCGAAGCATGAATATCTTCGCCCTCTCTAAAGGCTTCCTGCAGGTTCTTATCATGGGTAATGTGTGCTAATACCCGCAGTTCAATTTGCGAGTAGTCAGATGAAAAGATTTGCCAGCCCTTATGACTGGGAATAAACGCCTGTCTGATCCGTCGGCCCTCTTCAGTCCGGATGGGAATGTTTTGTAAGTTCGGATCCACTGAAGACAAGCGGCCGGTTTGCGTCAACGTCTGCAGATAACGGGTATGAACCTTTTGATCCGTACTGTGAACGACTTTTAGCAGGCCTTCAACATACGTCGATTGAATTTTCGAAATCTGACGGTACTTCAGGATATTCTCCACGATTGGCGCTTCAGCAGCCAACTTTTCCAGCACGTCAACTGAAGTGGAGTAACCCGTCTTGGTCTTCTTAATCGGCGTTAACCCCAATTTTTCAAACAAAATGTGCTGCAGCTGTTTTGGCGAACCAATGTTGAATTCTTCGCCGGCTTCTTGGAAAATGGTCTGCTGAGTTTGTGCCAGCATTTCTGTAAACTCGCTTTGCATCGCTGTTAAACGATCGGTATCCACCATGATTCCGGCAATTTCCATGTGGGCCAATACATAAGCCATCGGTATTTCAAGGTCACGGTACAGCTTCGTCTGCTCGTTTTCGTCTAACTGTTTAAATAGTGATTTCTTTAAGGATTCGATGGTGATCCCTTTACGGGTCAAATGTTCAAAGAAGGTTTGGTCATCATCTGGGATGGCCCGCTTGGCACCCTTACCGTAAACTTCTTCATCAGACTGAATCTGATGATAGCCATGCTGAAACGCCAGTCGGCCCAGATCATTACTATTTTCATTAGTATCTAATAGGTATGAAGCTAACAGCAAATCAAAATCAACGTTGGTTAAATGAATCCCTAAACGGTTCAGCCCAACGTAGGTCCGCTTCAAATCAAAAACGTCTTTTTGAGCTTTATCACTGGATAATAAATCCTTTAATGGCGCTTGCTTCAGTAGTTCCACATCACGGGAAACAAACCACTTGTCACCTTCACCAATCACAAACCCCGCAAAGGTTGACGTGTGGTAGTTAGCATCCGGCATTTCCAGATAAAACGAGACGTGATCCTTAAACTGTGACAGGTCACTCAGATTATCTGCAGTCAAAACCGTAAACTCCACTGGTTTTAACCCGAGAACATCTTCATCACCGGAATCAGCGTTCATCTTATTTAAGAAGGATTGGAAATTCATGTCTTGATAGAATTTGACCAGTTCGTCACGCTGGTCACCCTTGTAAGTCAGGTCACTGAGTTTGATTTCAATTGGTGCGTCTCGCCGAATAGTAGCCAGGTCCCGTGATTGAAAGGCAGAGTCCTTGTCTTCAATCAAATGTTCCTTCATTTTTTTGGCCGTAATTTTATCAATGTTTTCGTAGACACCGTCAATGGTGCCGTACTTCTGAATCAGTGAAACAGCAGTCTTGGGACCGACTCCGGTGACACCCGGGTAATTATCAGAGGTGTCGCCCTGCAGCCCCTTAATTTCAATAATCTGATCTGGCCGCACGCCTAACTTTTCTTCCACGTGTGCGGGAGTAAAGGTTTCAACTTCAGTGACCCCTTTTTTCGACACGGCAACGCTGGTCTTGTCGGAAGTCAGCTGAGTCAAATCACGGTCTCCGGTAAAAATGGTGGTTTGATAATTGGCTTCTTCAGCCTGCTTGGCCATGGTGCCGATGATGTCATCAGCCTCGTAATTTTTCAGTTCATAAGACTTGATGCCCCGCGCCTTTAACAGCTCACGAATCACCGGCATCTGTTCGGAAAGCTCTGGCGGCGTCTTCGCACGGCCACCCTTATAATCGGCGTATTTCTTCGTCCGGAAGGTCACTTTACCGGCATCAAAAGCCACTAGGGCTTCGGTGGGCTTAACTTCCTCTAACATAATATCCAGCATCCGGTTGAAACCAAAGATTGCATTGGTATGCAAGCCGTCCGCGTTCGTGAAACTATTCAATGACGTATACAGCGCGAAGAAAGCCCGAAAGGCCACACTGTTGCCATCGATAAGTAATAATCGTTTTGATTCAGTCATTGATAGAGCCTCCGCAATTTGTATTACCTCTAGTTTACCAGACAAATTGAACAATTAAAAATCAGTTTGGCAGTAATTGTTGAGGACGTGCTGTTTACCTGTCTCACACATTTCTTCACCGATTTTAGGCCATCAAAAAAGCACTGTAAAAACAGTGCCTTTAATTCATAAACTACTCTTTTCCTGCCCCACCACTTGAGCTGCTAATTGATTGGCCAGGTGAATTGCATCAACTAAATCTTTACCGCTTGCTAACCCGGCTAGAAGACCGCCGCAGTGCGTGTCGCCGGCACCAATGGTGTTTACCACGCTGACTTGATCAGCAGGAACGATATCAGAATGAGTACCATCATAATAATAGGTTCCTCGCGCTCCCAGCGTCACCAGTACCGGACTGTGCGTTTGCTGAAAAATATCGTGGGCAATATCACCCATTGAAACACCAGGTTTACCAAAATAACCGATTTCATCTTCGTTGCAGTGAATCATCACGTGGTTTTGTAAGAGCTGCCGCACCGTTTTAGCAGTTAAATGACTCATTCGCGGCGAGGCGTCAAACAGAATATAGGCGTCTGGGCGACGTTGAGCTAATCGTCCCAGAATCTGAGCAGCAATCTGTTCATTCTCAATTTGGTAACCACTAATATAGAAGTAACGGTAATCCGCTAAATCAATACAATCAAACCAATTATCCTGCCAAACCTGATCAATACCCGGAATCGTTAAAAAACTTCGCTCACCAGATGGCTCCACCATGGAAATATCCCAGCCGTTGTCTGCGTCAGTCACCGGTAATAGTTCAGGAATCTGGCGGCGCTGCAGTTCGCCACGAACAATATCCGCATACTGTCCCTTGCCCACTGGAACAAAAAAATCTGCGTCAGCTTGAGCAGCATGCATGGCGCCATACACGTTAAAGGCTGATCCGCCAACGATGTAATCCTTCAGATCACCAGTGACGTCACCACCGGAAAACGGCAGTTGCGGGACGTTGATAATCACGTCGACGTATGCTGCACCCAGAATCAAGGCTTTATTCATTACGCCACCTTCTCATGATGACCGCCCTTTATCAGTTTCACAATGAACATACAGATAATTGCTAAGATAGCTGAAACAAACACGCCTAAACTGTTGTTGGCAAAGATGCCGTGAGCAAATGGCCCCGTCCAAACCGCATTATTGGTAAAGAGAAAACCGGTGATCGTAGCAATCAGCCACGAGACAATACCACCCCAGTTATAGTGCGTGCTGGATTGCGGATCCACTAGCTTGGTATCATAACCGTTTTCCCGAAACATCACACTATCACACAGGAAAATAGCAACCCAGCTGGCTAGGCAAATACCTAAGAAGTTAAGGAAAATTTCGAAGTTGCTGAGAAAATTACCGGAAATAAACAGCACGTATACCGGAATTAAGATAACGATTAAGCCATGCACAATCAACGAAGTCCGCTGTGACACATTGATTCCGATGGTCGACAGATTGATCCGCGCTGAGCGCAGTGAAACGATACATTGCGGGATCAAACCGCCAGCTGCCACCAAGAAATAGATCACCCCAAGCCAGCTTGGTAAAGCACTGTACATAACATCAAAGGGATTACCCGTTGTTGCTAATTGCGGCTCGATGGTGCTTAACAAGACCCCGCCTGCCATCAAAATGAACAGTGGCACAGCACCGCCCATAGCAGTGTTCCAAAAAGTCGCCGCCGGTTTCGTGTTGGGCTTGACGTAGGCACCCCAGTCAGCCGCCGCCATGGACCAGGAAATTCCGGAACCAGCCGCCACAATGCTGACAGCGGGCAGAAAACCGGTGATCCAGCTGCCGCTTGGCAAGTCTAACGCTTCGTGCCAGTTGGCTTTCATCAGAAAAATAACCAGAATAACCGCGGTGAGAACCCCGAATATCCAGCTCAGCCACGTTTGAATTTTAGCTAATGTTGCTTCCTTCAGCAGACCGGAAAGCAGGACGAGACCACCAAAGATGATCAAAGCGATGGCGGTTGTCAGCGGATTTTTTTGAACGTGAATCACTTTGAATAATGAAACTAACAGTAACGTCCCGGTAATGATATTGACTGACAGCCACCCCACCATGTTAAACCAGGCGATAGCATTTGGAATCTTATTGCCGTACGTCCCGTAGGCTGCCCGACTTAACTTGAAAGTGGTAATTCCTTCTCGCTGACCAATCATAGCTACCCAGCCGGGAACCAGAAATGATAGCGAACCGACTAACGAAGCAACAATGGCTTGTAAAAAGGATAAATGATAGCTCACAATCATGGCACCGTACACGAAACCCATAATGCCAATGTTGGCTGCAAACCAGTTATAAAATAACTTGCTTGGTGTCAGTGTCTTATCTGCCTCAGGGATTTTAATAATTTTATCGTCCATAATGGTATACCATCCTATTTTTGGGTTGTCCGAAACTGCAGCATTTGGTCAGCGTACTCGTCAAAATGATGCTGTGGATTCTTAGTATCAATCAAATTGATCCACGATTGGTCGATTGATGAAGCACCGTTCTTGGCACCGCAAATGGCCGTTGCCATGGCGCCAATGGTGTCGGTATCACCGCCTAAATTTGCGCACAATAACGCCGACCTACGGACCGTTTTAGCATAATAGGCAATCGATAAAGCTGCAGGGATACTTTCAGAAATCATGGTTCCGGTGCCGACTACGTTGTAAATAGCCTGACTAAAACGAACTTCGTCGCTTGGATACCGGTTCGCTAGTTCAATGCCCAATTTCAGCCGCTCATGTGTCTTAGCTGCCCAGGTCGGTGCACCCATCTTGAAACCCTGATCATTGCAATTTAGCGCAAAATCAATGATTTCTTCCCATGAATAATCTGCCATCGCTGCCGTCACAGCTCCAGCAACCATAGAAGCCCCGCTCATTGCTACGTCACTGGAATGCGTCACTCGGGTAACTTCGTAAACCATTTTGATCAACCCGCTTAATTCCTGCGGGCCAAACAGCGCGCCGATGGGTGCAATCCGCATGCCGGCACCGTTAGTCAATGCCTTGTCGGTTACCGGGCGCGGATCTTCACCCTTTTTAATGGCGGTCAACGCCGCTTTGCTGCTGGGTCCCAGAATATTGTTCTCCCAGGCACCCACTTCATCGGCCCATTTCATAATGTGCTGAACCAGGTTTTGCTGATTAGGCTGCCAATCAGTCTCAATCAGCGAGTCTAAAATGGCTAACGCTTGATTGGTATCATCCGTATATTCACCCTTAGTGAAATTCACAGCGATATCATTGTTTTCTGGTCCGTCTAAAAAGGTTGTAATCCGGCCGTTAAATTGCTGCTGAATCTGCTGCACCGGCCAGAGCTCTGACGGCATGCCCATAGCGTCCCCTATGGCCTGACCGTACAGCGTTCCCAAAATCTTATCTTTAACTGTCATTAAACTACTCTCTCCCTAAAATACTTAATTCAACCTTACCTGTATAACCGCTGACCTTCGCTTCTCCCTTCCCTTAAGTTAATGCCCTTAACAATATATTAAAGTTAAAAGTACTTATAGCACATACCAATAAACCGAATTTACATGTAGCACCCTAAAGTACTACGGAAGATGTTAAAGCATCGCAATGGTCGCGTCAAGCGCTTACACCAACATTTCTGAAATGTAACTGCGTTTAAAATCACCTATATTTTATTTCCCTAGAAAAGCCAAAAAAGCAGTATCCAAAATCTAATCTGATTTTGGATACTGCTTAAATTGAGGGTTGATGCTATTTCAGATAGCCTAGTTTTGACGCTTCTTCTTGCCAAAGCCAAACAATCCGAGACTGCTCAAGAGTGCCAAGCCAAGAGCTGCTAAACCATTTTCAGGCTTTTCACCCGTCTGTGGCAAGTGCTTAGTGGCGGCATTTTGCTGAGCCTTTTGAGCGGCTTGCAGTTTAACTGATGCCGTCTTTGCGGCATTAGCTTTCTGCAATTGCGCTGGTGTTACTGAGGCCTTAGCGTCCTCTTCGACAACCCGACCTTCTTCCGGTGTACCTGGTTCTATAGGATTACCAGGTTCTTCAGGATTCCTTGGAGTTTGTGGTTCAGGCGGAACCTGCGAACGCTCAGGCGTCCCCGGAACGATTGGAGTTGGTGGTGTTGTCGTTGTCGGCGGCACAGTAGGAGGTGTCGCCGGTGGCGTAGTTGGTGTCGTCGGCCGGTTTGGTTCAGTTGGCGGAACGACACCCTTCAGTGGCGTCCAAGGCGTCACTGGCTGATCCGGTTTGTCCATTGGATCAGGTGGTGTCACTGAATTCAATGCCAATGGTGGCACATCACCATTGAGCGGTTGAATTTTGCCCGGCTTTTCCGGCTGATTTGCTGGCTTTTCAGGTCCTACTGGTGGCGTTGGTGTCTGAATCGAAATATTTGGCCGCGTTGGTTCAACTGGCTTATTCGGAGTCTGAATATTAGGTTTAGCTGGTGCAGTGACATCAGTTATACCAGTAACAGCTAAATTAATATCTTTAGGCCCACCCGGCAAAATCGACGGTACGGATGGCACTGATGGTTTTGTTGGCGGCGTTGGGTTCTTAACCTCTGTTGGCTTCGTTGGCTGAACCGGCGTGTTCAGTGATAATTGGCCAACACCCGTTAAGTGATTGGTCTTCTTATAAGATACATTTGGCACAGTAACTGGGGTTAACGACGCACCTTTTAAATCCGGCTTTGTTTGATTTGGCTGGTTAGGTGTTGTCACTGACAATTCTGGTACTTTAGGCGCCTTAAAGCGGCTCTCAAATTGTGACGTTACTTTTTGGCCAACTGGTCCATCATAATCTTTAAGGGTAGTTGTTAAGGGATTGATTGGTTCAGTAACCTTATTACCACCAACAATCTTATCCATAGTTGTAGTAACATTATTTGTCTTTAAACTAGGCGTTTCGGCCTTCGGTAAATCAACAAAGTACTTTGAAAAATCAATTTCTGGGAAGTAGAAGAAGACAAAACGGACATTATCATCTTTATCCGGTGGCAAATTCCATTGTTCCGAATACATAAAGTTTTTAATTGAAGTACCGTCAACCTGATAAATATCATCGGGCTGGAGAATTCCTTTATCATTTTCACGCGTCATAAACGCAAGGCCGGCCAGATAATAGTCCTTGCCGTCCCATTTAAAGACTTCAGGTAGACCATTAGCGACAGCAGGATCACTTTGATGATCCGGCCGGTTATCATAAAATCCAAGGTCGGGACTTAATATTTTATCAGCTACAGTATGTGGGTTTTTCCAAGGAGTATATGAATTTCCTGCTGCATCAGTAGCAGTTGGAGCATAATCAGTATGTGCACTAAAACTAATAGCATCGCTGGTAGGAACACCCCGTCCATTAGGGGTCGAAGGCGATTCTGAAGTGAGATAATCATTAGTTCCAGTTGCCACGGTCGTCTGCCACATTTTGGTCGGATCAGTTTCTGGTACTGGGTCTAGAAAAGCACTCATACTAGTTGGAAAATAGTTGTAGTTATTAGGTGGCGTTACGCCATCGGTAGTTCCCGTATAGCTGGTTGACTTAGGGTCCAAACGGTTTCTAATTTCTTGATTATAAACTGGGTCTGGTGCCATATCACTAATCTGCTGGAAAGCTGTGGCAACTTGTTTGATCAGTCCATCATTTTTTTCTAGATCAGTTTGGAAATTTGTCATTTGATCCGGTGCAATCAATCCTGTAGCAGTGATCTTTTGACTATCTGACGCATTTTGATTATAAGCAGTTAAAGCCGTTTGATAATCATCGTAAACCTTTTGATATGACTCATCAGCACTATTAGGAGTAACACCATCAACTGTATTCAGCTTATAAATAACATTCTTGTTGTCATAATTATTGAATTCATCCTTTGGGGTTATCTTGGTCGTTGTCCCATTAATGGCATCGATATACTTGTAAGCTGCAGTGATCAACTTGTTATACTCGGTAACTAGTCCTGGCTGTTTTTGATTATTATCATCATTATAGTCATTGAGGAAAAGTGACCAGCGACCATCTGTTTTGGCTTTTTTAATCAAAGCTGCCCAATCCGTAGCATCCTGATTGAGTTCAGTTGCAGCCGTATTGATCTGATCAATCTTCTTTTGAAGAGCTTGCTGAACACCAGTCAAGCTAGACGCACCATTGACGTTAGCTAAGTTTTTAGCCATTGTTGCATTATTCTTCGCTAACTGGGTGATTGAAGCGGTATCACCATCACCAGTATAGGCTGAGTAATTATTCTTAAGATCAGTGACTGCTTTTTGATAAGCGCCCCAAGCTTTAGTAGCATCAGTTGGTGTTTTAATCCCAGCAGCAACTTCTGGTTTAGCTGGATCATAAGCATCACTGGCAGTTTGATAGGCGGTCATGGCCGTAGTATAAGCCGTGTTATCAGTGAGCAGACTACTAATCGTATTTTTTAAATTCTGCTGATCAGTTTTGACTTTCGCAGTTTCGGCAGTTAATGCATCAGCAGTAGGTGTGCCACCGATCAAAGTGTTATAAGCATTGACCTCAGTATTTAAAGCAGTCATCGCTGAGTTGACTGCATCAGTATCACCTTTGACCTTAGTAGCTGCTTGGTTAGCAGTTGTCTCAGCTGCCATGGCGGTTAGGCCAAGTTTAACGTTATTATAAGATGGCGTGCCAGTAGTTGCGTCAAGCGCCACGGGCGTTAATTGTTGAGCTGGGTTCGTCGCATTATACGCTGTAACTTGAGAGTTATAGTTATTGGCGTCCGTCTTATAAGTGTTAAAGGCGGTATCCATTGCGGTCGTATCCGTGGCTAAACTTGATTGATTAGCCCCGGTAGCATCCGTTTTAACTTTATTATAAGCCGTCATAAAATCATCATGAGCAGTTTGTAAAGCGTCTGCAGCTTGATTAAGCGTTGTCCCGGCTTGATAGTTACCTAAATTAGTCTTTAAAGCCGTTAAGTCGTTAGTTAATTCCGTATTGAACTGCCTGACGGCTTGATCATAGCCAGCTAAAGTTCGTGCTGGATTATTTTCACCTGTAACGGCGCTAATTGCTGACTGGTTAGCAGTTTGAGTGGCTGCAGATAGCGCATTTAAAGCATTTTGATAATTTGTCACCGCAGTGTCTAACCCACTCGCACTTAATGGATTTGCTGTGAGATTTTGAATTAAATTGTTGACCTGGTTAATCCAATTATTATCTTTAGTTTGGCCATTGCTTAATAAATCAGTTAACTGATTTAAGTTAGTAGTTGTCGAGTTCGTACTGCTTGCATTAGCTGAATCAACCGCTTGTTTAGCTGTCAATGCAGCTTGGTATTTAGCTAAAGCATCGCTATTGGTTGTAATCTGAGCCTTAGCAGTATTGGCTTGATCTATGAAATCACTTAATGCTGTGGTATTGGCAGTTTGCTGATTCGTTAACGCAGTGGTATCAAATGCCCCATTAGCAATTGAAGTGACACTGGCAACTGCCGTATTAAATGCCGTGTAGGCACTGTCCAGCGGCGTCTGATCAGCCGTCAATTGATTAATATCAGCAGTTAAAGCGCTGTTATTAGTCACATTCTGACTGTCAGTTACTGCTTTAGTGATTTGTTTATTGATGTCTTTAACTTTATCGTTTAAATCAGTGGCCTTGGCCTTAGCGTCTGCCAGAGCATTAGCTAAATTCTGATTATAAGTTGACGCTGTCTGCAAATCATTCATTGCATCTGTAAAAGCTTGTACCGTTGCGGTGTAATCAGCCATCGTAGCCGGTGTATTCAGAGCTGCTGGTTCGCTAACATGATTGGTATTAGCATAATCCGTCAATGCTTGGTCATAATCACTAATGGCACTGGCCAAGTCACCCTGCTCACGATCTAGCGTTGCTTTATCCTGGTCTAACTTTGTCATTTTGGTATTTAAGTTTCCTACCCAAGTACCATTATTCCAGTCAGGCGTCGCAAGTAGCTGATTCAATGCATTAACATCAGCATTAACTTGTGAACCATCCGTGTTGGCTTGAGCAACTTTCTGTACCGCCGCTTGTTGCGTGGGAGTGACAGTACTTGTCAAATTATTCACAGCAGTCTGGTAAGCTGTCAGTTTTTGCTGGTAATTTTGATAAGCTGCCAACTCTTGTTGATATTGTGCCAGTTGCGTTTGGTAATCCGCTTGCAGTGCCGGTAATTCGCCCGCTAATTGATCAAACGTTGCTTTAGCCGAATTATAAGTTTCCTGCAAAGACTTAAACAACGCTTGAGAACTCTTCAAAGTTTTTTGTGAGGCAGACACTGCGTCTTTGGCATGCTGCAACTGATCATTGGCTTCAACATATGATTGATGAGCAGCATCATAATCACTTTTGACTTGGTTGTAAAAGTTCTGCAAGTTGGTCAATTTATTTTCAGCAGCTTGATAATTGGCAGTGGCCTGATCAAAGTCAGCCTTGGCTGCAGCGTATTGATCCTGTAACGCATTAAGCTGAGTCGTTAAAGCATCATGCTGGTGTTGAACATTTGCATAAATTCCCATCGCTAATTGATACTCTGGTTCAATCTGATCATTATACTTTGATTTCAACTGATCAATTTGCGCATCAGAAATTTGACTAGCCGTTCGCAGATTTTCAAGCGCCTGTGCTTCATGATTTAATTGTGCCTGCTGCTCTACCAGCTGCGTATCATGCTGTTCATCTAGCTGATTTGCTTTCTGATTAAGGGCGGCAACTTGCGTATGTAAGCTGTTGTAGTCAGGCTTGATTGCCTCGTATTTACTATCAGCAATTTGATATTTGGCTTCCGCGTCATCGTATTCACTCTGCAATTCTGAAAACTGATTATTCTGTCTTTCAGCGGCTGCAGTCTGTTGCTGCCGTAACGTATCCGCTTGGTTATAAGCTTGTTGGGCAGTTAAGTAGTCTTGATACGCAGTATGATATTGTGCTTCAATCGTATCGAAATCAGGATCAGTGGCTTCACCTGCTGCTGATTTCTGATCATAATCCGCCTTGGCAGCGTCATACGTCGCCTTAATGGCTTCGTAACTGCTCTTTTGCGTATTGTAAGTAGCCAAAGCATCCTGGTAACCGGCTTCATTAAACTGCGTTGATAGTTGTGAAACACCAGCATCGTAGTTGGCCTTGGTAGTTTCATACTTTGTCTTAGCTTGGTTATACGCATCCACTAAAGGCTGATATTGTGCTAGTTGATCCTGATAAGACTGAATTTGTCTCTTTAAAGCGTTTGCTTTTGTTTGATAATCAGCTTGAGCCTGATTAAATGCAGAAGCATCAGCTTTATACGCAGCCGTTTGAGAATTAAAGTCATTCAACTGCTGGTTGTAAGTCGCTTCAGCTGCTTTAATTTGATCATTTAACTGCGTATAGGCAGCTAAACTTTGAGTGTATTCATCTTTAGCTTTGTTATAAGTGTCTAAATTGGCATCATAAGTTTGCTTGACACTTGTTAGTTGCGTATTAGTCGTATTGAGCGCATTTTCAGCGTCCGTTAATTCTTGGTTATCCGTTGCTGCGGTTGTTGCCTGATTAGCCGCTTGCTGCTTGGCTTGGTTATACCTAGTCTCTTCGCTTTGATAATTCTGCTGCTCAGTCTGATAATCCGCTTTCTTTTGATTGTAATCATTGACACTTTGCTGATATGCAACCTGTTCACTATTTGCTTGCTGCTGTGCAGTTTCGTACGCCTGTTTTGCAGCTTCATACGTGTTCTTCTGCTTAGCATAATCCGAAACTTTTTGATTGAAATCATTCACATTAACTGTATTTGGTGCAGCCGTATTATTTGCTGAATCATTTGTTTCGGAGTGAGTCATGGTCCCAGTATTTGAATTTGACGTATTCGTCGAATCTTGTTGACTTGCTGGCGTTGCCGGTACGGCTGCTACAGCTGTATTAGACGTATCCGCGTGAGTCTCCAGTGGTCCAACTGTCATCATTGATAAGAAACTAATCCCAGTAATGGCAGCAAAAACCCAGACCTTATGAGTCTTATACATTCGAAAATGCTGCTTCTCCGAAATAATTGGTGCCGATGAAACTTTACCTTTTAGCATCCTGAACCCCCACTTTCATTTCAACAATTTAAACAAGTTTGAAGAACCCTACTTTTCTTCACTTGTACTAATTAGTATTAAATTTACATTTAACTTTGAACTATTTGAAGTATAACATGGGAAATTGATTTGTTAACCCCCATAACTGAAAAATAGTTTACTAAAATTTTTAATTTTTTTGAAAAAAATGGTTCACTTTCAGACACGTGGGTACGCAAAACCCGCCCTAACGGTATTTCAAGCCAACAAAAAACCTGACCGGCAGTCGTATTTGACCGCCAATCAGGCATCTTTTAGTGATTCAAAATATCATCTTTTAATTTAGAGTCTTAGTCGCGGTCACCCATACCACCGAAAACCTGAAGTAATAAAATAAACAGGTTAACGAAATCGAGGTATAACTGCACCGCACCAATAATTGCAAGCCCCGTGGACGTGGCTGCACGACCATCACTTTGTAAGTAAAGGCGCTTCATCTTTTGGCTATCCGAAGCCGTTAAAGCTGTGAAGATCACTACTCCAATGATGGAGAAGACAAAGGCAATCATGGAACTCTTCAACCAGATATTAATCAAGAAGGCAACGATCAATGCAATCAAAGCAGAAGTTGCTTGGGCACCCACCCGTGATAAATCACGCTTAGTGGCGACACCGTAAACAGCCATGGCAATGAAGATCGATGCGCTAGATACGAAGGCACTGACCATGGTGGTACCGGTGTAAACCAAAGCGTACATCGACATAATCCCACCGGTCAATAAACCGTAAAACATTAACAGCACAAAACTAACTGCTGGCCGTTTCATCGCCTGCCCACTAACTAAGAATGGAAAGACAAACCACACAATCAGCGGCACGATCCGATAAGAACCCGTAAATAGTGACATCAAAGCTGGCGTAGTAGAAACGTAAAACGCAGCAAATGCTGATAAAAGCACTGCAACCGCCATCCAACCGTACATCTTGGTTAGAAATTTGTTTAAGCCCACGTCCGCATTGATCACGCGCCGTGGCTGTTCATCGTAATTGTTCATTAAGGTTCCTGCTACTGATAACTTATAAAAAGTTATAGATTGTTCTTGCTTCTTCCTATCCTGCCTCGCATGAGACTTGCTAATACAGTTGATGTGATAGTCCACAAGCGTTAATTCCCGGCTAGCCACCGGTACATCCTTTGAAGCCTGTTTTAGTATGCTAATTCAAAGTTTTCAGTATCCCTGATATTCACAGCCGCATTAATATCTCGATCTGCAGTATAACTACATTTAGGGCATTGATAGGTTCGCTCACTTAGCTTTAAATCAACTTTTTTACAGCCACATTGATGGCATAACTTAGAAGTTGGTTCAAACCGGCCAGTTAAGTGCACCGGAATGCCTAATTGCTGGCATTTAGTGATTAGTTTGATTCTGAAATTATAGAACCCCTGATAACTAACTGCTTTAGCTAAATGCCGATTTTTCATCATACCTGTAACATTCAAGTCTTCTAAGGCTATCCACTGGGGCTTGGTTCTCACCACAGTAGCGATAATCTTTTTTTAATAATCCGACTGGATGTTAGTTAATCGTTGATACAAGCGTTGCACTTTCCGCTGATTTTTAGCTAGATTTAAATCAGTAGCAGATTTCCCTTCTTTCTGTCTTCTAGCTTTCAGTGCATGATACTGACGGGACATTTGTCTTTGCATCCGTCGTAGACGTTTTCTGATGCGCCTTACCCGACTGCTTTTATTCTGATTAGGATACAAAGTACCATCATTTAGAATGGTAAATCCTTTTAGGCTAAGGTCAATGTCGATGGGGGGCACCTGTTAATTCTAGCGTTGGTAGTTTAGTCTGTTCCACTAAACAGGTCAAGTAATAACAGCCAACTTTGAATTTAATTCGGCCTTGTTTAATCGAAGTGTGCTGAATCTTTCGACTTGATAGGTGAGTAACATCAGTTGGGCCGCCTTATTGAATTTAATCACCAAGGTGAGGTGTCCCTCATATTATACGGGATAGATTTATCCCAAAACGCATTTTAATGAAATTCATATAAATCACTACTTATATGCTATCAGCTAATACGGAAAATTTAACTATCGACCTTAACCTTGTTACATTTTTATCTGACATATAAGCATACGCAATAGTACAGAAGCACCACTTTACAAAGATTGATATCCTTTTACAACAAAACAGTTACTGCTCGTTCCTCCTTTTTAATATCCCTCATTAAGAATATATTCTAACAACCTTAGTGGAAAAAGCAATGAAAAGCGATTACTTACGACGTGAATAAGTTACCTTTTAGAAAATATTAATAATTAGTTATTTTTCAGTGATAAATGGCTCAGCAGTTCTTCGTAAGCCCGTTCGTACTTCTGAACATCGCCGGCACCCATAAAGACCACAACGGCATCATGATAGTCAAGCAATGGCGACATGTTATCCAGCTTCAGGATTTCTCCACCCTTATTGATCTTCTTAGCGAGGTCTGCACTGGAAACTTTACCGCTTGATTCGCGGGCCGAACTGAAGATATCGGTCAAATAAACCACGTCAGCAGTGTTTAAGGCCTTGGCGAAGTCATCCATCAAAGCGATCACACGGGAAAAAGTATGTGGTTGGAAAACGGCAATGACTTTTTTATCAGGATACTTTTGACGAGTCGCGTCTAGGGTTGCCCGAATCTCTGATGGATGGTGCGCATAATCATCAATGATGGTCATATCAGCCACTTTCCGCTCAGCGAACCGGCGCTTAACGCCCTTAAAGTTTGAAAGTTCTTCTTTAATAGCGTCCAAATCGACTTCTTCAAAGTAGGCCACAGCAATGACAGCTAAACTGTTCAAAACGTTATGTTCACCAAATAGGTGAATGTGGTAATTACCCAAGAACTTATCGTGATAGTAAACGTCAAACTGAGAACCCTTAGTTGTCCGCTTGATGTTACGGGCCTGGAAGTCATCCCGGTCACTGGTACCGTAATAGTAAATTGGCACATCAGTCTTCAACCGGCGTAAGTTTTCATCATCGCCCCAGGCAAAAATACCCTTAGTCACTTGGTTAGCATACGTCTGGAAAGCATCGAACACATCGTTGATATCCTTGTAGTAATCAGGGTGATCAAAATCGATGTTGGTCATGATGGCATAGTCAGGCTTGGTAGCTAAGAAATGACGGCGGTACTCGTCGGCTTCATAAACGAAGAAGCGCGCGTTGGGCGTTCCCTTACCTGTACCGTCACCAATCAGGTAACTGGTTGGCGCGATTCCGGACAACACGTGTGAAAGTAAGCCAGTGGTACTGGTCTTACCATGCGCACCGGCGACCCCAATACTGGTATACCCTTCAATTAACTTACCTAAAAATTCATGGTAACGGTAAACGGGCAACCCCATTTCCCGAGCCTTTTTGATTTCTGGATGATCATCCGTGAAGGAATTCCCAGCAATGACCGTTAAGCCTTCGTGAATATTCGCTTCATCAAATGGGTAAACCGGGATCTTAGCCTGTTCCAGCCCGCGTTGCGTAAACGTGTACTGCGTAATGTCTGATCCCGCTACCTTATAACCTTTGTCATGAAGAATGAGTGCGAGTGAGCTCATCCCTGATCCTTTGATTCCAACAAAATAATACGTGGTTGTGTTGTCCATCAAAATCCTCTTTTCATCGTTTCAATGATTTAATTTAGGCCGACTATTGCTGGTTAATCAGCCATCATTGGTCCATATCAATATTTTAGCAGAGCAAACACTTCTTGAACAGTGCATTTTCTGCACTGTAACATGAGTGGCTTTCACCTTTTAATCGGTCCTGGGTGCGCGCATCTCAGCTAACTGTTTTTCAGTGAGAAAAACGTCCCGGGGTTTCGAGCCGTTTTGACCAGAAATATACTGCTTATTTTCAAGGGTATCAATCAGGTTAGCGGCCCGGTTGTAGCCAATTGAGAAGACTCGTTGCAGCTTAGAAGTCGAAACGGTCTTTTCCTGAACAATGTAGTCTAAGACTTCTGGCATTAATTCATCTTGGCTTTCCTGAACCTGCTGCTTTTCCAGCAGGCCGTCAGGATCAAAAGCGTAATGCGGCTTGCCCTGCGACCGAACAAAGTCCGTTACGCGATCAACTTCCTTGTCGACAAAGGTTCCTTGCAGCCGGACTGGTTGCGAAGCACCGTTCCCCAGGAAGAGCATATCGCCCTTCCCTAGCAGGCGTTCGGCACCGGAAGTGTCAATGATCGTCCGCGAGTCAACTTGCGAGGAAACCATGAAGGCCACCCGGGTTGGAATATTGTTTTTAATTGTACCAGTCACAATGTCTACACTTGGCCGTTGGGTAGCAATCAGTAAATGAATCCCCGCTGCCCGCGCCTTTTGCGTGATTCGGACAATGTAATCCTGCACTTCACTGGAAGCCATCATCATTAAGTCGGCCAATTCGTCGATAACGATCACAATGTATGGCAGCTTCTGAGCATAATCACCCGTCAGCTCTGCCCGGTCATTGTACTGTTCGATGTTCCGGACACCAGCCGCAGCCAACCGGTCATAACGGTCATCCATTTCCTTGACCGCCCACTTTAATGCAGCAGCGGCAGCCTGCGGATCCGAAATCACTGGTGACAGCAAGTGCGGCAGCCCGTCGTAAGGCGCTAATTCAACCGCTTTCGGGTCGATCAAAAGCAGCCGTAACTGTGCTGGCGTGGCCTTGTACAGCAAGGAAATCAGTAAGCTATTAATGAAGACTGACTTACCCGAACCGGTTGCACCGGCAATCAGGCCGTGAGGCATCTTCCGCAGATCAGTTACCCTTGGCTGGCCAAACAGGTCAACTCCCAGTGCGACCGTCAGTGGTGACGTACTATCCTTGAAGGCCTTTGAACCTAGTACTTCCGACAGCATGACTGGCCGGGTCTTCGGGTTAGGAATTTCAATTCCCACCGTCGTCTTACCAGGAATCGGTGCTTCGATTCGAATGTCCTTAGCGGCTAATGCCAGCTTCAGATCATCCGTTAAATTCGTAATTTTATTAACCTTAACACCTAACGATAAATGAACCTGGAACTGCGTCACAGTAGGTCCAACCGTCCAGTCCACCACGTGTGCGTCCACGTGGAAGGCCTGCAAGGTTTCATCTAAAACTTCGCCTTGATGTTCGATCCATTCATCCAGTGCGTTTTCGTCAATTTTAACCGGCGGTGTTAGTAATGACGTGTCCGGGAATTTATATCCGCGGTCATCCTGAACAACTTCACTCACCGGTTTAGCGGCGGGCTTATCTTGGAACAGCGCCAACTTATTCATTTGTGAACTGGTATTCTCTTCTTCAAGAATATCACCCAAAGAATGACCCAGCCCGTGTTCTGGTTCAGGCTTAGCTGTTGGCTCGACCGGCTGCTCCTCAGTCTCTGCCTGTTCGTCAGCCGCCTGTGGGGTTTCTGGCTCCTTGGTGATCACAGTCGGCTGTTCATCCTTCGGCTCGTCAGCAGACTCAACCGTTGAAGGTTCAGGCGTCATAGTTTGCGCTGGTACCTGCTCACTATCAGCCGGTGCCTCTTTAGCCGCATCCGTTTCTGGTGTAGCTGCCTGCTGCGGTTCATCCGCCTGCGGGATTGAGACTTTAGAATCAGTATTTTCAGCCTCAGTTTCTGGTGCTGATACTATTTTATCCTCAGTCTCAGCCCGTTCAGCCTTGAGGTTATCAATACGTTTCTGAATTGCCGCAATGCGTTGCTCGTTATCAGACTGCTTATCATCAGTTTCTGGCTCAGCCGGTGAATCCTGCTCCGGCTTTTCAGGCTCTGACTGTGGCTCCTCCGTGGGAGTACTTGGTTCTTCAATGTCTGATTCGCTGTCTGGCGTGAAAATCAGTTTTGGCTTTTCAGTCACCAAGGATTCGGCCGGCATTTGAGTGCCGTCATCAAATAACATCACATCGCTGTCACTTTTTTGAAAATACTGCTTAATCATGGCGGTGTAATTGATTTTTGGCTGCCGAATCACCATTCGATTCAGCTGCTTGGGAACCTTGGTTAGCCGAAAAGGGGCAGCGGGCTGCCAGTTATTTTCAATTGGTTTTTCCTGTTTCGGCGGTGTTTCGGGCCGTTCTTCGACCTGCTTGCGTCGTTCTTCCCGGGCAATAAGCGCCTTGCGCTGCGGCTCATCACGCCGGAAAATCGCCGGTTCATCATCAGTCTGTTTTAACTGTTTGCCAGGGACTTTAAATTGTGGCGAAGCGGGTTCTTCCGCCGACTTTTCTGGCCGGCGGTACCTCCGGTAAAAAGCTGGTCCATCATAGTGATTCATATCTAGTCATCCATTCAATGTTCAAGTTAGTTTAAGTATTTTAACGGCTCAGGGCAAAATAAAAAGGAGCATCGGCTCCTTTTACGTCGTTCATCTAACTGAATAAAGTTTGTGCCTTGTTAAAGTCAAATGGCGTTCCAACTTCGTAATCATCAGGTAAAATCAACGCACCCGGCCGATCAGGTGCTCCAGGAATCTTTAATTCTCTTCCTGATGAAATCATACCATCACTTTCAACGCCGCGCAATTTACCAGGCCAAATAATCTCACCGTTCGGCATCATTGCACCAACTTCGGCCACCACCACTTTGATGTCAGCTTGCATATTAGGTGAACCAGAAACGATTTGCAGCGTCTTGCCGTCTTGAACCCGGGTCTTAGTCACTAATAAGTGATCCGACTTAGGGTGCGGTTCAGCGGATTCAACGTAACCGACAATAAATTTCGACGTTAAATCAGTCTTTAACTCCGGTTCAAAACCGGCTTTCGACAGCGCCTCATTTAAAGTTGCAACTTGTTCCTCTGATAAAAAGACCTGACCGTTCTGGTTGATTGGCCCTAAAATATCGGAAACGTGAGCAACGTTATACCCCAGCGTTGTATCAGTTTCTGGGTCAAAGATCCGGGTAAAATTACCCTTAGTAACAACGGATTGTTCTTTGGCGTCTGGCGCCACGTAAATGATCATCACGTCGCCAAGTGCCTTTTGATTATAACTAGAAATTAACATGGAGCATCCTTTCAAAAGCAGAAGAACTATAGTGCGTTGATGAATTCTTCTACTTGCTGTTTTGTTTTACGGTCTTTGTTTACGAAGCGACCGATTTCTTCACCATTATTATACGCAATAAAACTAGGAATGCCTAACACGTTTAATTCAACCGCCAGATCAATGTTTTCATCACGGTCAACACTAATGAACTTGAAATCCGGATATTCGGCTTCAATAGCGGGCATTGAAGGCTTAATGAAAGCACAGTCTGGGCACCAAGTTGCTGAGAAAAACAGCATGTAGCGGCCATCCTTAATTTTTTCAAGCATTTGATCCTTCGTCATCTTTGGTAATTTTTCCATAGTTATCGCTCCCTGCTTACTTTTATTTAGTAAATTGATTATACCCCGTTTTCAGAAAAAGTACATTAATGTGGTATCAAATCGAAAATTGAGCTACCATGATACTAAATAGCGCAGGAGGAAACGCGTATGGAACTAAACATAAAAGATTATCAGCAATTAAGTCTGCTGTCCCTACTTAGTATTTTATTTGGCTTTCTGATGGGCAAATCAGTGTTTACCCGCCAGTATATGACACCCGATGCTATCTTGGACAGCGTTAAGCAGGCATTCCGAAAAGAATCAACTATCGAGGGTGCCTGGATCGATGAGCATCCGCACAAGCACGCGCAGTTTGCGATTCACACCATGGTCTACAGCGGCGGCCTTTCACGTTTGGAAGACAATCGGCTAGTGTCCTATGAATTCATTGCGGACGCTAAAACGGGCAGTATTCTCAAAATGAATCGCCTGTAAAATCAATCATCAAACTAAGTCATGTCCCTTTTGCAGCTCAGGCTGCGGAGGGATATTTTCTTACGCTTCTTCGCGTTCAAAGTGAGCAACTAACTTATAAATCGGTCCCTTAGCACTGAACTTTTCTTCGTATTCAGTCTGCACGTTACCCTCGTTGCCTTCACTGTTATGCAGATCCAGCCAAACTTCATCAAAAGTCATACCAAAGTTATTAAAGCTCATCAGTGAATATTCAAACAGGCCGCGGTTATCCGTCTTGAACTGAATCCGGCCATCGTCTTTAAGCACCTTTTGATAGTGAATCAAAAAGTTAGGCGATGTCAGCCGCCGTTTAGCGTGCCGCTTCTTTGGCCACGGATCCGAAAAGTTCAAATAAAGCTTGTCGATCTCACCTTCAGCAAACAAAGTATCCACAAACGCACCGTCAGTTTCCACCAGCTGCACGTTCGGCAGTTCGCTTTCAACTAATTTACGTAACGCGGTGGCAATCACCGATTCCTGAATTTCGATCCCTAAAAAGTTGATTTCAGGGTTTTGCCGGGCCATTTCGATGATGAACTGACCCTTACCAATACCAATTTCGACTTGAATCGGCTGCTGACTGGGAAAACGTTCCTGCCAGTGACCCAGCTGAGTTTCGGGATCAGTCACAATCAAATCTGAGTGGTCCTTGATGTACTTTGCTGCCCACGGTTTCTTACGTACGCGCATATTGTTCCTCCGATTTCCATGATAAAACGACGAACTTGAATCAAGCCCGCCGTTTAAGATTACTGTTCATTTTAGGCAATCAAACCAATTGCGTCAACTGGTTTTTGCTACTTTTTCTTCCTTAAACGCAGTGGCAAATAGTATTGCACCATCAAAATGACCTCTACCAGTTCAACGGCTAAAGCAATCAGAGCCACCTGCCAGTTTTGATTGGCCACGAAAACCATGATCAAAAACAGGATTGCCGTGATGCCAATCAGTGAAAACATCAGCCGTCTGAAACTGTTCACCCTCTGTTTTTCGGCAATCGGATACAGGTGAGTGAAGACGATGTCATCAAACTGCCAATAAAATGGGATCAGCTGGAAACCGATCAAATAGAGAAATAACGCAGCTAATGCTACTGGCAGCCACGTTCCGCGGACGAAATACAGCAGGATCATGCCCAGAATCGTTAACCTGGAATACAGGCCGCTAAATTCACCGCTGCGGACGATGCCGCGGCTATAAAGATAGAGGTACGTATTTTGGGGTGTAACCTTGACGATGTTCAGCAGCCAATCCAAGTAACGGCGCCGCTTAGCAACCCCTTTAAGCATTGGCACGTTAGTAAACAGGTTAAAGAAGCGGTAAACGCCCATCATCCGGTTATTTTCCAACGTAATCGCCTGCCACCAGTCAAAGGGCACCGCGTCATAACGGCGATCGGCCACTCGCAGACCAATTGCCAGGACCAGTGCCAATACGGCGCCAATAATCGGCATGCCGTAAACGCCAGTGAGTAAAATTACCAGCGGTACCGCCCATTTAAACCAGAAAGAGGCTTTCAGCCAAGCTGACTTGACCTGAAACCGTCTGATGATTGCCAGACTGAACACACTATCTTTCAGCAGCAGCTGAGCCACCGCGATCAACGCGAGATCAAAAACGGGCATGGCATCCGTCACTTGAATGAACGGCAGCAAGATAAACATGCCAAACAGTTCGTAGACCACGGCTAAACTTTCGCTATACGCACGGGCACCCTTGAGATACTGGCGAACTTCCGCTTCTTTTGGCAGCAGGAAAACTACGTCGGCATCCTGAAACAACGTGGCGAAACGACCAAGTTGCAAAACGAGTAATAAAACGATTACGATCACCGGTTTCGCCCACCAGAGGTTTGGCTGCAGTTCTTTCAAACCGTTGGAATAAGCGTACCCCAAGCCGCCAATAAAAATCAGCAAGGCAAAGACAAAGTGGTCGTTGAATACTAGCCGCAGGTACTTGAACATTTCTTTTAAATGACTGGATAAACGTTGTCGATATAAATTATTCATGCTGATCAGCCCTCGTCATCGACATGTAGATATCGTCTAAGGATTCACCCGCATCCGGCAAAGCCTGGCGCAACTCCGGCAGTGTCCCTTCCGTTTTAACCGTTCCATCGTGCAGCAACACGAAGCGGTCACAGTATTTCTCGGCAGTGTCCAGTACGTGAGTCGACATCAAAACGCTGGCCCCCTTGGCTTTTTGTTCGTCGATCAGATTCAGCAGATCATGAACCGCTAAGGGATCCAAGCCTAAGAAAGGTTCGTCAATGATAAACAGCGGCGCATTCGTAATGAAGGCACACACGATCATCACCTTTTGCTTCATCCCCTTGGAGAAGTTAGCTGGAAACCAGTCTAACTTATTATCTAACCGGAAAATACTCAGCAGGTGGTTAGCTTTCTCCCAGGCCTTATCGTGATCCAAGCTGTAAGCCATCATAGTCATTTCCAAATGTTCCTTTAAGGTTAACTCCTGGTATAAAATCGGGGTTTCGGGAATGTACGCAATTTGTTTTTTATAAGCGTTTTTATCTTCATTTAAGGTAATGCCGTTAATCTTGATTTCACCCTTAAAGGGCGTTAACAAGCCAATAATATGGTTAATAGTAGTTGATTTACCAGCCCCATTCAGTCCAATTAAGCCCACAAGCTCGCCATCTTGAACGTCAAATGTCACTTCTTTTAAAACTGGTATCTGCGAATAGCCGCCGACGACTTTCGTCACCTGAAGCGTCATGAACATCCCTTCTTTTCTCTGTAATTTTGGTCAATTGGTTTCATTATATCATACGCCTAGGAGTATGGAATTCTGGAATATTGCGGTATACTTAAACTAACTTTTATGATTTTTGAAGGAGGATTTAAAATGGTTCATAACTATGATGATGATTGTATTTTCTGCAAAATTATTAAAGGTGACGTCCCTAGTTACACCGTTTACGAAGACGATGACGTGAAAGCCTTTTTGGACATTTCACAAGGTACCCCAGGTCACACGTTAGTTGTTCCTAAGACTCACGTGCCTGATATTTACGCCTATGATGCTGATTTAGCAGCCGCCATTTTCAGCAAGATTCCAAAGATTGCTAAAGCGGTAAAGGACTCCAATCCCGAGATTAAGGGCCTAAACATTTTGATCAACAACGGTAAGGTGGCTTACCAGTCCGTCTTTCATTCTCATATTCACCTGGTTCCTCGCTACACCGACCACGATGACTTCGGCATGACCTTTAAGGATAATTCCAGCAAATACGACGAAAAGGCTTATACGGATATTCAAAATTCCATTAAGTCGCAATTCTAGTTCGAGGTGCAGATATGAAACGATTTTTGACCAGTGCCCTGCTGACAGCCGGCGCTTCCCTGGCGATTCACCTTTACCGAAAGCAGCAGTCACCCGTGGCCTTCGTGCAGGAAACCATTGACCACGTTCAAGCGCGGAAGGCTGCTTTGACCAACGTCAGCAAACAGACTGCGGCGGTTAAGTCCCGGCTGGCTGATTTGCAGACCGAACTGAAAAAGGCCCAGCCGGCAATTGACGGTATTGAAACCGCGGTGGACCAATTTCAGTTCAAAATTCAACCGCACATGGATGCGATTGACGACCGGGTAGCTGATTTAGGAAAGCCTAAGTCGAATCAATAGAAGTATTCAATTTTTATTAAGTTCCCTTTACATCTGAAAATTATTTTGAGTTTATGTTATATTAAGTAGGATGTCCCAGCGGGGATGAAACTATTCTAAAGAAATGGATGTGTTTTCGAATATGAAAAAATGGCTCATTGCTCTTGCAGGTGTCATGTTAAGTTTGACTCTTGCAGCGTGTGGTAGCAAAACTGTTGCCACCACTTCAGGCGGTAAAATTACTGAAAGTCAATTTTACAGCAGCTTGAAGAACACTTCTAGCGGTAAGCAAGTCTTACAGCAGATGATTTTGAACAAGGTTCTTGAAAAGCAGTTTGGCAGCAAAGTTAAGGATTCAGAAGTTACCAAACAGTATAACGATTACAAGAAGCAATACGGTTCATCATTCAACTCTGTTCTTCAGCAAAGTGGTATGACGGCTTCTCAATTGAAGCAGCAAATCAAGAGTAACTTACTTTTGAAGGAAGCTGTTAAGGCTGACACAAAGGTTACCGACGCGCAACTCAAGCAACAATTCAAGGGTTACCAACCAAAGGTGACAGTTTCTCACATCTTAGTATCAAAGAAGTCTACTGCTGAAACTGTTATCAAACAGTTGAACCAAGGCAAGAGCTTTGCTTCATTAGCTAAGAAGTACTCTACTGACAGTGCGACTAAGAACAAGGGCGGTAAGTTGGATCCATTCGACAACACCGATACTCAACTTGACTCAACCTTTAAGAAGGCTGCCTTCAAGCTGAAGACCAACCAATACACCAAGTCACCCGTTAAGACTTCTTATGGCTACCACGTCATCAAGATGGATAACAACCCTGGCAAGGGAACTTACAAGCAGCATGAATCTGAACTGAAGAACCAGATTTATGACAAGCGGATGAACGACAGCGCCACATTGAAGAGCGTTGTTTCTAAAGTCCTCAAGAAGGGTAATGTTTCAATTAAGGATAGTCAATTACAAAACGTTCTTGCAGACTACTTGACTTCAAGCAGTTCATCAAAGAGCAGTTCAAAGTAATTGATCTTTAACGAGGTACAAAAAAGGATCGGCCAATATGGTCGATCCTTTTTTTGTACTGCTAGTTACTTTTGTTCATCCTGACCGTCATTCAAAGAAGTATTTGGCCGGTAGAATGAGCGGCCGTCCATTGCGAATAACCGTTCGCCAAATTCGCCTGGAGTCGTGTTTTCCACGGCATTAGACACCATCATGATGGAAGCATCCAGCTCATCTAGCTGGTGCAGCACTTCTGCTTCTAACAGCCGTGGCCGAACGGGTGAACCATACTCCAGTAAGCCGTGGTGAGCTAGAATCATGTGTCTGAGCAAAACGACATTTTCGTTGTTTAAATCAAATTTAAGTTCGTTGCAGGCCGAAACGATTTCACCGTCAACAATACTGATATGCCCCAGCAAGTTCCCTTCTACCGTGTACTGAGTAGAAACCGGGCCGGACAGCTCAATCACTTTGCCCAGGTCATGTAAAATTGCCCCCGCGTAAAGCAGCGGCGCGTTGATTGATGAATACTGCTTCACCACACTATGTGCCAAACGTAAAATTGACAGTGTATGGTAAGCTAACCCGCCTTCAAAGGCATGGTGATTGCGTTTAGCAGCCGGATACGTAAAGAAAGCATCCCGGTGTTTGGCAATCAGATAACGCACGATGCGGTTCCAAACCTGATTTGTGATTTCAAAAGCCACCTGGTTCAGTTCATCTTCCATTTCGCTGGCTTTCATTGGCGCGTGAACCACAAACTCGCTAGGATCATTGGGCTCATCCGCATTGGCCAATCTCAAAGAAGCAATTTTAACCTGTGGGGAGCCCTGATAGTTTTCCCGTTTACCAGCCAGCCGAACGACCCGACCCGCCTGAAAACGTTCGATATCAGCGGCACTGGCATCCCAAAACTTACCGGTAATTTCACCCGACTGATCTTCAAAAGTCAGGTCAAGGTACTGTTTACCGTTTTTGGCCACCCGAACGTTGACGTTCTTCAATAGCGCCATCAGGTTCATCTGTTCACCAACTGCGTGAGCCATTAATTGTTTTTCTGCCATGGTTAATCCCCCTCGTTTAAACTAATTTTACAGTTTTTCATACCGACTTTCCAGCACTCAAATGATAGATTTCATTGTCCTCTGCCAGCGCTAAATTATCGTGGTTCGCGGTCAGATAAATGACCTGACTGGTCTGAGCCAATTCTTTTAGCATCTTCAGCGCTGAGGCCGTTCGCTGACGGTCAAAGTTTACGAAGGCATCGTCAATAATGATTGGCATGGCGATCACGTCTGCCATCACCTTGGTAAACGCGAACCGCAACGCCACGTATAGCTGTTCGGCAGTTCCGCTGGACAATTCGCCAACGTCAAAGGTCAATGCATCATCACGGGTAACTTGAACGGTTTGATCGGTGAAAATAATCTGCCGGTAACGGTTGCCGGTAAGCTGCTGAAAGAACTGCTCAGCCACTTTAATAATCTGCGGCTGACGTCCCTGGGATGCGTTGATCAGCGTTTGGTCGATCCAGTTGATCAAAAGTTGCTTGGTGAGCCAATCATCCGTTAAAGAAGTAATCTCAGTTTGTAAATCAGCTTGCTGCTGAAGTAGGTTTTGATACTTATCACTGGCCGCTAAACGCTGCAGCTGATACTGCTGCTGGCTGGACTGTTTTAACAGCTCAGCCTGAGTCTGCCGTTGTTCGACAAGCTGAGTTTGAAGCTGCTGTTCGGTCTGCTCCAAAAACTCTTGGGATTCACTATTATCGAGGATTTGACGGTCAGCCGGCGTTAATTGCGCGTTGAGTACCCCTCGCCGCTGATTTTCCTGAGCCATCGCCTGATCCTGCTGGTAACGTTGTTCAAATTCGGTAAGCGTTGTGAGCTGATAGCGTGCCAGTAATTGCGTTAAATTAGTTTGCTGCGTGTTTAATTGCTGCTGCAGCGCTGTTTGACGCTGTGTATTGGCAGTCAGTGCTTCATTGGCCCAGTGCAGCTGCTGGCTTTCATCCCGCCGTTTTGACAGGAACTGGCTGATCTGCTGGAGCTGAAAATCATGACTGCCGCCCAGACTGATCACTTCACCGGCAAACTGCCACTGCGCTAAGTAAGCCCGCAGGTTTTGTCCGATCTGGTCTTGCTGTTCCTGCAGCTGAATCTGCTGAGCATTAGCAGCACGGTAGAGGCTCAAGTCCGCCTGCAAATCTAGCCAGCGTTCCGGCGCAAAATTCTGCAGCTGATGTTCGGCGCCAAACTGTGTCACTTGTGCATCAGCGTCAATCAGCTGCTGGTCTAAGGCGGCTAATTGCTGCCGGTCCTGATCTAATTGCGAGGACAGCAGTGCCATTTGCGAATCAATGGTGGATTGCTGATTGCCAGAAATAATTGGCTTAAAGATGCCGTAACCTGCCACCAGCATCCCAATGATGCCGCCCACCGTTCGTAAAATCCCGCTGAAGCCAAACAGTGCAACTAACACAACCACTACACCGCCAATCAGCCACTTAAGGTCCATCCCGGTGGACGTATCGCTGTCGGCTTGCTGACGCAATTTTTCGAAGGCTTTTTGATGCTCCTGCCGCTGCTCAGCACGGGAATCGCGTTCAATACTTAAGTGCTGCTGTTGGTCAAACAAATCTTTAATTTGCGACTGTTCGCCGGCAGTCAGCACCTTTAAATTCGCTAACGACGCACCATACTGCTGGTTGAGTTTAGCCAGTTCTTGTTTAACTGCCGCCAGCTGGGAATCATTTTGCTGCTGTCGCTGCTGCAACTGTTCCATTGCCGACATTTGGGTCGCTAACTGGTCGATCTGCTGCTGATGGGCAGTGTAAAATTGCTGGGCGTCGCTGGCAACGTGCTTTCGCTGTTGCTGTTTAATGGTCTGTTCTTGAGTGGCGAGATCTTGCTGCAGCTGTTTAACAGCCGTCGAAAGCCGCGTTGCCCTTTGCCAGTCCTCAGTACTGATAGGTGTCCTCGATTGTTTGGGTGCACCGTTTTTAAGCTGCTGATACTGGGGATAAAGTTTGATCAGCCGCTGATACTGATTAAGCCGATCCGTTAGCTCAGACAGCTGTTTTTGAACGGCTGCCAGTTTCTTAGCCGTTTTTTGCGCGTCATTTTGCAACGTTTGATACTGCTGAAATTGGGTTTTGGCGGTGTCAATCTTCTCAGACATCTCATCGTATTCCTTCAGTAACCGCACTAAAGGCTGCACCCGGCCACGGGGTTTATATAATTCACCAGCTGAAGCCGTCAGTTCCTGGGTCAGCCCGATCCAGTTTTCGCTGCCGATAGCACCGATTCGCTGAATCCGTTTGACCAAATCAAAACGGTTCAGGTTAAAGACCGCCTGCAGTTCCCGTTCGCCAAAACAAAAGATTTGGTAGAACAATTCCTTATTTAAAGGCTGCAGCAGCTGTATGAGATCATCCTTGGTTAAGGCTGTGTCAGTAGTTAGATTACGAAGGGTAACGTCACCGCCGTGGGTACCGCCTACCCGTTTGAGCCAGTAATCGTTCGAACCATGGGTAAAATACAGTTCGCCACCATACTGCGATCCTTGCTTGGGCTGATACATAGCGTAACGGTGCTTAGCGGTCTCGAAACCAAACAGCATACTGGTGATGAAGGCAACTAGCGTGGATTTTCCCGCTTCATTTTCACCGTAAAGGAGTGAAAAACGATTGGACAGGTCGATAGTTGTATCGTGAAATTTACCGAACCCGTATATTTTAATCGTCGTGATCTGCATCGTTTTCTTCCTCCAAACGCGATTGAGCTAACAGTTCGTTCTTAGCCCGATCAGTTAAATTAGCCGTTGTTTCAGGCTGTCGCAAGTGATCCGCAATAAACGGATACTGCATCAATTTACCGGCGGTCAGCGCCACATTGTCCGGCGTAAACACCGTTTTCTGAGCCCGCTGCCAATAATTCGCGTCCAGTTTGGCATACTGCACTGGCCGATTCGTTGGCAAAACGTTGACTTCATAAACCCAAGCCCGCGTTTGCCGGTAAGTCTTCTTCTGCGTTTGATCTAAGCGTTCAAGCCAAGTGCCGTCGTTTAATCGGCTCAGCATACTAGCGGATAATTTTTCAATTCCGGTAAGGCTGAGATCAATTAATTTAAACGTATCGGCCACACTGTTCGTCAATGCTGCTTGTACCGCTTCAATCAAACTGGCATCAGTAGTCGTTTCGTCTACCGCAAGCGATAATGTTGCCCAGCGGACTTGATCAGCCGGCACGAATTGCCGTTCCAAGTGCTTGCCCTGTGAACTGACTACCTGGTAGCCGTGCCTGCCGGATTCCAGCTTATGCCGTCCCTGAATGGTGCCTGAATAAACAATCAGCGGCTGTTCACTCAACACGCCGGGCTTATGTATATGACCCAATGCCCAGTAATCGTAGTTCGTGCTAGCCAGTTCACTAACTGTAAACGGCGCGTAGTGGTTGGCTTCACCCTGTTTGACAGCCCCGTGCAGCATGCCAATTTGAAAATCAGCGTCGCCGCGCTCTGGAAACTGCGGGACAACGTCGTGTTCCAGCCAGCGGTCAGCGTAACTGAAACCGCTGATGGCAACTCTGGTATGATCTGCCGTAGTCAGCGTTTGGGTGGTCACGTCACTGCCAAAAACGTTGACACCTTCTTGTAAGGCTAAATGCTGCTCAGCCGTCATGTAATCGTGATTACCGAAGCTGACAAACACGCCAATACCATCGTCTACCAGCCGTTGCAGCTGTTCGTTCAAGAAGACCTGTGCCTGGACACTTTGGGTTTCACGGTCGAAGAGGTCACCAACTAATAATACAAAATCAACTTTTTGTTCGATGGCATCCGTTACCATTTGTTTGGTGGCGTTAAACGGTGCTTCATGAATTTGCTGCCACAGTGCTTTCGGCAGTCGTTGCAGCCCTTCAAACGGACTATCCAAGTGTAAATCTGCTGCGTGAATAAATTTCACTGCTAACCACCTCCTAAAAAACGCCGAAGAAAATTCTTCGACGTTTTGATCTATTAACCATTCATCAGCTGCCTGTCTTAGTTGTCGTACAGGTTTTGAATTGGTTTTGTAATTTCGTTGTTTAATTTAGCCAGTAATTGGTTGACGTCTTTTTCTTTTTCCATCAAGTCTTTAATCGCATCCTTCTCACGAACTTTACCCGCGAGATCCTGTGCTTGATTCATTTCGTCTTCATCAGGCTGCTGACCCTGCATTTGTTTTTGCTGTAACTTCAGTTGCAGTCCCTGAAACTGTTTGAACAAGTCATAGGCTTCAGAATCTGCCTTCATAGTGTTATAAGCATTCTGTAAAGCTGTGAATTCGTCAGAACTTGCTAACTCCTCACGTAACTCACCAGCGGTTTTTAAAATGTCTGCCATTAATAGCATCCTCCTGTCTTAGATACTTCCATATTGTATCATGAAATGATAGACGGGGAAAGAAAGCGATGACAGTTCAGCGGGGGTCTTTCTGTCTTTTTTATTTTACATTGACTAAACGTGTTGCGTGCGGCAGAGACTTGCGCGTGGGGAAGGTCTGCCACGAAGGTTTTCCTGCTACTGTCTTTTCATTTTACATTGACTAAACGTGTTGCGTGCGGCAGAGACTTGCATATAGTGAAGCCCCGCCACAAAGCCCCAAAGTTCAGGGCTTTATGGCGGGGCTTCACTATACTCCAGTCTCTTAACGCCTTACTACACACTCTCTAGTTTCCAAACGCACCCCGCCACCAACTCTTAACGGTATCTACCGCGTTATTGGCGCCCTGTTCAATTTGGTCACCCACACTGCCGGCTCCCTTTTGAACGCTGTCCCAGAAGTTGTTATCCGACTTCGAGGCCCTCGCCAACGTTGACGCGTCTTGGGTATCGAATTGGGTTTGTTTCGTGTATGGCAAAATTTCTTCCATTTCCGTCTTAAACAGCGGGCCCACACCCGTTCCGCTTAAGTTTTCCAAATGATGATTCTTGTTGGTATTATCGAAGCCTTCCCAGGTTGTTAACACGACGTCTGGCGTGTAGCCCACGATCCATTTATCACGGGTGGCGTCGCCGTCACCGGTATCGTCAGCCTCCGTACTCCCAGTCTTACCGGCAACGGAATAACCGTACGGCTTGGCCGTGGCACCGGTCCCGTTGTTGAAGACGCCCAGCATCATACTGGTCATCTGCTTGGCAACCTTCGGCGACATGACTTTATGCGTAGACACCTTGGGATTGTCCACAATGACATTACCAGAAGCGTCGACAATTTTACGGATATAGTGGGTATCCGTTCGCGTGCCGTTATTCGCAAAGGCGGTGTAAGCACCCGCCAACTCTTGAGGTGAAACACCTTTATTCAAGCCACCCAGTGCTAACGCCAAGTTCTTATCAGATTTAGTAACTGGCAGCCCAAAACGCTTAACGGATTCGTAGCCCTTATTGACACCGATCTTATTTAACAGCCAAACTGCCGGTGCATTCACACTGTTTGCCAGTGCTTCATACATGGGCATCTTGCCGGTATAAACGTTGTTGTAATTCTTTGGCGTGTAATGGTTGCTGCCATAAGACGTCTTCTTATTTTGCAGTTCCGAATCGTAGAAGTAGCCGTTCTCAAGCGCTGGCGTGTATACTGCCAACGGTTTGATGGTTGACCCCGGCTGCCGTTTGACTTGCGTTGCCCGGTTGTAGCCCCGGAAAACGTGCTTGCCACGGCCGCCCACCACGGCCATTACACCACCGTTATTGGGATTGACCGCCACGGAAGCGGCTTGAACCTTGGTCCCATCAATTGAATTTTGCGGGAACAGATAATCACTTTTAAAGTTTTCCTGCAGGCGGGACTGATAATTTTGATCCAAGTACGTGTAAATTTTATAACCATGATTCATAATATCAGATTCGGTTAAACCGTACTTAGAGATGGCTTCATCGATCACCGCGTCAAAGTAGTACGGGTAGCGGTAAGAATCTTTGTACTGATACGTATCCTGAGTGGTCAATGGCGTTTGCTGGTAACTGGCTGCTTGCGACTTCGTAATCGCACCGGTTTCCGCCATGAGTCCAAGGACCACGTTCCGGCGGGCTTTGGAAGCCTGCGGATGATCAATTGGGTTGTAGCCGCTTGGCGACGTCAGCATCCCAGCCAAGACAGCCGATTGCGGTACGGTCAGGTTGGCAGCATCCGTCCCAAAGTACTTATGAGCCGCGTCTTGCACACCCCAAACCCCGTTGCCAAAGTAGGCGTTATTGAGATACATAGACAAAATATCCTGTTTAGAATAGACGTTTTCCACTTCAATGGCGAGAAAGATTTCCTTTAATTTCCGCGTCATGGTCTGTTGCTGCGTCAGAAAAGCATTCTTAACCAGCTGCTGCGTCAAGGTACTCCCACCGCCACTGATATAATCACGATGCAGCAGTTTATTCTTGACCAGTAATAAAAACGCCCGGGCAATTCCCTTTACTGAAAAACCGTGTTCGTGATAGAAATTCCGGTCTTCAGTTGAAATCACCGCTTTTTGCACGTTAGGCGAAATTTTGCCTAAGGGCACATACGTCCCCTTTTGGGCGTACAGCGAACCAGCTCTATGATTGCTTTTATCGTAGATATAAGTTGTTTTTTCCAACTGGGCCTTCAAATCGCCGACGTTTGCTGTTTTGGCCTGAAAGGTCAGTGTCGCACTGACCACGAAGATCAGTGCCAAAATCACCACGATGATCCAGCGAGTCAGTTGATAACGATGCCAAAGTTTACCGAAATACCTTTTAAACCGCTGATAATACGGCGACATCATCGCTTTGAATCCCTGATTTGATTGATTTCCCCGATTATTATTCATTTAATTTCCTCGACAAATAAAAGATTTGCACTGTTAATTCTATCATATTTTATAAGGGCAGCTGGAAAGTGCCCACAAGTTTTAACAGTATTTAACAAAACAAAAACACGCCAGTAACGGCGTGTTTTATCCCCGCAGATGTTAGTGAACAATGTCTGGGTTCATGTTTTTCGCAATCTCATCGTTCAATTGCTGAGCAACTTCAGCGTTTGGACTAATCACTAAAATCGTGTCATGACCAGCTAATGTTCCCACAACTTCAGGTAACTTCAAATCATCTAAAATTGCGGCTAACAGATTCCCATTACTAGGCAGCGTTTTGATCACGTTCATAAACTCGATCCGTGTCAATCCAATCACCACTTCGTTAATGGTTTCTCGCAGGTGTTCTTCTTCTGATTTATTTCCGGGTTTAAAGATCGTGTAACGCAAGTGTCCATGGCCATCTTGGGCTTTGACAACCTGCATCTCTCGAATATCACGAGAAATCGTTGCTTGCGTCGCCTTAATCCCAATTTCATTTAGATGACGCATTAGGTCTTCTTGTGTACCGATCGGATACTGATTGATCAATTGTTCAATCCGTGATTGACGAATACTTTTTTTCATCCTAATGCAGCCCCCCTTAACTGTACTAATACGTAATTATTATAACAAAATGAAAAACGAAAAGAAAGCTAGATTTTAAATAACTATTCAAAGTGAGTATAATTCAGAATATAAATTAGTCAGTTAAGATTTGAAATTGGCTTAATCTGCCAAATTTATCTCCTGCTCAATTAATATTAATTCAAGAGGCCATTGCTTAAAATTCTCGCCACTAAAATTAATGTTAATACTTTTTTAATGTTATAAGTAGTTAATCATGCCCTGATTTTTTCACTAACACATTAACCAACTATAATAATCACGATTATAAGCTTATAAGTTATATTCATCAAGGCTACTTTACAAACAAAAATGCAGCCGGCATAATCGCCAGCTGCATCATGACTATTTAAGTGAATTACATTTCATCTGGAGCTTCAACACCTAACAGGCGAAGTGATTCCTTCAAAATTGTTGAAACACTCTTAACTAAGGCTAAACGGGCTGGTTTCTCAGCGTCATCTGCCAGAATCTTAGAGTGGGCATAATACTTGTTGAAGGCCTTAGCCAACCGAATCGCATACTTGGCAATGTCTGATGGTTCAAATTCCTTCAGTGCTTCAACCACAGTATCAGGGAAGTCTGCGAGCGCCTTTACCGTTTCCCAAGCTTCCGGATCAGAAATCTTGGCACCGGCAGTTGGAACGGTCACGTCGCTGGCCTTCCGCAAAATACTTTCGGCACGGGCGTGGGCGTATTGAACGTAAGGACCCGTTTCCCCTTCAAACTTCAGCTGTTCTTCCAAGTTGAAGTCAATACTGTTCATCCGTTCGTTCTTCAAATCGCCAAAGATGATGGCACCGACACCGACCTGCTTGGCAACCTTGTCCTTGTTAGGCAGATCAGGGTTCTTTTCAGCGATTTGCTTTTGCGCCATCTCAATGGCATCGTCCAGCACTTCGTCCAGCAGAATGATCCGGCCGGAACGAGTGGACAGCTTCTTACCGTTAACGGTGATCAGACCAAACGGAATGTGGTGCAGATCCTTAGCTGACGGCAGACCCATTTCGGTCAAAACGGCCTTTAATTGTTTGAAGTAATAAATCTGTTCGGAACCAACCACGTAAAGGTTCATGGCTGGGTGGTAAGTGTTCTCCCGGTAAATGGCAGTGGCAATATCACGAGTTATATAAAGAGAAGCACCGTCACTCTTCAAAATCAAAGCTGGGTTCAAGTCGTACTTATCAAGATTGACCACTTGAGCACCCTGAGATTCTACCAGTAAGCCCTTATCTTTCAACTCATCAATAACGCCCTGCATCTTATCGTTGTAGAAAGCTTCACCATTAAAAGTATCGAACTGGACACCTAACTTGTCATAGATGGCTTTGAAGGCTTTCAGTGATTCGTCACGGAACCATGACCAAAGTTGATGTGCCTGTTCGTCACCGTTCTCAAGCTTCTTGAACCATTCACGGGCTTCGTCGTCTAATTCGGGGTGTTCCACGTCTTCTTTATGGAACTTAACGTAGTACTTAACCAAGTTAGTGATTGGGTCTTTCTTAACGTCTTCTTCGTTGCCCCACTTCAAGTAAGCGGTGATCAGCTTACCGAATTGAGTACCCCAGTCGCCCAGGTGATTATCCTTGATTGGGTTGTAGCCGTTTTTCTTCAAGATTTCGGCAATTGAGTTACCAATCACAGTTGAACGCAAATGACCCATTGAAATTGGCTTGGCAATGTTAGGTGATGACATGTCGATTGGAACGTTACCATTATTACCGGATTGGTTTTGACCATAATCAGCACCCTGAGTTAAAACATCACCTAAGATCTGCGCGCTGAACGCTGCCTTATCCAGGAAGAAGTTCAGGTATGGGCCGGCAACTTCAACCTTTTCAAATTTGCTGGTATCGATCTTCTCTACTAAATCAGCAGCGATCTGCTGCGGGGCCTTCTTAAAAGTCTTCGCCAACGTGAATGCTGGGAAGGCATAATCACCCTTGCTGGTATCCTTGGGCCGTTCAATCTTTTGGTAAATGTCTTCTGCTGAAAGGACGTCGGTTAATGCTGGTGCTAATGTATCAGCAACAAATTGTTTGTAATCCATGGTATAAACTCCTCACATATTAAATTCTGACTGCGGTTATTCTGCTGCGGCGAACTGAGGGCAATAAAAAAAGTCCCTCTCCTACAAATAAATTTGTAAGAGACGAGACTACCCGCGGTACCACTCTTGTTGATATTACTATCCACTCAACTTATACAATTGTCATTCTAAAAAGCGCGCTTCATCAGGTCGGCTATCCGGCTTCCATCACCCCGGACTCGCTGTCAGCCAACTTACTGACTACTCTTCTTTTATTATCGAACTGGGTTACCGTGGTAACCTCACTCCAAGCATTCTATAACATCTGGATATAAAGCACAAGCAGAATAACGATTTTTCGCATAAAATAAATGGTCAATAAGTTCCACTAATTGACTTCTCATTTAAACTCACCTTTTATTAGAGTTTGATGTATAATAGGATAATATATTCACCTTTTAATATTTTATTCATTCCATGAAAGGAGATTAGAAATGAGTCAAGAAAAGAAGACTTCCACGCTCTTTCTTCGTAAAGACATCAAAACTGACCTTTACAAGAAAACCGGCCTGGAAAAATCGCTAACGGCTTTTAGCCTGATCACAATGGGAGTTGGCGCAATCGTCGGGGCCGGGATCTTCATTACTCCCGGGATCATCGCAGCCAAATACGCTGGCCCTGGCGCGTTTCTCTCGTTCGTTGTAGCCGCCGTCGTTTGTTCCTTAGCGGCGCTTTGCTACTCCGAATTCTCTTCGACCATTCCCCTAGCTGGGAGCGCATATACATACATATACGCCGTTTTCGGAGAATTTATCGCCTGGATTTTAGGCTGGGCATTAGTTTCAGAATATTTATTCTCCGTTTCAGCGGTTGCCGCAAGTTGGTCATCGTATTTCCAAAATATTTTAGCGGGGTTCCACTGGTATTTGCCGGAGGCGCTTCGAGCAGCCTACGGTACCGCTGGAATGCCCCACGCAATTTTTGATTTACCGGCCTTTATCATTATTATGCTGCTGTCATTCCTACTGATTGGCGGGGTTCGTGAATCGGCTGAAATTAACGCTATCATGGTAATTCTCAAAATCATCGTGATCATTCTGTTTATCGTTGTCGGTATTTTCTACGTCCGGCCGGAAAACTACCATCCCTTCTTACCGTTTGGGGTAAAGGGAATCGTCTCTGGCGCGGCCGTTGCCTTCTACGCTTACATCGGATTTGACGCGGTATCTACCGCAGCCGAAGAAGTTAAAAATCCCCAAAAGAACGTGCCATTGGGCATTATCGGTTCATTGCTGATTGCCACGATCCTCTACATCGCGCTCTCATTGGTCCTGGTTGGTATGGTTAAATACACCCACCTTGAAGTTGCTGATCCGGTGGCATACGCCCTGCATTTCATCCACCAAAACTGGGTTTCAGGAATCGTCTCACTAGGGGCGGTCATCGGGATGACTACCGTGCTCATGGTGTTCTTATACGGCGGTACCCGGCTGGTCTTCGCTATCAGCCGTGACGGCCTGTTACCACGAGTATTCAGCCGGTTAAGCACCAAAACCCACGTGCCAGTAACTAATACTTGGTTATTCGGGATTCTGGGCAGCTTCTTTGCCTGCGTCATTCCCATTGATAAAATTACTCAGCTGGTTAACATCGGGACGCTATTCGCCTTCGCGATGGTCTCAATTGGGATCGTCTTCCTGCGTCGAAACCCCGAGTTTAACGAACTGGATTCAGCCTTCCGGGTACCATTTTACCCCGTATTGCCGATCGTTTCGTTCATCCTCTGCGTTGTCCTGATGCTGGAGTTAAAGGCCTTCACCTGGATTGCCTTCTTCATTTGGCTGATCATCGGCTTGATCTTCTACTTCACTTACGGCTACCGTCACAGTGTGGTCCGTAACCGATATGATTCAAATAAATAAGGTTTTTAAAACGGCTTGGAAGGCTCGACTCCTGTCAAGTGGACAGTCAAATAATTAAAAGTTTATGCGCAATTTTGAATGGCATGATTTCGGTATTTTTCCGGGGTCATGCCATTTAGTGTTTGTTGCAGACGTTCGTTGTTGTACCAATAAATATACTGGTTAATTA
>NZ_BOLK01000002.1 GCF_016861565.1 Secundilactobacillus yichangensis
GAAACCTTGATAACTGATTACCTTAGCTAAATGCCGATTTTTCATCATACCTTTAACATTCAAATCTTCTATGGCTACCCACTGCGGCTTGGTTCTCACCACAGTGGCAATAATTTTATTTTGATAGTCTGACTGAGTGTTGGTTAATTGTTGATACAAGCGTTGCACTTTCCGCTGAGTTTTGGCTAGGTTTAAATCAGTAGCAGATTTCCCTTCTTTCTGTTTTCTAGCTTCCAGTGCGTGATACTGACGGGACATTTTTCTTTGCAGTCGGCGCAGATGTCTTCTAATGCGTCTTACCCGACTACTTTTATTCTGATTAGGATACAAAATACCATCATTTAAAATGGCAAACTCTTTTAGGCCAAGGTCAATGCCAATCGGATCACCGGTCAGTTCTAACTTTGGTAGTTGAGTCTGTTCCACTAAACAAGTCAAGTAATACCGACCAGCCTTAAATTTGATTCGGCCTTGTTTGATAACGAAGTGTTCTGAGTCTGTAGGAATATAACCAAACTCTTTCAAACGTACCCAGCCAAGTTTTGGTAGTTTGATTCGGTGACGCTGACAAAGAATGATTTGCGTTTTGCTGTTTTTAACAAAGTAGTAACTGCCCTGACCGCGCTTAAACGAACGCCAATGCGGGAAACCGCTCAGTTTCTTAAAGAACCGTTTCACGGCTGCGTCAGCATCAATAAAGGCCTGCTTAACCGATTTGGCATATAAATCTTTGATCCATATGTCATCAGGATTAGCTTCAAAGTACTCATGGTTAAACCACTTACTGAACTCATAAGCGCCCATATAGTGATAACCGCACTCATAACGCTGCCGGTTGATATCCAAAAACAGGTTATAGGCCCAACGACTGCCGCCAATATGACAGTCAATCAGCCAGGCCTGTTTTTCTGTCGGCGTAATTTCGACTTTGCAGGTGAGTAACATCAGTTGTGCCGCCTTATCGAATTTAATCACCAAGGTGAGGTGTCCCTCATATTATACGGGATAAATTTATCCCCAAAAGTCTTTTAATGAAATTCCTATAAATCACTACTTATATGCTATCAGCTAATGTGGAAAATCTAACATTGTTATATCTTTACCAGACTTATCAGAATACGCAATAGTATAGAATCACCACTTTACAAAGACTTGTATCCTTTTACAGCAAAACAGTTACTGTTCACACCTCCTAACATTTCAACGCTTCCATTGTACCAAAAATGTAAACGTTTAACATCCTTTAGTTACGCTATTTTAAACTATGTTGATAGGCCTGTAAGATTGCAAGCCAATTACATGTCATTGTCAAGCTACCGTGCTATTATGTCCATGCATATAGAGATTGTTTGATTCACGAGAGAAAGGGTTGATTCCGATGACAAAATATCGTTTGAAGCATTCATTCAAAAATTTTCCCAGTCATTACTTTTACGTTGTCGCCTTAGTTTCAACGGGCCTCTTTTTTGGTCATAACGTCACCACTGTAAAAGCTGCTTCTCAAACAGCAATACCCACCGCTGGTACTACTAGTACAGCTGATCAACAAACTAACAGCACTGTCTTACGTTCATCTTCAACGGTTGCAGAAAACAATATAAAACAGAAAACTGTTGGTATTGATACGACTGATTCCAGTACGGAAAAATCTGCTGAGCTTGGTCAAACGGAAGAACCGACTACCGTAACCACGATTGAATCATCACCAACAGAATCCAGCGATCTTAACAATCCAAATATAAATGATGATTCTGGCCCATCAACAGGCACTTCAACCGCCGAGGTCACACTCACGCCACCTGACGGAATCATTCCAATAAGTGGCGGCCCCCAGAATCCACCAGATACTGGCTCCACAGCAATCACAACCGGTTCAACAGGAACTTCGCAAACTCCCACAATAACCGTTACTTTGGATCCGCAAAACACGACTCTAGTTACTGCGGACGCCTTGGGAGTTAAGCCCGTCGACAGTATTAAATTAAACGTCCCCGTTCCCACCGATGGTAAAGATGCAATTAAAGCTACCAACAAATATTTTTATAAACTAGGAGATGTTAATTTTCAACTGACTAACTCCCACGGCAGTCTGCGAGATGTCTCGATTACTCCAGGTACCTGGCAAGGCAGTGAATATGCAGCTGCAATTCCCACAAATGCCAAGGGAATTGACCCTAAAACAGGGTACAACTACATTGACGAATGGATGCCTGATCAAAATCTTCAAGATTTACTTTTTTTAGTCAAATATCCGAAAAAATACTCTTCATTTGATGATTTTAGGGATTTATTTTCGAAGTCGAATTTAAGCACATTAACTGATTTCACTGTGACTACTGCTCAACAGCAGACCAGTACAAACAACCTCACGCCCACACCCATTTATTATGCCCTACAGCAGACTCAAACTTTGGAAGGTCTTCAATATGCTAAGAAGTTAAGCACAATTAATTTCACGTTAAATTATAACGTTTCTGAAAAATTATATGGCGGTAATGTGCAAAGTAAATTATGGGACATTAGCGCTCTAGAAAAAATAACCAGTCTAAGAATGGTTCGCTTTTTGTACACCTCTATTCAAGACATTTCTGCATTAAAAACCTATTCGAAATTAACAGACATCGAACTAAGTTTTAATCAAATCAGTGACATCAGTGGCTTTAAAAGTAACTGGACGCATCTCACCAAAGGAAATCCACGTGGAAGTGCACGCTACAGCGGAATCAGCTTACCATTGCTAGTGCTTAAGCCAGGCACAACCAGTGTGGAAGTTAGCTACAACGTCAAGGGTACTGACGGCTCCCTACGCCATATGATTCCATCGGATGGCGCTGATATCAATTCTGACTATCCCGAAACATATGAAGCATTTAAAGCCAGTACAGCTGACGGGGTAAGCGAAGATAACCATACGATTGTCTTCTATAATCTACTGACACCGCCAGATGGTGATGTTGGTTGGCTCTCTGCCGGCCACACCTTTTACATGGATGGTGATGACGGCTCTGCTTTTGACGTTTGGGTATCAATTCCCTACATTATTAGTAACGATTATGGTACGGCAAATGTAAATTACGAGAATTTACTGCCGGATGGTCAGCAGGAAGCAATTGCGACTTCTACTCCTTTAAGCGGCGAAATTAATGCTTCTTATAATATTGCAACCGACCCCAGCACGACCTATCCGCTGGAATGGCTGATGTACAAATACGGTAGCAACTACATCGTCTTAAATGGTACCGGCAACTACTCCGATTACTTAGCAAACAACGGGCTGGCTCAAGCAGTCCCAGTTACCGGAACCTATAGCGCTGAACCCCAAAATTTGACGGTCCTGTTCGCACCTAGCCAGTTAACGGTTCAGCACGGTTATTACCAGTCTGACGGACAGTTCACTTCACTTGCACCAGAAACCCAGGTGGAACAGTCGCTAACCGCCGATTTATCCATTAAAGATCAAGTTACTGACATCCAAAACTTTCATTATATAGGCGCTGAAATTGTGGCAAATGATGGCACCGTGAAAACCATTGATTCAACGACGACAACTTTACCTTATTTATCAACTGATAACATTCTTCGCATCGTCTACGAGCCAAATCAAATTACCATTCCCGTTACTTATATTGATAACCTGAAGAACGTTCTCCGTGCGGCTTCAAACTACATCGGAACAGCTATCGACACGCTTTCATCATCAAGTACGGCCGCACAGTTGCCGATTCCAGACTATACTTTCGACCACTATGAAAAAAGCGACGGGACGCCAATTACCACTGCCGTTTCACTGACGGATCTGCGGGCTGGCTTAAAGCTGATTTATACGGGCAACACACTGCAAATTCCAGTGAATTACATTGATAACTTTGGCAACCCTCTCCAAACTTCGCAAATTCAAGGTGCAATCAATGCACCACTAGCAGACGACTTTACAACTAATCAGCAAATTGATATTCCAGACTATACCTTTGTCAAAATTGAGACAAACGATCACCAGCCGATTCCGGCAAAGGCTACCTATAATACAATTCGAGAAGGTATCCTCGTTGTTTACCAGGGCAATACAATTTCGGTGCCAGTCTATTTTAAAGATACCAATGGTACAAAGATTACGGATAGCGTGACTTTGAGCGCTCCTATCAATACTCAATTTACCCAAGTCACGTTAACTGGCTTGCCCCAGCTCCACTACTATGATTTTGTGGGAGCCCAAGATATGACGGGTAAAGTTCTACCATTGCCGGTGGTCTTAGCAACGATCCGTGATGGCGTTCAGCTGATTTATAGTGAAAAGTACCTTTCTACCACCATCCCCTATATCGATGGTTCTACCGGTCAGCCATTGTTCGGTTCCGCAAACGTTCAAGGTCAAGCTAGCGATAAGGTCACCAATGAGTCGCTCAACATTCCGGAAATACCGGGTTATAACTTCGACCGGTTTAGCGATAATGCCGGTAACCCACTATTGCTACCGATAACCATCGGTGAGATTGCGGACGGCGGCCTGCAAGTGATCTATCGGCCGATTCAAGTTACGGTTCCCGTTTACTACGTTGATACTTACGGTGAAACGATTGCGAATAACCATGAGGTTGCTGGAAATTATCTAGATTCATTTACAGCTGACAGTCTCACCAGCCTTCAGCAAACAATTCCGGGATACACCTTCTCAAGGGTTCAAGCTGCAAGCGGCGCTGCCGTCACATTGCCAAATATACTTGGCCAGCTTCAAAACGGCATTTATCTAGTTTACACGCTGAACAATATCAACATCACCCCACCAGCAACACCGGAAGTGACGCTGCCAGTTGAAAATCCCGGTGATAACAACCACGAGGTCGTTCCCCCGAAAGTAATTTATGCGATGAAACAGTTGAATCTGTACAGTGAAGTTAATTTTACCGCTGACAACATCATCATGACCTACGTAAAGAAACCACGAATCTACCGACCACGCTTTGTGGTAATTGGCACCGCCCGTGACAGTCAAAACCGGCTGCGCTACTTGGTTCGCGACATTAACACGAAAAGCGATACCTTTGGATTGGTCGGCTACGTGACTGCTAATACCGAATTTGTTCGAAGTGCGTACTACCACAGCGTGCCAACAACCATTACAGTCATTAGTCCGAGGGGAATCAACGGCTACGTAGCCGCGGATCTTACAGGTAAATTAACGCATTATCGTCAAGGAACCGTTCTAAAAGTTGCAAGTGTCATTCAGAACCGGACTGCCACCCGATTTGTACTCACCAATGGGCAAATCGTGACAGCTAGCAAACTTTTGGTTAAAATGGGTACCGTTCCACAGCCTAAACGTGCAACTAAAATTAGTGCCATGAACCGTTATAATGACCTCAATTTAACCACCCAGACAGCTCACTTCAAACAATCAGCATCCAAAACGTTTTCTATCTTAAGTTGGGACTACAGCAACGGGAACAACTACCACGTTAAATCACTGAAACGCTATCAGATCAAGGACGGATACATTACCGCTTATAGTAAACTCGTGAAAAGTGAATTTTAAAAATAGGAAGCTGCCACTACTGTTAAAAAGTAATGACAGCTTCCTATTTATATTGATTTCGTTCATACGTGTTAATTTTACTTACTTACTCATTCAGTTATTCAGTTCACCAGTGTACAGAAAAAAGGTCAGCTTGAACTGCTGGTCAAATTTAACCTGAAGTTTGCGCTCTTCCATTAATCCCATCAGCTTATAGAACTGATAATTACAAGCTGTGTCAGCAAACAGATAATAATGCGAAACGGGAACAATCTTCCAGTGATCGGCTACTGATGCTAGTAATTGTCGGCCGATACCAAGGTTTTGGTAGGCTGGATCCACTACCAGTAACACAACTTCCCCGGAATATTCACGCTGATTGAAATTGGTCAGTAACCGTTTATCAATCTCCCGATTCTTTTTTAGCAGCCTTAAACTTTGCCGGCCTTCATGACTGAATGACAGTGGTAACTGGGCTAAACCTAATCTCAAGAAATCACCGATTCGACCTTTTTTCAGGTACTTTGTTTCCGCTAAAATAACGCCAACTACCTCGTCATTCCATAACGCCACCTGCGTAAAATTCTGCCGAACTAAACAGGCCTTTAAAAAAACGTTGGCAAGCCGGTGATTTTCTCTAATGTCACGGTCGCCGCTAAAATCCCAAACCCGTTCAACAATTGTCACTAGTTTCGCAATATCACGCCTTTCTAACGGTCTCATTGTCAGCTTCCGAATCATTTTCTCCTCCTTAATAAGGCTTATTTAACTATCTTTTGCTGCCATTTTTTTGAAAAATACATCTGCTTCATGTGATAGTGCGGTGACTTTTGCTGCCGTTCTATAAATGGCCGCACAACTTGATCAATTGCTAACCAGCCACGCCAGCCCAAATGAATCGTATCTTGCATAAAGTAGTTCACATTCCCAGCTTGGGTTAAATCTAGAACGTTGTTAAAGCCCTGCCTGGTTAACTGCTGCTTAATCTTCCGGTTGGTCTGCTTGAGCATCCGCATTGATAACCCAGTATATTTAGCCCATTTTGCGTTGATTGGCGGCATAATAAATAACACATTAGTGTGGCTTTGGGCAAACTGGTTCAAAATCAATTCAAAATCAGCGTACTCGGGTGAACGCCGATAATCTAACTTCACCTGCTTGTTTTTCATTGCTTTGATACGCTTACCCTTTAATCGGCTTCTATAAAGATAGTTGTCAATCTGAAACGGATTCGATGTGGTACTCCTTCTACCAATTCGGCCTGCTAAATGATCCAAGCGATTAAACGCGTATCGTTTCGGCAGCTTCTTCTTGTCCTTCTTTAACCGGCTTAATTTATTTTGAATTCCTAAGCCAGCAAACAGTTTATCCTCACTATGGAGAGTTCTCAACCGCAATTGCAAATAAACCCGTTGCGCATGCGTGAGATGATGCCCATGAGCGACCGCTTCAATCGCTTGACCCATGATACTTGTGGCAGGTACCGCCTGCATTGTTAATAAACGTTTAGCGGCGTAACGATCCACAAAGTTATTGTGAGCCTTTAAGAGCCATTGGGCGGTAGCTAACGGTGAATAATAAATTGAAAAAGCAGCTTTTAACTGACCGACTTTGGTAAACCACTGGGGTGAAATAATAAAGACGGCCTTTTTATTTCTCAGCTGCTTGGTCATATCCTGCATCGCAAAATAATGTGTGAGTGATTGCGTACCGGCTTTCCCCAATAAGAATGGCTTATATGAACGGTGATATTTTTCAGCCAGCACACTGGGGTGCATTAAGTCCAGCCTTGCCAGCTCAGAAGAACCGAAGAATGGCACGTAACCGTGATCTAAAGCGTGAGTCTTCATTGACTCACCCTTAAAAACATTGGTCGAAAGTGAAATTGACGCCTTCTGCAATTCAACTGAACGGTATGCCGTATGCTTGTGCGGCAATATTAAGAGCAATAGGATGGCCGCAATCGCTACGATCACCGGTCCAACCGTTCCCCACAATGTCCGATGCTGCTTCATTGCAGGCTTTCCACCTTCGCAATAATTTTACTTGGCGTTTCCCATTCTTGACGGTTAAATTCAGAAATCGGAATCGACACCTGGCACTTTTCTTCCAGTTCCATCACTAACTGAACGGTTGCCATGGAATCTAATAACCCACTTTCAAACAGGTTGACATCCATTTTATCGCCTAAATTTGAACCCGTTAACTCTTCTAAAATTGACATGACATTTTTTTTTGTATCCATAGATTATTCCTCCATTTATTTGAACCAAAGTGTATTTAAGAACCCTGAAAAAATTAAGAAACTGAAACAAACCGTGTTGAATGTAATAAAAATACTAATGCTTTCAGTAACGGCATTATGCGAAATGAAATTCGGGTGGGCTTTTTTAAAGCGAAGCCAGTAATCATTTAAAATGATCGCCACGGCATGGAACAACCCGTAAGTGATGTAATACCACGTCACTCCATGCCAAAAACCCATCACTAAGAAGTTAACCAGATAAGCAACTTGCGATATCCTGATCCGGTTCTTGATCAACCTTTTTTTCATGACGTAGAACGTGAATCGCATAAACACAAAGTCCCGAAACCAAAACGATAATGACATGTGCCAGCGATTCCAGAACTCTTTGATATTATGCGCCGCAAACGGCGACCTGAAGTTTTCCGGTGTTTTGATACCCATAAAATGACTGATTCCTACAGCAAATAAACTGTAACCTGCAAAGTCAAAGAACAGATACATACTGTAAACGTACATGTATAAAATCAATGGCACTGACAAGCCAGTACCAAAGAAGGCGTGCCGGCACAGCATTGCTGCGTGCGCTACTTGGGGAAGCAACAACGTGCCAAACAGGTAGCCCAGCATATATTTATATACAAATCCCTTGAAGAGATGATGGATACCAGTCTCGACTAACCCCAGATAGGTCTCTCGGTCAGGGACCTGCTGCTCATCGGTTTGGAAACGTCTGAACCGGTCAATGGGGCCTGACGAAACGGTTGGGAAAAAGAGTAAGAACCGAAGATAATCACGGCTTCTGATCGTTTTAATCGTCCCATCACGCAACTCCATTAAGACTTGCACGGTTTTAAACGTTAAGTAGCTAATGCCTAAAAAGCCAAAGAAAGACAGCTGACTAATTGGCAAAACCGGTGCCAGTTTCACCGCCACCAACGGCACGATACTTAAACTAACCATAGTGACAAAAATACTGGTCTGATTACGGTGCTGTCGGTATCTTTGATAACCATAAACGAGTAACAGTTGGAAGAGAACGTAGCCTATCAGAGCAACACCCTGGTGCCACTTCTCCCCGCCAAAGGTCACTACCAGGAAAACGAAAGTCCAAGCGGCCTCGTATGCTTTAAACCGTTTGCCAAAATACAACCCAATCATTGCCGGCATCAACGTAGCAATCAGCAGGACAAAGTACACAGGGTTAGCGTACGGCTGAAGGTTAATCATGCGCGTTCACCGCCGTTATTAAGGCTTTAATGTCTACTTTACCGTTGGCACTTAGCGGTAATTTTTGATAATACTTAAACCGTTGCGGGATCATGTACGGCATGACCAGCTTGCTTAAAGCCTGCTTTACTCGGTGGGTAGCAGTAAGCTCGTCACCTGCTGACTGTTTTAAAACGACCGTGCCGATCAGCTGTTTGACCTTGCCCTGCTGATCGTATTTAGGGACCGCAACCCCCTGCTTAACAAACGGAATTTCCGATAGATAATGGTTGATCTCTTCTAATTCAATTCGATACCCATTTAATTTGATTTGGAAATCTGAACGGCCCGTATAAAACAGCAGTTTGCCTTCAAAATAGCCTAAATCGCCGCTTCGATAGACCCGAACACCGCTAATATCGAAAAAGGCAGCCTCCGTTTTAGCCTGATTATGCAAGTACCCCTTGGAAACGTTCGGTCCAGCAATCAGTAATTCACCCTTTTTGTTCCGATGCGACTTCACAAAAATCGTAGTCTCCGGTTTGACATACCCAATAGGTAATCGCGCGTACTTTGCTAAAATATCATCGGTGATCTCCACGCTGGTAACGGCTACTGTTGTTTCAGTTGGTCCGTATGTGTTGTAAATATGGGCCGCTGGGAAACGCTGTTTCAGCTTAGATGCTGTGGCGTGTGTTAATTCTTCGCCACAGAATAAGAAAGTGGCTAGTTGCGGATAATTTTGGGGATTGAAATTTTGATCCATTAAACAAATATCAATTAGTGATGGCGTTGAGATCCAAGTATCCAACGCTAATTTCGGCAACACAGAAAACAGCGACATAAAGTTGTCCGTGGTTTCTTTAGGGAGCACTTTTAAGGTCCCGCCGCTAGTGAGCGTCGGGTAAATTGCCATCACCGAAAGATCAAATGAGAATGACGGCTGTAACAGCACGTTCTTCTCTTCAAAATTGAAGTCGTATTTCATCCAGTTCACAAAACTGAGTAAATTACAATGGCTGATTTGAACCCCTTTGGGCTTACCAGTTGTCCCTGAGGTAAAGATAATGTAGAAGTTATCGTTTAAATGTAAGCTATCTTCTCCCTGCTTAATCGGAAAAGAATGATAAACCTCGTGCAGTTCAGTCAAGCTCAGTTGCGGAACAGCCGTTTCGATTGGTAATGGCTCAACGCAAATAATAAAACCGGGCTGAGCTGCTTCGATAATTGTTTGTAACCTTTGCTCGGAGGAATGCACGTCTACTGGAATATAAGCATGCCCGGCCTTAACTGCGCCGAGAAAGGCCACCAGCATATCGAAGGTTTGACCGCCATAGACCATTATTGGCACATCGTGATTTAAATCTAACCGCTGAATCGCACTCGCGACACGGCTAGACCAATCGGCCAGTTCCTGATAAGTGTTTGTTTGGCCTAAGTGATCAAACGCAATCCGATTCGGGTGTGCCTGCGCCTCTTGGTCAATTTGCTTTAAAATATTATCAATCATATTGAACTCCTCACCAACTAAAATTCGTTATAAATAAAGTGGGTGCTGCTAACACCGCTGTAATCATAGAGGTAAACCAAAATCAGCAAAATGACGCTATATATCACTGTTTTTAAAATAAACTTCAGTCCGCCGGCGTGTTTAAGAAACCAGCTGCCTGATTCAAGGTGATTAACCCTCTCATTTTCACTATCAGTCATAAAAAGCCTCCTTTGATTACTTGAGTTCAGTTTACTCAAGGATCAAAGAAGGCTCTATCTATAAAAGAAGAGATTAAAATGAGAAATTCTCAAAATTGATTATTCTGGTCCAGCAACCTTTCTTGGCAAAGTCACTTCAAAAATGGTTCCACGCGGTGCATGATCCATGACGTTGATTGTACCGTGATTAACGTCTACTAACTGCTTCACAATCGACAAACCTAAGCCATTACCACCCGCTGTTTGACCGTTCTTGCCCCGGTAAAATCGGTCAAAAATATGGGCCTTTTGATCGGCTGGGATACCGTTACCTTCATCGATGACTGAAAGTGTGACTTCTTGACCAACCGCTTCCAGTTTAATTTCAATGACGGTATCGGAAGCAGAGTATTTGTGGGCATTATTCAATAAATTAATGATGATCTGCTCAACACTGTCAAAGTTAACCCACGCAACCACATTGCGCTGGACATGAGTCACTAATTGTTGAGGCAGGGCTGCAGCATACCTTTGAGAAATATCTTCAATTAGCTGACTCAGATCCACTGCTTCGGGTGACAATTCTAATTGGTTGGCGTGAGATAATTTCAGCAAGCTTTCAACCAGCCGCTGCATCCGTTCCGACTCTTGGTCAATAAATCCCAATGATGTGGGAATGATCTCAGGATGCTGTTCACCTCGACGTCGAATCAGTGAAATATGACCCCGAATCGTAGCAATCGGTGTTTTAAGCTCGTGGGACGCGTTCGACACAAATTGACGATCAGCACGTGCCCGGGCGTTAAGTGACTGCAATAACTGATTGAAACCCTGACTCAAATCGTGCACTTCTTGGGGTGTCTTCGGCACGGGTAACTGTGTTTGATACTGGTTGTAAATATCATCATTAATTATTTTAGTAGCCTTAGTTAGTTCAACTAAAGGTCGGTTCAGCTTACGGGCTAAAAGATAGATCAGCCAAGTCCCCAAAATCAGAAATCCCAAGACGATAAAAATAATCAACCTGAACAATAACCATAGCAAACCCGTAACACCGCTTAGCTTTGTCCAAACATCATACCGGACGTTTGGCGTCTGCGCTGAAGCTGACGCATCAGAAGCGCTGGCATGGTAATAAAGTCCCAGCTTGTTCGAATAAGCCACATTTTTTGTAATAACAGTAGTTTTCGACAACTGGTTTTGGCTAACAAACCGCTTAGCGTGCGGCGAATAGAGATAATGGGTCTTTTTGTCACTGGGCTGGACTTTGATCCTGACAAAGCTCTTTTTGGTATCCATGGGACTGCCTAACCGCCACCAATACCAGTCATTCCGATTAGCAATAAAGCTGCGTTCCAAACCACCGACGATACCTCGAGTTTGCTGCCGCTGAACTTGAAACTGACGAAAACCAACCACTGTCATGATTACCGCGCACAAAATGAGGGTGATTCCTAAGAGCAATGCCGCATAAACTTTCGTAATTCTGCCCGCACTGGTGTTGAGTAGTTTAAGCTTCATCCTCATTCTCCTTAAGACGATAGCCTACTCCTCGAACGGTTTGAATCAACTGACTGCCAGCTGGCTGTTTTAATTTATTCCGTAAATAGCGGACGTAAACATCAACAATATTAATTTGCCCTTCAAAACTGGTCCCCCAAACTAAATCTAATAAATCGTCTCGGGTTAAGACTTCTCCTTGATGCTGCATAAATGCGAGCAATAAGTCGAATTCTCTTTGCGTTAGTTGAATTTCATTGTCTGCGATAAACACCTGTCTGGTTTTAGTATCCAAAGAGAGGCTGCCTGCCCGGTACTTACGATCACTAATGTTTTTTTGAGTGGCATGTCTGAGAATAACCCGGATTCGGGCAAGTAGTTCCTCAGTTTCAAAGGGTTTGGTGATGTAATCATCCGCACCAGCGTCTAATCCCGATACTTTATCACCAACGTAGTCCCTTGCTGTCATCATCATAATTGGAACATCATAGTGCTTGCGAATCCGTCTAATGACGCCTAAGCCGTCGACTCCGGGCAGCATCCAGTCTAAGATGATCAGCGAAATATCGGTTGGCCGTTGGTTAAAAACCGCCAGAGCATCTTCTCCCGAACTCACTGCAATAACCTCGTAATCTTCAAAAACAAGTTCCGACCTGATGTATGACCTTAAGCCTTCCTCATCCTCTACCAGCAAGATTGTCACTTTCAATCTACCAACTCCTTTGTTTCTAAATAATTAGACCTAGACTCCCGCTGTTTTAACTGCAAACTGACTTCGATAAAGATCCGCATAAAACCCATCCTGGTTTAATAAGTCTTGGTGCGTTCCCTGTTCAATGATGGTGCCTTCATTCATCACTAAAATGAGATCCGCATCTTTGATGGTTGAAAGTCGGTGGGCAATTACAAAGCTAGTTCTGCCCTGCATCAGTTTATCCATTGCTTTTTGAATTTCAATCTCAGTTCTGGTATCAACGCTGGAAGTTGCTTCATCCAAAATCAAAATTTTGGGGTCCGCCAGAATCGTTCTGGCAATCGTCAATAGTTGTTTTTGACCAACGGAAACAGCAGTCTCATCACCGCTTAAAACCGTGTTGTAACCTTGTGACAAAGTATTGATAAAATGATCTACCCGCGCTGCTTTAGCGGCTGCTTTGATTTCTGACAAGGTGGCACCAGGTTTGCCATAAGCGATATTATCAGCAATGGTGCCATTAAATAACCAGGTCTCCTGCAGGACCATCCCAAATAGGCTATGCAATTCACTGCGCTTCATGGTTTTAATATCAACACCATCAATGGTAATTTGACCGCCCTGAAGCTCGTAAAACCGCATTAGTAAATTGATCAAGGTTGTTTTCCCAGCACCAGTTGGCCCTACAATGGCAATTTTGCTGCCAGCCTTTACTTCAAAATTAATATCTTTCATGAGAATCTGGTCGTCTTCATAACCGAAACGGACGTGTTTAAAGGCTACGTCCCCACTTACCGGACGAACTGACACTGGTGCCTTATCGTCTGCTTGTTCTTCCAGCGCGTCCTCTATTTCATACACCCGCTCTGCTGAAGCGACTGCTCCCTGCAAAGCGTTCATCGTATAAGCGAGCTCAGTCACTGGCTCTGATACTTGATTAACGTATTGAAAAACCGCTTGAATATCCCCAATGGTGATCCGGCCACCGATAACTAACAGCGCGCCACGAACGGCAATGACAACGTAACCCAGGGTACTCATGAACCGAATTAACGGATTAATGGCATACGTCACAAACTGCGCTTTAGTCGCAGCTTTTTGCAGACGCTCGTTTAATTCATCGTTAGCACGAATCACTTCAGGCTGTAAATTAAAGGCTTTGATGACTTGATCGCCGGTAAAAGCTTCTTCAATATTGGCGTTTAACTTGCCTAAAGCAGCTTGATTGGCAGCATAATAACCGTTCGTTTTACTTGAAACAATGGTTGCGGCCACGATGCTGACAATAATGGTGAGCAGCGCAATCAACGTTAAACTCGGACTGATCAGCAACATGAGTCCAAAAGCACCGATAATCATAATGATTGAGGTAAATGCTTGTTCAAGCGACTCCTGCAGAGTATCCGCGATCCGTTCTAAGTCATTAGTGACCCGGCTTAAAATATCACCCGTTTGATGATTATCGTAATATTTAAGCGGCAAACGGTTTAGTTTATCACTGATCCGTTTCCGCAGCATCAACGTTAACCGTTGGGCAACACTGGCTAAAATATGCTGTGAAAAATAACTAAATAGCGCACTCAACAAATAAGCAGCCAGCAATGCAAACACAATGGTTCCCAACGTTTTGCCATTGACTGAAAAATGAGCACCCGTTTTAGCGGCCCGTGAAATACCGGTAGCAATCTGGTCAATTCCCTGCCCCATGAGCATTGGACTAGCCAACGTGCACACGGTCGATAGCGTCAAACAGATGACTACGATCAGCAACTGCCATTTTTGCTTCAAAAGATCCTTAAGGAAACGGTGCGTCGTTGCTTTGATCTGACGTGGTTTTGAAATAATCGTTTCCATTAGGCGAGTTCCTCCTCACTGAATTGTGACCGGGCAATCTGCTGATAAACCTGACACGTCTGCATCAACTCGCTATGAGTCCCAATTCCCACGATGCGGCCTTCGTCCAACACAATGATCTGGTCAGCATCAATAATGGTACTGATTCGTTGAGCAATGATCAGCACAGCACTGTCGTGAACTTCAGCTTTCAATGCCGTCCGTAACTTGGCGTCGGTTTTGAAGTCCAGTGCGGAAAAGCTGTCATCAAAGACATAGATTTCAGGGTGTTTGATAATCGCCCGCGCAATCGCCAGCCGTTGCCGCTGCCCACCAGAAAAATTGGTACCGCCCTTATCCACTAACTGATCTAACCCTTTCGGATCTGATTGGATAAAGTCGTCGATCTGTGCCACAGTGGCAGCGTGGTGCATGTCTTCGACACTAGCTTCCGGATTACCATGTTTCAAATTCGAAGCAACCGTCCCGCTGAACAAGAATGCCTTTTGCGGCACAACACCCAGTTTGGCGCGCAAATCTGATAACTCGTAAGACTGCACGTCTTGACCATCAACGAGGATGCGTCCAGATTGAGCATCGTACAACCGCATGAGTAGATGAATAATGGTTGATTTACCAGCGCCAGTACTCCCAATGATGGCAGTGGTCTGGCCCTTCTTCAGGGTAAAATTAATATCCTGCAAAACCGGCTGTTCAGCGCCCTTATAGCTAAAGGTCACGTGGTCAAAACAAACTTCTGCTTGCTTATTGTCTGCCGAAGTCTGCGACTGGCTGGCTTGTTCCGTCAATTCCGGCTGAACGGAAAGAACAGCGTGAATCCGCTTCGCACAAGTTTGCGCCCGTGGAATAAACAAGAATACGGCCACACCCATCAGTAGGTACATTAGCGTCAGCACGGCATATTCGATCATCGCCATAATGTCGCCGATTGCCATGTTGCCGGATACAACTTGCTGGCCACCAAACCAGATGAACAATACCGTTAGCAGATTCATCATCAGCATCACCAAAGGCAGTAAAATTGCAAAGATTTTGTTGGCTTTAATGGCTGTTGATCCGTAAGCCTCAAACGTTTGGTTAGTTTTCTTAGTTTCAGCCTTAGTTTGGTTAAAAGCCCGAATGACTCGCACCCCGATGATGCGTTCACGCACCGTTTGGTTGATCTTATCGAGCTGTTTTTGCAGCCGTTCAAATAACGGCCCAATCTTCTTGGCGACTAACGCCATAGCTACCAGAATCACAATCATGAAACCCAGCAGCATGAAGGCTAACAGCCGGTCTTTTGAAAAAGCCAAAATCAGCCCAGCCACCGTCATAAAGGGTGCTGGCAACAGCATTTGGACGATAATGGAAAACGCCTGCTGAACTTGCGTGACGTCGTTGGTACTTCTAGTAATCAATGAAGCAGCACCAAACCGGTTGAAATCATTGGTGGAAAACGATTGTACCTGTCGAAACAATCGGCTCCGAATATCTTGCCCTAAGCGCGTCGCCACAGTGGTTGACAGGTAGGTTCCCCACACTGCTGCCACAGCAGCAATGAAGGCCACCACTAACATCATGCCGCCGGTCATCCAGACCACGTTCAGCTTACCTTTAATGATGCCGGAGTTAATAATGTCAGCTGTTAAGGTCGGTAAATATAGCGTCCCCAAAGTCTGCGCGAATAGCAGCATCAGCATGACCGTGATTCGCGTACGGTACGGTTTTAAAAACGTGATTAATTTGACCATCGGCATTCTCCTTATCGTGAAATATTCCTATTACTTATCAGCACCCAGCATCCGTTGCTGTTCTTCATCAAAGTGCGTGTTCATCACTTTGAACAGGTCGATAAACTGATCCAGCTTTTCAGAACTGAGACGGGAATAAGCGTGCTGTTCGATCTGGCGAGTGGTGCCGATTGCTTTTTCACAAAGTTCACGGCCAGCCTCAGTAAGATGAATCGCCTTACTTTTGCGAGAATCCGGTAGTAAATCTAAGGTAACCCAGCCCCGCTTGACCATGGTTGAGGTGGACGAGTTCACGGTCTGCTTTGAATAAGACCATTTCTGGCTCAAGTCAGATTGTGTGATCTCCTCTTCACTGCTGTAAATGATGTAAAAGATCCAGAAAATGTTGTCTGATAGATTAAAATGCTGTGCAATATTATGGTAAGTTTGATCAATTTCCCGCGAAAGCTGATTAATCGCGCCTATTTGCTCGTCTAAAGTCATGATTTCGTCTCCTATTTTATCCGTTTTCGGACTATTTTCTTTATTTTAGTCTGATTTCGTACTAAAATCAAGATATTCTTTTCTACCAAGTTGTGTTATCTTTACAGTTATGAAATTTGAGAGATATTAGGGGGAGCTTTATGACTTATAAAAAATTTACTGACAATATCGTTTTACGCCGAACAACCGTTTTAATGGCGTTGATCTTATTGCTTTGGCTGGTCCGCAGCGTCATGAGTACCATTTTGCTGACGTTTATCTTTTCGTTTTTGGTAATCAAGGCGATTCAATTTGTGAGACGCCATTTTTCAGTCAAACCAATCATCGTGGTGGCACCGATCTATATCTTGATTTTCGGGTTGATTGGTTACGGTATCATTCACTTTGTACCGGAAATCGCCAAGCAGTCGATTTCACTAGTTAAATCCGTTACGTCCTTCTACAACAGCAAATCCGTCGCCAGCAATACTGATATCAACTGGCTGATGACCAACCTTAAGCAGATGCACGTCTCCACCCAGATTGAATCAGGCGTCAGCGCCTTATTCACGTACGTCGGCAGCATCACTACCATGGGAATCACCTTCGTGTTGTCGCTGATTCTGAGTTTCTTTTATACCTCGGAATTTGACGATCTGAACGCTTTTGGCCGTAATTTCTTAACTTCACCGCTGGGCTGGCTGTTTAGCGACATTAAGTTTTTCGCCGAAAAGTTCATCAATACTTTTGGGGTCGTCATTGAAGCCCAAATCTTCATTGGCCTAGTCAACACCGCTATCACCAGTGTGACGCTGCTGTTCATGAAGATTCCAAACGTCCCAGGACTGGCAATCATGGTCTTCTTACTTTCCTTGATTCCGGTAGCGGGTGCATTGATCTCCGTTGTTCCGCTATCAATGGTTGCCTATACCGTTGGTGGCTGGCAAAGTGTGATCGCTATTATCATCATGATCATCTGCATCCACATGCTGGAAGCCTATGTGTTGAATCCTCGCTTTATGTCCAGTAAAACCCATCTGCCGGCTTTCTTTACCTTCATCGTGTTACTTGCCAGTGAGAAGTTATTTGGCACTTGGGGATTAATCGTCGGGTTGCCGATTTTCACCTTCTTCTTGGATATCCTGCAGATCAAGACGTTGACGAAAGATAAAACAAGTGATGATCAGGGTAAAACAGAAGTTACAACAACTCATTAAAACCGTTAAAGCCACAAAAAAAGCTTGCTACTATTGCGTTTCTGCAACAGTAGCAAGCTTTTATGTTTCCTATTATCCTCATTTAGGCATCATCATGATTGTCTGAGCCTAATCTTTAATTTTACCCATGAATCCCTAAAGCCACTTTAGCGAACCGGCTCATGCGATCCATGCTCCAAGCTGGCTCCCACACGAGGTTGATGTCGCAGGCGGTGACACCGTCCACTGACAGTACTGCGTCGTTGATCTGGTCAGCCAGCAGGTTGCCTAACGGGCAGCCCATGGTGGTCAGCGTCATGGTAATCACGCACTGACCCTGATCGTCAACGTTAACATCATAGATCAGCCCCAGGTTGACCATGTCGATGCCCAGCTCTGGGTCAATCACGTCTTCCAGTGAGGTCATCACTTTGTTTTCGATGGGTGAAAATTCTGCGCCAACTTCTTCAGCCATATGCGCTTACCTCCTCATTACTGTGCGAGAACGCCATGAACCACCATGACTTCGCCAGCTTCATCAGGCGCTTCCAGCCAATGGAATTCGCCAGGTTGCATCACAACAGCCTTTCCCGGAACCAGTGTGGTAACATCGTCATCCGTATGAAACTGAATCGACCCCTTGATGGCCACCACTGTCACGGTCATCAACGACCGGTGACGTTTAATGGTCTTACCCTTTGGTAAAACTAACCGGACAATCGACAAATGACGTTCTGACAGCATTCGATCCGGTCCTTCTGAAACTGTTGTATCTGGTGTTAAAACCTTCATAACCTAGTGACCTCCAACGACAAAATTTTATTTAACAATGTGCACGTCGCCCTTAATGAAACGGCGACGGAGAACGTACCAGCAAATTAACGCGGTCAATACCAGCAGTGCGATACCTAACTGGTAACTGCCCGTCCAGCCTTTGATCCAGCCAACGACCAGTGGTGGGAAGAACCCGCCCAGGCCACCGACTGCACCAACGAAACCAGTAACGGCACCGGTATTACCCTTTGAAACGTAAGGAACCATTTTAAAGACAACACCATTGCCCCAACCGGCAGCAAGTCCAGTTCCCACAATCCCCGTCACAAACAGGATTTGAGAATCAAATGAGAACATGATGACTAACGAGAAGACCGCAATGAGGATGAAAATCCACTGCAGCATCGACATTGGCCGGAACTTATCCGCAGCGGCACCGCCGATTGGCCGAATGATCGTACATAGAAAAGCAAATAAGGCGGCGTAAAGTCCGGCAGTTACTGCGTTGACCCCAAAAATATCACCCAAAAACATTGGCGTCAAATTAGTGAATGACACAAACAGCCCGAAAGTTAAGAAGTAGAACAATGACAGGTACCACGTACTGCTTTCCTTAGCAACGGAAAGAGCGCCGCTGACAGACTTCGTTTTATCCGTTGGCATTTCCTTACAGAAAATTGCGAATAACACCATAATGATCACGGTTAAGACCATCAAAAAGTGATAAACGCTGTTAAATCCGCTGGAAGCAGAGATTCGTGGTAAGGTCAAAGCTGCTACAGCATTACCCATGTTACCCATGGCAACGATCCCTAACGCGAAGCCCTGCTTTTCTGGCGGGAACCACACCGAAGCGTACGAAACACCCACGGCAAATGACGTACCGGCCATCCCCACTAACAGCGCCGCGAACAGTAACATACCGAACGTATGAACCTGAGTGATCATAAACAGTGGGATGAGAATAAAAATCATTAAAATAATGTATACTTTCTTGCCACCGTATTTATCGCTTAAAATGCCAACCGGAATCCGCATAATCGATCCCAGTAGTACGGGTGTTGCCAGCAACAGCGTTTTTTGACCAACTGATAAATGGAACATCGTTGCCACTTGGGCAGCTAGCGGCGCAAAATTAGACCAAGACATGAAGCAGACAATCATTGCGATAGTTGCTAGGATCAGCGCCATATAAGCATTATAACGTGAACCATGTGCGACATCTTCTTGAGTAGCCATTATATTAACCTCCTATTTGACTCATGTGGCGCCAAGTTGGGGCCTTGTCAATAATTCGATCAGTTTCAGACATTGCCATTTCGTGATTCAGCGGCTTATTATCCAAGGCCTTTTGAATCAATGCCCGGAAGACTTTCTTATCCGGAATAGCTTTGCGAATATCAATTTCTTCATTCCAGTACAGACAAGCTTTCACATAACCATCCGCCGTGATCCGCAAGCGGTTACAGTTTTCACAAAACTTCGAACTGATGGGATGAATCAATCCAAAACTGCCTTCATAACCTTCAATTTGGTAGTTATCAGACGGCCCATTACCCTTTAATTCAATTGGGTGGTAAACCATGCCGGCTTCGTCTGCAGTTTCAAAGACACTCTTTAGGCCAACATACTCCTTCTTCCACGTCCTCATCGAGTTACCAATGGGCATAAACTCAATGAAGCGGACATTCACATCATGGTCCTTAGTATAATGTAAAAAGTCTAGGACTTCATCATCGTTTTGCCCGCGAATCAGGACAATATTCAGTTTAATCTTCTTAAAATGAAGCTTACTGGCAACGGCAATGCCTTCCAGCACCTGATTGATGTTACCGCCACGAGTAATTTTCTTGTAACGGTCGGGTTTGAAAGTGTCCAGACTGATATTTAACCGATCCAGTCCCGCGTCTTTCAAGTCCTTAGCTAACTTAGCCAGAAACAAACCGTTAGTCGTGATAGAAACGTCATTGATGCCATCGATTGCTTTGATACGCCGAACGATTTCAACAACATCCGTACGCAGCAGTGGTTCGCCACCCGTGATCCGGACCTTTGAAACACCCATGTCAGCGAAGTTTTGAATCATCAAAACGATCTCATCTTGAGATAAGACCCGGTCTGTTGGAAAGAACGGCAGGCCTTCCTTTGGCATGCAGTACACGCACCGTAAATTGCAGCGGTCAGTGATCGAAAGCCGGACATAATCATGCAGCCGATCATATTTATCGTAAAGTTTATCCATTATTATTCCTCCTAAACATCAGCTGAAAAATTCATCCTAGCCGCCACTTACCGGTGGAATCAAAGCAATTTCATCGTTTGAACCAACTTCTAACGGTCCGCTAGTGGTGAATTCCTGATTAACTGCTAACCTTGCCGTACCAATCAATTGACGCAAATTGGGTGACGCATCCGCAACGGCTTGTTTAATTTGATCGGCAGTCGGCTGCTCCTGCACAGAGACGGTGATGACATCACCTAATTGTTCTTGGAGCATTGCGAATAATTTCACGTGAAGCTGCATACTCAGTCCCCCCATCTCACGGCATCAGTGTCCGTTTCTTTCTTCCAGATCGGTACCTCTTTCTTCAAGGTGTCGATTAAGTACTCACACCAGCGAAAAGCATCGCCGCGGTGAGCAGCTGCCACCCCAACAAACACCGCCTCGTCGGTTAATTCTAGGTGGCCGGTTCGATGAGCGATGACGACCCGCGCACCCTTAGCTTCAATCGGCGCTGCCAATTTTTCCAGCTGTCTTTCAGCCATAGGATGGTACGCCGAGTAATCAATAAAGCGCGTCTCGATATTACCCGTCCACTGTCGCACCGTGCCGATAAAGGTCACGATGCCGCCATACTGCGGATCTTTCAATTTTTGATACAGCGCATTCACATCAATCGGTGAATCGCTGATACTGAGGTAATACATACTGATCACCCGTTTTCATAATGTTGATTACAACTCCTATTATTTCAGAAGAATATTCCTGATTGAATTAGTCAATTCCCTAATTCATTCCAAAAATAGCAAAATGCTATACTAAGCGCTAGAAGGAAGGCCAAAAATGGCCACGGTTCATAAGTAAATCTTTAATGAAGGGAGCTGAAAATTATCTCACGGTCAAGACGTCAATACCGAATTCTCTGGCTTGCAGGTATCAGTCTAGTTTTGTTAGCACTTGTGTCGCTGTGCTTTGGTAATTATCAGATTCCGCTCTCTCACTTGTATGATGCAATTATTGGTGAAATCACCCACCACACGCTAGTCAGCCCAATTGAAACCAACATCATTTTTAGCTTGCGAGTTCCCCGTATGCTGGCGGCAGTGGGCATCGGCGCAGCGTTGGCAATTTCTGGGACAGCCTATCAAAGTATCTTTCAAAACCCCTTAGTTTCACCAGACCTGCTGGGGGTCTCTAACGGTGCGGCCGTTGGGGCGGCATTAGCCATATTGCTTAACTTACATAGTTTTGGTACACAAGTGCTGGCACTACTTTTTGGCTTGGTCGCCGTTATCCTTAGTGTCACTATCCCGCGGTTAATGGGGCGCTCCACTAACCTAACCTTAGTGCTGGCCGGCGTCGTTGTTAGCGGACTGATGCAGGCCATCCTAGGACTCTTGAAGTACTTAGCGGATCCGGATTCGCAGCTGCAAAGCATTGTTTATTGGCAGCTTGGCAGCCTGTCAAAAGTAACGGTGGGTAATCTAATCTCAGTCCTGCCGATGATGATTTTAGGGTTGGTTGTGCTGTTCATCATGCGCTGGCGGCTTACCGTGCTGGGCCTTGGTGACGCTGCTGCTCAAAGTATGGGTGTCAACGTGGCGTTCGAGCGGCGAATCGTCGTCTTCTGTGCCACGCTGCTGACCGCCGCCTCAGTTTGTTTGAGCGGTCCCATTGGCTGGATTGGACTGGTAGTACCTCACATGGCGCGCATGCTGATTGGACCAAATACCCGCTACTCGTTGCCGCTATCTGGCTTGATTGGTGCAATCTTTCTGCTGCTGGTAGATACACTGGCACGAACCCTCTCAGCTGGTGAAATCCCGTTAAGCATTCTCACCGGCTTTATTGGCACACCGATCTTCATCTACATTCTGGCAACTAGGAAGGTGACTTTACGATGAGCTTATTACAAATCAACCAGTTAAGTTTCCATTATTCTGGTCAGTCCAACTTGTTTAATAACCTTAGTTGCAGCTTACAAGATGGCGAAATATTGACGATTCTGGGTCCCAACGGGATTGGCAAATCAACCCTATTAAAATGCCTTGTGGGCTTGCTGAAGCCAACCTCCGGAACGGTCAAAATCGAAGATCAGCCGCTGACTCAGTTATCGCCGAAACAATTAGCTCAAATTGTCGCCTACGTTCCGCAGCACGTTCCTGATCCGGGCAGTTTAACGGTCAGTGACTATCTCGTCACCGGTCGGACGCCTTATCTGGGATTTGCGCAAACCCCTGGCGATGATGACTATCAACGTGTTAAAAACACGCTGGCTAAACTCAGTTTGTCCGACCTGAAAAATCAGCCAGTTAATACTTTGAGCGGCGGCCAACTTCAAATGGTCGCCATTGCAAAAGCCCTCGTTCAAGACCCTAAATTAGTAATTTTAGATGAACCCACTGCTGCCCTGGACTTCGGCCGGCAAAAACAGGTTATCCAGTTAATTCAGTCGTTAGCTGCTGATCATTTTGCAGTCTTGCATACTACACATAACCCAAATCACGCGTTTATGCTAGGTCATCAGGTGGGGTTGTTTTCCCATGAGGGTTATTTCGAAACTGGTCAAGCTGATCAGCTCTTAACCGAAGAACGGCTTAAGCGGACTTATGGGACAGATTTGAAGTTGCTTTATGAGCCGAAGTTAGGACGCTATGTATGCGAGTTAGTTTAGAAAATTCTAGACAATAAAAAATATCCTTCGTATTGAAGGATATTTTTTATATGCTTATTTTGCGTTCCACGAGAAAGCAATACACGTTGGGCTGCCGGTTTTAGCCATCAGTCTTGGCTGGCTTAACTGCCCATTAGCCTCTACGTTGTAACGATAAATCGTATGCGTGTTTTTATTTGCTATATACAAATGTTTGGAAGCAGGACCTAAAGCAATGAAACGAGGGTGACGTCCCAGGCAGCTGACGTTACCTAATAAGGTTAGATACCCCGTTCTTTGGTCAACTGCGTACCAGGTAACCGAATTATGTGAGCGGTTTGAGACGTAGATATAACGACCGTCATTATCCATTGCAACGCCACTTGCCCAGCAATCATCCGTCTCTGTATCAGGCAGCGTGCTTAAAATCTGCATGGGGATCATCGTCCCGTTGAGTTCATCATACACGTAAAAGGTAATCGTACTGTCACGCTCACTAACCAAATAAGCGAATTTACCATTGGGATGCATAGCAACGTGGCGAGCTTCAGCATTCAACCGTGTCTGACGTTCAAAAATCTGTTTCAAAGCACCCGTGTGATCGTCGAAGTCAAACACGACCACTTTACTGATCCCCGCTTCGCGACCCTGACAGGGAACGAGTATTCTTTGACGGGTTTGGTCAAAACAAATCATGTGGGGATGGGAAACCTCGCTGGCGGTCTTGCCAGCTACAATTTGATTAGAAGCTATTTTGACCAGTTCCCCGGTCTTTTCATCCCGTTCAATCGTCACGACGTTACCAGTCTTCAAAAACGGCACGATGAGATACTTGTTATTGTCTGAAACAATAATGTGAACCGGATTTTGAGCATTGTTCACACTAATCGTATTCAACGCTTTTAATTTACCATCCGTTAAAACTTTAAACGCCATGATTTCACTAAAATCACCTGAAACGGCGTACAGGAATCGTTTTGTTTTATCCAGTGTCAGAAATGATGGGTTAACTAACCCCTTGGTAATATCGACTAGGTCCCAGCCACCATCATCATTTAACCCATAAACCGAGATTCCTTCACCAATGGCATGACGTTCCTTGGTCGTCCGGCAACCCACATAAGCATACTTTTGATAAGCCATAATTATCACCCTTACCTTCACTCAAAGTTACTAAACCAAATGTTCATTCTTAATATTAACCGCTTCCTCTGAAGTGGTTACGCTTTCATTTTTTGACACCTTTACTTTTTTACCAAATTTTGCAAATGGCCGGTACAGCGTCATGATGATCAGTGGTGTCAGCAGTGCGACGTACACATCATTAATCCCAAACGGATCACCTAAGACAAACCACGCTGTAGCAATAATGGCAGTCCCAATCAGTGAAATATTCGCCCCTCTAGTATCAGTGAAATGCGGTAAGTAGAAAGCAACCACGGCAACAATGGCAATGGAAACCCGAACCGCCTTTGTGAAGAACGACATTGACAGCACTTGTGGTGTAATCGAGGCAAAAACGATTGGTAACAAACCAACAACCACTGAAATGATCCGGGTAGTCCGTAACTGCCGCTTCGGTTCTGGATGCCAATGAGGCACGTAGAAATCTTCCACGATCAGTGAAACGGCACCCAGCGATAGCGCGCTGACAGCAATAAAAACGGCAGCTAATAAGCCGGTAGCAACGATAGCTGCCACAGCCACGTTCATTTTACTTAAGAAGGATGGCAATGCGTATAAACTATTGAGATGAGGGAATAAATAACGGGCACAGACCCCGATCAGTGCTAAAACAATTCCCAGTGGCAGTGTAATTGCAGCTGCTAAGAAAGTTGACTTTTGAGCGCTTTTCGCATTTTTGGAGGAAGAAATCGATTGCAGAATATACTGGGTTGAAAAGATTGAACCCGTTGAGGTGATCACCCAGCCAATAATCGTACTCCAGCCTAATTTACCGGCCCCGGAGAAGTAATAGTGCGGTAATCCGTGCATCACGGGTCCCAGTCCGTGAGTGAGCATTAAGGCCACGATCAATGTGACAACCACACCCAAGTATTTCACAAAAGTATGAATCATTGTGACGTAAGCCATACTCTTCATACCACCGATACAGAAGTAAAAGGTCCCAACGACGCCAACCACAATCATCGCGACCTGTAAATTCAGGCCCAGGATCGTCGAAAGAATACTGGCACCGCTAATGTAATTGGCAACATTGGTTAAAAATAACGCGTAGATCATAATAATTGACACAATGTACTTCGTTGACGGACCAAATTTATCTTGTAAGATCCCTGAGATGGTGAAGCCGCCGGTACCGTATAACTTTTTAACGATAAATAGGCCGTAAATGATAAAGCCAATCGTTGCCGCAATAATTGACCACATGGCAGCAACCCCACTGGTAAAAGCCGTCTGTGACGTTCCGACCAGTGTCACTGCCCCAATAAATTGGGACATCAGCAGCACACCCACAACAAACGTTGGCATTCCCCGGCTACCAGTCATAAAATCTTCGTTAGTTTTACCGCACCACCGAACGCTGAGATAGCCAGTTAAAATAATATAAGCTACGACAACACCGAGAATAATGATGATTGAAGTTGAGTCCAGCTTCATTGTTTTCGCCTCCATATACCTGCTAATGAAATGTTTCACAATTGTAACCATAAGAATAAGAATCATTATTGTATGAACAATTAATTCTCATTCCTAATGTCTACCGCTTCACTGTTGCGTATTTTTTGCTCAGCAGTGTCAACAGCTGTGAAACGTAGTCTGCCGTCGTAAACTGCCTATCTGCGTTTGGTAAATCAGACTTATTACTCATTGCATTCAACGATTGCGTTAGCTTCTCTGCCTGCTCCACATAACCAATATGATCCAGCATCATTGAAACCGCCCGCAGTAAGCTTCGTGGATCGGCATAGTCTTCTAGATGGTGTTCAAACAGCCATGGTGCAGTTCCGTGAATGGCTTCGAAAATGGCATAGTGGTCACCGATATTAGCTGAACCAGCTGACCCTAAACCACCGGTTAACTGAGCAGCAATGTCAGTAATAATGTCCCCGTATAGATTAGGTAAAACAACCACTTGAAGAGCCTTATTAAAGTCGTCGTTGTGCAAGTTTGCAGCCATTGCATCAACAAAATATGGGGTGACAGTGATACCCGGATAATCCTTACCGACTTCTTGACAAACCTTCAAGAAATTACCATCGGTTAACTTAACGATATTGGCTTTGGTGACCACCGCAACGTCGGTTTTCCCGTGGCTTTTAGCGTATTCAAACGCCCGGTGAGCTAATCTGCGAACTTCACTTTGCGTCTGAACAACCATGTCGACGGCCAGCTCATCATCAACTTGAATTCCCTTACTGCCGAATAAATACGGTCCCTCAATATTTTCTCTAAAGAACGTCCAATCCTGTTCTTCTGAGAGTGACATTGGCCGGATGGCAGCGTATAAATCGAGGTTGCGACGTAGAAAGGCATTGGCGCTTTCTACGTTTTTAACCCCACTGACTGCCGATTTCGGTGTCATCATCGGTCCCTTTAACAATACGGAGTACTGTCTAATACGGGGCATCACCTCTTTGGGAACAGCTTCGCCAGTAGCCATCCGGTCGGCAATCGTACAGCCTTCAATTTCTTCAAATTTAAAACTGCCGTTCTCGATTTCCGGCGCCATTAGTTCGGATAAAACCCTTTCCGCTTGCTTGATCAATCGCGGACCAATCCCGTCTCCAGGCAAAATCCCGATGGTATTTTGCCTTTGCTCTGAAAGCCGTTGATTTTTCAACTGCTGTTCGCGGTTCTTTTCGTCACTGATTAACTTGGAAAAACTTGCCGTTGCCTTGGTTAAAGTTTGATTATCCATGAATTCTCGCCAGCATTTCTTTGTGATCTAGATTGATTAAACAACCTGAAAGTAAAATTTTGCGTTCATCTTCAGTTAATTCACCAATATCAAACGTCTCAACTTTCCACACGCCATCATGATAGAGATAACCCGTTAGACTATCACTGTCCTGCTCCAAAAATTCATGAATACCAGTCAAGTAGAGGTAATCACCAGTCTGAGCATCAAAATTCTGATTGAGTAGTGGCAGGATTCCCCAGTTGATCAAGTTTGAACGGTAACGTTTCGTCGCGTATTCACGAGCCACATTAACCATCCCGCCAAGCACTTTCTGGCAGGAAGCGGCTTGTTCTCGAGCCGATCCATCACCTGGACGATTGGCGTAAATCATGGTACCAAGCATCACGTTCTTCGGATCAGTATCAGGAAATTCTGACTGCATGGCTCCATAAATAGCTGCTAAGGTTGTATCAACTTCAGTTGGGTCACCATTATCCTTTCGAACTTGTTCTGCCTGTCTCATCGTCTTAGCTCGACCCACGTATTCGGGAACTTTTCTGGAAAGTGCGAAGCCGGCTAATCGTTCAGGATTGGAACGGTAACTTGAAGTATCACCGGAAGGAATCAATTCATCCGTAGTCGTTACGGGGTCAGTTAAGAAGGCTGCAATCTTCACCAGCAGCTGATCCGGCATCTCATCGAACTTAGGCCAATCCTTAATGTTTGGACCAAAAGCTAATTGTTCGTTACCATCAGCGTGACCTTCACCATGGAAAATCAAGTTTTGATAAATTTTCGGGTTAAATTGATAGATCGGTTTTGCCGGCTCTTCATAGTCTAAATCAGTAGCAGCCGTAATCGCCCCGCCATTTAGAGCTGAGGCGGCAATGGAACGGGCGTCCATCAACGCAACTGATGACAGCTGACCTTCTTGCGGTTTAGAACCTTCACGATGAATGAAGTTCCGGGTAGTGTGACGAATAGCCAAGGCATTATTCGCTGGTGTTTCGCCGCCACCGAAGCAAGGGCCGCAAAAGGCTGTCTTGAAAATTGCGCCAGCCGTCATCATGGAAGAAGCCTCGCCAGTATCAACTAACCGCTGGTAGATCGGCATACTTGACGGATAAATTGACAACGGGAAGTCCTTGCTGACAACGGCATTACCATCAAGAATATGAGCTGCAGCCCGAATATTACCAAAGGTACCGCCCGCACATCCTGCAATGGATCCCTCTTGTGCATACAGACGACCATCATGAACTTTGTCACGTAAGTTTAACTTGAGATTGGTGCCATCCAACTGCTTTTGACCGTTTGCTTCAACCTCGGCCAAAATATCGTCCAAGTTGTCGTTTAATTCATGAATGCTAAACGCATTGCTTGGGTGAAACGGCAACGCAATCATTGATTCAATCTGACTTAAATCAATATCAATGCACCGGTCATAGTAGGCCCCTTCACTTGGAGCAAGCTGCTTATAATCAGCCTCACGGCCATGGATTGCCAACCAGTTTTTGACCGTGTCATCGGTTTCCCAAATTGAAGACAAACAGGTGGTTTCCGTTGTCATGACGTCGATACCATTTCTAAAGTCCTGATCTAATTCGTGGATGCCTGGTCCGATAAATTCCAAGATTCGGTTCTTAACAAAGCGTTTATTGAAAACTTCACTCACCAAACTCAGCGCAACGTCTTGCGGGCCAATCCCCGGACGCGGTTTCCCAGTAAGGCGAATGGCAACCACCTCTGGGTAACCCACATCATAGGTCTTCCCCATCAGCTGCTTAACTAGTTCGCCGCCACCTTCGCCAATCGCCATAGTCCCCAAAGCACCATAGCGCGTGTGGCTGTCTGAACCAAGAATCATTTTGCCACCGCCGGCCATCATTTCACGCATATACTGATGAATAACCGCCACGTGAGGCGGTACAAAGATACCGCCATACTTCTTCGCAGCTGATAAACCAAACCGGTGATCATCAGCGTTGATAGTACCCCCAACAGCACACAGACTGTTGTGGCAATTGGTCAGCACGTACGGCATATCGAAATGCTTAATGCCAGACGCCTTAGCCGTCTGAATAATACTGACGTAGGTAATATCGTGTGAACAAATGGCGTCAAATTTTAATCGTAAATCTTTCATCGACTGACTCGTGTTGTGCGCTTTAATAATCTGGTACGCCATTGTCTTGGCACGTCCAGCTTCAATACTCGCTTCATCAGCGCCATCGGCAGCAATGAGCTGACCATTCTTATAAAAGTGCCCGTTTTCATGCAATAACATGTGCATCACTCCTATTCCGCATTTGGTTGAGCCGTCCGCCCCATTTAACCGTTTCAACATCTTCTGGACTTATTGGTGTCGTAACCTTAAAGTCCTTTTTTTGTGTTTCATTAGTCACCGTGGTTTCACCGTCAGCTGTCATTTCATTAAGGTGAACCGTCAGGACATCACCCTGCTTAATAGTTTGATAATCGGCATCGTTTTCAAAGGTCAGTGGCACTACGCCCCAGTTCACTAAGTTTGCTAGGTGCAATCGGGCAAAGTCTTTGGCAATGATTGCCTTAATGCCCAGGTAACGTGGAATAATCGCGGCTTGTTCCCGACTGGAACCCTGACCGTAATTTTCACCAGCAACTAAGATACCGCCATTGGCCTTCTTAGCACGGTCTGGGAAAGTTTCATCGATCGTCATAAACGAATGTTTGGAAATTTCTGGAATATTTGACCGAATTGGCAGGTATAAAGCACCAGCGGGGCAAATATGATCCGTAGTAATGTTATCCGGTAATTTCAGTAAGACTTCTCCGGACTCAATTTCTTCATGTTTATCAAAGTGAGGAATTGGTTTCAGATTTGGCCCGTAATGAACTTCATCAACCTTCATTGGTTTGTAAAAGAGGTTGGCTGGTTCATCGAATGAGTCGGGCAGATCATAGTGGAAACTTGGAAAATCAAGGTCCCGTGGATCTGTAATAACCCCGGTGATTGCTGAAGCTGCTGCTGTTTCTGGTGCGGATAAGTAAACTTGGTCGTCCTTAGTACCGCTTCGGCCTGGGAAGTTCCGGGGTGTTGTTCGAACTGATACACCGTGTGTTTGTGGCGCAAAGCCACAGCCGTTGCAGCCACCGCACATTGGTTCAAAGATCCGGACGCCGGCATTAACTAATGGACCAAATGCCCCGCGTTTAATGCTTTCGGTAATCACCGTTCGAGTTGAAGGGTACAGGGCTGCATCCACCGAATCACTGACCGTCCGTCCTTCAAAGATATTGGCTAACGACAGCACGTCATTCAGCGCGGTATTTGTACAGCTTCCAAGCATTACCTGATCAATTTTGGTTCCAGCAACTTCGCGTACCGGAACAACTTTACCGGGCGACGACGGCAGCGCAATTAATGGCTCAAGCTTGCTGAGGTCAATCTCAATCACATCGTCATAATGAGCATCTTCATCGGCGCTCAATGGAATCCAGTCCTCTTCGCGATGATAGGCATGCATCCAAGCCTTAGTGTTTTCATCACTAGGGAAGATCGATGTTGTTGCTCCGGTTTCAGCACCCATATTCGTAATCGTGGACCGTTCTGCAACGTTTAAGGTTGCCACACCAGGACCGGCGTATTCCAGCACCTTTCCAACGCCGCCTTTAACGTCGATTCTGCGAAGCACTTCAAGAACGATATTTTTAGCGGATACTTTTTCTGGTAAGTGGCCCGTCAAATGAACCTTGGTAATGAATGGCATTTTAATAAACAGGGGTTCACCAGCCATTGCCATTGCGGCATCAAAACCACCAACACCAACCGCAAACATACCTAAACCACCTTGGGCTGGCGTATGAGAGTCGCCACCGATCAATACTTTTCCAGGGACTCCAAAGTGTTCAAGGTGTAACTGGTGGCAAATACCGCTGCCTGGTCTGGCGCAAACAACGCCATACTTGGAAGTCATTTCCTGTAGGAAACGATGATCGTCAGCATTTTTGTAATCCGCCTGAATCATATTATGATCGATATACTGCACCGATAGCTCAGTTTTCACATGATCAATACCAAGTTGATCCAAAGCTAAAAATGTCATAATCGCATTTAAATCATGACCCAGTGTTTGATGGGCTTTAATACCTATCCGACTTCCTCTTTGATACATATCACCTGCTACTAATGCGTTTTGAATACACTTTTCTGCCACAGTCAAACCCATGGTGGTCACCCCTTTGTGATTTAATTTACAAGTTTAGTATACGGTAGCGCTTTCATAATGTAAAATATGGTATTATTATGTTATCCATACAAATTAATTATGGAGGTGCAGAATTTGGACTTCAAAGATGTTAATATCTGGTTGATGCTGGCCAGTGATAAAAATATCACGAAAACGGCTGAACACCTCTACCTTTCTCAGCCAGCACTAACTAACCGAATTAAAAAAATGGAAGCAGAGTTTAATACTCCCCTCCTGATTCGCAGCCACAGCGGTGTCCAATTTACCCCTGCTGGTCAAAAAATGATTCGTCACTGTCAAATTCTAAAAAATGATTACGCGACAATGCAGTCCGATTTATTTAGTAACGTGGATGAATTACACGGTTCGTTAACCATTGGCGTTACGTCCATCTTTGCGCGCTATCGATTGCCGGAAATTCTTAAAAGCTATCTGGCACAGAATCCCCAAGTTAAAATCAGCGTCCGAACTGGTAGAAGCTGGGATGTTTATCCACTGCTGAAAAACCAGGAAACTCCCGTGGCAATTTTACGTGAAGGCTATGCTTGGAACGACGGCAAACAGCTGCTCACTGATGAACCGCTCTGTATCGCTAGTCGGAAAGACCTGGATTTCGATGATTTAACCCACAGTGATTATGTACAATACAAAACTGACCCCTACTTAAATGATCAAATTTCCCATTGGTACAACGAACGCTTTTCGACTTTACCTTCTATTCGAATGACTGCCAGTAACATTGATACTGCCTTAGCTTTTGTTAAAGCTGGCCTTGGGTGGTCAATCTTTCCGCAAATTGTTTTAGATCATTTTGACGGCTACGTCCGCCCGCTAACTTGGCTCAGTGGCCGTCCTTTTAACCGCTCCACTTGGTTATGCTACTACAAGGAAAGTTTACTCTCACCGGTGATTTCTAGTTTTGTGAATTACGTTGAGCAAGCTTATCAGACTGATGATAAAGAGAAGTGAATTCACTTTTATATTGCCTAATCAGGCTACAAGAAGGCAGCGACCTGCACACAAAGGACTCCCACCCAAAACCCAAGTTCGGGGATTGTTCACTTTTCTATTGCCTAATCGGGCTACAAGAAGGCAGCGACCTGCACACAAAAGGCTCCCACCCAAAACCCAAGTTCGGGGATTGTTCACTTTTCTATTGCCTAATCGGGCTACAGAAGGCAGTGACCTGCACACAAGAAGCTCTCAACAGAAACACCCCAAGTTCGGGACTGTTCACTTTTCTATTGCCTAATCAGGCTACAAGAAGGCAACGACCTGCATACAACAAGCTCCCACCAGAAACCCAAGTTCGGGGTTCCCGGTGGGAGCTTGTTGTATTACGGTCGCTTAACGCCTTCCTTGCGCACCTTAACCTATTGACCCCTCCATCTCAAAACTAATCAACCGGTTCAGCTCAACCGCATATTCCATTGGTAACTGCTTCGTAAATGGTTCCACGAAGCCCATAATAATCATTTCAGTAGCCTTTGATTCCGAGATTCCTCGAGACATCAAATAATACAACTGTTCCTCAGAAATCTTGGAGACCTTCGCTTCATGTTCCATGGCCACGTTGCCATTATAGATTTCGTTATACGGAATCGTGTTTGACGACGACTGATCATCCATGATAATTGTGTCACATTCCACGTGGGCCTTTGAGCCGTCGGATTTTTTAGTAAAGCGCACCGTTCCACGATAGTCGGTAGAACCGCCCGTTTTAGCAATTGATTTCGAAACAATTGAACTCGACGTGTTTGGCGCGTTATGAATCATCCGCGCACCAGAATCTTGGTGAATGCCGTTAGAGGCCACCGCAATGGAGAGCATGGTTCCACGCGCGTTAGCGCCGTCCAAGTAGACGCTTGGATACTTCATCGTGACCTTTGAACCCAGGTTACCGTCGACCCATTCCATCGTGGCGTTTTCCTGAGCAGCAGCCCGTTTGGTTTCCAAACTATACACGTTGTTTGACCAGTTTTGAATGGTGGTGTACCGGCAGTAGGCATCCTTTTGAACGTTAACTTCAACCACCGCTGCGTGCAAACTATCCGATGAATAGTTCGGCGCGGTACAGCCTTCCACGTAATCCACCCGGGCGCCTTCGTCCACAATGATCAGCGTCCGTTCAAATTGACCGGAGTTTTCAGCGTTCAACCGGAAATAAGATTGAATTGGTGTCTTGGTTTGAACACCCTTTGGTACGTAAATGAACGACCCACCGGACCAAACGGCACCGTTCAATGCGGCGAATTTATTGTCAGTCGGCTTTACCAACTTGCCAAACCACTTCTTGAACAGTTCTGGGTATTCCCGCAATGCCGTATCGGTATCGGTAAAAATAATCCCCAGCTTTTCAAAGTCGTTTCGCATATTGTGGTAAACCACTTCGGATTCATACTGTGCTGATGAACCCGCTAAGTAACTCCGTTCCGCTTCAGGAACCCCTAAACGATCAAAGGTTTTTTTCAAATCTTCAGGCACATCATTCCAATCCCGGTATTTCTTATCGGTCATTTTTTGATAGTACAACATGTTCTTTAAATCAAGTTCGCTTAAATCCGGACCGTAATCCGGCATTGGCAGCTTTTTATATGCTTCATAAGACTTTAAACGGTAGTCCAACATCCACTTTGGCTCATGCTTTTCAGCCGAAATTTTACGGACCGTTTCTTCCGTTAAGCCACGGCCCGTTGAGTAAGCTGGCTTAATGTCGTCGTGAAATCCGTATTCATAATCCTTATCGTTGGCGACGATGTCTGGGACACCCTCTGCGCCTGTTCCTTTTGCCATCTGCTAGTCCTCCTTCTCGGAATCGTCAATACTGCCATCTGGTTGTTTTAACAATGCTCGCTGTAATGCCCACCAAGAAAGTGTCGCGCACTTAATACGGGCCGGAAACGTCATGACGTTGCTTAAAATAGCGGCATCTTGGAGTTCATCTAAATCCGCCTGGGGATGTTTTTTACCCATTACCATGTCAGAAAAGGTTTTAGCCATGTGCAAGGCTTCTTCCTTAGACTTCCCCATGACGGCATCCGTCATCATGCTGGCGCTGGATTGACTGATGGTACAGCCCTCCCCGGTAAAGCCAATGTCTTTGATATTATCTTTATCATCCAGTTCAATATCCAAATTAATCACGTCACCGCAGGTTGGATTCTTCAGCGTGATTTTATGGGTGGCATCCGGTAACGCGTGCTTGTGATGCGGATGATCTGAGTGATCCAAAATCACTTCTCGATATAAATTATTTAGTTTCTCTAGACCCATGATTGAAGAACTCCTTTGTTTCTTGAAGTGCCACGAGCAGGCGATCCGCATCTGCTTGGGTGTTATACAAGTACAGACTAGCACGGGCGGTAGCTGTTAGTCCAAGATATTCCATCAACGGCTGTGCGCAGTGATGACCGGCACGAACCGCCACACCCTCCATGTCCAACGCGGTGGCCACATCGTGAGGGTGCAGATTTTCAAGGTTAAACGCGATCACACCCGTATGCTTAGCTGGATCCTGCGGTCCGTATACCTGCACGCCATCAATGGCCTCCATCTTCGGTAGTAAGTAGTTCACTAATTCTTGTTCGTGTGCTTGAACCGCTGACATCCCAATCTTAGTGAGATAGTCAACCGCGGCACCTAATCCAACCGCACCGGCAATGTTTTGAGTACCGGCTTCAAACTTATAGGGCAATTCAGCCCAGGTTGATTTCTGTTGATGAACGAAGCCAATCATTTCACCACCATACTGGTAAGGCGGCATGGCTTCCAGCAGCTTTCGCTTGCCGTATAAAATGCCGATGCCAGTGGGTCCCATCATTTTATGACCCGAAAAGGCGTAGAAATCAACGTCTAAGTCGGCTACATCCACCGGCATGTGCGGCACTGATTGAGCACCGTCACCAACAAATATGGCGCCGTGCTGATGCGCTATTTTAGCCAGTTGCTTGATTGGGTTAACGGTTCCCAGCACGTTTGAGGCATGGGCTACCGCGACGATTTTCGTTTTATCGGTAATTAACTGCTTTGCTTCGTCTAAGTCAAGTTCCCCATCAGCCGTTAAATGAATGTATTTTAACGTCGCGCCCTTACGAATTGCCAGCTGCTGCCACGGAATTAAATTACTGTGATGTTCCATGATTGAAATGACGATTTCGTCACCAGCAGACACGTTGGCTTCCCCATAAGTACTGGCAACTAGGTTCAGTCCATCCGTACAGCCCTTAGTGAAGATCACTTCTTCTGGTTCCGGAGCATTAATAAACTGTTGCACTTTCCGGCGGGCTGCCTCGTAATCAGCAGTTGCCCGTTCAGCTAAGGTGTGCACCCCACGGTGAACGTTAGCGTTATCCGTTTGATAAAAGTGCGTTAAGGCTGCAATTACTTGGTTGGGGCGTTGTGCTGTGGCGGCGTTGTCCAAATACACTAGGCGTTCGTCGTTGACCTTTTGATCTAAAATCGGAAAATCACTCATTATTTTACTTAAAGTGCTGTCCATCTTCTAGCTTCCTTTCAATCACGTCAATCATTTCTTGACGAACCTCTGGCAACGGAATCTCTTCCAGCACGGCCCCTAAGAATCCTCGAATAACCAACCGCTGTGCCAATTCTTTATCGATCCCGCGGCTCATCAGATAGTACAGCTGATTTTGATCAACTTGACCAACACTGGCCGCGTGCCCAGCGATAACGTCGTCTTCATCGATTAACAGGATTGGGTTAGCGTCACCATGCGCTTGATCTGACATCATGAGTACCCGGTTTTCCTGCTCCGCGTTGGCACCGGAAGCACCGTGGATAATGTCACCGATTCCGTTAAAAATCAGTTCGGATTTTTCTAGCAGCACACCACGTTGTGAAATGTTAGCGGTCGTGTGCTTTCCACGGTTCACTACCCGGTTATTGATCCCGTTGGATTGATTACCGGTAGTGATGGCAATCACTTTGGATTCAGAATGAGCACCCTCACCGATTAATTCACTGGTGATGTCACCCAGGGTGTTTTGATCATTAACGATCCCAATGGCCCAGTCAAAGCGGGCATCGCGACTGAGGTTAGCACGCCGGTGTAAAACGGAATACGTGTTTTTACCCAATTCGTCCACGCTGGAAAAGTGGACGTGACTATTGGCACGACTCAGAACCTCCACCATGCAGTGTGCTGCGTTAGTTTCGTCACCTTTGGTGTTCAAATGCTGAATGAAGGAGAACTGACTGTTCTCTTCAGCAATGATCAAAACGTGTGAAACCATGGCTTGTTTAACCGTACTATCCTGAATTAAATAAGCTTCAATTGGTTGCTTGATTTCAACGCCCTTGGGAACGTATAAGAAAACTCCGGAATTCAAAAAAGCTTGTTGGTAGGCGGTCAATTTATTTTCGTTATATTTGGTGACTTTATCCATAAAGTACTTTTCAGTCAATCGTGGATGTTCGCGAAAAGCACTGAAAATATCGGTTAAAATGACACCCTGATCCGCCAGTTCGTCTGGTAAATTCACGGCAACGGTGGTTTGCCCCACCTGAACAAACCGAATCTGGTTATCCACCTGAGGTAAATCATCAGCAAGGTGCTTGTCGCTGCGCCTGAACTTCAACTCCATATCGTCCATTAACGGCCAGCGGTGAAAATCGTAACGCTGCATCTCAGGCAAAGCCAAGTCCTGCATGGCATCAATCGCTGCGAGGCGACGTTCCACGAACCAGTGTGGCTCGCCGTGCTCGTTAGCAGCACTTTCCACTGCGGTTTTTATTGCTTCATAATCTTGAACGGCACTTTTCAAAACGACCCTTCCTCTCTAACGATTGTCGTCAACCAAGTTAACTTTTAATCCTAATTCATCACGCAAACCGGCGTAACCTTCACTTTCAAGTTTCTTAGCCAATTCCGCGTCACCGCTTTTTACGATTCGGCCGTCCATCATCACGTGGACAACATCTGGCACAATGTAGTTCAAAAGGCGTTGATAGTGGGTAATAATCAGTGATCCAAAGTCATCACCGCGCATTGAATTAACACCCTTAGCAACCACTTGCAAGGCATCAATATCAAGGCCGGAATCAATTTCATCCAGCAAGGCAAAGGATGGTTTAATCATTAATAATTGTAAAATTTCGTTCCGCTTTTTTTCACCGCCAGAGAAGTCTTCATTCAGGTAGCGTTCAGTCATTTCTTTACTCATATCCAGTAAGTCCAAGTTCTTATCCAGTTCCTTTAAGAAGGCCATGACGGAAATCTTGTCATCTTCTGGCCGACGGGCGTTGATTGCTGCCCGCAGGAACTCGGCGTTGGTCACACCCTTGATTTCAGCCGGATATTGCATGCCTAAGAACAGGCCCTTACGTGCCCGTTCGTCAACCGGCATGTCCAAAATACTTTCACCGTTTAAAATAATATCGCCCTGGGTCACGTGATAAGTGCTGTTACCCATAATGGTCTGGGCCAACGTTGATTTACCCGTTCCGTTAGGCCCCATAATGGCATGGATCTCACCGGTGTTCATCGTTAAATTAACACCCTTTAAAATTTCTCGGGTTTGACCCTTATCTTCTTTGACCGTAACGTGCAGATCTTTTATTTCAAGTGTCGCCATATCAATCATCCTCCACAGATTATTATCGCCGGAATATGACCTGAACCGATACGACCAATTATTCCAGTGCGAATATTGTTCACTACATCTCAGATTATAGTATTTTTCTCATGCTATTCAAAGTAGGCATTTCCCTTATACATGAAAATTTCATATTATGTGATATTATAGGTGACAAGATATTCTTTATTGAATAAGTATTTTCAACTGATATCTGAATATGATCAAAGCAACTTGAAGGGGCGGTCGATAAACATGCAGCATTTTCTAATTAAGCAGTTTAATGGCCTTGATGACGCAACTGTACAGCGCCTGCACAGTTTGGGGTTACAGGTAGGCAGCGACGTTATGGCCGTGCGCTTTTACCCCTTTCATGGTCCGGTCATTATTCAGGTTGATCACCAAAAGATCGGTATTCGATACCGCGTCTTTAAAAAACTCACGGGAGGTGAATCATCTTGACAACTGTTGCCCTGCTTGGAAACCCGAATACCGGTAAAACGACCCTCTTTAACGAGCTGACCGATAAGTACGCTTACGTGGGAAACTGGACCGGTGTCACCGTTGAAAAAAAGGTTGGTCAAATTCGCCACTCCCAGACCAAAGTCATTGATTTACCAGGGGTTTATTCCCTAAATCCCATCACTAAAGATGAATCGGTGGTCACTAATTATTTGCTGCAAAACTCCCCTGACTTGATTCTAAACGTGACTAATGCCAGCCAGTTAAAACGTAATCTGCTGCTTTCTGTAGAGGTACTGGAGCTAGGTGTTCCCGTGATCATTACACTGAATATGATTGATGATTTAAAACGCAGCGGCCACTACTACAACCTTAAAACCCTGTCAAACGAACTGGGCTGCAGGGTTAGAACGAGCAACGCCCGAAATAAAGAAGGCTTGTCGCAAATCAAAGCTGATCTAGTCTGTGACCAAAGTGAAATCAAACCGAATTCACCGTTAAAATTAAACTATCCAATGATGGTTAAACAAGCGATTCGGCAGGCTGGCACTTCATTAACAAACGATTATAAAATTGACAGCAAGTTTGCTCACTGGCTTGCAATCCAGTACATTAATGACAATAAAGTTGTTCGAAAGTACGCCCTCAAACATCACTTGAAACCGCTTTTATCACAAAAAGCGTATTATGATGCCCAAAAGTTTGCCGATCAGATTTTTGAAACCCGGCTGTCCTTTATCGAAGCTACCTTGGCAGCAGCTACTGAAACATTACAGTCAACTAAGCACGTGGCAATGACTTCTAAAATCGATAAAATCGTGACTCACCCTATTTTAGGACTGCCAATCTTCGTGGGAATTTTTTTCTTGATGTTCAAGCTGTCCTTTGACTGGGTTGGCACCCCTGTTTCAGCCCAACTAGATAAGCTCTTGTCAGGACCCATTTCTACCTGGGCGAACCAGTTTCTGACCCAGGTTGGCGCCTTGCCGATGCTGCGCTCACTGATTGTTAATGGCTTAATCGCTGGTGTTGGCGGCGTACTGGTCTTTATCCCCCAGATTTTCGTGCTGTTCGCCTGTATTTCAATTTTGGAAGACTCCGGCTACATGGCAAGAGCAGCGCTGGTAACCGACCGCATTATGGAAATGATTGGCTTGAACGGCAAAGCGTTCATTCCGTTGATCATCGGTTTTGGCTGCAACGTCACTGGTATCATGGCCGCGCGAACCATTGAACAGCCAAAAGAACGCCTGATCACCACGCTGATCTCGCCGTTTATGAGCTGTTCAGCGCGGCTTCCCATTTACAGTCTGTTCGTGGCTGCGCTGTTTCCCCGTCATCAGGCACTAATCGTACTCTCCCTTTATTTTTTGGGCATCATCGTGGCCCTGCTGATGGCAAAGTTTTATCACATCCTCTTCAAAGCAAAGGAACATTCCGTCTTTATTGTGGAATTACCGCAGTATCACATTCCGCGGCTGGACATTGTCTGGCACGGGACCTGGGATAAGGGTAAGGGCTTCATCAAAAAAGCCGGCACCATTATCTTTGCCGGCACCGTCCTGATTTGGCTACTTTCAAACTTCGGCATTCACGGTTACGTCACTCAAATCGATCAGAGCTTTGCGGCTAATCTAGGACAAATCTTGTTACCCGTCTTTAAGCCCATTGGAATTGCAACTTGGCAGCCCATCAGTGCCCTATTGACAGGTGTTTTGGCGAAAGAAGTGATCAGTTCCAGTATGATGGTCCTGTTCCACACCAGTAATCAGGGTGCGCTGATCGCTATGATTGGTGGCAGTTTTACCACCCTGTCCGCCTATGCTTTGTTAGTTTTTATCTTGCTATATATTCCTTGTTTCGCTACAATTGGGACGATCAAATCCGAAACGGGCTCAGTAAAGTGGGCTGCGTATGCCGTTGTTTCCGGTCTATTTATTAGTTACAGTCTGGCCTTCCTGATTTTCCAAATTGGGTCGCTGCTAGTATAAAAGGAGGTCATAAATTATGGGACTACTAATTAATATCATTATCTTTGCCGCTATTTTCGGTTTTGCCGGCTATCAGATCTACCGGGCTGTAAAACGATCGAAGCAGGGTAAATGCGCTGCTTGCGACTACGATTGCGAAGCTAAAAAATTATTAAATAAATCAAAAAAACGCGCAATATAACGTAAAGTGCCCTGAACTTTTTTGTAAAAGTTCAAGGCACTCTTTGTGACCACACAGGAGGAAATCCGTTATGAAACACAGAACAGCCGTACTTGCAGGAGTATTAGGATTATTGTCAATTGGGTTGCTGATTGCTGGTTGCAGCCATTCGCAAAACACCCATAAATCAGCGTCCGTGGCTACCCGAACCGTTATCGATATGGATGGTACCAAGGTTAAAATCCCTAAAAAAGTGAACCGTGTTGCTGACTTATGGCACGCTAATAACCAAGTCGTCATGTTATTAGGCGGTCAAAATAAGCTGGTCGCCACCACTCAGATGATCAAAACCCAACCCTGGTTTAAGACCGTGTATCCCAGTATTCGAAAGGTGAAATCACCCTTTTCCGGTGACACCATGCAAATGGAAGCATTGCTGAAAACCAAACCGGACGTGGTGATTTCCTCTGATCCGGGCCAAATTAAACAAGCACGTAACGCTAAGGTACCGACTGTCAATGCAATGTACCAAAACTTTGCCGGACTAAGGCGCTCTGTCAATTTAACGGCTGACATCCTTGGTGGCAGTGCTCCCAGCATTGCTAAATCATACCAGCGGGACCACACACGTAACTTGGCTGAAGTAAAAAACCAGTTAAAGGGTGTCTCATCACGACCTAAAGTCCTTCACATTGTTAATTCAGCAAACTTAAACGTTGTTGACGGTAAACACACCATCGTAGACGAATGGATCAAAGCAGCTGGCGGTCAAAATGCCCTCGCACAAAACGGCAACATGATCTCGGTCACCACCGAAAAACTGGCCAAGTCCAATCCAGATGTGATCATCGTGGGCAGCACCACTTCCGGTCAAGCGTTGAAGGCGCTGAAGCAAGATCCCGTTTTAAGCAAACTCCCGGCAGTTAAGCAAGGACACGTGTATGGCAATCCCCAAGGGACCTTTCCGTGGGACCGTTACAGCGCTGAAGAGGCTCTGCAAGTCCTCTGGGCGGCACAGAAATTGCATCCCACTCAGTTTAAGAACCTGAACATGACGAAAAAGACTCAGGAATTTTACCAAAAGTATTATCATTATCATTTAACGGCAAAACAAGCCAATTCGATTTTAGCTGGATCAACAGCCACTAAGTAAATTAATAGCATTACTCACCGAACGAATCAGGTTTGATGAGTAATGCTATTTTTAACGGTTGCAGCCCACCACCGACTTTAGTTAGCGTACCCGCTGCCACAAGTTCTCGTCAAAATGGCCAAGTCCATTGGCAGCCAGCGTTTTAAAGTACGCCAATAACTCAATAGCACCACTCTTGCTGATGGATGCAATGGCATTCATGCCAGTTCCTGTCGGTACCACGTTGCTCATATGCGTAATTTCATTACCGTTGACGATTTCAACTTGAGCGCAAGTAATCGTCCACTTGTCCAAAACGTTTGGTGCAAAAATCAAAAAGATATTATAGTCGTCTGATAGGTAACCTGGAATCGCCCAAGCCACATCGTCCAGTGGTTCCGGGTAAAGGTTGCCCTGCATGGCGAATTCTTCAATGTTTTTTTGCGTGGGCACCTTATCTAATACGAATAGTGTATTTTCAAATTCTGGCGTTCCTAATTTGGCCTCTGGTCCGCTCACTGGTTCCTGATTCATCATGGTTCCTCCTAGACAAAGTTTGCCCGGTAATACTGATACTTATTCTTGATTTCCTGCAGTGGCTGATCCATGACGTGCTCTTTCCCGTCGGCATCCAGTTTAAAATGATCGGCAATTTTAGCTGCAAACTGAATTTGTAAGCCTGGCCGCTGGGCAATCAACGGTCGTAAATCAGTAGACATAATTTCAAAGGCTGGCACGATTTCAGGTACTAGGATCTGAGTGAAGTCCTGGAAATTATCGGCCAGCACTTCCGAATAAATATGGTCAGCATATTTTAGCTCGATCTGCTCTAACCGACCAAAATAGTCCAGTTGCGACAAACCCTTTTGGTTTTTGACAATGTGCTGTTCATCGTATTCGTGCGTCAGATAAGCATCCCAATCGCGGTAGGCATACGTTGTCATGCGAACTACCAAATGCCTTCCATCCTTAGTCACATTTGCCGGTACCATACCACCCTTGGGATCGATCAAATACGGTTTAACCAGCTGCTGAGTCACGTAATCATAATAAGTTCCCGGGATCAGTTCTTGATCCTGATCAGCATTATAGAGCTTACCTTCACCATCTAATTCGGGCAGGCCAATTAAGCTCAGCCGGGTCTGATTGACAGCATAGATCATATCCTCTAATTCTTCATCAATATCATCCGTTCTGCTGATCACTTGCAAAACGTGGGTAAACAGCCGCACCAGCTCATTGCGCTCACCTTTCTGGTTAGCGTAAACGCCTAATTGGCGTCCGTATTTACGAGTCTCTCGTTCTAGCTGTTCTTCTAAACGAGTGGTCATCCGCTCAACTTTAACTGGCAAGACGGGCCGATCAAAGGCTTCTCGAGCAACCGTCCGAACGGCTTCACGTAATTTAGGCCGCATTTCAATAAAATCCGGAAATTCAAACACGTTCTGAAAATCATAGTGACCATGAGCATCCACCCGAGATGCATTCAGATTAAAGTTAAATTTATCCAAAAGCGGCTCCTCCATTCTTTCACTTTTGCTTATAAGTGTACTGTTCTCCCCGTAAAAAAACTATTAGGGAAAGGGCGCACTTCTGGTAAATTCAAACTGACAGCTATCATTTGCATGACCAAAAAGGCACATCGAAGAAGAAGTACTTAGCTTCTTTGATGTGCCTATATTTGTATATTGCAAGAGTTAGTTAATGGACCTGTTTGTTATATGAAATTACTGAATATTATACTGTTTAAGATACGTGCTTAACGGTTCCAAATCTTCACCATAGTACCGTTTCTTAAACGCTTCAATCGTAGCTGCATCGAATTTATCTGGATCTAAGGTCAGCTTTTCAACCGGAATTGGCCGCTCGTTAGTCATGCGAACATCGATCAATACCGGCTTACCTGACCGGGAAATCTTTAACGCTTGGTCAAAGGCGTTCGGTACTTCACTGATTTCAGTCACCGTGATGCCAGTCAAACCTTGGGCCTCCGCAATCTGGGCAAAATCAGTTTTCGGCAGGCTGATACCGAACCATTCTTGCCCATCATCTTCCTGCTCATCTTCAATGTAGCCTAATGCCAGATTAGTAAAGACCACGTTAATTACTGGTAATCCGTACGTCACTTCTGTAGCAAGGTCTTGCATTACCATGGCGGCAGCGCCATCACCGGTCAGGTTAAAGACTTGCCGCTGCGGGTAATCCAGTTGTGCCGCGATTGCGCCAGGCAGACCGACGCCCATCGTCGCATACAGGCCAGAGGTGATCCACGGCTGCTTACCGTTAACCTTTAATAACCGCACCGCATTTTGAGTGACATCACCGACATCGATTGAAAAAATAGCATCATCCGTGGCAATACGGTTGATTTCCTTAAAGACTGGTTCAAATCTAAGATCCCCACTGGTGCGATTCATCATGTCGTCATTATACTGATGCCAGTTCGTCACATTATCAACATTAGCAGCATACCACGGTGACGTCGGTGCATCTTCGCCCAATTCTATTAATCGCTGCAAAGTCTGCTTTGCGTCCGCCAAGATTGCCACGTCGGTGTGGTGCCGTTTACCTAGAATTTGCGGGTTGGTATCCACCTGAACAAATTTAATGTCAGGTTTGAACATCGATTCCGCGAACGGATAATTCGACCCTACAAAGAGGATTAGATCCGTCTCTTTCAGCGCTTCGTTGGCCGGTTTCGTTGCCACCCGGCCAGCTGATCCCAGTAAGGCTTCAAAATCATACGGAATGATTTCTTTGCCTAGTGCCGTAGTAATGATTGGCACTTGAAACTTTTGCGCGAAGGTCATCACTTCTGACGCAGCGTTAATCGTTCCCTGTCCAACGTAGATCAGCGGTTTTTGTGCCTGCTGCATCAGCTCTAAGACTTGCTTGATCTGATCATCATCCGGTGCAGCTAATTGTGGCCGTGCAAAGTTGGCAGCTGCGCTGTAATAACCGTCAGCTGGAATCGGCTTATTGGCCAAATCATTGGGAATCGTCACGAAGGCCGGTCCGTGCTGGGCGAACGCTCGCCGGATGGCTTCATCAATCACGTGCGGCAAACTTTCAGCCGTCGTGACGGTTCGAGCGTAAACACCTGGATCATTAAACCACGGATCTTCATCAAATTCCTGGAAGAAGTCCTGATTCATAAGCCCTTGCGGATTTTGGCCGATTAAAAATAGAACGGGCACTTTATCCGCCATCGCGTCATACGCACCTTGATACAAATGCGTCGCACCCGGCCCTGCTGAACCAAACGCCACCCCAATATGCCCCGTTAACTTCGTATCAGCCACCGCCGCCAAAGCCCCCACTTCTTCATGGCGAACGTGGATGTACTTGATCCGTTCCTGCTCCTTGTCTAATGCATACATCAAATTGTTGATCGTCCCACCGGGAATGCCGTAGATGTGATCAACGTGCCAGCTTTCCAACGTCTTAAGGGCTGCAACACCCGAATTAACGGTCTCTGCCATCGCTGTTTCCTCCTCCAAAGAAAGAATAGTAACATCATTTTTCGCTTAACATTTTAAGCGCCATCATCATAAATCGTCGGTGAATGAATATCAATTAACTTGACTTGGTTAAGCTAATTGATGTACCTTTAGCTGGTAAATTGCGACACACTGGGATTCTAGTTAGATTTTAAAGGTTTTACATTGTAAATATACACGACTCAATTTCAGGCAAAATAAAAACACGTCCCCCCTCAAAAGGAGACGTATTTTTATTCTATCCGTCGGTTAATACCGTGGTTTCCTGCGGTAAACAATGTAACGGCGGAAAATGTATTGCCAAGGCAATGTCAGTGCGTGAATCAAACGAGTATACGGGAAGAAACCAAAAATTGCGAAGCCACAGATAACGTGAATCTTATAGATCCACGGCACACTGGCCATGAGCTGCCACTTTGGTTGCAAGTAAAACAGCGACCGCGCCCAGACAGATAAGGTTGATCGGTAATCAAAGTCTGGTAAAAACGGACTGGATAACGTCGATGCCAACCCTAAGATGATGGTGATCAGTAAGGCGACGTTCACTATCAGATCACTCCATGAGCTAGTCACAAATACCCGGACGTTAGTAAAACGGCGGTACGTCAGAATAGTCATTCCAGCTAACGCCAGTAAACCGGCCCCGGTCCCCATCATTAGAGAACCAAACAAGTGATACATTTCATCCGAAATCCCGAAAAAAGCGGTCCACGTTTTGGGAATCAAGATTCCCAGGATGTGCCCGAAGAAGGCTAAAATAATCCCCACGTGGAAGAGCAGACTTCCCACCATCAGCTTACGTTTTTCCAGCATTTCACTGGAAACAGCAGTGATTCCCGCTCTAAACCAGCCAAACCGAATGATCGTCCCGAACACGAACGACAACAGCATCACGTATGGGTAGATCACCCACAACAGGATCGAGCCAAAATTACTCATTTGGAGGCCACCTCCATCTCGACACAGCTGCGCAATTCTTCACGAATCACTTGAATCATCCGGAAGTACGGATCTTCAATATCGCCAGCCGCGTTTTTCAATAATTCATAGGTGCCGTCTTCAATCACTTGAAAAGCCAGCTTCAAATCCTGGCGGCGCTCATCGCCGTCAAAGCTGCCAAAGGCTAGAAATTCCAGCAGCATCGGCAGAAAATCAGCCAACTCGTTACCATCAATGGTCACACCGAACATCTCGTAGAGCATCTTGAGCTTTGCTAAAATTGTGCCGCGTTCCCGGGAATCGGTCATCTTGTAATAGCTCATGTATAAGGTGTAACGCTTATTCATTTCGAATAAATTCGAATAGTGAGCCTGTTGCTGCAGCAAATCTTCTCGCCGCATTTCGTCCACGGCTGCCAACAGTTTTTGCTTCTGCGCGGTTTCCGGATAGTTCTTGACGAAGTCTGCGTAGGCCTCATCACCGAAAGTCTCTTCGCTGGGATAATCGATAAAGCGGGAAAGATCCACGAAGGCATCGGAAAGCGCACGTAATTGTTTAAAATTAATCACGCCAAATCCCCCCATAGAAACTTTCTGCGTAAATCTGGTTGGTCGATTCGCCAGCTTCCGCCTTCTTGAACATCGAACCGTGCTGAGGTGCTAATGAGCAGCCTTCGCATTCGTCGTAGCCTAGGCCACCCTGTTCGCTTTGAACGTCTTCGAACTGCTCCTTGTGACTCTTGGGAATCACGAAGCGGTCTTCGTACTTGGCAATGGCCAGTAAACGATAAAGACTGGTAGCCGTGTTTTCAGTCAACCCAACTCGTTCAAGCTTAGTCGTATCGAAGTCTTTGCCGCTAGTTTGCGCGCGCATGTATAAGCGCATCATGGCCAATTTGTATAATGCACATTTAATGGCATCCACGTTACCGCCAGTCAATAGGCTGGCCAAGTAATCAACGGGAACCCGCATTTCATCAATACCAGGGAAAATCATGTCGGGGTTCTTAATGGAATCACGGCCTTCAAAGTAGCTCATGATCGGTGATAGCGGTGGGATGTACCAAACCATTGGCATGGTCCGGTATTCGGGGTGCAGTGGGAAAGCAATCTTCTCCTCCACGGCCATCCGGTAAATTGGTGATTTCTGAGCGGCATCGATCATTTCTTCGGTGATGCCATCCGCTAACGCCTGTTCAACCACTTCTGGATCGTTCGGATCAAGGAAAAGGCCTAATTGGGCTTCATAGAGTTTACTTTCATCCTCGGTTTCCGCAGCTGCTTCTACCTTATCTGCATCGTACAACATGGCACCAATGTAACGAATTCGGCCCACACACGTTTCGGAGCAGACAGTGGGTTCGCCTTCTTCGATCCGTGGATAACAGAACGTGCATTTTTCGGCTTTGTTGGTCTTCCAGTTAAAGTAGACCTTCTTGTAAGGGCAGCCGGTCATGCAGAAACGCCAGCCGCGGCAGCGTTCTTGATCAACCAAAACGATACCGTCTTCATCACGCTTGTACATCGCACCGGATGGGCATGACGCCACACATGGCGCGTTCAGGCAATGTTCGCACAGCCGTGGCAGATACATCATGAAGGCCGATTCAAAGTTAGCCTTGATGTCCGTTTCAATCTTATCCATGTTGGGGTCCTGCTTGAAGTATTCAGGCGAACCGGCCAAGTCATCGTCCCAGTTAGGACCCGTTTTCAGATTCATGTTCAGGCCGGTGATCTGTGACTTCGCCCGGGCAACTGGCTGGTGTTTGCGTTCCTTGCCAAACAGGGTTTGGTAATCGTAAGTCCAAGGCTCGTAGTAGTCATCCAGTTCCGGCATGTCAGGATTCCAGAAAATCTTGCCGAGGCCGACCTTGTTGATCTTGTTGCCGGCTTTTAGCTGCAGTTTCCCCTTACTGTTTAATTCCCAGCCACCTTTGTAGTGGCCTTCGTCTTCCCAGCGCTTGGGATAACCCACGCCAGGCTTGGTTTCAACGTTGTTAAACCACATATATTCAGCACCTGGACGATTCGTCCAAGTATTTTTACAGGTTACGGAACAGGTGTGGCACCCGATACATTTATCCAGGTTTAACACCATTCCGATTTGGGCTTTAATCTTCATTCCAGTTCACCTTCTTTAACTTGCGAACGTTCACGTATAGATCCCGCTGGTTTCCGATCGGGCCGTAGTAGTTGAAGCCGTAACTTAGTTGCGCGTAGCCACCGACCATTTGAGTCGGCTTAATGTGGATCTGAGTTGGCGCGTTGTGCGAGCCCCCACGGTTACCCGTAATGTTTGAGAGCGGTTCTTGAATTTCCATATCCTGGGCGTGATACATGTACATAGACCCTTCAGGCATCCGGTGAGAAACAACCGCCCGGCAGGTCACGACTCCGTTTCGGTTATAGATTTCCAGCCAATCGTTATCCTTGATGCCGATCTTATCCGCATCCTTAGGACTGAGCCAGACGTTAGGCCCACCACGGAATAGCGTCAGCATTTCCAGGTTGTCGTAGTACATGGTGTGAATATTCCACTTCCCATGAGGCGTCATGTAGCGTAGCGTCAGTTCCTGACCGTCTTCAGCCGGAGCAATCTTGGTATCGGCTGGCCCCATGACTTGCGGCGGCAAGGTTGGCTTGTAGCTAGCTAGTGACTCGCCGTATTCCTGGAAGATTTCATGATCTAAGAAGAACTGCTGACGGCCGGTCAAGGTTCTAAATGGTACCAGACGTTCGATGTTCACCGTGAATGGTGAGTAGCGGTCGCCGTCATGTTTAGATGACGTGAAGATCGGCGTTGGAATGGCTTCAGCGGGCTGAACCGTAATACTCTTGAAGGTCATCTGCTTTTCAGCTTGCCCTGCTGGAATGTCACTGAGCTTTTGGCCGGTAACTTCTTCAGCATTCTGCCATGCCTTCACGGCCACGTGACCGTTAGACGTACTTGAAAGGTGCAAAATGGCTTCACAGACCTTCTTGTCTTCATCCAGCCGTGGGCAACCTGCATTAGTCCCTTGGTCAAAGGTGCCGTTCATATCTTTAAGTTCATCATATTCAGGTGAAACGTCATAGGAATAACCTAAACCGCCGACCTTGCCCCGAGCGTTAGGGCCTAAGGCAACGTACTTGTCATAAACCGCGGTGTAGTCCCGTTTGATCAACGACAGAGAAGGCATGGTCTTGCCTGGAATCGGTTCAACCTCACCCTTCTTCCAGTCTTTGATAACCCCCATCGGCTGGGTGATTTCACCCTTGGAATCGTGGCCTAGAGGCTGAGTCTTCAAGTCATATTGCGGTTCGGCGTAGTACTTCTTGGCCATGTTGGAGAAGGTCTTCGCTAACGTCTTGAACTGCTGCCAGTCACTCTTTGATTCCCACATTGGACTAATAGCCGCGTTAAATGGGTGAATGAAGGGGTGCATATCAGTTGAAGACAGATCTTCTTTTTCGTACCAGGTAGCAGCTGGCAAAATCACGTCGGAATACATTGGCGTTGCCACCATCCGGAAGTCCATGTCGATGACCAGGTCTAATTTACCGGTAATCGTATCGTCGTTCCAAACCATTTCTTCTGGCTTATTGCGTTCGTTAGTCTTCGCCAGTAAGCCGTTTTCGGTGCCCAGCAAGTGCTTCATGAAGTATTCTTGTCCCTTCCCTGATGAGGTGAAGAGGTTTGACCGCCAGATGAATAAACTCTTCGGTGAGTTCTGCTTAGCGTCGGGATTTTCAGCGGCAAAATGCAGTGTTCCCGCTTTCAGTTCTTCAACGACTTTCTTAGCAATTTCAGTCACATCGGTGGTGCCGTACTGTTCACTAAAGGACAGGTTGCTACGGTCGAATTGCGGGTATGATGGCAGCCAGCCCAGCCGAATGGCCAGCTCGTTGTAATCAGCCGTGTGATCGTAGCTGTGTGACGACTTAGCAACCGGTGACTTCAAAGCTTTGTTATCCAGTTCATCGTACTTCCATTGATCCGAAGCAAAGTAGAAGAAGGAGGTTCCGTTTTGTTGACGGGCGCCACCCTTTTGCCAGTCATTAGCAAAGGCAATGGTTGCCCAGCCCTCTTGCGGCCGCAGTTTTTCTTGACCAACATAGTGGGCCCAGCCACCACCCTGAACCCCTTCGCAGCCGCACAGCATCAGGTTGTTAATAATGGCGCGGTAGGTCATATCGGAGTTGAACCAGTGATTGATTCCGGCACCCATTATGACCATGGTTTTACCGCCGGATTCAAGGGCGTTTTGAGCAAATTCACGGGCGATCTGAATCACCAGGCTTTGCTTAACACCGGTGACTTTTTCTTGCCAGGCCGGGGTGTAGAAGCTGTCGGCATCGTCGTAACCCTTGGCGGCCAGTTCGTCATTGTCATCCCGTTTGATGCCGTACTGACTCATCATCAGGTCAAAAACGGTGGTGACGAGATGTTCACTGCCATCCGCGAAGGTTAACTTCTTAGCATTGATGTGGCGCTTCAGCACACCGTTCCCCTGGTTATTAAAAGTTGGGAAATCAACGGTGACCTGCTGTTCGGCATCGATAGATAATTGCGGATCAATGTCGTTACCATCGGCATCTTTCAGCGTTAAGTTCCACTGTTTGCCGGCTTCCCAACGCTGACCCATAGTCCCATTTGGCACCACGATCTTTTGCTGGTTAGCATCGTAGACAACCGGTTTCCACTCGCCGTTTTCGATGACGTCAGCCGTTAAGTCGGAGATCCGCACGAAACGGTCTGAGGTGTAATCCTCACTGTTGGCAGCGCTTGGCTGTAACGTGATCAAAAATGGTAAATCAGTGTATTGCTTCACATAATTGCGGAATTCTGGCACGTCTTTTTCCTGATAGTATTCGTTGAGGATCACGTGAGTCATTCCCTGAGCTAAAGCGGCATCAGTACCAGGATTTGGTGCTAACCAGTTATCAGCAAATTTCACGTTTTCAGCATAATCTGGACTAACGGCGACTATTTTAGCGCCGTGATAACGCGCTTCGGTCATGAAATGAGCATCAGGCGTCCGGGTCAATGGCACGTTTGAGCCCCACATCATGATGTACTGGCTGTTGTACCAGTCGGCTGATTCCGGCACGTCGGTTTGTTCACCCCAGATTTGCGGTGATGCAGGCGGCAAGTCAGCATACCAGTCGTAAAAACTGAGCATTTCGCCACCCAGCAATGAAATGAACCGAGCACCAGACGCATAGCTCATCATGGACATGGCTGGAATTGGCGTAAAACCAGCAATCCGGTCAGGACCATATTTTTTAATGGTGTACAGCAATTGTGCCGAAACCAACTCTAAGGCTTCTGGTCGGTGTACCCGAACCATGCCGCCATGGCCACGAGCAGTTTTGTATGCCGTACTCTTCTCGGGGTCTTCAACAATGCTACCCCAAGCATCAATGGGATTATCATGCTGCTTTTTAGCCTCAACCCATAACCGCCATAATTTACCACGCACATACGGATATTTAATACGAACCGGGCTATATTCATACCACGAAAAACTAGCCCCTCTAGGACACCCACGAGGTTCATAACCGGGCATGTTGGCGCCGCACTCAGGATAATCAGTCGCCTGATGTTCCCAGGTGATGACCCCTTGCTTTACGTACACATTCCAGCTACAAGAACCAGTACAGTTTACACCGTGAGTCGTCCGAACAACTTTATCATGAGCCCAGCGTTGGCGGTACAGCTTCTCCCAGCGGCGATTGTGCTCTTCCAGCTGAGTGAAGGTCCCGTTGAATTTCTCAACGCGGTTAAAAAAGCGGGATTTTTTCACTTTTTACTACCTCCTTGTGTTCGAATTCAATGGTGCATTACTTTCGCGAGAACTGGTGAATTTAAAAGTAAGCCATTTCCCTAATACCAACATTAGCATGTGAATTGTTATACTTCGACTAGGGAAAGTCCTATATTTCGGAGCGTGAGTCCGGGCGTTAAGAGACTGGAGTATAGGGTGCTTCTCCCGTAATACCGCGGCTTTGGCGGTGTTGCGGGAGAAGTCCCCTATATGCAAGTCTCTGCTTGGACGAACGCGTTTAGGCTATGTTATCTAAAAAAGGGTAACCACGTTCCTGCTATAAAAAGTCAAACCAATCCCCCCAGAAAGGAGTCCCCCACATGAACCGTTACGACCGCCAAGAACGCGTCAAAGTCATCGGCAAAGCCGGCCAGCAAAAGCTCACCGCTGCCACCGTCCTCATCGCCGGCGTCGGTGCTTTAGGTAGCTATACTGCCAGCCAGCTTCTGCGTGCCGGTGTTAAACACCTCATTTTGATTGATCCCGACGTGGTTTCTACGACCAACTTGCAGCGCCAAGCACTTTTTACCGAACATGACGTGGCCGATGAACTGTTTAAAGTGGATGCTGCTAAGACTCACTTGCTGGCAATCGACCATACAGCAATCATTGACGTCTATCCGGAGCCACTAAGCCAGTCACATTTGACTGATCTGAAATTTGATCTTGTACTAGATTGTTTAGATAACTTTCGCACCCGTGATTTATTAAACAAAGTTGCTTTGAAACAACAATTTGATTACATCTTTGCCAGCTGTGCCGGTACTTTTGGCAGCGTGATGGCGATATCGCCAACTAATCACCCCTGTTTGAATTGTCTGTACCCAAACTTGGATGAACTGAAGCAAACCGACTGTGACCTGATTGGCGTGAACACGGCATTAATTCCCCTTGTTTCCGGTCTGCAGGTATCATTAGCGCTCCACTATTTGGTTGATAAGATCAGCGTTAATTTTGGCCAGCTCATCACCATCGATAACTGGCAGCTGACTTTTCAAAATTTCAAGATTAAAAAGGATTCGTACTGTCCAATCTGCGGTCAGCAAAATTGGACCATGCCTACTGAACAAAGCAGCGACCAAGTCACCATGCTGTGTGGGACTCAGACCTATTCTGTTAGGATGAGCCGTTCGCCACGTTTAATACAGCTTAATCAGTGGCTGACCGACCAGGAGATTTCGTATCGACAGTTCAAAAGTTTCTCCACATTTCACTGGCAGGGCTATTCAGTCAGTCTGTTTAAAACCGGTAAATTGCTGTTATACGGCGTACCAACCTTGAATGAAGCAATTTCAATCTATCAAAATCTAAAACGGGCCATGCAGTCCGCCATTATTCAGGAGGCGACTTCAAGATGACGACAGCAATGATTTTAACCGTCAGTGACACCCGTGACCTAGCAACTGACAAATCAGGACAGTACTTAGAGGCTACCCTCAAAGCCCACGGTGTCACCGTTTCCGATCGACAGGTTGTTATCGATGACATCGTCGATATTCAGTCGCAATTTCTACAATTTGAACAGCAATCACCCGATTTGATCATCACTAACGGCGGTACAGGAATCGCTCAACGAGACGTCACGATTCCTGCCCTGACACCGTTACTGTCAACCATCGTTGAGGGCTTTGGCGAGGCCTTTCGGCAAATATCATTTAATGAAGTTGGCACCCACGCCCTTGCCTCTCGTGCCTTGGCGGGTTTTAACCAGCGCAATCAGCTTGTTTACTGCTTACCAGGTTCAACCAACGCTTGTCAAACGGCAATGAAAGAACTGATCTTGCCAGAGTTTGAACACCTGGTCTTTGAACGACACAAGTAAAGGAGAACATTATGTTAACTAAAAGATATCCAATTTCAATTAATGAAGCACAGGAAAAAGTCAATCAAATCAAATTACCCATTAAAACGGAAACCATTCCCGTAAAACAGGCAAATCACCGAGTCTTAGCGAAAACAGTCACTTCACCCTACGCCTACCCGCATTTTCGCCGTTCAGGCGTCGATGGTTTTGCGATTCGTGCTGAAGACGACCATGATTTTCCAAAGGTTTTTAAAGTTGTAGGAAACATTCCAGCCGGTGCCACTTTCGACGGTCCACTGGGTGAAAACGAAACGGCGCGGATCATGACTGGTGCTTTCGTTCCCGAAAATGCTGCTAAAGTCATCATGCTGGAAAAAACTAGTGAGATTGCCAACGATCCTGACCACGTAAAAATGCAAAACACCGAAAAGCACAGCAATATTTCGGAAATTGGCACTGAATTTGCTGAGGGCGATGAACTGATTGCCGCTGACAGTGAGCTTAATCCCGGTGGACTGGCTATCCTGGCCGCTTTTGGCATTCGTGAAGTTACCGTCTATAAACGGCCTACCGTAGCCATTATTACCACCGGTTCTGAATTGATGCAGCCGGACGAACCCTTGCAGGCCGGTAAGATTTATAACAGCAATGGTCCTATGATCAAGAACTTAGTTGCCGAGAGTGGCGGTCAAGTTACCAGTTATGAACAGCTAATCGATGATTCTGGTCTGTTGAAAAAATCATTGCAAAAAGCCATCGCCGAAAACGACATTGTCATCACGGACGGCGCCGTGTCAGTTGGCGACTTCGATTTCGTTGGTGACGCGGCCCGCAGTGCAGATGAGCTACTTTTCAATAAAATTAAAATGCGGCCCGGCAGTGTGACCACGGCCTTTGTCGAAAATCACACGCTGGTAATGGCGTTGTCCGGGAACCCAGGGGCCTGCTTCACGGGTTTCTACCTCTACGTGGAACCCGTTTTGCGACGATTTGTCCATCAAAAAACCCGGGTTCGACAGACCAAAGCCGTGTTAGTAGCCCCTTATCACAAAACCAACAATTTCGACCGGGTCCTTCGTAGTCAGTTTCAAATTACCGCTGCTGGCCTGAAAGTCTTTCCCAATGGCTCTGACCAATCCGGAGCTTTAGGCAACCTGCAGACAACAACGTGTCTAGTCAAAATTCCGCACTCAACGGAACCCATCGCGCTAAATACCGAGGTGACAACATGGCTGCTACCCTTCAAATAATTGGCTATAAAAAAAGCGGCAAGACTGCCGTAACTGAAGCGCTGATCAAAGTCCTAAGTCCAAACTACCGGGTGGCTGCCATCAAACACGATGCTCACCAAGCTGCTATGGATAAAGCCGGCACCGATTCCGATCGCTTTGCACGGGCCGGTGCACACAGTGTGATCTTACAGTCCGATAATGGCCTGTTCTTCCACCAAACAGCTGATGCACCAGCATCCGCAGCCGACCTTGCAGCCTGGCTGCCTGATCAAACCGATATTTTACTGATTGAGGGCTTTAAACCCGACCCATTTCCTAAAATTGCGATGTTACGGGCTGTTGATTCACAAGCTGATTTCAAAAAATACCAGCAGATTCAAGTTTTTGCCAGTTTAGCTCCGCACCCTGAAGCCACCCTCGTTGGTTTACCAGCAATCATTGACTGGGTGAAAACCAATATTTTGAAAGGAACTGATCATATGACAGATGAATTGACCCACTTTAACGATCAAAATCGGGCAAAAATGGTGGACGTGACTGACAAACAGGTGACCCACCGAACTGCCGTTGCTACTGGACAGATCACCATGCATCCCGAGACCTTAGACCGTATTCATCAAGGACAGATCAAAAAAGGCGACGTGCTGGCAGTGGCACAAGTAGCCGGCATCATGGCCGCTAAACAAACCAGTAACCTGATCCCCATGTGCCACCTGATTCCACTGACTGGGGTGGACATCCACTTTGAAGACAATGACGCAGATACTATCACCGTCAACGCGCAGGTCAAAACCAAACACGTCACGGGGGTTGAAATTGAGGCACTGCTGGCAGTTCAAACCACCCTGCTGACCATTTACGATATGTGTAAAGCAATTGACCGTGGCATGCTCATTTCAAACGTCCATCTGGTTGAAAAAGATGGCGGTAAAAGCGGCCACTTTATTTATCAATCCTAAAAAGGAGGGTGGGCTTATGATCGGCGTAGTGTTAGCTGGCGGCGAATCACGCCGTTTCGGGCAAGATAAAGCGTTATATCAGCTGCCTAATCAAAACGTAAATAACGCACAGCTGGCGGTCGATAAGCTCAGTCCGTTATGTGACTGCGTTTTAGTCAGCGCCAATGTTCAAAATGAACCGGCCCTGATAAAACAGTTTGCCGGATCAGCCAACGTCCAAGTGATCACGGATCAGCCCCCCTTTGAGAAACGCGGTCCGCTCAGTGGTATCTACGCGGCAACTTGCCAGTTCGATTTACCGGTCGAGCTGCTGATTTTAGCGGTGGACTACCCTTATGTATCAGTGGATGTCCTTTCAGTTCTAGCCAACCATGTTAATTGCTATGCCCAAACGCCGGATGCCGATCACTACACTCTGGCCCACTTTACGACCACTCGAGAAGTGCTGCACGACTTCTTAATGCTAGACGACTACCGTTTACGTTATTTCATCACTGAAGTTCAGCAGTGTGCCCCAATTTCATTTGCCAACGCTGAACTGTTCGTTAATTACAACACACCGGAGGCTGACCATCATGCTCACTAAAAACCAAATGTCAGATTCAGATTTTCAAAAATTACTGCAGGTTGCCCTGACTGATTTAACCATCCGAAGGACTTTAGCCGAAAATACCACGGCTGAAGTAAACGAGGAAATGCGCTCACTGGAAAAAGATGATCGATTGGATAAACTGGACATGCAAATTCAAGCCATTGCCCAGGATTACGATCATTACAAGCAATTTGTCGATCCCAATTTCAGTATTGATATCGATCAGGAATATTCTGAATAGCCAAATTATTCTATTTTTATGTGAATAATATGAATTTTATGAGGCAAAGCGCTTTCATTCGGGTTTAAAAATGTTATTATAGGAGGTAATAAAATTGAATCTGGAAAACGTTGATACACAGCGCGATTACCAATGCTTGGTTAATCACATTTATCAGGCTGAAGATTTTGACTTCGTTGGCGTTGCCCTTTATGCAGCTGACAATTCAACCATCAAATGGTATTTCGTTGCTGGAAACCAGAACGAGCAATTTCGAAAAATCGTACTTCGAAGTGGTATTGGTATTGCCGGTTTAGTTGTTAGAACAGGCAAACCATTTTGGAAGAACGGCCTCCAAGATTACGAGTATACCGATAAGATGTATACCCCCATCGCCCGAGTGGAGTCACTGCAAAACGCAGCCGCTGTTCCAATATATCCGTCTGCGGTGAAGTTGGTCGGTGGCGTGTTACTTGCCGGTTACCGATCAAAACAACCAGTCTCAAACGAAACAACCAGTCGGCTTTCCCAATACCTAGACACTTTTTAAAGTGCGACGTTGGGAGGTCGGCTTTTTTGCTAGAAACGTTAAATTGGATCGAACGCTATTTTGATGAAGTCACGGACGCAGTTTTTATTTTTAAGGAAGAGCAACTATTAGTCAGCAATCAATTAGCTAAAGACCTGCAAGAAGAACTGAATATCGACCCAAACTACCTGGCGGAAATTGCGAACACTTCCGTCAAGCAAAAACTTTCGCCTTCCGATGACTGCTTCAGGTGTTCCATCCGCAACCTGATGAAGGAAATTTCAATTCCAATCACTTTGGCAAACGATCGATTACACCCGTTGGAGTACTTTTTGATCTACCACGTCATCGACGCTGATAACCACATCTTTTCACTCACGCTTAAGAGCCGCGGTATTATTGAACGAATGGATCAAGTGGCTCAGCAGCGACAGTTGAACCAGTACGTGAATCGGGCTCACGAAGAAGAACGTAAAAAGATTTCCGAAGACCTGCACGATAGCATCGCACAAGGTGTCTATTCCGCCATTATGGGCGTTCGCCGCCTGCAAGAAGAAACGCTTGATGAGGCCGATATCAAAGCACTCGCCAGTATTATTGAACGACAGTTAACGGATACGCTGACCGAAGTTAAGGGTATGGCACTGGATATCCGCCCTTCCGTTCTGGATAACTTCGGCTTATTACCTGCCCTTCGCGTTTTAGCCCAGCGAACCGAGGAAAATTCCGGCATTGACGTTGACGTCGTTGGCAAAGCTGATACTGAGCAGCTGTCAACTAACGTGCAAAGTGTGCTTTACCGGATTGCTCAGGAATCAATTCACAATACGTTAAAGCACGCTCAAGCCAGTGAAATCAGCATCTTACTGGTTGCTCATAATCACTTTATTAACCTTGAAATTATTGACAATGGTGTTGGTTTCGATGTGCCAAAGCATCGTCAATTCAACGGCCGGTCACTTGGTTTGATGAACATGAACGAGCGGGTCAAAGCACTGAACGGGTCTTTTGAAATTATTTCAGCACCGGGAAACGGCACCACTGTGACCGCAAAGTTTCCAGTGGCAACAGCTTAAGGGGGAACGTTGATGTACAAAGTTTTAATTGCTGATGATCATGCCGTAGTTCGGTTTGGCCTTTCAACCTTAGTCAACAAACAGCCAGAGTTTGAAGTCGTGGACGAAGCAGCCAACGGTACTGATACTTATTTAAGGGTGGAACAAGGCGATATTGATATCCTCATCATGGATCTCAGTATGCCGCCTGGCGAAAGTGGTCTGATCACCACTAAACGGATTCACGATAATTTTCCTAAAGTGCGCATCCTGATTCTTTCCATGCACGAAGAACAGGAATATATCAATCAAGCGTTGCATAACGGCGCTATGTCATACGTTCTGAAAAGTTCGTCCGATGACGAACTGCTCCATGCGCTTCATGAACTCATGAACGGCCAAGAGTACGTCGATCAGAACATCAAGCTGACCACGGATGATTTAGCCGAAATCAACCAAGATGGCACCAACGTCAAACTTGAAGGCTATAAGGGCCTGTCCAAGCGCGAAAGCGAAGTGCTGCCGCTGATTACCCTTGGCTATTCCAATAAAGAAATCGCCTCAGAACTTTTCATTTCCACCAAGACGGTAGAAGCTCATAAGGCCAATATCATGGCTAAGCTTCACCTCAAGAATCGGGCAGAACTGATTCGGTACGCCATTCATAACAAATTAATTGATTTATAACTCATTTTAAGATTGCTTCATAGTAGGCTGTAGGCTCAAAACCAATACTTGTGTATTAGTTTTGAACCTTTTACTTTTAATTTTTATTGAGTGCTAGCAGCAAACGAGTTTATTGCTGTGGGGACCGGTGAAAGCCTGAGGGACGGTCTTTCACCTCGCATCTAAGCCACGCCAAAAACGCCTGTCTTAGATGTCGTCCCGTGCTGTAAGGGCGAAACGCCCTAACACCACCGACACAGCAGATAAACTCGTTTGCTACTCAATCTTTAAACTATTCATTTATATTATATGCGCTATTTCTTAGGTCTTTTCCCTATATCGTCCCCGCTGTTTATTGACTAAAATAAAGCTAACGAAATAAAACTGAAGGGAGCAACACTTATGGCACACAATGTTAGTCATGATGAGGAATTAATGGGGATCCTAAACGACGTCCACAACCACTGCTTTCGTCAGGGGCGTCAGCTAAACCCAAATTCAATGCTGTATACCACGATTAAAGCGGCCAACGACGAAGGCTATTTAAATAATGCGGTTTTGGACAATACCTACAGCGCAACCCTTGCTAGCGCCGATCTATCCGCAGCCACTCTCACCGAAAACGGCGAACAAAAACTGCAGGCCTTGATCAAGGCTTCAGAAGCATAGGAGGAAATCCGTGATGGAAATGGACGTCAAACAAAAACTAGCTAGCAAATATGACAATATTGCAATTTATACGTCCGGCTTTTATGCCGACCCCGAGGATGCTTTAGGCTCCCGCAGCAAATTAATGGAAACCTTAAAGTCACTGACCATGAACCAGCATGCTGACACCCCGTTCTCCCTTCAAATTATGACGACCAATGGCGAAATCAACGTGATGCCCCTGGGTCTTTTAAGCTTGGATGAACTAAAAAAATACGAAAATGACCACCGTAAAAAAGCTGGCCTCAATGCTGACGATGATAGTATTCCAATGGTGATTCAATTTGCGCCCCACACTGAACACGCCAAAATCCAGAAACAAATCGTGGGTACCACCAATGACCTGTTTGATCACTTTAACGACCAGTTTCCTAAGATTTGGGCAACTGTGAGTGATTACTTAGATGCCAATCAAGCGATTTTAACCGACATTGAACGGGATCTGCTGACCGATGCCAAAGACGTTCAGTCAGAGTATCTCAATAATTTTAAAACCATGACCCCCGATGAACGGAATCAAAATGTTGGCTACGAATTAAAGGATGAAGAACTAGACCACTTTAGTCATTTTATGGCTGATATGCATGAAGTCCAAGCTGTTGTAATGTCTGCCGCGTCCTTTACGCAGCATGAAATCATGGGTGATAACTTATTTACCACGGTGATGAATGACCGGGTACTGCGAAACACCTTCTTCTGGGTACTTGATAATACTTTTTACGAAATTATGTATTACTTCATTGAAAAAACTCGGAGAATGGCAGATAGCGACAAGATCATCAAGCATCTGCGCCATCAAAAGAAACTCATGATCATTAACATGCGTAATGATGCTTTTGAACGGGCTCAAAAGGCACTGGATGATCCTCAGCAAACCATCGATCTTAACCATTACTTTACGGACGTTTTCATTCCAGTGGCAGAACAGTTCTCTACTGAACTGGATAAGTTGACGTCTAAATAATGAGGAGATGTGGTGATGGTTTTTAATGTCAACAATTATACCGTTGACGTTGCACTGGAAGATGATTTTCAGTCATGGTTACGTCAACTGCCAACTACCGTCCTAGATGCTGCTAAAACCGTGGCTAATGATAATCAGCGCCATTTTCGGCAAGCGTTGTGGACAATGTTTTGTCAATCTAACAGTAACGCGCAAGATGGTGCCGAAACGTTATCGGGAACGGTTGAAGCCTTGGCTCTTGCCAGCGAGTTGATACCCGCCACCTTTAAGCCGCGGGCAATGTCGCTGAGCGATGTGGCGATGTCCAAAGCTAGGGCTTATAGCAGTCAGTACTTATACGGCCATGTCGTATCTACTTTTGCTACCGCTAACCTGCCTCAATCAGAAAAAACTACCCTTCTCCACACTGGTCAAGATTTTTGGCTAGCAAACAGTGCGCGCCTGCAGCTCAACTTTAACCAACGTGAACGGGTAGCTGATTATTTAAAAGATGCCAAGGCTAGAGACGGTGCTCTTTCAGCCATGACATGCCGTTTGGCTGCGGTAGTTGCAGGTGTCTCTGACAAAGCAATTACCGATTTAATTGGTACCATTGGGGAAACGCTGGGTGTCATCGTTCAAATTTTAACGTCAGTGAATAAGACTCACGACAGTTTAGACTTCAGGGCCTTGATCATGAGCGGTAACTATCCGCTATCACTACTGTTTGCCTTAGAGGAAGAAAGCGACTGGTTCAAAGCCTTCTTTCACGCCCCTAAAAAGCCAACTGCGGATCAATTTGAAATCGCACGCAAACTGACGATTCAAGCCGGCGAACAATCGGCCATCCAGTTGGCCATGGAATTGACCAGTCAAACTCAACTGGATGCCAAGGCCTTACCTGATGGGCCTACTCGGGAACGATTGAGACAATTTTTGAAGCAGTTAGAAACTGACTGCAACTACGAATCAAGTCGCCTAAGTACTAACTAAGAAATGGCCGTTGACGTACTTCACAAAAAGTTGGAAACCACTTTTGGGAGCATACAGCAACAGTCATTTTTCATTTGATACAAAAAAACGACCCTCACAGGTCGTTTTCGTTTGTTCTGTTTGATTTAGAATTTAACTTCGCTATCGTCAGAACCCTTTTCAATCAAGTTGACGTTGCTGTTCAAAGCATATTGAACCATATTCTTAACAGCAGTTTCAGTATAGAAAGCAACGTGTGGTGTAACCAGAACGTTTTCACGCTTGAGTAAGTTCTTCAAACGTTCATCTGGAATAGCATCAAAGCTGCCAAAGTCTGTGTTGAAGATACCAACTTCGTCTTCGTATACATCTAGAGCAGCACCAGCAACTTTACCTGAATCCAAGGCACGGATCAAAGCATCAGTGTCAATCAAAATACCACGAGCAGCGTTGATGATGAAAACACCATCTTTCATCTTAGCAAAGGCTGCATCGTTCAGCATATGTTCGTTTTCTTTTGTAGCTGGTGAGTGGACTGTAATAACATCAGCTTTGGCATACAGTTCATCCAAAGTATCAACATAAATACCGTCTTTTTCCAATTCAGGATTATGATAAACATCATACCCAATGATCTTAGCACCGAAGCCGCGGCAAATATCGATTACTTTGCGGCCAATACGACCAGTAGCAATCACACCAACAGTCATCTGATCTAATTCCTTAGCAATGGTTGGAGCCCACCGAAGATCACCTTGAGCAATTTTACGGTCAAAGGTGTTCGTCCGACGTAGCAAACGCATTAATTGTGTAACAGCCAATTCGGCAATTGCGCTTGGTGAATATGCAGGTACGTTAGTAACTTTGATACCGTTACGCTTGATAGCATCAGCATCAACGTTATCAACACCAACGTTACGTAGTGAAAGTGACTTGATTCCGAAACTAGCTAACTTGTCCAAAACTTTGCTGGTGTATGGCTTTTGTTGGTAAACAACAGCACCGTCATACCCCTTAGCTTGGTCAACAGTTGATTCATCTAATAACTCGGCAACAGCTTTAACCTCGATGCCCTTGTCTTTTGACCATTGTTTCAGATAAGGCATTTCATCGTCACGAATACCATATGCAATAATTTTCACAATTATTTCCTCCATTCACTAATATAACTCTATTTTATCATGCTTTTACCGGCTTGATAAGGGCTTCGTCAAATTGTGAAAAAAAGTGAACTGCTCCTTCATGCTTTACTTCAACAAGACACTTTAGTCCACGTGAACACCATGTGACGCTAAATAGGCTACCTTAGCCTCCCTTGGCTGATGCTTAAAAGCATATTCCGCTTTTAAAGCAGCTGATTTTGTCCCGAAGGTTTCAAAATAGATCAGCTTTAAGGGATGCCGGCTTTTCACCCTTGTATACTTAGCACCCTTGCCAGCTTGATGAGCAGCAAACCGTTTATAAACATCGGTTGAATAACCGCCATACAAGCTGTTATCCGCACAAAGCAACACGTAAAAGTAGTACTGATTCGTTTCGTTAGTCACCATATAACATCTTCTTTACTGGTGCTGAATACTCACCAGACTCATCATATGTCATGAGTGACGGCAGCACCTTCAGCCCCGTCATTCGGCCGTCTTTAATCGCTTCAACCAACACAATATTGGCATCACGACCGGGTTTAGGATAAACAAACTGCAGCCGTTTAACTGCCAGCCGATGCTTTGCCATCATGGAGGTTAAATCAAGCAACCGGTCTGGTCGGTAAACGAAAAAGGCCTTCCCCGTGGTTTTAAGCAATCCGCTAGTAACTGCCACTACCGTCTCCAATGAAGTCGCAATTTCATGGCGAGCAATCGCTAAATACTGATTGGGATTTTTCTTACTATCCGGTAGATCCGCAAAGTATGGTGGATTACAAACTACTGTTTCCACTGAATCCTTACGAATCTGGTCAAAAATTGTTGCCAGATCCTGTTCATACACCGTAATTTTTTGCTCAAGGTTATTTAAGGCTACTGACCGTCTCGCCATATCAGCTAAACGCGGCTGAATCTCCACCATGGCAATCTGCCCCTTTACCCTTGGTGCCATGAACAAGCCAACCGCACCGTTACCAGCACACAGGTCGACTAATCTTCCCGTCTGTTTGAGAGGCGGCTTGGCAAAATTTGCCAGCAAAACCGCGTCTAATGAAAACGAAAAAACTTGCGGACTCTGAATAATTTTAATATCCTGACTGTAAAGCTGGTCAATACGTTCACCTGGAAGCAATTCTGGAGCTGTCAAATAATCACCCATTCCGTTGATGTTTCAGCTATTTATCCTTATAATAGCTAATATTATAGTTCTTTATTTCAAATCAGCCTACCTGCTAAAACCGGTAGATCAATGCTTAACCATCTTACTATTTTAACCAAACATATCAAGCCTCAAATGGTTTGTTCATCTAATACCTGATTTCTCAAATAGCTGCAATATTCCTATTCAAGACTTTTAACACTGACTGGTTTATAATAATTATTACGATAATAACTTTACGTAAGAGAGGTTACACAATGTTTTATTCTTTTATCCGCGTTGTCGTTCGCATGATTGTTTACGTGATTAATGGTAAACCCCGGTTCGAACACACCGATAGATTACCCAAGGGCAATTATATTCTAGTCGGTCCGCATAGAACCTGGTTTGATCCCATTTACTACGCGTTGGCCGGCAGCCCCAAAAAATTTAGTTTTATGGCTAAAATTGAACTGTTTAAAAACCCAATTCTGCGGTGGATATTGAAACACGCCAACGCTTTCCCAGTGGACCGGCAAAATCCCGGTCCTTCAGCCATAAAAACGCCAGTCCGACTTTTAAAAAACAGTCATTTATCACTGATCATGTTCCCTTCTGGCACTCGTCACTCCCAGGACTTAAAAGGTGGCGTCGCGGTAATCGCTAAGCTGTCAAAAGTCCCAATTGTACCAACCGTTTACCAAGGACCACTAACTTTTAAGCAGCTTTTTAGCCGCCAAAAAATCACCGTTTCGTTTGGTGACTCATTCATGGTTGATCCTAAAATGAAGTTAAACGAAGAAGGGTTTAAAGTGATTGAGACCAAAATGCAAAATGGTTTTGATCGGCTGGATAAAGAAATCGACCCTAATTTCCACTACGTCGATCCCAAATCAAAGCCCCAATCACAAGCCTAGTTGCCGGCTGCACTTAATTTTCACTAAACCGTGGCTAGTTTGGCCGTTGAATGGTCGATTTACGTATCACTATCAGAAGTTTTATTCAAAAAGTCAGCTTTCGTAATTCAATACGGAGGCTGACTTTTTACTATTCGCTTTAATCTAAATGAGCCGTATTCTGCAACTGAATCATATCATAGTAAGCACCCTTTTTTGCCATTAACTCATCGTTGGTACCGCGCTCAATAATCTTGCCTTGCTGTAAAACAAGGATTAAATCAGCACTCTGAATCGTTGATAGTCGATGGGCAATTGCAATCGTCGTTCGACCGGATTGCAACTTAGCCAGACTCTTTTGAATTTCCTGCTCAGTTTCCGTATCAACGTTGGCCGTAGCTTCATCCAAAATCAGCACCTTAGGGTCGGTGACTACTGTTCTAGCAAAGGAAATCAGCTGCTTTTGACCGCTGGAATAGCCGTTCCCCCGTTCAATCACTTTTGAATCATACCCTCTGGGCAACGCCTCAATCATGTCATCTGCGTTTACGAAGGCAGCCGCAGCTCGAACCTGCTGATCAGAAATTGACTGATTGAACATTCTGATATTAGAGGCAACGGTTCCATAGAAAAGAAATGGCTCTTGAAGTACCAGCCCCATTTTTGAGCGCAGCGTAGCGTAATCATATTCACGAATATCATGATTGTCAATCAATACCTGACCTGACTGAAATTCATAAAACCGCATTAAAACGTTAATAATTGATGATTTACCGCTACCCGTTTCACCAACCAAGGCAACGGTTTGACCAGGTTGAGCAACAAACGAAATATCATCTAAAATTGGTGTTTCGCCATCGTACGAAAAACTCACGTGCTTAAATTCAATTTTACCGTTGGTAATGTCTCGACCAGTCACTGGATTCTGCTGCGGTACCGCCGTTTTATCAGCCATCAGCTTCATCACCCGGGAACCAGAAACGATCCCCTCTTGGAAATCACTCAAGTTATCCATCATGCTAGTCATGGGATTAAACAAATTATCCAAATACGTTACGAAGGCGTAAATCATCCCGGCTGGTACAAAACCATTCAAACCACGAACACCCAGCAAAGACAGAACGAAAATTACCCCAAGAGAATAAAAGAGGTCGATCAGCGGGCTCAATAACAGCGAATTGATTCGAATCATGGCTTGCCGTGACCGGAAATAAGCCCCGTTAGTTTCATCAAACTCACGGTTCATCCGCTTTTCCTGCCGAAACTGCTGGATAATGCTGATCCCAGTAATCGCTTCGGATAGCTTCGAATTAAGTTCACTTAACCGTTCACGCATCCGTCGGTAAACCTTTGAACTGTAACGTTGGTAGTACCAAATCGTGATTCCTAAAAGCGGCAGTAAAATCAATAACCAAACGGCTACTTTAGCGTTCAACACGAACATTGCGATCACTGACGAAATTACCGAAAATAGTGCCACGATCAGGCTACTAAACAATTGCCAAAACGTACTAAAAGACATCGTATCATTAGTGAGTCGTGACAGTATGGAACCACCTGGAATTTGATCATAAAAACGCATCCCAAAGTGGTGTAATCTTTCAAACAGCTGACGGCGGACACTTTCCAGCATGTATTCAGCACCCATATTGTACAGATATGCCTGACAAAACTGCATCACTGCACGGGTGAGCATTGCAAAAAAGTATAGCCCGGCAAATAGCCACATGATTTTTAAATCCGCGCGGCCGACTTTGAGGTAGTTATCCATATAATCCTTTAGGATCATAGGCAGCATGATATTAACCACGCTGACTAAGGCAGCCAACACGATGGCAACTACGAAATGACGCCAGTAAGGTTTGGCATAGCCAATCAACCGTGAAACGATGCTCATTTGTTCCTTCACTGGGATACTTTTCGCCCAGGCGGATTGATGTTCATTATTTTTCACCGTTAGCCTCCCCTTACGCGCATTTCAAGTTCCTGCCGTTCAAACATCTGGCGGTACCAGCTATCCTGTGCCATTAACTGATCATGGCTACCTCGTTCCGTGACCATGCCATGATCCATAACGATAATCTCGTCAGCTCGCATCACTGAACTTAACCTGTGAGCTGCAATGATAGTAGTTTTACCCGCCCGTTCATGATGCAAATTAGTTAATATTTTACTCTCGGTTTCCGCATCGACAGCAGACAACGCGTCATCTAAAATCAATAGTTCCGGTTTAATCAGCAAGGCACGGGCAATTGCCACCCGCTGTCGCTGACCGCCAGAAAGCGAAACTCCTTCTTCACCGACTAAGGTCTCATAACCATTTTCAAACTGTTCAATTTGATTGGAGAGGTCCGCGTCTTCAACGGCTGCTTCAACTTCAGCTTTGGTGGCAGTTGGTTTAGCAAAAGCAATGTTATCACGAACAGACGCTGAGAATAAAAAACTATCCTGCGGTACATAACCAATTGCCGGCAAATAACTATCCAATTGATAGTCAAGAATATTCGTTTCACCGTAACTGATCTGTCCTTGATACTGTTCAAATTGCCGTAGCAATAGACGCATAATCGTGGTTTTACCGGCACCGACCCGACCAACGATTCCCAAGGTTTTACCAGCTTGAATCGTAAACGACATGTTTTTCAAAGCGACCTGCGGATCATCTGGATAATGAAAATCAGTAATGTTGAAGACTAAATCACCTGCTGGTCGTTCACTGCGACCGCTAGTATGATCGATGACCTGAGACTTTTCGTTGATCAGCTTCATCACCCGATCATAACTGGCATTCCCACGTTCCATGGTATTAAACAGCATCCCCACCGCAAAAATTGGCCAGATCATCATGGATAAATAGGTAATAAATGAAACTAAGTTCCCAATTGTGATCACGTGGCTTACCACCAGCGACCCACCCATAACGATCGTAGCAACGTATGCTAAGCCAATAATGATGGTCGTGATAGGATCAAACATGGCATCCAACCGATTGACCCGGCGGTTGACTTTAATCGTTTGATCAACTTGCTGGTTAAAATCATCGATATCTTCTTGTTCTTGACCCAAACTTTTAATCACTTTGACACCGCTGATACTCTCCTGCGCCTTATTATTTAACCGTGAAAAAGCGGCTTGGGAATCACGAAACGCAATGTTGATTTTCTGACCTAAGTAATAAGCCATCACTGCCAAAAGTGGAAAAGGCAAAACAGCAATCAGCGTCAAGCGCCAGTTAACCAAGGTCATCATGGCAATCAACGTTGTTCCACCGGTAATAATTGAATCAGCAAATTGAAGGATACCACCACCGGCGACCCGCTGAATTGCCTGGAGATCATTAGTGGCTCGAGCCATTAAATCACCCGTCCGGTATTTCTGGTAAAAAGTTTGGTCCATCGTCATATAATGACCGAATAACCGTTGCCGCAAGGTTTTTTCCAGCTTAGCTGCCGCACCCCAAATAGCGGTCCGCCACATATAACGTGACCCATACTGACCCAGTGCGGCTACTAATAGAATCAGCAGATCCGTCACTAAGAGCCGGGCAGTTAGATGATGGCTGTGAATCAAATCAACAACATCCCCGATCATCCGTGGTGGAATCACCGCCAGCAAAGCGGTTATCAGCAGCCCTAGTAAGCCAAACAAATACGTTCTCCATTCAGCCTTAAAATACCAGCCTAACTTTTTAAAGATACTCATGTGGTCGCCTCCTTTATTTTGACAAAATTAAAAAAGACTCGGGATTAGATTACCCAAGCCTTCATTTCAAAAATGCGAATTAACGCTTTTCTGATTGCTGCTGTTTCATGCTGTTCATCATCTGATGCAATTTCTTTTCTGAAGGACGTTGTCCCATTTGCATCATCATCATGCGCAGTTGATCTTCGTTGATTGGCGGGTTTTCACGGATATACTTCTCCATGTACTTACGAGCTGCGAAGAACCCAAGTGCTAGACCAGCTAATAAAGCAACGATCACAATTAGAATCCAAATTCCAGTGCTCAAGCGGATGTGCCTCCTTTTCAGTAGCTTCCAATAAACAATATTACACAAGTTCAGCCCATTTTAAAAGGGAATCTGCAGGAATTGGTAAAACGATTACCGCAAACCCTTCTTTTTTTGAATTTCCTGAACCTTTTTAGGTGTAATTTCCTTACCGGATTTATCGAAGACACGTAACATTTCAATATCGTTTTTAAAGCCCTCACGGAACTTCTTCAAGTACTTCTGTCGAAGATCCTTACGTTCAACCTTTTCAAGCTCGGTTAAACCTTCTGACTTTGCTTTTTTAGCTAATTCATTAATACGGGCGATTAAATCTTTCATTTCGGTTTCAGCCATTAATATCACTCCCTTGTACAAACATGCTTTAATATAATAACGCCAAACCCTTATTGGTTCAAGAAAGAAAGCTTATCTATAGTAATAAATTTTCCTCAATTTTTAATTTAACGTGCCTTTTCCGACTATTTTCGCAAAAAAGCGAACACTTGTTTGAAATGGTGTCCCAACTATGCTATTATAACGGTAATAAAGAGGACATAGTGAGGTGAAATAATGACAAAATCTTCAGAATCGAAACAGCTCGCAATTTTGCGTTTTATTTATGACCAGACACAGTCACACGGTTATCCGCCAACAGTACGTGAAATCGGTGAAAAGGTTGGTTTAAGCTCAACTTCTACTGTCCACGGTCACATTGCTCGACTTGCTAAAAAGGGACTGTTAATCAAAGATCCTACCAAGCCACGAGCTTTGGAAGTTACCGATTTAGGTATCGAAGCCCTTGGTATCGTCAAAACACCGACTAAGATTCCTGTTTTGGGGACGGTTGCTGCTGGGGAACCCATCTTAGCTGTACAAGAAGCAACTGATTACTTCCCAATACCCGATCAGTTAATGGATGAAGCCGGTGATTTATTTATGCTGCAAATTCGCGGTGAAAGTATGATCAACGCGGGTATTTTAAACGGTGATAAAGTCATCGTCAAAAAACAGCATTCTGCAGAAAATGGCGAGATTGTGATTGCCATGACTGAAGAAAACGAAGCAACCTGCAAGCGATTCTATAAGGAAGATCACTACTATCGGCTGCAACCTGAAAACGATACGATGGACCCAATCATCTTAAACCAGGTAACTGTCCTGGGTAAGGTTATTGGCTTGTATCGTGACCAAATTTTTTAAACACGATTATTTTCCGTTAAAAAAGAAGCAGGCTCAATGCCTGCTTCTTTTTTAGATTGGAAAAAACGATCATGCCTGCTGACGGTCTAAGTATTGCCGTTGATCATGTTTAATGCCGGTTAACACAAACCGCGCGTCATCATGGCTTAAATCCAAGAGAACGTCGTGAGCTGGTAACTGCTGTGAGAAGAGCCGTTCATATTCCGGCATGTTCAGCCGCTGACGGTTCTTGAAAAAGTTTGCAAATTCATCTCGGGAAACCTGAACGTCAAATTGTTCACTGATTGTTCCGCTGAAGAACTCTCCTTCTGCCCCCGAACCATAGCTGAACAGGCCAATCCGTTCTCCTGGTTTCAATGACGCATTATCAAACAGCGAGCGTAAACTCAAATATAGCGATCCAGTGTAGAGGTTACCCACCCGCTGGTTATACTGCCGACTGGCTTCAAAATTTGCCATTAACTGTTTTTGCTGTGCTTCGCTGGCTTCTGGTAAAATTGCCCGCAGTGCTTTTAAACCCATCTTAGTAAACGGTAGATGGAAAGCAAACGCCGTAAAATCAGCAATGGTTCGGTTAGTTTGCTGCTGATAATCCTGCCAAACTGTTTTGAAGAAATCAATGTAGACGTTTTCTGAAAAACGCCCATCCACTAATGCCTCAGTTCGATATAATGGCCGCCAGAAATCCATGATGTCTTCAGACTTGAACGCCGTTTCATTATCGAGATTAAGTAATTTAGGTTCAGCACTGATTGTTAAGGCCACTGCCCCGCCACCCTGCGTTACTTCTCCCGGGGTGTTCAGTCCGTAACGGGCAATGTCAGCGCCAATCACCAGAACCTGCTTATCCGGGTGCAGAAAAACGTAATCGTGAGCAAACTGCACGCCAGCTGTGGCACCATAACAGGCTTGCTTTAATTCTATAGCCCGAATATTGTCAGGCAGGTTCAGCAGTCGTTTTAGATACACTGCTGCCGATTTTGAATTATCAATCCCTGATTCAGTACCGAACAATACCATGGCGATTTGGTCACGATTAGTTTCGTCGACAACTTTAGCTGCAGCATTGGCTGCCAAAGTGACAGCATCTTGGGTGACCGGAATGACTGCCTGCTCATATTGACCAATCCCAATCCGATATTTATCCGGTTCCTCGCCCCTTGCATGAGCGAGATCAACAAGATCCAAATAAGTGCTTGGCGTATAAAACGCTAACTGATCAATTCCAATTTGCATAATTCTCTCCTTACTGCTGTCTTTCTTTACTTTCCTAAATAGTGATAATTATAATCCATACCTTCCTTATACAACTGATAGGATGCCTCAGTTTCATCCGCAAAGATCACCGAAATGGCAGGTGTCCCCCATGATGAATAGCCCCAAAAGACGGTGTCATCATAGTCATAACTGTCATTAGGCTTACGGTAGAACCCCCGCGTGCGATCCCAGACCGTGCCATGAGTCCGTACCCAATCCTCTGCGATGCCGGCTTTGACTTCATCCAGCCGTTCATCATTATCTAAGATCAGCTGTCGCAGCCGATCCCAATCAATCTGCCAATCGTGCTGCTTTGGCCGGGGCTTCCCCGGTTGATAAACCGTTGAAGATTCAATAACGTTTAATTCAATCGGGACAAGATCTTGAAAACGCATTTGAATCACTCCTTATAATTAAATTCACTAATTACTGCTTCTGCTTTTCATTTAATCCCATACCATGCTATCATAGTATTAACCGCTTACCAAGCAGTGTCTTCACAACGAACGGCTGTTACAATGAATAAGAAACGCAAACTAATTTTATCTAAGATGGGGTGTTGAGATTGGTAAGTACTACAATTAAGGTCGTTGCATCAGATGGATTAACAGGCGATGTTGTCAACCAATTGACAAATGAATTATCAAAATATCAATTTAAAATCATGCTTAAGTATCAGGGAACCACCACGATTGCCACCAGTTCACTTGGCGTGATGAGTTTAGGCGTCCCTAGTGGTGCTAATATTGAATTAAGTGTTGACGGTACCACTGATCAACTGGAAAAGGTTGTTCAAACTTTAATTGATAACCAACTGGTTGCCAAAATATAACGTCCGATAATTAACCGATTGCCGATGAAGCAGTCGGTTAATTTAATAAAAAATAAATTTTATTCGAGTTATACTATTACTGCAACCACTACAACGAAAATGTTTAAGGGGATTTTATTAATGCAATTATCAAAACAATTATTAACCAGTCTGGTTACAGCTGGTGCCGTCTTTTTAGTCGGCGCTCACAGCGCCAGTGCTGCCCTTAGCCCTAACAGTTCACAGCCGCGAACTGATATGGTCGACTTATCCAGCTGGCAGTCTAATTTGGGAGCCAGTGATTACCAAAAAATGCACGATGCCGGTGTTAAAGCGGTGGCTATCAAAGCCACTGAAGGAACCTCTTATAAGAGTCCCGTTTTGTCCTCACAGACACAAAATGCGCAAAACGCTGGCTTGGCCGTTAACTACTACCATTTCGCTCATTTCACCTCTGTCGATAGTGCTAAAGCGGAAGCTCAGAACTTTATTAACGCTGTTCAGTCCGTCACCAGCTCAAAGAATATGGTCTTGGTAGTTGATTTTGAATCCAGCGAACTTTCAGGCTTATCCAAGAGTCAAAACGATGCTGATCTAGCTGCTTTCGACAGTGTCTTAAACGCTGCCGGATACAATAAAACTGATTTATACACAATGGCCAGCTGGGTTGGCAGCAAAATTGATACCAACGATAGTAATAAGGGCTGGATTGCACAGTGGCCTTCAAACCCAACCGGTACCGAGTACCCTTCCGCCAACGCATGGCAATGGGCCTCTGATTACCGTTTCAGCGGCGAGTCACAAAACTTAGATGTCAGTCAGCTGAACAACAGCTTCTACGTTAATGGTAATGCCAGCGCCTCAGTGCCTACTAGTTCCAGCAACGCAACACCAAAAACAACGTTGGTTAAGGTGCCTGCACCCGCTCCAGCTTCGACTTCATCTTCAACTTCTAATTACTCTGCTGCACGTTCAAACTCAGTTTCTCTTGTTTGGCGGGCCTCAATGCACCGACACGCCTACTGGACGCTTTCCGGTGCTCGCTACTCGAAACATTTAGGAATCAAGTACGCTGATATGAAGAATTTACCGCACACCACATGGTATACTGATGGTCATGAAAAGCTGTATCGCAAAGCCTCTCATAATTCAGCTATCTATTACCACGTCAGAAGCGGTAATGGTAAACACGCTGGTTGGATCTGGCGCGGTTATCTGCACGCTGGGGTCAATCCAAACGCTTAAAAAATCGTTTCATTAGCAAGAAATGGCGGATAAGACCTAAGTAGGTTTTATCCGCCATTTCTTGCTTATTAAAGCTACGTCGTTGAAGTTATTTCACCCCGATAATGCTATACTAAAACTGAAAAAGGAGTGACAGAAATGACTGATAAACCCGAAAAACCGGCAACTACCTTCAAAAAAATTCGTCGTGGTATGCTTGGTAATTGTCCTCAATGTCACCATGAAATGACCATCTACTACGGGATGAATCATTGCCCATCTTGTGGCTATCTTTTTAAATCAAATTTTATCGTTAAATAACGGTTAAGGAGAAGCAAAATGATTCAAACCTATCTTGAGTACTGGTCAAAGCTGACTGTTTTTAACGCGACGGCTACCCGTAAGCAATATTGGACTGCCTACATTATAAATACCGTTGTGATTTGACTTTATGGCGTGCTGACTCATCAATCCCAATATTTTGTAAACGGTCACTATGAAATGGCCGCCAATTTGAACGCCGTCATTTTCGGCCTCATCTTAGTTTTGGTGTGGATCGCTAACTTCACCATTCGAGCACGTCGGTTGCACGATTCGAATCACAGTAACTGGTGGTTACTGATTTCAATCATTCCCGTGCTTGGCATAATTTGGCTATTCATTCTGCTACTAATGCCTACCGTTGAAAACGAACGTTGGCCGTTAAATCAATCGCAAGTTCAGTAATAACAATGTAAAACAAAAGATCAGTCATTTTACCTAATGGGTTAAATGACTGATCTTTTGTTTTAAACTATTCATTCTCTTCTTCTGCGTTAACGACTAATACTTGAACGTTAGCGCGCCGAACAACGTACGCCGTAGTGGAACCAATCAATAACCGGTTAAGGGCGTCCACACCTGATTTGCCAATCACAACCAGATCATAATCGTTATGGTTAGCAGTGTCTACAATGACACTCTTGGGCGACCCGTTTTCGATGATGGTCTTGGCATCAATGCCAGCTTCTTCAGCCATCTCTTTGCCTTCTTTGAGGACCTCAACGGAATGGCTCCTTAATTCACTTTGAATGTCCATTGGGACGTTGCCAGCTGCCAGCGTCATTCGGGTCTGATCGACAACTGAAATCAACGTAATTGTAGAACCAAAATACCTGCTGATCTTAATAGCAACTTTTAATGCTGACTTAGAATTATCACTACCATCAAGTGGAACTAAAATATGGGAGAACATAGTCATCGCTCCTTCCGCAAGCTCATCATGAGCTATGCTAGCAAATCCGGCTTCCAACTGTTTTTAGTATGAATGATAATTCTAATGAAATCAATTTATATGCCCTTAATAGTGAAGAATCATACAAAGTGCGGTTGGTTTGAAGTTGAGATTCCACCACTGAAAGTTACCTGTTTTTGACCGCTATATACCCTTAATGAGTAGTTTCCTGGTTGCACCTTGATTGCACGAGTCATATGCCCGTCAGAAAACGATCCGGTGCCAACAGCTCGACCATTTTTAAAGAGCCGATAGTTGTATTGATGGTGACATAAATCCCCATTTTGATCGTAAGCCGTCACGACCATGTGCAGTTTATTCATGGGCCTTAATACAACTCGTCTCGTTGAAATCGATGTTGAGTTTGCCTGCTGTAAAGCCGAAGTTCTCCGGCTGGCTGCGGCTGTTGGCTGACCGTGACCAAATAACGGTCCTGCTGTCCCACAGGCCATAATCATTGCAACTATCGCTATCTTTAAAGGCTTTTTCATGTGGACCTCCTTTAGTTTCTAAGTTCATGACTACTAGAATAACCGAACCGGATTAATACACAATAACGAGAAGGTCACATTTTTATGACGGATTATTTCAAAATTTAAATTAATTGAAATCTTTTGCTGGTAATTAGTTCCAACTTAGGTTAGTCTTGTAAAAGTGATTTTAAGTAAGGAGTCGATATTGATGAAATTAAAAAAAGCGACGTTAGCAGATCTTGATACAATTATTGCGATTTTAAAGGACGGCAGCAACCAATTAGCAGAATCCGGTGTTGATCAATGGCAAGGCGATTACCCTTCCCGTGACCAAATCACCTATGATATTAACAACGGTTTTGCTTATTTAGCACAGTCAGATGATAACGAAACGGTTGGCGCAATTGCCATCGTCACTGCACCGGATACATCCTACGATACTATGCAGGGCACTTGGCTCAATAATTCTAACGACTACATTGTCATTCATCGGGTTGCCGTGCATTCTCAACATGCAGGACACGGCTACGCTACCCGTTTATTCGAAGCGGTAATCAGCCACGTGATTTCGGATCACCCAGAAATTAAGAGTATCCGAATTGATACGCATGCTGATAACAAGCCAATGCAGCATTTGATTGCTAAAATGGGCTTCACCAAAGTTGGCGAAATCTTTGGTGTTTACCACCCTACTGATCAAAGTTTTGTATATGAAATGCTGCCTCATGAAGATAATGCGGCAAAACACCAAGCAAGTTAATTTGATGTTACTGAAAACGCAGGTAAACCGTCAACTCGGTTTACCTGCGTTTTTTAATTTGTGAAGCATTTTTATAGGGATGAGGTTCGCCCTTTATTTCATGTGAAACGTGGCCTAGCATCGCGTCCACCATTTCAAGGATATGCGGATCATCCAAGCAATAGAAAACATGAGTCCCCATCTTATTCCGAGTTACCAGCTGATACTGATATAAAATTGCCAGTTGATGTGATACTAGCGGTTGCGGCAAATTGACGTTATCAACAATTGTCGACACATCCGCCTCATTATCTTCCAAAAAATAAAGAATTTTAATTCGGTTAGTATTGCTTAACACCTTATAAATTTTAGCGGCTTCCTCTAAAAGCGCATTGCTGACTTTCACGCCGATCACCTCAACTTTAAAGGATTAATACCTCTATTATGGTACAACTATCAGAAGAAAGCCACGATATGACTAATTAATCCACTATCCCAGAATACCCATAGACCAATCAAAACGTAGCAAACCTTCATTAACTTTTCACCATATCGCGTCATCAGATTAGTAATAACGGGAATTTCCGCTACTAATTTAATGATTAAAACAACTAGCAACGTTAATGAGCCGATGAAAACAAGCGTCAGTAAGAAGTGTGCGAAAGATTCGCCAACTAATACGGGCAGAAAAATGGATAGATTACACCCTGCACAGACCGATAAGTAAGTCATTGTCACACTCAGAATCTGAGACCGCTGGTGCTTATCACCAGTCTCATCGTCATCATCATGAAACGCCAGGTAAATTGGCAGAATTCCTAAGATACCTAGCAGCCATTCCGGTAGAAAGACTAACAGCGCTTTACCTACTGCATAGCTTAAAATCAGCAAGATCAAGTTACCAAACAGATAGCCGAGCATCACTTTGACAACCTGATATTTCTTGAGTAGAAAAATCAGCATAAAGAAAAAATCAAGGTTCACGCTTAAAAACGTTAACGTTAATAACCAATAATTCAAATTATTATCCTTCTCTCTTATTACGGATATATTATATGCCACATATAACATATTTAAAAGTAAATTCATAAAAAAACATCTCCAAGACGACTGGCCGTCATGAAAATGCTTTTCGACACTATTTCAAAATTTGGTTCAACTGCTGATACTGACTTAACATCCACTGCTTGTAGGTTAGATTATTTGGCAGCGTTTCAGTGACCTTCAAAACCGGAACGTGATTCTGCTTGGCCATTGCCACCAGATTATTAACCGTTTTACTATCAACTTGCTGATTGAAAACAAAGAACGCCACTCGCTGTTTCTTCAAGCCATTTTGCATTTGCCGAATCGATTTGGGTGACGGATCACTGCCATTTTCGATTGCTTCTTCAAAGCTATGGTTAGCCACTTTAAAACCTAGTGCCTGAATCGCATAGTCAAAAACTGGTTCGCTGACATAGACTTGTTTTTGTCCCCGCTTAGCACTGAGCTGTTTAATTTCAGTGATTTCATTGTTGATAGGTCTCAGCGATTGAATGTATCGGGCAGCATTTTTATCAAAATACGCTTTATTCCGAGGTTGTTTCTTACCAAATTGCTTGGCCAATGTTCGAGCTAAAGTCGGCATAGTTTGCGGTCGATACCACAGATGCGGATTATCACCGTTTTGTTTATTTAACAAATCATTGCCGACCCGAATGTAAGTCGCCTTCTTGCCCGTAACCAACCGGTCCATCCAACGATCATAACCGATACCATTAGCCACCACCACGTTGGCTTGGTGAACAGTCTTTGCAACCTTTGGAGTGGGTTCATAATCGTGAGGATCAGTTGCTGGTTGGTTAATTACCGAATGGACAGTTCCCTTATTTCCGACCACCGCACGGGCAACTTCACCGTAAAAATCCGTGCTAGTTACCACCTGAATTTTACCAGATGACGACTGCTTTGCGGCATGACCGCATCCACTTAATAATGTCCCAGCACCCACGACCGCAAACCATAATGCCACCAACGTCCTCATTCTCTTCATGCCAAACATATCATTGCCTCCAGCCCAAATAGTAATAATTACTCTTTAAACAATACAGGAAATTAGCTCATATGTAAATAGTAATTATTACCATTTTTCCTAGTTGTTTTGACCGCAACTATTTATGAAACGGTTTGACGCTTTATTGTTCGATTCAAAACGAGAATCAATAACAGTGAAATCAGCGAATAAATTGCCGCCCCAAAACTAATATCCCTTAACCCGATCACATCAAACATGATGGAAGCGGTCGCTGAACCTAATGAAATGCCGTAGTTGAAAAAGATTGAGCTCAATGACGATGCTAGCAGCAATGCTTGCGGATAATGATTTTCAGCAATTTCTAGAAAATAAACTTGAAGCGGTGCGCTGAGCAGTGTCACGATCATCGTCAGAATCATCAACGCACCTAGCCCCAACGCTTCATTATTGAGTGCTTCCGGTAGCAGCATCAGAATCACCAGATCAGCAACATAATATTTTGGCAGTCGTTTCAACCCGCCATGCTTGGCCAAGTGACCAGACCAGCGATTCGATACAATACTCATCAGACCAATCATAAATAGTAAGCTATTCAGGCTGCTTCTACTGAACCCTAGACCACTAGTGAGCAATGGCCGAATGTACGTGTAGTAGCCATACATTGTAGCTGCTGTAAACAGCGCCAATAAAATACCAATCTGAATTCGCCGATCCCGCAGTAATTTCAACTGAGCCCCAAAAGTACCAGTCACTTGTTTGACGTGTTTTGGCAGCAGCCAGACTAATAACCCATAAGCTGGCACCGTCAGCAATGACACCAATATGAAAGCGTCGCGCCAGCTATATTGACTGCTAATCATCGTTCCAATGGGCACCCCAAAAACTGACGCAATACTGTAGCCGGCAAAGACCCAGGCAACTAAACTGGCCCGCTTTTCTTTGGTAGCAATTACTGAGATAAACACCATCAACAGCGAAATAATGGCACCAGCAACGCTTGCCGCTATAACCCGTGAAACCAGCATCCAGCCATAGCTAGGGGCAATAGCGCTCAACGTATTACCAATGAGAAAAATACTGATCAGTACTAACAGCGTTTTATACCGATTATATTGACTGGTAAAAATGGTGATGACTGGCGTACTGATTGCATACACAACGGCGAATACCGTCACTAGATACCCAACTTGTGTTAGTGAAACGTGTAAATAATGCGCAATTTCCGACAAAATTCCAACCACCATAAATTCATTACAGCCTAATAAGAAAGTCACCCAAATAAAGGCTAAGGCTCTCAAACGCTCTTTATTCATTTCCAGCTCTCCTGTCGTAAACTGATGTTTGGACACCCGGTTTTAATCACAGGCAGTATAACTCAATTCTCAGGTGATTACTTAAATGGCATTTCCATGGCTAATTTTTTCACTTATACAGACAAGTCATTTGCAATCAGTGCTGATTTTTATCATAATTATGGTGTTCATAACTTTAGTAAAAAGGGGGATTATTATGTTTGATGCAAAAGTTGCACTTGGTACCTGGTCTTGGGGATCAGGTAAAAACGGCGGCGATCAGGTCTTTGGCAATCACCTGACGCAAACTGATTTGCAGGCCGTCGTCGATTCAGCAATGGCTAATGGCTTAAATCTTTGGGACACAGCTGCTGCTTACGGCGAAGGCTCCTCAGAAACGCTGCTGGGTAATTGTTTAAAGCCTTATAACCGCGATGAATATTTCCTATCCACTAAGTTCACACCAGTATTCGCTGGCTCAGGCGATGATGCCGTTGAACAAATGCTCGCTGGCAGTTTAAAGCGGTTGCATACTGATTATATTGACTTATATTGGATCCATAATTCAGACGATGTCGAAAAGTGGACACCAAAGCTGATTCCATTGGTTAAAAAAGGCGTCATCAAGCACGTTGGGGTTTCCAATCATAACCTTGCACAGGTTAAGCGTGCTAATGAGATTTTGAAGGCAGGCGGCGTTAAACTGGATGCCGTGCAAAATCACTACAGTTTACTCTATCGTCAATCAGAAAACACTGGGTTATTGGATTACTGTCATCAAAACGGTATCACCTTCTTCCCTTACATGGTTTTGGAACAAGGCGTGCTAACGGGTAAACACGATACTGCTCACCCATTTGAAGGCAACAGTGCCCGGGCAAGAACCTACAACCCAATGTTGCCAAGTCTAAACGAATTATTGGCAAAGCTGATTGAACTAGCCAATAATTACCACGTTGCTGTAGCTGACATTGCCACTGCTTGGGTCATTCAGAAGGGAACGACCCCAATCATTGGCGTCACCAAGCAGCATTACATTGCTGATACTAAGCACGCAATCTCACTCAGCCTGACGCCAGACGAAATGAAGGCGCTTGAAACTTTAGCTGATCAAGCACAAGTCAACACACGGGCAAGCTGGGAACAGAACATGAATAAGTAGTTTATAAGACAGCAAAAGGTCGGTCAATACCCATATTTGGGCGTTAGCCGACCTTTTTGATTTTATTTCAACTCTGCTTCAATTAGGTAATGGAGTTGTGTCTGAACTTGACTGAAAGCCTGTTTACTCAACTGTTGATGATTTTTGATCAACAGTGTATCGTTGATTGCCTTTTGAAAAATAGCAATGATCACCCGTCCTAATGACTGGCAAGCTTCGACTCCCAATGTTTTATTAACTTCACAGCTAGCCAAGCTTTGGCTCAGATTATCCTCCAATTGTTGCCAAGCTTGAGTGATTAAACTAACTTCTTCACTGGTTAGCAACAAACGTTCTCTAATAATGATCACGAACAATTCATAGATATCTTGAGCTTCAAATACTTTGCAGACTTGTTCAAAGACGGTCAATATGCCAGTTTCAAGCTCATCTTTGGTTGAAGCCTGACTAAAATCGATTTGAATACTGCCCAATTTCTCCAAACCGTTCTGTTTTAGAATACAGCCAAGAATCTCACGCTTCCCCTTTGGAAAATAATAGTACAGTAACCCCTTTGCAGCACCGCCCACCCGTTCAATAATTTCCCGGGTAGTTGTGCCGGTGTAACCTTGAGTAGCAAATAATGCCTTAGAAACAGTAATAAATTGACTCTTTGAAAATGTATTTTCCTTAGTCATACCCAATGCCTCTTTGATGGACTAAATCATTTAATGATTTGATTCTGAATTTATTTTTGCCTCAAGTCGCTTATTACCGCGATACAAGTCATAGATCGTCCAAACAAGTAACGCTAGAACAGCAGCAATCAAAACATAGGCAATCATATCAGCAGTGGCTAATTGTGACTTAGTTGCATGATCGCCGAAGAAACTTTCGATGGACCCAGGTAATCCCTTCATATTTAAGAAAGTTAAGGCAACCACAGAAATCCAGCCGAAAATTTTAACTAGTAAATTGTTCTTGAACCGTTCACCCATTTCCAACTTACTGTTGGTCATGATCAGCAATGGCAGCATTGAAAATGGTAGTGCGAAGGCTAAAAACACCTGAGAGTTGTTCATTAATGTATTCAGTGCTTCGTGTTGCTGCAACGGCGGTTTGCTCCCCGTCATGGCCACACAGATCAATACTGGAATCACCGAAATGAGCCGAGTCACTAACCGACGTAGCCACAGCGGCATCTTCATGTGGACGAAACCTTCCATGATCACTTGTCCGGTTAAGGTACCAGTAATCGTTGAATTTTGGCCTGAAGCCAACAAAGCAACAGCGAAAAGTACAGAGAGCACCCCTGACTTGGCAACGCTGATCAGCAAACCATTGCTTAACATTGAAGTATTGGACAGTGCCTGAAACAAACCGAAGAACGATGGGTCTTTGACAACCCCGCTCTTAAACACTGCCACACCCATAATCAGTAACAGCGAGTTCACAATAAAGGCAAACGACAGCTGAATGTTTGAATCCCAAGTGGTGAAACGCACGGTTCTTGCAACATCTTCCTCATCATCATGATTAACTTTTCGTGATTGAGAAATGGCTGAATGGAGGTACAAATTATGTGGCATCACTGTGGCACCAATAATTCCAAGTGCTCCAGAAATTGGCGTCATTCCTTGAACGTGAGGCTCGCTGGAAAAGGTCTGACCCGTTGGAATCAAGCCTTTAAAAACGCCCGCCCAGTTAGGATGAGACAAAGCCACTTCATAAACGAACACGAATAAGATCACCAAAATTAAGCAAACAACGATGGCTTCAATCTTTCGAAAACCGACTTTTGTCAGCAATAGCAGCAACAAGACATCAAACACGGTAATGAAAACTGCGTATACCAGCGGGATATGGAATAATAGATAAAGCGCTATCGCAGCCCCAATAACTTCCGCAATATCAGTTGCCATGATGGCCAACTCAGTCAAAAGCCAGAGCACTACCCCTAATGATTTACTAGTCCGTGCACGAATTGCCTGTGCCAGATCCATCTGACTCACGATGCCAAGTTTAGCTGCCATGTATTGTAATAACATCGCAATCAAACTTGACATTAAGATGACAGACATCAGTATGTACTGGAAATTTTGACCCCCGGTAATCGATGTTGACCAGTTACCAGGATCCATGTAACCAACCGCGACTAGTGCGCCAGGCCCAGAGTACATAAACAACGTTCGCCAGAATCCCTTTCCCTTTGGAACTTCAACGGTACCATTGATTTCTTCCAACGATTTACCGTTGGCATATTGAATCAAACGGTGCTTTTTGTTCGCGTCATCGTTCTTCACAGCATAACCCAACTTTCTTTAAATTTTATTCCTTTGGTATTGTACAATATTTCTATACTTAATCAAACTACTTATTTGATATACCTAACTTTTTTTGATGACATGAAAAAAATCCATCAGCGAATGAACGCTGATGGATCAATTTCACTAATTAATTTAATTAAAGGATGATCAAGGACTTAATTGCCTCACGTTTATCCATTGCTCGATAAGCTTCATTGATATCATCTAATTTAAAGGCTTTCGTAAACACTTTTCCTGGATGGATATCGCCATCTAGCACTGCCTTCAGTAACACCTGTTTATCGTAAGTGGTTACAGCGGCAATTCCACCAGCAATGATGGTGTTTTTGTAGAATGAATCGGTCATGTCCATTTTAGGTTCATGTGGCAACCCCACTCGGCCAACAGTGGCACCTGGCCGGCCAACCTTCATGGCAGTGTCATTAGACTGCTCAGTGCCGACACATTCCAAGACAGCATCCGCACCGGCATTATTCGTCAATGCCATCACCTTTGCTACGGCTTCATCGCCCCGTTCAGCGACAATGTCGGTGGCACCAAATTCAGTAGCCAGTTTCTGACGGTCTGCGTGCCGGCTCATCGCAATGATTCGTTTAGCACCGCGCATTTTAGCAGCGATCACACCACAGAGGCCCACGGCACCGTCACCGACAACCACCACGGTATCACCCGTTTTCACGTTAGCGACTCGTGCCGCATGATAACCGGTAGCCATGACATCCGCTAGGCTTAGCAGCGAGTTCAGCATGCCATCGGTGTAGTCACTTGGTTGACCAGGCACTTTGACCAGCGCCCAATCAGCATGCTGAAAACGGAAATACTCGGACTGAACCGCAGAACTAAAGTTATCGTCATGATTCTGACAGTCACCATCGAAGCCCGCTAAACAAGCCGCACAATGGCCGCAGCCGTGTGTAAATGGTGCAATCACAAAGTCACCTGGCTTAACCGTTGTAATGTCACTGCCGACAGAATCAACGATCCCAATGGCCTCGTGTCCTGAATTAGCAGAGTGAGCAGTCTTATCTTCCAACCCGCGATACGCCCACAAGTCGGAACCGCAGACACAGGTTCTAACAACTTTAATAATGGCATCATCGCTTGCCTGAATGGTTGGTTTATCAACGTTTTCAATCGCTACTTGACCAGCTTTTTCAAAAATCGTTGTTTTCATTGATGATATCCCCTTTCAAAGTATACTAAGATTGACTCCTAATTAAAAATCCATTAATAGTATATCAGTTAGAGTATGGGCTAAGTCAAGGCGTCCTTAGCGGTCGTTCAGACCAGAACGGTTGCCCCATAATAATGTTAAAATGAAAGTATCAATTAAAGAGGAGTTGGTATTTTGACAATTAAAAATAAAGTTGTGGTCATTACCGGTGCTTCTAGCGGTATCGGCCGTGCGACAGCTGAAAAGTTAGCGCAATCAGATGCTAAAGTTGTTATTGGTGCCCGTCGCGAAGACCGATTAAAGACAATTGCGGATGAATTTCCTGCTAACACGGTTTTGTATCAGCAAACAGACGTTACTGACCGCGATAGTGTTGCCAGTTTAGTTAAATTAGCAACCGATAACTTTCAACGGGTGGACGTTATCTACAACAATGCTGGGTTAATGCCCATTTCGAAAATGGCCGAATTAAAGGTTAATGAATGGGAGCGTATGATTGACGTTAACATCAAGGGCGTTCTGTACGGGATTGCAGCGGTGCTCCCCATCATGATCAAACAGCAAAGCGGCCAAATCATCACGACTGATTCAGTCGCCGGCCACGTTGTCCATCCGGGAACTGCTGTCTACGCGGGAACTAAGTATGCCATTCAAGCAATTATGGATGGCCTACGTCAGGAACAAGTCGGTAACCATATCAAAACGACAATGATCTCACCTGGTGCGGTGAATACCGAACTGTTCAGCACGATCAGTGATCCTAAGCAACGCGCACAAACCGAAAAGCAGGAAAAGGAAAACGGCTTGAACGCCGAAGATGTCGCCAATGCCGTTGCTTACGCCATCGATCAGCCAGCAGATGTGGCGATTAATGAAGTATTGCTACGTCCCTCTTCACAAATTATCTAAGATTTCTAGAACGATCAGTAGACGCCTGCATATTTAAAACAAAAAGAGCGGTAAATGCCTCCGTTATGGGAAAGGCGTTTATCGCTCTTTTATGATGCCGGGTGTAGTGGACCGTCATCTGTAATTGTAGTTGAGAATTGTATTTCGAAAGAAAGTACAACTATGAGTCTACTAAAAACCAATATTAAAAACAAGCCTTTTTTGTAAATTTGTTTAAAAAATGAGAAGGTTTCTTTAATATAAACAGTATTAGTTGCTACTATTGTGAGTTAACATACAAAAAAATTATTAAATAAAATCAATTAGTTTTTATAAAACGTCACATAGATTGTGAAGATAATATTCTAATGCAATACATTCCAACTGTTTGTATCTAAAACAAAATATTTTATAAATTATTAGTATCCTCAATTTCGTACTCCCCTCCGTCTTCTACACATAACTATAACTGTTAATTTAGCTTACTTGACTAACTTAATGGCCGTCCTTAACAGAAAGGCTGCTTATTGAAAATTACCGTTGTTAGTTATATCATAGAAGTTGATTTAAAAACAATGAAGGCGGTTACTAAACAATAATAACCGCGTCGTTTTTATATTGATAAATGGCGAAATTCAAAGCTTAAAGATTTGACTGGTGCAGTCCAGTTAGTCTAACAATCGATATGCTGATGCAATTGATCAGCTAAACAAAGGAGAATTATAATGGCAGAAGAAAACGAAAAAAGTAGCAAGCAAGACGCTTTAAATGTCAGCGAAGAATTTAAAAAGGTGCTTAATCAAGCATACGAGGAGAACAAGGACGCAATGGACTTGTTGAAGAGTCTATGACAGTAAGATATTTAACTAAAGATGAATTAATTGCCATTAATCAATACTTTATTAAACAAACCGGTAAGGGCTCCGCAGCAGTCGTTGATCAGGATGGCCTAAGTGCGATCGTTGAACAACCCCAAATGGTGTCATATGGTCACGAAGTCTACCGAACAATTTGGCTTAAGGCGGCGTGCTTACTGCAAAAGCTCACGAAGAGCCGGGTTTTTGCAGACGGTAATATTGGAACGGCCTATCTCAGTGCCGTGATATTTTTGAAACTCAACCACATTGAGTTTACGCTGTCAGCTTCAGATGCCAGAGATTTCATGTTTGACAGAATGTTTTCACCAGATAATAAAGATCAAATGATTTACATTGCACCAGCTTTTAAATTTTATAGTAAAAGCACAGAATAAGGATTACTCTTACCAACGAAGTGCCGCATACATAGTTAGCCAGAAATCTAGCTACGTATGCGGCGCTTTATTTTCTCTAAATTTCCACGATTCTTTCTTTGGATAATTCAACAAATGCTGGAATAATAAGGTAATACGCATCCTCAAATATACCTTTACGATACTCTACTTTCTCGCCTTTTCTAAATCTAGCGAAAATGCTCAGCACTTGATTATTTACAAAACTACGAGTCGTAGGTTGCAACCGTCAATTTCGTCACTACTGTAAATTTAATTCTCCCTTTAACTAATAAATCAATTAGAGTAATATAAATTCTATCAGGGGAGGAAAAACACATGAAAAATTATATTGTTGCTACACTCGCAATTACATTAGGACTGGCTAGTGGTGCTGGGATATCTACCACAACGGCACAGGCAGCCTCTTGGCATAAAGGTAATCCAAGCTGGTTAGTTAATAAAAAATATCACACTAAGCTTTTACCTAAATCTGAACAAACCGGTCCAAATCGACGGGAGACCATTATAGCTACAAAATCAAAAATAAAAGTCATCGGCTATCAATATGGTGACACCTTAAAAAATATGAAGTACAAAAAAGTTGGTAAATATTATTACATTAAAGGAAATAGCGACGCTACCTCATATGAAACTATTAAAGTTCGCCGTTACAGTTCTAGTAAAATTCATATTAACTTATATGGTTTAAAAGAATATATGTATCGGTATTAACCAATCAATCTAAATACGTTTCAGCTTTTCCGCGGATCTTCAATACCGTTCTTACACTAATAGTGTGACAAATATCTAATCATATTACCTTTGTAGGATCCACGTACCTGGTCTGGATTACGTATTACTCCATTTTCGAATCGATCAAACAGATCTTCACCATTGCTGGCGTAATCATTTGGTTTAACTAAAATCATGTCTTTTCCCCTCTTAATTTGATATTAACTAATACATAAATTAGCGGTATATTAAGAACGTCAGGGGGAGATCAATATGAAAAAATCTATCTTAGTTTCATTAGCATTTGGCGCAAGTCTATTAACTGGTCTGGGTACGGTGTCTACTACTGCTAACGCTTCAACGTGGCATAAGGGCATTCCGTCCGCATTAAGCGGAACATACACATTCCACCGTCATCATTCAGTACGTGGTAATGACTGGGTTGAGTTTCATAAATCAAGCTGGACAATGATACCGAATGGTACTAAGGCCAGCGTAACTAAGAATGCTAAATGGTCACACATTAACAAGTCTTATCGAATCAAAGGAACTATTTACGCCTATGGCCGTAAGTTCAATTCTGATACCGTCATCTATAAATCGGGAAATAAACTCAAGATTGCGGATTACTCACAATACAAGCACCACGGTTTCAAAGGCAATCACGATATTTGGTACAAAGGCAGGTCTTAAAGACCTGTTTTTATTTACCTTTAAATTACAATCATTTCTTTAACCCTGATATGCGAGTTTTAAACATCTGTTTGGCAGTCTTCATATGCGGCCTTTGTGACAATTCAGTATTCGAACCTGCTTCAATGAAGTGATCTCTACAATAAATGACGCAAATTTTTGGGCAAAAGAAAGACCCCATCAATTCGGCGATTGATGAGGTTCGTAAATGAAATAGATATTAAAACCTTAACCAAGTCACTCAAAACGTGCGAAATTGACCACAAGAAATTTCACTTTCATAGCTGTTGCCATGCTTCACTATGCGAGTATATGCGTACTTGATTGACGAACACAAAAGCCATTTTATAAAGTTTAAAATGGTTTATTTTTTTGGGGGGGAATTTATACTTCTGTGCAGAATGTGTGCAAAAATATTTAAAACTTTTTATAACGATGCCAAAAATAAAAGCTCCCCAAATCAAGTTTTAGAGAGCTAATACTATTTGTAAAACACCACATTTAAGGAGAGTACAGGTCTCCTCAATGAATTCCTGTATATGCTTTAGGATCAACGATTATAGCTAATTTTAACACTATTATTTTGAGCTTGCTTAGCTCTTAGCTTAGTAAAACCCTTTTTAGGCGTATTTTCTTTTACCACTCATTTTTGAGTGGTTTTTCTTTACTTAGATAAAATTTTATAAAATAAAATAACGTATCTATATTTGTTAGAGAGGAGGAAAACATATGTCTATACTAGCCTATTATCCCACAGACGATAGCATGGACGTTTGGCTTGATGGTGAGATTGTCCACCTCACACACGAGAACTTGATGGAGTACGAGGAAATCATCCGAGACTGTTGCCTATAATATATTAGAAAGCCACTCAACTTAATTAGCTGGGTGGCTTTTTAATTGGTTCAGTTTTAATTGACTACCATGTATTCTTCATTTAGCCTCTCTATCAGCCAATCAGCGTGTTGCTGATCCCTTAATTCGATGATTGTCATTCGCATAACAATTTCGCCAGCCCAATGATCATGGGCACGTTCTTCTTTATCAAGTTCAACCGAGCCAACTTTCCATACCCATTCTGGGACTGAACTCACTGGGATATCTAGCAATCTTTGAGGGTTATCAATTGTCTCTTGGCTGACCGCATGGATTTCAATCCTATATTTTTTCTTACTGGGTGGCAGGGATAGATTAGGCGTTTCACAGTGAACAGCGGTGATAGTCATCAAATAGTACATATAGTATCCTTTCGTGGTTGAGTGCGACTAGAACTATATGAATATAACACGTGTAATGTTTGGCTACTAACAACAGCACTCGAAATGGATTGAATTTAGATTTCCTTAATAAATAAGCCACCAATAAGGTGACTTACTCCAGTGGACTTTTAGTTTTCTGTATGACTGTTTGCTTAACCGGCCAGACTTCACCAGCAAAGCCAGTGTAGTGAATGCTGAGCTGTGTGTGCTTCTTTAACTCGTCTACAACCTGCTCGAGAAACTCCAGTCGGTAATCAGTGAGCGAGTGCAGCGGTGTGGACTTCAATCGCATACCGGCATGCTGGCTCTCAAAGAAAAAGTTGTACGTCTTGTCGTAGATATCGTTAGATATGCTGATATTGTATCGTGTGCGGCTCATTCGTTTAAAGAGTGGCTCAATACGGCTATAGATCAGGTCAGCTTCCTTAGCTGGTGTCACCCTCATCACCTCGTCAAATATTATAACATAATATGCGAACACACGTTTGCAGTAATTTTAAAAATTTATGTTATTTGTTTTGACAGAAATAAAAAGAATATGTACACTGTATTTGATAGATGACAGCGTGCATATTCTCTGGGTGGCTAACTACAATTTGTAGCTAGCTTTTTTAGTATGAAGCATTAACAAGGTCTAACACCTTATCTAATACCTCTTGCGGGCAACGTTCAATAAACTCTACTTTACGCGCCTGTGGGTCAATAGACCTTTCCTGCTCAGTCAAAACTTGCCCATAAGTTTGCAAACCTGCGGGAAGCATTACATGGAGTGGAAAGTCTGTGCCATGACTTGTGATTGCTACAACCTTCACCATTCGGGTAAACCGATTATAAGAATCACTTGAAACGACTAATGCTGGACGCTGGCCACGTTGTTCATGGCCTTCAGTGCCATCGAAGCTAACGGTGATAATATCACCTTGGCGTAATTGCATAGCAATTACCTCCTAGAAATTGAATTTATGCTACCTCCAAGTGGAACCATAAGGTTCTCCGGTCAAGAGATAGCATGGTGCCTAGAAGATAATTACCATACCTCATGCCCTACAGGAGCGCCCCAGTTTACTTCATGTGAGCCTGGATGTTCCTTAAAATATTTTTCAGTGTCAAAGCCTTCAAAAAGTTTATCCATTTTTGACTCATTTGAGATTTTCTTTATAATGAGCCGATCGCCATCTACATCAACATCGATGCTTTGGTTAACCGGTTGATGAATCCCAATCTGTGCCAATAATTTTTTTGAAATCATAACACCTTGCGAGTTACCCCACTTTTTGATTGTAGTTTTCATATATCCGGTTCACCTACCTTCCTTTCACCCATTAGCATACTTATACCTCCTTGATTACACACAGTATTATTTCTAATACCACACTAAGAGTATAGCATATGTTTAAACATGTTACAACGTATCATCTAATCTTTATCACCAGCTACATCAAATGGTAGGTAGACAATTTTTCTCTCTCAATAATTCTATCTTGTTCCAATTAAACAACAACCATATATTGTGTACAATTTGATATATTCACTTTAAATGTCACTTTCGCACACAAAAAAAGCCGCCCACCCATTAACGGTAGACGGCTTTATTATCGAGATTACTTATTTTGTTTTGTGTTACTTTACATATGAATTGATTAACTTGTTACCACTGATGTACGTACCATCAGCTAGTTGCAATCGTGTGACGCTTCCAACTTTGACCACTTTGGCAACATCAAACAATGTTCCAGCGTGTAAACTGGCAACTAGATACTTATGGTCGAACTTCTTAGACTTGTATTTGTTTGTGCCACGTACTGATTTGACCCGCTTGACATGGTTCTTAGCCGTCGTGTAGTACAAGTTGTTGACGTAAGCTGTGTTAGCTGTGATATAAAGCCCGTTAGTCAGCTGGAAAACAGCATGCTTAGAAGTCTTGGCCTTTACCAGTGACTTGACGTGCAATTTAGTCTTGGCTGAGTAGTGTTTGACCACACCTTTGCCATGACCAACTTCAGCTGCTGTCTTGTAAGCTGCCACGGTATAACGTGGATAGATCCAAACTGGGTTCCAGTCGAAATACTCGTGTAGATTCTTCGGCTTGCTACTCGTGGCTCCCTTAGTATAGAAGTCCGAGTAAGCTACCGACACATCAAAGCGTGATGAACTGCCAGCGAAGTGAGCGCCAGACGTCCATTGCCAGGCGTTATATGAGGCGTATAGCTTCATACCTGACGGATTGTATGGATAATTGGCAATCCAGCCTGCCCGACCAGCGTTGTTGATGGACACTGAATTAGTCCAGCTCCCCATGGTATATAGGTCGTAGCGGTAACCGGCAGCCTTAACAATCTTGGCGAATGCCTTAGTCGTAGCACCATTTTGTGACCAGCCTCGATTGTAACTTTCGAAGTCGCAGACCAGCACGGCACCCTTAGGTACACCAGCGAACTTAGCACATTTAACTGCAAAGTAAGCTTCTGCTCTGGCACCAGATACCGTTGTAAAGCGGGCAAAGTGATAACCGTGGATCTTTAAACCAACTGACTTAGCACGAGCCAAGTTAGTTTTTGCTGTTGAATCGTAGTAGTACGTTCCCTCACTAACCTTGCTGATGATAGCTCTGACACCCTTAGACTTCATAGCTCTAAAGGTGGTTGTGCTGATATAGCCGTTGTTATTGGATATATCGACAATGTCATATCTAGGCATCCTTGTCACCACCCTGTGCTTGTTCCTTTTCGTCCAGAATCTTTTGAGCAGAGGCAATAGCGTTGCGTAGCTTGGTCAGACTGTCTTGTTCAGGGTCTGCAGAAGCTTCAACTTTAACTGGCTCTGCAACTGCCTCTTTGAACTCTACGTTAGGTTCAGACACAGTTTCAACAGCTTTTTGTGATTCTTTGTCAGCAGCAGATAGACCGTCATTAAACTCCGATTGCTTAGTTTGAGCCTTAGTATCAAGGGATGTAAAGTATTGATAGGCTTTTTCAATCGCCATATCAATCTCTTTAGCATCCACTGACTTGATACCTTTTGTTGCAAGCTGTTCCGAAATGGTTTGCAGTGCTTGGTCATGCTTAACACCAGATGGTAAGTCATATTGAGTGGCTAGCTTGGCGACGGTGCCTTCTGCCAGCTTATCCAACACGTCATAGATGTTGGAAACCTTTTTAGTTTTAGCAGACTTATGACCTTGATTGATCAGTGGAATAACCACAGCAGTTAAGATAGCCATCAGAATGGTTTGCAAGGCACCACTATCACTTAATACTTGAAGTGCATTTTGCATGCTCACACCCCCTATTCAGCGTCTTTGACAGCACTGTTGATGTCTGATACCACTTTGTCAGTGTCTTCGGTATCGTCTGACTTAACCACTACTGGTGCTGCAGGAGCATCACTTGATACGGGTGCTGGTTCGTCAGTAGTAGCCGTTTCATTGGCACCAGCAATGTCAATATCATTAAAGAAATCGAGTTCGGCTTGCACGCCAGCTCTTAACTTGGCAGGTACATCATCAATTGACGCCTTGCCATTTAAGATCAGCGCTGAAAATAGCACATTTGTTGGGTTGTTTAATTTAGCCATGTTTTCCATTCTCCTTATTTGTTTTAGCTTTTTCATTTTGCAAAACCTGACGCAGTTCAGCCAGTTCGTCCTCGGCTTCCGTGCGTCGCTTGCGTTCTTCCTCGGCAACGTTTTTCCAGTAATTAATCTCTTGAAAACGCTCCTCACGGTCTGACTTGCGCTTGCCAAGTAGATAAGTAAGGTAGGCTGCTAGCGTTGCTGGGATGATGGCAATAATAGGGTTGAGTTGAAGCAAGATGTGTCCCCATTCGGGTACCATCACTGGCTGTCACTCCGTCTTGCCAGAATCATGATGACCGCGGTCAGCGCAGCGTTACTGATCCATGGCATGTCGATTCCCAGCACAATCCAGTGCATGAATTGATACAGTGTTAGTACACACATCAAGAAAGATGAAGCAATCAGCACAGCGTGGTCTAGCCGTACTGACCGTTCTTCATCAACCACCCAGAACAGCATGACCGCACCGACGAGCACGAACAGAGCGCCAACGATGTCATCGTTAGCTATTCCATCAATGACAGGTGGCCACTGGAAATACTGATCATGGTCAATGAGGTGCACACCGATTCCCAGCTCCACTAAGCCAATCACCGTGTGAAACGGATTGTTCTTCATACAAGAAAAAATTCGATACATCGTCTACTCACCATCCTTCCTATATCAGAAGCCCAATTAGAAAGGCACCAATTAAGCAGCCGGCGTAGTAGAGGCAGTGGTAGAATCGGCGCTGTCGTCGTTTTTTAGGATACCGGCAACATCATCACGCAAAACTTCGGGGACTTCGTCAAGTGTCCGACCGCCGTCAAGCACGTTAGCAGCATACAGCATGGTTAAAGCAGAAAACTTTTTATTTAAAGTCATAATAATTTACCTCTTTCTTATTTTTGATCTAGGATTTTTTGGACTTCGGGACGAATAACAGCCGGTACCTGTTCAATCTTACGGTCACCGGCTTTGACTGAGTTAGCATACAATGTGGCTAGTGCGTTCACTTAGCATCACCTCCTGCAGGAGCAGTTGTACTGTCAGTAGCAGGTTTAGCAGTCGTCGCCGTATTGTCAGCCGGTGCAGTGGACAGTAACTGGTCAGACAGTTCCAGAATGGCTTCGTTGGTAAGGTCACTGTCTTGCTGATAAGTGGTCTGCAGAGTCGTGATAGTTTTGTTGGCTTTAGTCAGCGAGTCGTTTAAGTTCTTGATGGTATCAAGCGCTGTTGCCAGCTGATTATTGACATCTTCAATAGTTGCGGCATCAGCACCACCACGGATAACGGTACCGTCATCGTTTATTTGATAGTGCATGAAGTTCTGCTTAAAGTCGTTGTCGTTAGCTGTAGCGATCGTGACTTGCAACCACTGCTTTGGATCGTCGCTGTCAGCTAACTTGGTTGCTAGTTTGGTGCCGAATTTATCGGCATCACGTTGTACATAGAATTGACTCATTATGTTACCTCCTTAAATTTGAGTATTAAAAAGGCACTCAAACGGTTTGTCGAGTGCTAATAAGCAGTTATTGAATCAATCATCACAAGGCCAACGGTCAAAAGGCTAGAACCATCGAAGTATTGATAAATCACTGTGGAATTATCAAGCCGCTGCGATGAATCGAAATTTCCCTGCGTATAAAACTTCAGGTGTGTGTCATCTACCGCCTGAACATAAATGGTTTGTGATTCGCCAGAGGCTATTTTTATTGTCGCTCTGGACTTGATCTGAGCGACTGTAAGTTTGACAGACTGAACTGAACCATAGTCGCTAGATGCGGCTAGAGAAAACGAAGAACTGCTGTTGCTATATAGCTTCCCTACTAATACAGATTTTGAGACATTAACTGAAACACCATTCTTAAAGTTTTTTAGTGGGTGGTTAAGTGATATAGTCTGCCCAATTGATAGCCTGCCTTCTGCCGGCACGTTAACATTTTCTCCATCTTTTAAATCAGAAAGACTGTTAACGAATGCCTTCGGTCCTGTCCATACTGGCGTACCCACTGAAAGCATTGAACTATAAATTTTCTTCCCTTTGTACCATAGGCTACCGATTTTTTGCCCCTTATACATTAGGTTGGTCAGTTTATGTCCATTCATAAAAATCGCCATATTAACAGCCCCCCATCTGTGTGATGAGAGGCTGTTCAAGCTCGAAGCGGTTTAGGCGAGGGCTACGTGCCCCCCCCATTGTAAATGCCGTCATATCAACGTTTGACATAGTATACCTCCTAATAAGCGACTACTTTTGAAATGATCAACCATTGGTTTGTACTAATTTGTAAGTTTCCCAAATTCGTTGAATTTAAAAATTTTTGACCATCATTGATTGCCTGAAATTGTAGTATTGTATCATTTATCATCTTGACATTAACTTGCCATCTGCCAACATCAGTTGACTGGAAAGGCAACCACTTTGCACTCAGTAAATCAACCTTAGAAAATTTAACCGAAGGCTTATAGCCATCTGGCGCTTTCCAATTGGTTTCATATCTGCTTCCATCACTGATCACAGCACTTGAACTGACATTAATGGTTAACCCATTTTCTAATTTAGAAATAGGCTTTGCTAATGTTAAGGTGCTGTCAGCTTTGATGAATGAAGCCGTTTTAAAGTTGGTTTCCACACCATGTTCTATGCTAGAAATGAAAGCCTTGTTTTCAGACCAAAGAACAATTCCAGGTGATACGTGGTAGCCATAAATTTTCTGGCCTTTTAAATAAATTGAACCAACTGTCTGACCTTTGTATGCCAAGTTATTAAGCTTATTGCCTTTATACATGATTGCCATAGTTTATCACCTAGCTTTCAATAGTGTAATGAAGCAAACCATCACTGGACTTTGTTTTTGCGGTTGCTTCATCAGGATCCGCTGCACCGGCTAAAGTAACTACAGGCTGAGTATTAACAATCAACTGACCATCATTAAACTTAACCGTGTGATTAGTGACTTGTGATGTTGATGGATTAATTCCAACATAATTTGCAAGTTTAGTATTAGTATCGTTATCAGCTTGCGTGATAGCGGCCTGCTTAGCAGCATTGACATCATTTGAGGTTGCCAAAGCAAACCAGGCTGTATATTTTGTATCACTGCTCCACCCGCGAACACTCATAGCCCCAGTATTGGAATTAATGGCGAGTTGTGAACCGTTACTGCTATCACCTCGTAGAACCAAGATATTAGTCCAAGTAGTCCCATTACCTGGTAAGTTAGTAACACCTGTTACGCCTTCGATAAAGTAGTTTCCAGTCGTTTGCAGAGAATCAATATTTGTCCCAGCTGCGATAACAGTGGGGATCGCATTAAACGGCTGAATCTTTTTACCACTTAATTGCTCAGTACCATCGCCGTTATCAGTAACCTTTTTAGCTAACTTCGCGTCTACATCAGTAGTTGTATCAAGCAGCTTCAGCGTCTGGTTAAGTAACTCCGTCTTGGTGTACGCAGCAAGTGAACTATTGACGTCAGCATGAGTGGCATAATCACCCTTCGGCTGTAGCCCGGTCAGGTCAGGATTAGGCACCTCATCCTTGGTAATGTACGCGTTGCCCTTGCCGTCTACCGCGCCAGCCGAAAAAGTCTGTTGCTCACTAAAAGTATTTGGCTTATCAGTGAATGCAATATCTTTCGGGATGTTGTCAGCAATCAACTTTGGCAAATCAACTGTTTTGGTGTATGCTGCTAGGTTTGCTTGAAAGGCTGCCTGAGACACAACGTCCGCGTCTGAAAACTCCGCCGTGACCTGAGAAGTATTGCCAACGACAATCTTAATATTATGCGTGTTGACATCATGTTCAGGAGATGGCGTCATAGCTTGTGACTCCTGTAAGCATTCAACAGCATACAGAATCTCTTTGTTATTGCCATCTGTAGCAAACAAGCCAACAGTTGCAAGCTCATAGGAAGCCTTTAATTCCTGCTGGTTAAAGTCAATTTGAACTGTTTCAGTAGTAGTTCCCTGATTAAAATTCCCCATATATTGACCAGTCTGCTCGACAGAATCAATATCCGTCATTGCCCGAATATCATCTAAACTGTCATTCCAGTGCGGGGCGCTCGAAGCAACTGCCCGAAATGCCGTGATGGTATTTGATTTTGCAGCCAGCTGATCAATCAGCTGAACCCCGGCATCGGTAATCGTGGTAAATTTTGCTGGCTTTTCATCAGCCATCAGCTTCAACTCCTTCCAAGTTAGAGGTAATTAATGTCGGATTATTTTTACGCCAGATTTGAGTAGCAGCGCCGGCATAGAGTTGAGCTACTGTAATAGTTGAAAACTGTACTTCAACGATTCGTACTTCTGGTGTGGTAGCTGCCTCTAGTGAAGCAACCAACAAATCTCGCTTACGCTTCTCATTGTATTTATCAGGAATATTGATAATCTTTAGTGCTTTAGGCTCACCGTTTAGTAGTGCACGGTCAACGACTAAGCTGAATTCACTAGGGTCGGCCTGCAGCGCATATGAAATTAAGCGAATCAAGTCATTCTCGGTAGTGCCAATCCGATGGCGCATTCGAGCAAGCCGGATTTCCATCCGTAGGTAATCATCATCACTATCGATTCGATGTACACCCCAGTCGGCAGCATACATATCAAGTGTCCCTGAATCAGCTTTGTCTAATTCATAAGCATCTTTGATCTTCATCAAAACATCGGCAATCGTTTCAAAGCGCTTAGCGATAACATCTAGTAATGCCTGATTGATAGAGGCATCTTCCTGATTAAAGTAAGCCGGAAGCCCACTGCGAATCCGGTCGGCAATCTCATCAATGTTAAAATCATCCAGCATTCACGTTCACCTCGATTGCATCATCATCCGTGACTGCTAGTTCAAACTCATCTACTTTGACATTATCCAGTGCCAGCTTGGTCTTATCAGTACCCATGGCTAGCTTGATATCCGTGATGCCGTGGACGTTCCAAATTTGACCAAATATCTGGCTAAATAACACGGTTTCACCCATCTTGAGTTCCGAAAAGAATTGTTTGATGTTAGTGCGAATATCAGCTAGTCCATTATCGGAATCAAAATCATCTGTAGTAGTGATATTGATTTGAATAAACACCGGTACTGTCTTGGCACGGTCAAATTTGATTGTTCGTGCGTCCCCTGACAGGTTATAAACAGTTTTTGCAATTGAGCCAACTGTGTACTCAGTTACACCAAGTACATGGAAGTACTCATCCGCAACCTCTTGATCATCGCCACCAATCACATATAAATGGTCCGATTTCGCTGGATTACCATACTTATCTGGCTCCATTGTCCGATTAGAAACTAACTTAGCCTGTTTAACATCGGGCAAATTTCCTACTGCAGTTGTGATACCATCTTCGGAACTGGCACCACCCGCTAGCCGGTCACTGATAATTCGGTCAGCATAGCTTTTATCAACCTCGGCATCTTGACCGCCAGCTGCTGCCTGAACATTTGTAATCGCATATATATCTTCGTTAGCATCGGCGTTATATGTAATAGCGCCAGCTTTGACGTTGCCACCAATACCGGAATCAACTGCCATTGCATTGACAGTTACCCGGCAAAGGCCGACACCGTTATCGTTTTGCAGCTGAATCTTGGTTCCTGGATTATCCGGGTCGTCAATCATCGTGATATCACCGAACGTCACATCGTCAGTTGTTTCAAAAAGCACACCATCATCCGTTGAAAACAGTGAATTGGCGGCAATAAAACCGCCGGGATAACCATCGACCTGCAATTCAACTGAAGCTGGTGCTGCTGGTTTTCGCAGCACTCCTTCTTCAATACCGATTCGGTCAAGAGTGTCTCCGTGAGAGCTCAAGACGAATAAAGAGAAATAAACTGCTTCTAAGCCTTTAAAAATTAAATCATCACGGTCAGAAATAATACCTAAAAACTGACCAAGTAAATGAGCATCATCAGTCGGGGCATCAGGTGATATATCCTGTTTGGCAATGTCATTGATATCTTCTCTGATATCGCCAATTTCAGGACGGTCAAACTGACCATCCTTAGTCATTAATGCCATCATCATCCACCTCCAAACCTAGTTGAATGTCGTCACCGTTGCTAACGACGATTTTTAAACTGATCGTAGCCACCCGCTTGTTAAAAGTGATGGAGTCAACGACCACTGAATCAATTTCATCAAAGTAGCCTGTCAGCCATTCCTCCAGTTCACTCGACAGTGCCGCCTCATTGTGGATATCCATAATGATCTGCAGCATATCAACGCCAAAGGTTGGGTTCCATGACAGTTCACCTTGATTAGTGTTCAAAAAAATGACAATCCCTTGTTGGAGATTGTCATTCGTTACTTCTATATCTTTACTGTTTGGATCAAGCAAAATATCATGCTGATCGTCATACGCAAAATCACCCATGTTGAATCACCGCCCCGATAATACCATCTGAAAGATCATGATTGCGGTCAGAGTCATAGGTATAGCCTTTCGAATTGAGATTGGTGATGTCATGATCGACAAAATTAATGAGCACTAAATCGCCAACCTTTAAAGGTTCATTTTCCTTTTCGCTGACCGCTATCCACTTGCACGAATCAGAAATAATAACGTCTCGTAAAATTAGTGATTCTTCATCGGCAGGTCTTCCAGTCAGTTGGCAGTCGGCTAACCCACCATTAATACTCAAAACTCTGGCATCAGAGGAGGTATGGGTGTCTGAGCTAGCTGATTTTGGCACATCTTCAGCAATGACTTTAGCTAAATCGGTTAATGCATTTCTTTTAGCCAACTTCTTCCACCTCACATTGTGTCGTCCAGTCCGCACTATCATGTTCACCGCTAATTACGCGGACAAAACCATCAACTGTCCGTGAATTCAAATCAATTATTACTCCGCCGTATATCCGGGGATCTAATGCAGTTGTAAAAGAATACGTGACTTTACCGTCATCATCTTCATTCTTAGTTGGTTCACTAGCCAATTCATTGGAAGTCAGATAAATATGGTCTTTGTATACATCCGGTTTAGAGAAGTCGTCAATCACCCATCCATCAGGGGTAAAGTACAGCTTACTGCCACATTGTTTGGCGAGTGATTGTAACGCGTTAAACGGCTTGGCACTTAGGGTATAAGCCTTTTTGATTGGTTTATCCGTCTTAAGATGCTTGATTTTAACCGTCATTTTGGCCTGTCGAATAATCCGCTTCATGATTGTACTTGGCTTGGTACCCTTTTTAAAAGTCAGCTTCACTTTCAAACGTTTAGTGGTATTCCACTTAATGACTTCACCTTTTTTAATCGTGACCGCGTGTTTAACGTCCTTAGAGCCAGAAGCGGTTGAGTAAATATTCTTTGTTTTTGAGTAATCAACTCCACCTAGGCAGTTAAGCTTGATAGGGTAATCCAAATTATCATCGGGATCTTCTTCCGTGCTGATAATGGTACCTTCAGTGAGCTTACTGAACAGGTCAGTCGGACCTGAGGTGACCTTTACATGGTTGCCCTTTTTTAATACAGCGGCATGTTCTTCAGAAATGTTATACAGAGTAACGGTGAATTGCTGAATACTGCCATCGGTATTAAACGGAATCTCGAACTCAATAGTCAGCCCATAACCACGTGGTTTCTTGGTTGTGAATGTATACGTGCCATCGCTGTTAATGACTTGCAGGTCAGTCTCATAACCCCAGAAAGTACCCTTATTAGTTGTGATATTAGCCATCATCGTCACCTGCATCCGTTAAATCAGTGCTGGTATCAGCAATTTCAACCGTTAAGTTCAGATTGTCGATATTTACTTCGATTTCATTGCCAGATTCATCAATAGGCATCAATTCAATCAGTGGCAAACGATCCTTGTAATGTACCGCCTGAAACATTGGCTGTTTAAGTACTAGTGGTTCACGGGCAATCAGCCCGTCATCATCCGAAATTGAGACGGTAATCTGGTCAGAGTACTCATTGTACTGAAAACCCAATGTATAGGCCTTTTCGTCAAAGATAATCGTGTACTCATAAGGTAACTGATTGGGGTCACATGGAATTGTGTCATATTGTGCCATTCAAAATACCTCCTATGAGTAATAGATTTTGTCGCCAACGTGCAATTGAGTAGGAACCAGTTTAGGATTGAGCTTTTCAACTGACTTAAGCGATACCTTCTTTGCAACTGATAGTGCCCACATCGTATCTCTGGCACTCTTAACTGTGATGTACTTACGGGTACTCTTCGAAGACCCTGTCGACTTAGTTTTTGGGCCTTTGTTATTGTTTTTGCTCTTACTTGAGCCAGACTTAGCCTTCTTACGTTTAAACATAATTTCGCCTTTTTTGGCGTAATCAAACGTGATAGATACTTCAATTGCGTTCTGATGGACAGTACCTTTAACAATCTGCGATATCTGGGCATGGCCCCAACGAGAAAAGCCACGAACTGTGACCTCATATCCGTATCGCTGCCACTTCTGAAAGGCATCGAACTTCTTATCGATATCCGCAAAATCTTTACCAAATAAGAAGTAAGTCCCGGTTAGTTCCTTAGAATTACGCCGGCTGTAACGACTTCTTGGATCACCATTATCAACTGCATGTGAATCCACATCGTTTGAATCAGTCTCACTAGGTTCTTTTTCACCAAAGAAAAAGACGGTATCTTTCGACTTGTCAGTCAAATAAATACTCGTTTTACCGGCATTACCAGCGTTCACTCTAGCTTCCTGAGCAGTGATCTGTTTCATGATTGAGGCAGCATTTTTCTTCTGTAGTTCAGCAAAGGCGGCAGCCTTACGCTTTTCCTGCTCTTTCTTATAAAGGCTCGCATAACTGGCATTGCTGGTTTTAGAACCTTTCTCTTTGGCAAGATTCTTCTTCAGCGTTCCAAGCTTGTTCAGTGCCTCAGTCATTGACTTCTGGGTTTTACTCTCAGAGGACGACTTTTTCAATAAGTTTTTATACGCATCTTTCTTTTGGTTCGTTAAGCTCTTAATTTTAGTCTTCAGGGTTTTAACCTTGGACTTATCCTTGGCTGAACTTAACGCCTTTTGTGCGGCTGCTAGTTGTTTATCAACCTGGGTGTAAGCCTCCTTGGCGTCGTTGTATCCATTTTTCTTGCCTAATTCATCGTTCGCTTTATCAAGCTGGTCTTGATATTTATCAATTTTGCTCTGAGTGGTTCTAATTTGCTTATTAGACGCACTAACAGCTGAATCCCACTTCTTAATTTTGCTCGAAATAGTTGTGTTCGAAAAATGTTTTACAGCGGATTTCAAACTACTACTTGGTGTTGCCATATTCCATCCCTCCCACCCCGAACTTTGAATTAGCCGAGAAATTCGTATGCAGCATCATCGCCAACTTCAGCACGAACTAAAGTTACTAATTCTTGATCGTGGCTTTGTAATGCTTGCTTGATTAACTTGAGAATGTGGGCGTCGCTATCGCCACCCTTAACTTCAACGTGTACGTCATAATGTGGTTCAATCTTCGTAGCACGACCACCGCCAGCCACAATCTTCTGTGACTTCTTGTGGTCAACAACTGTACCGGCAGTCTTGGGCTTGAACAGCTCAAAATTGCCACCCTCATTGACTTTGCTCCATTTGTTGAGTGGTGGCTCGCCACCATCTTTGAAGCCTTTCAACGCGCCTTCAATTTTGCGTGCGCCGGCAACGTGTTGGGCATTATATCCACCACGTTCCCACTGTGAACTGAAGGCATTAGCCAGTGAAGCGACTGAACCAGTTCCTCTTAATATCCGTTTCAAAATAGCACTGTTAGCACCATCGCCATGTAGCGCGAAATCAACCTGAGCCCCAGCATTCTTCCAGGACATGTTGTGCTTTTGAGCATAGCTAATCAGACTTGATTTACGAGGCCCTAGCCATTGTCCTAAACCAGAAGCACCACCGCCAGGATTAATTGCACCAGGGTTTAAACCAGATTCAAATTCCCAATTTCCCAGGACGGCGGCAATCCCCTTATTGGTTGCTGAGGGGTATGCTTTCTTGATTGCATCAGCCAAGGTACGAGCTCGTGCTGCAATACTACCGGACAAACCGAATGCACCAACATCGCTTTCAGTTAAGTTTTTGCTGACCCACTTGATCTGTGGAGCCAGCTGCTTCTTAACATACTTATCAAGTGCCGAATTCTGTTTAGCCTTAGCCTTTTTAACCTTGATTGCTGAACTTTTAATGGTTCGAGGGTCAAGCCAACCAGCTGTGGACGAACCACCAATTGAGAACATTGGGTGTTTAGTAGCACCGACGTGGACGTGTGTTGCACTAGACCCTAAGATGGCAATTGCCTGACCAGCTTTAACCTGATCACCTTTGCCAACCAAGATTTTAGCGCCAGACCCATATTTACCATTTAGTTCTTGGTAGATATAGTTCAAACCACCGCCACCGATGACAACAGACTCACCGATACCTCTTGCACCGCCCCATTCACCGGGTGGACCGCCAACGCGTTGAACGGTACCAGTGTTCATACTATGAACAGTCCTACTGCCTGAATAATCGACACCATCATGCTGGCTATAACCACCACCGACAGATCCACGATTACCAAAACCAGATGAAACGGACCACCCACCACCAGGACTATGTGTGACGGGCCCACCGGCGCTTGAACCACCGGAATTCATCGCATTACTCAATGCATTCCAAGCAGCAGCTGACCACGCATTACCAACACCGGTTGCACCATTCTTACCAAGGGTTGTTAAGCCCCCAGAAAGTGGTGACTTGGCAGACTTGCGATTAACGTTATTGCTAAATTCAGCTGCGAATGCTTTTTGTGGATGAGCACTGTTGCTACTAATTAACTTTCTTAGAGCAGTCTTATTGACTTTGGTACCTTTGGCGTAGTGAGGCATGGCGTCCATGATTTCTTTAACTTGAGCACCGTTAAGCACTTCATCGTTCTTCTTCAGTGGCGTATAGACATTGTCACCTTGTGGGAACATCAGCTTGTTATTGCGAACCACTGCTTCTTGTCGTGGACCAGATTGCGCATCATTTAAGACAGCAAACTGATCTTCACGAATCGGACCTTTAGAACCTTCAGCGTAATGAATCGGAGAAATAACCGAATGACTGCCACCAAATTGAGACAGAGCGGAGTTAATTCCCTTAATACCACCGTTCAAAGAACCAATGGCACCACTCATGCCACTATGTGCATACGGGCCTAATCGAGAAAAGATCGAATTAAAATCTTTAGTCGTCGCCTTGGCAGCTGAATTCATGCCTGAGTGGAGCTGGTTCATATTCTTCTGGGCACCCTTTTGCATATCATCAAAATCACCAGTGGTGTTTTTCTGGATCTGCTGGGTCGTCTTCTTGGTATCGCGAGAAATCTGCTTCCAACTCTGCTTGGATTTGGATTCAAAATTCGATATTGACTTCTTCGATTTCTTGGTCGAAGTTGAGTAACCGTCAGTTACTGATTTTGAAATCTGTTTCATGGAACTCTTAGTCTGGCGAGCGGTCTTGGATAGGCTATTGTCCCCACCAAGCGCACCCGTTGCGACAGCCTGTTTGGGTAGCTTCTTAGTAGTTCCATCAGCATACCCAGGCAGAACTTTGCCAGCTCCAATACCGCCACTAAAGGCTTTACGGGTATCTTTGGCATTCAGAATCTGTTCACCTGGCAGCACCCGTTCAATGGTCGGCCCATTAGCACCAAGCATACGGAACAGCCCAGTTCGTGGATTATAAGCAAGTTCAGTACCTTTTTCACCAACCATGGCCATTTGTGTTTTCCGAATAGCACCACCAGCAGCATGGCCAAAGTAGCTTTTGGGTAGACTGGAAGTTTTCTTAGTAGAACCTTTTCCCATAGGAACAGGTCCTAAATTGGGTTTACTAAATGTAGACTTCCCATGTGCAATGTCATTGGTAAGCCCATTCTTCTTTTGCCTAGTTGGTTGTTGATTTAGCCCTACAGAAGCAAGTTGATTCAACATGTTACCAATTTGACCGGGTATTGCATCAAACATCCCGCTCATCGCATGCTTAACTTCAGTTGCTTGTGATTGAGCTTGGTCAACCACTGCATTTCGTTGCTTTTTAGCCCATTTGACCGTACCAACATATTGACTATATGCCCGATTAATGGTCTCGATACGTTGACTTTGTGCCTTATCGATAATGGCTTTGCGTTGACTTTCGCTAATGCCTTTTATCTTTTTAGCAGCTGAAACTTCTCGGTCATATCTCTTGTCAGCATAGCTTGTTTGAGAATTATAAGTTTTCTTTGCAGCACTAACAGTCGAACGATAGGCTTTATTACTACTTGCGACTACCTTTTGGTAACCACCAATAGTTAACTGTGAAGTTTGCCTATTTAGTGACCGCTGTAAAGTTTTCTGCTTTTGTGCCCCAGCATCAGTAATACTTAAAATTTGACGATTGACCCGATTAATTTCACTAATCCGGTCTTTGCCACCCTTTTTATCAGAGCTAACTAGATCATTCAGAGACTTTTTCAAATTAGCTAAGCGAGTGGTCATACTAGTTTTCTCTTTTTGATATGCCTGTAGAGATTCACTAGATGATATCAGCCCTTGCTTTTGCAGATAGCCATAAGATGCTTTGTCCGTCTTTAATCGTTTGGAGGCATAGCTACTTGCAACATCATATAAATCCTTATAGGTTGCTTTAACTTTGCCATAGGTTTTATCAGCAGATGTGTACCACTCTTGGTTAGCTTGGGTTTCAAGTTTTACAGCAGATTTAATGTAAGATTGATCCGATCCGCTTAATGATGACAAGGTACTTTTAGCGGCCCTATTGTCAGCATTTGCCCAATTTTCACGAGTAGACAATACTGGTTTTGGTGTCTTCTTCTGCCTTTGCAGCGGTTTAGCACCGCTAGCATTCAGAATCTGATTCGCATCATCAGTATCTAGATCTCCACTAGAATTCTTATAATACTTACCACGAAGTTTGACCCTTTGCTTTTGCTGTTGGTCCTTAATGGTTTTATTAGGGTCTTCTCCAGTTTTAACATCAGAAAGGCCTTTGACAATCTTGTGAACATCAATTGCTTTAGTAACTGCATCGCCAATAGCGGTACCAGCCATAGCGCCAGCAGGACCACCTAAAGCAAACCCAATGGCACCACCAACAGCTTGACCACCAGCATTCCAAAGCTCACTGCCGCCACGTTTAGTGTCAACGCCATCTTTGAATGCATTAGCAGCTTCTAAGCCAACCCCAGCGCCAAGTGCAACAGTGCTGGCCTTGCCTAATAAGCTAGAGTTTGCCCATTGGCCTTTAATTCCACCGGCAGCACTGCCGTACCGAGCTACTCTTGAACCTACACTGCCACCAGAAGTTGAAGCAGCCAACTCTCCGGTCTGTGATACAACGGGCTTAGTTGCTACTGCTGGTACTCCTTTGCTCATGGACCCAGAAAGTAATACCCAGGCAGTTCTAGCGAAACCTAGTGCTTTAGCCAAACCGCCAATTGCCAGTGACAAAGGTGCAATAGCAGCCGTCCCCATAATTGCATAGGAAACAAACTTCTTAGTAGCTGGTGAAGCACCATTGAGAGCAAGCAGCATCTTGTCGAGACCTTTAATGAAGTCGGTAATGTTTGGCAATACAGTCGTTGCAAATGATATACCAAGACCATTAACTGCCTGCTTAAAGATGTTGATCTGTGCCTGAGCGGACATTAAGTTCTTAGATGAAAGTTGGGCAATGTAGCCCCCACCTTTCATGTTCTGCGACTTAGAAACTTGATCGTTTAAGCTCCGTAACTGATTAGTGTTCTTCGCTAGAATCAGTGCAGATTCCTGACCAGTCGTACCAAAGAACTTGTGGAATACGTTCATCCGGTCTGCGTCGCCCATATTCTTGGTCTTGTTATTGATGATATCCATCAAATCTGCCAAGTTCTTGAGTTTACCATTAGCTTGTTTGAAATCTGAAGAGGTCAAGCCTAACTGATTCATAACTTGGGCTTGCTGGCCCTTAGCCATGTTTGGTGAGCCAAATGCGTTGATGATTTTCTTTAAACCGGTACCAGCAACAGTGTCTTCCCAATTTTGTTATCATAGGGGCTCTTTATCCTCTATTTCTTACAGTTTCCTGCAAGTTCAGACTATCTTTCCACCTACAGCCTGACTGTTTAGGTGCTCCGCCTTCGTGGATATTTCGCCATACAAAAAGCACTCAGTTGAGAGTGCTGCTTAGGTTACACTATCTAGTCGTTACGCCTTCTCGGAGTTTCCTGCCGAGCTTGGTTCGGGATCAACTTGTGTCACATGACATTTAGTCTTCCCCGAGTTAACGGAGTTTAATTACGCTGCCATTTCTGACTGCGAGGCCAGTTTCCAAAGCCCATTGTTGCTAAGAATACCAATCGCAGACGTCGTCATTGATAATGACTGATTAGCCGAACGACCAGTTGCCGCTACGTATCTAAGTGCATCACCCATGCCCTGGAAGTTAGTCGCAGTCAAATCAGCGGCATATGCCATCTGGTTGACTGCAGTTTTCGTATTCCGAGCCATGACCGTGGTGTTATTGGATTTAAGACCAAAGCCTTCCAGTGCAGCCGTTGCATTGTGGACAACGTCGGTGTAATCATCACCTGAAGCTAAAGCACCTTGTAAGAACGTCTTCTGAGTTGATAGAGCTTGATTAGTTGAATAACCACGCCGAATTAGCTCTTCATATCCGGCAGACAGTTTAGTTTGAGCAACCCCGTATTTAACGGAGTAGTTCGTACCTTGTGCCTGCATTTTATTGACGTTTCGTTGGGCTTCAGCCTGCTTTTCACCGCCATAAGTGGCTAAGTTAGTGATCACCCGATATTGGTTCTGCAGTTTAACGGCATCATTGGCACCTTTGAGCATGGCAGCGCCAATCACTGTTGACGTTACTGCCATACTTTGACCAGTACGAATGAACTTTGAACCGGTCTCGCTTAGACGTTGCGAAGCATTACCCATCTTCTGCGATGCACTCGTTGTCTTCGTATAGCTACGAGTTACATCATCCGTACGAGTTCGACTAAAGCGCTGTACTGCAGACTGATTAGCCTGAACTGCCCTGGTTGCAGTACGCGAGCTGTTCGCATACTCCTTTTGCGCATTCGACAAGCCCTCCAACTGCGACTTGTTGCGGTCAAAGGCTGATTGCAGGCTAGTTAGCTCTCCTCGCAATTGCTTCACGTTGTTGGTACTACTGTCAAAGCGATTATTAATGGTATTAAGGCTACGGCTCATACCGCTGAACTTGCTGGAGGAAAACATGTTTCCAGTGAGTTCACTGACTTCACGAGTTTTCGCCTTTAACTTGTCGAATTGTTCATCAATTTTCGAGAACACCTCGAGGTTCGCCTTGATTTGAAGACTAATATCTTCAGACTGGAGGGAGCCCGCCATTACCTTCACCTTCTTTTTCTGACCCAGCACCGAAGGCTTGTGCAACTCCGATTTGGATCATTGCCTCAGTTTCTTCGTCGATATCTTTCATCACTTCCATTGCTAGAATCCATTCGTCTAAGGTCATGTTGAGAGCGTCTTTAACGGAGTCAACAATCCCTAAACGTTTAGCTTTGGATGCAAAAAAAAGACGGCCATACATCGGATCTGCCTTGATTAATCGCAGGTCGAGATCGCCGTCTTCGTTTTGATATTTAGTTGATCTAGATTTGTTCCTGCAGAAAGGAGTATGCTTCACCGATTATTGCTAGGAATCCGGTGTGGACTAAGGCTGTAGATAAGTTATCAACAACCTTAGGAATGGCATCAAAAATGCCACCATGTTCTTGCCAGAAGTCCCAGGTCAATTTTTGACCCTTTTCATCACGGAATACGTCGTCATTCAAGGTTTGAACGACTTGGCGCACGTTGGCTGAACCATCTGATTTAGTGAAGTTAAAGATAATGTTGACAGCTTCACGAGCATTCGGAAAAATCGTGTCTAGTTTGACCGTTTCATCGTTCTTATCAGTGAACTCGATTGAACTCTTATCATCATGGTTTTTTTCAACTTGCTCGTTGATAAATTTGTAGTCTAAGTGCGGCGTAACCAGCACCTTTTCCATTGTTTTCGCGTAAGCTTCACCGAAATCTTGGAACCCGTTAGGCCCCTGGGTTAAATCAGTGATATCCAGTGCATCAGGATAACTAGGGGTATTCAAGGTGATCTCTTTAGTCACCTTTTTTCCGTCCTTATCCTTGTAGTCCACCGTTCGTTTAACTTGCTTTAAATCCAGTACATCTTTTTGTTCAGCCATTGTGGCATCCTCCCTTTAATCTGTATCTTCTAAATATTGAAAAGCTTATAAATCAACGTATGACTCACGTGAGTCATCAAATCCCCAGCCAAGGAAGAGGTAATCAGCATTATCAAAGCTGTTACTCTTTTGACCATCTGGTACTTTTTGGCAGAAAGCGAATGGTAATGAAACCGTCTTACCGCTGTTCTCATCAACCATCTTCAGACCAACGGTTGGAATTTCACCTTGTTGATACGTTTTCTGACGGTTAATAACTGCGTCAAAGTATTCAGCTGACATCCCATTTTCGTTGCATGAGTATGTGAACTGACCTTTGCTTGAGTGGTTTTGCAGAGCTAATGGATCACCGGTGAAGTCGGAATCAAGGTCAAAATCGTTATCAACCTTGCTCCACTTAACGGCATCCGTAGCACTAAAACCGAATAATTCATGCGTGTTCCCGTCGACAATCAAATAGTTATGAATGAACCGGGTATCCTTTAAGTACACCCATTTGTCAGCGGCATATTGAATTTTGTTTGCCATAGATAGTTTCCTCCTTAAATTGTGAAGTTGATTTGACCATCAATTGTGTCAATCAAGTTGGCCAGGGTGACGTTCACTGTCATTTGAGTACGACGAGCTTCAACACTAGCGGTCGATACCTGTGCGCGAGTTGGCACAGTGACTGAAGCTAATGGCTTACCGTCAGCACCTTCAGCAAAGAAGCCCATGGTGCCAAGCTGGTCAAGTAATGATTGTGCTTGTGCCTTCAATAGACTCAAGCCAGCATCGTTGAACTTAAAGAAGCGTTGAGCTGGCAAGTCCAACCATTTCTGCAAGCCAGCTTGCATGAAGTCGTAAACGTATTGAATGCCAAAGATATTATCGATATAGTGACCATCGAGACCACGGCCATGTAGGAACATGAAGTCGCCAGCCTTGTTGACTACTGGAATGGCATTGTCGTTATCCAGTTGCTCAATTTCGGGAACTGTCCAGTCGTTTGGTTCAATACCTGGTAAACCTCCGATATGACGCCAGTTAACCGGCACAGTATCAGTGGCAACCGCTACGGCACCCCCAATGGTTGGTTGCCCTTCTTTATCAGCTAAGACAATGACCGGCAGCATCTTGTTCGTGTCAGTGTACTTAGTCGCGTATTGTTTCAAGGCGTCCGCATCATCAGTGGTTGAGACTTGGGTAAGCAAGATACCGTCTTGGTTGTCGTACAAGAAGTCCATAGTGGCTTCAAGTTGCTCCGTGGTAGCTTCAGGAGCCATCACAAAACGCCAGCCGGCCTTGAAATAGTTGGTCAGCATATGAACTAAACCGTTAACGTTTGGCACTGTTGCTGCTGACAAATCAACCGTGGCAGTAGTATCAGTCGTGGTAACGCTGTTGACCACTGGTGCGTCATTAACCACACCCATTGGATCTGGTTGGTCTTGATCAATATAGGTAGCAACTGCTAATGGTTGGTCATAAACTGAATCCTGAATCAGCTGGTTAAAAAACTCTGCAGCTTGTTTGTATATCTCAGTACTTTCGTCGTATTTTTCAGCGACTTCGTCTAATGACCCAAAGGTTGTGATGCCTTCAGCAGTACCTGGAATCGCGATCAAAAAATTAGCAGCCTTATCATAAGTGGCTGCCTGCTTAATTAATGTTCGAAATGAAACATCATAGAATAATTTGACTTTACTCATTGTTTTCCTCCTTGATATTGGCTTTAGCGTTGATATCAACGCCTTCGATATAGCCTGGTTGGGTGGCATCATCGTATGTGTCATTAGCCACAATCGTGACTAACAGCTTCGATTCAGTTTCATAGCTCACACCAAAGTTGGTCTCAACGTTAGCCAGCGATTCAACCCGTGGAATAGAGATTCCAACTTTGGCTAAATCAGCTAGAACAGCCCAGCTTTGCAGCAACATCCGCATGTCATGAGCTAAATCCGAAGCTTCGATTGGATCCTCAGCCACAGCGGTTAATTGCAACGGAAAAGAAAACGGCTCGCTTTCAACATCATTGAAAGTAAGTCGCTCATAGTCGCGCCTTATGTTGTAGTAGAAGAATGGCAGCGACGGTCTAACATCTGGCGTTGCACTCTTCGTTATGATCCAGTCCGGTTGGAATTGATGAATCTCATCAATCAGCTGACTAATCGTATCTCGATAAATCGCCATTATTTAGTCACCGCTTTCAAATAATATGTGGTTAATCCGGCCACTTCGTCAGGGGTGAAGCTTTCCACTTCATAGTCGTGGTTACTAGCTATGACATGTACCCGTGTACCCCGTGGAAAATCAGGGTGTAGGGAAACCCATTGCATTTGTGCAACCTCCACCGTGCCACCACCTTCAGCCAGAAACTCCGTACCTGGTGACGTCCAGGTATTGGTCGTAGACTTTACAATTGGCTCACAAAGCTTCTGCACGTCACTGAATTGCTTCTTAGGCGTGCCAGTGCTATCGAAGTCTTTAGCTGTTGGCTTATGGTCACTGACTGGCACCGTAACTTCGATGTCTTGTTTCAATCGGTCAAACATCCACCGAAAGTTATTGAAGTTCTTAAATTGAAATGCCATCATTCACCACTCCCTAAGAAAGTCCACGTAATTGACCCAATCAGCTTACCGGTATCCATTAATGGATCGTTTTTACCCTTCCGTTCAACGGTTAGTGGTGCGTTAGCTGGATCAAAGAAGTCGCGCAGGGTGATCCGAATGTCATTTGTCATTGTCCGGGCTAGTTTGTGCTGCAGAATGTCAGCAGTTGACTTGCCATGGATAATTTCAATGACACCCTCACGCATCATCCGCGCATATTTCGCTCGATTCTTCTCACGAGTCGTCCAAATAAACGGCCGTGGCGGAATCTTAACGGACTTCTTGAGGATAAACATAACGGTTAATTCACCGCCGTTGTCGACTGCCAGAATGTTCTTACCTTTCGGTTTAAACAGTCCTGATATCTCACTCGCTTTACGCGTGCCAGCTGCAGCCGTTGGAATGGTCAGCCATTGCCGTTTAGCAGTGATCACGGCACCGTTCTCATTAACGCCAGCAATCATTTGCAGATAGCTGTCATGTAACGGAACACCCGCAACAATTCGGGTATGCGTCAACTTCTCGATTTCAGCCCTTACTTCGGGTTTCCTATCAAAAGACATCGATAGACCACTTCCCTTGTCCGAACTGACTGACTAACCGGTTGTAATCAATGAGATATGGATCATGATCCGACCAATCAAAATTGGTTTGGGTGTAATCCTTCGTGCTACCACTTGCAACACCACCTGAGCTGGCAATGCTGTGCATGAGTAAATCATGCAGAACAAGTAGCCGGTGGCCACGCTCACTAACACTATCAGGCAACTGATCTGCTAGAACCTGTTGCCAGGTATCATTAATCGACTGTTGAATGGCTTCGTCATTGTAGCCAACCGCATCGGGATAGTTTTTGATGGCCGCTAGCGTCGTTTGATGAGTTGCTTGTGCCATCTAATCACTCCTTATCTATTTGCTAGTTCCAGTTGTTGAAGAATCAGGCGCTGTAGCAGTAGCTGCAGCAGTCGTGAAATCATCTAAAGTAGTTTGAGCAGTTGCCCCAACGTAAGCGGCCTTGTATCCTTTATAGGTTTTACCAGCAGTTAAGCCAGAAATAGTAACCGGTGAAGGCTGTGCATCCACAATCTTCTTACCTGAGTCGTCAAAAATATCAAATTTTACAGTTGTATCAGCCATGTTGTATCCTCCTATTCAAGTGTGACAGTTGCTGTCGTGTCTGTAGTTTCAACGCCATCAACCTTTGGTGTTGGTTCAACCACCGTAATTGTTGCCGTAGCGGTCTTAGCACCATCTGTCGTGGTTGCAGTAATTGTTGCTGTACCAGCAGCAATCGCTTTGCCATTGCCATCAGTGTCAACTGTGGCTACCTTGTCATCACTTGTTGTGTAGGCATAAGTAGCGTCAGTAGCTGTAGCAGGAGCAACGGTGGCAACCAGCTTAAACGTCGCGCCAACTTTAACGTTGACTGCAGTTTGGTCTAACTTAATGCTAGTAACTGCGACTTTGGCAGGTGCTTTAGTCACAATGTCACCAAGCGGTGTTTTGGCAGTGGCGCCCGCATAACTAGCGGTATATCCCGTGTAGGTCTTCGAAGCCGTTAAACCATCGATTTCAATTGGTGATGGTTTGGCGTTGACGATCTTGTTACCTTTATCGTCATAGATATCAAATGTTTTTGTATCAGCCATTTAAAGTACCTCTACTTTCCTGAAACGTTCAAGATAGCAATCTGGTTGGCCACGTCTAATACAGGCATGACCCATTGATCAACCTTAGTTGTCCGTGCAACTGGATCGGATTGGTCATAAACATGAACGGCAACACCACTACCGGCAATGGCAACAGTGCCTTCTAGCCGTGTAGATTCTTCTTCTTCAGGAGTAGCTGCATAAGCCATCCGACCAACTTGACCTTCATTAGGCAAGAAACTGACCACATCATCTGGAATGAAGGTGTGGAAACCAGTGCCGTCACTGTAGCCCTTGTTGTAGACTTGGATAGTTAAGCCAAGTTCGCTAAAAAGAAAACCAGTAACTACTGAATTGGGCACAAAAGCCACTGCCGTATTAGCGTTGTTAGCCAATAAAGTGGACTTCAATGTGTTGTTACGTACCAACTTGTTAAAGGTCTTTTGGTTCATAACTGCCCGACCTAAAGTTGTTCCAGTCTTTTGAGCTGCAGCAGTTTGAAGGGCATAAATGTCGTCGTAAGGGTTTGAACCATCGGCACCCCAGTCAGCAGTTGCCTTAGCTTTTTGCCAAGTCTTTAAACCGAAGTCAACGACCTTCTTGCTATCAAGCGTCAACTTACCAGTTGTCAGTTCTTCCATGGCCATGGCTTCACGCCGGTATGCTGCATTCTGCAGTAAGCGGGTTTGGTCAGCATAGATCCGGTTAAGCACAACGTCTGCTAACCCTTTATCAGCACTAGCCTGGGCTCGACGATAATCACGAATATCTTTTTCGTTGATGATCATTGAGTTCTTGAAACCAGGGACTTCTTTGGATGAAGTCTCTAAAGTGCCACGGGTCAATGGAACAGCCTTGGCATCACGAGAAGTGGTGTCAAGCAGTTGAGGGACCGTATCTGAGCCAGTCACAATGTTGACCGTGTCATCTGTCAGACGAGTGCTGGCAAATAACACACCATCGCCTAGATATGGCTCGGTTAATTCTTGGTTAGTATTCCAGAAGCTCACCACATGAGGAGCAGTGGTAGCGTCATAGATATCTAAAATTTCGTCGTTATCCATAATTTCCTCCTAATAAAAAAAGACCCGTAAAGGTCTTTTAGTTTTTATCGTTTAATAAATGTGATATCTGGTAAGGCTGCTTTGATATCGTCAGTGATCAGTGCTTGAACATCTGCGTCCATGCGGTTGATATTGACAATACCGGCAGTCATGACTGATACCGTGTCAGCACCATCCGCAGTTGGATTGGCTTCGTGGAGCAGTAGTCCCTGCGTGGTGGCATCGGCAGTGGCGGATAACTCTGCTGTTTCGTCAGCTAAGAAGTTCGTTGCACCACCAACCGGTGTACCAGCCTTAAGCTTTGCTGTGCCAGTGATATAAGCCGGCAGTTCGAATGATAATTCTGGTGCGACCCGAAAGTCTGATTGAACGCCATAAATTGCCATGAGGTTTCCTCCTATCGTTTAATGATATGAATCTTGGGCATATTCGCCTTTTGTGCTTCGAGTAATGCTCGCACATCGCTCGCGGTTCGATTGGCATTGATATAGCCCTGCGTCATGATTGCAACCGTTTCGGGCCCATCCGTGACGTCAATGTCGTGCAGTAAAACGCCTTGAATACTTTCTGCCATGTCGTCACCCCCTATTCGAGTGTGACTGTGGCGGTAGTGTCAGTTGTTGTGACGCTATCCACCTTTGGACCGGTAGACGTATTATCAGGCGTAGACCCGACAGCGTGCAGTACCTGCGTGCCATCTTCTAGCCAGCCATCAGCAACAACTGGTGTACCCGCTTTGATGATCTTGCGACCACGCCTGTTTGCAGTTACGCCAGTTGCATCAATCGTGCCAGCTAACGAAAACGACAGTTCAGGAGCTACTCGAATGTCTGACTGAGTACCATATTCTTGGTCTGCCATGCTAACGCCTCCTATGCATTAGGTTGTTTGAAGTATGGATTCTTAACTTTTGAATGATTCTGTTTGGCAATTCGTGCACCAACGTCTTCACTGTTACCGTTTGCTGAATTGACCTGGTCCTTTGGTACGCGACCATTGCGCAGCAGGTCATTCTTCACTGAAGCTTTCACATCGTTGTAAAGGCTAATGAAGTCGTTTATGCGCTTATTAGTATCTTCAGCATCTTGACCAACCACGAAGCGTTCAACTGATTTACTAGGTAATGAGATATGTGCCTCCTGCAGGCGGTCATTAGCCGTAGTAACCATTTCAGAACGAGCTTTCTCCTGCTTCATATTTTCAAGCTCACTTTGCATCTGTTCAAACTTGTATTGCTGCTTTTCGTCATCGCCCATTTTGGCTAACTTTTCAGCTTCCGTTTTCCCAGCTTCAATGCCCTTTTTATATGATTTAGAGCGTTCCCGTTCCGTTCTTTCCGCAATCATCTTTTCAACCTCAGCCTGGGTAAAAGTCTTAGACTTATCATCATCAGGGTTATCCGATGGATCATCACCGGATTTATCGTCAGGTTTTGTGGCTGATGGATCAGTTGGCTGTTGGTTCTTAGGATCGGTCGTTTCAGTACTTTCACTGTTGCCGGCACCGCCATTGGCACCAGTATCTTCAGCAAAATATTGCAGTTTCATTGGTAATGAGTTGCTAAATTGATTCAATAACATAGTTAATCGTCCTTTCACGTTTTAAAGTCTTGGCATGACTAATATCACTTGCACAGTTTTAAGTCTTAAGCATGGTTTGGACTGTCATTTAAACTCGATGTTCAACTTTTATACAACGGCAATGTGGATGCGTATCGTCAGGAATTGAAGGTGCATCGTCAATTGGATATGGGCCACCTTCCGCAATCCCCACACACTTCTCACAAGCACCTGGTTCATTCACAACGTCAACCATCAATACACCCTGCATTTTCATCGCAGCCGTATTGACTCGGTCAGATACTCGTGATGATTCAGTTACAATCAGCCGTTCTGCATTGCGCTTAGCTACCGCCAGCCTATCTGCAGCATTGATATTAGGTTTCTCCAACGCTTTGCTGTGTGGTACCAAAGTATTAATGAGCTCATCAACAGACGTGCCATGGCGAATGTGCTTACTGACAACGGACTGCAGGTCACGAGTGAACTGATCACTGTCGTCCCAGAGGTTAGTACTCCATTTCGTTGCATTGTCTGGATCAGTAACGATTGACACTAGTCGGTTAGCTTGTCGTGGTTTAACTTGTGCCCGCACTATTTCAGTTGCGCCATCGGCTTTCACACGTCGCTGAACTAGACTGTGCTGATGGACGAAATAGGCTAAAACACCAGCACCAACAATCGCATTCATCATGTGGTGAACATTGATACCGGCATCCTTTGCGAGCCCTGTAAGACGTTTTTTAGCCTCTTCAGGCCAGTCATGTGTATCTAATTCTCGGATTGCATTTAACCATTCCTGCTTATCCCAACGTGTGATTCGCTGTGAAACTTCACTAGGTGTCAGCTGGTTATCCTTGGCATATTGATAGCAGAATGCCTGTAAGTGATCGCGAATGAAGCTAAGGCTTTGCTGGTAATCCTGGTTGTTGGTCAGATTGTCCTGCTTGTCCTGGTTGAGGAGCTCCTGTATTCGTAGCTTCTCCATTGTCAGGTTGGCCATTATCTTCACCTACTTTTGCGGTTGCCTGAGCTAGATTAATACCATCTTTCTCACGGTCTTTGGCCATTTCTTTAGCAACAGCCTTTGGATCATCAATCTTAGATAGATACTGCAGTGCTTTTTCATCCGGGATCTTGCCGTAAACAGTCGAGAATGTAGTAGCTTCTTCACTGTCGTTGTGCGGTACCGCCTGCTGATATGTGAAGGTCAGGTTAGTAATCTCACCGTCAATATTGGCGACATCAAAAAAGATGCTAAAGAGTTTTCTCAGCATCTTCGACATTTTCCGTGATTTAGTTTTCGCCATGGCTTGCATCGCCTGGTACTTATTAATCAGGGCAACACCAGAAGCAGCATCAGCACTCATCCCAAAGGTTGAGTCACTGAGATTAACTACTTGCGTGATTTGATACAGCATATCAACTGCCCGATCTAAGTAATGTTCCTGAGTTTCATCATTTGAGAGTTTGTTCAAAAACTCTACGGTGGGCTGAATGTTGCTATCCATCTCATCTTCACTGGGATAGAGGTTAAAGAGCTTACTGTCTTTAATCTCCGCTTTCTGTTTATCAGTCAGCTTTACACCAGTGATTGCTAAATAAGCGTCACCAAAGTAATCCACATCATTCATTTTTTCCGACATAGACCGGTCAATGGAATCAATAATGTTGACCACATCATCAAGCAGTCCTAAGCGTTCTTCGTTTTCCTCGAACTCAATAACGGGACAGATTGGCAATGGATGGGTATCAAGCGGCGAACCGTCTTCATCAAGGTTCGTGAAATGAGCCTTATCAGCAGTCCCATCTTCATTCGTATTACTGATTTGATAATCACCTTTATCAGTAATCACAGTCGCCTTCATCTGAGCGTTGCGGTACGTATAGCGAACTGCAGCAATCTGATTATGCTCAACGGTGTCGTCATAGATGGCAAACGTATCAATGGGGCTGGTCACTGTCATATGAAGCTGTGGTGTTGGCTGATCATCCATGTAGCAATACAAATACGAACGCCCATAGATATCTGCCATCTTAGAAGCTTCGCTGAACACGTCATCATAATCATTGCGTTTCAGGAAGTCCTGAATCTGCTTGTTGATGGTCTCATTGGGGTTACCGTTTTCCTCGTAGCTAACCTGAACTGGATCACCACTGAAGAAACCATTGAATGTATTGATCAGCTTCTTTGGATAGTTAACGATGATTCGGTTATCAGGTTTGCCCAGCGACTTACCTTTCTGCCGAATGATTCGCTCGTGCCGGCCTTTGTAGTAGTCCCGTTTCATTTTATAGGCACCAACTAGGAAATCACGGTGGTAGTTGATCATAGTGTTGACGTCTTCCAAATGAGCCAGTAGATTCATCTCTGCTGGGTAAGTGAAGACATCACTGTCATTGATTTGGATGTTATCTCCTAAATCAATTGCATCACCGAAACGGCCTAGGTTAGCCAACCGCTGACCACTGATCAGTAAGTCTTGATTGTTATGCCGCTTAATTTGCTTAACCAACTTCACACCTCCTAAAAGTCTTTGTAGATTTGAGCACCAGCATGCTGAACCTTGCGGACAATCTTGTAAACGAAATACCGCATGGCATCACAAGCATGGTCATGTTCTTTAACTGGTTTATCTTCGCCACGTTCCTCAGCTTTTTCATCCCAGATGTAACTGGCTAACTCTTTAAACAAGTTCTTCAGTTCTGGGGTGAATTTAATCTTGCCAGTATTCATGGCAACTTGCGTCTCACGAATCCCGTCCAACACATCATTGTTAGCTTTAACAACGTGATAGCCACGCCGTCTTAATAGAGCAATGAAGGAAGCTGCAGACGGGTCAATGATGATGGTTGGATGCAATGTCCCTAGGAACCTGTCTAAGTCATCTGCATACTGTTCATCCGTTTTCTGGCGATTGCGCGTGCGCCCTGAGTAGTAATACTCTTTGAGGCAGTACCAAACACCATGAGAAAAGCCCCACAGCAGAAATACCGTAGGGTTTAAAGTACCGTAGTCACACGATACATAGTATTTAGTTATCTGAGATTCAGGTGGTGGCTGAACCACCATGTTGTCTTTATCGAAGTTGTCGTAGATGATTCCTTCTGACAGCACCCATTTACCTTCGATGTAGCGCATATAGAACACACCGGAATAGTTACGCTTGTATCTATCCTTAACGGCTTCAGATAGTGATGGGTTGTCGTCCATCATAAAATGAATATGTAGTCCTCTATGCTTTTTTAGCTGATCCAGCCACTCTAGTTTGAACCAGTGATATGGACCAGCTGGGTTGCAATTGAACCAGTACTTACCTCCATCTTTAGAAACACGCGCAGTTGCTTGATTAACAAACGATTCTGGCATCAAGGCCACCTCATCGAAAAAGAAGCCAGCTGCAGTCAGCCCTTGTACTAAGTCCTGGCTACCCTCATCCTTGCCACCAAACAAATAATAATGGTTGGTGACGTTACCGCGAGTAATCTCTAGCAGATTGTCTGAACGTCGGTCTTTAACTTGGTAGCCACGGCCACGCAAAATCCGCAGCAATGGTGTGACCACGTTACGTCTTAGTGAGCCAATCGTTTTGCCGGCAATGCCAAACTGTTCATCATTAAATCGCGCCATAGACCACTCAATGTAACTGGTCGACATAATTAAAGTCTTACCGGCACGGACTGAACCATCACAGATAATGGTTTCATAATCCTTATACGGGGAGTCATCCGTCCACCAGGCACTGACTTGTAGCTGTTTAAACGAGAACGGTGCAAACTTAAACTGTGGTACCTTCATTTGCTGTCACCGTCCTTTTTAGAGAACAGGTCTTTGACCCCGTCACGAATTGCTTTGAGGTAAGTATCACCTTCATCATTCGTGGCTTCCGGTTCAGGCAAACGATCTAACAACTCTTTCATTGCTTTTTGCTTGTCAAACAGCTTAACAACCGCGCCATCATGACCTAAGTGAATCTCACTAACCAATGAAGTATCGGCGTCTTTGCTATCTTTTAATCGCGCATATGACTTCTCACGGGTAAGATAACCACCAGTAACTTTATCCTTTACTGGCTTGAACCATCCATCACGTACAATTTCGGTTTCTGTTCCAAAATCAACGTAGTCACCGATGTCTGCGAATGCTTGCTTGACATACTCGACCATAATGTCATTAGCTGTTAAATATAGATCTTCTGACTGTTGCTTCTTTAGCTTGCTAAGCGCCTGTTTGACGCTATCTTTTGATAACAGTCTAGCGCCACCCGAATGAGCTGTATCCCAATCAACTTGATAAGCTTTCTGGTATGCCCAGGTGGCATTATAGCGTTGAATATAGTACAAACAAAAAAGCTTCCGCTTGTCCGTTAGTTCATGGTTATCAGCTAACTGTTGCACTGCAACGTGTTGCGTTTTTGTTGCAACATCTGACTGTTGCGTTGCACTTTTTGTTGCGCCTTTTTTAGGCGGTGCTGAACCGTCCCATTTATAGCGCGATTTCCAGGCTCTAACAGTTCCTTCAGATACGCCATATTGTGTTGCAATTTCTTTATACGACTTACCAGCCAGGTAATCTGCTTTAGCCTCATCTGCTTTCTTAGTCATCGCATATCACCACACCTCCATTCGCAGAAGGCAGCGGGCTAGTTGTCGCTAATATATCCTGCTTGTCGTAAACCAATTACAAACGCTTGATCATCATTAAAGCCCTGATTTAGGGCTTTTAGATATGCGGTTCTGGCTATATAAGTTGAGCCTTCAATCATATTATCAAGGGTGCCATCTTCGCGTTCCCGCTTAATGGTTTCACTTCGAACAGCATCTTGGTTCACTATTTTGTTGATCTCATCGTTATACAGTGAAATAAAGGTTTCTTTATCCATTACTTTTCCTCCCAATATCCTTGAACACCTTGATTACGGACATACTCGGCAGCTTTGTCCAATGATTCAGCTACCACACTGGCCGGCATCCCTTCAGCTAAATTGGTAACAGCTTGAATATATTTCTTCTGATCAAAAGTCCGGATTCTGTGACCAGCAAAATCTTTATCGATTTCATTGTCTTTTTTTCTGATTGCTTTGACTAAATCGATTAATTTATCACTCTTATCTTCTAGCGATCTTTTTAATTGAACTGCACAGCACTCATTTGAATTATTAAAATCGGTGCTAACCTCAGTGATCACGTAATCATGCCCATTGATATCGATTCGCTGAGCATTGCGACTAGCTTGAAACAAATCAGTTGTAGGAACGCCTTTAATTAATAAAATTTCATTTTCAGTGTTCATCTTTGCCTCTCCTTTTTACTGATAGCTTAATAGGCTGTTGATTGATTGAGTACTTGCGTTGCTTCTTTTTGAGTTTTAAATCACGGTCTAACTCACCGAATATCTTGGCTTCGATTGGGCTGACATAACCGTACTTACAATTGACCATCCTCATGACAACCACCACGCAGCTAGAAGCGCCAAGACAAATGCTAACAGCGCTCCAATATCGTATTTGTCCAAGTTGGCACCTCCTCAATTTAATTAAGACACCCACCGGAATTGAACCGGCTACACTCCCACTGAGCTGAGTGTCAGAATACATCACGCCTGCATACAGAAAAACGGTAACTTTTTAATATTGGCATGATGTATTGCTTGATCATTTCTGTCTCGTTGAGTTTTTAAATTATTGTTGTGTCGAGGGTGAGTGATCAAGCGGTTATACCACGGTTTCCGTCCATGATATACATATTAAAAACGACCGCGTTTCCACAGCCGTCCAGGCTAGGTGTAACTCACAAGCAATGATGTCCTTTGAGACCTCTCTCTAGATTGCACCCAGCTCGATTAAAGGAAAGTGTCGGTGTGGCGTACACCGGCAAAGGAGTGACAGGGATTTGAACCCTGCTCAGCAATACAGCTCTGCGCCCCAGTATGCCTCGATACTGCATTGCTAACCAATCATCTTTAAGCGCTGAACCTAAAGTCACACTCCTAGTTGGGCTAGTTTTATAGAATGCCCTACCTCGTCTTGTACCTTTGCTATCCCGGTGCACCGGTGCTTTCTTCGCATCATAGGGAGCTACCCAGAGCTTCGCAGGTATTCGACTCAACACCTCACCGTGGATTCGAACCACGATTAACGGTTTTGGAGACCGTCATGCTGCTATTACATCAGTAAGGTATATTGACACCTATAAACTTAAACTCGGTGCCTGTCAGTACCCAATCATGGGATTAGCCTAATATAGGGGATGCACACGCCCACAGCCAGTTTACGAATGACTGTTTCCGACTGACGTTTTGCTTGCCGAATTGTGTGCTTTCAGCCTCGACAAGAGTAAGAGGCTAAGCAACCGGCAGGAGTCGAACCTGCTTATACCATCTTCGGTTGCACATGGTTGACCGCATGCAACGGCCAATCATCTTAAACTGAGGAGATTTCACTGAAATCAAACGCCGGACTACTAAACCGGCAACAAGTGACACGGGGCTTAAACCCGTCTGGTGTTCTTGCAGTCACTTTGCACATAAATAATCGTTTGGGGTTAGGTTCACTCTACGGGGATAGAGTAGTACGTTGATTAATCTATCAACGATACTAGAATACCCCCTTTTAGAGCGTTAGAACTGCCACTTTTCGCCCACTTATCTTCGAAAGTCTCCCAAAAACCTCCCATCTTTTTTAGGAGCCTATTTTTACAATGAGATCATCCCGTTCTGGATAGATTCTGACGAATAACAAGAGTGCTTCGTTTTCGTCACGGTGGAACTTTGATTCTGAAATATAGTCGAGATGAAACAACATTGCCAACCGTTCACAACAGCTTTTAACTGAATAGCGCTCTATGTATCTCAAACGAAGCAGCGTTGACAGTTGCTGTGACTCTTGTGTTGGCTCACCCATCACATCTAAAGTTTTTTCGACCATGACAATCTGGTGTTCCAAACGGTAGCAATCGTCATCTAACTCGGCTATTTGCCGGATCAAGGAGTTCTCGGTACCATTTTCGTTAGTCTCACTTTTCAGCATCCCATCATACTGAATTGCTGACAGGGATACTTCGAGTTTCAGGTGAGCAACTTCTTCCCTCCACTCGTTAAATTGTCGTAAGACCTGTTTAGCATTTTTGCACGTTTCGTTGATATCCCAATCTGAATAATGCACCCTCTACACCCCTTGTTATTGCTGACTTTGTAGCATACAATATTAACTGATAGGTTTAATTCGTATGCTGCCCAGCCAAGGGTGGCTTTTTAGTCTCCTGAATGAATCATCATATAGCCGAATAACGGCATATTAATAAACAGCACACAAGCACCACATAACCATGGTGATACATAAAATAAGAGATATGGTATGCCAAAGAAAAGACATACAAAGATGAAACAAACAATCATGACGAACATGCAGACTTTAAATCCGTCCCACCAATCATTTAGTAATCGCTTGATTTTAATCATTATTTCACCCAGCTCCGTTACTTTTTTAGTTCATCTGGAAGCTTATAGAGTATAAATTCGTTGTCTTTTATACTCACCAGGTACCCTCTCTTTTCCCAAACCCTGACTAGATCATTTATTCCATTATTTAAAATCACTTCAGGGATTTTTAGTTTGGTAACTAACTCAGCATCACCTGATTTGACAAGTAATTCATTGATTGCTTTTTCCTGCCATTCAATTTGTCTATTGATCCCTTCCTTTTCGAAATCAAGTCGCTTATCGATATAATCGTAAAAATCATGTTCGGATTCCATATGGAACATGTATATTACAAGTCCTATAATTACGAGCATACTGACGATTACAGACAAAGGTATTAATTGAACGAACTTTTCCATCATTTATCCACCACCTCTTCGATTTGTACCAGACCAATTCTTGTTTTATACAAGTGATCTCTTTTAATCCAAGAAACGGCTGGAAAATATTCTGTAAATGATTGATCAGGTTTACCAAAATTGAACCAATCCTCTAGAGCTTCTTGAATCAGCTGGTGTCCTTTAAATATAAAAGATCCATCTGAATGCTTACCTGTTTCAGTCATTATTCTCACCAAGCTTTCTGATGCTCCTAATCGAGGGGCTTTTTTAATGCTCTTTTTTGGCCTTCTGTTTCTCTTCCCATGCATTGTTGTATGCCAGGAACTGTTCGTAAATTTCTTTTGCTTGTTGGTAACTTAGATCAGCAATTCCTTTGTCAGTAGTAACCCCAAATTTCATATCTTCTGGTTTAATCATTATCTGCCTCCAATTTTCGGCCGCATACAGGGCAGTAACTTAATCTAAAATTTGTAAAGCCAAAGTTTGAGATTATGGTTGTCAAATAACAATCTCTATCCGATTTACTAATTAATTCCTTAATCCCAGGCTCATCCAATAAAAGTTTATACGGTTCGTGGCAGTAAGGGCATTCCTGCTGTGCTTTCGTTTCAGCTATTTGTCTTCCTCCAGCAATTCAGGGTTCTCGTGAATATTGCCAATGGCTTCAATGATATTGGCATCTTTACGGCAAGCACAATCCAGCCATTCTGGCGTTGAGAAAGACCTAGAATTTTCTTGTACTACAAATCCAGCACCACGATACTTGACCAAGCCGATCCAATCCTGTTTTCGATAAATGTTTGAATGCCAGGCAAGAATGTCGCCCTCATAAATGTCTTTGCCGTTCCTATCTTTTAAGCCAGTAAACTGCTCAAGAACATCATCAGGATTATCTAGCTGAAAGATATCGCTCATCGAGTAGTTCAGAAGGCTATCCCATGATTCCATCCAGAATGTTTTGTTATACTCATCAGGTGCTCTCCAAATACGGAATTTAATTTCTCTGCTCATTAGTTACCTCCACAATAGTCATTGCTGGTGTCGTCCACCAGTCGGGCATGTCATATGCTGCGTCCATGAAGTTGTCGGCTTCATCATAGGTGTCGAACGTCGCGATGATCTCGTGTGAAAAAATATCTTGGCACTCATACTTAATTGTCATTTTTCTTCCTCCAATAGTTCCGGATTTTCGTGAATTCTTCGCTTAATGGTACTCCAATCGCATTCATAGTAATGCGAAATCCAGTTAATACTTTTACCATCTTTTAAAAATTCCTTTAATTCATCCAAAGGGACTTTAACTGTACGACGAATTCTCATACCTTTCTGCTGATGATCAGCTTTTACTGTCATTTCTCTTTGCTTATCTGTTACTATATGCCCTTTCATACGATGGCTGTTGTGTGCCCCCGCAACCATAATTGCTAAATTAGCAATTGAATCATTCATCTTATTTCCATCAAGATGGTGAATACAAAATGTACTGGGAATATCATTAAGCACTTCATATTCCATCAATAGCCTATGCACATGTGTTTTTATCCCATCAATTGTCACCGCAGCATAGTTTCCGTACTTATAAATGTGCTTAATAGATGTCATAGGTCTTTTTGATTTCCACAATGAAGCCTTTGTTAAAATAAATTCATCAACTTTGCAATTACAATCATTGATCCATCTTATTTTTCTTTGAATTTTAACGGTCAATCAAATCACCATCCGTATGCACGTCACCAATAATTTCACAGTCCATATATTCTTCACCCAAATCATAAACTAATCCTAAATAATCACTAGATAGTTCAAATTTGCCTTCATTTAAAATAATTAGATATGGTTGATCGTCTGGGTCAAGTAGCACTAAATCATTTTCATAAATATCATCACCATTGGCATCTTGAAGGCCGGTATACTGCTCAATTACAATATCTTTTAGTCTTCCTTCATTCCCAAAGTTATCCGTCCACCCGTCAAAATTAAAGCACTCCGGATTTGTCCCAGAGTTCCATAACTCAGAAATATGAAAATATTCTTTTGTCTTTTTGTCCCACGCTCTAAATTTTGGTACCATCATTCGCCCTCCCAATCTCAACATCACTTGGTGCCACCTCAATATGCCCGTGGCTGCCTTTAATTTTCACCATCGCTAACCGCCTATAACCACGAGTGATCCAGCATAGCCACGTAGCAGGTTGCTTAACGTGATGGTGTCGGTGGTAATACACCTTATCGCCGTGTTTCATTGTCTGCCTCCCGTAGCTTCTCTCACATGTAGCGCACCCAATCCTTGTCGATGAATCATCACATTAGCTTGCAAATCACTATCACCGACAATAATCTTGCCTTCATGGCAGTACGGGCATTAATCGCCAACTGTTGTTAGCCATTGTCTGCCTCATATTCTTTAACCTTGATAATGACGTGTGGCTGTTTGGCATAATACTTGCGGGCATCTACGTGCTGAATGATGTTGTCATCCTCCCAAATAATGCCTGTGAGCGCATCCAAGATAGATTTAACGTAATTATCCACGTCTGGCTTAGTCAACGGCACAGACGTTTTTTTAGCCCGCCGTTGTGCTTCAACTTTGCTGATATGTTTCTGATTCTTGCGGTAGGCTTCGATGTATACTTCCAGCGGTTTACCACTGATCGGTTCACCACGGTACTGACTGCGTGCCGCCCAGCCTAGCAATGATTTAAACTCACGCGCTTTAGCTGGATCATATGTTTGAATATAATTGTCATGTCTGGCAAATCTTGGTCGTCCTGCGGGTACTGGCTCACCCTCATAACGAATAACGATCATGACTGGTCACCTAACTTATCCCAGTCCTTGAATACATCTTTCCAGGCATCAAACAGTTTCTGGCCCTCATCCTTTGCAGTGGCTTCCAACTTGGTCTTATCGTGCTTTGACCCATTTTCCACCATCTTTTTCATGACTCTATCGCTATCTGATTTAGACAGAATGGTGTTGCCCATTTCGTCATGTTTTGGCCCTTCAAACTTAATCAACCGATCCAGATAAGTTCTAGCTTTTTGTAAGTCCTCAGTACCGTTCTTGTCTTGATAACGCGTCACATATTTGATGATGTTGCCTTTGTAGAATCCACGTACTTGTTCAGCAGTCATCAGACCACCCTCAAATCGGTCAAGCAGGTCTTTACCGTTGTTGCTGTAATAACTTGGCTTAGTTGCGCTCATCTGACAACCTCCTGTATTTCCCAGCCTTTCAGCTTTTGATGTTCATTCATGGCTTCTTCCAGTTGCCACTTCTTGCAGCCAATCACCTCGCATGCCCATTTTTCGCTGACATTTCGGTGCCAGTCGTGATGCAAGTCGTCATTGCGTATGATGGTCACTTTCATGAGCCACACCTCTCTGCTTCCCGTTTTACTCGTGGTTTTCTTGTTGGCTCTCGTTTACCCTTCCATGGCAATCCGTGCTGATTTAACAGAGCATATACCGCCTGTTCCTCGTGGATATTCCGTCCATGGTCGTTTAAATCGGGATTACTGTCGATCATTTCCGTCAGCTCTTTAACCGTGTAGTTGGCCGTCTGGGTCTTACTGAGAAACTCATTTATAGCCTGCCGATAAGCCTTACTGCGTGAGTATTTTGCCCAGCGCTTATCCTTTTTCTCAATATGCTCACGTTCAAGTGCTTTGCGTTGTTTAACAAATTTTTTGTATTTATCGTCTGGTACATATAGAAAACTCACTTTGCCGTTTCTCATATATTCGTCTTCCAGCTTGTGTACCAGGTCTACAAGCTGTGACATACAATCCCTCCTAACTGTCCGCTGGCTCCTTACATATCAAATACATCCGCATTGATTTCTCATAGGTCGTTCGCCGATGGTAGGCTGGTGAAGCCTTAAACATCAGTGTTGGTAATGTGAGATGCAATCGGTTAGCTAACTCTTCACGAGTACCAACATCGATAAACTCGTCACCGCGGTAAACGGCAAATATCTTTCTTGCTCGCATTACTTCGCCTCGGAATATTCCTCATTATCTTTGTCCATAAGGTATTTATTAAACGCACGTTTTTGAGCATCAACAGCCAATTTCTTAGTAGCAAAATCACTGTCAAGATATTCATGGCCGTCAATTGTGAGAACTGCGCGCCATCGGTTACCTCGTGGAGAAATTCCTTTATTTCCAAGCTCATACTTTGTTTTCAATATTTTCCTGTGATGATTAGTAATAACTGGAATATCTTGAGTATCGCTACCATATACGGTGCCATTTCCTATACTGTTAACTGTTCCAACAGGACATCCGTAATGCTTAGAAATAATATCTGAAGGAATCCCAATTAAATATTCACGTTTAATACTTCGTGCCTGTAGCCTCGTCAATTTAGCTCTGACGCTGTGGCTTCCCATCGGTGTCAATCCATTTTTTATAGCGTGATCAATGTTTTCCTTAGAAGTAACCCATTCAAGATTAGAGACCTTGTTATTCCATTTATTAGCATCAATGTGATTAATCTGTTCCACTTTTAAAGGATTAGGTATAAATGCTTCTGCCACCATGCGATGTACATATAAGTTTTTATGATGATTGTTAACGCTCAAAGTTACTTGCATATATCCGTGGCCATTATCGTTAAACTTCAAAATGTTATTTCCAACGGATCTAGACTGCTTTCCAAAATGAACTTTTCGAGGCTTACTTTTAACTCGTCCTAGATTGGATACCAGGTAATACTGTTCATAGCCCACTACCGGTTTCCATATTTCTTTCATCAATTGCATTCATCCTTTTCTTAGTCATAACTCCTAACTTGATGAGCGCTTCTTCGTCCAATTTGATTGGTGTTAGATGATTTTCCTTACAGAAATTGTGAATACCAATGTCGTGTTGCCTACGGTGGCAAACAGGACACAGGCACAAGAAACGTAACTTACGGTGGTCCACCTTAGCTCTGCTCCGATTACCCACTGCATCATAGTGGGCAATTTGAGCATTGGATTTACCGCATACCATGCATTTACGATGCCGACAGCACTGATATAGGAAATGCTCTTCATCACGAGGTAATAACGAATAGGCTGAATTAATCGGCACGTCATACTCAAAAATGAAGTCAATCACCATATCAATAAGCGTATTAATATCGGACACGCTGCTGTCACTTTCACTCGACAGGCTGACTGGTTTTAACATTCGCTCAGCAAACAGTGGATAGAAGTAATACTTTCGTAGCCACTCCGGTTCTTCACCGCTCCAGCGTCCAATATCGCCCATCAGAGCGAAGAACAGCCGTCGCTGCTTGTCAGTTACTTGCCTAGTGTCAGCTACCTCATAATCGACCCAGAATCGTTTCTTATTGCCGGCTACGGTTTCAATGTGATCCATGTTCAACAGCTCGGCTAAATGGATCACTAAGTCTTTGCCTTTTATTTCTGCCGTTGCCCGTTTCAAGCTATCACTCCTTAACGTCTCATATCACTCGTCTCTGTCTGCAGTTACTATCCTAAAATCGTGGGTTTACCAGGGATGTTGGCCTTTAGAAATTCTTTAATCTCTTCAATAGCCTCGTTTTTCCACATACCACCATCAGCTTCAAAGATGGCTCCCCTCATTCCCTGGGCCATCCGAAACACGAATTGAGATACAGGCTGTCTGATTTCTGTAAACGTCCGATATGGCTTTAAAACAACTGGATTAGGTACTTTGGCTCTGCCAACACTGGCAACGCCCGTCTTGACTGTGGCCGTTTGCGTCACCCCATCATCTGTTACCTCTGAGGAATCTTTGTCCTCTTTTAAATGGCTAATAAAGTCGATGATGGCCGTTTTATCTGGCGTGTCTTTAAATTGTGCCTGCAGCATGATGTTGAGTTCTTCACGGTCAATAAATTGGTTGAACATGACCCAATCCTGTACTAAAGTAGCTCTCAGCAATGTTTCCCGTTCACCATAGTCATTCATCGGACCATATAGGCAAACTTCGCTTGGAGACACAACATGGATCATGATGTGCTTACGTTCGTCCGCACCGGATTTTAAATAGTCAATAATGGCTGTCAGCGTGTGAACCTCAACCGCCTCTTTAGCCGTCACATCATCGTGCCAGGGATGGACATCGTCACCGATTAAAAACGTCTTTCCGTCCTTAACTTGGACTTTCTTGTCTGCTGCAGTGTTAGATAAGCTATTAAGATACTCAAATGCGTCTTTTTCCATGATTAGGCCTCATTCCCTTTGTGTTGAAAATCGATTACTTTGTCGTTCTTCTTTTCCACTTCATCCACCGGTTCCCCAGTGTCGGTCTTCAACTGGCTGTCATCAGGATCAATATAGGTCTGCCCCACAGCTCCTGATTTAAGTTCGGCTGCTACTGGCTTGCCATGGTCTTCGCCAACTAGCAATGTAGTGGATACCCCAATTTCTGGTGCTAAACTGGTACGCACGTCAGTTGAAACATCTACACTATCTCGATTGTCGTTTGGCGCTAAACCAATATTAATAGTGACTTTACGTTTCTTTTTTGCTTCCGTATTCGGGTCAAGAATATTTTTTGTAACCTCAGCCAGCGCACGGTCTACTTTTTCCTGTAGCCCGCCATCAGCAATTTTTGATAAATCGAAGTTAATATCTTTTTTCGTCATAATGTGTCTCCTTTAATTAAATTTAGAACGGTAAATCATCATCAGAGATGTCTATCGAATCTGAACTATTAGCAAATGGATCTTGGTTGTTGTTTGGCTGGCTGTTACGGTTACCACTGACGTTGTTACCACCACCAGATCCATAGTTATTGCTTTGACCATTACCACCGTTTTGTTTCGGCTCGAGCAAGGCGAAGTTATCTACGACGACCTCGGTCACGTATACCCGTTGTCCCTGCTTGTTGTCGTAGTTACGCGTCTGAATGTGGCCGTCAATACCTACTAAAGCACCCTTATGCGTGAAGTTAGCGAAGTTCTCGGCCGATTTACGCCAGATAACACAGTTGATAAAGTCAGCTTCACGTTCGTTGTTTTGATTGGTAAATTGCCGATCAACAGCTAGAGTGAAACTGCCTGCAGCAACACCCGATTGCGTATACCGCAGTTCCACGTCTCTAGTCAGCCGTCCAGTTAACGCTGCTCGATTTATCATGCAATCTTTTCCTTCTTTCTACTGATCTGCTTCGATACTTGTTTGCTTTGACGGCGGCTCTGCTGATCCAGTTCATCAATAAACTGCTCAGTTAACCGCTCTTCATCTGTGCATTTGGTTAGATCACCCTGGTATTTGAGCATTAAGGTATTAACGTACTCCTGCCCGTTCTCCAGAAACTGCCAGCCTTGCTTCTTTTCTTCCATGGCCGTCCAGAGTGCCATCTTGATAGCCTCCTGCCGGTCTTTATCAGCTTTTTCCATAAAGTTCAGAGTAACTGGATTCGGGTCATCATTCATATAGTCGCTATAAATCTTCACCCAGCGCATTTGCTTAGCAGCCTCTAGGACAAATGACTTAACGGCTCGCGACTCTACGAGATGATTTTTCTGCATGTATTCCTTGTACGTTGCCGCATTCCATTCGGTCATGATGTCAGCTTCTCTCTATCGATCTCCATGAATTTCATTTCGGACGGTGTAAATGCCAGGTAAATATCACCCGTGGCACCTTCCCGATTCTTTTCAATGGCTAAACGTTCTACTTGGGGTGCTTCTTCTTCGTTTGGTTTATACAAGAATCCGACAACATTGGAATCCTGCTCAATCGACCCTGACTCTCGCAAGTCGCTTAAAGTAGGCCGCTTATCCATCCGTGACTCAATCGCACGGCTCAATTGTGATAGGGCAATGATTGGCACATCGTACTCGTTAGCCGTCACTTTTAACTGACGAGTGATCTCACCAACTTGCAGATACCGTTCAGACTGCGCTGGTACACTAACTAGTCCGATGTAGTCCACGATTGCCACATACTTATTTGGCTTAGCCTTAGCAGCATTACGGCGGATTATAGTTAGAATGTCACTTAAGTTGGGTGTCCGGTCAAATACGCGGATATCTAGTTTGGAATAGTCCTGCATACTCTGTTTGACCACCATCTTGGCACTGCTGCCGAGGGTGTATGGATTACGAAGTTTGTAACTGCTGATTCCTGTATCAAGCGAAATCAAGCGGTTAGCCATTTCACGTTTACTCATTTCCAATGTGAAGTAGTCAACGTGAACCTCTGGATCGTAAGCTGTAATGTCATACGCTAAGTTCACACAGAACGCTGTCTTGCCAACGGCTGGACGTGCACCAATCGTCATAAGCATGCCACCGTATAGACCACCACCAAGCAATCTATCCAGTGACTTCATCGTTTTAATACCCGTAGGCTGTTCCACTTCCATGTTGCTGTCTAAACGTTCAAACTCGTTTTCGAGTGATCCGTCATCATTGACTGTTTCAAGGTTATCTAGCAATGACATGGTCTCTTTAACTTGCTGACGGTTAGCATCCGTTGGCGCATCATGGTAAGCTCGCATATCCTGATCCAGTTTTAAGCTGAGATGATTATGTCGCAGCTCTTTCACTAACATTGGTAGATTGCCATCCGTCACAAAACCACGTTGATAGGCATTCAATTCTTTGAGCTGGATTGAACTGTCTGGGTGTGCTTTCTTCATGTATCCATACACGTTAAGTGGATCAACTTGGCTATCATCCAGATCCATGATGGCTTCGTATGCCCAGCGTAGGTTAGCAGTGGTAAACCAGTCGGCGTTGATATTAGCCAGCGACTTGTTGGCTGGCCGATTCAGCAGAATACTGATTATTTCCTGTTCAACGTTCATCCGTACCATTTCTTTCTTTAGCGGAATTTTCTTTCTTTTGGGCTAATCCCTCAGCAATTGCTTTAGCTTCGTCTGCAGCTCTCTTAGCTTCTCCAGTTAAAGGTGGTTCAGAGGGGTTAGACTTAGTGGCATCTTTCTGCATCTTCAGATACAACTGATCAAACTGTTTTCTTAGCTTGCTTGCTGATAGAATGTTGGTTGACCAGAAATCATCCTTCTGACACCAATCAATTACTAGACTTACATCGTGCTTATCACGCTTATCTATCTCTACAAGCTTCCTCATAACGTCTGCCCACTTCTGCAGGTTTGGTTGTTTAGCTTTAGGATTATTCTCATGGATCTTCTTATTGAGAAAGTTAGCTAAAATCAGATAAGGACTATCGTCGTCATAAATCTTGGATTTGTGACTAGAAGGTTTTGTAGTAATCTCTGGTAGTCTATGGTTATTGTTAGTGACATTTTGTCCCTTTGAGAGAGTGACATTTTGTCCCTCTCGTGGTGACATTTTGTCACTATGCGTAGATTCAACGATTTGGGTTAATTTGTCGTAATCGATTGAGTACCAGTTAGTCCTGTCAAAGCTTAACTTGTTATAGTTTCCAGTGATTATGACGCCTTGCTCAACCAGTCCTTTAACAATTCGCTTTATGGTCCTGATATTTAACCATGGAAATTGTTTGTTCCAATCTTCAAATGAGTTGTAAATCCACTTGCGATCATCTCGATAGTTACTTGATTTAGACAACCAGTATTGAAATTGTTGAAGAATAATTGCCTGATTGATTCCAAACGCAACGGCCAACGATGGTAAAACGTTCATTGGGTTTTCATTTATAAGGTAAGGACTCGACGCCGTTACATTGGTCAATCAAATCACCTCCAGATATTAAATCTAAATGATGTTCAGAACTCCAATCACAGATTTCTGGAAGTGAAATGTCGTACCACTCACCACGAATCAGTTTGTCCTTAAACATTTCATGAGTTATATCCTCGTCAGAACGGCAATCATTTGTTTCAAAATATGCCCTTAATACGAGATTGTTGGGCGATGATGTTTGCATCCCTTTAAAACGTGATTTAAGGTTTACAGTTGACCCTATCTTGAAATACTTTTCATCAGCTTGAATAAAGTAAACATATCCTTTATCCTGTTTTCTTTGCCTGGGTCTTGCAGCCTCTTCATCCATACGTTGGTACAAACGATCATCAACGCCCTGGTTATACTCATCTATTTCTGACTGAGTATGTTCAGAGAGAAACCTCTGCTGGGATTCAATCAATTCCTTTACTTCATCAACTGAAATAATGTGACCGTTTGTGTCACTTAAAATTCCGTCTTCAGCCCAAACAAGGAACTTGTCATTGGTTGTATAATATTTTGTCATTTACTTTGCCCCCGCGGGTTCAGCCTCGGCATCCTTTAAGTTTTGTGCTGACGCTTCGTCTAACGCCTCAGTTAACTCGTCCACATCAGGAGCTGGCTTCTGTTCAGCTTTAATCTTGTTCTGCTGTCTAGTCAGTACCATGATTACTTCATCAGACTGCTTGTCAGTTAGATGTTCAAAGTTAACGTGCATTTTTTCTTGAAATACGGGTGCGAGCTTCTCAACTGTCGTATTTTTCAACTTAGCAATAGTTGCTAGTAACAGACCGATGGTTTTTAACTTCCCAGCATTCGTTTGTACCGGCTTAGATGGCTTGCTTGTTTGCGGTTTGCTATTGGTGTTCTGAGATTGTTGTGGACGTTTATTCCACCCTTGCTTAGGGACATTATTAGCGGCCTTTTCGCCATCGTCATCCGGTGTAGCTGATACACCAAACGCTGCAGATAAACTGTATCGACGAGCATAAGTTTCGGCTGATCCAAACGCTTGAGCATCCTGTCGCTGGACAGGCATTAATAATGGCCCATAGGTGATAAACTCACCGCTGGCGTCCACCACCATCGTGCTCACAGACACGCCATTTTCAACGCTGGTGACATCTTGTGTATAGCCAAGTCCATCTGGCAGTGATCCATCAATAGCGGCTGTAAGTGACTCTAACGTGACGTAGTTTCCATAGTGGCTCTTGCCCTCTTTACTAGGCTGGTTTTTTAACATGTTTTTACGGAATAATGCCATCTTTTTAGCAATTTCCTTGGTTGATTCGCTGGTTTTCATAATGATGCCCCCGTTTCATTGAAGTGGAACGTGACTTTAGTCGTAGCTTCTTTAGGCGTTGCGCCTTCGATAATTTGACCATCTTCGTTGACGTACTTGCCACCTTCAGTGAACTTGAATGACTTCTTGATCTTAGCTTTGTCCGGTTCTTTCTTGATTCGAATAAAGTCGTCCATACCCTGTTTTTCGAGGCTTTCCATGACCTTTTTGTCAGACCAGTTCACACCAGCCGGTGACTTACGTGTGCTGACCATGCCATAAGGTGTATTAATACGAAATTTAGGATCCTTCTTGCGTTGTTCGAACATATAATCAGTCAGCAGTCCTTCAAGATATGAACGGCCATCAGCGTTAGCTTCCAGCTGGCGTTTAAGCCAGGCGTTGATACTATCGATCTGATCCTGAGCCGTACGCTTAAAGTCTTTATCCTGTTCATCAAACGCTCTTAATTTCCGCATTGCCCAGGTTGCTGAGCCAATGTCATTCACCTTAAACGTTTTCTTTTCAGTGCTGTTATCTTTCAGGTCATCTTTAATCAATGGATTCATCATGCTTGATCACTCCTAATCTCTAATAGAAATAACTTGGTTTCTGTGGCATATAACTGCCGAAAATCGTGAGTTAGCTGCTGGGCATCGTGGATGTCCGTTTTGCCAATACGTTTCTTTAAGCTTTCAACCATCGTTTGATAGGCTACAATCAACGCGTAGTCTGTTGTTTGAGTACGAATTATTAACTGTCTTCCTCCTCGTCTTCAACCTGATCCCAGTATTCTTCATCAGCCTGCTTTTCCGCTTTCTTGTCGGAATCCTGATCCTTGTAATACTGGGCTTCTAACTACTGGTAATATCTATCTTCGTTGTACATATGAAAGACCTCCTACTGATTGCAACAGTTGCCCTGATGCAGTAGAATTGAACTGAAATATATTTACCTGAGCCAATAACTCTGGTGTGAACTTCGACTGACGGGTCGAGGTTCTTTTTTTATGCCGTTTTGGTGCCGTGTAAATCATTGGTGAACTTAGTTTTAACTGCATGCTGATTACTGCCTTTCTGTGATTTGCTTAGAGTGAGATAATTAATACATCTTTGTCCAAAGGAGAGTGAATAATGGACGATGAATTTCCAGAACTAACTCATAAAGAACGTTCCGAATTTAAGAAACTAATTAAGCAATGTTCAAAGGATCCATGTGGAGCGGTGAAATTCACGCAGCCCAGAACGAGTAGTTTAACCGGGAATTATTACTGGGATCGTTTTGTTGGCTTCAATTTAGCTACAACAGTTGCTTATGATGATAAGTGGAACGGCCTTGGGGAACCTGAGCAACTAGCAATTGCCATTACAGCTGATGGCAAACATTATTTTGAAAAGTTCCATGATCAGCAAATTAGATGGCTCACCAAAAGTGCTTTAATTCCACTTATTATTTCGATATTAGCCAACACACCCAATTGGTGGCCAATGATACTAAAATGGCTACAATCAATCCGATAAGATTTGCATGTCGATGGCACCAACTTTCGATATTATCTATTTTTCGTTGTAATTTGCCTGGTTCCTTATAGTTCATCTTTTTTCCTCACTAACTTTTGAGTTTTATTTCTACCCCGTCCACTAGTGCAAAAAGATTATCTTTTGCTAGTGGATATTTTTGTAGAATTACCTTTAATTCAGAATCGGTGAATGTAACTGCTGCAAATAAGTTGTCATCAACTGATACATTTACGAAGTGGTTAAAACCGCCTTGCTTGTAATAATGAATTATTTCGTGCTTTTTCATTTCCACAACTCCCTAATTTGGATAAATAACAATCCTAAAACTCCTAATGCAGTAATGATGTTTAAAATCATAATGGCAATATAAATTGTCATGAGGACGTTGCCTCCTTACTTAATCCCGAAAAAGTCTTTTGGGTCTTTGATGGCTTCGTGAATCATCCAGCCAATTCCGCTGACCACTACCAAACCAACCAGTGCAATTGCACCGTCTACCAAACATCTTCCATAAAATACATAGTCGTTCGTGTTCATTTGAATCACCTCCCTAAATCTCGCCAAACTTGTTTTTGAGATACAGTTTGTCGATATCGTAACGGTCAACTCGCTTGATACCACCGATTACAGTGATTGGAATCAATCCCTGCTTGCGCCATGAATTAAACGTTTCATCGCTGACGTTGGCATACTTTGGAGCCTCTTGGAGTTTCAGATAACGTTTTTCGGTATGGTTAACCGTTTGCTCAACAACCTGTGTCACAACCTTGTTGATTACATCTGAGGTTAAAATTGCTTCGCTCATTGTTAAGCTCCTTTCTAGGCATCTAAATATTCATCATTGAGAAACTTATTGATGAAGTACTGCTGACCTTTGCCAGTTACCTTGACTGTTTTGCTGACCGTCACACTGCCGTTTGAATGGGCAATACTAGTCTCCTTAACTTTGAACAATCCCTGCTGCATTGAACGTTGCGTTGGCATGTTCCAGTCAGTTCCTTTGCGGTGGATCAGGTAGCCGTTTGCTCTCATCCAAGCGAACAATCGGTTCTGACCAATATCGATACCGTTTTGCTTAAGCAGCTTAGCCAGCTCACCGACCAATATCGTTGTGTGTGAAGCAGATACTGCGTCAGCAAACAATGCTTTCGGCTGCATGACCGTGTTCTCATCGTGCAAGCGTTGGTTCTCTTGCTGAGCATCACGGTACCGTTCGAGGAACTTGATCATGTTATCCGGTTGGCTCATCCAATCAAACGCAGTTTGAGGAGTGACATAAGCGCCCTCCTTGCGGATTGATGGAAGAACTTCGTTAGTCACCCAGTGCTTAAACTGTTTAGCCGCTGGTAACTTGGAACTGAATATTAATGAATAAACACCGGACTCTTTAATCATGGTTGGATACTGTTTCCGCCCCATTGAATCTACTATCGATGGGGTAGCGTTTTGCGACCCTATTAGTTTGTCCTCAACATCAACATGCTTATTTAAAGCATCGTTTGTATTGACGTATCCAAGAACATTGGCAACATCTTTACCAACGAAGTATGGATTTCCTTTAAACACAGCAGTTCTGACAGTATGGCCTTGAAAATTAAATGATAAAATTTGGTTTTTCATATTACTTCTCCTTATGTTAAGTTTCGATTTCATTAACTTTTTGGGTAAATAAATCTTTATATGAAATTTTCAAAACCTTATGCAGGATAGGAACGTATTTCGCATCAAAGGAATAAACACCATTTTCATAACGGTTGTAATCGGCTTTATTGTTCATACCAAGCCTCTTAGCCATATCTTGTTGAGTCATTTTAAGTTGTACTCGTCGTTCCTTAATCAGTGCAAGGTTGAGTTCTGGCACTAGCTTCGCCTCCAATCGGTTAACGTTTTATTAACCATGACTACATGATATGTTACTAATTCAGTAATGTCAATAGCTTTTGTTACTTTTTTAGTAATTATCCGTTTCTTTTACAGTAACAGTGGTATATTAAAGTTGTTAAATCGGTAACCTATTTGGGGGTGTAATAGAAATGGACAATGAGCTTATACAGAGAATCATAAATTTAAGAGAGTCGCATGATTGGACACAAAAAGACCTTGCTGACAGAATAAATACCAGCAAGGTTACAATGAATAAAATCGAACATGGAGTTCGTAAAGTTAGTAGTTCAGAATTAAAACAATTAGCTGACGTGTTTGGGGTTTCAACTGACTACCTGCTTGGACACGATACATCATCTACACCCAAGCACATTGATGTTGAAGATATTGTTGATCAGCAAGCTATGCTAACATCTCGTAATCATGCCCTATCAGATGAAGACCGTAATGCTATTCGTGCATTATTGACGACTTACCTCAATTCATCTGAAGGCCAAGATAGATTGCGTAAGTTTGGCGGATATGATGACGAAGGAAATAAAAAGGACGAGAAGTAATATGATTTTTGACAGTTTAGAGGAGGCTATGAACAACCTCGACACTTTTATTTCATATGATATTGACGCCTTTATTAAGTACTTCAAAATCAGTTTGCATTATACAGAATCCCTACCGGAAAACATTAATGGTTATACCGTTCCACTAACCCGCACGATGTTTATTAACGAGCACGCAAGGAACAAACTCTTCGTTAAACATCATGAGTTCATTCACTGCCTATTGGACGAAAACGCTGAACCGTTAATAGAATCAGTTTATATGGAGGGTACGCGAATAGAGCATCGTGCAGACGTTGGTGCCCTCGCGATGATGATCAAATAATATGTAGGCTGTCTGGATATAAGGCCGTCAGAGCTAAATATCATACATTTACAACAGTATTATGGCCTCGATGACAAGTACCTTTATGACCTTGCTGATGTGGCTGAAAAATTATATGGAATCAGAATAGATTTGTGAAATAATTTCATTTTACACATTGATAAACTAACTAATTATGCTGGGAGATATAACCATGGAGAACACGAGATTCTGTAATAAATGTGGCAAGGAAATACCAATTGATTCAGAGTTCTGCCCCTATTGTGGTGCTACGCAACCAAAAATTGATGCCGTGGCTAGTCAAAATGTTCAGTCGGCGTCAGGAGACGCAAATCACCCCTCTCAATCTAAAAACACAACTGCCAATTTAAAGCAAAAACCCAAAAATCGTTTATGGCTATGGCTTGCTTTGCTTATTGTTATTATCGTTGTTTCAGGCGGTGGATATGCAGCATACGCTCACCATGAGGCCGTAAAGCGTCAGGAAACGATTGCAGCTAATAATGCATCCTTTAATGAATACCACGATGACTTTATAGATCAATCACAGAAGATAGGAACAAATCTTGAGAATCTAGGGAACGACGTTCAAACTGCTTGGCACGATGCAATTTTTGAGGACGCAGGAGCAAAAGTAAACGGTAAGTATTATACAGATTTCAATAAGGCCACCCAAGCTGTTTTTGACAAATACACAGCCAACGGAAAAGTTGATAAGATTCTTAAAGAAAAATCGGATATTAAAGAAGACTACAAATTAATGCAAAGATTCAAGACAAAGGACAAACAGAGCAGCTTTGATGATGTCAAAAATACGTATCAAGATGTGAAGACCATGTACTCTACTGTTACTAACCCAACAGGAACATATAATGACTTTTCTAGCGCATTTTCAAAGGCTGACAATGATTTAGGTAGCGATTTAAATTAATTATTAATGGATTGGGGAGATTCTAAAATGAAATTCAAAAAATATGTAATGCTTGCCGTAGCCACCCTTGCATTGGGTACTGGTCTGAGTTTAGGACAAACAAATGCTCATGCGCTTGCATCTTATTGGAAGTCCGCTCATTGGGTCACGCTCACCCAAAATGTCACTGTCTATAAAATTAACAACAATAGTAAACATGTTGTTAAAAAGTACACCGCTCATTCAGGTTCCCATTACAAAATGAATCACTGGGATGTTAACTACAGCTGGGTATTGCAATCAGGCCACTTTAACACCGGCAACACGTATACTTACACAGTTAAACGTGCTTGGAATAGTTCCAGCTGGTTCAAAATGGGAACCCACAAAGTAACTAGTAAAAGAAGCTCTGTAAAATATAAATCCTTCCACGGTTATCGGATAGCAACTTCAAAAAGCGATATCTCCTATAATACTTTCTATGATACAAAAACGCATGCAACTTTGTCTGATTATCGCCCCACTCAAGCAAGTAAAGTGATTTTCAAATATGGATCCCATGTTTCTCCTAAGGCTCATGAATGGACTTGGTTCCACGGCAAAGGTCAGAGCTTATTAACTGACTACCGTTATATTGGTGGAAAATGGATAAAAATAGATACGACAGATACCAGCAAAATTTAAGACTATAGATTAGGAGCTATTTCAAAATGAAACCAAGAAACTATGTATTATTAGGGGCTACTGGTTTAGTACTTGGTGTCAGCATACCGTTTACACAAACAAAAGCCAGTGCTGCAACATGGCACACATCTTCACTGCCAGTTAAATTACGTGGTACCTGGCACGGCAAATATACCGGACAAAAACTTTATGTTTATCGACACTCGATTCGATATGCCGGTGAAAAAGCCATGACTCATATTAAATGGCTTTATGCAGGCAACAATTACTATCGTTTAAAAGGTCACGGATTTTCCGATTCCACACTTTTTCATTACATTAATAGGCATAAACTGACAACGTATTCGATGGAACATACATTTTATAGATAGTTAAATAGTTCTTTCTGGTACTTCTATTTTAAGCAATTCCAAAATATTGATGCATAGTCCAGATACCGATGACTATAAAAGCTGAATTCATTTAATGAGATCAGGTTTTAATGCGTTTTAGAAAACTTGTCACTTTAGGTATTACTACTCTTTCTTTAGGTACAGCTGGTGCTGCATTAGCACAACCAGTTGAAGCCCATGCTGCCACGGCCATCCCCGCCCGTTTCCGTCATAATTGGAAATATTATGGCGATGGTCACACGATAATTCTTAGAATGCACAAATATTCTGTAAGCTATTACGATGGTAACAAGGGCTATGGCGGTAGTTGGGAAAAACGTTATTATAAAAAAGCATCTAAAAATCACTACTACGTTTTAGCACCAAAAAGGAAGACTGAACAAGGTATGGGTGTTAAATACGTTAACAGCCATAAATTACATCTAGAATATGATGTAAGTATCCTTACTATGCATCGCTATTAATATATTATGCCGAATATTAGCCCACGAGGGCTTTTATTTGACACCAAAAAAGAACGTACATTTGATAAAGGCAATAACATGTAGAAAGGATGATGATATATGCCGAAAAGACGTAACTCATCTATTAAACCTTATAAGGTTAAAAATAGACAGTCAGGCAAACTAGAGACCAAATATCGGTTTCAGATTTATGTGGGCATCAATCCCCTAACCGGTAAGCAAACGTCTACTCGCCGGTCTGGATTCTTGAGCTATGATGCTGCCGATGAAGCTTATAACCAACTGCAGGTTCAGATTGATAATGGTTCTTATTTTAAAGAGCAGCGGGAGCATAATGAAACCTTCCAACAAATATTTGACCTCTGGTGGAAAACTTATGAGCCAACTGTCCGCTTAACCACTGCTCAAAAGACAAAACAGTGGTTCCACTTGCGGATACTCCCCCCGTTTGGGAAAAAACTAATCCGCGAAATTACTCCTGCTCAAGTTCAAACAGAGATCAATCGTTGGGCGGCACAAATTGTCCGTTATAAAACTTATGTAGACTATTTAAACCGGGTCTTCAAGTTTGCAATGATTATGGGTGCGATTGATGTTAACCCTGTAGATCACGTTATTATCCCCAAAAAAGGTAAACCATCCACTCGGAAATCGAAAGAAAACTTTTGGGAGCCAGGTCAACTGGAAATCTTCATGAAGTTTATTGATGATAAGCCACTGGATATTCTTGCCTTTTACCGGACAGTAGCCATGACTGGCCTTCGCCGTGGTGAATTACTTGCTTTGCGTTGGTGCGATGTTGACTTCCATAACCAATGTCTGTCGGTTAAACACTCTGTGTTTCATGACGAGGAAACGAACGAATATGTACTGGGACCAACGAAGACGAAAGCTAGTGTGCGGGAAGTCCCTCTTGACCCAAAGACAGCCAAGATACTTGCTCAGTGGCGGAGCACGCAGCATGCATTAATTGGCGGTCGATCTTTTCATCTGGATCAATTAGTTTTTCCCAGTCCGGCTGACCATAACCGAGTTATGCAATTCGATCGCCCTGGTATAGTTCTGGATCGGCTAATCAAGGAGGTCAAACTGCCACGAATCACCATGCATGGATTTAGGCACACGTATGCTACCTGGATGTATGAAACTAATCCAACTATTACACCTAAAGATATGCAGCTCTTGCTGGGTCACGAAACTATAAGAATGACGATGGATATCTACACCCACTCAACTGATACCGGACAGCAAAAAGTTGCTTTATTTCTCAACAGTAAGGTTGATTTCTAGCGGTTTCTGACGTGTTACTAAGCAAGATCGATCTGATTTGAGCTTGCTTAGTTCCCAGCTTAGATAAAACACCTTAATATTTGGAAGCATTAGGATGCTGATAATATAAAAAAACCACAACGGCAACCTTTTAGATTACCATTGTGGGCTATTGGGATGAATTAAAGGAGAGTACAGGATTTGAACCTGCGCGCCGGTATTAGCCGGTTCGCCGGATTTCGAGTCCGGTGCATTACCACTCTGCCAACTCTCCATAACAACACACTAAATAATTATAACAAACCTAGCCAAACTTGCAACTACTAGTCATAAATATTTAGTGTGTTAATTTAATTTTTAATATTCCATCAAACTAAAGATATCGTAACCCTTGATCTTATCGCGACCGTGCAAATCCTTTAATTCGATAATAAAGGCAGTTCCAACGACAATTCCGCCAAGTTCTTCTACCAAGTCAATCGTTGCACTGATCGTACCCCCAGTAGCCAATAAATCATCGGTTACCAACACACGTTGACCGGGTTTAATTGCATCCTTATGCAAATAGAGCGCTGACTTACCATATTCAAGATCATACGTTGCCTTGACCGTCGCACGGGGTAACTTACCCTCTTTGCGAGCCGGTGCAAAACCAATGCCAAGTTCATATGCCACAGGACAGCCCACAATGAAACCACGTGCTTCAGGTCCAACGATCATATCCACATTTTTACTGCGTGCGTAGTCCACCAATAGGTCAGTTGCGTAGCGGTATGCCTTGCCATCTGACATCAATGGTGAAATATCACGGAACATTACACCGGGTTCAGGATAATTTGGCACCGTCGCAACGTAATTCTTTAAATCCATTGTCATTTTTAATAGCAACTCCTTTAATCTTGTGCAATTAGCGAGGTCAACAAAGACTTAAAGTCAGCCGTTTCGCTATACAATAGTTGTTTTTCAGTTTCAATCTGCTGTTGTCGTTTTTGGTAACTTGGTGCGTCTGTGATCTGATGATGAGCTGGTTGTTCTACCTCATTCAATTTACCATTGGCAATAGTCACAAAACCCAGCTCACGAAAAATCTGCAACATCAAGACTAACTGAGTTGGAACGATTTGTAAATACTTTGCCAGCTCATTCAGCCGATGTGAGACGTCCACGTCATGATGTGTTTGAACGAACCTAAACAGTTTAGCATATTGTGCGCGATCTGGCATCCCCAAAAGATAATGACTTTCCTTTAAATAAAAATAAGCAACAATTTGATCAGCCTGAACAGCATTTAAAGCCACCTTTAAATCGCCAATTTGAGCCGGACAATCCACTAAATACACAGTTGGTGTACGGACCTTACCAAGTCGTTTAGCGTCCGTCAGCAGCCAGGAATTAGCCGTAGCGGGAATTTGCGGCTTAAGTTTCTCATAAAGTCGCTGATTAAAGAAAACGTAGGTTGCGTTTGCATCCTGGAACATGTCTTGACGCAACTTTTGCGTTCGCTGATCACTGATGACTAATCCGTCAACTGCCAGGTCCTTTACCATAACTTGCATTGAGGTACGGCCCTGCCAAACGTTGATGTCAATCTGCCCCACTACTTTCACCTGCTGCGGTGCACTCTGAAGAACTGGTGCCAGCTCACCTGCTCCAAAATCAATGGCGTTCAGCTGATGATTTTGGTCGGTTAACTGAAACTTCAAATGTTTACCATCAGCACCAATCGCTTTGACGTTTTGAACAGCACTAGGTTTAAAAGCAAACATTGGAACCGGATTATCAGTCCCAAACGGTGCTAACTGACGGAGTTGCTGGTACAAATCTTCCGAAACATCACCAACCGGCATCTCAGAAGCCACCGTTAGTTGCGTCTTAGGCTGATCAGCTAACTTTTGATCTACAGCGGCCTGATCAAAACCGGCTTGTAATTGGTCTAATTGATCAGCTTTTGCCGTCATCCCAACCGCAGCAGCATGACCACCAAAATTAACCAGCAGGTCACGCTGACCATCGAAAGCATCGAACAGGTTAAACCCGGATACGCTGCGGCCTGAGCCCTTCGCTGTACCGTTTTCCGAATTAACGTCCAGCACGACGGTCGGCTTGCCAGTAACCTCAACTACCTTACTAGCCACGATTCCAAGTACGCCTTCATGCCAGCCCTTGCCGGTAATCAGCATGGTTGGGTGATCGCGATGATTTTCATCCTGAGCTTGAGCAAGTGCCACTTCACTAATATCAGCCACTAACTTTTGTCGATACTTATTTTGCTTTTCAGTCAATGCTGCAAGCTTCTCAGCCCGATCTTCATCCAAAGTTGTCAGTAACTCAACGGCTGGTGCAGCATCATCTAAACGCCCCAGTGCATTCAACCGAGGTGCGATTCCAAATCCAATCGACTGTTCATCAAGTCGGTCTGGGTCAATGCCAGCTTCCTTAATGAGGGCAACTAGGCCCAGCCGATCCGTTTGAGAAAGCAGCTGTAAGCCAGCTGTAACCAATACTCGGTTTTCATCAACCAGCGGTACCAAGTCAGCAACCGTACCAATGGCTGCAAGGTCCAGCATTTCCTGCGGGACTTCGTCTAATAGTGCTGTTGCCACCTTAAAGGCCACTCCAGCACCAGATAAACCACCAAAGGGATACTGAGCCTCAGGATGACGCGGGTGAATAATTGCGTAAGCATCAGGCAGCTTAGCCGGCAGTTCATGGTGATCGGTAACGACTACATCACAGCCAAGTTCATTGGCGCGAGCAATGGCATCATTACCAGCAACCCCATTATCCACGGTAACAATCAGCTGGGTGCCGTCCTTAATCAAACGCTCGAACGCTGCGACGTTAGGACCGTAACCATCAACAAAACGATTGGGAATAAAGTAATCAACGTTAGCACCGATTTGATCTAACGTTTCATATAGAATCGAAGTGCTAGTCACACCATCCGCATCATAGTCACCGTAAATCGTGATGTGATCACCATTCGCCACTGCACTTTGAATCCGTTCCACGCCCTTTTGCATGTCGTGCATCGCCATTGGATCATGCATCTGAGAAAGATCAGGTTGAAGGAACTGTTCAGCTTTCTCCTTAGAATCGTAACCACGGTTCAGTAAAATTTGACCCACCATTGGTTCAATAGACAATGCATCAGCCAGCTGCGTTGCTTCATCACTGGGACGATCCACGTTTTTTATTTGCCAATCATAATGTGGTTCAATCATGAACATCATCCTTTGCTTCTGGTTGTTTTTTCTTCACCTCACCGGCGTTAACTGAATGAGTTTTCACCGTTTGGGTTTCATCCAGGCGAGTCTCCAAAGCTTGAATGCGACTCGTCTGATGCTTAATGGTTTTCTTATTGTGATAATTGGAAATTGTCGCAAAAAGGAACATTAAAAGTGCCCCCAAGAACACAGCAACTAGTAAAATCAATACTAGTGGCCACGAAACGGTTGTAAACCCGAAATGAATCGGAATCGACTCCGTATTCATCACCGAAAAAATTGCGATTAAAATCACAATTAAAATGGCAATGATCACTTTTCCTTGACGTTTCATTGAAGAGTCCTCCTATTCCCGTTCCTTATCAAACGGGATATCAACTACATCAAAATCCTTCACCACTTTTGTATTACTGAAGACCGCTTGCGCCTGCTTTTCTAAATCATGGGCGAGCTTCCCATTATACCGAGCAGAAATATGATTCAATAATAGCTGACCGACATGCGAAGTTTTAGCAATGTTGGCTGCCTGCACGTTAGTTGAATGGTAGTAACTATGAGCCATTGCCGCTTCGTCCTTAGCAAACGTACTTTCATGAACTAATACATCTGCATTTTCGGCTAATTTGTAACTATTAGCGGTTTTGCGCGTATCACCTAAGATAGCAACAATCCGCCCCTTTTGAGCATGCCCAATATAGTCCTGACCATTAATTTTTCTACCATCCTCTAAAGTAACGGTTTTACCAGCTTTAAGCTGACCGTATACTGGCCCAGAAGGAACGTTGTCCTCGTGAAGCTTGTCAACCATTAACTCACCGGGATGATCGCGTTCTACAACCCGATACCCGAACGTTTCAATCTTATGATCTAAATGTTCAGCGTACACCGTAAATTTATCGTCATGGAAGATTTCACCGCCGCCGGTTAATTCCACAAACTCGATGAAGTAAGACAACTTGGTTTCCGAAACTTTCAAACTTGTTAGTACGAAATTACGAATCCCTTTAGGACCGTAAATGGTCAACTTATCGTTACCACCTTGAAAGGAGCGGCTACTTAGTAAGCCTGGCAACCCGAAAATATGATCACCATGCAGGTGAGTAATAAATATTTTATCGATTTTTCGCGGTTTGATCGTTGTTCTTAAAATCTGTTGCTGAGTACCTTCGCCGGCATCAAACAGCCAGATGGAATTGCGTTCTTCTAGTAACCGTAATGCTAAGCTGCTGACGTTTCTAAACTTTCCAGGGGAACCAGCACCGGTACCTAAAAATTCAATTTGCATATCTGTCGTCCTTTTCTATCTATCTTGCACCGAACATCTCAGCTGGTGTTATCTGGTCCCTTTTATCAGGGTTCCTAACCCTATAATTGTATCAGATTCAGGGTGTGATTGTTTGATTATTTCACTGAAATTCAGAATGTTATGCTTGGGGAAACTAAAGTGACACGTTGCGCAATTGTTGTCAAAGATAATGTATAATTAAGATTAGAGGAAGTGAAAAATTTGCGTCTAGGAGAGCTTATCACATTAGTGCACCAGTTAGGCCCTAACTTGAAGCTGGGTTTCGACACTAACCCAATAACGCCCATCTCTGGTATGTCAACTGCCGAAAATCACCTGCTGCTGCACGGCGTCACTCAAACGCCTTTAACTGTTGGCTCATTTCGGCAGCATGCCACTCACTTCAATCACCAACTAACCGTTTTCAAGTCTAACGGTAGCAGGTTATACGGATTTCGCCAATCGGAGCACTGGTTACTATTTAAATAATGGAGGATCTTTAATATGTCACATAAGCATTTAATGCTAACTGCCATTTTGACAATTGGCATGATTCTAGTCGGCTGCGGGAGCCAGGCAAAATCAAATAAAACAGCTAAATCAGGTTCGCAGACCTCATCCAGCCAGCAAGTCAAAACACCGGAAAAATCAGTGTCTGATCAAGCTACTATGAAGCCCTATAAAGTACCACGTTCAGAAAAGAGTAGCCACAACTACCAAAAATCAGGGCTGCTTTCGTTTCCTGGCCAGTTTGCTTATGATCAAGCTGGCACTAAACTGACCTTGTCACAAAACAAGCGGCTAAATCAGCAAACTGCAAGTCAGGGAATAAGTTATCAGGTCACTGACGTCAAGCGCTTTAATAATAATGCCAAAACAAAACGGGCTATGCAGATGGCTCAACAGGCTTTTAACATTGGTCAAATTCCCAATCCTTACCAAACCCTGCAGATTAAATTTACAGTTAAAAACACTTCCGACCATCCGGTTAAAATTGACGGTATTCAACGGGTCACTCTTAACGGTTCAAGACCCATTGCTTCTAATGGAATCAGTGACCCAAGTGCCGGACAAGTCCTTAATAAAAACAGTGCCAAGACCTTCTCCGGAATGATTCTGATTGGCCCCAGTAATTTTAAAGTTAATCAGATAAACGTTAAATTCTCGGGCAGTTTCAACGACTCCGGTCAGTTAGTTTCAAAATCACCAGCTGCACTTATAATCAAGCTTTAACCCTTGCAATCGACATAAAACACCGTGTACTGACGCAAAGCGTTTGTACACGGTGTTTTTGATTATTTTTCTGTAGACGCTCCAGAATCAGTCAACCGCTGAACTAATAAGTGCGTATAGTTGCGGTTCCCCGTTGGATTAGGGTGGACATTATCATTGTAGAACCATTCCTTATGGTTCTTACTGAGATCATGCCAATCAACTAATTCAACGTTTGGGTAACGCTTGGCGGCCTTTGCAATCGTGGTGTTAACGGACGTTTCCCAGTTTCGGGTTGGCACGTGTGTGTTAACCCAGAAGATGTGGCGCTTTGGACCGACCATGTGGATCACTCGATCGATTTGGTGATCAGTCATTGGACTGTTAGTACCCAAATTAATAACCACTGTGTTCGCCAAAGCCCCCTGTGATTTGAGGGATGCAATCTGCCTTGGTGCTTGCCAGATTTGACGCCCAACGCCTGCCGAAACATAGGTGTTCGGAATCACCTGACGAATATCTTTAGACACATCCACCATGACAGAATCCCCAATAGCAGTCACAGACAGATTCTTAGCCTGGACATACTGACGCTTAGTTAAGCCATAGGCCCTAACGAGTTCTTTTTGATGGGCAGTTAACTTAACTTTTCTCCAAGTTTCTTCGCGTTTTTTCTCAGCCGCAGCCTTTTTGGCAGCTGCTCGCTGTTTCTTTAAGGCTGCTTTGTTAGAAGAAGCATCCTGTTTTTGATTATGCTTAATATTAGTTTGCAGCGCTGAGTCATTGGCTTCCGAATGCGTTGGGGAAGTTGCAGCCCCAAACAGCGCTACAACCGTAACCAAAACGGCTGGAATCACCGCATAACGGTGCTTGCCAAAAGCCTTCGGATTCTTGAAAAACTGCTTCACCAAGGCTGGCAGCTGACCATAATTGTAATGGCGTAACGGCCGCTCCAAGTACCGGTAGGATAGATCACTAGTGATCAAAATTAAAATGGTTTCCACCAGCGCATTTAACACCGGATGGGCAGCAATATTAGTTACTTTAGCTTCGTAAAAAATCATGATTGGAAACTGGTACAAGTAAATGCCATAGCTGCGCTTCCCCACCCAATCAAAGACTCGGTTAGTAAACAGTTGATTCATAAAGCCGGCTGGATGAGCTACAGTAGCTACCAGAATAGTCGACAAAAATGTAAACAGGAACATGCCGCCATGGTACGTCAAACTTGACTGACCTGACATCGTGAAAAACATCGTGATCAAAATTAACAAACTAACGATTCCAGCACCATTTAAAAGCCACTTGGCTTGACTGTCCAGTTCACTCTTCAGCTTAGTAGCTGGCCAAACGAAGGCCAACGCAACACCAAACAAAATGGCAAACATCCGTGTATCAGTACCGTAATAAACCCGGTTGGTCATTGCGGTACCGGTATACAAGTATCCCATCCAAATTGCTGACATCACCGATAAACTTAAAACAAGGTAGAAAATTGACTTTCGTTCCTTAAAAATAAACAACAGTATCACTAAGATAGCCGGCCAGAATAAATAAAACTGGCCTTCAATTGAAAGCGACCAGAGGTGTGTAAATGGTGACTCACCATTGAACCGGTCAAAGTATGACTGCCCATGGCCAATTTCCCACCAGTTGTACACGTAAAGTAAATTAGTACTAATAATGGCCTTCAAGCTGACAAATAGCGAACGCTGAAACAAGGTGATATACGCTGCCGTCGTCAGTACCATTGTAACTAACGCTGGATAAAGCCGTTTCATTCGTCGAACATAAAAACTGGCGATATCGATTTTTCCATTTTGTTCGTATTCCTGTAATAGCAGATCAGTAATTAAATAACCAGACACCACAAAGAATATTGGAACGCCTAAATAGCCCCCCTGCAAGCTATAAGGCAATAGGTGATAGACAATCACACCAATCACCGCAATAGTCCGGATTCCGTCAAACCCAGAAATATAACGGCTATGCTTAAGCCGTTTACTCCCTGCGTGTTGCATCGATTCTCCCTCGTTTCATCTCTTAAGTTAAACTTAAAAATTCTATTCCACAAATTCAAAGGTAAAGTCATCGATTTGAACTAAATCACCGTTATGAGCACCCTTTTCTCTCAAAGCGTCATCAACTCCCATACCTCGCAGTTGCCGTGCAAAACGCAGCGTACTTTCTTCGTGATCCATGTTGGTCATCTGGAATAGTCGCTCTAACTTGGCACCGGTTAATACCCAAGTGCCATCTTCGTCACGGTTAATGTCAAAGTCGTCCGAATCAGCTGGCTGTTCATCCGTAATCAGCATCTTCTGAAGATCATCCACACCCTTAACTGGGAATGCAGGTGTCTGATCAAGAATCTCAACCGTCTTTTGAATCAGCGGTGTTAATCCTTCATGCGTTACGCTAGAAATAGCCATAACAACTGGCGGTGTTGCTAACGTGGTGTCTTTTGCCAGCTTCTCTTTCAATGTAACTAAATTATCCGCTGAATCTGGCAGATCCATCTTTGTTGCCACGACAATCTGAGGCCGTTTCAATAAATCTGGATCATACTTCTTTAATTCAGCGTTGATCTTCAAAAAGTCATCGTACGGATCACGGTCTTCGAACCCACTGACATCAATTAAATGCAGCAGTACCCTCGTCCGCTCAATGTGCTTCAAGAACTCAATTCCAAGACCAACGCCGTCAGCAGCACCCTCAATCAAACCGGGTAGATCGGCCACCGCAAAATCACGGCCATCACTCAACTTAACCATCCCTAAATTAGGGGTAAGGGTCGTAAAATGATATTCGCCAATCTTCGGTTTAGCACTGGTGATGGCTGACAGCAAGGTCGACTTTCCAACTGATGGAAAGCCAATTAGACCAACATCCGCCAACAATTTTAATTCCAAGCGAACGCGGCGCTCTTCTCCAGGAGCACCATTTTCAGCTAATTCCGGTGCGGGGTTCTTCGGTGTCGCAAAGTGGACGTTACCACGTCCGCCACGGCCGCCATGAGCGACAACCAATTGATCATCTGGCTCAACTAAATCAGCAATCACCATGTTAGTTTCATCATCAATCACCGTTGTGCCTTCGGGAACCAAAATGACCCGATCTTCCGCACCGCGGCCTGTCATTCCTTTAATACCGCCATTTTGACCATGGTCGGCCTTAAACTTTTGGTTATAACGAAAATCCATCAGGGTACGAAGCCCCGTACTTACTTTGAACACAACGCTGCCGCCGCGGCCACCATCGCCGCCGGCTGGTCCACCATTGGGCTCATACTTTTCTCGCCGGAAAGCAACCATTCCGTTGCCACCATTTCCGGCCTTAACATTTATTGTAACGTGATCTACAAACATAGCATTTCTCCATTATTCCATTTCATTCGGACATTCCTAACCTTGCTATTATCTAATGAATACCGTTAAATTACCACCGTTTATTGAAACTTTTTTAAGTTTGCGCTAGCTAGTCTCCGTTGTTTTGGCTAAAGTCAGGTGGATAGTATCGGCCACCGACTTAGAAATACCCAGTTCATGCAGTTCCTCTGGAGTTGCAGCAGCAATCTTTTTCATTGAGCCAAACTTCCGCAGCAACTTATTTCTGGTTTTGGGACCAACTCCGTTAATATCGTCCAAGCGTGAGCTCAGCGAGTTCTTTGCGTGAACTTTCCGGTGAAAGGTGATGGCAAACCGGTGAACTTCGTCTTGAATCCGCTGGAGCAGATAGAAGCCCTGCGATTTCGGATCAAGATGCAACGGTGTGTCGTTGACCTCTGATAATAAATCAGCCGTCTTATGCTTATCGTTTTTAACCATTGCAGCCACTGGGATTTCAAGCCCTAATTCGTTTTCCAATACGTCTTTAGCTGCTTCCAGCTGAATGGCACCACCATCCATAAGTACCAAATCAGGCATTGCCTCATGTTCCTTCAATAGCCGCGTGTAACGCCGTCGAATAACTTCACGGGTACTAGCAGCTTCATCTGCATGATGCACCGTTTTTAGCTTATATTTGCGATACAAGCTTTTATTCGGCTGCCCATCTACAAAAACGACCATGGCCGAGACCAAATCTGCTCCTTGAATATGGGAGTGGTCAAAGGCCTCAATTTTATGCCCTGGCGCAATCCCCAGCGCATCCGTGATCTCTTTCATAGCACCAGTGGTCTTTTGCTCATCAAGCTCCAGCAACCGAAACTTTTCCTCCAGCACTAACCGAGCGTTCTTTCCAGCCATCTCAAGCAGTGCCCGTTTTTCACCACGCTGCGGCGTTCTAACCGGCATTGGCAGCATCTCTTCCAAAATATCCTTCGGCAAACTTTCGGGTACCAAGATTTCCTTTGGAAAAACACTATTTTTCCGGTGGTAAAACTGAATAATAAAACTGGTCATTTCTTCAATTTCATCGTTCACGATTGGAAATAGCCGTTTTTCACGTTTAATCAATCGTGCTTGACGAATGAAGAAAACCTGAACCGACAACCAGCCCTTATCCAGATAAAAATTAAAAATGTCCCGCGGTGTTTGGTCATTGGAAATGATTTTTTGCTTTTCAACCGTGACTTCGATGTAATGCATCTGATCACGAATCTCAGCAGCCCGCTCAAACTCCAGGTTATCTGAAGCCTTCTTCATCTGGGCATTTAGATGCCGTTTGACAGTGGCTACATTGCCATTTAAGAAGGACTTGATACGTTCAATCTGTTTATCATATTGTTCTTTTGGTACTTCTTTAAAGCAGGCCCCTAAACATTGCCCCATGTGATAATACAGGCACGGCCGGTTCTGGAAGCCGTTGCAGCGACGCAACGGATAAACCTTCTGCAGAAAATGCAAGGTTTCTTCAGCAGCGTAGACGTTGGGATACGGACCAAAGTAATACGCCCCGTCTTTACGAATCGAACTGACGATCTGCATAGTAGGGTCGCGTTCATTGGTAATCTTAATGTAGGGATAGCCTGTCCCCTGTTTTAACTTGATATTGTAATGCGGCTGATGCTTTTGAATCATCGTAATTTCAAGCAAAAACGCTTCTTTATCAGTGGAAGTCACAATGGTTTCAAAATCAGCAATTTCCGAAACTAATCGTGCTGTTTTCCCTTCATGACTGCTTTTAAAATAGGACCGGACGCGGTTCTTCAAGTTTTTTGCCTTGCCAACGTAAATGATGTGCCCATTGATATTTTTCATCATATAAATACCAGGCATGTCAGGCAAAAGTGCTAATTTATGTTCTAGATATTCGGTGGCCAAAGAGACGACCTCCTTCCGCTTCATTCTCTGGGATACAGCTATCTCGAGCTTCCCCAGTTTCGACGTTTCATTATAACCCCGAATAAGTGTTTGGGGCAAGCTACCTGCTTTTACCGGTCTAACTAACCATTTGACCGTAACACACAAAAACACCATGATTCAAAAATCGAATCATGGTGTTTTATGCATCACTATCTAAATTAGCTGTTGATAATCTTGCTAATAAAGTCCTTAGCCCGTGGATTTTGCGGGTGTTCGAACATCTCATTTGGCTTATTCTTTTCCAAAATGTAGCCGTCAGCCATAAACCAAACCTCATTGGCAACTTCTCTGGCAAAGCCCATTTCGTGAGTAACAACCACCATGGTCATGCCATCTTCAGCCAGTTCCTTCATAACAGACAGCACTTCACCGACCATTTCAGGATCCAACGCACTGGTTGGTTCGTCAAACAGCAACATCTCCGGATCCATTGCTAAGGCTCTAGCAATCGCCACACGTTGAGCTTGCCCACCTGATAGGCTGCTTGGATAAACGTTGGCTTTTTCTTCCAAACCAACCCGTTTAAGCAGACTCATTGCCTTTTCTTCAGCATCCTTATCAGACATCTTTTTAACCCGAATTGGTGCTAATTTCAAGTTATCAAGAACCGTCAAGTTAGGGAATAAATTGAAGCTTTGAAATACCATCCCCATCCGTTCACGTAAGGTGGTTAATTCTTCTTCAGAAAATTTTTGCGTGTCTTTTCCTTCAAATAATACCTGACCTGCCGTTGGCTTTTCCAACATGTTCAAGCAGCGTAAGAACGTACTTTTACCGGAACCTGAAGGGCCAATCACACAAATCACCTGACCAGGCATAACCGTTCCATCAATTTCTTTTAGGACTTCGGTTTCGCCATAGTTTTTTTGAAGCTTTTTAACTTCAACTAATGGTTTATCTTGCATGTTTCATTCTCCCCTCGAAGTAGTTTAGAATTCTCGTTAAAATAAACGTCATCACGAAGTAAATGCACATTGCGATGAACACTGGCATAACCCCACGATAAGTATCGGCACGCACAATGTTTAACTGGTAAATCAAATCAGTGACACCGATGATGGAAACAATTGAACTTTCCTTAACCAGTGAAACAAATTCGTTACCAAGTGCTGGCCAAATATTCTTCAATGCTTGAGGTAAGACCACAAAACGCATGGTATCACCCTTAGCTAACCCTAGACTAGCTGAAGCTTCGGTCTGTCCTTTATCAACCGAGTTAATACCACCACGGATAATTTCCTCGACATAAGCACCACTGTTCAGCGACACGGCAATGATACCTGATAATAACGCTGGCAGATTGATAATGATTCCAACACCAAAGTAAACAAACATCACTTGAACCATCAATGGGGTCCCACGAACGAATTCGACGTACGCCACCGAAATTGCCTTAAGCAGCTTGCTCTTGCTAAACCGCATCAAAGCTAAGATAGTTCCCAGCAAAACCCCAAAAACGACTGAAATAGCTGAGATCAATAAGGTATATTCAATCCCTTTAGCAAAGTAAGTCCAGTAGTGGATCATTGAGGTATTGACAGTGTTAACCTTCATATACTTCCCTGCATCAGCCAAGTACTGAGTCGTCAAGTGCTTTGCCTTGATCTTATCAATACTCTTGTTAACAGCTGCCGCTAAAGTACCGGAACCCTTTCTAAAGGCCATCGCGGAACCAGTTTCGTTCTTATTCAAATGATAACCGGATTTGATCATTGCCAAATCATGGTCGTTCTTAACGTAAGCTTCAGCTGATGGCGTTTCAATACCAAGCGCATCGATTTTGTGAGTCTTTAGTGCCAGTACAAGGTCGGTGTTCTTGTCCATTCCCTTAACTGTTGCTCCAGGAATCTTGGATTTAGCTAAATTATATTGCAGCGTCCCTGTCTGGGCACCAATCTTCTTGTGAGCTAACGCAGCTTTATTCTTATATTTACCAACATCGGTCTTATTGATCAGGAAACTTTGACCACCATTGTAGTAAATTTCAGAAAAATCAACACTTTGACGCCGCTTAGCAGTTGGGTTGATCCCACTCATGGCCACGTCAGCTTTACCAGTTTCAACGGCTACCAAAACTGAATCATATGACATGGACTTGATTTCAAGTTTAACGCCTAGATCCTTGGCAACCTGTTTCATGATATCAACATCCATACCAACAATTCTGGATTTCCCATTTTTGCTGACTTGGAATTCATAAGGCGGGTAATCTGGCGAGGTCGCCATAACGATTTTGCCCCGATCCTTAATTTTTTGAAGTGAATCATCCGCTGCATACGCGGTGGTATGGTGCGTTGGTTGAACTGTAAATAAAACGAATAATGACAAACACAGTGTCACGATAGTGAGTAATATGTTTCTCCCCTTGGCTTTCATTCACCCTAACTTCCTCTCTAAATTTAAGTAACTCCTACATTACACCCAAATCATTCTTTATGCAATAAAAAACGGAAAAAAGTCTCGTTTATACAAAATAAAGTTGCTTTTTGCGTTATATACACTTTTATATATATTATGCATCTGATTGAAAGAATCCACTTAAATTGGAACTGTTTGGCCGCCGTTTAACACACCGCTCTTACCGCACACCTTCTTCCACCTTTCTTGCTTTCCCCCTTTCTCCATGATAAACTAAGCCCAATGAAGGAGTTGACTGCATCATGGGATTGAAAGTAAAACGTCAAAATGACCTCGACGCAATGTTCGGTAAATTTGCCGAAGCCGATATCAAAGATGAAAAACGTGACAAGTTTTTAAAACACGACGAACAAAAAGATGCGACTAAAAAGGCTAAGGCTTTAATTAAAGAGCATCGCGACTATCATAAATAACAAAAAATGGCACCCCTCTGGGTGTCATTTTTTTATGCATCAATTTCTTTTTTGGCCTGTTTGATTTGTTTACGAACCTGATCAAAACCAGTTCCGCCTTCAGAATGACGGCGTTCAACCGCAACTTCTGACTTCAAATCGTTATAAACGTCTTCTTCGATCTTGGGCGATGCCTTCTTTAACTCGCTTAATGACATATCTTGTAAGTTCTGATGGGTCTGAATACCCTTCAAAACTAACTGCCCCACAATGCCATGCGCTTCTCTAAAAGGCACCCCTTTAGTTGCCAAATAATCCGCTAATTCCGTCGCGTTCGAAAAGTCATTTTCCGTTGCGGCCTTCATGTTGTCGGCCTTAACAGTTACCGTTGAAAGCATTCCGTTGAAGACTCGTAATGCTGGTAATAAGGTTTTGACTGTATCGAAGACTCCCTCCTTATCTTCTTGCAGATCCTTATTGTAGGCCAGCGGCAATGACTTCATCGTGGCTAATAACCCCATCAAGTGGCCGTATACCCGGCCGCTCTTACCACGAATCAACTCCGCCATATCTGGATTCTTCTTCTGTGGCATGATCGAACTACCGGTGGTATAAGCATCCGATAATTCTAAGTACTGAAATTCATGGCTGACCCACATACTAAGTTCTTCGCAGAATCGAGACAGGTGCATCATTAAGATTGAACTGTTACTGAGAAATTCCAACGCAAAATCACGGTCTGAAACCGCATCTAATGAATTAGCGTAAACCTTGCTGAAACCTAACGTTTTTGCCGTCATCTGACGATCGATTGGAAAGGTCGTACCAGCTAACGCAGCAGCTCCCAGCGGTGAAATATCCGTATGCACTTCATTAAACGTAAACCGTTCCTTGTCACGCTTAAACATTTGGTAATAGGCCATCAAGTAATGACCGTATGAAATCGGCTGTGCGTGCTGCAAATGCGTGTAGCCTGGCATGATCGTCTCAAGGTTCTTTTCAGCCAAGCTGATCAGCGTTTTTTGTACCGTCGTAATTTCATCAATAATCTTTGGTAACCGTTTCTTCAAGTACAGATGGAAGTCCGTTGCAACTTGATCGTTACGTGATCGAGCAGTATGCAGTTTACCTGCCACAGGACCGATACGATCCGTCAAAATACTTTCAATATTCATATGAATATCTTCGTTTTCAACGGTAAAAGTTAACGTACCGGCTTCCAGATCTTTTTGAATGCTTTCCAGTCCAGCAATGATCTGATCACAATCATCAGAAGGAACGATTCCAGTTTTTTGTAACATTTTAACGTGGGCTAAAGAACCTTCAATATCTTCTTCAGCCATTAATTGATCAAAGGAAATGGAAGCCCCAAAAGCATCGACCCAAGCGGCCGCCTGCTCTTGAAACCGGCCACCCCAGAGCTTTTTGGTTGCCATTACTTTGTCGCCTCCGTTTGATGCTTCTTCTCTGATTTCACAGCTACCTTTACCTTACTCTTGGTGTTCTTGGTCACTGCGTTAACGAATGCTGACTGCTGGTTCTTCATCTTGACTTGTGAGTAAACCGTAGTTGGTAAGCCCCAGAGCTTGATGAAGCCCTTAGCTGCTTCTTGGTCAAATGAATCAGAAGCGGTATAGGTAGCTAAGTCCTTGTCATATAATGAACTGTCTGACTTCCGGCCTAAGGTGATCACGTTGCCCTTGAATAATTCAACCTTGATCACACCGTTAACAACTTCTTGACTCTTCTTCAAGAAAGCAAGTAAGGCATCCATTAATGGTGAGAACCAAAGCGCGTTATAGATCATTTCGCTTAATTGTTTTTCAATCACTGGCTTAAAATGAGCTAAATCCCGTTCAAAAGTTAAATCTTCCAACTGTTTGTGGGCCTTCATCAAGACGGTAGCAGCTGGTGCTTCGTATACTTCACGAGACTTGATACCGACCAGCCGGTTTTCAATGTGGTCGATCCGGCCAACACCATGCTCGCCCGCAATTTTATTGAGCTTTTGAATTAAATCAGCTAGCTGCATTGACTTCCCGTTTAACTTCGTTGGGACCCCTTTAACAAAGGTAATCTCAATATCTGTTGGCGTATCCGGTGTTTTATCAATTGGGTTGGTCAATGCATAAGCATCTTCTGGTGCACTTACCCATGGATCTTCCAACACACCGGCTTCGTTAGCACGGCCCCAAATATTGGCATCGATTGAGTATGGCGAGTCTAAATCAATTGGAATTGGAATGTTGTGCTTCTTAGCATAATCAATTTCTTCTTCCCGTGACCAGTGCCAGTCCCGAACTGGACTTAATACTTCTAGTCCTGGGTTCAATGCGTGGATGGCAACTTCGAACCGAACTTGGTCGTTACCTTTACCGGTACAGCCATGGGCAACTGCTTGCGCATTTTCCTCTTGTGCAACTTCAACCAACTTTTTACTGATTAAAGGCCGTGAAAGTGCTGAAATCAACGGATACTCACCTTCATAGTAAGTATTACCCTGTAATGCGACCATTGCATAATCTTCAGCAAATTCTTCAAGCGCATCGATCACATAAACTTTAACAGCACCAACATTCAGTGCTTTTTGCTTGATGAAATCTAGATCCTTACCTTCACCAACGTTGATGCAGCAAGCAATAACATCATAGCCCTTATCTTTCAACCAAGGAATTGCCACGGAAGTATCTAGTCCGCCAGAATATGCTAATACTACTTTTTTGTTATTTGTCATGTGAACGCCCTCTCATTTCTTCTTTTAACTTAATGATACGAGATTAACACCTGTATTCAGTAAATGCAAGTGTTTTTTATTATTTATACATAAAAATAGCCAGTATTACAGTTAATATACATTATTTATGACTGACTTTAGTGCCAGAACAGTATGTATTAAGCCCTTTTCACCTAAATGTAGCATTCATAAAAAAATTTTAAAAAGCTCGCAAACCAGTTAATGAATCAACTGATTTGCGAGCTTTTATTAATTAATGATTATTAGGTGAATCTGGGTACCGCTTATTCAAGCGTTCAATATTACCATTTGCGACGTCCTCAAAGGGAATATCTGCCCACTCAGCAACTTGTGACAAGTACCAAAGTACATCGCCCATTTCTTTTACCAGCTGCTGCTTATCAAGTGACTCTCCTTGAAAAGTATACTGTTTAACTAAATCGACAACTTGCCCTGTTTCACTGGAAAGACCCAAGGCACAATTAGTCAACACTTGTTCGCTGCCGAAAAGGGTCCGGTTAGCAGCTTTTTGATACTCATTAAATTCCATTATGATTTTCCCCCAAACGCATGTTGTTCGATCCACTGCCATACTTCGTCCTTACCTGACTTGGTTTGCGCAGAGAAAGGCAGTAAATCGTCTTCGGGACGAATCTGTAACGTCTTTTTCACGAGGCTGAGCTGTTTGTTCCACTTAGCTCCAGGAATTTTATCCATTTTAGTTGCTACCACTAGGGTTGGAATTTCATAGTAGCTCAGCCAAGTGTACATCGTTTGATCGTCACTTGTAGGCGCATGACGGCCATCAACCAGTGAAACGACACCTCGTAAGGTATCCCTAGAAGTGAGGTAAGTTTCGATCATTTCGCCCCACTTTTCTCGCTCTGTTCGAGATACTTTTGCATAGCCATAACCAGGAACATCCACGAAATAAAGCTTGTCTTCTACGTGATAAAAGTTTAACGTCTGAGTTTTCCCTGGTTGACTAGACGTTCTGGCATAACTGTTCCGGTTGATCAATACGTTTGTCAACGACGACTTACCAACGTTTGACCGGCCAACTAACGCAATTTCAGGCTGACCTGTTTTAGGATACTGTTTGGGATCAACCGCACTCATCACCAGTTCAACATTGTGTACTTCCATTGTTACCTCCCGTTCAGCCCTTGACCAAATAAAAGCCGTATGTCCCATAACGCGGAACATACGGCGTAAATGTCGGCTGACATTAGTTGCGGATCAGCTGCTTAAGAAGCTTTTTGATCCTTTAAGATGAGCTCAGGTTCTTGATGATCTTTTACAGTATCACCCGTAACGATGACCTTCGCAACATCATCTCGACTTGGCAATTCAAACATAATATCACGCATAACATCTTCAATAATTGACCGAAGACCACGTGCACCAGTATTACGTTTCAACGCCAACTTAGCCATTTCCCGTAAAGCTTTGTCTTCGAAGTCCAGCTCAACACCATCAAGCGAGATTAATCGCTGATACTGCTTAACCAGAGCGTTCTTGGGCTCCGTTAGGATTCGAACCAAATCGTCCTCAGAGAGCTTCTCTAAGGCTGTCAAGATTGGTAAACGACCGATAAATTCAGGAATTAAACCAAATTCCAGCATATCTTCAGGAACAACACGCTGCATCAAGCTTTCTGATTTATCAATTGGTTGGTGAGTTGAGTCCGCACCAAAACCAATGGTCTTATCACCAAGACGGTTTTTAACGATGGTCTCAATCCCATCAAAGGCACCACCCACAATAAACAAAATGTTTGTGGTATCGATCTGAATAAACTCCTGTTGTGGATGCTTACGACCACCCTGCGGCGGCACGTTAGCAATGGTACCTTCAAGAATCTTCAAAAGTGCTTGTTGAACACCTTCACCAGAAACATCACGAGTAATCGAGACGTTTTCAGCTTTCTTAGCAATCTTATCAATTTCATCGATATAGATGATACCCTTTTCAGCCCGTTCAACGTCATAATCGGCGTTCTGTAGCAGCTTCAATAGGATGTTTTCAACATCTTCACCAACATACCCAGCTTCCGTCAAAGTCGTTGCATCAGCAATGGCAAATGGCACGTTCAAAATTTTAGCTAGTGTTTGTGCCAGATAAGTTTTACCAGATCCTGTAGGTCCAATCATGGTAATATTACTCTTTTGTAATTCAGGACCATCATTTTTGTTAGCGGCCATTTCGTTCACACGCTTGTAATGGTTATAAACGGCTACTGAAAGCGTCTTTTTAGCCTCAGTTTGACCAATAACGTACTGATTCAAAGAATCAACAATTTGCTGTGGAGTAGGTACATCAAACACAGTTTGTGAGCTCTCTTCACTAAATTCCTCATCGATGATTTCTTTACATAAATCGATACATTCATTGCAGATATAGACACCGGGACCAGCAACAATTTTTTTAACCTGATCCTGCGACTTACCACAAAAAGAACAATTTACGGGGCCAGTTGTATCAGTATTTTCAAACAATTAAGAGTCACCCCTCTTTAAATTCTACGATTATATTTTTCTTTAACGCAACTGCTACTATACCATACAAAGATAGTAGTGGGAAAGGAAAAGCTCAAAAGAGATACGCTACAATCAGCGTGGCAATACGCTTTATGACAGATATAGTTTTCTGTTAAATACCGCTTTTAGGCTTTCTAATTATCCTGCATACACAAACAAAGACCCTAACAAGAATCAAATATTCTCGTCTTTAGGGCCTTTGTGTGCAATGCTAACGTTAAAAACTACTTTTCGTTCTTTTCGTTTTCTTCGTCTTTTTTAGACTTGTCTTGCTTAGCTGAATCAGTAATTAAGTCAACAGCCTTCTTAATGGCAATATCATGCTTAAGCATATCGTCTGAAAGTGCTGAACGAACAGCGCTTTCTTCCATACCATATTGACCGGCTAAGTCCTTAACTTCTGCCTTCAAATCGTCTTCAGAAGGGTTGATCTTTTCTGCTTCAACAATGGCTTCCAAAACTAAGTTGGTCTTTACACGACGTTCTGCATCAGCAGCAAATTGTTTGTGTAAGTCATCTTCGCTGGTACCAGTTAACTTGAAGTAAGTCTTAGGGTCGATACCTTGTTGTTGCATGTTTGCCAAGTATTGATCCATTTGACGATGGATGTCTTCTTCCTTCATTGCTTCAGGAATTTCTTGAACTTCAGCGTTATCAACGGCTTCGCCAATTGCTTCGTCTTCGATAGCATTGTGAGCAGCTGTAACCTTCTTTTCCTTCAGTTCGTCCTTGATCTTAGCCTTTAATTCGTCTAAGCTGTCAACTTCTTCATCAACATCTTTGGCAAATTCATCATCAAGATCAGGTAATTCCTTCTGCTTAACTTCGTGAATAGTAGTCTTGAAAGTGGCTTCTTTGCCCTGTAAGTTTTCAGCTTGGTAGTCATCTGGGAAGGTTACCTTGACATCAACATCTTCACCAGCCTTGTGGCCAACTAATTGGTCTTCAAAGCCTGGGATGAATGAATTAGAACCTAATTCGAGTGAATAGTTGTCAGCTTTTCCACCATCGAATTGCTTGCCATCAACGTAACCGTCAAAGTCAATAACAACCGTGTCGCCCTTAGCAGCTGGTTCGTCTTCTTTCAGAACTAATTCAGCTTGTGATTGACGACGGCTCTCTAATTCAGCATCAATGTCCTTTTGGTAAACACGAGTGTTTTGCTTAGTAACGCTTAAGTCTTTGTATTCACCCAGCTTAACGTCAGGCTTTACAGTAACAACGGCCTTTAAGACCCATGGCTTGTTCTTTTCCATGGATTCAACGTCAACTTGTGGTTGATCAACTGGTTCGATACCTGCTTCTTTGATTGCTGCCTCATAAGCATCAGGCAAAACAATGTTCAAAGCATCTTGATAAAGGGCTTCTTCGCCGTACATCTTGTTAAAGATCTGACGTGGAACCTTTCCCTTACGGAAACCAGGAACAGCTAAGTTCTTCTTGGTCTTTGCGAAGGCTTGGTCTAAGCCCTTTTTAATTTGGTCGGCACCAATTTCAAAGGTTAATTCACCTTTGGTGGCGTCCTTTTTTTCCCATTTTGCAGACATTATATTCCCTCCGAAATTAAATATATCTTCGAATACGATCATATTCAGATTGCGTACAGACTTTAGTTTAACGTAAGGAAGCTGAAAAGTAAACATCAGAGTGTACTGCAACGTATGGAAGACATCCATTTTAGCATCAATTTATTTTACTTTGAATAAACTTTCAAAAAGCTTTAAACGGTCATTCATTCAAATAAAAAAGTCCGAAAAGGTAACCTTCTCGGACTTTTTATGTTCATTTAGGTAGGTATTAGTCCATGATTTCTGAAACAACACCGGCACCAACAGTGTGGCCACCTTCACGAACAGTAAACTTAGTACCCTTTTCAATGGCAGCTGGAGCGATCAAGTCAACTTCGAAAGTGACGTTATCGCCAGGCATAACCATTTCTACACCATCAGGCAATTCAATAACACCAGTGATATCAGTGGTGTGGAAGTAGAATTGTGGACGGTAGTTTGAGAAGAATGGCGTATGACGGCCACCTTCTTCTTTAGAAAGGATATAAACTTCACCCTTGAACTTACTGTGGGTTTGGATCGAACCTGGCTTTGCAAGAACTTGGCCACGAACAACTTGATCACGGTTAATACCACGAAGCAAGACACCAACGTTATCGCCGGCTTCACCAAATTCCAAAGTCTTACGGAACATTTCCAAACCAGTAACAGTACTCTTAAGAACTTCTTCCTTAAGACCAACGATTTCAACTTCATCGCCGACCTTGATAGTACCACGATCGATACGACCAGAAGCAACAGTACCACGACCAGTAATGGTGAAGACGTCTTCAACAGGCATCAAGAAAGGCTTGTCGTTATCACGAACTGGAGTTGGGATGTATTCATCAACAACGTCCATTAAGTGTAAGATAACCTTTTGTTGTTCTTCATCGCCTTGGAGTGCTTTAAGAGCAGAACCGCGGATAACTGGAATATCATCACCAGGGTAATCGTATTCTGAAAGTAATTCACGGACTTCCATTTCAACTAAGTCGATCAATTCATCATCGTCAACTAAGTCGGTCTTGTTTAAGAAGACCACGATGTATTCAACACCAACTTGGCGAGCCAAAAGGATATGTTCACGAGTTTGTGGCATTGGGCCATCGGTAGCAGCAACAACTAAGATAGCACCATCCATTTGAGCGGCACCAGTGATCATGTTCTTGATGTAATCAGCATGTCCTGGGGCGTCAATATGAGCATAGTGACGTTTCTCAGTTTCGTATTCAACGTGGGCAGTGTTGATCGTGATACCACGTTCACGTTCTTCAGGTGCCTTGTCAATATCAGCGTAATCTTCTTCCTTAGCTAACCCTTTTTGGGCTAAAACCTTGGTGATCGCTGCAGTCAAGGTAGTCTTCCCATGGTCAATATGGCCAATAGTACCAATGTTTACATGGGGCTTAGTTCGTTCGTATGTTTCTTTTGCCATTAATGAAACCTCCTGTATTTTTCACAAAGATTATGCCAACAAGCGAATTGTTGGCAACCCTTTGTTGTAAATTATACTACTTCTTCTCGAAAAGGTAAATCGAGAATCCCTCAAGAAGAATCCTTAAATATTATATAGATTAGGTTATCGTTTGTAAACAATAAACTCTAAATTAGCTGGAACTTTTTTATGCACCCGTCATCTCTGACATGATTTGGGACAGTTGCCGTTGCCACCATTCAACGCTATACATTGTCGGTAAGGCTGCTGATTGTACCTGGTCTCCTTCAATTAAACGGGTGACCCAAGCCTTTACATCCGGAATGGCCCGATCAATGAATGGGTATAATAGCGTTACTTGTAAACCTAATTCATTTTGATACAGCTGCTGCGTCACGGGATCGTGGTCACCAATCATTTCCTGCAGCGTTCGTTCTAGTAGTCCAACCTTATCGAACTCTGCTAGTGACTTTAATTGATTACCGGTAATACCGTAATTCTTATTATCCAGCCAACGAAAATCAAAGCGCTCCGGTAATTTGAGCTTTTGCACCATTTCCAATAAGCTGACTCGAATAATTGGCTTAACAAATGGGTCAATCAACAATGCTTTTGTTGCAGTAACCCACTCTTCTAACGGCAACTCTTTGCCCTTTTCAAACGCTCGCTGCTGCTGGGTCAACGTTAACGCGCTCAACTGGTAAAAGGTCTGATAAGCCTTCTTAAATTCCGGCTTTTGGCGGGCAGCATCTTCCGCCTGCGAAATGAGCTGGTCAACCCGTTTAGGCAACTGCGGAACGGTCGCCGTTAAAATGTGGGCCATCAAGATTTGATGGTTAGCTAATAACACCTGTACCATCAAGATCACGTGCTGTCCATCCATTAAATAACTGTTCAAATTATCCATCATTACCGCATAGGCCATTTTATCCTGATGATTTTCAAACAGACTTTTCACCAGCAAGTGATTGATTTTCTCGCTTGGTGCCGATTGATATTCTTGCTCATAAAACTGAGCCGCTTGCCCCCACTTCTGGTTTTTAAACGCTTCGTTTGCCAGCTGCAAATTTCGATCCACACACATTCACCTCCGTTAAACGAAAATCCCGTACGTTTTCGTTTAAACATACGAGATTTATGAGCATTACTTTTCAGCTTGATGATTTTTTTGCGTAGCCTGCTTCTTATGCTTGCTCTTCGGCTTATGACGTCGCGGATCGACTTCCATAATAACTGGTAAGATCACTGGGTGACGTCGCGTCTGGTCAAATAAGTAATGATTGAGCTTCTCCCGAACGTCCTGTTTCAGATGCGTCCAGTCAAACTCCTTATTATCCAAGTTAGTCTGTACTGCTTTTTTAATGATCTCAGCACTTTCATGCATGAGATCTTTATTGGCTTTAACATAAACAAAGCCACGGGAAGTAATCTTAGGTTCACCGATAATTTGCTTCTTTTTATGATCGATAGTAATCACTGCGACAAAGATACCATCCTCGGAAAGTACTTTACGGTCTCTCAGAACAATATTACCGATGTCACCGACACCGATACCGTCGATCATCGTGTTGCCAACTTCAACACTGCCGCTAAGCACCATGTTCTTACCGTCGTAAACCAGCTGATCACCTTTAGCGGTCATGAAAATCTGATCGGTGGCCATACCAACCTCTTCTGCAGCCCGCTGATGAGCTGACATCAACCGGTATTCACCTTGAATTGGTACTAAGTACTTAGGATGCAAAATATTAATCAGTAATTGAAGGTCATGTTTGCTGGCATGTCCTGATGAATTTAAATCATCCGAAATGGATTTCACCTCGCCGCCAGCGCGGTAGATCATGTCACGGGTTTTAGCAACGTTAGTTTCCATTGCGTGAGATGGCGTGGTTGTAATAAAGACCAGATCGCCCTCTTCTATACTCAAACCCTTTTCCTGCTTATTAGCCATGCGCTGAAGAGCTTTGATAGGCTCACCCATTTTACCCGTTTGAATAATCACAGTTTGGTCAGCCGGCAATTTTTCAAGCTGATCTTCTGATACGAGTAAATCGTCCTCCGGTAAAACAAGCTTGTTTAACCGCATTGCCGTATCAACGATCTTTTCAATGTCTCGACCCGTTAAATAAACCTTACGGCCCGTTTTAGCAGCTGCATCGAAGACCTGCTGTAACCGTAAAATATTCGATCCAACACTAGCAACCACGATTCGGCCTTTAGCATAGTTGAACGTTTCAATCACGTTTTCGGCAATATCACGCTCACTAGCTGTTTCACTGGGATTTTCAGCATTAGCAGAATCGCTTAATAAAGCCAGTACCCCGTTGGTACCGATCTGGGCTAGCCGTGCATAGTCCGTTTGATAACCAGGTGCAGCAGTCTGGTCAAATTTAAAGTCACCGGTGTAAACCACGCTGCCAGCACTGGTATTCAGCACGATCCCCATTGATTCTGGAATTGAATGAGTGGTCTTAAAGAACGAAACTGTAACGTCGCCAAAATCAATTTCAGTCTGTGCATCCACCACGTGAAAGTCGTCGAAGTCCTTCACGTTTGGGTCAGACTGGCAATTTAATTTAGCCAGTTCAATGGTCATTTCAGAGCCAAATACCGGCACCTTAAATTCCTTCAGGAAATATGGCAGTGCACCAATCGCATCCGCGTGGCCGTGAGTCAAAAATACCCCGACAATACGGTCTTTGTTTTCTCGCAGATAACCGAAGTCTGGAATCACAATGTCAATTCCTAGCAGTTCGTTTTCCGGGTACTTTAATCCACAATCCAAAACATAGATGCTATCATTAACATCTACGATATACATGTTCTTGCCATTTTCGCGAACTCCGCCCAATGGCATAATCTTTACGTTTGCTTTATCCATAATTCACCTCAAAATATGTTGTTCTTACTTCGTCAAATCAATCAACTGCATAAACTCATTCGTTGATTATGAACGCTTACTTTTTTCCTAAACTCTAAAAATTTAGGCACGACTACAAACTGTTTACAGTTTATCACACTTAATTCAACTATGTAACAACCCAAACTAGCTCAGGTGAAAAAAGTCCTTTTCAGAATAACAAAAAAAGCCCTCCAAAAACGGAGAGCTCCAAATAATCAAAATTAACGACGCAGACCCAATGACTTGATCAAGTCACGGTAACGTTGAATATCAGTCTTACGTAAGTAAGCTAACAAGTTACGACGATGACCAATCTTCTTCATCAAACCACGTTGTGAATGGAAGTCCTTCTTGTGAACTTTCATATGGTTGTTCAATTCGTTAATGTCTGCTGTTAAGACAGCGATTTGAACTTCTGCTGAACCAGTGTCGCCATCGTGACGAGCATACTGCTTCATAATTTCGGTTTTCTTTTCTTGTGTAATAGCCATGAAAAAATTCCCACCTTTAATATTATTTGTCCACCCGTTACTGAGTTGTCGTGAGTGAGATCGCAATCAACTAAGTAAGGGCAATTTAAGAACCTTTGTTATTATATCCGTTATGTCACAGAATAACAAGGCTTTATGTGAAACCCCTTATCAAGTATTTTTACTTTACAATTAATGTAGAACTGTTGCAATCGTTGATTTTATTCTGTATAATGACATTCGTTGAATATTACAGAGCCGTCTGGCTTATGAGTGTGGAGGTGAATTCATTGCCAATTATCAAATCTGCGATTGAACGTGCAAAAACGAACGTTAAAGCTAACGAACGTAATTCTGCACAGCTTAGCAGTATGCGAACAGCCGTAAAGAAGTTTGAAAAAGCTGTTACGAATCACGACGATAACGCAGCTGAGTTATACAAAGCTGCTTCTAGCGCCGTTGACCGTGCTGCTTCAAAGGGTTTAATCAAAACTAATAAAGCTTCCCGCGACAAGTCACGTATGGCTGCTCGTTTAGCTAAAGCAAACGCCTAAATTAAACCAATATTAAAGGACCGATTCGATTATGAATCGGTCCTTTTTTGTTTTAAGCCACTTCATCTAAGTATTTCAGCATGAAGAGTTCAAAAAGCATGATTGGGTCACGACTGGTAGATTTCAGTGAGCGTTCGATTTGAATCAATCCAAGGTACGCGCGACGTAAATGTCCTAATTCAAGGTGACGCACACTTTGCATCGCAAGTTTAACCCGGTATGGATGGACCTTTAATGAGGACGCAATGCTCCCCTGACTATACCCGTTGCGCATTAAAATCTTGGTTTGGATCAGCAATCTAAACTGACTGACTAAAACGGCATTGATCCGCAACGGCTCTTCCTTTGTCAAAATCAACTGCCGGTAAAGGTTCAAAGCCGCCTCAATTCGCTTTCCCATCACGTCGTTGACCAAGTCAAAAACGTTTTGATCCAGAGACTTTGAAACAAGTTCCGCAACCACTGTTTTATCGATCTGCTGAGATTCCGCGGACGCCAATTTTAGTTTGGGCAACTCATTCATAATCAGGGACAAATCCGTTCCCGTCCGCTGAAGCAGAAGGTTTAACGCATCGGGCTCAATTTTAAACTGATCCTGTTCAAGATTCTGCTGAACCAAGGAACGAATCTGTCTCTCACCCACCGCCTCTAAGCTAATCACTTCGGCGGCTTTTTTGATTGTTTTAACAACCTTTTTACGACTGTCTAATTTCCCATTGGTCACAAAAAACACCACGATAGAAGTTGGCTCTGGATGCTCTAAATACTTCAGTAAGCCATCGATATCATGATCAATTTTATTGCCACGGTGATTTTCCGTAGTCAAAAAGTAGGCCCGCTCAATAAATACCAGCCGTTTTTCGCCAAAAAACGGTGCTGACATAGCATCGTCCAAGGCTTGAGCCAGAGGCGTCGATTCCATGTCGTAAGTAGCATAATTCATCGTTCGCTCAGCCTCTGGAATAACGTTCAAAAAAGCCTGCTTCAAACGCTGAGTCAGGTAGGGCTGATCACCGGTAATCAAATAAACCGGTTTTGTCGTGCCCTTCTTAAGCTGTGCCATTGTTGTTTCGTAGGTCACAATAACTCATTCCTCCTTCAAAAAGGTCTGCCAATGGCCACCGCCACTATTTGTGTAACGATAGCGAATCATTCCGTTTACCTGCGTGTTAAAGGTCGGAATATGATCAGCGCTTAGTGTAGCTAAGGTTTCTTGATTAGGATGACCATAACGATTGTTGCGACCGGCGGAAATGATTCCAATCTTCGGCTGCAGTTGTCTGATCACCTCTGGATCAGACGACGTTTTACTCCCGTGATGTCCTAATTTTAACATGTCCGTACGTAATGTTGGATAATGAGCCAAAATTTCCCGTTCACCCGCCCGGTCTAAATCACCGGTAAACATCCAATGCAAGCTATGAATTTGCCCTGCTAAAACCATGGAGTCTTCGTTAGTACCCATTCCTGCTTTAAAGGGGTGAACCACTGTAAACGGAGTGCCAGAAATTTGCTGACCCGCCCGCACTGGAATAATTTGCGTCTTGTTGATATAAGGTAAAATCCGTTTCATAAACTGGGGATTACCATTCATACCCAACGGGATATATAACCGTTTAACGTGCATCCCTTGCAGCACATCGCCAACGTCGCCAACGTGGTCAGCATCTTGATGTGACAGGCACAGATTATCGATCTGCGAAATTCCCTGACTCTTTAAGTAGTTGATACTGATACGCTGTGCACGGCTGCGACCACTCAACTTCTTACCGCTGAAATTGACCCGGCCACCGGTGTCTATCATCGTCACTTGTCGATTATATGGTGAACGGACTAGAAAACTGTCTCCCTGACCGATATCAAAGAAAGTAACTTCACCAGAAGGCGGAAAGTGAATCACCAGAAAGCTAGCCAGATATAATACGCCTAAGGCTATACCAACCCAGCGCTTAAACCGCTGCGTCATGAGCACTAACGTTAAAATAGTTAATGCACCAACTACCCATGCAGCAGGCTTGCCAAAAACAATCATGCCAGGTAAAGCATCAATGAGATTCAAACCTTGTGTGAAGAGCGTCAATAGCCATTCTGTTGCATTGGACAGCCAAGGCATCATCTGCCCGCCTATCCCAGCCACAAGCACCAACGGGAAAATACAGGCGCTAAATAAGGGCAGAATCAATAAGTTAACGAACATGGTTAAAACATGCCACTGATAAACGTGATACAAAATTAACGGTAAGCTTAGCAGATTTAGCATAAAAGTCGTTTTAAAAACGCCAAACTGCTTAGTGAATAACAGACCGAAAGCCAAACCAAAACTCAGTTGTCCGCCTAAGTGCATCAGCAAAGCTGGCTGAACAATTAGTCCCAGCAGCAAACTAATGCCCCAAGTCGTTAACCCTGTCAGCCGCCAGCCCAAAAGCTCTGCCAGGAGGCCTAAAATCACCACAGCAACCGCTCTTAACAGACCCACTTGAGAACCAGCAATAACGTAGTAGGTAGGCAGCAGCCCCAGTAAAAATAGCGAGATCGGTGTCTGGGTAAACCCTAAGCGACGGCAAAACCAACTGACAGTGGCCACGATCCAAACAATATGAAAACCAGAAATACTAAATAGATGGATTAACCCCAAATCAGTGACCGCACTTAGTGAGTCATAAAAATCAGTCGCTCGCCAACCTAAGAATAAACCCTGGACGTACAATCTTAGGGTCTTAGGTAGCGTCTGCGTATACTGAACTAGCCGTGCCCGTAATGCATGGCAAGCATTGAGCCACCAAGTAAATGGATTGGTTGCAGTCGCTTGTCCAATAGGTGTTATTCGATCAATTTTAACCGTGTTAAAAATTCCCTGATCAATTTGATACTGGCGAAAATCAAATTCGTTGGCATTTGTTGCTGGCTGAGGCCGCGAAATATCACCATGGATCAGCATCTTAGTCGTTTGGTTAATCCGTAGTCGCTCAAGCTGCGTTTGATCATCCGAAAAATATTGTCCCTGAATCGTTCGACCATCATCGGTATGGCCGCTTAACTGAATGCGGCCCTCTTCGACCCGTAATTCATCCGGGTGAACGGTTAGCTGCAACGAAGCTCCCGTTTGATCAGGCATGGTATTCATTTTTGCCCGCTGCTGGGTCTGCCAGAAAAGGCCACTAAAAATGAACAGCACCACGGCTGTCCACACTAAAAGCTGTCGATCGCGTAAACAGAGTATCCGCACGATCCAAATCAATGTCAAAATAACCGATAGCCAGGTTAGGCCAAAGAAACAGCCACTTAAACACCCGGCCAAAATAGCTAGCCAAATAAGCTTATGATTGATGTTCCTGCAGATAGGCATCAACTGAAGCACGTTCGATTGCTTCGGAATCCAGGGTCACTTGATCAAGTTCAACACCCTTCATCTTAATTAACGACATGGCGTACGGATCATTATGATAGTTATGGAGATACGAAATCTTCTTGATCCCAGCCTGTAAAAGCATCTTGGTACACTGCAAGCACGGAAAATCAGTCACGTAAATTTCAGCACCATCCGTTGCTTCACCAAATTTAGCACACTGTAAAATTGCGTTCATTTCAGCGTGAATGGTTCGCAGACAATGCCCATCTACCAAATAGCAGCCTTCATCGATACAGTGAACGTCGCCTGAAACTGAGCCGTTATAGCCACCCGCAATAATTCTGCGATCCCGGACGATCGTTGCACCAACTGAAAGCCGGTTACAGGTACTCCGACTCGCTAATAAGACTGACTGCATCATAAAATATTGATCCCAAGGAATTCTTTTATTAGCCATAAACGGCCGCCTCCATCATCTAATTGTCTGGTTAAGTATACCAAATTTTATTGGAACATGATATTCCTAAACAGTCAGTTGCGGTTTTAGCCGTTCTAACGTCTTGTCGCCGAAACCGTTCACGTTTTTAAGTTCATCAGCTGATTTGAAACCGCCATGTTCTTGCCGATAATCCAATATTTTCTGGGCTTTTTTCTCCCCCACACCGTCCAGTTGCTGCAGTCCATTTAAATCAGCAGTATTCAAATTGACCTGAGGTGCTTGGCTTTCAGAACTGGCACCGCCGCCAGTGGCAGAAGTACCGGCGGCAGATGCAGGCACCTGTTCACCGTGCTTTGGAATATAAACGACTTGCGAATCAGTCAATTTTTGAGCCAAATTAACCTGCTTTTCATCGGCATTACTAGCAAAACCACCAGCTAACTGAACGGCATCAATAACCCGCATCGATGATTCTACTTTCTTCATCCCAGGCTGTTTGACAGCACCCTTAACATCCACGTACATTGTTGTGTTCACGCTGGTCTGGCTAGTGGCCGTAACAGCATCAGATGAGCTCGCCATACCTGACTCTGACATCATCGACTGTGATGCAATCTCTGGCTGCGCACTAGAAACGGGCCGATTCCCAAATAATAAAAAGCTAACGGCAATCATGGTCGATAGACTGAGGCCAATAATCAGCCAAGTCTGACGGTTACTATTCTCTAGCAGTTCCCTTAACCTATCCACTTTTCTCCCTCCCTTCTTTCTAGAACTAACTACGGGAGAAAAATGAAGAACGTTCCAAAAAGCCAGCTGACTTTTTGAAACGTTCTTATTTAATGATGGGTATTCAGATAATGAACCGCTTGATTGAAGGTTGAAACCGGAACAACTTTCATGTGCGGTGCCACTTTTTTAGCCGTTTTTTTAGCTAATTGATAGTTTGTGACGTGCCCAGGCTCAAGCTGCAAAACGGCTTTAGTCGGCTTTAAATAAGGCGCAAAGAAGATGGTTGCACCAGCCTTTTTAGCAGCAACGACCTTTTTATCGATGCCCCCAATTTCACCCACCGTACCATCTGGATTAATGGTCCCGGTACCGGCGATATTTTGTCCATGTCGAATATTTTTATTCGTCAACTGACCGTATATCTGCAGACTGAACATTAAGCCACCAGAGGGCCCGCCAATTTGGCCGGGGTTCACTTTGACGTTGGGTTTAGTCTTGATTTTGACATTGTCAGTCAAAATAATGCCGATACCAGTTTTACCGCTGGATAATTTAATGAGGGGAGCCGTTGTGGTTTTCAGCTTACCATTATGCTGATACTGAACGCGCAGCTGATCACCGACAGATTTCTTGGCAATGTACTTTTGAAAGCCAAACGCATTTTCAAAGTGGTGACCATCCACTTTGGTGATGGTATCCCCCACTTTTAAGTGACGTTTGAACTGCGAATTTTTCTGCACGTCCATGACATAAATTCCTAAGTAATTCTTGGTCACTTTTTTATGGGCTGCTTTAACGGCCACGGCTTTGGCTTCGTTAATAGCACTTTGCATGTAAAAATCCTGCATTTTCACATATGTATCATTACTTTGACCACCCGTAACACTTTGGGCGCTCTCAATTGAAGAATACGGGGATACCTTAGCCATCAGGTAGGTCACGGGATGCGCTTGTGCTAACTTAACTGAAGTAATCATAAACTTGCCAGCATGCTTATCAGGGTGGTCCTTAATCTTAACAAATGATTTCAAGTTGTCAGCAGAACCAGGTGATTCGATGTATTGAGGCATTGGCCAAAAAAAGCCCACCAGAATCAAAATGGCTAAAACAATGCTGACGCCATACTGAAGAATTTTTTTTCGAGTTTGTTTTTTCATATTATTCTGACCTTTGCTTTTGATTTAAAGCTTCGGCAACAGTCGGCGGAACCAATTTAGAAACGTCACCTTTGAAATGAAGCACTTCTTTAAGTAACGACGAAGAAATAAAGGCGTACTTGGGGTTGGTCATTAGGAAAACTGATTCAATCGAAGCATCCAAATAATGGTTCATGCTAGCAATACCTGCTTCATAAGATAGGTCCCGTGAATCACGAATACCACGAATAATCACGTGGGCCCCCACTTTTTTTACAAATTTCACGGTTAGACCATCTTCCGCCTGAACGGTAACGTTTGGTAGATAGTCAACACTCTTTTGAATCAGGGCAACCCGTTCCTCAGGAGTAAATAACATATTTTTGCTAATATTGATGCCAACTACAACGATCACCTGGTCAAATAATTTACTGGCCCGTTCAATGATGTCTAAATGGCCTAAGGTAAGCGGATCGAAACTGCCCGGATAAACTGCTACTGTCATTGACTGGTGCCCCCCTGATAACGATAAACTGTAATTTTGGTAATGCCATAAGATTTTTCGACAATTCGGGTGCAATCACCAATTTCAGCTGGTAAATCAGCTTCTTGATTAGTTTCACACATAATCCGACAATCTGGGTTCAAGAGCTGACTGGCAATCAATTCATGAATCTCCTTAACGATCTTTTGTTCGCGATAAGGCGGATCAAAGTAAACCATGTCAAAACTCTGATGCTGTGTTTGAAGCTGCTTTAGCGCAATCTCAGCATCACGTTTAATCACCGTAAACTTGTCGGGTTCTTTGGTCACTGCAATATTTTGATCGATTGTTTTGATAGCTGCACCCTGTCGATCAATCAATACTGCGTGCTCAATTCCGCGCGACACACCTTCAATACTTAGGCCACCAGAACCGGCAAACAGGTCTAAGCTTCTCCCGCCATCAAAGTACGGCCCAAGAATATTGAAAACTGCTTCCTTCACTTTGTCTGTCGTGGGCCGAGTTTTCATCCCGGGCACCGCTCTTAACCGACGGCCCCCATACTCTCCTGCAACAACCCGCATTACTCTTCATCCTCCTCAAAATTAATTTGGTCGTCCTTGGCTTCGGGTTCACCAGATAATCCCAGTAAATCCATTAATTCATTGCGAGGAGACTCAATAATCCGTTTAACAAAGCGCAATTGTTTGAGACGGCTGATCGTTTCTTTAGCATCTTCTTCATTAACATAAATGATGGCGTACCGCATCCGCTTTGAGACATATTCAAGGTGTCCATAGCGCTTAAGTTGACGAACTTGACGCAGACTGGACACGTAAACAACTAAACTGGTTCGTGATTGAATATCCATGATTTTAACCCCGCTTTCTGCGTTCCTGTGCGCTGATATTTAACACAATTCCTAACGAAAGTGTCAGTGAAAACATACTTGACCCGCCGTAACTGATAAACGGAAATGTCACACCGGTAATCGGCAGCCAGCCAATCACCCCACCAACGTTAATAAACGCCTGTACAGCAAAGTAAGTGGCAACTCCGTAGCAAACCAGCGTATTAAACGAATCGTTTGATCGAATACCAATCCGGATAATCTGCCAAATGATAATCCCTAATAAAATCATAATAATCACAACACCGATCAGCCCAAGCTCTTCGCTGGTGATTGCCATGATGAAATCGGTGTTCGGTTCGGGTAAATACCCCCGCTTTTGAATGGAGTTACCCAGTCCAACACCAAATAACCCACCGTTGCTTAACGCATAATATGAATTAACAAGTTGCTGACCAGAACCGTTGGCATGCCCAAAAGGATCAACGAAAGCAACTAGCCGCGCGAGCTTATACGATTTAACTGTTCCTGATTCCGAAAGTTTTAGGGCGATGGGAAAAATAACCGCAACGATTGCAGCGGCAACCCCGCCTAAAATCCAATAACTTTTGACAAATGAATAACCGCTGCTTAAGCACATAATAAAGACAATGGTCGAAATGATCACGGCACTCCCCATATCTGGCTGAATAAAGACCAGTCCAATCAAGACAGCACTCATGATTACCGGGACCCACATGCTTCGCCACCAATGACCGTCGACAATATCTTCAGTCACATCCGCCATGGTCAACGCCCGCCCCATTAACAGAATCAGGACAACTTTAACAAATTCAGCGGGCTGAATGCTAAATGGACCGAGATGGAACCAGCCAGCCGCACCGTTAATCGTTTGACCGACAAACAATAAGCCAAGCAAGGCACCCGCCAAAGCAAGATACAGAATAAAAATAATCTTGCCGCTCTTTAAAAAATAGTACGGGATCATAAACATAAACAAAACGATGCACATGCCGATCAGCACGAAAAACAGTTGCTTAAATAAATAGCTGATTGGAGTCGATCCCATCTGTACCGCAACGTTAGAACTGGCTGAATAGACCATCACCACACCGATACCGCACAAAATCAGATAAGGGATGATTAGCCAATAATCTAAATCCTTTAATTTTTTAAAACTGAAGGCATCCTTCGTTTCCAATACCTTTGATAATAACCAATTTCGCATCTAAAAAATCCCCAAACTACTCCACTAAATTTCTTAAATAAACTCTCTTGATTATAGCATATTGGCCGGTTTTGTTGTAAATCCGTATCAAACCTTTAAAATTTAACGGATTAATAATATCAAAATCAACTGCAACAAAGATTATTCTCAAAACACGCTGAAAACACAAAAATCGCACTTCAAATTGAAGTGCGATTTCATTACCTTACTTTAAAACACTTAGTCATTACCGTGCTTTTTCCGCTTAGCTAATCCAAGTAAACTCATAATGCTCATCAAACCAATGCCTAATGCTGACCAAGCACCGGCAGTTTGTTCATTAGTTTGCGGCAACTTCTTCGTGCTACCTGACGAAGCGGTATAACTCTTTGCCGACTGTACAGTACCACTAGTCTGAGCCGACGTTGGTTGAACTAATTGTCCTGAAGCATCCGCCTTAACGTTCCCAGAACCGTTCGTTGCCATCCCGCCATTTGCTTGAGTGGCGGTTTGAACGTTATTTGATTCTGACTGGTTTGGCGTCCGGTCGTGATCAGTGGTCTTGCCGTTCGGCTGATTAGGTACGGATGTCCCGCCATCGGTTGTATTCTTCGTTTCCGGTGTGGTTGGCATTGGTGTCTCTGGTGTGGTTGGAGTCGGTGTTTCCGGCGTATTTGGTGGTGTTACCTGATTATCAGGTGGTGTTACCCCACCGCCATTATTCGGAATTACTGGATTTGGTGTGTAATAAACCGTGTCAGTGAGATTTTCACCGCTCTTGCCAGCAACTGGCTTTGGATACTGTCCGTCAACACTGGTATCGTCAGCAGTATAACCCGGAATAATCGGTGAAGTTACCTTGCTATAACCGCCTTGAGGTGTTGCGACACTTTCACCAGTCACCTCATCCGTCTCAACGTTCCAAGTCAGTGTCTGAACAGTTGGCTCGTGAACTGGCGTTGTGGTTCCCTGAATGTAATAATTGATCGTTCGAATTGTTGTGGTAGTGGTGTGAGCAATGCCGTGAACAAGGTGAATCGTTATCTTGTTCTGAGCCTCATCCGGCGAGAACTTATAATCAACATTACCCTTTTGATTCTTGCTCAGTTCATACCCGTTTGGCACGATCACATTAAACTGACCTGTCTGGTCAACAACACCATCTAGGGTAGTCCCTTCAACAACCTTGCCGTTTTCTACGTCGTCAACATACGTGACAATCATTTTTGCTGAATTTGGATTGTACGTAACCGTGACTGGTGTTAGTGCCTTGTTGGCAACATCAGTCTGGCCTACTACTGCTTGACCAACTGAAACTTGATCCGGCGTATAACCCGTAAGCGTACCTGACGTTACCGCATTAAGACCTTCGCCAGTTCCGGTAGTTGGCGTCCAATCACTATAGGTGATAGTGCCAGTAACCTCATCAACGGTTCCCGTTCGGGTGTAGTCCTGATGCTGGTTAACCGGATTGAACGCCTGGTCACCCTTGTGATGATCAGTGGTGTCATTGCCGTAAACGTAGTTGATTGTCCGGGTGATTGTTGCTTTCAACTGATTATTCTTCGGGTCATTCGTTGGCGTAATTGTCTTAGTGGCGTGCTTAATATAGACGTTATAGCTTTGGTCAGTTTTGCTGTCTTTATCAAAGAAACCACTGGCCGCACCATTATCCTGGCCGACCTTAACGTAATTTGCCGGCAACGTAATCGGATTGGTATAAACGCCATCCGTCGTACCATTCAAGGTTTGTTCGGCCGTTGTCACCTCATCACCATCAGTTGGTACCCAGCCTGACGTCTTCGTTGAGCCCGTGACATCAATATAGTGGATCTGAACTGCCTGAGCGTTCGGATTATACTTTACTGTAACTGGTGTCAATGCCTTGTTAGTCACATCTTTCAAATTAACTACTGCTTGCTCAACCGAAACTTGATCCGGTGTGTAGCCAGTAAGCGAATCTGAGGTGACCGCGCCAAGACCTTCACCGTCTCCGGTCGTTGGCGTCCATGCAGTGTACATAATATTACCTGTAACTTCATCAACAGTGCCCGTTCGAGTATAATCCTGATGTTGTTCAACTGGGCTGAATGCCTGATCACCCTTACGGTGGTCAACGGTGTCATTGCCGTAAACGTAGTAGATTGTCCGCGTAATGGTTGCTTTCAGCTGATCATTCTTCGGATCGTTCGTTGGCGTGATGGTCTTAGTCGCATGCTTGATGTAAACGTAGTAGCTTTGATCCGTCTTATCATCATTATCATACGTACCGCTGGATGCACCAGCATCGGCTGCAACCTGAACGTAATTTGTTGGTATCTTGATGGTATTCGTATAGGCCTCATCAGTTGTCCCGTTCAGTGTTTGCTCAGCAGTTGTTACTTCTGTGCCATTGTTTGCGGTCCAACCTGAAGTCAGTTTCGATTCAGTCACATCGATGTAGTGTATCGTCACTTTTTGTGGATTAGCGGTATATTTAACTGTCACTTTTTGGTCCGTTGGCTTGATAGTGACTGTCGAATTTTTAATTTTTGACACTGTTGACTGGTCTGGAGTATACCCCGCAACTACAGGTACCGTGACTTCTGCATAATCACCGCTAGGCGTATAAGTCGTCGTCTTAGAGACTTCATCCGTGGTTATTGCCCAAGTAATTGGCTGAGGTGTATCTCTTGGAGTCTTATTAGCCGGCAAACCAGTATAAGTGATTGTCCGCGTAGTTGTCATGCTACTCTGGTCAATTTTATGAGCCAGTTTGATGACAATGTTATCAGTATCATCAGTGGTTAATGTATATGGCACCATGTTAGCTTGACCCGTTGCCAGAACGTACCCATCTGGTACCGTTACGGTATATGACCCAATGTCATTGATACCACCCGAAATTGTTTCCGGTGTACCAACAGTTTTATTATTATCATCGGTATCAACGTAGGTAACCGTTAAATCAGCAGCATTGGTTAAGTCATATTGAACGATATCGCCATCAAAATAATATTGTGAAGTAGCACCAAATGCCGCAACCTTATTAGGTTTATCCGTCCCGTAATCACCATGATCTGAATTGACGATGGTCGTCTTCAGGCTGCCATCTGAATTTTTAACCCAGTAATAACCCTTTGAAATCAAAGTATTAATCAAAGCTTTATCGGTATCACTCAAACTGCTTTCAGCAGCGGTTAATTTATCCTCAGTTGAAGGGAAATCACTGGCATTTAATCTATCCGTATTATTAACGAGTGTTTTGCTTAAACTATCAAGCGGAATGTAGTGATCGCCAGTGGCGTCTTTGTAGTGAATTCGTGCATTGACCGTCGACTTACTGATGATGGTAATGGACGTAGCCTTATTGGTCACTGATGCAGCCGCTCCATTCTCATACAAAATCGTCTGTAAATAACCAATTTGCTTATCCGGGGACGTAATGTTATTAAAGTTGGCCGTGGTGCCAGTCAATTTAATTCGACCGGTAGCTGCATTGTTTGGTACTTTACCTACTTGAACAATTACCGACCGTATCGCTGACCAGTCACTCACTTGGTCAGCCGGTACGTATCCGGTAGTATCTACCGCCGTGCCCGTCTTACCGTAACGATTGGTGCTGTAAAGAACGGTTGATGTCAACGGATCACTACCAGTTCCTGCACTTGTTGTAAAGGTTGTTGGTACGGTAACAGCATTTGGCCCACTCAGCTGGAAGGTATAGGTTGAGCCCTGATCATCACCCGTTTCTGGCAGGTTAATAGCAACTGAAGCATCCTTAATTGCTGAGGCTGCATTCACTAGATTGGTATAGAAATCAAGCTCATTATTGCCATTGGCAACGGCCGTTCCAGCATTCTTAGGCATTTCATCTTGGTTGCCTTGAGCCATTGAAGCCACATACGTACCGGTGGCTGCGTCGATGGTCCAAAGAAATCGATTGCCTGCCATTGCTACCGCGTTAGCATCACCATCAACAAATGTCAGGTCGGCGTTAGGATTAGGATTGGTTTCACTCTTATCATTAGCAGGATCGCCAATTTTCGAATCTGTTGCCTTAGTCGTATTTGAAATAGGTGTAGTCGGCGAAGTCACATAGTAATATACGTAAGATTTACCCGGCAACGCATCAGCATCATTGCTTAAATGAATGACATCCTGAAATGTGTCATCGGTAAATACTGACAGTCCAGTGCCCGAAAAATCGACTTTAACACCGGTTTGCCCGTTGCTGGTTTGGTAATATGAAATTTTAGCGCCATTCGATACTGTATTGCCCGAAGCATCCCTTGCTTTCATATCTAAACTATAGATATTAGTTCCAAGGGGTAAAACAAAGTACAGCGTTGGCTGATAAATCAGGTCGATGGTTTGACCACTAGAGCCATTAGCGACAACACTAATATAACCACTATCTTGCTTACCTGGTGCAGTATTATCTGTACCGTCTTTCCAGCCCCAAGCGCCGACACGTCCCATAGGGCTAGAAACTGTCTCGTTCGCCCAAGAATCCATGCTATGTGTATCTTCTGGCATTTGAATATTGATATTAAACTTCAATCCATCACCGTTTTTAACGTTTGAACCATTTTCATATTTGGCATCAAGTTTACCCAATAAATGAATGTAATTGTCCTTGTGAGCAGCATCTAGATTACCTGGCTCAGTCCCCGTTGTCGCGCCCGGTGCTAGGTAGTTTGGCGTCAGTACGATTTGCTTTATTAGCGAAGTCGTGTTGCCTTTGGAAATGGTCCCGCCTGCGGCTACGGTTCCCGTTTCAGTCGTTCCATCTGCAAGTATTAAGGTGTACCCATATTCAGTTGTTCCAGGTAAGTAAGCGTTCCGATTGACGATTTCCTTTGGTACCACAACACCTGTAGCATCGACACCATCCGGAACCGTAATCGTCATTTTAGCATCGGTAACAGGTGTTGACGATGTAACACCAAACCCAAAACTGCTCAGATACAGTGGATCATTACTGGTATCTGTATCAAGCACTAATTTGTCTGTAGCCTTACTACTATTCCCAGCGGCGGTAACACTGCCAACGGCTGGCGCTACGCCATCACCCTTAGCTGCAAGTTTTTCAGTCCAAGGATTACTTGTTGCCGTTAACGTTTGACCATTAGGGATCTTTTGAGTGATCGTTGGATTTCCAGTGGCAGTTAAAGTCTGTACAGTATCAGTTAATTCGTTCGTGTACTTACCAGCAAGATAAAAACCATCCTTACCCACTGCAGTGTTTGCGGGTACTGTGATAATAATATTACCACTGCCAGCATCTTGTTTGATCGTCGCAGTTCCCGCTGCAAATCCATTCATAGTATCAGTCAACGCACTATCCAGAGTAAACCCTGTTGGTACCGGAATCGTAATGGTCGTGCCGTTTGTGTTCAATCTCGAATTGATACCGTCGCCTGAATCATCTTTGAGTCCTGTGGAATCGGTGACGTTAACCTTATACACGTAGTTCGTATTAGGAATAACGGCGTCTACTGAAAACGGATTGCCATCAGCATCTTTACTGGTTAGTGCCGGCAACACCCGCGTTGGGTTTGAAATTGCCACACTTGGCTTGATCGTTTGCGTTAACGTCAATGGGTCTACTGGACTGCCATTAAGTGTTGCCGTGACTTCACCATTAGTATCTTTACCAATTTGATCCGGAGTCAATTTAGGCAACTCCCCTGAATCTACTCCATTATCTACCTGTTTCAAGGTGATCTTTTGCGTAAAAATACCGCTTTGATTAAACGTATTAGTTACCGTATAGGTGCCATCAGTATTTTTCACGTACTGAGTAGTTCCAAAACTATCTTGCAATTTTTGAATACTGCTCCACTCTAAGTCGTCTAAGTTGGTGGGCACGGTGATAGTGACGGTATCTCCTGTATTAACTGTCATCTTAGCCGTGATCACGACATCACCAGCCTGCTGACCATATCCTACCTTGTTGGTCGAGGTAGTTAAGATCACCGTTGACTTTACATCACCTGCCACCGCTGCAAATTGCTGCGGCTTACCCGTCAGCGCGTATAACTGAGACGCAACCGTCTTCACCTGCGTTAAGTCTGCTTCACTTGGATCAACTAACAATGATTTTAACTGTGATTCAAGCTGAGCTACTTTAGCGGCATCAACCTTAGTAGCCACTGTATCCGTAGCTGCCGTCTTTGACTGGACGGCTGGTTGAATCTGTGCATTCGTTGTTTTAGCCCCAGTACTTGATTCCACCTTAGTCTTGCTAGTATTAGCTGAGTCATTTACAGCACTACCCGCTGCTTTAAAATCAGTTTCGGGAACCTCAGCCTGCTTGACTTTACTTGCTGAATCATCAAACCCGTTATTTCCGGGATTAGACTCAGAATCTTTTGTAGACTGATTCTGTTCTTGTACATCGTTCTTTAATTCTGCTTTCTGATCAGTTGACGTTGATGCCGCTATAGCTGTTGAATCTGTCTGCTTAGTTGCATCTGTACCATTTTTAGAAACCGGGTGATTAGAACTATTACTATCAGAAGCGGTTACATTTGTAGCCGATGACTCGGTTTTCTCTGCTGCACTATTAGTTGCTTGCTGTTTCGATGGTGTCAACGTAACAGTTTTAGTGGCCGTTGCTGCAGTAGCCGAAGTTGCTGTACTATCCGTTTGCGTATCCGGCGTGGTGGCAGTGCCTGTCGTCTCTGCATAACTCGTTGTGGCAGCACCTAGAAACATTGCTGCTCCCAACGATAAGCTAGCTAAACTGGCAAACACCCACCGTCTCCCAACTTTATACGCTTTATAATGTTCTTTAAGATTTGTGTGAATCATCTTAGTATGATTATTTTTTCCAACCATAAATTGTCTCCCCCTTAACAATACTTACACATGTTAAACGTCTCCTGGTTAATCAAGATTTCAATTATGTCTACCAGATAAACGTAACAATTTAAACTTAAATTCTTTCATAGGATCCCCACCCTTGAAATAAAATTTTTAAAAATCGCGAACTATTCAGATAATTATTCTGATCAAGTAGTTAATTTACGTCATTAACTACCCTACACACAGTCATTATAATTCGTTACCTATCATTTGTATACAAATTAATATTTCATTTTATTTACAAAATACCGTTTAAAACATTCTTTAAATAATGTTTTATTTATTAGGCAAGATCAGAAGCTTTGAAAATTCCCCCTTTAAATTTAAAAATACTTACTGGAGTATCAACGTTTGTGTCATTTTAACAAAAAATTTGGACTGACACAACGACTTAATTACAGCGACTAATATTCTAATACCGCCAAGCCTGGTAAGTTTTAGTTAGCCGATCATGTTTTAAATACAATAATCCAGTTAATAATGTATTTTGAATGCGTATATTGCTAGCATTCGCCATATTAATCGCATTTTGTACTAATTAAAAAATCCCCCTGCAGTAAACTCGATGAACGCAATCGTTCATCCGTCTACTACAAGGAGATTATTTTTAAATCGGCTAAAATTCACCGATTAATTTTTAAATTTAGTTATGACGAGCCCGCTTAGCAGCCTTTTCACGTTCGTTGGTATTCAGAATTTGCTTCCGAAGACGAACGTAGTGAGGGGTAACTTCACAGTATTCATCCGTGTTCAAGAATTCAAGTGATTCTTCAAGTGACAAATGCGTAGGGGTCTTGATCCGAGCCATGTCATCAGAACCAGCGGCACGAACGTTAGTTAAGTTCTTACCCTTAGTGATGTTAACGGTAATATCGTTTTCACGGCTGTTTTCACCAACAATCATACCTTCATAAACATCAGTACCTGGATCGATTAATAATGTCCCACGACTTTCAATACCCATCATGGCATAAGTCGTAGCCTTGCCAGAGTTCATAGAAACTAAGGTACCCTTCTTACGACCAGGGTTCCAGTTCTTGATAACTGGGGCATATTGCTTGAAGGTATGGTTCAAGATACCATATCCACGAGTCATTGACATAAATTCAGTTGAATAACCAATCAAACCACGTGAAGGTGCCAAGAAGGTCAAACGAGTCTGACCGTTGTCAGTACTTTCCATGTTTTGCATCTCACCCTTACGTTGTGACAGGGAATCGATCACGCTACCAGTATATTCGTCAGGGGTATCAATTTGAACTTCTTCAAATGGTTCTGACTTAACGCCATCAACGTCTCGGTAGATAACTTCTGGACGTGATACTTGAAGTTCAAAGCCTTCACGACGAAGTGTTTCAATCAAAATTGACAAATGTAATTCACCACGGCCTGAAACAACCCAAGCACCTGGTTCGTCAGTATTATCAACACGAAGCGAAACATCAGTTTCAAGCTCAGTCTTCAACCGTTGTTCCAATTGACGACTCGTTACAAACTTGCCGTCTTGACCAGCAAATGGTGAGTTGTTAGTCCGGAAAGTCATTTGCAGTGTTGGTTCGTCAATCCGTAACAGTGGTAAAGCTTCCTGCGTATCAGTGGCAGTTACCGTTTCACCAACGTTAATGTCTTCCATCCCTGAAACGGCAATCAAGTCACCAGCTTTGGCTTCGTTGATCTCAAGCCGCTTCAAGCCGAAGAAACCAAACAGCTTAGTCACCCGGAAATTCTTAGTAGTACCGTCTAACTTCATAACCGTTACGTTATCACCGACTTTGATCTTACCACGGAAAATCCGGCCGATACCAACCCGACCAACGAAATCGTTGTAGTCAAGTAAGGCAACTTGGAATTGAAGTGGTTCGTCTGAATTGTCAATTGGTGATGGGATCTTTTTGATAATCGTATCGAAAATTGGCTTCATGGTGTGCTCTTGAGTTGCGATGTCTGGATCGTAACTTGAAGTTCCGTTCATAGCTGAAGCATATACCACTGGGAAGTCAAGTTGATCTTCGTCAGCACCTAATTCAATGAATAAGTCCAAAACTTCATCAACAACTTCTGAAGGACGGGCACCTGGCCGGTCGACCTTGTTGATCACAACGATTGGTGTTAAATGTTGTTCCAAGGCTTTCTTCAAAACGAAACGGGTTTGTGGCATGGTTCCTTCAAAGGCATCAACGACAAGTAAAACACCGTCAACCATCCGCATGATCCGTTCAACTTCACCACCGAAGTCAGCATGTCCTGGGGTATCCAAAATATTGATCTGCTTGTCCCCATAACGGACTGCAGTGTTTTTTGAAAGGATCGTAATCCCACGTTCCTTTTCGATATCGTTAGAATCCAACGCACGGTCCGCAATCTCCGTATGTTCATCTAAAGTATCTGATTGTTTCATTAATTCATTAACCAAGGTTGTCTTACCGTGGTCAACGTGGGCAATAATTGCGATGTTACGAATGTCATCTCTGGTTTTCAAAATCTTGTTCTTCCTTTCATAAACGCGTGAATCTTCATTATCTAACGGTCAAACTGTAGCGCAGTCTCCACACTCTACACCTTGACTTAACGCCATAAAAAAACTGTGACCAGCGTCACAGTCAGACGTTTGAACCGATGATTGGCAGAATGTCTTGTTGTGCTTGTACCGTTGCTACCATTACGAAGTCTGATGATAGCATATCTAGAGGCTTCCCGTCAACTGTTGTCACCGCAAGACCCAGACTTTCTGCCAAAATCTTCCCTGCACCAAAATCCCAGGGTTTTAAATATGAAATGTACGCGACAATTTCCCCCTTTAATAAATGGATCATTTCAATGCCAGCCGAACCATAGATTCGTAACCCCGAACTGGTTTCCACAACCTTTTGAAAGTTAAACCGGTTATGCATTGCCATTGGACCGCTAACACTGATGAGACCATCGCGCAAACTCAGGTTATCCGGCGCAGTTAATTGATCATCGTTTTGAAAAACGCCTAAATCTGGTCCGCCGGAAAAGAGCTGATCATTGATCACATCATAGATATAACCTAAAACACCCTGACCATCAACATAAAGGGCAATCATGATGGCAAAATGATCACGCTGTTTAACAAAGTTCATCGTACCATCAATTGGATCGACGACCCAAACCCAGCCCTTGGTCTGTCTAATCTGATCGCCAAAGCCTTCTTCACCTAAAATCTGACTGTCAGGTGCAAAAGTCCGAATCTTGCTAATAATCAGTTTTTCATTTTCTTTATCAACGTTTGTCACTAAATCTTTTCGACTCGTTTTTTGTGAAACGTTTAGGTTCTGACCCATTTTAGTCAAAATAAATTCTCGCGACGTCCGCAGCCATTGCTTGACCGTTCGATCAATTCGGTGAAGTTCTGTTTCGTTCATGAGCTTAACCTCCTATCGTCATTTTAACCGACTTTTTAGCAGTCTCACGAGCTGTCTTCAACGTGCGGTACCAACTATACCCAGTTAGCTGCTCGAACTGCTTGCCAAGCTGTTTTTCTTGTGATTTAGACGTCACGACGGTTTTAAAGGCGGAATAGGCAGCTAACAATTTATCAACTAAAACACCTTGTGAAAGCTCGTAGGCATCCTCGACCTGCCGATAAAAAGCTGTAACAGTAATAATCTCGTCAGTTGTCCAGTCTGATGCTAAGGGATAACTAAAATTCTTCAAAATGGCACCCCATCTACTTAATATTGTGAATTCTTCCAGCTCATTATACAGCAAAAAGGGACTGGACACACGGTCCAGTCCCTTCCTGTTTAATTCTGTAATCAAGTTGGCTTAGATATGCGTTGGGAATCCAATCGCAACATCAGCAGCTTCTTGAATTGGTTCACTCAGCGTTGGGTGCGGGTGAATCGTCAAAGCAATATCTTCAGCGTTCATGCCGCTGTTAACTGCTAAACTCAACTCAGCAATCAGGTCTGATGCACCTGGTCCAACAACTTGAGCACCAAGCAGGTTATGATTGTCATCCTTGGTTGTTACCAGACGAACGAAACCATCTGGCTGATCAAGTGAAACAGCCCGCGCGTTACCAGCAAATGGGAACTTAGCCGTGCTGACTTCAATTCCCTTATCCTTAGCTTCACTTTGAGTCAGTCCAACAGTAGCGAGTTCAGGGTCTGCAAAGCAGACAGCTGGAACGCCGACCCAGTCATTAGCAGTCTTCTTACCGGCAATTGCTCCGGCAGCGGTCTTGGCCTCAAAGAAGGCTTTGTGAGCCAATGCTGGACCTGGCACAATATCACCAATAGCATAGATGTTTGGTACCGATGTCCGGCCTTGCTGATCAACTTCGATCAAACCATGATCGCCGACTTTAATATCGGTCATTTCAAGACCAAGGTCATCGGTGTTCGCTTTACGGCCAACCGTAACCATGCAGTAATCAGCTTTAATGGTTGATTCCTTGCCATCTACGGCATAGGTAACGGTAACAGACTTATCGTCTTGTTCAGCTTTCTTTGCCATTGCACTGGTAATGACGTCGATACCCTTCTTCTTCATTTGGCTAAGCACAACCTTAACCATATCTTTGTCGAAGTTAGGCAGAATCGAATCAGTACCTTCGATAATGGTAACGTGTGAACCTAAGTTAGCGTAGGCACCAGCTAATTCGGTACCGACGTAGCCACCGCCAATGACAACGAATTCTTTAGGAATTTCTGGCAAGTTCAAGCCGCCAGTTGAGTCAATGACCCGACCTTCGAACTTGAATCCAGGAATTTCCACTGGACGGCTACCAGTTGCGATGATCAAATTCTTAAATTCAATGGTTAAACCATCATCAGCACTCATGAACTGCTTTGGCCCGGTTGAAACAACCCGTAACTTGGTGTTTGAATCAAGTACGGCTTCACCTTGAATGATGTCAACTTTGTGCTTCTTGAGCAGCATCTTGACACCACTGGTCATCCGGTCAACAACCTTCTTTTGTTTCCATTCCTGCGTCTTGCTAAAGTCAATTGAAGGCGCCTGAGTAGTAATACCAAAGGTTGAAGCATCCTGAGCTTCCTTAAAGCGGTGGCCGGCGTTAATTAAGGCCTTAGAAGGCACACAACCAACGTTTAAACATACACCACCAACATTACCTTTTTCAATTACCGTCACGCTTTGGCCAAGTTCAGCAGCCCGAATGGCAGCTACGTAGCCGCCGGGACCTGCACCAATAATGACAGTGTCACGTTTTTCAGCATCTGACATATAAGGGTCATCCTTCCATTAATAGCAATTCTGGTTCATGAAGCAAATCGTTTAACATGTTCAAGGCACGTTGGGCTAATGCGCCATCGATCAAACGGTGGTCATAACTCAATGACAACTTCAGCATGTTGCCAACTTCAATTTCACCATCGTCATTGACATATGGTTCCTTGGCAATCTTACCAACACCTAAGATTGCAACTTCTGGTTGGTTGATAACCGGAGTGAAGAACCCACCGCCAATTGAGCCAACGTTACTAATGGTGATCGAACCGCCAGACATCTGAGCAGCACTCAGTTTGTTATCCTTAGCAGCCTGGGTGTTTTCAGAAATTTCCTTAGCAATTTCGAAGAGGCCCTTAGAATCTGCGTTCTTAATGTTCGGAACGTACAAACCATGGTCAGTATCAGTTGCAATTCCAATGTTGTAATAATGCTTGTAGACAATTTCTTCTGAAGCACTGTCAATTGAAGCATCGAATTCTGGGAATTCTTTCAAAACAGCCACCAGTGCCTTAACAATGTAAGGTAAGAAGGTCAAATGAATGTCCTTATCAGCTGCCATCATCTTGTACTTCTTCCGGTTAGCCATCAAAGCAGAAACTTCAACGTCCTGGAAGGAAGTAACGTGAGGTGAAATATCCTTTGAAGTCCGCATAGCCTTAGCAATAACCTTCCGAACCATTGACATTGGTTCACGGGTTTCAAGATCAGGTTGTGCTTCCTTATAAGGCTTGATTGGAGCAGCAGCTGGTGCGGCAGCGGCTGCAGGTGCGGCGGCTGCGGCCGGAGCAGCAGCGCCGTTAAAGTTATCAATGTCAGCTTTTAAGATCTGACCGTGATTACCTGTTGGCGTTACGGCGGTAATGTCAACACCCTTATCACGTGCATATTGACGAACAGAAGGCATTGCCAGTACTAACTTGTTAGGGTCAGACTGTGCAGGAACCCCTGTTGGTGCAGCTGGAGCAGCGGCTGCGGCCGGAGCGGCAGGTTCTGGTGCTGCCTTCTCTTCTTTAGGTGCTTCATCAGATGACGAATCTGATGCGTCATCGTCAGGAGTATCAGGTGAACCATCATCGATGACAACTAATGTGTCACCAATTTCGGCAGTTTCACCCTCCTGCTTAACAATTTTTTTAATGGTACCAGCCACTGGTGATGGCAGTTCGGAAACAGACTTATCGTTTTGGATTTCAACTAAAACGTCGTCTTCCTTAACGGTGTCCCCTTCTTTAACATCCCATGATGCAACTTCACCTTCAGCCATACCTTCACCAAGCTCTGGGAGTTTGAATGCATAAGCCATGGAAAAACTTCCTTTCTTTTACAAAGTAGTCGTTAGAATTAGTAGTTCAAAATTTCACGCGCTTTTGCTTCGATATCGTCCGCATTTGGCAGCCAGTCATTTTCAACTTGTGCCCATGGGTAAACGCTATCTGGAGCAGCTACACGGCCGATTGGTGCATCCAAGTTCATGATGGCATTTTCAGCAATCTCAGCAGTAACCTGAGCACCGACACCGGCCATCTTTTGAGCTTCTTGAACAACAACTACTTTGTGAGTCTTTTCAACTGACTTGAAGATCGTGTCAGTATCAATTGGTGACAATGAACGAAGGTCGATCACTTCAGCAGAAATGTTGTCCTTTGCCAATGCATCAGCAGCTTTCAAAGACTCATTAACTTCAGCACTATATGCCACGAGAGTAATATCGGTACCCTCACGAGCAACCTTAGCGGTATCTAGTGGAACAGTGTACTTACCTTCTGGAATTTCGTCCTTCATTGAACGATAAAGCTTCAGGTTTTCCATGAACAGCACTGGGTCGTTGTTTTCAACGGCTGAAATAATCATGCCTTTAGCATCGTATGGGTTAGCAGGTGTTACGACCCGTAGCCCTGGGGTGCCAACGAAGTAGTTTTCAAGGTTGTCGGCATGCATTTCAGCGGTATGAGTCCCACCGCCAAATGGTGTCCGTACGGTGATTGGCATCGCACGCTTGCCACTAAACCGGAACCGGTTACGTGACATTTGACCGCCTAATGAGTCAACGGCTTCAAAAGTGAAGCCCATAAATTGAATTTCGGGAATTGGACGCCAGCCGGTTGCAGCTAACCCAATTGATAATCCTAAAATTCCTGATTCAGCCAGTGGTGTATCGAAAACCCGGTCTTCACCGTACTTGTCTTGCAGACCTTCAGTAGTCCGGAACACACCACCGTTTTTACCAACGTCTTCACCGAAGATCAACGTCTTTGGATCTTCGCCTAATACAACGTCTAAACCATCTGTAATCGCTTTGATATAAGTTAATTTAGCCATGGTTACTTCGACTCCTTTGCTTCGAATCTTGCAATGTCAGCTTTGATTTGTGGAGTTGGTTCTTCGAACGTGGTCTTCAACATATCAACAACTGATTGCGTAGGTGTATTTTCAGCTTCTTTCATTGATGCTTTAAAGCTGTCCTTATATTCCTCAACAAGTTTGTCTTCTTGTTCTTGTGACCATAATCCCTTGTCGGTCAAAATCTTACGCATCCGAATCAAAGGATCAGCATCGAACCAAGGTTTTTCTTCTTCCTTAGTCCGGTAACGGCTAGGATCATCACCCGCACTGGAGTGAGCACCGTAACGGTAGGTCAAGGTTTCAACTAAGACTGGTCCGTTACCCGCAGCAGCAAATTCACGTGCTTCTTGAGTAGCAATGTAAACTGCCAGTACATCCATCCCATCAACTTGGACAGAAGGAACACCAGAAGCAACGGCCTTTTGTGCCAAGGTTTCAGCAGCGGTTTGCTTCTTACGTGGTACGGAAATTGCCCAGCCGTTATTTTGAACCATAAATACAGCAGGAGCTTGGAATGAAGATGCAAAGTTAACACCTTCGTAGAAGTCACCTTGTGAAGTCCCACCATCACCGGTATATACAAAGGATACGGCATCTTTTTCACCGTTCTTCTTAATCCCTAATGCGGCGCCGGCAGCTTCAACGTATTGTGCACCGATAATAATTTGTGGGAACCAGTTACGCTGGTCACCATAGTCATCACCAACTGCGTTACCCTTTGACCATAAGAAGCCTTGAGTAACTGAAGCGCCATGTTGAATTAATTGTGGCAAGTCACGGTAGGCAGGGAACAGGAAGTCTTGATCCTTGAATGCTGAAACTGACCCCATTTCACTTGCTTCCTCACCAAAAGTCGGTGCGTAGAACCCTAACCGGCCTTGACGAGAGAAGTTCATGGTCTGTTCATGCAGTGCACGTTCCCAAACCATCTTTTTCATAAAATCGACTAACTGATCATCTGAAAAAGTATCGAAAAGTTCTTGATTTACGATCTTCGCATCTTTGTCCACAATCTGGAACGTTTTTTTATACGGATCGCTCATCGTGGCTTTAATTGACGCAAAATCAATTACTTGCCCAGTTTTCTTCGCCATAACTAACACTTTCCTTTCCGTTTGTATGCAATCAGTTTCAAAATTACTTTCATCTTTTTGAAACCGTTTGCTTTTCTCAACTACACTCTTAAATTAACACGCTTTCAGGATTCGTGCAAGCCCTTACATTGCTTTTAAAACGCAAAGACTGTTAAGTTGCCTACAGGTATGGGAATATCTTTTTCTGAAAAAATGCTTGTAATTTTCTTCACATTTTTTTGATTTCATTTTTAAAGCCTGATATGCTAGAATTAATTGATAAAGCACTTGTTTTTTCAATTTCGGAGGTAATTTTCGTGATTTTAATGAAAGACATCGTCAGAGACGGCGATCCCGTTCTCAGAAATGAAGCTGCAAAGGTTAGTTTCCCATTATCTGACGAGGATCAAAAGTTGGCTGACGAGATGATGGAATACTTAAAGGTTAGCCAGGATCCAGATTTATGTAAAAAATACGGTTTGCGTGCCGGGGTTGGATTAGCAGCACCGCAAGTTGGTGTTTCAAAAATGATGGCTGCTGTTCTGGTTCCTGCTGAGGAGGGCAAAAAATCCCCCTTTACGGATGTGATCATCAATCCGGTCATCATTAGCCATTCAGTACAAAACGGTGCGCTGACTGAGGGCGAGGGCTGCCTGTCAGTTGACAAGGAAGTTCCTGGATTCGTACCGCGTCACGATCGAATCACATTACGCTACCAGGATACTAAGGGTGTAACGCATAAAGTTCGTCTGAAGAATTACCCCGCCATCGTTTGTCAGCATGAAATCGATCATCTTCACGGTATTCTGTTTTACGATCACATCAACAAGGACAATCCATACGAAGTGAGCGACGATACCATCATGTTCGAATAATCTTCATCTGATAAGTTTATTAATAATAAAAGCAGCCTGCTGATTGGTCATTTTCGACGTTTCAGCAGACTGTTTTATTTTTGTCATTGATATTCTTTAATTTGTGACTTTGTTTTTGGAGTCTAAACGGTGCAGGTCTTGAATGTATTCAATCGTTGCTTCATTAACGAGGTAGGCAACGCCCAAATGAATCCGTTTAGTATGCCGCCAAACATCCGTCACCAAGAAGGCTGACTCTCCCGGTTCAACCACGGAAGGAATTTGGTGGTCCTGACAAAATTCAGCTAGGATATGATTCAACCGCTGCCTTAAAATTGGCAATTGATCAGCCGTAACCTGATCGATCAATAATAAGTATTCGAAAGCCATGACCCCTCTGCCCCAGCCATCAGGAATAATATTGGCATCTAGTACGGTCGCCGGGCTCGCAATAAAGTGCTCATCAGCTAACCGCTGGAGGGCTGCCTTAACTGCCACATTGGTTTGTTCCAGTGCTGCGCTTTGCGCTTTTTGAGTGTTACGCCGCACAATTAAGTGGTGAATCAGCAAATACAAGCCCACCGCTATCACTACAGCAATTAAAATCGTTATGGTTCGATTCATGGCCATCCCTCCTTTTAAAATTATACTACCACAATTTAAATTCCAACTCCTGCATTCTGCGGAAAGCCTCGTGAAAACAACCGTACAACCGGGCTCGCTGTTACTGCAAAACTATACAATTTTATTCATATATGATAATATGTTAGCAACTGTTGTTCATTAACAACGAGACGTTCGGTACAAATAAAAGATCGGTTATCGATCAATGCAGTAGATCACTGTATTTATAGAAAGGAAGTAGACAATTTCATTATGATTTTTAAAGTTTACTATCAAGAAGATCAGGTTCGTAACCCTAAACGTGAGGATACGAAGTCTCTTTATATCGATGCTGCCACAGAAGTTGAAGCACGCGCTTTAGTTGCTGAAAACACTAAGCACAACATCGAATTCATCGAACCACTTGAGGGCAAGTTCCTTGAATACGAACAAGAAAACCCGGACTACAAGTTGACGGAGTTTAATAAATGAAAAAATTAAACGTCAAAAACAATGAAACAGCGATTTTTGGCGTTGGTGGTTTAGGTGAAATTGGGAAGAATACATACGGTATTCAGTTCCAGGACGAGATTATTTTGATTGACGCCGGAATTAAGTTCCCTGAAGATGAATTGCTTGGAATCGACTACGTTATTCCAGACTACCATTATTTAATTGCCAACCAGCAAAAGATTAAAGCACTGGTCATCACCCATGGTCACGAAGATCATATCGGTGGTGTTCCCTACCTATTAAAGGACTTAAACGTGCCAGTCTATGCTGGACCACTAGCGCTTGCGCTAATCAAAAATAAATTGGACGAACATGGTTTGCTGCGAACAGCCGAACTTCACGAAATTAGCGACGATACCGTTTTAAAGTTTCGTAAAACGAGTGTGGAATTTTTCCGAACGACCCACTCAATTCCCGATACGTTAGGTGTCGCTGTTCACACACCATCTGGGGTGATTGTCCAGACCGGGGACTATAAGTTCGATCTGACTCCGGTTACTAACCAGCCGCCTGATTTGCAAAAGATGGCACGGCTTGGTGCAGAAGGTGTTCTTTGCCTAATGTCAGATAGTACTAACGCTGAACGGCCAATTTGGACGAAGTCTGAAAAATGGGTCGGTAAATCAATTCGCCGAATCTTTGATCAGGTTGACGGCCGTATCATCTTTGCGACCTTTGCCTCAAACATTTCCCGGATGGAAACCGCCTGTGAAACTGCCCTCGCCCATGGCCGTAAAATTGCGGTCTTTGGCCGAAGCATGGAAGCTGCCATCGTCAACGGCCGTGAACTGGGATATTTGAATATTCCAGATGACGCGCTCATTGATGCCAATGAATTGAAGTCCCTACCAGCCAATAAAGTTATGATTCTTTGTACTGGTTCTCAGGGTGAACCAATGGCTGCCCTTTCACGAATTGCCAACGGGACTCACCGCCAGATCTCAATTCAACCCGGCGACACCGTAATCTTCTCAAGCAACCCTATCCCTGGTAACACTGTTAGCGTTAACCACGTGATTAACGAACTTGAAGAAGCCGGTGCCAACGTCATTCATGGTAAGGTCAACAACATTCATACTTCTGGCCATGGTGGTCAAGAAGAACAGAAGTTGATGCTGCGTTTAATGAAGCCTAAGTACTTCATGCCGATTCACGGTGAATACCGGATGCTTAAGATTCACACAGAATTAGCTGAACAATGCGGCGTGCCGCTTGATCACAGTTTTATTATGGAAAACGGTGACGTCTTAGCATTAACTAAAGATTCAGCTCGAATTGCCGGTCATTTTACTGCTGGAGATGTTTACATTGATGGTAGTGGAATCGGCGATATCGGTAACGTGGTTCTGCGTGATCGGCAACTGCTTTCTGAAGAAGGTCTAGTTGTTGTGGTAGCAACGATCAATCTGAACGATAAGATCATTCAAGCTGGTCCTGACCTTCTCTCACGCGGTTTCGTTTATATGCGTGAATCAGGCGAATTGCTGAATGAAGGCCGTCGTTTGGTATTCTCAACTATTCGTCGCGCCATGCGTTCTAAGAAAGCCAATGAAGCTTCAATCCGAAATGCGATCATTGACGACTTACAAAACTTCCTTTACGAGAAGACGGAACGTCACCCAATGATTTTACCAATGTTAATTATGGACTAATCTATCCCAAAAGATCATCAGCTTTTAGCAGGTGGTCTTTTTTGTGATTAAAAAAAGATTCAGCTACTCCCATGATTTTCTCATCACATTCTAACTGAATCTGAACACTTTCTGAATACTTCAATCTAGCTCTGATAGACAAAGTCGGCTATAATGATAAAGTATGATTTTTTAAAAGCTATTGGAGGATGAGTTAGGTGTCAGTAAGTTACTACATCATTTTAAATGAGTTTGCCGGCGGGGGAAGCGTAAAAAATCTATGGCCTAAGATCCAAGCTGAATTGGATCAGCGTCATGTAGATTATAAAATCGTCCGTTCCACTTACTCCGGGCACGCTCAACTCTTAGCAAATCAGTTTGCTAAAGCACATGCTGATGATACACCTACAACTGAGCCGCGATACGTCGTTTTAGCAATTGGCGGCGATGGCACGCTTCATCAAGCTATCTCTGGTTTAGTTGAAGCTAATTTAGAACACCCGATTCCAGTAGCCTACTTGCCTGTGGGGTCCGGCAACGATTTTGCTAGAGGAATCAAAATGGCAACTAATTGGCACAGTGCGCTCAATCAAATATTAAACTGTACCGCTGAAAATTGGCTCACAATCGGTTCCTATTTTGACACTAATAAACAGGCTCGTGGTGTCTTTACAAATAACGTAGGGATCGGTTTTGACGCTGCAGTGGTGACGGCAGCAAATGGGACACAAACCAAAAGCCTTCTTAACCGATTACATCTCGGAGGTCTGAGTTATCTCTCAGCCATAATTGGTGTTTTTTATAATCAACAGGCTTTTCCGTTGACTGTTCATATTGGGCAACACAGAGATATCTATTCTAAAGCTTATTTAGTAACTGTAACCAACCACCCCTACTTCGGTGGTGGTGTGAAAATTGTCCCACCTGCTTCAGTAAGTGATCCTAACCTCGACTTGGTAGTTATCCAAAGATCAAACATTTTTAAACTGCTATTTATATCATTCATGCTATCAATGGGTAAACACTTAAAGCTTAAATCCGTTCATCATTACCACAGTAATAAAATTCATTTAATTGTTCCTTCCATAGAATATGGTCAAATTGATGGTGAGGAAATGGGCGGTCGCTATTGGGACACCTACTTTGAAACTAAGCAGTATCCTTTCTGGATTGATCCAACCATTTAATCCTTCTTTGCCATGACAATAAAAGAGCTGCAACAACAGTAATTGACTGTTGTTGCAGCTCTTTTATTGATGCTCTGTCTTCAGAAGTTAATCTTCTGATGCAGCCATTGCTTCCAAAATCATGTTCAAATAGTCGCATTTTGCTGAAAGTTCTTGCATCTGCCGGCCATATTTTGGCTCGATGGTAATCGTCTCATGATGACACGGTTCAACCTGTCGAGCTTCAGTCGCCTTTAATTCATCTAATTGCTCATTTGCTTTCCGATATTCGGTGAGGATCTCTGAACGATTACTCATCAGTTACACGCCTTCTTAATTGCAGAATAATTGTTTAAGTAATTTTAAAACAAGAATGACTATAACACCAAAATACTACTTTGTGAACCACCTTTTAGCAGAAAGTTCTTAAAAGCATTACAGATTAAAATTCACTGAAAAACAAAAGACCCGAGCGCTTGAATAACAAACCTCGAGTCCCAGAATATCAAATTATATTATCATTAATCTATTAGTTAACCGTCCCGGCAAAACTTGGCTTAAAGTAAGAATTGGTCGATTGAATCTGAACGTTTTCACCAGGTTCGGGTGCAGCAACATACTGGTTATTGCCAATATAAATGGCAACGTGATAAGTAGCACCTCTGTGCCCCCAGAATAGAAGGTCGCCAGGAACCGCTCTACTAATAGAGTGAGCACAAACATGCGCTTCTTGAGCAACTGTATTATGTGGTAACGATGTCCCAACAGTATGCGAATAAACGTAACTAGTAAAGCCTGAGCAGTCCATTCCTCTAAGTGATGAGCCACCCCAAACATACGGAATCTTTTCCGAAGCTAGTTTTACGGCATATCCCGTTACTGATGAAGAAACCGGTGTACTGGCAGCATCTGCTTTAACCGTCTTTTTAGACTTTGGTGTCTTAACTGTCGTTTGCTTAGTGGTGGTCGAAGCAGTTGATTTAGTACCTGCCGGATTGACTACTCGCTTAGGCGTCGTTTTCTTAACGGCCGTCACACCAGGTGTTGCCGCTGACTTTGTCTTGGCTGCAGTACCCTTAACGGCTAATCTTTGACCAGCAAAGATAGTGTTTCCACTCAGGTGATTCAAAGACTGCAATTGACTTACAGTAAGCCCAAATCTTGCACTTATCTTACTCAGCGTGTCCCCCGACTTAACTTTGTATGTAGAGGCTGTGGCTGTTGTCTTAAGTGATGATACATGACGTGTAGCAGCATTAGTTTTTGTTGATGCCTGTGTGTTTTGATTATTTGTTTTAGTCTGTTTCAATGACTTAACTGGTGCCGACTTGGTAGCTGGTGTCGTAGCAGTTGTTGTCGCTGACGAAGAACCTAAAACAATCTTTTGACCTGCAAAAATCGTATCTTTGCTTAGATGATTGGCCTTCTCGATTGAATTAACCGAAACGCCATACTTATTAGCTAGTCTCCAAACAGTATCCCCAGATTTTACAGTAATCGTTTTAGCGCTGGCTTGAAGTGGCCCGGCAAACATAAAGCCAGCAGCTCCAATAACACCAGCGGTGATGACTTTGGTCGTTGTGTGTTGTTTTCCCAAATTAGATCACCCCTCCTAATTAATCTTTCGTGAATGCGCTTTATAGAAATTACATGTTCATAGTAACACACTTTCCAAAAATTCAGCAAAAAAGTTTAAGATTTTCTTGCGATTAACAATTTTTAAAATTATTTTCATCTTTGCATGATCCCATCATTACGCTGTTCAGCGGACTTTGTAGCATACAAAAAAACTAGTTGCTGTTTTCATTAACCTTGGCAACTAGTTAGTCTTTTAATGATTATTCAATTACTTTTTGCTTAACAAATGGGCCAATTTTAGAACAAATTGTTAAAGAAATCGACAATTGACTGCCAAATTCGGCTTAAAGTTCCCATAATACCGCTGGTATCCGCATTACTGGCAAAATCCTTTAATTGCGCCATTTTGTTACCTACCGAATTACTAATGTTACTTGCAACTTGTTTTGCATTATCAACGTAACTAGACGTTCCGGAAACCGGTGCCTTTTGAACGTTGCCTAATGCTATAACAATGTTGTTGATGACCGTCGTGGATGTTTGAGACTGAATACCCTGTTTGGCTAACGCATTATCCAACATTTGCCTAATTTCATCTTTGGTAGCGTACTGATTATCCTGTTGACGCTTCTTGGCCAAGTCAGACGATACGCTCCCAACCGCTGCCATCAGCTTACCAGGATACTTCTTATCGCCTTGATTTTGATTAATTGCTGGTTGAGTAGCATCCATAATGCCATTGGCAGCTTGCGTGTTCTGCTGGTTTAACGTCAACCCATCAGCAGCCAAAGCCTTGTATACTCCCGTTAAGGCTGATTCTCCAGAAACCGTTTTATCAGCCGTAACCGTAATAATAACATCTTTAACCCCGGCCATCGTTGCTACCATGGCATATTGCTGCGAGGTAACCTGAGTAATGTTGTTCTGGCCGTTAAAATCAGCAATGTTTACCTTAACTCCGGTACCCGGATCAGCTGGGGCCAGCGACACTGAACTGATCATGCTGGCATCACTGGTTCCCGCTGAATTAATGTAAGTCGCGTAATCCGAACCGGTCACAGTCAAGCTTTGATAGTTAGATTGGACGCCCAGAGCCTTTGAAACGGCATCCTTGTCTTCAGAAGCCAAGCCTGAGCCATAAACAACGTATGGTTTTGACAATGCCTTAGTCTGAACGGCCTGTCCAGACGATGCATTAGCTGAATCAGAAGTTGACGTCACGTCATTAGTGTTATCAGCAAGTGCCCGAGCTGGCACACTGGCACCCAATAGTAGTAACAACGCCCCACTTATGAGACTAATACGAACTACTTTCTTCATAATGAAATCCTCGTTTCATATAGGTTTACTTTAGTGTATCACGACAAATAAAAAGGCTGAACACTTCTTCAGCCCTTTTAACAAATTCATAATGAGCGATAAATCAACTGGCCAATCTGCGCCATCAGTGATATCACAGCTAATCGATCCGTAATCCCCCAAGTAAGTATGGCAACGTCAATAAAATGACCATTCTTAGAGAACCGTGCAACGTCATGGTCGATTAATGGCCCTTCGCCGGTTTTATTGTAGATTCTGACATCCGTGGCAGTTTCATCCATCATTAAAGGAAGTTTACCCCGAAATTGCTGGTTTAAAAACCAGGTTTGAGTCTGCGGATACTGCTCCATTAAAAATCTGAAAAGCCGTAACGCATTATCTGCAGAAATCAGGTTTTCACGGCCTTGAGCCTTGGCTTCAGTATCCATTAAACGACGCTGAAGTTTCGTGTCTGCATAACCGTTTTCACCCAGCCATTGATTTACAGCTGTCATGGATAAGTGGTCGATCATCACATTAGCAGCGTAATTATCAGAAACAGTGATCATTAATCCCAAAAGAGCATTGAGCGTCCACTGCGACTGGCCCATTAATTTTAAAACCCCTGCGCCGTCAACAACCGGAGTGTTTGAAATATTAATTGTTTGATTCAAATCTTCGTGACGCTCTAATTGAGTAGCTAAAATTGCCAGTTTAATCAGCGAAGCTGCTGGAACTTGTTTATGCTCTTGGTGGCTGTAAAATAGCTTATCTGTATCATACATATAAATACTGGCTGAATTTTTGTACGGTGCAATCAACTCGTCTAACTTGGTTTGAATACTCATTGCCAATACCTTCTTGCAGCGACGAATTCTGGCGCATATCGCATCTCAGTTAAGCTGGCAATATCCACCTGCTTACCAGGTGTTCGTGATTGGATCATTCGGCCATTACCGATATACATGCCAACGTGATGAACGAAACCCTTGCCGTGCTCGTACGCGAAGAACAGCAAATCACCAGGCTGAAGGTTTTCCAGTTTCACTGGTTGACCATTGTTTCGCTGATCATCAGCGTCTCTCGGAATGCGATAACCCATCACGCGATGCAACGTATACATTAAGCCTGAACAGTCGAATCCGTATGGTGAAATACCCGCCCACAAGTAACGTAAGCCCAAAAATTGCCGCGCCATAGCAACCATTTGCTCACCGGCCGTAGCACCTTCAACATCAATCAACGTGCTTTTACCTGAAATGTAGCCTTCACCCAGCGGTGTTGCAACTCGTATCAAGTCGCCTTCTTCACCCAATTTGGTTAACTCAGTACCCATGACCAGCTCAAGCATTGGCTGACGTTGCTGATCATACAGTGTCGTGAACGGTACCGTGATATGAACAGTATTGCTCCCGTTTGCATCAGTTACTTCTGAAGCCGACAGCAATTTCGTTGGCAGCCAGCCAACATATCCCCTTTGGTCAGCATCGTCATCCTGACTGGTGAGGGACACTTTAGACCAATCACCTTCCGTGCTGTCAATAATGACTTCATCATTAAAGGTTGCCTGCGTCTCCAGCCGCTTAGCATCGCATAAATCGATAGTCTGTTCTGTGGTCATACTGGCCACCCACTGCTTGGTATCGCCATCCAGCGCTAATCGATCAATGTCTCGTGGCGCCTTGGGACTGGTCCACAGCGTTGCAACAGGTACAATAACACGTCTTTTTTCCATCCGCTCACCCCCACTTACTTTGCCTGAAAATCAACACCTAAACCAACGTCGTTAGGAATGGTGATCCGCGCACCTTCATGCGTAATACCACCCGTAGCTGGCTGGGTTTTAAACATCATTGCTGCATCTAAATCATAGTATTTAATGTTAGATTTGGCGGCCGCCATTTCTGCTGCTGCCGTTACGGAAACCTGCGATTCAATCATACTGCCGACCATGCAAGGCACCCCAAAGGACTCCGCAATAGTATTAATCTTTAAGGCGTTATCAATACCGCCCGCCTTCATTAGCTTGAGATTAATAATATCACAACCATCCATTTTTAGTAGTCTTAACGCATCCTTCACTGAAAAGATGCTTTCATCGGCCATAATCGGCGTATCCGTGTTGGCCGTTACATAGGCCAGTCCTTCAAAATCGTCGGCTGGAACCGGCTGCTCAACCAGTTCAATGTCCAGCCCTTCTTCAGCCATTTGGTTGATCATTTTAGCCGCCTGTTTCTTCCGCCAGCCCTGATTGGCATCCAACCGAATCTTAATGTCAGGACCAACCGCTTGGCGAATCGCACGAACCTGCTTCAAATCTTCGAATGGTGACTGACTGCCGACCTTAACCTTTAGGGTATCAAAGCCCTCAGCCACCAACCGTTCAGCGTGCTTGACCATCTCTTCAGCAGTTCCCACGCTTACCGTGTAATCAGTAGCAACAGTTTGGCGATAACCGCCTAATAGCTCTGATAGCGGCACCCCATAGTGCTTTGCCAGCAGATCGTTAACCGCGATATTCACCGCTGCCTTTGGGCTGTGATTACCAACCAATGCCGTATCAATAATCTGTTTTACCCGTTCTGGCTGACTTAAAGAAGCTCCAATCAGTTTGGGTGCAATTACCTGTTCCACAGCGTACTTAATACTGGCCGAAGTATCCCCAGTAATGGGTGCGGTTGGTGCCGCTTCGCCTAAACCGGTGAAGCCATCCGAATCGGTCAATCTCACTAGTAAACTACTGGCCGTGGTCACGGTTCGCAAAGCCGTTTTAAACGGTAATTTCAGCGGTACAGCAATTGGAAATGTTTCAATACTTTTTATAGTTAATGACATCAAATAGCCCCCAGCTTTTCAATTAAGATAATTTTAACTTTGATTAATCCGCTTTAAATCTTCAAATCATTTGGATCAAACCGAAAGTGCTTTTTATTATAAGTCAGTTTACCGGCAACTTCTAACTTAGCCACGACCTGGCCGGCCGTTTCACGAGTCGTACCGCTCAACCGTGCTAGTTCAATCAACGTAATTGGGTACGGAATCAAAATATCGCCTTCAGGTGTTTTTTCACCCATATCAGTACCAAAAATACTGATTGCTTGAACCACCCGGCCAGAAGCACTGGAAGTAACTAATTTTTGCAGCCGATTTTCCATCCGATCCAGCAGCTGACTCATTGAACTGATCACCTGTCGACTCACCAACGGATTTAAGAAAACGATTGCTTCAAAACTGGCCATGGGCACAGAGGCAATTGTAATCTCCGTTAGTGCCGTTGCTGTGTAAGGATAATCCTCATCGGTATAAAGCCCCCGATACGGAAAGCCCTTGATTGCCTTCACGTAGTTAATGAACGAAAAATTACCCGTTTCATCTTGCCGCTCCAGCCGAACCACACCCTTGATCACGTAATAAAAGCGTTGTCGCGGATCGCCATGGTCAAATAGTACCTGACCCTTTGGATAGGTTTTAACGCTTAAATCATGGGTTAATTTGGCAAACTCATCCCCAGTAAAATCGCAAAACTCAGGCAGTTGACGTAAATAATGACGGTACGTATCATCCGACTGCAGCATGAAACAGGCCCCTTTCTTATCTGGCTATTATTATACGCCAAATGGATTTAAATTTAAGTTTGAACTGAAAAAAGACAGCCCTGCCAAACAGGACCGCCTTTATCATTTATACACTAAACATTTGATTCTGCACTAACCGTTGAAACGACCGTTCCTGAGCCGTTTTCAATAAATTGACCGAGGTTGCTTAACGACGTAATCACGGCTTGTCCCTCTGGTCGGTGAGTGACAAATTCAATCGCTGCTTCAACCTTTGGCAACATGCTGCCTGCCGCAAACTGGCCATCAGCAATATGGTGCTGAAGCTCAGCTACCGAAATTGAAGTTAACTGTTCCTGCTGCGGCGTATTGAAGTTGACGTATACGTGATCTACCGCCGTTAAAATGATCAGTTGGTCAGCGCCCACCCGTTCGGCTAGTTTTTCTGACGCGAAATCTTTATCGATCACCGCCTCGCAGCCAACCAGCCCGTGACCGTGACGAACTACCGGAATTCCGCCTCCACCAGCGGCGATTGGGATCACCCCAGCATTGACTAAGTGGTTCACGGCACCGGCTTCAATTACGTCAATTGGCCGGGGTGAAGGGACTACCCGCCGATAACCACGACCGGCATCCTCGACAAAGTGAAACGCAGGATTAGCAGCCTGAATAACACTGATTTCTTCCTGGTTATAAAACGGACCGATTGGTTTAGTCGGTGCCTCAAAAGCCGGATCATTTTCATCGACTACCACTTGCGTGACCACCGTTGCAACGTCCATTTCCAACCCCAGGGCTGCTAGCTCTGCGGCCATTGCGTTTTGTAACCAATAGCCAATGCTGCCTTGAGTCATAGCCACAGCTGTATCAATCGGCATTTCTGGATTATCTGGAGTACTGCCCGCTGCCTGCTGCAATAAAATATTGCCAACCTGAGGGCCGTTACCATGAGAAATAATCAGCGAATCACCCTGCTGAATAAACTTAACCAGGTACTTGGCGGTTTCTCTTAAGGCGCGTTGTTGCGCTGCTGCGCTGGCATCGGTAGCTAAAATGGCATTGCCACCCAGTGCGACCACAATTTTTCGTCCTGTCATGGGAAATCATCCTCTCTGTAGAAGTGCCTGTTAATAATAAAAGGGGCGCTCAGCAAAACAGCACTACCCGTTCTGCCAAGCCCCCCTATTTAGTCGTTCAATTAAACCTGTTTAGTTTAAACCGTTGGAATAAACAAGTTACCCAAGGTTGCGGCCATCATGGCCTTGATGGAGTGCATCCGGTTTTCAGCTTCTTCAAACTGACGCGCATACTTGCTGCGGAAGACTTCATCCGTAATTTCCATTTCAGTCAAACCGTACTTTTCTTCAATCTCTTTACCGTAATCAGTGGTTGTATCATGGAATGCTGGCAGACAGTGCATCACGATCAATTGATCATCAGGTGTACCCGTCTTCTTCAACGCTGCCATGTTCACTTGATATGGCTTCAGCAGATTAATCCGTTCCTGCCAGTTATTCTCACCCATGGATACCCAAACGTCCGTGTAAACGATATTTGAGCCCTTCAAGCCTTCATCAAGATCATCAGTGATCAGTAGCTTAGCGCCTGAATCCTTGGCAAAACCATTGGCGATGTCCTGAATCTCCTGCTCTGGATGTAATTCATTCGGTGCCACGATGTGAACATTTACTCCGAGGATTGCTCCGGTAACGAGTAAGGAATTAGCCATGTTGTTACGACCGTCACCCATATAAGTCAACGTCAAGCCCTTCAGGTGACCAAAGTTTTCCTTCACCGTCATGAAGTCAGCCAGCATCTGAGTTGGGTGCCATTCATCAGTTAAACCGTTCCAAACGGGAACCCCTGAAAATTCAGCTAACTGTTCAACCACGTGCTGGCTGAAGCCCCGGAATTCGATGCCGTCAAACATGCTGCCAAGTACCTTAGCTGTGTCTTCAACCGATTCTTTTTTACCTAGCTGAATGTCGTTGGCCCCTAAAAATTCTGGGTGGGCACCAAGGTCAATCGCTGCAGTGGTAAAAGCTGAACGAGTCCGGGTCGAATTCTTTTCAAATAGTAACGCAATGTTCTTACCTTCTAGGTAATGATGCGGAATGCCCGCTTTTTTAAGGGCTTTCAAATGCAGTCCAAAATCAACTAAATAATTTAATTCAGCGGCACTAAAATCTTTTTCGGCCAGCACTGACCGTCCTTGAAAAACGCTATTTTTAAAGTCTGTCATAGTAATAGCTCCTTTTTTTAGGTTATAGATCTTCTCGTACCAGCGGCATACTCATGCATCTTGGACCACCACGTCCACGTGAAAGCTCGCTTGAGAGAACTTCCAGAACTTTGAGCCCATGGTCACGAAGTACCTGATTTGATACGTAATTTCTATTATAGGTGACTACAACGCCTGGTGCAATTGCCAATGTGTTAGAACCGTCATTCCACTGTTCACGGTCAGCAATCAATGGATCACCACCACCAGTCGGAATTAAATCGATTTCATCAAGGTTAAGAACGTCTTTCAAGACTTGTTTTAAATCTAGATGATGGTCAACGTGCAGTTCACCGTCTTTATCTTCAGTAATGGTCCACGTATCAATTTGACCGCCCTCACCCAAAATTCCCGGATGAACCGTAAATTGATCGTGATTAATCATTGTGAAAACCGTGTCTAAGTGCATCATCGCGTGATTATGCGGAATCCGAATTGCCAGCACTTTTTCAAAGCCGCTCTTGTGTTCGAATAATCTGCGGGCAATATCTTCAATCGCGTGAGCCGATGTCCGTTCCGATACCCCAATAGCGATGACGGTATCGCTAAGGACTAACTCATCGCCACCTTCAATTCTGCCTGGCTGATCACGGTCACGCCAAACGTGCAGGCCCTGGTTAGCAAACCTTGGATGATAGTTGATAATCGTTTCCATAAAGAATGATTCACGTTGCCTAGCAGGGAAAGTCATGTGGTTGATACTCAGGCCATCGCCTAACGAAGCAGCCGGATCACGGGTGAAATACAAGTTAGGCATCGGGTCCATGAAAAATGGGTAATCTTGTTCTTCCGCTGCGCTCACTAAGTCCCGCGGCACAAAATCTAACTCATTTTTCCGTACACCGGCCATGATTTTAACAATCATCTCAGTGGTTGTCATGCTGGATAAATAATCCTTTAATACATGGTGAATCATCCCAGCTGCATAGCCGGATTCAACCAGCATTTTGTCTAGGAAGGCGGCCTTTACATCTGATCCGCCAGCATCTAATGCTTCCACCACTAGCTTTTCGAGATACAGCACTTCAACACCGTTATCCCTTAAGGTATCTGCAAAATTATCGTGTTCTTTTTGAGCAATGGGTAGGTAAGGAATGTCATCAAACAAGAGCCTTGGCATCATTTCAGGGGTAAAGTTTTCAACTTCGGCACCTGGTCGTTTTAACATTACAACGTCTAACTTGCCGATTTCTGATGTCACATGAATTGGTTTTGTCATGGTAGTTACCTCCTATCTCTTTTGGACATCTTAATCATAAAATTTATAGCAATCGCTTTCATCGAATGCTTCACAGTTAGAATGCCAAGAATTTCACATTTTGAACCTCATCTGCATATTGACAAAAAAATATGCAGAAAATTCGGGTAATTTAAGCTAACATCGCTTAAATATACACTGTTTTCTGCATATTATTAGATTATTAAAATATGATTAAATGTTTATCACCGTTAATATTTGCTTTAATATAAGGGTAATTCGCATTTTTAACAATTTAAATTCATATTTAGTTCACATTTTTATTGTATATCAGGTTGAATGTGATTTACACTATCCCGTGTCATCAGTTCCAGGGGTAACTGCTTATCCTGATGTGGTAATCTCGGATTATTCAATCGTTCGATCAGCAGCTCAGTGGCAACCTGCCCCATTTCAAAAGCGGGTTGATGAATCGAAGTTAACTTAGGGGTAATAAAATTAGCTAGATCAATATCGTCATAACCCATGATGGAAAGATCATTCGGAATCTTTAGTCCCCGTTCTTGGACACCGCGGTAAAGGCCAATAGCCATTTCATCGTTGATACAGAAAACGGCAGTTGGCTTTTTCGCCAGTACGTCAGCGGTCGCGTCATACCCGCCAAGTTTGGTCATTGACGTCTGTACCACCATATCATCAGGTAACGTTAATCGGTACTTAGCCATACCAGCCCGAAAGCCGCTGATTCGCTGTTGAATATTGTGAGTAATATCTTCGCCTACTACCACCGCAATTCGGCGATGACCCCGAGACAGTAAGTAATTAGCGGCCATTTGACCGCCCTTGTAATCATCGACCCAAACTCGGTCACCAATCTGAGCATCGTTTTGATCGAACAGCAAATATGGAATGCCATTTCGGGTCAGAATCCGGTCAATATCATTGGCGTCGAGTGTCGCGCTCGCAATGATTAAACCGTTAGCAGCCCGTTTAATCAGCTCTTCAATGTACATACTCTGCAGTTTCTGATTCTGATTGGCATCGAAAATAATTGGTACAAAATGATGCGTTTGTGAGGCTTGCTGAATTCCCTTAATAAACATACTGAAGAAGGGATTTGCCAAATTTGGCACTAAAACACCAATGGTTTGGGTAGACCCCATAATCAAATTACGGGCGTTATAATCAGGAACGTATCCTAGTTTTTCCTGTAATTTAAGAACGCGATCCCTTGTATCACTGCTAAACCGCTCACCCTTACCGTTTAAAATTTGCGATACAGTAGTTACTGATACCCCAGCAGCTTCGGCTAGATCCCTAATTGTCACTTTTTGTGCCACGACGTCCTCCTCACTGCAACCTGGTTGAATTAAAGCGGTTGCCCGGCTTACTCAGGTTGTCCTGAAACGCTATGTACTAAATCCCCCATTTCAAGTTACTTTGAAATGGGGGAAAAACTATTTTATTAGCCCTTAATAATTGAATCGATTTTTTCTATTTCGTCAGCTGAGAAACGAATGTTTTGAACGGCCTTCAAATTATCCTCCAAGTGAGAAACTTTTGAAGCACCGGTAACAACACTCACAACCACTGGATCCTTTAGTAACCAGGCTAATGACATTTGTGCCATGGTTTGGTCACGGTTCTTAGCAATTTCATTAAGCTGATTCAACTTTTCCGTTAACTTCGCCCGGCCCTGATCCATAACATCGGTACTGCTCCAGTGAATCTGGAAGTCTTCTGGAATACCGCCTAAATACCGGTTAGTCAATAAGCCTTCAGCTAAGGGTCCATAGGCCACCATCCCAAGATTATTTTCCTTGAGCGTATCCAAAACCCCGTCATCTTCAACTTCTCGGTTCAGCATGTTGTATGATAGCTGATTAACGACAAACGGCGTGTGTAATTCCTTAAAAATCTTCATTATGGCCTTGGTTTGAGCATTATTGTAGTTTGAAATACCAATGTATAGTGCTTTACCAGAACGCACAATGCTGTCTAGTGCTTCAGCGGTTTCTGCAGGATCCGTGTTTGGATCAAAGCGGTGGCTGTAATAAATGTCAACGTAGTCTAAGCCCATCCGCTTTAAGCTGCCATCCAGCGCATTGATCAGCGTCTTGCGGGAACTCATTTGACCGTATGGCCCCGGCCACATGTGATAACCGGCCTTGGTTGTGATCACCAGTTCATCACGGTAAGGCTTTAAGTTAGCCTGATAAACTTGACCAAATAACCGTTCTGCAGCACCTGAACCCGGACCGTAGTTATAAGCCAGATCAAAACTGAAAATACCGCTATCAAAGGCCTTTAAAATTACCTTTTCACTGTCTGAATAGTTGGCTTCATCTCCGAAGCTGTGCCACATACCAAAGGACACTGCAGGTAACTGCAAGCCCTTGTTGCCAGCACGGCGAACGGGCATTCTGCCATCGTAACGATTTTCATCCGCTGCATACATATTAATGATTCTCCTTCTCTTATGATTGGTACATATCAATTTTAAGAGGAGAATAACACCCGGTCAAGGGGAAAACCATGTGAATCCACCTACAGCGTTGAGAATCCTAACAGATTCAAGTTTACGATCGCAAACTCAGCTTAACTGCATCACTCACGTGCCCGCCAGATTGCTTCAGTAACGCTTTAGCTTCGGCAATTGTTCCCTTGGTTTCAATCAGTAAGATGGCCAAGGGAACGTTATTATCGGCTCGGTCCAGTGCCCTTTCAGCAGCCAAGGTTGAAGTCTGAGTTGCAGCCGCAATAATCCGTTTTGCCCGTCGATTCGTCTTTTCATTTGTCGGCATAACATTAATCATGAGGTTTTGATAAACTTTCCCGGAACGAATCATAATGCCACTAGAGACCATATTCAAAACCATCTTTTGAGAAGTCCCGGCTTTCATGAGCGTAGCACCAGTAATCACTTCTGGACCAACGATTGGGCAAATCGCCACGTCAGCGTAATGTTCCAACGGACTATCAATGACACAGGCCACCGCAATGGCCAGTGCCCCGACCTGCTTAGCATAGTGCAGTGCTTCAACCGTATAAGGCGTTGCACCACTGGCGGCAATTCCTATGACGATGTCTTTTTTATTTAAATGAACCTTTTTCAAATCAATTTCCGCTGCTTCAGTGGAATCTTCGACGCCTTCCAAAGTATGAAACATCGCTTCTGGTCCCCCAGCGATAATGCCAAAAGTTTGGGATTCCTCCAATCCATAAGTCGGTCGCAGCTCAGTGGCATCCAAAACACCTAATCGGCCAGAAGTCCCTGCACCAATGTAAATCAGTCGACCACCAGTATCAAACCGCTTTGTCGCTAAATTAATGGCCTTCGAAATTTGTGGCAGCTGTTTTTGAACTGATCGCGCAACGCGTTGATCCTCACGGTTAATGATTTCTACCATATCATCCGTATCAACCTGGTCAATATGGGTCGAATGGCGATTACGCTGTTCAGTTAATAAATCTTCAAAATTCATTTCAAATCCTCCATTTTCATAAAATGCTCCTGAGGTGGAAAAGACCATTTATATTTGTTATCGCTTTCATTTCTTACTATTCAGGTATATCATGTTTCAATGAAAATTTCAAATTAATTCCGATTGTCGGCTTATTTTTTCATGTTTTATTGAAAATTTGGAGACGATAAGTAATTTCCTTTGTAAGCGATAATATATTTATTGGGTTTGAAATACACCAAAAAAGCTAACTTGTCAGCTGATTGGGCCGATGAGTTAGCTTTTTACTGAATCTAATCTTTATTTAGTAATGTAGATACTCTTTAAACCGCGGCTCATTCCAGCTGGGTTCCAAACGTAACCATGGACGTTCGGCCGCCAAAGTTCAGTCGTAGATGGCTGATACAGCGGAATAACACCTTGATCCTTCATTAGGACTTTTTCGGCATTAACCAAGTCTTCATAACGCCGTTGCTGATTATTGGCATCAGTCGTTTGAGAGGCATTAATCAATTTATCATATTGACGGTTCGACCAATTACCGTTGTTAGTTGGATTGTTGGATTCCTGCAGACTCAAGAAGTTGATTGGATCCGCAAAATCGGCGCCCCACATTGAAACAACCAGGTCAAAATTACCATTGGATGACCGGGCCAAACGGTTCTTATATGGCACATTATCAATGTTAACTTTCAGGCCAGGCAGTTTTTCAAACTGGTCTTGAAGATACTGAGTCGTGGTCTTCGCCTGATCAGTATCATCACTTAAAAGCGTCAATGTCAGTTTCTTTTGACCCGTTTCTTTTAATCCTTGAGCCCAAAGCTTTTTGGCGTTGCTGGCATTATAAGTCACACCGGATTTAACGTAAGCATCCATTGCAAAATCAGCCTTCGTTTTCGGATTCCGAGTAAGATTGGTTGAAACGAACCCCTTTGGCGCGGTGGAACCGTCTCGCAGCACCTTGGTTGCCAGTGCCTGCTTATTCACGATTTGAGAAAGTGCCTGGCGAATTTTAACGTTTTGCAGTGCTTTATTTCGCTTTTGGTTCATTTGCAGGTACATCATCGAGCCGCCTTCGAACTTCTTGAAGCCCTTACTCTTTTGGTAATTAGCGACTTGAGTTCCAGTCAGTGGCGTCACGTCAAGCTTATTTTGGTTGTACAAGTTCAACCCAGTACTTGGGCTCTTGACAACCTGGTATTTAATTTGGCTTAAATGAACGTGCTTTTTATCCCAGTAATTAGGATTCTTCTTCAAACTCCAAGTATTATTCGTACCGTTCCAACCAGTCGCCTTAAACGGCCCGTTGTTGGAGACGTTTTGGCTGTTGTTACCATACGATTTACCGTATTTTTCAACGGCAGACTGCTGTTCAGGGAAGAACGTTGGAAACGCCAGTAAAAGCTTGAAATAAGGTACTGGCCGGCTTAACGTCACCACCAGCTTGTCCTTACTTGGAGCAGCAATGCCCAATTCCTTAGGACTCATCTTGCCCTTTTGAATGGCACTAAAGTTCTTAATCCCGTTAAACAAGTAGGCGTAGTTAGCAGCAGTCTTTGGGTCAGCCGTTCTCCGCCAAGAATAAACGAAGTCTTGGGCCGTTACCGGTTTGCCATCACTCCACTTATCGTTGTTACGAAGGTTAAACGTATAGGTTAACCCGTCCTTTGAGACCTGCGTCTTAGTTGCTAACGCGTTTTCAATCTTCGAATGGTTACCTAACCGGTAAAGCCCTTCATTCGTTGCATACAGAGTCGTTAAACTCACTGATTCAGACGCAGCTGAATTATCTAGGGTTGAAATCGTATCGGAAGTGCTAAGATTCAGCACCTGCTTGTTTGCCATCTGCTGATCACTGTTACTAGACTTCGACGAACCGCAGGCAGCAAGCGTCAATGCCAGCGCAATGCTACCAATACCAACCAAGAATTTTTTTAATGTCATGATGCTAACTCTCCATCTCTAGTCTGAAATTTTTCCAGCCTTAATAAACTTCATTATTTCGACAAGTCATCTATCGGCACCAATTATTACATGAAAGCGTTACTGAATAAACAGCTTCCCCACACTCTGTTCGGAATAAATTCGCCGAATTGCTTGTCCCATTAAGTTGCCAACCGAAATAATCTCCAGTTTATCAAATTGTTTTGATTCTGGCATCTGAATCGAATCAGTGACGATTACCTTTTTTAATGGTGAGTCCTTCATTTGAGTAACGGCATTCTTACTAAACACCGGGTGGGTAGCTACGGCATAAATATCGTTTGCACCCGCATTCTTCAATGTTTGTGCTGAAATTGAGATTCGGACAGCCGTATCAATAATATCATCCACTAAAATAGCGTTTTTACCTTTAACAGAACCAATCACCGCCTCCGCAGAAGTCGTTGATTTATCGGGGTCTCGATTATCGATAATGGCCAGCGGCGCGTGCAAGAGGTCCGCCATTCGGCGAGCTTTTGAAACCCCCGCATGATCGGGTGAAACAACCACCAAATTATCCGTTAAGCCACGGTCAATGAAATACCCCGCCAATAGCGGTGTTGCTTCCAAATGATCCATGGGAATATCAAAGAAGCCCTGCAGTTGAGCAGCATGTAAATCAAGTGTAACGACCCGGTTAACCCCATCGTCTTCTAGCAACGATGCAATCAGCTTGGCCGTAATCGGTTCCCGAGAACGTGCTTTACGGTCAGCACGGGAATACCCGTAATAAGGAATGACTACCGTAATGGAATGGGCGCTGGCACGACGAACGGCATCCACCATGATCAGCAGCTCCATCAGATTGGTATTGACCGGATCTGAAACCGACTGAATCAAGAAAATGTCGTCGCCACGAATACTTTCATCCACCGTAATTGAAATTTCACCATCGCTAAAATGTTTAACTGTTGCCTTTCCCAACTCGACACCAGCTGCTGAAGCAATCTTCTCTGCTAACGGCTGGTTTGAATTTAACGCAAACATCTTTAATGGATGTTTAGTTTCACTCTGATTTGGCATGTTTTTCCTCCACAATCTAAATTATCGACTAAACCACTTAACCAAATAGTACACTATCACTATTTGTTAGTAAAGGATTTTGGCGTGACTTTTCCCATTCCGATCATAGGATCGATTTGCCCGCTGCTGACCAGCGACATGGTCAGAACGCCATTATTTAGCAAAGCGGGAGTTTCATCAGTAACTGGCTCTTTTATCTGTTCTGCTGATTCCTTTTTAACCGACTGACTAACGGGTTCCTCCTGGTCGGCTTTTTCAGCAGCTCGCTGGTCAGCAACTGACTCCTGCACCTCACTAATAGTGGCTGTTAACCGGTCAACTAACGCCGTATGACGATTAACCGACTGCCGTTTCACACTTTGTTCGAAAGCCGACTGCTCGCCTAACAGGATCAACGTCGATTTTGCTCGGGTGATGGCAGTATACAGCAGATTACGTTGCAGCATCCGTGAATATTGCATTACCATTGGCAAAATTACCATTTTAAATTGGCTGCCTTGTGCCTTATGAATCGACGTACAGTAGGCCAGTGTCAGCTTATCCCATTCGTTTCGCGGATAGGTCACTTCGGTTTGGTCAAAAGCCACGGTTAGTTTATCGACTTTGTCGGTATTGCCCTTCGCTTTAGCAAAGGTGATCCCGACAATTGAACCAATATCACCGTTAAAAACGTTATTTTCCGGACTGTTGACTAAGTGTAATACCTTATCACCGATCCGAAATTTTTCACCCCGAAAATCCACTTCTTTTTTACGGGTGTCACTCAGCGGATTCATAATATCCTGAATAATCGTATTTAACCGAGTTACTCCTGCTGGGCCGCGATACATTGGCGCCAGTACCTGAAAATCATCCGCTGAAAAGCCCCGTTCTTTTGCCTTACCTACGATTTGCTCAATCACGGAAGGCATCTGATAGGCGTTGCAGCGAATGAACGACCGATCAGATTTGTTTTGCGTAAAGTCAGCGGGTAACCGCCCCATTTTCACATCGTGAGCCAGGGGAATAATCGAAGAATCATCGTCTTGCCGGTAGATCGTATTCAGCTCCATGGCTTTGATCCGGTGGCTGCTTAATAAATCAAAAAATACTTGGCCCGGTCCAACCGATGGCAGCTGATCCTTATCGCCAACTAGAACCACTTGCATGGAATCCGGGATTGCCCGCAGCAACGTCCGGAATAAATAAATATCAACCATGGACATTTCATCCACGATCAACAACGACCCCTCTAGGTCTTTAGCAGTCACATCATCGTTATTTTCCCGGCCTGTTAAGCCTAACAAACGGTGAATTGTGCTGGCTGGCAACCCGGTGGTTTCACTCATCCGTTTAGCAGCCCGACCAGTCGGCGCAGCTAACAGGATTGGAAACGGCTTATCCTTATACTGATTGATGTCTAACGACAGTTCGTGCAGCTTAGCGTACAGGTTAACAATACCGTTGATAATTGTCGTTTTACCGGTACCCGGCCCACCAGTCAGTAAAAACACGTGGGATTGAATCGCTGATAAAATGGCTGATTCCTGAGACTCATCATAGGTAATACCTAAATTACGTTCAACAAGCCGCATTTGCTTTTCAATCACGTCATCATCAAAGGTAGTCAAATCCGATGCCTGAGAAATTCGGTTAAGGTGTTCAGCAGCCTGCCACTCAGCGTCATAGAGGCCCTTCAAGAAGATCCGGTCACCTTCACCAACAACTTTTTGCTCCTTTCCCAGCTCCACCAGCTGATCGGCAATCAACTGAGGATCCACCGATTCATTGCGGCTTTCCTGTAATAGCCGAATGGTCCCGTTTAGCAACGGTTCAGCGCTGGTAAAAGTATTCCCATCTGACATGGCCAACTCGCCTAGCGTCTGTAACAGTCCTGCCCGAATCCGCTGTGGGGATTGCGTACCAATCCCTAACTGTTCAGCAATCTGATCAGCACGTTTAAAACTAACACCATTAATGTCTTCCACCAGCTGGTAAGGATTTTCCTGAATCACCTGCAGCGTTTTTTCCTTATACCGTTCAAAAATTGTGCTGGCTAGCCGGCTACCAAAACCGTAACCATTAAGGCCAATGATAATTTGCTCAACGCCGTTGTTACTGGTCAAATTATCAATCAAAGTCTGCTTGACTTCAGCTTTTAAGTTCAGCGGATCCAGTACTGACGGATCCTGGTTGATTTGATCAATTGCCGTCAATCCAAGCAAGGCGACGATTTTTTCAGCCGTTTTTTTACCCAAGCCAGGGAAATCATCTCCTGAAAGGTATTGGATAATGCCTTCCTTAGTTGTCGGCGCTTCATTTTGATAGTTATCAGCCTGAAACTGCTGACCATACTTAGGGTGATCTACCAGTTTACCAAAAAAGCGGTACGGCATTTCTTCAGCAACGTCAGCAAAATTACCGGTGACTACAATTTCATCCCCATGCCAGTTCAGGTTGGTTGCTGACACTTTCACCAGCAGTACCTTATAAAAACTGTCGGGACTCTCGAAAAACGTAGCGACCACCGTACCGACAATATAGGACTGCTTGGGCTGCTGATCCGCATCAAATAAATTTATATTTTCACTGGCCATTCAGTCCATCCCACTTTCAGCTAAGCATTTGATTGATCATTTTGCTTTTTGGTAAACGCAGCTTGAATATCCGCTAGTCGCACCTGACCTTTTTCGTAGTACTTCGGGTCCAACTGCTTAGCCCGTTCGAAATACTCAGCAGCGTCTTCGCCCATGACAACCGCTGCAATTCCGCGGTCAAACTGTGCGTGACCATTTTTAGGATCACTAGCTAAGGTTTTATCGTAGTACTTCGCAGCCTCTTTAAAACTCCCTACCGCCAATAAATTATCCGCAATGAGCTGATTGACCTGCGGATCCTGCTGATGGTTCTCCGCTGCCGTTAAAGCGAACGCCAACGCTGTTTTATGGTCGTTGTTACCCATATAACTTTGAGACAGCATCATGTAAGCATCACTTTTAAGTTTCGTATCTTTCACTTTATTAAACTGTTCAATCGCCTTCTGATACTCGCCAGCTTCGTAGTAAACGTTACCTAATCCATAGGTTAAAGTATCTTTGGCCGCACGGCTCTGATCAGCAAACAGCCCCAGCGCTTTCATCATGAGTTCTTCCGCTTGGGAATAACTCTTAAGTTCAACTAATAAAGCACCCAAGTCATAGTACGTATGGTAATTATTCGGATCGTCATCGATCTCTTTAATCAACCGATGAAGTAACTTCTCTGATTCTTTTTGCTTTTTCGCCCGTTCGGCCTTTTTTAACTCAGCCTCTCGTTTATCCGTTTCCGTCATGTTGTCGCCTCTCTAAATGGTGTCTGTTGCATCAAGTTTACGTTTCAAATAGTCGGTTTTATTCCAAGCCACCAAATCATAGTGAGCTCCAGAATCGTGTGTCTCTAAAATAGTTGTTGAAGTATTGCTTAAACCGCCACGGTCCCGCAAATGCGCCAGGGGGGTCCCTAATAGTGCGTTAATTTCCGCATTTAAGGCTGCCCCGTGGCTCACGATGAGTACGTTTTGATCATCGTTTGGATAGTTTCTAACGATAGTTTGGATGGCTGGCGTCATCCGATCAATTAATTCCTGAAAGCTCTCTCCGCCAATTTCCACTGGCCGATAGTCAGCGGGTGCGTTACGAAATGCGTCAAATTCTTCCGGAAAACGGCTCTGTGCTTCTTTGAAAAGCATTCCCTCCATCTTGCCAAGATGAAACTCTTCCAGGCGGCTCAATAGACTGAGCGCCGGTCTTCCCGGCAAATACTGCCGAACAGTATTTGCCGTATCCCGTGCCCGTTTAATTGGGCTGGCATAAATATGCGCAAATTTAAACTGCTTTAAATAAGTGCCTGCTTGTTTGATTTCAGCATAACTTTCAGGTAAGAGCGGTGAATCACCACCGGCACCCTGGTAGCGTGATTCGAGGTTCCACTCGGTTTTACCATGTCGTAAAAAAAATAGTCTCAATGCTTTTCCCTCTTATCTGAAGCTGGTTTTGAAAAATTAAATCAGTACTATTATGACAGGTTAACTCAAAAAAACCAACCTAAGTTCAATGAAGAACTCAGGTTGATTTTAATCAAATTCTAAACGTATTGAAGTTGACGGTCCTTACTATAGGCGGCGTCAATAATGGCACTTCCTAAGCACTCCTGACCATCGTAAAAGACGACGGCTTGACCAGGCGTAATTGCCCGGACTGGATCATCAAATTCCACGGTTACCTTTTGACCATCATCGGAAAGATGAACGGTCACGCCAGTATCGACCTGACGGTAACGGAACTTAGCAGTTGCCCGGAAGTCCTGACCGCGATCAATATTATTGACCCAGTGAATATCCGAAGCATCTAGATGAGTAGCGTAAAGGTGCGGGTTGTGGTAACCCTTACCAACATAGAGAATGTTCTTCTTTAAATCTTTACCGATCACGAACCAAGGCTCGTTATCCTCACCGTCACCACCGATACCAAGACCGCGCCGCTGACCGATAGTATAGTACATCAAGCCAGCATGTTCGCCCTTAATTTCACCGTCGACCGTCATCATCTTGCCAGGTTTAGCTGGTAGGTAGTGACCGAGGAAACCCTTAAAATTCTTCTCACCGATAAAACAGATCCCAACGGAATCCTTCTTGTGAGCAGTTGCCAAACCAGCTTCTTCAGCGATTCGACGAACTTCCGGCTTGGTAATGTCACCAATTGGAAACATCACCCGGTCCAGCTGTTCAGTTGAAAGCTGACTGAGGAAGTAGGTCTGGTCCTTGTTAGTATCTACCGAACGCATTAAGTGCATATGCCCATCAGCATCGCGGTTTAACTGGGCATAGTGGCCAGTTGCAATGTAGTCGGCACCGAGATCCAAAGCGTAGTCTAAAAACGCCTTAAACTTGATTTCCTTATTACAGATCACATCAGGATTAGGGGTCCGGCCCTTCTTGTACTCATCTAAGAAATAAGTAAAGACCCGGTCCCAGTACTCCTTTTCGAAGTTTACAGAGTAGTAAGGAATTCCAATTTTAGCAGCGACTTTAGCCACGTCTTTGTAATCCTCAGTAGCCGTGCAGACGCCGTTTTCGTCAGTGTCGTCCCAGTTTTTCATGAACACACCAACAACGTCATAGCCCTGCTGCTTTAAGCGCAGTGCGACAACCGACGAGTCAACCCCGCCACTCATGCCGACAACCACACGCGTTTGGCTGTTGTCTTGCATAAAATCACCATCACTTCATAACAGATTCTGGAGAATCCACGAGTTGAAGGTCGCAAAAATCCAGTATAAATGATAATACACGCCAATCATAGTGATTGCAAGCGTTTAGTGCTCTACCGGAACAATGATGTCGCGCTCCGCCAAGTTCTCCATAATGTAGTGGAACTGTTCCAAAAAAGCGTCTTTACGATCCATTTTGAAAATATTAACTTCCCGCAAACCATTCCCGGCTACAGCAGCCATTTTAAAGCCGCTTAAGTCTGAATTTACCATGACTTTTAACTCAACAGTTGCACTATAAGGTGACGTTGGGTCCAAGGATCGCAGCAGCGTAAAACTGCCATTTTTACTTTCGTTGAAGCCAACATCTCTTAGTGAAAACTTTTTAATGCCGTCACTAATCGTATAAGCCTGGTCATCACCCTGTAACTTAGTTGTTTTATCAAATGCCATCTTACTTCACCTCACTGCGTGCCTTTACGCGAGACACAATTTTTGAAATATTGCTTACCAATGCTGAAATATCCTTTTCAGTCGTGTAGCGGCCAAAACTGATCCGGATCGATTCTGAAATACGGGGACTGTCGGCACCAAACATCGCCATTAAAACGTGTGATGGTTCAATCGAACCCGCCGTGCAGGCAGACCCGCCAGAAACAGCAATACCAGCTAAATCTAGGTTAGTTTGCATCACATAAGTTGAAACCCCTTTGATCCAAAGGTTAAGCACGTGCTGCAGGTTATCACGATCCAGTGACCCGTTGACTTCAAAATCGACGCCAGCGTCCGTCAAGCCCTTAACGATATCCTGCTTAAACTGATAATACTTAGCTTGCCGATGCGCTTTCTCTTCAGTGGTAATTGTTTTAACCGCTGCAGCCATCCCTGCTATGCCAGGAACGTTTTCGGTACCAGCGCGCCGTTTTTCTTCCTGGTCACCGCCCTTGATAAAGCTCGGGAAGTTAATTCCGGTTTTCCGGTACAGGAAGCCGACCATTTTAGGACCGTTAATCTTATGGGCTGACGTGGACAGCATATCGATATGGTCCCGTTTAACATCAATGTCCAGTAAACCATAGGCCTGAACGGCATCCGTATGGAACCAAGCCTGATGGTCCTTCAATATTTCACCGATTTCGTGAATCGGCATATGAGTCCCCACTTCATTATTACCCGTCATAATGGTAACTAGAATCGTATCATTCCGTAAAGCATTTTTGAAATCGTCTAAACTGATCTGCCCGGTTTCATCAACCGGCAAATAGGTCACTTCAAAGCCCTGTTCTTCCAAAAAATGCAGTGGCTTCAAGACAGCTTCGTGTTCGACTGCTGTAGTGATAATATGCTTTCCCAACGACTGACGGGCATACGCCGTTTGCATAATTGCCGTGTTATCACTTTCGGTGCCGCCACTAGTGAAGATAATGTCATCTTCGTCAGCATTAATACTTTGCGCGATAATTTGACGGCTATCTTCAAGCACAGTGTGCGCTTGTCTTCCTAATCCGTACAAAGTTGATGCATTGCCGTACACATTTTGCAGCTTATCCGTCATTTCGGCGAGTACCTCGTCGGAAATCGGGGTAGTGGCTGCGTTATCTAAGTAAATTTCTTTCACTTTAAAAAACTCCTTTAAACCATTAAGCTGCAAACAATGCCAATAACATTTGAGCGGAGCGTTTACCCGCTTCTACAATGAAGTCGTCAAAACTGACACCGGCGTTTTCATCGCCAACATCTGACATTGCCCGGACAACCACGTACGGTGTATTAAACTGATGTGCAACTTGACCGACCGCAGCGCCCTCCATTTCACTAGATAAGGCATCTGGAAAATGGCTTAAAATCTTTTCAACTGCTTCATGGCTGGCAATAAACTGGTCACCAGAAACGATCAGTCCCGTTTTAACGTTCAAACCAGTCGATTCAGCAGCCTTTTTCAGTAGCGCAACCCACGACTTATCAGCATCAAAGCGAGCGGGCTGACCAGGCAGTTGACCATAAACGTAGTTAAACGCACGAGCGTCCACATCGTGGTAAGCAGTTTGGGTGGACAAAACAACGTCACCAACGTGCAGTCCCTTACCAATACCACCTGCAGATCCAGAATTAATTACCACGCTGACATTAAACTGGGTAATCAACAGCGCAGTGGTCAAACCAGCTTGCACTTTACCAATACCTGAACGAACTAAGACAACGTCCTGACCACTAATGGTACCTTCATAAAATGACACACCAGAAATATCAACAACGTGCTCGTCAACCAGTGCTTTTTTCAAAGTTTCAATTTCTTCATCCATGGCACATAAAACTCCATATTTCATAATAATGTCCTCACTTTATTAGCTTTAAAATTCAACAAAAAATAGGATCAAGAAGACCGCAATAATGCCTAATACTAACCAAAAAATTGCCCAGTTTAAACGAGTTTTCAGTCGATTAACCTTATCAGACACCACCGCTTCTTGCTGTTCTGGATCATACTCTGGTTCACTATGCTCTTTGGCGTAGCGCTTTTCAGCCCTCAACCGTTCACGGTCACGGCGATCAAACTCCTCTTGCTTGCGTCGCTGCGCTTCTCGATAAGCACTTCGGCTCAACGGTTGCCCGTCGTTGCCTGACTGGTGATCATCATTTTGATATGCGATATGCTCCACCTACTTTTTTAACGCCATCATTTCAAACCGCCAAACGGCCATCACTGTTTTAGCATCTTCAATCTCACCATCAGCTACCATGGTTTTTAGTTCTTCTAACGAGTAAGCGCGAATATTCAGATTTTCACCCTTGTCACGAGGTAATTCTGATTTAACCGGCTGCAGATCTGTTGCTAAGTATAACGTCATGTATTCGTCTGAAAAACCAACCGAAGAATAAAACCCGACCAGCCGTTCCAAATGGTTTGGATGCAGTCGAATTTCTTCGTTTAGTTCCCGAATAGCGGCGTGTTCAGGATCATCGCCGTCCCGCGAGTCTAGTTTGCCTGCTGGAATTTCCAATGTTGTCCGGCCAATTGGTGACCGCCATTGGCGAACCAGGATCAGCTTGTTTTCCGAAGTGATGGCCATTACCGCGACAGCACCTGAGTGATGCACAATTTCCCGGTAGGCTGTTTCACCATTTGGCAGTTCAACGGTCTGACGTTCAACATTAATAATGGCGCCATCGTAAATAGCGTCATGTGACACAACTTTTTCTTCTAAGTTCATTCAATCATCCCTTGTAAATCAATCTGATAGCTACGCTTCGGAATCAGGATCATTTGCCTCTTGAACTGGACGCACCCGAGCTGCTTGTGGTCCCTTCTGCCCCTCAACGATGACAAATTCAACTTCTTGACCCGGCGTTAGTTTTTTGTAACCGGCCATTTCAATGCCCGTATAATGAACGAAGACTGATTCGCCGGCTTCACTTTTGATGAAACCAAACCCGTTTTGTTCGTTGTATCGTTCTACTTTTCCCTTAATCATATAGCCACTCCATTCAAGTTAAGATCATCATTTGATTTATTATCCACATCATTTTTCTTGAAAATTAAGCAGCGTCAGTTCAATTTAGCCGTTTCTACCCTAAATAATTACTCAAGGTCCGTTGGACGGCATTAATGAAATAACTCGCTTTTTATTCTAAACTACCATGACCATTTAAATCAAGGCAACGGTGTTTTTAAAGCCGAACTATTAAGTAAAATTGATAATTACTAAAAAAAGAACGGGAACGAGGCAAACAGTATTTGTCTCATTCTCGTTCTTATTTTAAAACAGCATTATTTTTCGTCGAAAGCGACTCCTACAGTTTCTGGAAACTCTTCGCGCACAATTTTAGCACAACGGTCACAGAAGTGTGGGTAGTCCTTATCATCGCCGACCGTTTCACGGGTCATCCGACAACGTTCGCAAACTTCACCATCCGCTTTAGCAACAACAATGGCGACACCATCGTTGAAGTTTTCAGCTTCAGCTGGTGCGTCTGCCATTGCAGCAACCGTTAAACCTGAAACCAGCAGTACCTGACGGACGTCCGTATCTAAGTCAGACAAAAGTTTAGTTTGCTTGTCATCCAAGTATAACGTCAACTTAGCTTCAGAAGCCTTACCAATCAGCTTTTGATCACGAGCTTCTTCCAACGACTTCAAGACATCGGAACGGATTTCCATGAACGCATCCCAGTTAGCAACCAGCTGATCTTCACCATTAAAGTGCTGAACAGTTGGCATCTCAGCCAATTGAGCGTAATCTTCCGGTTCCTTCAGGAATGGCCAAATCTGTTCTGCTGTATGCGGCAGAATTGGTGTCAGCAGCTTAGTCAAACCAGCAGCGATATCATACAAAACAGTCTGCATTGAACGGCGTGAACGGCTGTCCTTAGCATCGATATACAAGATATCCTTAGCAAAGTCCAAATAGAAGGCTGACAAATCAGAGATCACGAAGTTCATTACTTCCTTATAAATATCCAAGAAGTCATAACGATCATAGTGACCCTTGACGCTTTCAATCAGCTGGTTGAATTGCGCCAGCATATACTTATCAGCTGAACCTAAGTCTTCAACTGGAACCGCATCGCTCTTAGGGTCAAAGTCACTTGTGTTAGCCAACATGTAACGCATGGTATTTCTGATCTTCTTGTAAGCATCAGAAATCTTCGTAAAGGCGTCCATTGAAACCCGCACGTCGGCGCTGCTATCAACGGAAGCAACCCACAAACGAACGATTTCAGCACCCATTTTCTTGATCACTTCAGCCGGTGCAATCGTGTTACCCAATGACTTACTCATCTTGTGGCCTTCGCCATCAAGGGTGAAGCCTTGTGACAGCACTGCCTTGTATGGTGCGTGACCAGAAACAGCAACACTGGTAATCAAACTTGAGTTGAACCAGCCACGATATTGGTCTGAGCCTTCAAGGTAAAGGTCAGCTGGATATTCCAGTTCCGGCCGTTCGACCAGTACACCTTGGTGAGATGAACCGGAGTCAAACCAAACATCCATGATGTCAGTTTCTTTGGTGAACTTGCCATTTGGTGAATGAGGTGAGGTAAACCCTTCAGGTAACAGGTCTTTAGCATCACGAGCAAACCAAACATCTGAACCGTACTTCTCAAATAATTGAGCCACGTGTTCAATGGTTTCTGGTGTAATGATGGCTTCACCGTCTTCGCCATAGAAAATCGGTAGCGGAACGCCCCAGACACGTTGCCGTGAAATGACCCAGTCACCACGGTCAGCGATCATATTGTGCAGGCGCTTCTTGCCCCAATCTGGGAAGAACTGAACACCTTCAATAGCATCTAGAATTTCATCACGCATCTTGTCCACTGAAGCAAACCACTGCGGCGTTGCCCGGAAAATAACCGGCTTCTTAGTCCGCCAGTCGAATGGGTAACTATGCTCGTATGGCATGTAGTCCAACAGCAGGTTAGCAGCCTTTAATTTATCAAGCGCAATTTTGTTAGCATCATCGTAAAAGACGCCTTCAAAATCAGGACCGGCTTCACTTGTCATGTACCCTTTATCATCAACTGGGACTAAAATTGGCAAGTCATACTCCTTACCAACGTAAAAGTCGTCTTCACCAAAGCCAGGAGCGGTATGAACGAGTCCAGTACCGGCATCCAGTGTAACAAAGTTACCCAGCATCGTTACCAGTTTACGATCAGGATAGAAAGGATGTTGTGCCAAAACGCGGTCGAGTTCTTTACCCTTTACCGTTTTCAGCGTCTTAACGTCTTCCCAGCCAAACTTCTCGGCACAATCGTCAACTAGTTCCGCTGCCAAAACGAATTTACGGTCTTCACCTTTAGGCTGAACGACGGCGTAATCGAAGTTGGCATCAATTGTGATCCCTTCTGAAGCTGGAATCGTCCATGGTGTCGTTGTCCAAACAACCATGTATGTATTGCCGTTCTCCAAGACACCCTTACCATCAACAACTTGTTCAGCGAAAAAGGCAGATGGTGAAGTGACATCGTGATATTCAACTTCAGCTTCAGCCATTGCTGACTCAGATGACCATGACCAAAAGACTGGCTTCTTACCCTTGAAAATTAAGCCGCGCTTGGCAAAGGCGCCAAAGACCCGAACTTCTTGTGCTTCAAATTCTGGTTTCAATGTCAGGTATGGGTTGTCCCAATCACCGGTGACACCTAACCGTTTGAATTCTTCGCGTTGACGGTCAACCTGCTCCAACGCATACTTCCGGCATAACTTCCGGAATTCAACCGTAGACATCTTCTTACGATCATAGCCCTGTTGTGTCAGCTTTTGTTCGATTGGCAGTCCGTGAGTATCCCAGCCGGGAACGTATGGCGCACGAAAACCATTCATTGACTTGTAACGAACAATGAAATCCTTCGAAATCTTGTTCAACGCATGCCCCATATGAATATCACCGTTAGCATATGGTGGGCCATCATGTAAGATAAACGTTGGTTTACCTTCGTTTAATTTTTGTCTTAATTGATATACTTTATTATCAGCCCAAGCTTTTTGTAAATCAGCTTCTTTGACTGGTAAATTACCGCGCATTTTGAACTTAGTCTTACCTAAATTCAGTGTGTCTTTTACCCGCAATTAGGGTCCCTCCTCGAATTATTGAATGGTACAAAAAAAGACCTCACCCAAGGGACGAAGTCTTCGTGGTACCACCCAATTTTAGAATCAATATCTTTCTTATCTTAGCCATTAACGGAGCCGACCCGTTCTGACTTACGTTTCAGTCAGACAGCTAGAAGATGATCTGCATATCAGTAGGGGCTACCGGATTTCCACCATGACACCGGCTCTCTGAAGCTTACTGCTGTGCTTTCTGTTCTCCATACCGCTTTAAAGTTTTACTGCAGGCTACTGCTTATCATCGTCTGGGAAAATAACCACTGTTTCAGTCTCTGGATCCTTGTTTGGATCAACTGGCTGATCAGCGTCATAAATCTCATCCGAAGAATCGGTTTGTTCATCTGCCTGTGAAGTCGAGTTTACGCCATCTTCATTCTCATTGTCAAGCTTGTTCTTCTTAATGGCGTTTTGAATTTCATCATAGGTCGACGAACCATCATCTTTAAGCAAATTATCCCAGCTATCACTCTTGATCTCCGCTAACTGGCTTTCAAGCATCACTTGCAAGCGCTGACGGAAAACCCGTGTACTCTTCTTTAAGTCATCGGTCTCAACGGCTAAGTTTTGAGCACGCTTAGAAGCTTCGGACATCAGTTGGTTAGCTTTTTCAGTAGCTTCGCTTACCGTATCAGTAGCTTGTTTTTGAGCTTCCTGATTGATGATTTCAGCTTCCTTTTGTGAATTGGATTTTACTTTATCAGCGGCTTCTTGCGCCACAATAATTGACTGGTTCAAAGAATCCTTTAAATCGTTGAAGTACTTCAGTTTTTCCTCTGCTGAGGCTAACTGATCGGTCAACTTCTTGTTTTGATCCAAGGTAATTTGATAGTCTTTAATAATTTGCTCTAAAAAATCATTAACTTCATCAACGTTATATCCCCGTAATTTCGTTGAAAACTCTTTATTATGAATGTCTAATGGGCTAAGTACCATAACTTGTTCCTCCCCGATTGCAATTATTTATGCAGCACTGCCAGTGTGACCTTCAGTTTATCCTTCTTAGTCACGCCGTTAACACTTGTTAACCTAACACGTCCGAAACCGCGAACTGAAATAATATCTTGATGTTCCAACTGATAATCTGGTCGGCTAAAATCATTCCAGTTCAATTGAATTCGACCGGCTTCTATTAACTCTTTAGCGTGGTGTCTTGATAGATGAAAGCCGGTTGCCACAACGTTATCAAGCCGCGTTGAGGAAAGCGTGGTACTCTCCTCCTCCCAAGCATCAAGTGGTGCAAGGTGGTCTGCCAAATCGAGCTGATTTAAGCGAACCTTAATTTTCCCCATTCGATCAACTTGAGCAACAACGTAACGACTCATATCCGCAGTGATAAAAAATTGCCAGTGATCACCGTCAGTGATGATATCGCCAAGAACATCCCGATCGATTCCAGCCCCCAAAATAGAGCCTAGAATCTGACCGTGCTGAAGTTGCGTAAACTTTCTTGGATAGTCAATATCAAACAAATTGATTTCAAAATCAAGCTCATTTGAATCAACATAACCCGGATAGATGGCTGCCCGTTGCATTTCTGCACCAGGATAGCCCCCCTGAAACTTGAGTTTCAGCTCCGAATCACCGTTGACTAACGTCGATAAGATATACTGCTGTCTCGGATTTAAAAAATGGGTTAAAATTGGCCGATATTCATCACTGGCCTGTTGAATCCAACCCGTTGCACTTTCAATGAAAGGTGCTTCTTCTGCTCGAAAATGCTGCGCGATGCGATCAGCCAAAGTCAACTCCTCCTACTACATTCCCATGAGTCGAAAAACAATTTGTTCAACGTAAAATAATCCGCTACGCACAATGCCTAGTACAAAGATAGCAACCAGCGGTGCAAAACCAATCATGCCAATAGTAGCAAAGTTGAACCAGCGTTGAAACGGTTCAACGATTGCTCCTAGAAGCTGTCCTAGCTTAGTTTGATAAGCCCCTGGAAACCAGCTCAGCAGTGCATAAACAACAATCGCCATGATATACAGGTCAATTGCCTTACTTAATAACCAAAAAAAGAACGTCACAAACGCGACCAAATACTCACTCCTTACTTCAGTTTCTCGCCTAAAGTGGCTGAGAGATCTCCATTTATTTCAAAATTTTTAGGCGTGCATAAAAAGATGGCATCCCCGATTCGTTCAATATCACCGTCGATAGCGAATACAGTTCCCGTCAAAAAATCAACGATTCGACGGGCATTAGCGTCATCAATTCGGCCAAAGTTAACAATAACCGCCTGCTGATTCAGCAATTGCCTGGCAATATCTTGAACATCAGCATAAAGCCGAGGTTCAAACAGCGAAATCTTGCTGGACTTACTAGCAGCCGCACGGGATGCATTCAATGACACAACTTTATTATTATCGTGCCGCTGATGCAGATTGTGCGCCAGTGATTGATTAGCTATCTGCTGCTGAGTGTCTTGGGGAGTATCAGCTTCATCTTCGTAATTATCATCCATGCCGAAAAACCGACTCATACTAAACTTTCCCATGAAAACCGCTCCTTTCGCTATTTATCAGGGGTAATGCAGCCGCACTAGTCGTTTTTACGACGGTGCTTGAAGAATGGTGGCGTATCAAGACTGGTATCATCATCAGCTGTGTTCGCAGAATCGTCATTGTTAAAGACACTGAAATCTGGTTTAGAAACACCATCGAATTCGTTAGCATCAGGACGACGAGATTCAGTTGAAGATTGGCTCTGACCACTTTGACCAGCGTTAAAGCTGTCCATTTGGCTGTCGCTTTCGCCACGCTGTGAATCGTTGACTGGGGTTGAACCATCAGCTAACCGACGCGCTGTCCGCGTCTTAGCACTTCGCTTCTTCTTGTCAATGCCAGTTGCAATTACAGTAACTCGAACTTCATCACCTAGGTTCTCATCAATGGATGTCCCAAAAATGATGTTAACATCGCTTGTTGCTGATTGAGAAACAATCTCTGAGGCAGACTGTGCTTCAAATAAGGACAAGTCTGGGCCCCCAGTAATGTTTAACAGCACTTGTTCAGCACCATCGATTGAAACCTCAAGCAATGGTGATGAAATAGCTTTCTTAGTGGCATCTTCCGTCCGGTTTTCACCGTTGGCAGAACCAACACCCATCAAAGCAGCACCTTGATCCTGCATAACTGTCTTGACATCAGCAAAGTCCAAGTTAACGTAACCGGGACTTGTAATCAAATCTGAAATACCTTGAACCCCTTGACGAAGAACGTTATCAGCTTCTTGGAAGGCTTCCATCATTGGGGTCTTCTTATCAACGATTTCAAGTAAGCGGTTATTAGCAATGACAATCAGCGTATCCACGCTTTCCTTCATTGCTGCGACACCTTCAGCGGCGTAACGGGAACGTTTAGGCCCTTCAAAGGTAAATGGCCGGGTAACAACACCCACAGTCAAAGCACCCTGTTCTTTGGCTAATTTAGCAATGATTGGAGCAGCACCGTTTCCAGTTCCGCCACCCATACCAGCAGTAACAAACACCATGTCGGCACCAGATAGTGCTTCGCTGATTTGGTCTTCACTTTCTTGAGCCGCTTTAGACCCAATTTCAGGATTCGATCCAGCACCTAATCCACGTGTCAGCTTCGGTCCTAATTGAATTTTGGTTTCAGCCTTAGAAGCCTCTAAGGCTTGAACATCGGTGTTAGCAACAATATATTCAACACCCTTAACGTCTTCTGTAATCATCCGGTTAACGGCGTTACCGCCACCGCCACCAACGCCGATAACTTTAATATTGGCGCCTCGGTTTTGTGTTGAGTCTAACGAAAATTCCATTTTTAAATCCCTCCAGTAATCGGGTTAATCAAAGAAGTCTTTGAAGAACTTTCTGATTCCCTGTGCACGTTGTTTTTTCGGCTTATTCGGTTTACTAGTACGACTCGGAGCAGTTTGCGTATGCCGCGAATCACTTACCTCAACTAACTGCTGAGGTTCTGGCCGTGCTTCCACTTGCGAAGCCAACTGATCATTGCCAGCCAAAGCTGACTGAACCAGCAAAGCAACCTCGCTCATTTGACCACGGTAGTTAACCAGTGACAGTGCTTGTGTAAATGATGGGTGACGCAGCCCCATTTGATCAGGTATGGAAACCCGAACTGGAACATCGAAAACGTCCTGAGCTAAATCTGTAATTCCTGGAAGTGCAGCCACACCACCAGTTAAAACAATTCCGCCCGGCAGTGATAGTGCGTTGGTTGCGTCTAATTGAGTTTTTAGCTTCCCCAATATCTGCATCAAGCGGGCTTCAATAATCTCAGCTAAATACTTTTCTGAAATATCGCTTGGCCTGCTTTGACCGACAACGTCAACCGGAAACTGATTATCCTCTGAGGCGCGAGAAGAGTCGGCGAACCCATAATTTCGCTTTAACTTCTCGGCATTTTCGATTGAGGTATTAAGCACAACCGAAATGTCTTTGGTAATGTAGTCGCCACCCTCAGGGTCAACTTCCGCAAACTTGAGACGGTGATCATGAATCACCGCAGCAGTGCTTTGCCCACCGCCTAAATCAAGAAGCACAGTTCCAAAGTCCTGCTCCCCATCGCTCAGAATACTTAAGCCCTGGGCAATTGGACTGACAACTGCCAGTTGTGCATTCAGACCAGCCTGTTCAACCGCTTTTTTGGTGTTATGTACGATTGTTTTAGGCCCAGTAAAGAGCATGCCATTCATTTCTAAACGAACACCAACCATTGACCTTGGATCTTTAATGCCATCAAAACCATCAACGATAAATTCGTCGGGTACCAGATTAATAATTTCACGTTCTGGCGGCAAGTTTTGAATAATCGCAGCTGATGCAACATCCCTAACATCTTGGTCGGTTATTTCTCGTGCCTGATCACCGATGGCAACCATTCCGGTTACTGGTTCAATTTTTAACATATTTGCCGAAATACCCACAATCACATCGTGAATCTGAATGCTGGCCTTCTCTTCAGCAGCTTTCACTGCGCGTTTAATCGCTTCGCTGGCTTTATCAATGTCCACGATCACGCCACGGCTCAAACCGGCTGCCCGTTCATTTCCAACACCCAGTACGTTCAGTTGTCCCTCTAAATATTCTGCCACGATGACTTTAATTGAGGTTGTTCCGATATCAAGTCCCACATACATGCCTGAAGTATCCATAGTAGCAGGAACCTCCTCTGATTTCGATTTGATGAATTCTCATGAAAAAGTCTTAATTTACTTTCCAGTTTACCACAAACACCACTCGTTAAAAAAGGCATTATTGCCCTTAGATTCCGCATTAAGACGGTAAATGCTAAAACGGTTTCACTAACACTGGAATAGTCTGGTTTATTCCACTCACTAAAATGAATATGAATAAGCGCCGACCTCCAAATTAACGATCCCTTTGTGTGACATTTTAGCGGCAATGCTTGGGTAATAGGCCATCTTACTGGCGAAAGTAGAAATTGAAGCATAGACTTCATTACCATCATTCATGTACAAATGAACACGTTGAGGATCAGCCTTAGTCGGTGAAAATTGGATTTCTGAAATTCCGGTTTGAATCTTTTTAGAGAGCTTGGCGTACTGCTTGATCATTTGGGAAAGCTGTTTAGGAGATTTAAACCGATCATATACGGGGTAACTTCCCGTTGGCTGTTTCTGGCGTTCCTTAGAAATCACACCACTAGTCAGTGCGACTCGGTAATAACCATTAGCCGGTACAAAGCCCGCTGTAGGATACTCTTTAACGCGAATGGTCAGCTGGTTGAAATGGGCAATGGAGAATGAAATTTGCTTTACCCGTGAGTTACTGTTTTTCACCCGCTGAGATAATTTCTGTTCCTTCCCCACTACCTGGTAAATCGAGTCCCCATGATCAATTCCGCTCACCTTAACCACCTGTCGGTCAGTCAGCGCGTGATTGCCGTCGACAGTGATCTTGCCAATATGACTTAAGGGTGAAACATAGTACCCCGAAATCAGCAGCAGGATGCCGAAGATACCAATTAAAATACTCATTCGCTGTGCAAGACGACGATGCTTTTGCTGCTTCAATCGAGGCAGTTTGGCGCCAATCCGCTGAACACGGTTAGTCTTCTTAGCAGCCCTTTGCCGCTCTTCTGACTGGTATTTTTCCCATGGAGTGATTGCAACGTGGCGTTTTGATTTGTCCCGGTTGATTTTAAAACTCATCTTGCACTCACCCCTATACTACGACTGGCTGACTTCCTTCAAGAGCGCCAGCATTTCCGTAGCAGCTTTTGGCTTGCCGAGCTTCTTAGCTGCGGCTGCCATGGCTGCCCGTTTACTATCATCAGTCATCAGCTCATCCATGGCTGAAACCAGTGTTTGACTGGTTAAATCAGCTTCCTTGATCATTAAAGCTGCGTTTGCGTTTACTAAACTCATGGCATTTTTAGTTTGATGATCCGCCGTTACATACGGACTTGGAATTAAAATAGAAGGCACGCCCAGCGCTGTCAGTTCTGCCAAAGTAGTTGCTCCGGAACGGCCAACTACTCCAGCTAACTTAGGCAGCACTTCTGGCATATTATTGATGTATGACTGAATCGAAATGTTATCAGCAGAGGCCATCTGCTTAACCTGGCTCATCACGTCATCATAGCGTTTAGGGCCAGTAACAAAGACCACTTGATAATCTTTCTTGGCTAATTCTGGTAACGACTCAACCATTACCTTATTGAGCTTTAGGGCCCCTTGACTGCCACCCACGACCATAATTGTTGGCACGTCATCCTTTAAATCAAAAGCTGTCATGCTGAAATGGCTTTCAATGTTAGCTACTTCCTGTGCCCGAGGATTCCCAGTCATAACCACTTTATCAGCTGGAAATTGCGCTCTGGCGTCTTCAAAGTTAATGGCAATTTTGTCTACGTAACGACTCAAAAACTTATTGGTCATTCCAACCACGCTGTTTTGTTCGTGAATCACCGTTGGCACATGCTGCTTAGCTGCAGCGTATAAAACCGCACCCGATACGTAGCCGCCAGTTCCAAGAACCACGTCCGGTTTAAACGAGCGAACCAATTTTTTAGACTGGTGAACACTCTTTAAAAACAGGTAGACAGTTTTAAAGTTTTCCAGCGACAATGACCGTTTGAACCCTTGGATGGTCATCGCTTCAAAAGGAATCCCCAAATCGGGTACGATAGTACTTTCAATTCCCCGGTGAGAGCCAACGTAGAGAACCTCCGCATCCGGGTCCTGCCGTTTAAGTTCATTAATCACGGCTAGTGCAGGGTAAATATGACCGCCTGTACCGCCGCCAGAAACCATCAATCGCATTAGTTCTCCTCCTTCTTACCGGTTAAATCTTCAACGGCTTTAATAAATCGATCACCGCGAACTTCAAAGTTCGGGTACTGATCCCAGCTAGCGTTAGCTGGGGACAAGAGAATAATGTCGCCAGCTGCACTTAGTTGATAAGCTACCGGCACACCAGCTTCGGCGTTTTCGACAAATTTGATCTGCTTAATGCCAGCCTTTTTAGCTGCGTCTGCCAGCAAATTCTTAGTCTCTCCAAATAAAACAATGGCCTTCACGTGTTTCTTAAAAAACGGTACTAACCGTTCAAAAGTGTACCCGCGATCCAAGCCGCCGGCCAAAAGAACGACTGGTGCTTTAAAGCCTTTCAAGGCCATTTCGGTAGCTTCGATGTCCGTTGCTTTAGAGTCGTTATAGAATTCACGGCCCTCACTGGTCAATACGTATTGCGTCCGGTGACGAACGCCGCTGAAAGTCGTCAATACGTGCTTAATGGCTGCGCTTGAACGGCCTTCAATCTTAGCTACGGCGATTGCGGCTAACGCGTTTTCAACGTTATGATCCCCAGGAACCTTAACATCAGCAGCAGCCATAATCGGTTCGTCCTTGTAATAAAGCATCCCGTTTAACTCGTAGGCACCAGCCTTACTTTTAGCTAGCCGTGAAAAGGGCACCACTTGCGCCTTAGACTGCCGGCTTAAACCAACTAATTCTTCTGAATCGAAGTTTACCACGAAGTAGTCTTCAGCCGTCTGATTTTGCGTGATGCGCATTTTAGCTTTGACGTAGTTCTCACGAGTTTTATGATAATCTAAATGATTGGCAAAAATATTGGTCAAGACAGCAATGTGCGGGTGAAATTGGGTGGTCCCCAACAGCATAAAACTGGAAACTTCCATCACCATTGTGTCCTGGTCACCCAACTGCTGAGCAACTTGTGAAGCTGGCACACCAATATTGCCGGCGTAAGCACTCTTACCTGCCTGCCGTTCCTGATTCATCATTTTAGTGATCATCGTGGTAGTGGTCGTTTTACCGTTACTACCAGTGACCGCAATCAATTCAGCATCAGAAATTTCACTAGCTAGTTCAATTTCAGTAATGATTGGCAAATGTTGATCAGTGGCTGCCTTTATTAAGGGAACATCATAAGGTATTCCTGGGTTTTTAACCATCAAATCAAAACCAGCATCAAGTTGAGAAGGATCCTGTTCACCCGTCAAAATGGTGTAGCCGCCTTCAGTCTGCAACTCTTGTGCCTCTGAATTCTTCTCTAAGGGCTGCTGATCGCTAACCGTGACTTCAGCACCTAATTTTTTGAGCAGTCGAGCTGCATTTAAACCGCTTTTTGCTAAACCTACAACGATTACTCGTTTACCTTCATACGTCTTGATACGCTTCATAACCTTGTCCGCCACCTATTTAATTTTTATTACTTAACGAAAAACAAACTACCACATTGCCCAAATACCGGTTATTGCTGTTACTGCACTAATGCACCAGAACGTAATATCAATCCGCCATTCGCTCCAGCCCTTCATTTCGAAGTGATGATGAATTGGCGACATCAAAAAGATCCGCTTACCGGTAGTCTTAAACGACAGTACTTGTAAGATCACACTTGCCGTCTCAATCACGTAAATTAAACCGATCCATAATAGTGATACTTCATGATGAACTAGGATCGAGACAGCGGCTAAAGCGCCACCTAATGCTAACGAACCCATATCGCCCATGAAAATTTTAGCCGGCTTGTGATTGTAAATCAAGAAAGCTAACAATCCACCAACGACCGCTAAACAAAACATGGCGACGTCAACTTGGTGCTGATGCATGGCAATAACGCCATAGGCGATAAAAGAAATGGAAGCAACTCCAGCAACTAAACCGTCTAGACCATCCGTTAAATTAACCGCGTTTGAAAAGCCAACCAGCCAAAATAGAATAAACAAAAAGTAACCAACTAGGCCTAAATTAACTGCACCTATTCCTGGCAGCTTAAGCAGCAACGGCAATCCTTCATGCAAATAGACCGCAAAAAACACGGCACCACCGACAATCTGACCAAGCAGTTTTTGCCAAGCTTTCAAACCTTCATTTTGACGCCGGAAAAGCTTAATGGAATCGTCCCACATACCCAGCAATCCGTACAGAATCAGAATAAACAGCAAGATCAGTGCAACTGGTCCCAACTGTCCAAATACGATTCCTGAAATAACGGTTGCCACAATGATAGCCAGAATAAACATCAGGCCGCCCATGGTTGGGGTCCCTGATTTTTTCTCGTGCCACGAGGGTCCCTCTTCGCGAATCATCTGACCTTCGTGCTTGGCACGAAAATAACGAATCAGCGCTGGCATAAATAACGCCGTAATGGCAAAACTAATTATAAACGATAAAACCGAACTCATGACTTTCTCCTCTTATACCCACGAAGTGAGTTACTTTTTATACCCACGAAGTGAGTTACTTTAAATTAACCGTTAACTTTTCAGATTGATCAATCTGCTTACCAACGGTAATACTTTGCTTTGTAACGAACCCATTACCCTTCGTTTTAACGTTTAACCCAAGCATTTGACCCAACCGTAAGACGTCGCTGGACGACCAGCCTGTCAAATTAGGCATTCTCTGCGTACCACTAGTAATTAAGATGACCCGCTGATGCGACATCAAGACCTGACCAGTAACTGGTGACTGCTTCAAAACCCGATTCCCGTCACCAATAGCGGTAACTTTATAGCCCCTAGAGGTTAAATCGTTTTTGGCCCCAGAGACTGACCGGTTAACGTACGACAGCATTTTACCTGAATTTTGGTCGCTGCCAGTAGCCGTATCTTCCTGCAAAGCCCGCTTCATAACCGGTTTAAACACGTCGGCCATTAATTGAGTCGCTGTTTCAGTCCCAGGCAAAGTAGGCTGCTTCATTGTAATGTACATAATGTACTTTGGATTTTTAGCCGGTGCCATACCAGCCACAGAATAAAGGTAACTGTCATCGCCGTTTAAATAACCTGCCTTACCAGCGGCAACTTGCGCTGTCCCGGTTTTAGCAGCAATTCGAATTCCCTTAATTTTGTAGTCGGCACCGATCCCGTACTTCTTGTACACAACGTCTTCCATGTGCTTGCGGACCGCTTTAGCAGTGGCCGCAGAAATTGGCTGATTAATCACTTTCGGCCCGTACGACTTAACAGTTTTGCCCGTGTTTGGATCAACAACTTTACGAACGAGGTAAGGCTTTAACATTTTACCATTATTCCCGATTGCAGATAACCCCTGCATCATTTGAATTGCGGTTACCTGAATACCTTGTCCAAACGCCGTGTTAGCCTGCTCAATCGTATGATTAAAGGCAATACTGCCACTTTGTTCGCCAGGTAAACCAAAGTTTGTCGGTTGCAAAAATTTAAATCTCTTAATATATTTTTCCCAGGTCTTGGCACCCATTTGTTGTTCCAAATGTGCCATGGCAACGTTACTTGAAAGTGCAAACCCCTTGTTATAGGTGATCGTGCCCCAACCACCAGGATTCCAGTCTGGTACCGTTCGGCCACCGATCACGTAACGTCCTGATTGATAAGTTGCGTTTCCGTTGTAGTTTCCGCTGTCGATTGAAGCAGCCATGGTAAATACCTTCATGGTTGAGCCAGGTTCATAGGCATCCTGAATCAAGGTATTTCGCCAAACTGAATTCAGACCCTCACCCGTTTGTGGATTAAAGGTCGGCCGCTGCGTTGCAGCCACAATGGCACCCGTCTTAGCATTCATCAGCACCGCATTCATTGTTTTAGCGTGCGTCTTTTCTTCTAGCGATGACATTTGAGTTTCCAATAACGTCTGCAATCTGCCGTCGAGGGTCGTGTACACGTTATCGCCGTTACGCGGTTTTTTAGCCTTCTGATCAGAACCAGGGATTTGGTACCCGTTGTTATCTTGACTCACTTTTCTAAAACCATCGCTGCCCTTTAACAGATCGTTATCCGCACCTTCAATTCCCATCGTGCCGACCAACTGCCCCTTTGCAGTAGACGTCACGTTACCAATTAAATGGGAAGCAAACACCCCGTTTGGATATAACCGTGCCTGCCGCTGAACAAAAGTTAACCCGTGTAAATGAGCACCGTCAATTTTTTTCTTAGTTGTCAGCGAAATATTCTGTCCCGCGGAACCAAATTCAACTTGAAAGGTCTTTTTATTGCTGGGCGTTAGGTAAGCAAGTGCCCTTTTCTTACTCAGAGGCAAGTATTTCGATAATACCCGGGCCGTTTTTATTTTATTCGTGACGTACATCGGTTTACCAGCAACAGTCCGCTGACTTTTATCTAAAACCGCATAAAGCGAATACGTACTGGTATCCTCAGCAATCGGCTGATTGGAAGCATCGTAAATCGTCCCTCGCTGTGCTTTGAGTGTATGGTTTGCGGTATACAGTTTCTTCGCCTGCGTGCTTAAGTTGACATGCTGGACATTTTTTCCAATTGCAATATAAGAAAAACGACCAATGAATAGCACAAGTGCGAAGGTGAAGAGGACCAGCAGGCTTCTTCCAAAAACCCGCTGATTACGTCGCACTTGTTTGCTAGTCACCGTTCGTTTAGGTGATTGTTTCATTTATTCACATTCCTTACTTTACTGTTTGAAAGTGTCATGCCGTTTTGTTTAGCGACTTTCTCCAATCTGGAACGGTTCATTAACTCGTTAATGGTTTGCCGATCACTAGTATTTTTGTTCTCAAAACTAGTAATTTGATTGTTGACGTCCTGCAAATGCTGCTGTGCATTTGAAACACCGATCTTGGTGCTGACCAGCAGTAACATCATCCCAATTAACATTAATCCCCCAACCGTCAGCAAACACTTCTCAAATTTAGATACCGGTAACGCTTTAGGTTTACTAACAACCTGTTTTGAATGACTATGTAATGGTAACGTCGGTTGTTTCGGAAGCGCTTGCGGTTGAAATTGAGTCGCTAAATTATTTTGAGCCATACTTCATCATCATCCTATCCCTTGAAATATTAAATCATAAAATCGTTATTTTTGCTCAATTACCCGTAACTTTGCACTGTGTGCACGATGATTTTCTGCCAACTCATCTTCATTCGGTAAAATAGGCTTACGAGTTACGAGTTTAAAATCTGGTTGCATGTTATCCGGAATAACTGGTAAACCTGCTGGTAAATCAGGTAAACTGCTCTTTTCCTTAAACATGGTTTTAACCAAACGGTCCTCCAAAGATTGAAACGTGATTACACAAATCCTACCCCCAGGATTGAGTAATGTAAGTGCCTGTTCTAAGGATGCTTCCAAAGCTGAAAGTTCGTCGTTAACGGCAATTCGAATTGCCTGGAAAACTTTCTTAGCGGGATGTCCGCCATGACGTCGCGCCGCTGCCGGAATAGCTTCCTTAATCAATTCAACCAATTCGCCAGTCGTCTCGATTGGCTTCTCCGCACGGGAAGCTTCGATCCGCCTAGCAATCGATTTAGCAAACTTTTCTTCACCGTACCGGTAAAAGATCCGCACCAAATCTTGATAAGACCAATCATTCACCACTGTTCTAGCAGTCAATGCCGCGCTCTGATCCATCCTCATATCTAGTGGTGCATCATAGCGGTAACTGAACCCACGGTCAGCATCATCAAATTGGGGAGAAGAAACGCCCAAATCATAGAGAATGCCATCGACGTGATCTACCTGCTGTTTCTCCAACGCTGTTTTCAAATCCCGAAAGTTAGCGTGAATCAACGTCAGCCGATTAGCTTCAATATCAGCTGCCAACTGTTCCTTATTATAATCAATTGCGGTCTGATCCTGATCAAACGAATAGAGATGTCCACTGGTCAATTCGGTGAGAATCTTATGAGTATGACCGCCACCGCCCAACGTACAGTCGACGTATGTCCCATCCGGCTGAACATTGAGCTCACGGACAGCTTCATTTAATAATACCGTTCGATGATGAAACTCTGCCATAGTTTTTCCCTCGCCTTAAATATCAAAATCAATCAAATTTTCTGCAATATCGTCAAAGTTTTCTTCCGCTTTTTCTGCGAAGGTTTGCCAGCGTTCTTGACTCCAAATTTCAAACCGGTCCGATACGCCGACAATCACGCATTGTTTTTCTAATTCCGCATGTTTGATCAATGCTTGGGGCAGATTTACCCGCCCCTGTTTATCAAACGAACACGTCGTTGCAGCTGAATAAAAGAACCGCACAAAAGCCCGTGCATCCCGCTTATTCAGTGGTAATGCGCTTAAGCGCTTTTGCATAACCTCCCATTGGGACATCGGATAGCCAAACAGGCAGCCATCCATACCCCGAGTGATCACAAATTCTTCCCCCAACTGGTCACGAAATTTGGCCGGAATGATTAGCCGCCCCTTAGTATCGATCGAATGCTCAAATTCACCCATGAACATTCGACTCGCCTCCTAATATCAGCTAATTTAACTAAAGTTTACCACAGGTCCCCACTTTCTACCACAACTCCCCAAACATTAATTACATAAATTTAAAAAAAATCCGTTCAAACAATGTTTGAACGGGGAAAGGTTTGGATAATTCATAATCCTTCATATAAGTCATCATTTAATTAGGGCTAAAACCACTGTCATAAAGTAAGCTAAAAACAGTAAAATATCACTTAATCGCCAATAAAAAAGGAGAAATTTATTCCAGAGCAATTCGCCCTTGGATAGTCCCCACCAAAGTGTCACCCCAATTGAAATCAGCATCCAGATAAACACGATGGCAGCTAGCCAAGGTTCAGGCCAGCTTTGAGACAGTTGCCAGATAAACCAGAGACAAAGCAAAGGCAAACAGTCAATCGGATGAACCTTAGGCCGGCGTTTCTTTGGTATAAACCCTCTAAACACCCTTAAAATGAACAGGACTGCTATGAGGATCATAATCTGAATGATAATTAAGTTCAACGTAGTCCGTCCTTTCCCAAAGCCTCATGGTTTCTATAGTTAACACACAACCGAAATTTTACCGCATTCGACCCGTTAAAATCAAGAAAGTTTCGCAACTAGATTGCATTTCTTAATCGTCCACGTTAAACTATTTGAAGTAAACAAATGAAAAGTGGTGCGAATATGCAGAAAAAGAAAAAATCAACCTTCCAAAAAATTACAATGGTCCTCGTCTGGATTATGATCATTGCAACTCTAGGCTCACTGTTTGCAAGTGCCCTACAAGCGATTGGCGCGTTTGGGTAAATCATTGGTGGGGATTCAGCCCATTTAAAAATCAAAAAACTCCTGAAGTGGTGTTCAACCGCTTCGGGAGTTTTTATTTGCTTCAGTTCGGCCTTAATTATGCATCTGAGCCCTTTTGTTTATACACTTGACGTGGCTTACTGCCATCCTGCGGGCCAATGAAACCGCCCTGCTCCAGGTCATCAATCAACCTGGCAGCCCGGTTGTAGCCAATCCGGAAATGACGTTGCAGCAATGAAGTACTTGCCTTTTGCTGATCAACAACAAATGTCAGCGCATCATTGAATAAATCGTCATCAGATTGAGCAGCTTCTTCAGAAATTTCTTCATCACTGACCATCATGTTCTCATCGTATTCAGCGGTTTGCTGATTGCGAATAAAATCGGTAACGTGCTGAACGTCCTTATCTGGAATATAAGCACCTTGAATCCGAATCGGCGAGTTTTGATCTACCGGCATATAGAGCATGTCGCCTCGCCCTAACAATTTTTCAGCCCCGTTAGAGTCAAGGATTGTTCGCGAATCAACCCCACTAGATACGGCAAAAGCCATTCTAGACGGGACGTTTGCTTTGATCAGCCCAGTAATAACATCAACCGATGGCCGCTGAGTAGCTAGAATCATATGGATTCCTGCCGCCCGGCCCATTTGTGCCAGCCGAATAATCGCATCTTCGACTTCGTTGGACACTGTCATCATCAAATCAGCCAATTCATCAACGATTACAACGATGTACGGTAACGTTGGCAACGGCTTATCGGCGGTTTGATTCTGTGTCTGAACGAACTGGTTATACCCCGAAATTTTTCGTTGACCAACCTTAGCAAATAGGTCGTAACGCTGTTCCATTTCGTGAACAACTTTATGCAGAGCCTTAGCCGCTTTCTTCGGGTCTGACACTACTGGTGTCAATAAGTGCGGAATGCCGTTATAAACGCTCAACTCGACCTTCTTCGGGTCGATCAGCATCAATTTGACTTGACTAGGTTTAGCATTCATTAAAATACTGGTAATAACACCGTTAATCGCAACTGATTTGCCACTACCAGTTGAACCGGCAATCAGCAAATGCGGCATTTTGGTGAGGTCCATCGTGATCACTTTTCCAGTGACATCCCGTCCTAATGGGACCTGCAGCAGGTGCGCTGGGCCATGTGGTACGGCTTCACTAACGTCGCGGAACGAAACGGTGGAAATCTCTCGATTGGGTACTTCGATTCCAATCAACGATTTGCCAGGAATTGGCGCTTCGATTCGAATTTCCTTGGCAGCTAGTGCTAATGCTAAATCATCGGCTAAGTTAACGATACGGGAAACCTTCACACCAATCGCAGGATGCAGCTCGTATTCGGTTACTGACGGTCCCAGATTAACGTGCTTAATTTCGGCATCGACCCCAAAACTATCCAGGGTCTTCTTTAAGATTTTGGTGTTTTTCTCAATCGTTTTATAGTCGTCTTGCTGGTCTTTTTGCGGAATTGGAGTCAACAAATCAGTGCCTGGAAGCTGATAATTAGGATCATCCCCCACCGTAGAGATCATTGTGGGTTCTGACTCCTCGCTAGTCTTATCATCTGGCTCACTATGAGCCGACTGCTCTGGTTCATTCTTACGGGTGGCAACACTGATTGGAATTGCTGCAGTTGAATTATCTTCAGTCTTTTTAAGATTTGGCTTTCGTTCTGCCACCGGCGTTGGTAAGTCTTTTTCCTCAGCTGTTACTTTCTTCGCTGGCTGAGGCTTAACTGGCTGTTTAGCCGGCTTTAACTGAGTCTGCTTAAGCTTAGTCACACCACCAGCAAACCAGTGGCTAATTGCTTTGACACCACGATTAAGCCAGCGACCAAGCACCTGGATCCACTTTAAAAGCTGGGCACCAGAAACATTGAACGCAATCATCAAACCAACCAGGACCAGCAGGACTGCAATCACCTTGGCACCGCCAAAGGCGACTAGAAAATGGGTAACCGTTAGTAAAAACGCACCAATGGTACCACCGCCAACTGCGGTGCTGACGCTATTATTCATTAAATCATTACCCACTAACTGCCAGGTATAGCTCAAAAAACCGGTGTGCTGGTTTTCTGACAGAAACAAATCAACGTGCAGCCATAGTAGGATTCCTAAAAATATAAAGCCAAAACTCCAAAGCCACTTGCGGGTTATTTTCGGTAATTGTCCCGTCACTAGTAAGGCCAAGCCGACAGCGACGCCGACTAAACTAATGAACGGATATGTATCTCCGACCACGAAACGGATCAGGTTTGCCATTAAATTACCAATAAACCCCGCTTTGAAGAACGCCAAAAGGCACAAAGATAACATGACGAGGCCTACCGCATTAGCCATATAAGAAACGCTTTTTTGACGTCCCTTTTTGCGTCGGTTGGTCGACTTAGTCGTTCGACGCCGCGTGGTCTTTCGCTTTTGTGCCAAAATATCCCCCTCCTAATCAATTCAATCAACTTACTTTAGTTTATCATTTTCATAGTGGTGACTGAGCTCCAATTTAGGAAAACTTTGCTGACGCAAGACTTCATAAATCACGATTGCTGCTGAATTGGACAGGTTCAACGCGCGAATATGGGTGTCGTCTTGCGGGATTCGAATTGCCTGTTCACTGTGCTTTCTCATAAACGGCTCTGGCAGACCAGTAGTTTCTTTACCAAACATAAAGTAATAATCACCGTTTTCAACATCCGTGTAATCGTGCTGAGTATAAGCAAACTCCGCAAATTTAGACACCAAAAACAACCGCTTAACATCTGGTACAGTACCCATAAATTCTTGCAGATTCTTGTGGTACCGAATATCAACTTTGTCCCAATAATCTAAGCCAGCCCGCTTTAAGTGAGCATCATCGACTGAAAAGCCTAAGGGTTCAATTAGATCTAAAACAGTATCTGTTCCGGCACAGGTTCTGGCAATGTTGCCAGTATTAGCTGGCATTAAAGGTTCAAATAAGACAATATGATTGGACATAAGCATACCCCTCGTTATTAAATTTATAAAAGTCACCGCATAAAAAAACGCAACCCCTCGGTGTCAGCACGGCGAGGAACTGCGTTAATGAAGTGCAAATTCGACAGAGGCTGACGATTTCTCGACATCCACTCCCGAACGATTTCTCAACAGTTAATATAACGCGAAATTGTAAAGAATGCAAGCCAATTACGAAATTGGTCTATAACAGGTAAATACCGGTACTTTCGCAAGTATTTGCCTTATTAGCCAGAATAATTACCTCTCAGTTATGCCTTCTCATATTGCTATCTTAACGGTAATTATTATAAATCTAGTGACTTCTTTCCACATTAACGGTCAAAAATTGCTATAATGGCTCATGGATTAAAAACTGAGTAAAAAAGGAGACCTACTTTGAAATTTATTGAACCCCTTGTCAATAACTATAATCAGCTGACACAGGCGATTAATGATCAAACAACCCGTATTACAATTGCCAATAACGGCACCACCCCCAGCAAGGGTACAATTGCTGAAGCGGTGCTGTACGCCCACGAACATGATTTATCCCTAACCGTCCTCATCCGTCCCAGAACCGGTGAAGCGATTTATAGCGATCCAGAATTAAAGATCATGGAAGCTGATATTCTAGAAGCCCAGCAACTAGGTGCTGACGGCGTAATTTTCGATGCTATTTCTGCTGACCATAAGCTGGATATTGAAGCCATGAACAATCTCATTGCAGCAGCCGGCGGTATGTCAATCACCTTTGGTACTGCAATTGACGAACTTGCAGACAGTGAACAGACCGGTTCTCTCCAGTGGTTAGCCGATAACGGTGTTGAAAAAGTACTGACTCGCTTAACTGATAAGGCCAACACCGCACAGTTATCAAAGCTGAACAACGGTGCTCAAGCTGCGGGCCTTCAGCTCACGGTTCTAAGTGAGAATAACGCTCAAACCAATCAGCTCAATGAACAGTTCGATTTAAACTACTTTCTTCAGGAAAAATAAACCATTCTGCGTATATCAAAATCCCGTCCACTTCATACTTGAGTGAACGGGATTTTATGATATTTAAAGCTCACTTTCATGTTCAATAAGCGTTGCAAAGTCGGTGGGCATCGGCGCGTAACAGGTAACCTGCTGCTGAGCAAATGGATTGTAGAAACTTACTGAAGCACAGTGTAACGCTTGCCGATGAATCCAGGGATTAGTTTGCTGACCATACAAGAAATCCCCCACTAACGGGTGACCAATGCTAGCCATGTGCACCCGAATTTGATGAGTTCGCCCGGTATGCAGACGAACCCGCAGCAGCGTCGACGCAGGCATCCGCTTGGCCAGCCAATACTCGGTTTGAGCTGGCCGGCCATCCTGGCGAACCATGCGCTTAATAAAGGACCCCGGTTCCCTGCCAATGGGAGCGTTAATCACGTGATGTTTGTCATTGATGACACCCGAAACCACACAAAAATACGTCTTTTTCAAACTGTGCTGTTTAAGTTGAGTGTCCAGCACTGTGTGTGCAAAATGATGCTTGGCAAAGATGACGATCCCACTGGTCTCACGGTCTAGCCGAGTCACAATATGCGTTACCTGGCTGGGGGCATGAGTCCGCATAAGGTAACCCTTCACTCGGTTGACCATGGAATCATCAGCATAGATGTGCGACGGCACCGAGGCAACCTCTGCCGGCTTATTTACCACTAGAAAATGGTCATCTTCATAAAGGATCTCTAGTGGTGTATTGGACGCTTGCAGATGATTGCTGGGCACCTCTGGCGGTAATGTCACTTCTAGGAGCTGACCGGTTTGCATTTTATACGTTACACGGACCGGCACGCCATCGACACAAATCTGACCGCCGGAAAATTTGATCTGTTTTAAAAGTGTTCTGCTGATTCCTTGCTGACGCATAAAGGTCCGGACATAGATTGGCGAATCGCCAGTGTAGCGCCAATCAAATTTAATCAATCGGCTTCACCCCAATAAAGGATTCTGATACCCGTTTCCAAAACTGGGTGTGCCGGTACTGTGCAAACGCAATTCGCTGCTTAGAGATCCGGTAAGTTACCGATTTAATTTGACGATTTTCTACCACTTTTTGATCACAGGTCATCAAATTTTCGTCCAGCTGAACCGGTTCAACTCGAACCCATTCCTTGGGTGAAATAATGATTGGCGAGCCTAAAGTACGGAAAACCCGGTTATTGATCGATGCAATTTCGGACACTTGCACCACGTTAAGTTCCGAGCTGATCACCGCACCGCCTGCTGACTTGTTATACGCGGTTGAACCAGTAGGCGTTGAAACGCATAACCCGTCACCACGAAAGAGCTCAAACAGCTGATCTTTAATGTAAACATTGGCTAACATCGTTCCAGTGACTTTTTTAAGGGTCGATTCATTCAGTGCTAACATGGTCTCACGTTTACCATCACTGTATTCAACCATAATATCTAATAACGGATAACTGACACTTTGACCATTGTCATGAGCAAGGCTATCGATCAATTCGTCGACTTCATAATCACGCCAGTCGGTATAAAAACCTAAATGGCCAGTGTGAATACCTACGAACCGAACCGTAGCAAGCTGATCTTCATAATGGTGAAAAGCAGACAATAGCGTACCGTCACCACCAACGGTAATCAAGATATCTGGGTTTTCATTATCTAAGATTAAGTGTTCAGCCTTAATCTTTGACTTTAGCGCGTTTGAGACACGTGTTGAAGCTGGCCCTGAGTTACTAAAAATTCCAATTTTCATCCCTGATCATCCCTCTTATTAGGTGGCTGCGGATCGGATCCTTTGCCATACGAAAATAAATGCTGTGCTTCTTCGATTTCTTCTCTGATTTCAGACATTTCAGTATCAAGTTTAAAGGCGGCTTCCGCTGCCCGCTGCAGTCTGGCACTTAACTCTTCAGGGAATTCACCCTGATACTTATAGTTTAAAGAGTGCTCAATGGTTGCCCAAAAGTTCATCGCAAGTGTGCGTACCTGAACTTCAGCTAATATTTTCTTTTCACCCGTGACCATCTGAACCGGATATTCAATCACGATATGGTAAGAACGATACCCACTGGGCTTTTCATTATGAATATAATCACGCTCTTCAAGAATAGTCATGTCAGACCGCTTTCTAAGCAGATCAACGACCTGATAAATATCCTCAACGAACTGACACATGATCCGCAATCCAGCAATGTCTTGCATATCCTGTTCCAACCGTTCCTCAGAAACGTGCCGACGGTTCATCTTTTCCTTAATACTATCTACTGGCTTCACCCTGCCAGTCACGAATTCAATAGGTGAACGCTGATTTTTGTTTTGAAATTGCTTGCGCATTCCCCGTAGTTTTACTTTCAATTCATCAACTGCCTGGTTATATGGCAGTAAAAAATGATTCCAATTTTCAATCAAGCTGTTCACCTCGATATGGTTTCAATTGATTGTGTTTTGTTTTTGCAAACAGACTTCATTTTAGCATATTTTTGATTAAGTTGGGCTGCTTGCAAACAGAAGAATTTGTCAACTTGGCTGACAGTCATATTAACCAGTAACTTTTTTTGTATAACAGCGGAAAACAATATTACCCATTCTACCAGTCTTTGAAACCGGTTTTACCCAACCTAACGGTATTTGCATAGCCTAAATCCTTGCATTTCGCTCAAAATGCTTTATGATTATTTTTGAACTGAAGGTCGTTTACTCGTTAACGGCTAATTAATGGAGGAAATTACTTTGCTAGAAGTATATCTATTTATCAACCCATTAGGCAGTCGCTGTATGAAGTCGGAAAAGTGTATTTTACGTCTCGCCGATCAAATTTTCGGCGATATATCCTATCAATTTATTCCGTTACTTAATCCGCAAATGATTGATCAGCATCTAAAGGCGACCAATCAAGACTGTCATAACTTAAATTTACGAAATGAACAATTTAATCTGCACTATCGTATCATCTTAGACTATAAGGCTGCCCTTTTCCAAGGTAAGAAAAAGGGGCGACTGTTTTTGCTGAACCTGCAAAATCAGTTAGTCAAACAAGGTCAGCCCTACTCTGAAAAACTAGTTTTGGAAGTTGCCAAGCATGTACACTTGGACCTTACTATGTTTACGGAAGACCGTCAGTCTGAGCTAGCTCGTCGTGCCTTTCAGGCTGACCAGCGCTTAGCGTCTGAGATGAACGTTGATAACCCGTCTACAGCAATTTTATATAACGCAGATGTTTCTGACTGCGGCTTAATGCTGACAGACGTGACTTATCAGGCATTGTATGAAATCTGTGAGAATAACGGTTTGCTTGCTAAACAGGCATTGGAACATCAAGGCACCACACCCAACTTACATATTCTCTAAACCTGTGTGAGTTAACCAAAAAAGCGATCTGCATTTTGCAGGTCGCTTTTTTGAATGATTACATGGTTTTGGCTAATGTCTCAAACTGGTTTAAGCGTTTCTCAAATTCCGCAAACGCTTGATCAAGATAGGCAGTTTGTGTCATATCAACGCCAGCTTTACGCATCACGTTAATTGGATAATCAGAACTGCCAGCTTTCAAGTAGTTTAAATAAGCCTCCCGTTTTGCCGTATCGCCACTGGTAATCCGCTGTGCCAAGGTATTGGCAGCAGCGAATCCAGTTGCGTACTGATAGACGTAATAGTTGTAGTAGAAATGAGGAATCCGGGACCATTCATCCGCAATTTCCGGATCTGAAATGACATCGTCGCCATAGTACTTTTTATTTAGTTCCAGATAATGCTGGCTCAATAGATCAGCTGTCAACGGTTGTCCGGCTGCATCCTGCGCATGAATGTAATGTTCAAATTCAGCAAACTGCGTCTGGCGGAAAACCGTGCCCTTAAAACCGTCAAGGTAGTGATTAAGGACAAAGGCTTGAACTTGCTTATCAGAATATTTCTTCAGCAAATAGTCGGTGAGTAAGGTCTCATTAGTCGTTGAAGCAATTTCGGCCACAAAAATCGAATAGTCACCGTACTGGTACGGCTGATTATAAGTCGTGTAATAGCTGTGCATACTGTGACCCATTTCGTGAACCAGTGTAAACAAGCTTTCAAGGTTATCCTGCCAGTTGAGTAAAATGTACGGTGCGGTATCATACATACCAGAAGAATATGCCCCTGAACGCTTACCCTTATTTTCAACAACATCGATCCACCGTGAATCAAAGGCTTCCTGCACGTGACTTAAATAATCTGGTCCCAAGACAGCCAACGCTTTCAGTGCCTCCGCCTTGGCTTCATCAAAAGTGTACGACAGCTGCGGCTCACCGGTGATTGGCGTGTACAGGTCATACATATGCAGCTCAGGCAATTTTAAAATTTGTTTACGTAAAGCCACGTACCGGTGCAGTAATGACAAATGATCATTTACACTGGTCACTAGTGAATCAAACACACTTTCCGGAATGTGATTGGCACTCATAGCTGCCTGTCGTGCATCCTTATAATGATGTACGGAAGCTTCAAAGTTATGGGTTTTAACGTTACCTGAAAGGGTTGCAGCCAGTGTATGCCTAAATTGATGATAAACTGCATAGAGCTGTTTAAACGCCATTTGCCGAACCTCGGGCTTGGTAGACTGAATCAATTGATCGTAGACGCCCTGTGACAGTTGAACGGTGCCACCGTCGTCATCTTCCACTACCGGGAATTCCAAGTCAGCATCATTTAACACACCAAAAGTGTTGCTGGAGGCACTTAATGCATCTCCTGCCTGAGCCAACAGCTTTTCGGCAGCTGGTGTTAAAACGTGTTCCCGTTCATCCGTGATGGTGCGTAAATAGTGCTTGTAAGGCTTCAACGTGGCTTCATTATCGATCCATTGATCCAGAGTGGCTGGGTCAACAGCTAATAATTCGGGTTCAAACCAAGCAATATTACTTTCTAAGTTAGTCAGCAAACTTTGGGTTCGACCGCTCAAAGCTTGATTGTCAGCGTTAGAAGTATCTTGATCGTGCTTCAAAGAAGCATAGACATAAAGTTTTTCTGCTGGTCTAATGGTACTCATAATAGCTTCAATAACTTTTACTAAATCTTTTGCACCATGTGATAATGTGCCTTCTAATTGCGGTAGCGCATTGATTTGCTTCGTCACTTCTTCAAAGGCTTGCTCAAAAGCCTGAGCATCTTGATAAATGGGCGTTAAATCCCAAGTTAACTTTGAATCCACTTGATCTCGAGTTGGTAATTGTTTGATATCTGCCAATGACAGCACTTCCTTTTCATCGAAATTTGTTACTGTCCATAGCTTACCACACGACTAGTGCGGTATTGCAACCAATTGCCATGACTTTTCATCTAATGATTTTAAAAATCCGCGCCGCTCCAATAAATCAACGTACCGCTGCAGCTGTCGGCCCCAGCTGTTAACTAATTGTTGCGTGGTGCATTGAATCAGCTGACTTCCTTCGAAGTGTGTACTGATTTTAGCAGCCCATTTTTCTAAATCGATTTGACGAATCAGGGAGCCAGCTGGTTTCTCAGCTAATAATGTGGTCATTAACGCGCACCAAATAATCGGCGCCTCACAGATCAGCGGTTCAGAGTCAGTGAATTGATAACAAATTTGTGGAATCGCCTGTAACAGGCCGTGATGTTCGTAGGTAAATTGCTGCAGTTTCAACCACTTTGGAACCTTATAGTGCAGCCCCATCTGAATCTGGCGCTGGATTTGTTTTTGTACCGCTTTAATGCTTGATTGCGTTCTTTTAGTCACTTGATTCCCCGTACTGGTTTTAGCCCATCCCTGCAAAAATCCCATGCCATCTAAAGTCAGATGATGCCAAATAATCAAGCATTGCTGCCGAGTCTGCCAAAAGATCAGGTACCAGCCTAATTTGTCAGAATACTGAAGCCATTTTTCAGCGTGACGTACTGAGGTGATTTTTTGTAAATAGTCCTCTCCCAGTATCCAGATCACTTCTAAACCATAGCCGTTATAACCTTGAGTACGTTGCTGCAGCTTACCTACCGAAATTGGCGAACATTGGTACTCAATCGCCATTTTTCGGTCATTCCGTTTTAGCAAGAGATCGGGTCGCTGAGCAAGTTCTTTAATGTAAGGTTCTAACTCGACGTTTGTTTCACCAAAATAATGAGCTAACTGCCATTTACCAGTTAAATGTACCTGGCTTTCAGACTCACTGAATGGCCGACAAGTGGAATTAGCGTGGTGAGCAAAGTGGGCAATCATTCGCGTGCCACGTTTTAAAATTACCTGTTCTTGGCAGTTGGGACAAAAATACGGCGTTTGCCGTTTAGCATCCTCCGCATGAACCTGGCGATCTTGCTTTGTTTGTGCAGTCAGCATTGTTTCCCCCGCTTTCTAAAAGGATTTACAACTAACTACGCAAACTATCCGACAAATTTTTACTTTTTTACACAAAAAAACCGTTAAGCTTATAAACAAGCTTAACGATTCGGTTAACCATTGACTACTTTGCAGCAAAGTAACGGCGGGTTAGTTGCAGCGCGCTTTGCGCCATAATCTTTTTCCCATGTTCATCAAGAACATCGGCGGTAATCTTCGTTTTCTCTGCGTACTCGTAAGCAACAGCCAATTCATCTTTAATACTTTCTGGTGAAGTTTCGTTAACACGAAAAACCAGTTCCAAATAGTAATCGTTCTTATAGTGATACAAATTAGAAGTTGCGTCCGATAATTTCAATGCTTCAGCAATTGCAATCATATCATCAAAATTATGGAGGCGTAATACTGTCGTATGGAGTGGTGATGTTTTGGTAACGGATGAAGATGCCTTACCTGCTGATTTTGCTGACTGGTTGTTTTGAGTAGCGTTATCATCAGTCTGCATCAGCTGTTTCTTTAAGAAATCAGGTACTTCGTCTTCATTAACCATTTCAATATCAGGTGAATCCGTTTCATCTTCATCATCCACTGTGTCATCGTCCGCGCCACCCTTGCTAATAAATAGCTCAAGTCCGTTCCGGTTAGGTAAGACTTGAAAGGTAACGGCATCGGTTTCCTGAAATTGGTGATCGACGTCAACTTCTTCCAAAATACTGTAAAAGAAGCTTTCAATTTGCTTGTGGTTACCAAGCAGATCAAGGACGGTAATGCCCCGTTGGGTTAAATCATCGTTTCCAATCAAAACGCGAATCGTGTTCTCATTAATTCTTTCCATTTCCATGACCCAACACCTCTTTCTGCCCGCACCAAGATTTACCTATCTCCATACTAAAGAATTTTCACAGTTTGTAAAGTATCTGGCTTAATTTTTTTAAAATATTGTGAATTTAACGGCGACGATTTAAGAGCCGACCGTTTTAATAGCAATGTGTTTAATTACCCAACATCCGCTGCCTTGATTGCTTTCTCCAGTTCAAGCACGCGGATATGCCTTGGCAGAAAACGGCGAATCTCGTCTTCGTTATAGCCAACCTGCAAACGCTTTTCATCAAACAAAATTGGCCGTCTTAACAAACCTGGATGCTGAGTAATCAAGTTGATCAATTCACTCACTGGCAGGCTGTCAATTTCCACGGTCAGACGCTTATAATCCTTAGACCGTTTAGAAATAATATCTTCCGTCCCATTCTCAGTCAGCTGCAAGATCAGCTTAAGCTGTTTGGTACTTGGCGCCTGCACAAAAATATTCTGTTCTACAAAGTCCACCTCATGTGTCTTAAGCCATTTTTTGGCTTTTCGGCATGATGTACAACTGGGGGAAGTAAATAGCGTGACTGTCATAGGAATTGCCTCCAAACTTATAAGAACCGGGGGATATTTACCATTACATCATTTACTATCTTAACTATAACAAACTCCCAGTTCTGTGAGAATGAAATTCACTAAAACGTCACGAACATATCAGTTAAACGTCACAATTTTACTGCAAAGGTCTTCCGTAATGCTGCTAATTCCACATGTACACTACCAGCCGCGGTCTGAGCTTCCTGTTTTAACGTACTCAAATCACCAGTTTGCGGTAGATGTGTCAGCATTAACTGGCCAACGTGAGCATCATTAGCTAGCTGACCAGATTCACCAGCAGTCATGTGCCATTTGGTACCAGTCTTATCATTATAAAAGTTGGTATCAGTCATTAATAGATCTGCTCGGTCGGCGAATGGCACTAACTCTTGAATATAAGCAGTATCCGCAGTAAAGACAAGCGTTTCATCAGTTCCAGTCTCCACGATTCGCATTCCAAACGCTGGTACAGGGTGCTTCATGGGTAAGAAGGAAATGGTCAGCGGTCCGAGATGTAAAATATCAGCCGGGGCATATCCCTTGCCAATTGACGCATGCGGCCAGGTTAAACTACCAAACATCAGCGGATCCGCAGTGGAACCATAGATTGGCAAGGTCTGCTGATTAGGCCGTTCTTCATGTAACTGCCAATAATATTGCAAAACACCCACATCAGCAACATGATCGTGATGATAATGTGATAGAATGACCGCATCCAACTGGAGTGGATCCAGGACTTTTTCCAAACTTAATAGCGCACCGCTGCCACAATCCATTAATAAGTGATAACCGTTGGATTCAATCAAATAACTGCTGGTTCCAATTCCGTTAGCCGGATAACCGCCATAATATCCAATAACTGTTACTTTCAAATTAATCCTTCCCTTCAAATGAATTTCATGAACGCCTTAAGTTACCATTTTAGTCAAGCTAATTGTATAATGATGGTGACAAGTCAGGAGGAATAAATTATGATTACTCGAATAAGTATTACCTTTGGTACCAAGCAAATCTTATCAAAGCTCCAGACCCGTTATCCAGATCGACAATTACTACTGCTTGATTCTTCAGCCTCCGGAGAACAGCTTGCATTACTCGATGTTTCCGGGGAAGAATCAGTGTTTAGCTCACCCATTCATTATGACATCAAACTCCACCGTGGGACAACCGATTGGCAGGGATTTATTAACTTTATCTATATAGATAATCTATCTCCTGACGATCAAAAAGTCTTTAACTCAAAAGCAAACCACTTTGTAACCACCGACCCTATGCCGGTAGGCATGCGATCAATCTACTTTATGAAAGACGAAAAGAACCGTTCAAATAATATTATTCTGTCAACCTGGGAAAAAGCTGATGATTTCTCCACTTGGAAACGCGACAATTCATTTAAACCATTTAACTACTTCGTATCCAGTCAAAATAACTACCACGAAGCCAGTTATCATTTCTTTAAACCTGAAAACGAGTAACCAGCTCGTATAGTCCGTGCGGTTGAGGCCGTATGGATTATTTTTTAATTTCAAAGGGAGAATTGAGTTGCAAAATCAAGCCACTAAAAAATTATCACCATTTAAAACACCCACTAAAGAACAGGCTCAACTGATCACTGAAGCCAAGGACTTCGTTTATACCCATATTCACGACAGCACGCCGGCTGTATTTGTCGTCACTGGCGATGCCGGCACGGGTAAGAGTGTTGTCCTAAGTCAATTATTTTACGAGTTGCAGCAAGCTGCGCATGATGAAACCAGTGTTATGGCAAATACTCAGAATTATTTTATGGTCAACCATCCAGAATTGCTGAAAGTCTACAGAAACATTGCTGGGGAGCTGCCCGGTCTTTTAAAGAAGAATTTTCAACGGCCGACCTCTCTAATCAACAGCATGAACAAGCATCAAGATTCATTTGACGTTGGCATAATTGACGAATCACACCTGCTATTGTCCCAACCTGATCATTACAATAACTATTACGGTCATAATCAGTTACTGTCATTATTGAAACTGTGCCACGTTCTGGTAATTGTGTTTGATGCTCACCAAGTTTTGCGTTTAAAAACTTACTGGACACAGGATCGACTTAAACAGTTATTGGCTCCTTTCACTCAAAAATGGGTCCATTTGAATCACCAATTTCGAATGCAGGCTGATGATAGTTTAATTGACTGGATTGACCACTTCACGGGTGATCGTCACCTACTGCCATTGCAACCCAGTTTTCGACAACGCTATGATTTTCGGGTATTCGAAGACGCTGAAGATATGCGCCAAGCAATCGTCACTCAAAATAATCGCGTTGGCCTTTCCAGAATCGTTTCCACTACTGGCTACCCCTCTACTTTAGATGGCGGCCGTCATTACATTACTGAAGGTAAATTCAAGCTTCCTTGGGATCAGTATAATTACACCGCAACTCCCTGGGCGGAAATTCCGGCTACCATTAATGAAGTTGGTTCAATCTACACTTGCCAAGGCTTTGATTTAAACTATGTCGGCTTAATCCTTGGTCCACCGGTAAAACTAGCATCTAATGGACAACAGATTGAAATCGATACGAATAAAATTACCGATAGTGAATCCTTTAAACACCGGGACGACATGGATGATCCAAAAGAAATTTTGACCGCTAAAGTTCAGTTAAACCTCAACGCAGTTAATGTCCTTATGAAACGTGGCGTTAAGGGTTTGTATCTTTTCGCCCATGATCCTGCCCTACGGCAGTGGCTCACTACTCAATATCATGCCATTTGTAAGTAAAAAGAACCATTCATTAGCTCAGATTAAACTGGGTAATGAATGGTTTTTATTAACAAATTAATTCGACTTAAAATAAAAAATCGCCCTAACGGCGATCAACGGAAATGGACGGTCCGTACGAGACTCGAACTCGTGATCTCCTGCGTGACAGGCAGGCGTCCTAACCAGCTAGACCAACGGACCATTCGAATTGCGGGGGCTGGATTTGAACCAACGACCTTCGGGTTATGAGCCCGACGAGCTACCAGACTGCTCCACCCCGCGATAATATAAAAGTTATGATGATGACCCGTACGGGATTCGAACCCATGTTACCGCCGTGAAAGGGCGGTGTCTTAACCACTTGACCAACGGGTCATAGCTTTAAAATACAAAAACACAACGGAGAAAGAGAGATTCGAACTCTCGCGCCGCTTTCGCGACCTACACCCTTAGCAGGGGCGCCTCTTCAGCCACTTGAGTATTTCTCCAATGGGCCTAAATGGACTCGAACCATCGACCTCACGCTTATCAGGCGTGCGCTCTAACCAGCTGAGCTATAGGCCCAAAAAGCGGGTAACGAGAATCGAACTCGCGACAACAGCTTGGAAGGCTGTGGTTTTACCACTAAACTATACCCGCATGGATCTTTTGAGCAATGGCGCGGGACGGAATCGAACCGCCGACACACGGAGCTTCAATCCGTTGCTCTACCGACTGAGCTACCGAGCCATATAAACGGTCCGTACGAGACTCGAACTCGTGATCTCCTGCGTGACAGGCAGGCGTCCTAACCAGCTAGACCAACGGACCATACAATTGCGGGGGCTGGATTTGAACCAACGACCTTCGGGTTATGAGCCCGACGAGCTACCAGACTGCTCCACCCCGCGATAATAAGGAGGATGAGAGATTCGAACTCTCGCGTGGTTTGACCCACCTGACGGTTTTCAAGACCGTTCCCTTCAGCCAGACTTGGGTAATCCTCCATAATGTAACTAAATTAATGATCAACAACTAAGGACCATATGGACCTTGTAGGACTCGAACCTACGACCGGACGGTTATGAGCCGTCTGCTCTAACCAACTGAGCTAAAGGTCCGAGTCAAAGATCAAATCGCGGCGGGGGGGATCGAACCCTCGACCTCCCGGGTATGAACCGGACGCTCTAGCCAGCTGAGCTACACCGCGATGGTGTTTAAATAAAACTGTTAGAAACTTTTATTTAAATCGGGAAGACAGGATTCGAACCTGCGACCCCCTGGTCCCAAACCAGGTGCTCTACCAAGCTGAGCTACTTCCCGTTTAAATGCACCCAGTAGGAGTCGAACCTACAACCTTCTGATTCGTAGTCAGACACTCTATCCAGTTGCGCTATGGGTGCAAAATATTATATAAAACTAAAAATGCCGAGGACCGGGATCGAACCGGTACGGTCATCACTGACCGCAGGATTTTAAGTCCTGTGCGTCTGCCAATTCCGCCACCCCGGCGTATATGGCATAAGCGGAAGACGGGATTCGAACCCGCGACCCCCACCATGGCAAGGTGATGTTCTACCACTGAACTACTTCCGCATATTAAGTTGAAATGCCGACTAGAAGATTCGAACTTCCGACCCCCTGTTTACAAGACAGGTGCTCTACCAACTGAGCTAAGTCGGCAACACAATAAATATAGTATCAAATCTGACTTTTGTTGTCAACATGATATCGACTCTATGAGCCGTGACAGTCTCGAACTGTCGACCCTCTGATTAAAAGTCAGATGCTCTACCAACTGAGCTAACGGCTCAATGGAGGATACAGGGCTCGAACCTGTGACCCTCTGCTTGTAAGGCAGACGCTCTCCCAACTGAGCTAATCCTCCATAAAAATCGCGTGGCAACGTCCTACCCTCGCAGGGGGCGATCCCCCAACTACTCTTGGCGTGCTGAAGCTTAACTGCTGTGTTCGGCATGGGAACAGGTGTATCCTTCAGGCTATCGCCACCACACTATTGAGAACTGGTGCTCTCAAAACTA
>NZ_BOLK01000003.1 GCF_016861565.1 Secundilactobacillus yichangensis
CAGCGTTCGTCCTGAGCCAGGATCAAACTCTCAATTTATGATTGTTTGTGACTCATTAATATTACTAGCGAAATTGACTTCGCAAATTACATTTGATATCAGCCGAAACTGATATACCCTGCACATTTGTGAAACAAAACTTTGTTCATTTTTCAAAGGTCTACAGAATAACTCGACTCAATTAGTATAACTAACTTGCAAATTAATGTCAACGTTTTTTTGAATCTTTATTCATTCACATTAACGACTAAATTATTAATACCGGGTCGAATCTAAGAGCGATTGAATATTAAATAGTTGGATATTCATTCACATAATTAATATTGTGCTCTTTGACAACAGATAAAATAATACCAGCTATTAGCGACATGGTCAAGGACAAATAAAAAATTAATTGAATTATTTTGCAACAAATTCCCTTAGTGCTTCTTGAGCCCAAGCCTGTCGTCTTTTTTGGATTGGTTTAAAACCCTCGTGAACGTTTCGACTCGTCCAATAATGCTTATGATGATCCTCATTTTGAGGGGGTACCGGAGCAAGCGGTACCTGAGGTTCTTCCATGCATCTCAATGAGAGAGAAATCTTACCGGTAAATTCATCAATGTCCAGTACGACAACGTCAATCTCATCGCCAACCGACAGATAATCATGAATGTCTTTGACAAATCCATAATGACACTCTGAAATATGAATTAACCCCTGCACGTCATTACCAAGATTAACAAAAGCACCGTAAGGCTGAATCCCAGTTACTGTGCCATGAACACGATCGCCAATGCGCATCGATCAGGACTCCTTTCTTCTATAGAAATTAAAAATTTAAAATAAAAAGCTTGAGGCCAACACACCCCAAGCTCCGTTCAATCCAACCTAATCATCAATAGCGACTGATTCGATCACGATATCTTCCAATGGTTTGTCGGACTCATCCGTTTTCACCGTTGCCATTTGATCCACAACGTCCATTCCTTTTACTACTTGACCGAAAACAGTATGTCTAAAGTCTAACCAAGGTGTTCCACCCTTTTGATAGGCTTTAACGATTTCTTCGGGAAAATGGGCGTCCTTCATTTGCTGGGTCAGCTGTTCAGACATATGCTGATTTTGAACAATGAAGAACTGACTGCCATTAGTGTTAGGACCGCTGTTGGCCATTGAAACAGCACCGCGAAGATTATAGAGTTCTTTTGAAAACTCGTCTTCAAATGGTTCATCCCAAATACTTGAGCCGCCCATACCGGTACCCGTGGGATCACCGCCCTGAATCATGAAGTCATTAATCACACGGTGAAAAATAACTTCATCATAGTACTTGTTCTTAGCGAGCGTCACAAAGTTTTCAACCGCTTTAGGCGCTTGTTCTGGGAACAATTGAATCACAACATCACCCATTGATGAATGGATGGTAGCCCGGGGGCCGTCAGCCTTATCGGGTTGTAACTGTGGATAGTTCACATTAATAACCTCCAAGTTTTCTTTCATATCTATTATCCATGAAATACAGCTAAAAGCAAGTCTCACGCTATGGCAACGTTCAATAAAGGCCTTGAACACTACTAGCTGACACACTGATTAATTCATATGAAATTGTAACACATTGCTTCACTAATTTCTGATAGCAGCCCAAACACTGGAATACCTATTTACCCAGGTTTTAACCTCTTTTCAAAGTTACGATTCAATTAAATCCACTCGAATGGACTTTTACCCATCAGTATTCTCTGATACAATGTCAGCAACTTAAATTTTGAAAGGAAACCTTCTAACCTTATGGGCCAATTGATTGATTTCGTACTTCACATTGACAGTCACATGGTTAACATCGTTACCACTTTTGGTGGCTGGTCATACGGCGTTCTCTTCCTGATTATTTTCATTGAAACCGGTGCGGTAATCCTGCCGTTCCTACCAGGTGATTCACTTCTCTTCGCTGCTGCTGCGTTAGCAGCTAACCCAGACTACCACCTCAGTATTGGTTTGTTTGCCGTCATTTTTCTGCTAGCTTCCATTGGCGGTGATTCAACCAATTTCTTTATTGGGCGTCGGGCGGGTATCGCAATCACTCATCACCCATTCTTTAGTCGTTTTATAAAAGAAGAAAACTTAGCATCCGCCAGAAAATTCTTTGAACGGCACGGTAAAATTGCCATTTTCTTAGCACGGTTTATGCCAATCATTCGAACCTTCGTGCCTTTTGTTGCCGCAACTTCCGATTATGAGTACCGCTCATTTCTGCGCTATAATATCCCCGCGTGTGTTACTTGGGTATTACTGTGCTGCGGCGGTGGTTACTTCTTTGGTAACATTGACTTCGTTAAAGCCCACTTTTCACTGGTTGTGCTTGGCATCATCGTCGTATCAATGATCCCAGCTTTTGTCGGCTTACTTAAAAGCCGCGGTCAAGTCAGCAAAGATTAATTGAAGCATACAAAAAAACTCTAGCCGGTTATGTAACCACGCTAGAGTTTTTATTTGTCTAAAAAAGTGCGTTTGCCGCGCCAAACTCCCCACAGCATAATGAGTTCAAACAAACCAAAGGCTAATAAGAAACACTGTGAAAAGAAGGTTTCCGGCAAGACAAGGATTACCGGATCGAATCGGGGATCGAATAACCAGTCAGAATTACGAAAAAGAACCTTATGGAAATCAATGAAAAACTGGTTAAAATTCACCAGCATCAGCAACGCCGCCAATACGGGTACGATAGCTGCAGTCTGAAACGGCCGAATCAGCTTCCAAAGCATCTTCTTCACTGATAGTGTCTTCAGAAAATGAACTGCCGGCCAAATCGTCACGATCAAAACGCCATTATTCAACAGGAATAAGTGCTTAACATCGATAAAGTGCTGAAGACCACTTGGCGAAGTTGGAAAATCCATCATGTCCAGTTTCGTTACCCATGGCAACTGCAAATACCCCAGTAATTGCAGGTAATTTTGGACGATTCGACTAGTTGATACCTGAACAATTTTTGATAAATGACCCAATTTAACGTTTAGCCAATACAGCCACACACTATTGATCGTCAAAAAGATCACCAGTGAAATAATAGCTAAGAATAGTGCTATCCATTGTAGTGTTACTTTAATTCGTTCCCTAGTCATCTGCAACCGACCATTCATCTAAACTATCAATTTCATATGTGGGTGCGATCTTTTCCCGTGCCACTTGCTCACGGGTCGACAACCCTGTATAAACTAAAAGCGTATCAACACCGAACCGGATACCAGCAGTAATGTCAGTCTTGTAATTATCGCCGACCATCACCACTTGTGACTTCTCAAGACCAATCTGCTTCAACGCATTGGCCATAATAATGGTCTCTGGTTTACCGATAATAATCGGTCGCTGCTGAGTCGTATAAGCCACCATTTCTACCAGTGACCCCGCTCCAGGAAGCATCCCCCGTTCGTTAGGAATATTAGAATCTGGGTTGGTACCAATGAATTTTGCACCCGCGCGGATAGCTAGCGTTGCTAGTTCAAACTTATGGTAGGTCACATCCGAATCAAGGCCGACAACCACGAAGTCGGGATGCCGTTCATTCAGTTCGAAGCCCTTGTCCAAAAAAGCTTGAATGAGTCCAATTTCGCCAATGATATAAACCCGGTTCTGTCCCTCCTCAGCAATACTAGCTACGTAGTCAGCAGTTGCTAACCCCGCAGTGTACACGTTGGCGGGCTGAACGCGAATATCATGATTAGTCGCTAAATTGTCGACCACGTCAACAGGCAGCTTGGTGGTATTATTTGTGACGAATAAAAAGTCCTTGTTCGCCTTTTGCAGCCGTTCCACAAAACGTTTTGCGGCCGGGATACGCCGTTTACCGGCATAAACTGTCCCATCCAGATCGATAAAGTAGCCATCATACTGTTTTTGCATTAAACACTAATCCTCTTTTTCTCAAATAATAAATTTTTACACTTAATAATCCGTATCAGAAGCCGCTATGATTTGGTCGATTTTTGCCATGTCTACATTGTCTTCAATCACGTTAGCAAGCTTTTCGTACTGTTCTTCACGGTAAGCTGACATGGGTTTGCCCACTAAGCGTAACGGCTGAAGCCCTTTTGCAACCCGTAAACGGTCCAGCAGCTGCCGCGTCCAAGCCGTATTATCGAAGATCCCATGTAAATAGGTTCCCCAGACACTGCCATCCGGATTAACTGCACCATCTAAACGTTTTTCGGGTTGACCATTATTTTCAACAATCGTTGCAAAAGATTTCGCACCTGGGCCCAAGGTCGTTTCACCCATGTGAATCTCATAACCACGGAGTTCAGTATGACCGTGTTTGGCAACGGCCTGCGTGGTGGTCTTTTCACCGGTAAAAGTCGTTGCCACATCTAATAGACCCAGCCCATCTTGCACCGTCATTTCAGACTCGACGTGCTCAGGATCGGCTAGCCGTTTCCCTAATAACTGATACCCACCGCAGATGCCAATGATCTGAGTCTTTTGCGCATGCAGTGCCTGAATTTCTTCCACAAAATGATGGGTCTTCAAATAAGTCAAATCTTCATTAGTATTCTTACTGCCTGGCAAAATTAAAACGTCCGGGCGCCCTAAATCCGCTGGTGTGGCCACGTAACGCAACGACACATCTGGCTGAATCGCCAAACTGTGAAAATCGGTAAAGTTAGCAATCTTCTGTAAGGCCAGCACTGCGATGTCTAAGTCTTTAGATTCATCTTTGACCCGTGACTGCCGCTGTAGAGCCACACTATCTTCTTCGTCCAAGTCCACATCCGTCATTGGAACAACGCCAATAACCGGGACCCCCGTCAACTCTTCAATTTTACGGTTACCGGAAGCCAACTGAGAAGCATCACCGCGAAACTTATTGATGATAATTCCCTTGAACCGCTTTTGATCCTCTTTGGGCAATAATTTGATCGTCCCGTAGATTGAAGCGTACACGCCACCCTTATCAATATCGGCAACTAACACCACTGGCGCGTCCGCCATTTCAGCCATTCCCATGTTGACCAGTCCCTTAGTATCCGAGTTGATCTCAGCGGGACTACCGGCACCTTCAAGGACCATCACATCATTTTCCGCTGCCAGTGATTGATAAGTCTCAAGGATTCGCTGACGTAAGACGGGCTTTCGGGCACCATATTCTTCAGCATCCATATCGGCTAACACTTTACCCATATAGACGACCTGAGTGTCCCGCTCAGTGGATGGTTTCAGCAATAACGGGTTCATCCGAACATCTGGTGTAACGCCGGCAGCTTCAGCTTGGACGGCCTGAGACCGCCCCATTTCCTTGCCATCGACGGTAATGTACGAATTTAATGCAATATTTTGCGACTTAAATGGGGCAACCTTCAACCCACGATTTCGTAATACTCGGCACAGCCCAGCTGCCACCCAGCTTTTACCTGAATCCGAAGCCGTTCCTTGAAACATAATCGACTTGGTTCCCATGGCAGGCCCCCCCCTTTGTTATCAGCTCCGTTTAGACCACAACACTAATCCTTTTTCTCCCGAATCGTAAATTTACGGTGCTGACTGTGACCAACCGTTTTTACGGTGCCGTGGCGCTGACTAACCGGTGTCTTTTTGACTGGCTTGACCTTTTCAACCGTGTAGGCTTTCTGCTGGCCATTGTTAGACGGTCGGTTAGTGTGCCTAGCGTGTGACCGCTTGCTGGCATTAGGCCGTTCAGACTTGCGTTCAGCCGGCTGTGCATTCTTATTTCGGTTACCAGAATGGTTACGGTTTTGCTGCTTAGCACCGTTATTTTGATTCCGGTTCGAACGGTGACTGCTTTCACGCTGTCTGGAACTTCGTTTAGGCATAACGACTTTAGCGTCCTCGTTATGCATCACAAAGTACGGGCAGCCGGTATTGCAGGCTTCATCCAGATAGTCTTGCAAAGCACTGATTTTAAGTTCACCAGCGACGTTGCGCTTATCATCATAAAAACCGCGCAACCGCAGCTGGCCAAAGCCCCAGTCCCCTACGAGATAATCGTAGCGGGAAAAATAGGTGTTGAACCGGTCGCTCAATTCAACCCGGTCAAAAGCATCACGGTAGTTAACCATGAGTTCGTACGGATGTTCATTGATTTGATAATGGGTTTCATCAACTGCCACGATAACCCCACCCGGTTCACGACTGGCACGTGCATCATCAATTAAAGTTTGTAAGGCTTTTTTATCCATGATCTTCCTCCTTTCTAATCGGATATTGTTTGGCGAGATAGTCGCCATAAACTGTTCTTAAAAGCTTACCATACATAATTTCATTTTGCCCGACAATCGAAATCGTTGGAAAAAACGGGATGAATAAATAGTGGTCCGGCATGGCCACAGTATACGTCCGCAGCGGCGATAGAGACTCGCCACGAAAACGTACTGAACCATCATGTTTATTGTACGTGATTCCGGAATAATTCAATGAACCGAAGACCTTACCGCGGAACCCCATTCCCTTGATTGGAAAACGGGACAAAAACTGGCGGTTCTTTTCCATTTCATGAATCAGCCGCCACAGATCATAGCCGTTTAACGTTACTTTCATCACGTGCATGGCATGGGGCAGCATATCGTGCAAATGACTACGTGAAATGATGCCGGCTGGCAGATCCCGCAAGAATAAACCGCCGTTCAAAATGGCAGCATTCGTACCAGCGTAGTCTTCAAGAGCGGCCAGTCCTTCGCTGACCAGCCGTGAGTACCCCTGCCAATTCTTTTCCATCGCCACTGGGAGATCCGCCACTTTTCGTTCATCCAAAAGCTGCTCTCCCCGTTCTTCGTAACCTTCAACTTCCTGCAGATCACTGGTGGCTGCCTGCAAATTAGCCGTTTTAACAACGGAAGCTGACGACTTTACAATCCGGTGATCCGTCAGCTCCAATTGAATGGTACCCACGTACTCCCCATATTTGCCGGCCGCGCCTAACAGTGTGGTTTGATCATATTCACCATGGGATAACAAGTGATGTGTGTGGGCACCGAGAACGACATCGACTTCAGGAAACCGCTTGGCAATCGAGCGGTCGACGTCCAGGCCAAGGTGCGACAGCAAAATACTGCAATCGTACTGCCCTTCATACTGTTTCAATAAATACGGCAGCATCCGTTCGACTGAAATCGGCTGCCACCCAAGCAGCGGATAAGTTAAGGTATACGGTGCCGTTAAGCCCAGCACCAGAACTCGGGTACCCGCCTTAGTGGTAATCAGCTTGGCCGGCAGGGCCCACTTAGGCTGAGTTTTCTTTGGTGTATTCAAAATATTACCAAGAATCACGTCAAAATTTGCGTGATCATACATATGAACCAGCTGCTCCCGCGAGTTCCCCAAACCTTCATTATTGCCGATGGTGACCCCGTCGTAATGAATCTGATTCATCAGGGTAACGTTAGCCTGCCCATTAGTCGCTTCGGTCAGCGGGTGAGCACGGTCCATGGCATCGCCAATATCAAAGGTCAGCACTTCGTGTCCAGCAGCTTTATACCGCTGCCGTTCTTCAATCAGGTAGCGACGAATCTTCGGCCAATTTTCAAAGTGCGAATGCAAGTCATTGGTGTGTAAAATCGTAATTTTCTCAGTCATGCCGCAGCTCCGTCCTATCTTCTCTTCTGAAAATCGTTGTACTTGCCGGCCACCATTTCTTCGATTTCAGCCATGGAAAATGGCGTACCAAAAGGTGGTTTATGCTTTAAATAATCAGTTTCGGGTGTATCAACACCCACGTTAATATCTTCTTTAATGTTCACCGAATAATGGTGAATGTGACCGTGTAGATTGATGATCTGCTTCACGATTCCCATCATCATTGGGTAATGGGTCATATAGTACTGCCGATGATTGACTTTGATGATTGCTCCCACGTCGTGAAATTCAAATTTCGGTTTCCCGCCATAGGTGTAATTATGCTGCGCCAGGTATTTAAACAACGCGCGATTATCATGATTACCCTTGATAAGTACTAAATGACCGTTTAACTGGTTCAATACATCCAAAACGGCCGCTTGAGCTGCCTTTTCTGGTCGAATAAAGTACAGTGCAATATCACCCAAGTGATACACAGTATCTTCTGGCGTCACCCGAGCGTTCCAGTGGTCAATGATTGTTTGGTTCATCTCTTCCACCGATTTAAATGGTCTGGGCGCAAAGTCAGAATTACCGAGTAGATCCTTATGAAAAAAATGTGTATCAGCGGTGAAATACAGTTGCACGCTTACCCCTTCTTCGTTCAAAAATTAATCCAATAAAAAATACATCACTACTTTAGTTTACCATGATACCCCTTGGATAGGAAAGCAACCGGACTGATTTACACCGTCCTCAAGCCAAATTAAAAAGCCGGGAAGAATAGTCCCCGACCTTTACAAAACTTACTTATTAAAATCACTTACATTTCTGAATCTTTTAGCTTCTGTACGGTCGACACCAGACTTAAACAGCCAAAGACCAAACAGCCAAATCACGGAACCAATCAATGCCACCAGCGTTTCAAACCGGAATACCAAGATCACGCAAACCATGGTCAAAAAAAGCAGGACAAAATAGTCCGAGTATGGTGATAGCGGCATTTTAAACTTGACCTGCTTTTCCGGCTGACCAGCCACCGCCCGTTTGTACTTAATGTGCGCCAGGATAATTGAACCCCAGATGAACAAGAAACAGGTCGTTGCAATACTGGAAATTAAAGTGAAAACTTTCCCTGGAATGAAGAAATTCAATAAAACCACAACCGCAATGATCAGCGCTGAAAATAGCAACGCATTAACCGGTACTTGTGACCGAGACAATTTACTTAACCTTTTGGACAGCTTGGTCTGACCGCCGTAGGAAAGTGAAAATAACATTCGTCCAGTGGTAAACAGCGCGCTGTTGCAGGCAGAGGCAGCGGCAGTCAACACAACAAAGTTAATAATGGCCGCCGCAGACTTGATGCCAATGGCAGCGAAAACTTCTACAAACGGACTCTGAGCCGGTGAATAGTAGTGCCAGGGATAAATGCACATGAGGGCTGTCAGCGACCCCAAGTAGAAAAGAATCACCCGCATGGGGATTTCGTTGATTGCTTTAGGAATGATTGTTTTGGGATCACTGGTTTCGGAGGCGGTCATCCCCACCATTTCAATACCGATAAAGCCGAAGATCACCATTTGAAATGACAGGAAGAAGCCCTTCGCACCGTGAGCAAAAAAGTGACCATCCGTTAAATTCAAGACTGAAGCATGACCCGCCGGCGTTTTGAACTGCATAATCACCAGCACCACCCCGATAGCAATCAGGGCAATGATAGCGGCCACTTTAACAATCGCAAACCAAAACTCAGTTTCACCGAAAGCCTGAACGGTTACCGCATTGATCAAAACTAAGATCAGCAGGATCGTTAAACCGGTAACCCACTGCGGCAAATGCGGGTACCAAAACTTCATGTACAGACCCGATGCCGTCAGATCAGCCATGGCAATGCTGAGCCAACAAACCCAGTACGTCCAGCCAGTAACGAAGCTCCACCGTTCGCCCAAATATTTCTTAATAAAATCAATGAAAGAGTGGGCACTGATATCGGATAATAATAATTCTCCAAGTGCTCGCATCAGTAAAAAGCACGCGATACCAGCAATTAAGTATGCCAGTAAAATTGAGGGTCCTGTAAGGTGAATCGATTGACCGGAGCCTAAAAACAGCCCGGTACCAATCGTGCCGCCCAGTGCAATCATCTGCACGTGCCGGTTCTTTAATCCTCCAGACCGCTGTTCAGCGGGTTTTGCTTTTGCCATAAAATCGTCACTCCTTCATGGAAGTCAATTATACACGACAAAATGACCGAATTAGCGTCCCGTTAAGTTCAAGCCCAAAATTCTCGTTGATTAGTATACGTTAAAGTGCGGTATTATCGTCATGATTACTTTCATGATGATTGTTCACCTTTAAATGAACAAAATGCACGTTCTCAATTTTTGGTTGAAGAAAAGTATATGCACGACCCAAATTAATTCAAAAAAGGGCCTGATTCACAAACGAATCAAGCCCTCATGGTGATTAAATTAAACTTATTTAGCTAAGCGTTCAACATCGCGAACGATCATCAACTCTTCATCCGTTGGGATCAACAGTGTCTTGACCTTTGCATCCGCAGTTGATAAATCGCGTTCTACGCCGCGAATATTGTTCTTTTCTGGGTCAACGGCAATGCCGAAGTAGCTCAACTTGTCAGCTACTTCTTGGCGAATAGGAATATCGTTTTCACCAACACCGGCCGTAAAGACAATCGCGTCAACACCATTCATTTCGGCAATGTATTTACCAACATAGCCAACAATCCGGTTGATATACATGTCACGGGCAAGGTGAGCCTGCTTGTTTTTACCCTGAACTTTTTCCAGGTCGCGCATGTCAGCTGAATATTCAGAAACACCCAGTAAACCAGACTTCTTGTTCAAGATTTCAATCATATCGTTAGGATCCTTGATCTTTAATTTTTCCATCAAGAAACTAACCAATGAAGCATCAATATCACCTGAACGGGTTGCCATCATGATCCCTGCCAAAGGCGTGAAGCCCATGGAAGTATCGTATGACTTGCCATTCTTAACGGCAGTAATTGAAGCACCGGCACCAATGTGCATGGTGATCAGTTTAAGGTCTGCCAAAGGCTTGCCAAGCATTGCAGCAGCCCGGCCAGCAACGTAACGGTGGCTAGTACCATGGGCACCATACTTACGAGCACCATACTTCTTGTAGTATTTGTAAGGAATGGCGTACATGTAATTAGTCTGCGGCATCGTTGTGTGGAATGAAGTATCGAAAACAGCCACGTTAGGTACATCTGGCAAAATCTTTCTGAATGCCCGGATACCCATGGCTTCAGCAGGGTTATGCAATGGTGCATATTCAGCTAAGTCTTCGATCTTCTTCAAAACTTCATCATCAACGAGAACTGAATCGGTAAAGAATTCACCACCAGCAACGACCCGGTGACCGACCCCAGTAATTTCGTTATAGTCTGAAATGATGTGCAAATCAATCAGCTTTTCAAGCATCAGATGAATCGCTTGTTCATGAGTATCAACGTCTTGAGTGTTCTCAAACTTGTTACCATGACCATACTTGATGGTAACGATTGAGTCTTTCAACCCGATCCGTTCGATCACACCGCTGGTGATGACCTTTTCTGAAGGCACTTCGAATAATTTAAACTTTAATGTTGAGCTCCCTGCATTGACGGCAAGTGTTTTTCCCATATCATAATCTCCTTATGCTAACGCTTTAGTAAGTCATTAAGTTCCCAGTCAACTATTTCTGCAATGAACTTTGAAAACGCAGTTTGATCCTTGAATGACGGAAATTCGCCAATCATCACCTTATCTGCTTGTTTAACACCTTCACCATGCCGCTGCAGCAGCAAAATTGATTTTGCTGACTGCTTAGCTGTAAATAAATCCTTTGGTAAAGCTAATAAACCCTGCAAATAAGCCGCGTCTTGAAGCCAAGACAAGAGCCTCTTTGACTCCGGGGTTGAAAACAACTGACTTGGAACTAAAAAGACACCGTAACCACCCGGTTTAACGAAGCGCATTGCTTGTTCCAACAATAAATGGTGGACGTAAGAATGGCCTGACTGGGCATGTGTCTTGAACGTTGTCACTTTTTCATCCAGTGGATAATAACCAATCGGCAAATCGGAAACAACCAAATCAGCTTCCGGAATCTGCAGTTCACCTAGGGCATCTTGGTGCATCAAGGTGACTGAGGCCTGCTGCAAAGTCGTGCTGATATCTGCGACCGAAAGCAATGACTCATCGTTATCGATCCCAATGGCAGCCACTTTTTCGTGAGTCGCATCCTTCAGCTGATTGATAATCGTTGTCAATAAATTGGCGGTACCAACAGCCGGATCAAGAATTGTCAGCTGATTTTGTTTTTCGACCAGTCGAATAACGATATATCCCATAACCATACCAATGCTGTCAGGGGTCATTTGATGGTTCCCCTGAATATCATCTTCGCGCATGGCTTTAAGCATTGATAACTGAATGCCTTGACGTACGGTTTCGGGATTCAATCGGCTGCGATCGACAGAATTATAAAGGCCCTGAAGCTGCTGAACAACCTTTTCATCCGGCCGGCCATCCTCGACCTGAACGTGTCCGTCGATCAGATTATCACCGGATTCAATAAAGGCGTCTAAATAAGACGTTGAGAGCGCATCTTTAAGTAACTCGCTGGATTCATCGAGAACCTTAAAGAACGCCTCTGTTTCTTTAATAGCCAGAATTGTCAACCTCCTATTCTATTGGTTTCTCCACACAGATTATAGTTTACAAATATTCGACAGTTAATTCAAGCGAACACGAGAAATTTAACCGCTGCGTCAGCTACTTGGCCCGTATTTTTTGTTCGTAGTGCTGAATCAAAACGTTGTAAGACTCCACTTGGCGCTGGTAGCCCTGTAACTGAAATAGTAAAATACCGCTTAAAAGAATTAAAAAAAGTAACGCTAAGATGGTCACAAAGCCTGAGCGCTCAGTCATGCTTACCTCCAATGGCAGTGGTTGCCGAGAACTGCTGCGTTTTAGTTTTCACGTCAATTTTTAATCGTCCGTGGTCAACGTCAAATTCATAATACGACATCCCCTTAAAAAGGGGCATATAGCCACCCTTATCCGTAGTCAGAATCAGGTTGCCATCGTGCCCCTTCAAATAATAAGTACGTTCTTTGTCACTATGCGGAATCAGTTGGGCATTTTGCAAATAAACCTTTCCTAAACTAAAGCGGTATTGACTGCCTTCTAATTCTCCCAGCATGTGATACCACGCCAGCTGTTCGTCATACCGCTGCTGCGAGCGAACAGTCATCATTTGAAAACCGAATTGTATGCTCAATAAGGCTAATGCCGTTACTGCCAGCGCAATCAACGTTTCAATCAGTGTAAAGCCAGCTTTCATTTTGCCACCTGCTTTACTGGCTTGAGCTGAGCTTCAAACTGATGACGCAGCTGTTCCACCCGTTCTTGCCGCTGTTGGAGTTGATGTTCCATCGTGACGTGTGCCTGAGTGAATAAAATTAGCCCGAGGCTGATCAATACCAGCCCAATTAGTGCATCACTCAAAACGAACGCGCGTTTATGCTGCCTGCCTATCCACATGGTAGACCCCCCAGCCCATTTGAATCACTAACCGATAAGTTCGCCGATCAATGTCCGATGAAAAAGTGACCGTTCTCGGTGAAATCGTTGCGTCCGACCTAATCAGCAAGGTTTCTTCCTGCTTGGGATGCAGACTTCGCGGCATCGTCAGGGACCGTTCTTCATCCGCCGTCCGAAAAACGATCGGCGCACCCTCCTTGATCGTAATCTCCGTTTTTTTACCGTGGTACTGAGCTTGATAGAGCGCTTGCTTCCAGTAACTATCAAAACTGTCCCAAAAAGCCCGCTCAGTTTGCAGCGACGACCGGGAAAAACGTTGGCCGCCAACCATGATCAGTACTAAAAGACTACTGATAATCACCAGGGTAATGAGCATTTCAATCATCGTAAATCCCTCACGATCCTGCTTTAACATCATCGCCATTAATTTTGATCCCCTCTTTGACCGCAATTTTTACCTGCTTAGACGTCAAATAACCGGCCTTTTGCAAATCACCTAAACTGGCTGTCTTCTTCTCCGTTGCGTCCAAATAAGTATCCAGCTGCGTTTGAACCACCGTGGTCATAGCGCTGGTGTGGACCGAGTTGGCCCGGTCCTTTTGATGATTAATATTAGGCGCAATGATTAGAATTAATAGTCCAATAATAAAAAGTACAATCGTCATTTCTATTAAAGTAAACCCGTCCTTTTTTCGTCGCATTATAGTCCTCCAATCGTGTGATACATGGGTAAAAACAAACTGGCATAAGCTCCGATGATGACTCCGCCAATCAGAACAAAAGATAACGGCTGAATCCAGGTCATCATGGTTTCCAATCGGTTAGTCAGCCGCTGATAATACAGTTCTGTTAATGCCGTTAATTCCTTTACCAGATTGGACTGCGACTTGCCGCTTTGAAAAAGCATTTGCAATTCATTGGGTAAAAAATAAAACTGCGCTAGCACTTCCGGTAACGGCTGCCCTGCAGCTAACGCCGTTTCCAGCTTACCGCCTAGCTGATATAACAGCGTAGTGGTCTTGGCTTTCCGCAGCGTTAACAAAATTTCCTGAAACCCCAGTCCGCCCTCAAACATAATGGTCAAGGTCGCCAAGAAATAGTAGCCATAGTAGGCTTGCACGATTGGTCCAATGATGGGTATCCGAGCGGTCTGTTCCACCCGCTTTAAAATTGGCTGCTGCTTGATGGCTTGGTAAGCACAGATACTAAGTAATATTAGCGGTACAATGACAATACTCCACCACCAATTGGTTGAGTGTGCTCGACCAGTATCGGCTAACAGCTCGATTTGCGGCAGTATCACCAGTTTCATGCCGGTGATAATTACTGCCAAAATCACTACCAGTATTAATGGATATTGCAATAGTCGTTTAATTTTTTGGTGCCGCTGATGCGCCGTTTGCAGCAGCCGGCTCACCTGCCCCAAGCTTTGTGTGAGCTGCCCGTGTTCTTCAGCCAGTTGCAGCTGCAACCCAATTTGATCATCTACAAAAGGTTCAAAGGTTTGACTCACCGTGTAACCGGCATGCAGCTGCGTATTGATCCAACGTAAATCGGCTAATTGCTGCTTATATAACACCTCGCAAAATTGCACGGCATGGCGAACCGAAAAACCAACTAATAATAAATCACTGATTGTCCGAAATATCCTAGCTTGGATCGTGATCGACCAAGGTTTAACCTCTGCTAAATCGCTGATAGACTGATTCTGAAATTTGACCGCTTCTTCTTGCATCGCTCAGATTCTCCTCCCACTTGGGTGTCATTACGTTAGCCTGCTGCCAGGCATCAACTGGACCGCTTACCAAATCAAGCAAGGCTGCTAACTCACCGTTTGCAGTTGGCAGCAGTCGTTGATAGGCCACACCGGTAACAGCTTGATTGAGCGCCGCCGAATCAATTCCTAATTGATTTAAACGGGTAACGATCCCCTTAGCCGTCTGGGCGTGAACACTGCTCAATACCAGGTGACCGCTTAACGCAGCGTCGATTGCCGCCTTAGCAGTTTCATAATCACGAATTTCGCCAATAATCAGCACTTCCGGCCGATGCCGCAAAGCCACTTTGATCAGCGCCTGATAACTCATTTCCGCTGCGGGGTTCACCTGTAACTGCAGGAAATCCGGCGCCACAATCTCCGTTGGATCCTCAACCGACAATACGGATAAGGTCTGACTCAACTCCTTTGCTAAATGATAAATCGTACTGGTTTTGCCGGATCCAGTAGGTCCAGCAAACAGTATCAGGCCACGCAGTAAACACCATTCCTGCAGCTGAGTCAGCTGTTCCCGAAATAAAAATGCTAAGTTCTGCTTCTCAAGGGGCAGAAGCAGTCGAATCACAATGGATTCTTGATTAATAAAATTACCCACGCTGGATAATCGCAAATGAACCGTTTGATCGGCAACCGTCAACGTGAGTGCGCCTAGCTGGGGACGCCGAGTTTCAGTAATGGCCATATTAGCACGATACTTGAAGTGGGCAATCAGCTGCTGCCCTTCACTAAGGGATAATTCTCTGACCAGCGATAAGCCATCACCGTGGTGTTCAAACACCTTATAGGCGTCGCCGACAGGCTGAATGTGCAAATCAGAACTGCCGGATGCCAGCGCGGCACTCAGCAGCGTTTGTCCTAATTGTTCTATCATACTTTCCGTCCTCCTGAGCCTAACTACGCGATTGATGGCACAGAAGTTTGAGCACAACAAAAAAGCCGTTCCCCAGTTGTGGGAAACGGCTTTATCAGTCTAATCGATTATTCTACGCCTTCAGGCAACGTTGCTGCTTCATAAACATCTGAAACATCATCGTTAGCTTCAAGTTCATCGATCAAACCTTGGTATTGAGAAACTTTGTCTTCTGGAACTTCAGTAGTGTTCTCTGGGAACATCCGAACTTCAGCAGTATCCAAGTTGTACTTTTGCTGCAGCGCGTCACGTACTGCCGTCAAGCTCGATGGATCTGAGAAGATTTCAAATTGATCATCGCTGGTCTTCATGTCATCAGCACCAGCGTCAAGTGCATCCATCAAAACCGTGTCTTCATCGGCATCTAAGCCATCACGTAAGATAACGATGTAGCCCTTACGATCAAACATATAAGAAACTGAACCAGCAGCACCTAAAGATCCACCGTGATGCGTAAAGGCGGAACGAACTGCAGCCGCGGTCCGGTTCTTGTTATCGGTCAAAGCAGCCACCATAATGGCAGTTCCACCAGGGCCGTAGCCTTCATAAGTGATTTCTTCGAACTTAGCACCGCCGACACCAGAAGCCTTATCAATAGCGCGTTGAACGTTATCCTTAGGCATGTTAGCAGCACGAGCCTTATCCATCACCAATCGAAGTTGAGGGTTGTTTGCTGGATCAGGATCACCTGCTTTAGCGGCTTGATATAAGTCACGTGAGATTTTTTGGAAAATTTTTCCACGCTTAGCATCTTGGGCGTTTTTACGTCCTTGGATGTTATGCCATTTTGAATGTCCTGACATTTCACGACTCCTCTTTTCTTAATTATATTCGTTTACACAGACCTTATTATAATATCACGCGGCGAATTTCAATACAACCTGTCAGCAATGAAACCGGTAAAATTTTCTAACCGTGCTGAACGATTGCTAAGATAAACATTGCAATAACAGCAATTACCTGAATGATATCAAATAAAAAGTGAGTGAAAATTGCTTGCCAAATATTTCTTGAAAAATAATAGATTAAACCAAATAACGCGCCGACACACATGTACGGAATCATCTGAACCAGTTGCCCGTGAAAATTGTTCCAGTGCACTAAACCGAATGCAACGGAAGAAACGATCAGCATGATCCAAGTTAAAATTCCCCGTCCCCGCCACTGATAAAACAGCGCGTGGCGAAAAATAATCTCCTCCGTAAACGGTGCCATCAAAGTAGTTAAACTGGCAACTAAAGCCATTCCCGCTGACTGAATGCTCATGACCGACTGTGAACCGGCACTGGCAACACCTACCGCCTGAAGCCCTTGACGAACCAGTGACAAAATAACATAGGCAATTAGAACGCCAGCAATGGCAATTAACAAACCAGCACCAAAATGCTGCTTAAACCGGTGCCAGTGATCAGCCAGAACATCGCGGTAGAGATAAATTGCCGTGCAAAAACCGGCAAAAAAGATTATATCAACCAGAATGATTCGAATCCATTTGCCGGTAAATTCATCCGCAACCAGCGCCCCCAGCCCAAGTTCCGCCAAGGGAATGACGATTGCAATCAACGTTTTACTAGCTGAAACGGATTGCGCCTGAATCACTGGACGACTCGCACGTGGCCGCTGCTGCAAGTTGAGTTCAGATTGGCTGCCAGTAGATATCACTACCGTAAACCGCTTGGCTTTTAGCAGCCAGCAACCAATGGCAGCAAAAACCGCCGCGTAAATAAGGCTAGTCCAGACGCTCATCCCCGCCGTGTTGCTCAAGGTCCCAAACGCCAACGCATCAAAGGCATCAATGATTCCGTGGGCAATGATTGGCAGCCAAAGACTGCCAGTAACCAAATAAACCGCCGCAAAAAAGAACCCCAGTCCAACGGCTTCAAGCATCTGCACCAAAGTCATGGTAACACTGCCGTTTCCCGTGGCGTTAACTAGATGCACTAAACTAAACATTAACCCGCTTAAAAAGGCCGTCATTACTGGTCCAACATGGTACCGCTGTCGAAGTGCGCTTACCAGTACGCCACGAAAAACGTACTCTTCAAATAGGCCAACTGAAAGTCCTGCCAAAATCGCCATCACTATGTGACCCGAAGTGAGCCGAAATTCCGGCTTTAGTGTTGAATCACCAACCAAAACAACCAACACCGGTAAAAGCAAAGCCCACTGGTAGCGCATTTTATGACGCCACCAACTAACCTTAGCTTTAGGATACCAGCGGTTCAACCCCCACCAGCACGCTAAGGCTAATACTTCGGTAATGTATTGAACACCCATTTTTGAAATTGCTGGCACCGCAACCGAAGTTAAGCGGCCAACAATTGAAGCCAGTGTGAGAACCACGACTGTCATCACTACTGACTCAGCTGATAGTAGTACTGCTCCCCGTTTCATGTGACACCTCCGCCAAAGTTTTCAAAAATAGACAGGCTTCCCCCGTTCCTCTAATCGAAAGAACGCGTCAAGCCTGCCTATTGCCCCACCGCAAATGACTAGTGGGTTGATGCCCGTTTCATTAAACCATATGGCAATAAGACAGTCTTATTCTCCACTGGTTCACTGTTCATTAATTTCGTCAGTAACCGCATAGCAACGGCACCAATATCATAAAGTGGCTGCGTAATGGACGACATCTTTGGCCGAACCATTTCAGTCAGCTTGGTATCGTTGCTGGTAATGATCTCAAAGTCGTCTGGGACGCTTAAGCCAGCATCCGTCACACCGTTCATGACACCGGCAGCTAATTCATCATCACCGATAACAGCGGCAGTTGCGTGAACCGACTGAAGTGCCGGTTGCAACAGTTGACCAGCTTTATAAGAGTAGTCGGTTTCAAAAACCAGCTTCTCATCATAGCGCAAACCAGCCTTCTTCAGAGCTTGCTTGTAGCCCTTCAGACGGTAATCCCGGTTAATTGGGTAGTCTAAGCTGCCTGATACGAAAGCAACCCGTTCGTTTCCGTGGTCGATCAAGTTCTTGGTTGCTTCTTCCACGGCCGCGGTGTAATCGATATTAACACTTGGCATCTGGTCTTGATCATCAACACAGCCTGCCAGAACGATCGGCGTCTTTGCGCGTTCGAATTCTTTGCGAACCTCATCACTGATATCATTGCCCATAAAGACGATACCATCTACTTGTTTAGCCATTAAGGTGTTTAACACCTGCACTTCTTTACGGCCATTCTCGTCAGAATTGGTTAAAATAATGTTGTATTTATACATCATGGCGATATCGTCGATGCCTCGTGCCAAGGCAGAAAAGTAAATGTTAGTGACGTCTGGAATAATCACACCAACCGTCGTTGTCTTCTTGCTTGCTAAGCCACGAGCCACGGCGTTAGGACGATAGTCCAAGCGTTCGATTACGTCTAAAACTTTTTTCCGAGTCGCCGGTTTGACGTTGGGATTCCCGTTAACCACTCTTGATACAGTGGCCATCGACACATCGGCTTCACGGGCGACGTCATAAATTGTTACAGTCTGTTTATCCATTGCGATAGCCCTTTCTTTATTGGTTTAATTCGTTTTCATTGATTTTCAATAACTAATCAAATATATCAGATATATTTTCAGAAATCAAATTGAAAACGTTTTCAACTTGATAATACACTCTTCTAAAATACTTTTCAAGACCACAATTTATGTTCTAACCACCTAATGGCGTACAATAAGCAAGCACCCGCTTGTTTGACTATTCAACTAGTTTCTGAAAATCACCGCTATCATAGGCTTTATAAACAAGCTATGAAGCAATAAGCTAATTTTGTTTTCTTTCATTATCCCGTATTAGACAATTTTTTCAACTATTTTTTCACCTAGACCATTTTCTTCAACTATTCCCGGCTTGAATGAAGGCGTCATTTTAAACTCCAAATTCATCCGCTCAAGTTAACATGATATAATGAATACATTCTAATTCGAGGTGATTATCTTGTCAAAATTACAACGGGTCCAAGAGTGGACTGAACAGCGTCATGCCAACTTTACCTACATCAGTGATCCAGCAACGATCGAGTATTTAACCGGCTTTTACAGTGACCCCATTGAACGGGTGCTGGCCCTGATTGTTTTTCCTGACCAGGAGCCTTTCATGTTTGCGCCAGCACTGGAAGTTGAAGCAATTAAAGAAACCGGCTTTTCATTTCCTGTATACGGTTACTTAGACCATGAAAATCCGTGGCAAATGATTGCAGACAACGTGAAAAGGCGTGTTTCCCGACCAACTGAAATTGGGTTGGAAAAAAATCAGCTTTCAGTTGACCGACTTGAACACCTGCAGCAGGTCTTTCCTGACGCCCGTTTTACTCAGGATATCACCCCTTTCATCAACCAATTGCGCGTTATTAAAACGGCTGACGAGATTGAAAAATTGAACGTGGCTGGTAAATGGGCCGATTTCGCCTTTGAAAAGGGGTTTGCAGCAGTTCAAGCCGGCCGGACCGAACAGCAGGTCGTCGCCGAATTACAGTACGCCTTGATGAAAGAAGGTATCATGCAAATGAGCTTTGATACCCTCGTTCAGGCTGGCGCCCATGCCGCTGAACCTCACGGTGCCACTAACGCCACTAAGTTTAAGGATAACGAACTCATTTTATTTGACCTGGGAACCGTTTGGCAAGGCTACATCTCCGATGCTTCCCGAACCGTTGCGCTAGGCAAGCCAACTGACAAACAGCTGGATATTTATCAGGTCTGTCTGGAGGCACAGTTAACTGCTCAAGCAGCAGCTAAACCCGGGATTACAGCTGCGCAACTGGATAAAGTTGCACGTGATATTATTGCCAAAGCCGGTTACGGCGAATACTTCATTCACCGGCTTGGCCACGGAATGGGCATGAGCGAACACGAATTCCCATCCATCATGGAAGGCAACGACATGGTCCTTCAGCCCGGCATGTGCTTCTCGATTGAACCTGGGATCTATATTCCTGGCGTTGCCGGTGTCCGAATCGAAGATTGTGTTCACATTACCGAAACTGGCTGCGAACCATTTACCCATACCTCAAAAGAACTCACTTACGTTGGCAAATAAATCACAAACACAAAGAAGCAGCCTGCTCATCATTCGATGATAGGCTGCTTCTTTGTCATGTCACTGTTTAATTAATCTTCTTTAGAATCATCTGAATCAGTGTCATCCTGGTGATCATTCTCTGGCTCAGCCGTTTCATCGGCAACGTCGGCTCCACCAAAGGTCTCTTCACTATTCAACACAATATCATCTGAGTCATCATCAGCAGATGTCGAAACGTCCGCTAATTCCGAACGAAGTGAATCGTCGTCATCCGTAGCAGGGCTCAAATGCGTATCGCCAAACTGGCTAGCAGCATTCTTGACCTTTTCACTGACGGCTTGAGATTGATCAGAGAAAGTATCCTTAAAGTCGTCCCAAGCGTCGCTGGCATAAAAGGCATAGTCAACGGCTCGGTCTTTAGCAATATCCATCTTCTCTTGCAGGTCAGCCTTTAATTCCGCTTTATCCTCATCGCTTAAACGATTGTAAGCAACATGAGCTGCAGCGGCCCCAGCAACTAACCCGACAAAAAAGCCTAACTTCTTTCCCATAAGTCAAAAACTCCTTTCAATCATCAATCCTTGTTTTTACGACCACGATACGCGTTGAAAACCGACTCGCCTAACTTAGCAAACAAACTGGTCGTCGCCGTTTTCTTAGCGGTTGATTTAACCTTACCCGTTAAATCATGTGTAGCTGAATTCAGTTCAGAAACACTAGTTCCCAAATCAGCAGCTGCCTTGAAGACTGGATCAATCGTAGCGACCTTATGATTCACGTCATCCAATAACGTATTGGCGTTTGCCAAAATATCTTCCGCGTGCTTGCTGATCACGTCCAAGTCTTCGGTCATGGTCTTGACGCTTTTATTAACCTCACTAAGGGTGCGCACCATCTTCATTAAGAAGGCGCCGATAAAGAATACTAGAATTAAAAATGCGATGGCGGCAATCAATCCTGCCATTTGTCCTGCTGTCACTGTACCCCTCCTTACTTTTTGCTGTTAGATTAAGAATAGCATTGCGGGTACGCTGACGCAATATAAAACCCCGCATAACCACTGCTTTTTTCCCACTTAATCTGTTACACTAATTGGTGAAACTACTGCAAGGAGAAAACACTATGATATTAACCAGCAACCTTTCCCGGTTCATCCAGCACTTCGATTGGCAGCACATCGGCGAGCAAATCGCAACAACCCTCTTTCAGCTCCTGCTCGTCTCCATTGGACTGCTGCTCGTTAATTGGGTCGGTAAAAAAATCATCCGCCATTTATTCAAACGCTACAAAAAAAATAAGTTTATTGAAGGAACAGCTAATCGGGTAGACACCATCTTTACCCTGGTAATGAACATCTTTCAGTATACGGTGATCTTCTTTTGGGTTTACGCCCTGCTCTCATTCATGGGCGTCCCAGTTGGCACGTTAATAGCCGGTGCCGGCATCTTTAGTTTAGCCCTTGGTCTTGGCGCACAAGGCTTCGTCTCCGACATTGTCACCGGTGCCTTCATCCTGATGGAAGACCAGATCAACGTTGGTGATGCCGTCAAGATCGGTGAAGTAGAGGGGACGGTTTCTGCAGTGGGGATTCGCACCACTCAGGTGATTAGTGCTGACGGTACTCTGAACTTCATCCCCAACCGCAACATTACCATCGTCAGTAATAAGTCCCGCCACGAAATGCGCGCACTGGTACAGATTCCAATTTTTCCAGACTCACCCATCGACCAAATCAATCACATTATTGAATCCGTCAACCAAACTGTTCCAGCTCATTTTCCAACAATCACTCAAGCCCCCACTAATATGGGCACCGTGCCACTGGCAAACGGGCAAGTGGTGATTCAAGTCGTCACTTTCACGCAGCCGGGTGAACAGTTCGCGGTTCAGCATGAGCTGTTGTCCGCTTACCTGAAAGCCATCAATGACGCTGATATTGAGCTGCCTACCATTTATCACAACGAATCCAAATAGCGTTTACGCTAAAACAGCCGAAAGTAGTGAAATAATCACTTCTTTCGGCTGTTTTTATGAGGCTTTTTAACATTTACCGTTATTCTCCACGGCGTCAAGCCGGGGTTGAACATCGTACTGTTCCGAAAAATTATGGGCAAGGTAATTGATCCGTTTTAACAACTCACGCCGGGTAATGATACCGGTGAACGTTTTTTCGTCTGAAACCACCGGAATGAAGTTATCATCGATTAATAGATGCATAATTTCGTCCAGGTCAGTTGGATCTTCGATGGAGCGAAAATCAGTCTGCATCACGTCTTCAACGGTCAGTCGACGTAAATTTTCCGAGGCAACGTGATCCGTATCCAGCATGTGTTCCGTAATCATTGACAACGAAACGAGGCCGCAAAGATGCTGATCATTGTCCAGCACCGGTACTTTGGAATAACCGACTTTTGTCAGCACCAAAAAGGCGTGGTAGCAGTCGTTTTTTATCATCACATTGGCAACCAGATTGGCTGGAATGATGAGGTTGTCATGATCGGCCATAATCATCTTTCTAATTGGTCCATTAATCATTCGTCGAACTCACTTAACCTTTCTAGCGTTCAAATCGCTGATGAAGCTGATCAATTTGATTTAACTTTCGATCGTAAAAATCAACGGTCATTTGTGCTGGCTGAACTTCAATGATGGCAAAAGTCCCGCCGATAGAGGCATACTCCCCTCGTGGCAGTGAGATGCTTCCCGGGTTCACGTAGAGCCGTCCCTGCGACATTTCAGCCGCTAACTGATGAGTATGCCCAAACAACACTACGGAAGCACCAATTTCACGGGCCTTTAAGTCCAATCTAGTTAAACTCATGCTCACATCGTAGAGGTGCCCATGAGTCATAAAAATTTTAGTGTCAGCAACTTTTAGTTGCAGCTCATTTGGAAAATCTGGTCCAAAGTCATTGTTGCCTTTAACAACGTTAACTCCTTTAAAGAGCGGATCATCCTTAGTCATTTCCGAATCACCGCAATGAAAAATCGCATCAACTTGACTGCGGTATGCCTCGAAAACGGTTTGTAAAATTTGGCGATCACCGTGATTATCGCTGATAGCTAAAATTTTCATCCTAAGCCTCCCACCAATTATCAAACTGAGTCATCATTTTCCTGGTAGCACGTCCGCGGTGGCTAATTGAATTCTTCTCATCGTCACTCATTTCTGCCATGGTTTTACCCTTTGAAGCAATGTAAAACAGCGGATCATAACCAAAACCGTTCTCGCCACGAGGAGCCTTTAAAATCTCACCGTGGACTTCACCATCCACCACTAACTTTGAACCATTCGGCTTAAGTAAAACTAAAGTGGTGTGAAAAACAGCCTGCCGCTGATTCGCTGGAACATTTTTCAGGTTGAAGAGCAGCTTGGCATTATTGGCAGCATCGTCATGATCACCGGCATACCGGGCGGAATAAATCCCCGGTTCACCATTTAACGCGGCAACTTCTAAACCGGAATCATCCGCCAAAACTGGTAATTGTGTATGATCCGCAATGGCTTTAGCCTTAAGCGTGGCATTTTCCTCAAAGGTAGAACCGGTTTCGGCAATTTCACCAACATCGGGATAATCCGCTAGGGTCTTGATCGTGATTCCCTTCGGTGCCAGCATTTCAGCAAACTCCCGGGCTTTGCCCTGATTACGGGTTGCAATCACTAATGTGTTAGGCTTCATAACTCGTCTCCTTTGACGCTAAATCACCATACTGCTTTAAGTGTTCAACTGGTACGTGGGTGACGTCTAAATCAGGCACCTGCAACCAGTCCTTTCCAATGGCAGTAAACCCATCAATATCACCGGTGGTATAAAACTTGGGCTGTTCGGCCTCACTGTCAGTGTTTAGCAAATGCTGTTCGCTTAACAGCTGCTTAATGACGCTCACAGTTTCAACGCCGGAATCCACTAACGTAACGTCTGGTCCCATGGCTGCCTGAATCGAATCAGCCAGTAACGGAAAGTGGGTACACCCTAAAATCAGGGTGTCCACTGGGTGCGTTTTAAAGTACCGCAACTGGTCTGCAACAAGCTGGTTCGTCTGTTCATCGTGATACTTGTCAGCTTCTACCACCGTCACAAACTCGGGGCAAGCTAGACCCTCAATCGAAGCATTTGGAGATAAGTTACTAATCGCCCGCTGGTAGGCGTGACTCTTAATCGTTCCTTCAGTGGCAATAACACCGATATGCTGGCCAGTTGAGACTCTAACTGCTGTCTGACTGCCAGAATCGATGACGCCGACTACCGGAATCGATAATTTTGCTTGCAGAATCGGTAACGCTGCTGCTGTAGCAGTATTACAGGCAAGCACCAGTGCTTTGATGTGCTGGTCCAATAAGAAGCCCGCAATTTGCTGTACAAAGTGGGCTACTTCTTCAGTTGGGCGTGGCCCGTAAGGTAGACGCGCCTGATCGCCTAAGAAGACAATTGATTCGTTTGGAAGTTGTTTGAGCGCTTCTTTAACAACGGTTAGACCGCCAACACCGGAATCTAAAAAACCAATCGGTTGAGATGTCATCACAATCTCCCTTTCAAATAGATCTTGAAACTATATTATTATCCTTTTTATCACCGGAAGCAAGAATTCCCAGTTTTTTTTAAGTTATACTAATTTTCTTGCAATTCAAGCGCAATCCATTGTAATCTTAGTGTAATAGAAAAGTGAATGGAGATCCCTCATGAATAATCAGATTTACGCACACTATCTTTCAGATCCTGAAAGCGCCCCACTGTTTGGTAAAGCCCTCATCAGAGACGTCGTGTTAAACGACCTATTAGGCACAGATGCCGGCAGCATTGCCTATTGGGAAGGCAAACAGTTGGCAAGACGATTCACTTTAGGCAGTATTCAAGACCTCGTCCGTTTTTTCCAGCAAGCTGACTTGGGCGATTTAATGCTGCAGAAGCAAACGGCTAAAGAATGGCAATTTACACTCAGCGGCAAACCGGTCACTACTCGGCTTTCGTTGCAGCCCGACGCAACCTTCTCCTTGGAAGCCGGCTTTCTGGCACAAACTGCTCAGCAAATGGTCGGTGTCGTTGCTGAAACTGAAATGGGTGAAAAGCCTAAACGCGCCGAAGGCATCAGCCTTATCGTTCATCTCGATCCCAAAGATGCTATTTCGGACCCGACGGAATTGAATCCAATGAAAATCATCGATCCCACTAATTAATGTTAATCAACGGCTTCTAAACACGTAACAACTCAGATTTTAACTATCTATTACAAAATAAACGCCATCCCAAATTTATCGGGATGGCGTTTATTTGTGTGCTCTCAGTTAGGCTTCCACGTATTGAGACAGTAACTGCTTTAATTGATCCTTAGTGTGATAACCAACGACCGTATCCACTACCTGACCGTCCTTTTTAACAAGGAGGGTTGGGATACTCATAATACCGAATTTTTGCGGTGTATCTGGATTAGCGTCAACATCCATCTTGTTGAATGTTACCCCGTCCATTTCACTGGCTAATTGTTCAACTACTGGTGATTGCATGCGGCAAGGACCGCACCAAGTTGCCCAAAAATCAGTCAGTGTCACACCCTTCGATGTATCGTTTTCAAAAGTTTTATCTGTCGTTTCTGCAACAGTCATAAAACGATCCCTCCTTTATTTGTTTACCTTTAGTAAGTGTATCAGATTTTTCAAAAAGAACAAGTAATTAGCTGTTTATAGCTTAACGATAGTTGACCCATCACCGCCCGCATTGGCCGGTGAGAAACCAAACGACTTGATTCGCGGATTGGACTGCAAGTATTCGGTAACACCCTTTCGCAGGGCACCAGTCCCCTTACCGTGAATAATCGTCACTGAGGGATAACCGGCTAATAGCGCAGAATCAATAAACCGGTCAACCTCGCCCATGGCTTCTTCATAGCGATGACCCCGCAAGTCCAAGGTTGGCGAGACCCCGTTTGAACGGGTCCGTTGCACCGTTGCCCGTGGTTTCGGTGCTTCTTTTTCAGGAGCAGCCCGTTCCAAATCAGTATCTTCAATTTTCATCTTTAAAATGCCCATTTGAATTTCAAAATGATGGTCATCAATTTTATCCATGATCACACCGCGCTGACCATATGAACGAACCACGACTTCGTCCCCGATTTTAAAGTGATGCCGCTTCTTCTCGCGGTTCAAGACTCGGTTCTTCTTCAGACGCTGATCCTGCTGCAAAGCATTGATCTGCCCCTTAGCATCGATCAGCTGGTCTTCTTTAATCACGGTCTTACCCGCTTTAAGCTGTTTCTTACGGATATCCTTAATGATCTCATCCGCCCGCAGCCGGGTCTTTTCAACCAGCTTATTGGCATCGTCTTTGGCCTGCTCCATGAGCTGGTCCTTTTGTTTCAGATAACCGTCAAACTTGTCTTTTAAATCCTTTTCCAGCTGCTGGGCTTCAGCCAACGTTTTGGCAGCTGCCGCAGCATCTAAATCAGCCTGCCGCTTTTGTGCCGTTAAATCAGCAATCATGTTATTCAAATCTTGGCTGTCATCGTCAGTTAAACCACGAGCCTCGTCAATAATGGATGATTTCAATCCCAGACGAGTAGCAATCTCCAGCGCGTTACTGCGTCCTGGAATACCAATCAGCAGTCGATAGGTTGGCTTAAGCGTCTCGTTATCAAACTCCATGCTGGCATTGATGGTTTCCGGCCGATTATAGCCGTAAGCCTTGAGTTCTGGATAGTGGGTCGTGGCAATGACTTCACTGCCCATCGTACCGATCTCATCGAGAATCGCCATGGCCAGTGCTGCCCCTTCTTGCGGGTCAGTCCCGGCGCCCAGTTCGTCCACCAGGATCAGACTGTGTTCACTGGCAGCGCCTAAAATAGACACGATGTTTTCAATATGAGACGAGAAGGTACTCAGGTTTTGTTCAATGGATTGTTCATCACCGATGTCGGCAAACACCTCGTCAAACAAACCAACTTGTGAATGCTCATCCGCCGCAATGAAAAGTCCGGACTGAGCCATTAACTGGGTCAAACCAACCGTTTTCAGCGTAATGGTTTTCCCACCGGTGTTCGGGCCAGTAACGATGATTGCCTTGTAATCTTTACCCAGTGCGATATCGTTAGCGACCACTTTTTTCGGATCAATCAGTGGGTGCCGAGCTTGTCTCAGCGCAATCTGATTCTCCTTGGATAGAATCGGCTCTGTCGCCTTTAAATCATGCGCGTAGCGGGCTTTGGCGTTAACGAAGTCCAAGTGTCCCAGAATTGCGGCGTTATCGTGAATATCTTCTTGATAAGGCCGCAGCAGATTGGACAGGTCCAGCAAGATACGCCGTTCTTCCTGCCGCTCCGCAATTTGTGCTTCACGCAGCTGGTTGTTTTTACCAACCACTGATTCGGCCTCGATATACAACGTTTGGCCACTGGCACTTTGGTCGTGAACGATACCGCCAAAGTGCTGCTTGTATTCGGCTTTGACTGGCAAAACGTAGCGGTCATCACGAATTGTTACCAACGTGTCACTGAGATACTTAGCGTTTTTACCACGCGTATAACCCGCCATTTGCTGCCGAATGGCGCCCTCAAAATTATTGATTTGACGGCGAATCCGCCGTAGTTCAGGCGACGCTTCATCCGTTAAGCGGCCATCGTCTTCCAGCGAAACGCTTAAACGCTTGCTGACATCCGGTAAATGAACTAACCGGCCCACGACATCGTATAGACGACGCAGTTCGACGGGACGCTGGTTTAAATCATCAAAGAAGCTGATGACTGATTGCACGGTCTTTAGCACCTGACTAATTTGCGCCAGTTCCGTTCCGCTCAACGTCCCATCAATTTCCAGCCGTTTCAGATGCGGACTGACATCGGCCAGTTTAGGAATCGGAATCCCGCTTTCCAGCCGGTAAATGTCTGCACCATCTTTGGTTTCATCAATTTGTTCCTGAACCCAGTCAAAGTCGCTGCTGGGTTCTAATTTTTTTAATTCGGCATCACCCGCAGCAGAAACGAGATATTGGCGTAACTGCTGTTTGATTTGGTCATAGGCCATGGTTTTATAAATTTTGTTATTCATCTTTAACTCCCATAACTCAAATGCTGTTGTGCTACTTGATGCTTAGGACTCAGAAGAACCGGAATTATCAGCGTCCTGTTTCTTTATCTGATCATAAGCTTCAGCCTTTTCCAACTGATCAGAAATGGCGTTAAAAGCCAATAAGATTGAAGCTTCTTCCTTACTCATATCCGGCGCCAATTTTTTAAGCTGAGCAAGCTGCTTATTCATTAACTCAGTAACAGCCTGCATATGAGCCTCGGAACGGTTACCGACAATCGTGTAACTTTGACCATCGATTACCGCTTTGAAGCGTCTGCGAGCTGGTTGCGGTTCCTTAGCGTTAGCCAAACTGTTCACCTCCAGAATACCGATTAAACTCATTTAGCCGCTGACCCAAACGGACCAGCGGCTAAATGAACGACAATGGTAACGGGGTTTAGCCCCACTTCACCATCTCATTAATAATCATTTATTTAGGATCTGGTACTCCCCAGTCTTGATCGGAAGCATCAGTACCGCCACCGTTTAAGAAGGTGTTCAGCATTGATTCGACCATATCCCATTCATCGTCATTCTCAATTGGTAACAGGTCGCCGCCTTGTGGATTAGCAGGATCGTCACCATCGGCAAGTTGGTAAGCTTGAATATCAACTTCTTCATCGTCAGCTTTACCGGTTGGGTAAAGTAAAATGTAAGATTTGTGATAATCAGGTGACTCAAAGGTAAACAGAACGTTATAAAGTTCTTCATTACCGTTTTCGTCCACCATCGTAATTTGCTGTTGATCGTTGTTTTCACTCATGTTTGTCTGCCTCACTTTTCTTTTGTTAAAGGGCCTTTGCGATCCAAGTAGTTCTGAAGAATCAAGCTGGCTGCCAGTTTATCGATCACTTTTTTACGTTTCTTACGCGACGTATCCGCTTCTTCAACTAGCATCCGTTCAGCCTCGACGGTGGTTAACCGTTCATCCTCAAAATCAACTGGTAAATCAAACGTTGCTTTCAATAATTCTCCGTAATCTTGAGAAGCCTGGGCTCTAGGACCCAACGTATTGTTCATGTTCTTTGGTAATCCCAAAACAAAACCGGTCACTTCGTACTTCTTGACCAGTTCCTTTACGCGGTCAATGCCAAACTGTTTTTCATCTTCATTGATTCGAATGATCTCAACACCCTGCGCAGTCCACCCGAGCATGTCACTCACCGAAACTCCGACAGTTCTTGAGCCTACATCTAATCCCATTAATCTTATCACTTAGTAGCCGTCCCGTTCTCATTTAGGTAGAAGCGAACCAATTCTTCAATGATTTCGTCGCGTTCATGTTTACGAATCAAATTCCGAGCGTCATTAATACGAGGAATATAAGCCGGATCACCGGATAACAGGTACCCAACGATCTGATTAATTGGGTTATAACCCTTTTCCTCCAACGCTTGGTACACCGTCACCAATGTCTCATGAACATCTTTCGGTTTCTTATCACCGAAATCAAAATACATGGTTTTATCTAACGTACTCATGATCACACCTCCACCAATGCTATTTGTTCTTATTCTACCTAATATGAACAAGAACGACAATGGTTGTGGAGCGTTGTAATTGGAATGAAATATATTGACCGCAATTGAACGCTTTTTCAACCTAGTATTTAAAGTCTAACACGTTAGTTTAAATTTGACAGCCATTTTGCTGCTTCGGTCATGGCATCTTGCAAACCAGCTGGATTTTTACCGCCGGCCTGAGCTAGGTTTGGCCGACCGCCGCCGCCACCATTAATTTTTGGCGAAATTGCTTTGATCAAGTCGCCAGCCTTAACACCGGCCTTAATCGTATCGTCACTAACGGCCACGATCAAGTTGGCCTTTTCACCCACTTGAGCACCTAGGACCAGCACATCTGATAACTGCTTTTGACGCCAAGTATCAGCTAACTGACGCAACTGATCCATTGATGAGACCTGAACCACACCGGTAATCAGCTTTTTACCGTTAACGTCTTGGACGTTGTCAAAGATTGCACCGGCTTGCTGACTGGCAAGTTTAGCTTCCAGACTTTCGGCCTTATTATTCAACGCCTTAACTTGCTCTTGGAGCTGCTGGATCTTAGCGGGTACATCCGTAACCTGCTGTGACTTCAGCGTTGCTGCCGCATTGGTCAAAATTTGGTCGTGCTTGTCCAGGTAATCGTAAGCGTCACCGGCCGTAACGGCTTCAATCCGGCGAGTACCGGCACCGATACCAGTCTCAGAAGTGATCTTGAACAGGCCTAATTCGTTGGTGTTCTTCACGTGAGTCCCACCACAAAATTCGATGGAGAAGTCACCCACTGAAACGACCCGGACCTTATCGCCGTATTTGTCGGAGAACAGTGCGATAGCACCCATCTTCTTGCCAGTCTCTTGATCGGTCACCGTGGTGGTAACGGGAATTTCTTCAAAGATCTTTTGGTTAACGATAGCTTCAACTTTTGCCAGATCATCTTCGGTAACTTGACCGAAGTGGGTAAAGTCAAACCGCAGATAGTTCGGTTCAACCAGCGAACCGGCTTGCTGCGTATGCTCGCCAAAGACGTTTCTCAGTGCTTGATCCAACAAGTGGGTCGCCGTATGGTTCTTCTCAACCTTGCTGTGGAAGTGGGCGTCAACTTTAAGGGTCATCTGGTCACCGACCTTGATGCCGCGATGCAGTTTCAAGGTGTGCAGGTTTTGACCGTTTGGTGCGTGCTGAACGTCTTCAACGGTGGCAATCAAATTGCCATTTTCGTCCAAGACGTCACCTTTATCGGCCACTTGACCACCCATTTCAGCGTAGAACGGCGTCTTATCAAAGATGACTTGGGCAACTTCGCCCTCGGTAGCATCCGTTAATTCGCCATCAGCCACGATATCGGTAATCTTGGCGTTTTCAACTTCTAGCTGGGTATAGCCAACGTATTCGCTTGGTGACTTAACGCCAACCAAGACGTCGGATTGAACACCCATTGAATTATCAGCGTTACGTGCCTTACGAGCCCGGTCACGCTGCTTCTTCATTTCGGCCTTAAAGCCCTCTTCGTCCACTGTAATGTGGTCGTCGTAAGCGTACTCGCGGGTCAGTTCAACGGGGAAACCATACGTATCGTACAGTTTGAAGGCTTCGGCACCGTCAATTTCGGATTTACCGCTCTTCTTCGTCTCAGCAATCAACGAATTCAACAAGTTCAAACCATCGGATAAAGTTTCGTTAAAACGGTCTTCTTCTGATTTAACCACTTGGGCGATGTAGTCACTGTTTTGCAGCACTTCAGGATAGTAAGCCTTCATCACTTCACCAACCACTGGTACCAGCTTGTAAAGGAAGGCCCCCTTGATGCCTAACTTCTGTCCGTTAACGACCGCCCGACGGATCAACCGACGAATGACGTAGCCACGGCCTTCATTGGATGGCAGTGCCCCATCGCCAATGGCAAAGGTGATCGCACGTGAATGATCAGCAATCACTTTGAAGGAAATGTCCAGTTTTGGATCCGAACCATATTTCTTACCGTCACTGTATGATTCAGTGGCGTGGATCATTGGTAAGAAAAGGTCGGTTTCGAAGTTAGTTTTAGCGTTTTGGAACACGGAAACCACCCGTTCCAGACCCATCCCAGTATCAATGTTCTTCCGTGGTAACGGCTTGTATGAGCCATCCGGTTCATGGTTGAACTGCGAGAACACGATGTTCCAGATCTCTAAGTAGCGTTCGTTTTCACCGCCCGGATAGTTTTCTGGGTCATCTTCGGCCAAGTTGTTAAATGACTGGCCGCGATCATAAAAGATTTCACTATCTGGACCCGAAGGACCTTCACCAATGTCCCAGAAGTTATCTTCCTGTTCCACAATGTGGTCTGGGGCAACACCGACTTCTTCCCAACGCTTTTTAGCAGCGTCATCTTCCGGATAAACGGTGATGTACAGCTTGGCTGGATCCCAGCCAAACCACTCATCAGACGTTAATAGTTCCCACGCCCAGGCAATGGCTTCGTTCTTGAAATAGTCACCAACTGAGAAATTCCCCAGCATTTCAAATAAGGTATGATGCCGTGCTGTCCGGCCAACATTTTCAATATCGTTGGTCCGGATACTCTTTTGTGAACTGGTCATCCGCGGGTTCTTTGGTACAACTGACCCGTTGAAATAGTTCTTCATCGTGGCGACACCGGAGTTGATCCAAAGTAAAGTCGGATCATCAACGGGCACTAACGACGCACTTGGCATAATCGTGTGACCCTTGCTTTTGAAGAAATCCAGGTACATCTGCCGAATTTCACTGCTGCTTAAATTTTTCATCCTTCTTCTCCTTCTTAAAATAATAAAACACCGCTGCTAGTAAAGACGCCATAGACGCGGTACCACTTTACTTGCAACGATGTTTGATCGTTTACCTCTTAAGGCTCAATGCGCTGAGCAACGGTTATTCAATTCTTTGTAAGGGAGCACTTAACTTGGGAATCGTTTTTCACATCAACCAAAACGTTTCTTAAAATCCGGCCGCTAAGCATGTCCTCACATTTAATACGCATATTAGTATACATTTTTTACAAAATTCCTGCAACTAATATGTCGGATTAATCTACTTATAACGCTGTGATGAAGCCTTCTTATTCTTACGGGCTTTGCGGTGATTTTGCCGCTGCTGAATCCGGTTTTCAAACCACTGTTCCTTAGAGATTGCCTTTTTAATCTTCTTCTTGTATCCCGGTTTAACGGTCTTCTTTTCCTTTTGAATCCGACCAGCCATTGTCCCAGAAATCTTGGGTGCCCGTGGGCCGCGCTTCTTACGCCGGTTGCGGTCAAAGGAATCAACCACTTCACCATTCTTAATTTGCTTAGGCTTAAAGACGATCCCCATATTTTCCAATTCCTGGATCTTATCTTCTTCATCAGGGGTATAGAACGTAATCGCCGTTCCCGGCAATCCCTTCCGGCCAGTCCGGCCAACCCGGTGAATGAAGTAATCCAGATCATCCGGAATGCCATCGTTAATGACGTGAGAAACACCGTCAATATCAATCCCTCGGGCAGCTAAATCCGTGGCCACGACAAATTGGAAGTCCAGGTTCTGAATTTCACGCATGACCCGTTTCCGCTGCCGGGCAGGCACGTCACCGTGGATTACGGCAACTTTAAGCCCTTTGGCTTTAAGGTAGTCGGCAATTTCAACTACTCGCTGCTTGGTATTAGCAAAAACCAGTGCCAAGTATGGTTCACCCATCGTCAACAGTTGATAGATCAGCTCGTTTTTAGAGTGGCCCTTGGTTGGCAGCAACCAGTTATCAATCGTTGGACTGATCACTGACTTTACTGGGATCTCTTCCACCACTGGATTTTCCATGTACTTCTTCAGAAATGGCCGCAGTTTTGCTGGAATGGTGGCTGAAAAGACCATCATCTGCAGGTGTTCTGGCATCCGGGCAGCAATCTGATCAACGTCAGCTAAGAACCCTAAATCAAGGGTCATGTCAGCTTCGTCCACGACGAATTGCGTCGCCGTATGCACGTCTAGGGCGCCATTCTTGATTAAATCGCGAATCCGGCCGGGAGTCCCGATAACCAGTTCCGGCTGTTCACGTTCCAACTTTTCAATTTGCCGTTTTTTATCCGTACCGCCAACGTAGTTACCGATTCGAATCGGTTCTGGACTGTGCTTAGCCAATTGCTTGGCATCGCCATAAATCTGGTAAGCCAATTCACGGCTGGGCGTTGTGATAACTGCTTGAACTTCGTGTGTTTCTGGGTCTATTGCGTCGAAGATCGGCAGCAAAAAGGCGTGGGTCTTCCCACTCCCAGTTTCTGACTGTCCAACAACGCTCTTCCCCGCACGGATCACGGGGATCAACTTTTCTTGAATACCCGTTGGTTCTGTAAAACCGAGTTCTTTGACTGCCTCATTTAAAAAAGGCTTTAAACCGAACTCTTCAAAGGTTTGACTCATATTATTCTCCTTGTTGTTTTGAGCATAGGGTGTCTAGTTCTTTAATGACCTGCTTGATCTCATCATCGTCGTGAGCCACGGCACCGCTGGCTAAAGCGTGACCGCCACCACCGTGTTGCTTGGCTAATTCATTGATAGCAGGACCTTTTGAGCGTAACCGAATCCGGAAAGTATGGTCTTTGGATTCCACAAAAATTGCCCACGCACTGACTTCCTTCAGTCGGCCAGGCAGCGGAACCACTGAACTGGTAGATTCGTCACCAAGCTTGAAGGGTTCCAGCACTTCGTCGCTAAGCTTGATGTAAGCCGCACCGCTTGGCAAAATTGTCAGATTTTCGTAAACGTAAGCTGACAGCCGTGCCAGCGGAATCGAGATCTCGTCTTCTTTTTGATTCACATCACTGGCCGAAAAATCAAACTGCATGAGTTCGCCAGCCACCTTCATGGTGTGCGTCGAAGTCGCCGGATACATAAACCGGCCGGTATCCCCAACGATACCAGCATACAAGACCCTGGCTGCTTCAGCAGTGCAGACCAGTTCCGGCTTCATTGCCGCATAGAGATCAAAGATCAGCTCCGACGTACTGGAAGCTTCTGGTGACACCCACATTGGATCGCCAAACTGGTCATCGTTTGGATGGTGGTCAATTTTAATCAGTTGGTCGCCCTTACTGTAGCGATCATCATCGATTCGCGGCTGATTAGCCGTATCTAAAACCATTACTAAAGCGTCCTTATAGGCCTCGTCTTCAACGGTATCGGTCTTGCCCAACCAGTCGAAGCCAGGATACTGCTTACCGACCGCGTAGATTTTTTTATCGGGGAAACTAGCTTTTAAAATCTCCGCCAATCCCATTTGAGAACCGATAGCGTCGGGATCCGGCCGCTGATGCCGGTGAATAATAATCGTCTGATGTTTTTTGATTGCGTTTAAAATTTCAGTCTGTGTTTCCTTTAATGTCATGCTGAGGTATCACCTTTCAACTCGCTTAGTCGTTTCTACAGTATAAGTGGTCTTGCCGGTTAAAGCAAGACACCATCGTTTACTATTAAATCATAACGCTAAATCGCAAGTTCTGTTAACCGCCGCGATATTTCTGGCGCTGTTCATGCTCAAACAGATTCAACGCAATGTTTTCAAACGTGATCGGCGCCAGACCGGTTAAGGTAATTCCCAGCAGCCGGACCCCTTCCGGATTATCGGGCAGGGTATTCATAATTTGCTTGGCCGTTTGGGCGTATAGCTGCGGATCGTTATCCAAGAAATCAGGCTGGGTGACGCGTTTAGTCTTCGTTTTAAAATCACCGTAACGCACTTTTAAGACCAGTGTCCGCCCGTGCATCTGCTGTTTTTTGACCGTTTCAGCCAACGCTTTCGCTAGTTTATCCAGCTGGGTATCGACTTCACTGCGGGTGGTCAGGAACGGCCAGTACGTGGTTTCATTACCAATGGATTTACGCTCCCGCTGGTACTCAACCGGTCGGTCATCCGCGCCGCGCACTCGCTGGTACAAAATCTCACCAAAACGGCCAAACTTGTTGATCAAGTCCAGTTCATCCCAGGCAAAGAGATCCCATCCCGTTTGAATTTTTAAATCATGCATTTTAGGAACGGTTTTCTTCCCCACGCCGCGAAACCGTTCAATCGGCAACTGCATCAAAAAATCGTGGGCGTCTTCCGCGTGAATGATGGTAATGCCTACCGGTTTACGGTAATCAGAAGCTTCCTTAGCAAGAAACTTACTGTAAGAAATCCCAATGGAACAGGTTAAATGTGTCTGATTCCAGATTTCTGCCTGCAGGCGAACTGCCAGCTCTACGGGATCTTCAATCTTTAATTTATTAGTGGTGACGTCAAGGTAGGCTTCGTCAAACGCCACCGTTTCAATGATATCGGTGTATTCGTGAAAGATTTGGTGAATCTGATCAGAAATCGCGCGGTAGTGGTGGAAGTTTGGCGTGACAAAGACCGCTTTCGGACACAGCTTTAACGCTTGCTGTGCCGGCATAGCCGAGTGCACGCCATACTTCCGAGCCACGTAGTTTGCGGTAGTGACCACGCCGCGGCCGCCCGTCTGCCGGGGGTCACGTGAAATCACCAGCGGTAACTTTTTAAAAGCTGGGGTATCACGCTGTTCGATGGAGGCGTAAAAGGCATCCATATCAACGTGTAAGATCCGTCGGCTATCGTCGACATGTACTGGATTATCCATAATACCCCCCTTTTTAAATAAAAAAATCCCCCTCAGTAAAAGGGAGATTAAAGCTACTTGTCGGCTTTAGTATCATCTGTCGAGTCATCAGCTGGTTCGTCTGAAGGCGTTGCATCCGTTGCTTCAGTCGTATCAGTCTTTTCATCTTCAGCTGGTTTTGGTGCAGCTGCTGCAGCACTAGTGACTTCACTAGCAGCAGAACGTTGAGTCACTTTTGCAATGGCATTCAGGTCGAAGACCAGGTAAATACCGTCACAGTCAAGTGTCACCGTCTTAGCTTCCATGTTGATCTCATCGATCACACCGTGAAGCCGGCCGATTGTAATAACGTGATCGCCCTTTTTCAGTTGATTCAACGTATCTTGATGCTGTTTTTGCTGTTTACGTTGTGGCCGGATCATTAAGAAGTACATTGCAACGATCATAACCACAATCAACAACATGCTGGAGTAACCCCCAGCGTTGCTTGCTAAAACGTTCAAATTCTTTCACCCACCTTTGTCTACTGTATAATTTAACAAAAATTTGTCAATCAGTCTATCAAATATCAGAAATTTTTCGGATTTGGGTGGTTATAACCGTATTCTTCGAAGAAACTAGCCCGGAAATCCAGTAAATTATCCGCCATGATGGCTTCACGAACTTTTTTCATGAGGTGCAGCAAAAAATATAAATTATGGTAGCTAGTCAGTCGCAAGCCAAAACTTTCATCGGCCTTGAACAAGTGGCGAATGTACGCTCGGGTATAGTTCCGGCAAGTATAGCAATCACACTGATCGTCAATTGGTGAAAAATCACGGGCGTACTTAGCGTTTTTAACCGTCAGCCGGCCGTGACTGGTCATGCAGGTTCCGCGACGGGCAATCCGGGTCGGCAACACGCAGTCAAACATATCGATACCGCGCATCACGCCGTCGATCAAAGAGTCAGGGGACCCCACGCCCATTAAATAGCGGGGCTTGTTGGTAGGCAGCATTGGTGCCGTGAAGTCCAGTACCCGGTTCATTTCAGCCTTTGATTCACCCACGGATAGACCACCAATGGAGTAGCCAGGAAAGTCCATGCTGACTAAATCATGCGCTGATTGTCGACGCAGATCCTCGTAGCCAGCGCCTTGCACGATGCCGAACAAGCCTTGCCAATCAGGGTTAGCGTGAGCTTTTAAGCCTCGCTCAGCCCAGCGGGAAGTCCGCTCAACAGAGTGCTTGATATAGTCATAGCTCTCAAAGAATGGCGGACATTCGTCCAAGCTCATCATGATATCCGGTCCCAGATCATTTTCAATTTGCATTGCTTTTTCCGGCGAAAGAAATAACTTATCCCCGTTTGAAGGATTCCTGAAGTGAACCCCCTCTTCGGTGATGTTACGGTTCTCTGCTAAGGAGAAAACCTGAAAGCCGCCAGAATCAGTCAAGATTGGCTTGTGCCAATTCATGAATTGATGCAGGCCACCGGCTTCCTTGATCAGATCTTCACCCGGCTGCAGCCACAGGTGATAGGTGTTAGCCAAGATGACGCCAGCACCCATTTCATCCAATTCCTCAGGAGCCAGCGACTTAACGGTCGCCTGCGTCCCTACCGGCATAAACATGGGAGTCGGAAAAGTGCCGTGCGGCGTGATCAGCTCACCCAATCGGGCACCGGTATGTTTTTCAGTTTTAATAAGGCGATATTTAATCGCTGGTTCCATTATGATAGTTCCTCCGTATTTAACTAACAACGGCCCCTTGCTGCAATCAGCAAAAGGTCGTTGATCGATCATTTATTTAATAAACATGGCGTCACCGAAACTAAAGAATCGGTAGCGTTCGTCAATGGCATGCTGGTACGCGTTGAGAATGTTGTCACGGCCGGTAAAAGCTGCCACTAACATGACCAGCGTTGATTTCGGCAAATGGAAGTTAGTGATAAAGGCATCAACTACCTGCCATTTGTAGCCCGGTTTAATGAAAATGTCGGTCCAGCCAGAATCGGCTTTGATCTCGCCATTAAACTTTGTCCCGATGGTTTCCAGCGTTCGAATCGAAGTAGTCCCCGTTGCAATGATTCGGCCGCCATTGGCCCGGACCTCGTTTAGCGTTTGGGCTGACTCTTCAGACAGCTGGTAAAATTCTGAGTGCATTTTATGGTCTTCGATATTCTTTTCGTCAACCGGCCGGAAGGTTCCCAGACCCACGTGTAAGGTCAGGTAGACTAACTTAACCCCTTTATCCTGAACTTTTTGCAGTAGCTCCTTCGTCCAATGGAGACCGGCCGTTGGGGCTGCCGCTGAACCGGGTGTTTTTGCATAAACGGTCTGATACCTCTCAGGATCATCCAGCTTTTCTTTAATGTATGGCGGTAACGGCATCTCGCCGAGTTTATCGAGAATTTCCATAAAAATACCATCGTAGTGAAATTCAATCATTCGGCCGCCATGATCTAATTCCTCAGTCACGGTCGCCGTTAACAGACCATCACCGAAACTAAGGGTGGCGCCAACCTTCATTTTCTTAGCTGGCTTCATTAGTGTTTCCCATTCATCACCCTTAGTATTGTGCAAGAGTAAGGTTTCAACGTGGCCGCCAGTCTCCGGCTTAATGCCGTAGATTCTGGCTGGCATCACCCGAGAATTATTCATTACTACGGCATCTCCAGGATTCAAGTAATCCAGGATATCATAAAAATGCTTATCAGCCAGTGCCCCGGTTTTATGGTCTAAAACAAGTAACCGTGAGGCATCACGTTTTTCAATGGGTGTCTGAGCAATGAGTTCGTGCGGTAAATCATAATCGAAGTCTTCAGTTGTTAGTGTCATGATGAAGGTCCTTTCACTTTTTGTCTGGTGAGATGCCAAGGTGTTCATAGGCCAATGAAGTTGCCATTCGGCCACGGGCGGTTCGTTTAATAAAGCCCTTTTGAAGCAGGAATGGTTCGTACATTTCAGCTACCGTATCAGTTTCTTCACCAATGTTAGCCGCTAACGTATTCAACCCTACTGGGCCGCCATTATAAAATTTGATCATTGTTTTCAGTAACTTAATATCCGTCTGGTCCAAGCCTTCGTCATCAACTTGCAGCATTTTTAGCGCCTGCTGAACAATTGAACGGTCAATCGAATCGTGATGTTCCGAAACTTCCGCGAAGTCACGAATTCGCTTAAGCAGGCGATTAGCGATTCGGGGTGTTCCCCGAGAACGGAGCGCAATTTCGTGAGCCCCTTCTTCTTGAATCGGTGAGTTTAAGATCTTCGCGGAGCGCTTAACGATCTGTTCCAATTCATCCGTGTTGTAATAGGCCATGTGACCAACGATACCAAACCGGTCCCGCAGCGGTGCTGAAAGCAGCCCTGCTCGGGTAGTGGCACCGATCAGCGTAAACGGCGGCAGCGGAAAATGAATGGGGTGGGCGGTTGGTCCCTGACCCACCACAATATCAATAAAGAAATCCTCCATTGCGGAATATAGCATTTCTTCCACTACTTTTGGCAGCCGGTGAATTTCGTCGATAAACAGCACGTCGCCGGGTTGCAGTTCATTTAGCAATGCAACCAGGTCACCTGTCTTTTCAATCGCGGGACCGCTGGTGGTTTTAATCCCCACCTGCATTTCACTGGCAATGATCATGGCTAAAGTGGTTTTTCCTAAACCAGGAGGCCCATACAAAAGGACGTGATCCAGCGCTTCTTCACGCTTCTTAGCCGCGCGAATATAAACACTGAGCTCACGTTTTAACCCCGTTTGCCCGATGTAGGTCGATAAACTGCTTGGCCGCAGAGACTGCTCAACAGACGTCTCCGCGTCATCTTGTTTATCGCCGGCAACTATTCGGTTATCTTCAGTCATCTGCTCACCTCCCCCTACTATCTAATTTTACTTGGTTAATAGTTTTAACGCTTCACTTAAATAAGCATCCGTTGTTTGCTCCGGTTCGCTCTGCAAGGCTTTTTCAACTTTTTTAATATCGCGATCCTTATAGCCCAGCGCTGTTAAAGCTGCCAGTGCGTCCGCTAAGGCCGCGCTATCGGTTGAAGCAATCGGCGTACTGGCTGGCTCGAACAAACTGTTGGTTGTAAAATCATCCAGCTTATCCTTCAGATCCAGTACGATCTGCTGTGCCGTCTTTTTGCCGACACCAGGAAATTTGGTTAAGTAACTCACGTCATCTTGGCTAATAGCCTTTACGATGGCTTGCTGATCGCCATTAGCTAGAATGGCTAAGGCACTTTTGGCACCAATTCCAGACACGGCCAGCAACTTTTCAAAGAGCTGTTTTTCCTTTAGTGAACTGAACCCATACAGCGTTTGAGCCGTATCACTGATGGTTTGATGAATATAGATTTTGGTAAGGTCATCACCGACTTCAAACCGGAAGGGATTCGCCACCCGGATCAGGTACCCCACACCATTGACATCAAGCACAATGTAGGCGGGCTGAATATCGACAACTTGACCATTTAAATACTCATACATCTTTTTGATTGCTCCAGTTCTCTAATTTAAGTAAACGTATGTTTGCTTAGGAGATTGTACCATGAATAACAGCTCTCAAGCAAGGTGCCAACGCAGGCAGCTAAACGTCAAAAAATAACCTTATCACCAGTCCTTAACAACTGACGATCAGGTTATTTTCTGAATATCATTTACGCTTTTAATTTAATTTTATCCGGTTTTACTGCTAACGCAATGATCCCGGCCAAAATCCCCAAATAGTACGTCAGCAAACGCCAGAGCAGCATCGCTAAGACCAGTTTGCTGGAATTAGTGATGTAACTGCTGAACAGTACCGTGAAGGCATATTCGGCCCCGCCAGACCCGCCAGGAATTGGGAAAATGGAAATGACCATGACGATCAGCACGTGCAGGCAGGTGATCATAACGATATTAGCGTGGGTGTACCCCAGCGACAGCATAATGAAATACGGCACCAAGTAATAGCACATCAGCTGGACAAAGGTAATCATGATCACTTTCAGCAGCAGTTTCCACTGACCAATCAGCTGAACACTTTCCTGATAGAATAAATCGATCTTGGTATCCAGCTTGACGATCCAATCTGCCACTTTTTCAGCCTTAGTGAACCAGCGAACCGGAATCATCACGATTCGCATGGTCCGTTTGGTAAACTGCGGCCAAAACATCACCAAAAACAAGCCGATGATCACCGCCAAATGAACTACAAAGCCAAATACCACGAATAACGATAAATAGCTCATTTTGCTGACCATATAGTGAAACCCAATGATCAAAGCAATCAAAAAATTGATCACGATCATTGCCTGATACACAATGAACTTCATCAATAGGATCGAACTTGCCCGACCGCCGTCAATACCGCTTTGCAGCATGGCAATCAGCTGCGCGGGCTGCCCGCCGGATGAAAACGGCGTGATCCCGTTAAATAACTGTTCAATCAACGGAATCCGCAAAGCACTTTTATACGAATACTGCCCTAGCCGCTCGTCAACAAAGACCTTAACCACCAGTCCTTCCAAACAGAAGTACGCCAGCATGCAGGCGATTGCCACCAGCAGCCAGTCCTGGTGGATACTCGTAAAGTCGCGAATTAAAATATTGAGCTTAACGTCTCGCAGCGAAAAGCCGAAGATGGAAACACCCAGTAATATGATTAGGAACAATGCAATTTTATTACGTCTCGACATCCTTATTTATCCTCTTTTTGCCTGTTCAGTATAGAATTGCAGCCAGATTTTGGCCAGTCGTTCCTCTGAGTAATAGTCTGCGGCTTGTTTGGCCCTTTCTTGAAGTGCCAGTAACGCGCTGATGTCCGAACTCAAATCAGAAATGATCTGGTCCATTTCGTCCACATCCTTAGCAGCCGCATAATCACCCTTAATAATGGCGTGATATAAATCTAAGTCACGTAGCAAAACTGGTGTATGGGTGCTAAATGCTTCGAGAACGGACATTGGAAATAGCTCGTTATATGATGGCAGCAAAAATAAATCTGCCATGTTGTAGTAGTCAACTAGCTTATCGCGGTCAATGATCCCCGGGAAACTAAGGTTAGCTGGTGGAGCGTCAACCACCCGTTTCAATTTTTCATAACCGTCAGTGATACGGCCGAAAGAAAACCCACCGGTCCAGATAAACTGCATTTCCGGGTGACGCTTGGCTAATTCAATAAAGTCAAAAACACCCTTCCGCACCTGAACCTGTCCCGATCCCAAAACGGTAAACTTATCCGGGTACTGATACTGCTTTCGCAGTGCCCGTTTTTGGCTGTCATCAGCTGGATGAAACGTTTCGGCGCTAACAAAGTTAGGAATGTAAGTCACCTTGTCCTTACTAATACCGTACGCTTCAAGCTTAGGAATAAAGGACGGATTGACTACAACTAACTGGTCCATCCGCTTATAAAATGCAATAACGTAACGATAAAAAACCGCCTTCGCAATCTTGGGCAACTTTAAACTGCCTTCCAGTGTTTCAGGCAAAAAATGGACAAAACCGATTTTACGGCCCCGTCCCGGCATAAACGTGGACAAATAGAACGGAAAGTTAACCGTATGATAATGACTGATGTCGCTGCGACCGTACTTATTGATCTTAAGTGAAATCTGATCTGATCCACGGGTCTGTAATAGCCGAACCAGTTCGGTATAGACACTGCCGACTCCCTGACCCTTGACTGAATCTGCCGCCGAAAACATTGTGATTTTTATCATTCTTGACTCCGTTTCTAATTATTGATTGCCAACATCTGCCGAACTTTCATGGGTCTCTTCATAGTTCAGCTGCGCATCGTGGTAAAAATCAACGATCTTCTCACCAAATGTTTCGCTTGAGACCTGTTTAAGTGTTTGATTCAAAACTGTGTGATCAGTGATTTTATCATGCTTCAAATAGTAAACCATCTTTTCAACCATTTCATCGTGAGTCTTGAAGGTTGCACCCAATTGCGGATCCTCAAGCAGCTCATCCGTATAGGGGCTGCTTTTAACCACAATTTTTTTATCGGCTGCTAAGGCTTCAATGTAGGTCAGCCCCTGTGATTCCGAATCTGACGCGGAAACAAACAGATTAGTGGCATGATAAAATGCTGAGACTTCATTATTATTAATCTCACCAGTAAAGATGACGCGTTCGTCTAATCCCAAGTCATGCGCTTGCTGTTCCAAGTCTTCCTTGGCCGGACCGTCACCGACGATCATTAAATAAGCGGTGGGAATCTGTTCCAAAATCGCTGTGAACCCATCGATGACTTCTTTAATGTTCTTCTCGTAAGCCACCCGGCTCAGCGATAGCATCATGGGTGCGTCTGCAGGAATATGGTACTTCTCACGCACGTTCAGTTCGTTTTCATCCGGTTCATACTGTTCCAGATCAATTCCGGTGGGAATCACCCGAATCGGTGCTTTAACGCCGTAACTGGTCAGTTTATCGATCACCCGTTCACTGGGCGCAACAACGCCATCTAAGTGACTGCAAAAGGCCAGCGTCATCTGTTTGACGTGCACCGGCTTCAAAATTTTGCCGTTAGCCACGTAGTGCAAGTAATCTTCATACATGGTGTGATAGGTATGAATGCAGGGAATTTTCATGGCCCGGGCCACAAACTTGCCGATCAATCCCATGGAAAACTCAGTCTGAGTATGAACGATGTCTAGATTTAATTCCTTAGCTAACTGATAGGCATGCAAAAGACCCCGAAAGGCAATTCGCCGATCAGTGAATGAAACGAATGGCACACTTGGAAAACGGAAAATATTCCGTTCATAAACATCCTTTTCGACGTGCGGATCAGTCGTGGTAAAAATGTACACCTGGTGGCCCTGTTTTTCCAACTCATGACGCAGTGTTTTAATTGAAGTTGCCACACCGCTCACTTGAGGGAAGTATGTGTCAGTAAATAACCCAATGTTCACGACAATCCCCCCATCTCATTAATTCCGTCTTCTTATTGGTAATAATTATATTGGTTAGCGCTGCTTAATGCAAGAATAGAAAGTGCCCTCTAGCTAGCAACGCTGCGCCAGCATTTACTAGTAATTCAACCAATTAACAATAGCTTAATAGGCAAAGCGGTTCAAGCCCCTTTGCTCTTTCTTAAAATTAAACTAAAAAACGGTTCACTAGAATTAAAGTTATTTCTAGTGAACCGTTTCATAAACCATTATTTATATAATTGCAGACTTAATTAGTGAGTAAGGCCTTCAGCCTTCATCGTCTTAGCGACTTCTTCCATGGCTTCAGTCTCGTCGTCGCCATCAGCAGAGATAGTAACGTCAGTGTTTTGACCAACACCTAATGACATCACACCCATGATTGACTTCAAGTTAATCGACTTGCCATCGTACTCCAAGTTAATGTCTGAGTTAAACTTGCTGGCAGCTTGTACTAACAATGTTGCAGGACGAGCATGAATACCAGCTTCTGCAGTAATCCGAAAGTTGCGTTTTTCCATAATATATCAATCTCCTTTATCAGCTAAAAACAAATTGGGTTACTTTTCATTAGTTTCATAATTACAGCCTTTATGAAATAAATAGAAAAACACCTTTAGTCTTAGAATATCAATTTATCCACCAAAATACAAGCAGTAGCGGAAAATAATCAACCGCTTACATCGTTTATTTACTGTGTTTGGTCATGATCATAATGATAAATGATCTTACCATTCTTCTCAGCTTTGCCCACAACCCGCTTACGGGACTCAAATTGCATGTAGGCTGTTTGAAACGCCATGAAATCAGCCGGCTCCACCGTAAACTCATCTAACTCACCTGATTTAAGCTGTGCCATTAATTTGGCATAATCTTCAGCCAATCAATTCACCTCCGAAGCACCGAAATTTCTGATTCAACATATTCTACCATAACTTAAGAATCAAATTAAGCTGCTCCGCAAACAATGGTAAATTTCAACGTTGAGGCAACGAAAAGGCTGATTATTCAGTCAAACTGCTTGCAAGATTTCCCAAAATGAAGTAAAACATAACTTGAGTTAGCACTCGAGTGGTCGCCGTGCTAATTTTACTCTTAAAGTGCGAGCAAATAACTTGCGAAAACACTTTAATATTGTATAATGGTTTTAAAGGTCAAGATTGGTCAAACATTTGATCAGTGATTGGCTTGACTACTTTAAATAAGAGAGGAGTCAAGATATGCTGTGTCAGAATTGTCATCAACGTGAAGCGACGATTCATTTGTACCTGAACATGAATGGTCAACGACAGCAAGTTGATCTTTGTCAAAATTGCTATCAACTACTAAAAAACCAGCAGAATAACTCTAATCCTGGAAATGGAGGTGCACAAATGGCACAAGATCCATTTGGCTTTGGTAACCTGGATGACATCTTTCGCGCGATGCAAGGCGGAAATCCTAACGGCAATCCCCAAGGCTATCAACAGCAAGTTCCACCTACCCAGCCAAGCGGTCCCCGTAATGGCGGCGGCCAAAATGGCAATGGTAACGGTGGCCTGTTAGGTCAATACGGTATCGATCTTACTGAACTTGCTAGTCAAGGTAAGATTGACCCAGTGATTGGCCGTGATCGTGAAATTTCTAGAGTCATCGAAATTTTGAACCGACGGACTAAGAACAACCCCGTTTTAATCGGTGAAGCCGGTGTTGGTAAAACGGCGGTTGTAGAAGGCCTGGCGCTTAAGATTGTCGCTGGCGATGTTCCACAGAAATTAATGAACAAAAAGATTATTCGATTCGATGTGGTTTCTCTTGTTCAAGGAACTGGTATCCGTGGTCAATTCGAACAGCGGATGCAGCAACTGATGAAGGAAGTTACTGATAATCCTAACATCATCTTGTTCATTGATGAGATCCACGAAATAGTCGGCGCTGGTAACGCTGAAGGCGGGATGGATGCCGGTAACGTTTTGAAACCAGCACTAGCCCGTGGCGAGTTCCAGTTAGTCGGTGCAACGACTTTAAATGAATACCGTGATATTGAAAAGGATCAAGCACTGGCTCGTCGTTTACAGCCCGTCACCGTGAACGAACCATCCCCTGAGGAAGCTGTCAAGATTTTGAAGGGGATCCAAAAGAAGTATGAGGACTATCACCACGTTCACTATACGGATGAAGCCCTAGAAGCAGCCGTAAAACTGTCTGACCGTTATATTCAAGATCGCTTCTTGCCCGATAAGGCCATTGACCTTCTTGATGAGGCCGGCTCTAAAAAGAACTTGACCATCAACGTGGTTGACCCAAAGACCATCGATGATAAAATCAAATCTGCTGAAGATCAAAAGCAAGCCGCTTTGAAACAGGAAGACTACGAAAAGGCAGCTTACTACCGTGATCAAGTCACTAAACTTGAAGATGCCAAGAAGTCTCAAACTGGCGCACCCTCTTCCGACGATCAACCACAGGTAACTGAAGAAGACATGCAAAAGATCGTTGAAGAAAAGACTAGTATTCCTGTCGGTGAACTTCAAAACAAGGAACAGCAGCAATTACGTGACTTAAGTGATTCACTAAAAGCTCACGTGATTGGTCAAGACGATGCCGTTGATAAAGTCTCCCGTGCCATCCGTCGTAACCGGATTGGACTTAACGGTACCGGCCGGCCAATTGGTTCATTCTTATTCGTTGGTCCAACCGGTGTTGGAAAGACTGAACTGGCTAAGCAATTAGCCCGTGAACTGTTTGGTTCAACGGAGGCCATGATTCGGTTTGACATGTCCGAGTACATGGAGCCGCATTCAGTGGCTAAGCTGATTGGTTCGCCTCCTGGCTATGTTGGTTACGAAGAAGCCGGTCAATTAACCGAGCAAGTTCGTCGCCACCCATACAGCTTGATTCTTTTAGACGAAGTTGAAAAAGCCCACCCGGACGTCATGCATATGTTCCTGCAGATTCTGGATGATGGCCGTTTAACTGATTCACAGGGTCGGACCGTTTCCTTCAAGGATACGATCATCATCATGACTTCTAACGCTGGTACTGGTGATGCTGAAGCCAGTGTTGGTTTCGGTGCTGAAGTTTCCGGTAAAACCCATTCAGTTCTTGATCAATTAACCAATTACTTCAAGCCTGAATTCTTAAACCGGTTTGACGACATTATCGAATTCAACTCCCTCACCAAGGACAACTTGATGAAGATCGTTGATTTGATGATCGATGATGTGAACGTTATGCTTGCTAACCAAGGCCTGCACATTCACGTTACCGAACCAGTTGAAGCGAAACTTGTGGAATTGGGCTACGACCCAGCCATGGGTGCTCGGCCGCTGCGTCGTGTGATCCAAGAACAAATTGAAGACCGCATTGCGGACTTCTACTTGGAACACAGCAACATGAAGAACTTAGTTGCTAAAATTGAAAATGGTGAAATTACGCTTGCTGAAGAAACGCCAGCTGCACCTGCAGCCAACGATAAAAAAGCTAAGAAGTAATACGCACATTTTAAAAAAGGCGGAACATCATTTATGTCCCGCTTTTTTGTGTTTCCAAGATCTTGACGAAACCTTTTCGGCACCTATCAAGTTGGGGTATACTAGAAGTAACGATATATTGAGGGGGAAATTCGGATGGCTTTTTTTGATCGGCTACTAAAACTAATGACGATAAATCGACCAAGAACCCCCTCTCATCATAGAAAAACGGTGGTACCTGAAAACTCCACTTTAACTGCCGGACACACACCTGCAAAACCGGTTCAGCCAATAACGGATCAATCCGCAGATGACCCGAAACCGCAAAATAGCCCGGTTGAACAGCCGACCGAAAAGCCGGTTGAAACCCAGCCTGAATCGGCGGTCATGCTGGTTCTTTATCTGGATGAACAAAATCATTCACTCACCAAACCGCAGTGGCTGATTGGCCGCTTAGGCGAAAAGATCCACTTTACTCCTCGCCACATTGACAACTATCTGCTGTTTCACATCATTGGCTTTACAACCCTATTTGCTAGCCCCTACCGCATTATGACGCTGCAGTATACTAAGAAGTTAGGGCATCCCGTGATCATGTATGCTATTGATTACGATACTCGTGAAATGGTGGCTTCACCGGTAATTCAAACCGGCGCGGTTAATCAGCCGTTTGCATTTAGTCGAACGGTTGTTGACGGCTTTCATTTGATTAAAGCTAGCCGGCCGCTAACGGGGCATTTCACCGAAAAAGCACAAACCATTGTGGTGATGCTGCGCCGTGACAGCTGGACAGCCGTTCAGCGGATCAACATCTTCGTTCAACTGCTTGATAGTACCCAAATTCTCGACCAGCCAGACGGGCAGGCCTACAGTTATGAATTTCCCAAGAATTCAGTTTGGCGGGCTTTTGTTCGGGTCAATACACAAAACGGCGAAACTTGGTTTAACCTTGGCGGCCCGCAGTGGATCAACGGTAAAGACGTCACCCAGACTGACAAGCCGGCCCATCAGCAAATTGGCCAGCAAAGGGCCGTGGCTTTCAAACCAATCAAGCAGTCTGCAGTTATTGATTTTGTTAGCAATCACTCATTGCATACGTACGATCAGCCTAACGGACAAGCCGTGAAACTGATTGCCGATGGTACTCAAGTTCAACTCACCGGCGAATGCACCGATGATAACCAGCTTAAGTGGTACCGGATGGCTGACGGTAACGTCATTTTAGCCCAGTACGTTAAATTAAATTAACTCAAAATAAAGCATCCCGACACTCAGAATTGAGCGTTGGAATGCTTTTTTACTATTCTTCATCCAAAACCATTGGCTGTCTATAACGAAGCGTTTTAAGCCGTTTGTTGATTTCAAGTACGCAGCTCGGGATGAAGATGGCAATCAAGATCACTAACCAGTTAGTTGCGGATAGCGCGGTTAACTGAAAGGCATCGCGCAGCCCCGGGATAACCGCGGTACTGGCAACGAACCCGGCAGCTAACAGCACACCAGCATTTAAGGCAGGATTGCTGACAATACCGTGCCATGACAATGGCGAACGCTGCTTGATCGGATAGATATCGATCATCGAGCCCAGTGCCAGCGTGAAGAACAGCATGGTCATGCCAATTGCCGGATCGTTATTAGATAATCCGAAACGGCCAAGACTATAGATTCCTAACGTCAAAAGGATAAACGTGGTGGTTCGAACGGTTACTCGCTGCCCCAATCCATCCGCGAAAATGCTGGTGTTTCTGCTGATTGGCGGCCGTTTCATGTTCTGCGGTTCGGCTGGTTCCCGGCTTAGGTAGAATCCGGGAATCCCATCCGCCAGCACGTTGATCAGCAGCAGCTGTTCGGCAATTAACGGTGCACCCCAGCCAATGCCAACCGCGAAAATCATCAGGAAGATTTGGGCAAAGTTAACCCCGATCAGAAATTCCACGGCCTTCAAAATATTTTGGTAAACGGCCCGTCCGGTTGACACCGCGGCCACAATGGTTTCAAAGTTATCGTCGGTGAGGATCATGTCACTGGCATTCTTAGAAACTTCCGTCCCCGTAATACCCATAGCTACCCCGACATCGGCGGCCTTCAAAGCGGGCGCATCGTTGACCCCATCACCGGTCATGGCCACCGTAGCACCCTGTTGCTGCCAAGCATTAACGATCCGAATTTTATCTTCCGGTGAAACTCGGGCATAAACGCTGATGTTTTCAATCTGGGCAGCTAGTTCGTCGTCAGTAAGCTGCCGTAAGTTTGCACCCGTTACAACCTGGTCACCAGGGCGTAAAATTCCGATTTGCTTTGCAATGGCTTTAGCGGTCTCCAAGTGGTCACCCGTAATCATCACGGTTCGAATTCCCGCCTGTGCTGCTTGAGCAACCGCCGCAATTGCCGTTTCCCGTGGCGGATCGATCATGCCAATCAGTCCGGCAAACGTTAAATCGTGCTGCAATTCCTCGATTGGTGCTTCCGGCATGGCGTCAAAGTATTTGTATCCAACGGCCAATACCCGCAGTGCATCGTGGGCAAACTGGTCGTGAATTTGCTTGGTTTTCGCTATCTCACTAGCCGACTGTTTGACTGGTAAATGATCAATAGCACCCTTCACGATGAGCAGTGCCCGACCATCCGGTAGTTGATGCAAGGTTGCCATGGTTTTCTTAGTGGAGTTAAACGGATCTTCAGCCACTCGAGGGGCCTGCTTCTCGAAGCCCGCCCGATTCAGCCCGTCGGCAGCCAGCCAGCGGACAATGGCTAATTCGGTAGAATCGCCGATTTCCACCCATTCTCCATTCACCTGTTCACGGGTGGCATTAGTCGCCAGTCCCATTAATTCCATTAGTGTTTTGGTCTGATCTTCCAGCGGGCCGTTGCCCACTACCGTTGGTTCCGAATCAAAAACGGACCATACTTGGGTGACCGTCATCTGATTTTGTGTCAGCGTCCCAGTTTTATCAGAAGCAATCACGTTGACTCCGCCGATGGTCTCCACGGCATCCACCCGGCGCATGATGGCGTGCTGTTTCGCCATGACCCCTACGCCGTGAGAGAGGCTGATAGTCACAATGATCGGTAACGTTTCCGGCACCGCCGCTACGGCTAGTGACACCCCGATCATCAACGCATCCGTTAGTGTATCACCTTGGAAAAAGAGCCCTAAAATCGTGATAATAATACCACCGACTACCGCCACGGCAGTTAGCCGGCTTGAGAGCTGGTTCAGCCGCTTCTGCAGCGGTGTGGTGCGGGCCTTAGTACGGTTCAGCATACCGGCAATGCTGCCGATTTCAGTGTTCATTCCAATGGCAGTCACTACCATTTGACCGGTTCCCTGAGTCACGCCGGTACCGGAGAAAACTTCGTTGACCCGGTCGCCAATTTCAGCTGCTTGATCCGCTGGTTCGGCCGTTTTCTTAACCGGTTCGCTTTCACCCGTGAGAACCGCTTCATCGATGCGTAAATCAGTGGCGGTAATTAACCGCCCATCAGCTGGAATCTGGTTACCGCCTGACAGCAATACTACGTCCCCTACCACCAGGTCAGCAGCATCAATCACTTGTGACTGATCCTCTCGCATGACAGTCACTTCATGGACGTTCATTTTCTTTAAGGCAGCCAGCGATTTTTCGGCACTGTGTTCCTGATACATCCCGATCATCACGTTGATCACCAAAATACTGCCAATCACGATCGTCTTCGTCCAGCCGCCATCCGCAGCAATTGCCAGGTACGTCGACAGCGCCACTGCAAATAACAGGACTAATGACGCCACGTCGGAAAGATGCCGCCAAATTTTTTGAAAAAGGGTCGGCGGCTTTTCTTCTTGTAACACGTTTCGGCCATCTGCTTGTCGCTGGGTTACCTGGAAATCCATGAGGCCACTGGTTAAATTTGTTTTTAGAGCCGCTTCGAGCTGCTCGCGGTTCCGTTCTGCATTTGTCATGGTCATAGTCAGCAGTCCTTTCTGTGGGCGCTAGCCAGTTTGCTTCTATCTACAGTTTATCGAAAGGGCTTCAGAGATACCATGAATTAATTATGATTAGTATTAGAATTTTTTATGAGTTCAAAAAAGCCGCCTCCCTATTGAATTAGGAAGCAGCAATTTTTGAGTTATAAATTAACATCCATATTGAAGGTTAATTTTGAGAGCTCTAAACCGTGTTCAAATAAGTCATTCATCAGTTTAGTAGTTCTCGATTTCATTTCCGAAACAATCAGGTAATTTTGCTGAGTCAAATAAGTCGTCAATTCTTCACCGGATAGTTTGGCCGCGACTTCATCAGTGTTAGCCAAATGGTGCGTGAATAATTCCTGGCAGGCGGTCAAATAGTCCCGGTCATCCTGCACAAATTCAGCATACCGTGACTCAACCAGAACGGATAACTTCCGGTACATCCAGTAAGCACTCTCCTCATCGGCGTGAACTGGCGTGTTGACGTACGACGGATCCGTGTCATTGGCATTGGCAAAGAACGGCACGAACGGGCTGAATGCTGGCACGCCGAAGCAGAGCCACATTACTGCTGACTGTGCTTCCGGCACGTTGTTTCTCAGCTGCAGTACGTGTGAATTCTGGGTCCGGTTCATGGCGATCGGCCGAAACTTAGTCTTTAATTCTGCCGGGCCATTGCCTAACGGATCATAATCAGTTTCGTTGTAGTGGGAACCAAGAATAAAACTAATATCGGCCACGCTGATTTTCCGGTTGGCATGGCAAATAAATGGCAGTTCTGAAGATGTCGGCGACTGCTTACCTTCCGGCATCAGATAGCGCTGACCGTACCAAACTCGCGGTGTGTTGTAGTGACGGTCCTTTTCAGTACTAGTCCCAAAAATATGGCGGAAGTTCCAGCCAGATTGGTCAGGATTCAAATGGTGTTCAGACACAAAGGCTTGAATCCCATCAGAATACATAAAATTATCCGGGTCATCAAAATCAACTGTCCGAATGGCAACTTGATTAGCGGTGATCACAAAGGCATCATCAGGAACCCGCTGAGCCACCCAGTGATGGCCGGTAACGATTTCCATGTACCAAGCTTCATCCTTATCGGCAAACAGAACACCGTTGCCTTCAGGTGAACCGTACTTTTTAATGAGTTCACCCAAGACCTGCACACCGTTGCGGGCGCTAGTGATCACGGGTAATACCATCGTCTGCATGGTATCTTCAGCCATACCATCCTCAACTAACGGATCAAACGCCAACGCATTAGGGTTGCCATAGACACTTTCAGTAGCGCTCATAGCAACGTTATGGGCGTTAATACCGCTCTCTTCATATAGACCGACTTTGTCGACTTCCACGTTTGGTGTTGCCTGATACCTAACGGCGTTTTTGGGCAGCGGTGCTTCAAACCCGTTTTGAGTCGACTGTAAAATTTTCCCTTCAGTTTCTGCTGGCTGATGCATGTAAAAACGCTGCGGTGTTAGCGGCAAAAAAGTATCGTCATTTCGGGCGATCATCACTGAGCCATCGATGGAGGCGTTCTTACCGACTAATACTGAGGTACATGCTGATAAATGCTTCATTTGATTTCTCCTTTAAATTTTGTCTGCTAATAGTATATCGCATTTTATTTGGTAAGAAACAATGAAACCGATTTCTTTTTCTATTGTGAAGATATTGACAATCAATTTAATTAGTGTAAAATACAATTGTGAGCAATCATGTTTAATTAAATGTTTTAACATAGGAGGACATTTTTATGAAAGTTGCAGTGATTGGCTGTACCCACGCCGGTACGTTTGCTACTAAAGAGATTTTAGCGGAGAACCCAGACGCTGAAGTAACCGTTTACGAAAAGAACGATGTGATCTCATTTCTCTCGTGCGGGATTGCACTATACTTAGGCGGTCAAGTAAAGGATCCTCAAGGACTCTTCTACTCTAACCCAGACGAACTGTCAAAACTCGGAGCAACAGTTTTGATGAAACATAACGTTCAAGCAATCGATAACCAGGCGCACACTATTACGGTGGAAGACCTGGAAACCCATGAAGTAACAACCAGTAGTTATGACAAATTAGTGATGACTTCTGGTTCATGGCCGGTAATCCCACCAATTCCGGGCATCAACAGCGACAAAGTGCTGCTGTGCAAGAACTGGGCGCACGCTCAAGAACTCTTCCACCGGGCAGCTGACGCCAAACGAATCGCCGTTATCGGTGCCGGCTACATTGGTGCCGAACTAGCCGAAGCTTACTCACTGAAAGGCCATGACGTCACCTTGATCGACGCTCAGGATCGGGTCATGCCAAAGTACTTTGACAGTGCCTTTACGGATAAAATTGAAGACGAATACCGCGCTCATAACGTACAATTGGCACTGAATCAAAAAGTGCAGGGCTTTGACACAACTGCTGATGGCGTCACGATCACTACCGATAAAGAAGCCATCGACGTTGATTTAGCCGTGCTGTGCATTGGCTTCCGTCCTAACACCGACCTCTTAGCCGGTAAAGTTGAAATGGCCAAGAACGGCGCCATCATTACTAACGATTACATGCAAACCAGTGACCCCGATATCTTTGCGGCCGGCGACAGTGCTGCCGTTCACTACAATCCAACGGGTAAAAATGCCTATATTCCGCTGGCGACCAACGCAGTCCGTCAAGGAATCTTAGTGGGTAAGAACATCGTGAATCCTACGGTGAAGTACATGGGGACACAGTCATCATCTGGCTTAGCCCTGTACGGTATCTCACTGTGCTCAACTGGGTTAACCTACGAGGCAGCCAAGGGACAAGGCATTAACGCTGAACAGGTGATCATCACGGATAACTACCGTCCTGAATTCATGCCAACTACACTGCCCGTTACCATGTCTTTGGTCTTCAATCCCGACACCCGGGAAATCTTGGGTGGTGCCTTGATGAGCAAATACGATATTTCACAGTCCGCAAACTTATTATCGGTTTGCATCCAAAACCACAACACCATTGACGATCTCGCCATGGTGGACATGCTATTCCAGCCAAACTTCGACCGGCCGTTCAACTATTTGAATATTCTGGGACAAGCTGCACAGGAAAAGCTAGCTAAAGTTCACGCTTAATAAGTACTAAACAACTCATACGACAAAAAACCTGATTATCAGTCAATGGCTGATAGTCAGGTTTTATTTTTTATAATTTTGAAGTTAATTTGACATCAGGATACTTATCCGCAAACCAACGCTCTGCAAACTGGTTTTCAAACAGGAACAGCGGCTCGCCAGCTAAATCCTTAACCAGCAAGTTACGGCTGGATGACATCCGTTCGTCCAGCTGTTCTGGATCGATCCAACGGGCAATCTTATGCCCCATTGGCTCCATCACAACATCGGAATTATATTCGTTCTTCATTCGGAACTGGAAGACTTCAAATTGCAGCTGTCCAACCGCACCCAAGATATAATCACCAGTGGTATACGAGGTATAAAGCTGAATGGCACCTTCTTGAACTAGTTGCTGAATTCCCTTATGGAATGATTTTTGCTTCATCACGTTCTTAGCCGTGACCCGTACAAACAGTTCAGGAGTAAATTGCGGCAGCTTTTCAAATTGCAGCTTCTGTTTACCAGTATAAATGGTATCCCCGATTTGGTAGTTACCCGTATCGTAAAGGCCGATAATATCCCCGGCCACCGCGGTTTCCACCTTTTCACGGGTATCCGCCATGAATTCAGTCACATTGGAAAGGCGCATGGTTTTACCCGTCCGTCCCAACGTGACATCCATGCCACGTTGGAACAGGCCGGAACAAACTCGCACGAAGGCGATCCGGTCACGGTGCTTAGGGTCCATGTTGGCTTGAATCTTGAAGACGAAGCCAGAGAATTCTTTATCCGTTGGTTCCACGTCATCGCCCTCTTCAGTCCGATGGGCTGCCGGTTGCGGTGCGAACTTCAAATAAGTCTCCAGGAAGGTTTTGACCCCAAAATTAGCCAAGGCTGAACCGAAGAACACCGGCGTTTGATCGCCGCTGGCAATCTTGGCTTCATCAAACTGGTTACCAGCATCTTCAATCAGTTCCATGTTCTCCCTTGCATCTTCGTACCAGGAGTTGGTTTTCAGTGGTTCAGAGTCATCAATATCGCCGTTTTCGTCCAGTGGCAGATATGTCGTGCCGTCATCTTTCGGGTGGAATAGCGCCACCCGGTTGTCATAACGGTCATAGAGGCCCTTTAATTCCTTCCCCATACCGATAGGCCAGTTCATTGGATAACCTTCGATACCAAGAACGTCTTCAAGTTCAGAGATCAGATCCATGGGGTCGCGGGAATCCCGGTCCAACTTGTTCATGAAGGTGAAGATCGGAATGCCACGCATCTTACAAATTTTAAACAGTTTTTTAGTTTGCGGTTCGATCCCCTTTGCAGAATCGATCACCATGACAGCGGAGTCAACCGCCATCAAAGTCCGGTAAGTATCTTCAGAAAAGTCTTCGTGTCCGGGGGTGTCCAAAATATTGATCCGTTTGCCCTCATAGTCAAACTGCATCACTGAACTGGTAACGGAGATCCCACGTTTTTGTTCGATCTCCATCCAGTCGGATTTGGCGAAATTACCGCTCTTCTTAGCTTTAACCGTCCCGGCTTGACGCACAACGCCACCAAACAGCAGCAGCTGTTCAGTAATGGTCGTTTTACCCGCATCAGGGTGAGAGATGATAGCAAACGTGCGTCGATTTGCCACGTCTTGTGATAATGTCATAGTACTATTCCTTTCCAGAATTGACATTAACCGTTCTTTTCAATCTGATGAACCACGTAGTTGACCACTTTAAGTGAACTAAGGCCGTCATCGATGGAGCAGAAGCGATTATAGAATTTCATAAACTTTGTGTCGTCACTCATATCAGGGTGTTTGAGGCAATCGGAAATACCGGCCAGCAGCTGGCTTTCGTTATGCGCAATTTGTCCTGGAAGGTCCTTTTCATAATCAAGGTAGAAGCCACGCAACTCATCTTTATACAAATGATAATCATATGGATAGAAGAGAATTGGCCGCTTCAGGTAAGCGTAATCGAAGAAGACGGACGAGTAGTCGGTGATCAGCATGTCTGAAACCAGATACAGGTCAGAAATATTAGGGTGGCTAGAGAAATCGTAAACGAAATCGGTATAGTCGCTAATATCCATAGCGTTGGCAATCAGATAATGCATCCGTAAAATCAGCACGGTATCCGAACCAAACTGCTTTCTGAAATCATCCAGACTAAACGGCAGTTCAAAGGTGTACTTCCCCTTTTCGGCAAATTGATTATCACGGTAGGTTGGCGCGTACAGGACCACTTTTTTATCCAGTGGAATCCCCATTTGCTCCTTCAGTGCCCTAATGTCGTCAGGATCCGTATTGATCAATTCGTCATTTCGTGGGTAACCGACCTTTAAGATCTGGTTATTAAACCCAAAGGCTGAACGGAAGATCTGTGTGGAGTAATCGTTGGGCGAAATCAAAGCGTCCCAGCGGTTAGCTTCCTTCACGAAATTATCGTGATACTTGGTGGTCGTGGTACCAGGCATCGCAACGTTTTCGATGTCCAAGCCTAACTTCTTCAGCGGCGTGCCGTGCCAAGTTTGGATGTAAGTCACGTAAGACGGCTTCTTGACCCAAGCTGGGAACCGGGCGTTACTGATCCAGTAGGAACTCTTCTCCAATGTCCGCACCCACTTGGATGTCCGCCGAACCACAAACGGAATCTGATTTTGCTTACAGAACTTCTTCAATGACCGGTCAATTGACCAGACAAAGGTAAAGCCTGGATACAGTTCATTGAATAAGCGGTAAATGGCGTACGGGCTATCACTGACCTGCCGGCCGCCAAAGCTTTCAAACACGATGGTTGGCTGTTCGTATGGCCGGTGACCAGATTTGAATAACCAGCGCATTCTTTGCAGGTTAAGCTTGTCCTGAATCGTGCGGCCAAGGTCTGCCACTGCCTGGAACTTTTGCGGTAACGCGGCGACTTTTTCGCCCAAAGACGGTGCTGGGAATTCCTTGATAACGATACCGTTATTGATATTTTTTTCAATTAATACCATCCGGCCGCCAGGTAAAATTGCCTGCGTCATCTGACCTTCCAGTGAGCGGGTCAAAATGATCCGCTGCTCGATTTCTTGGGTGCCCACCGTATACTCAACGAAGAGGTCTTCAATTGAATCAGTTGGCAGATCGCTCAGTGGAATATTAGCAGTGAACAGTGTCTTAAGCGTCCCTGCGGAAGTCGGATAAGCTAATTTACCGCCAGATTCACGGGTTTTTAAAATAATTTTCTGATTCTTAATGGCCTGCCCGTTGATCCGGTTATAGCCGGTAATGCTTAATTGGTCTTCCGTTAAGTTAACGGAGTTAATGGTAAATTCATCTTCAGGCTGCTGGGTGTGGATATTAAAGACAGCCATCCCCTCAGCATCCGAGTTAACTTGATAGTAACTGGTCAAAGATAACTGGTGACGGTCACTCAAATATTCGGATTCAACCTGTAAAATGACCTGTTCGTCCGCCGTATTAAAGGCTAAGAATAATTGCCAGGCAAACTCGCTTTGACCAAAGGCCTCAAACTGCAGCTGATCAGGATCAATTTGAATCCGAATCAGGTTATTATCAACGATCCGCCGAACTGGCACGGTCACTGACGCTAAACTGCTCGTTTCCAAAAACATCACTCTTAAATTATCAAAAGAGCCGGGAACGTCAATTAATTCAAATTCTAATTCTTGCTTTTTCTTTTTTTGGTGTAAACCAGATAATATTGCACGCACGAGTAACGACTCTCCTTAGTAATTAAAGATCAACTGTTGAGGTAAGTATGGTGCCAAGTTCGGATTGTCATTGAGATCGATAAATAAACCGGAATCAGCGCCAACGACCTTCTCCAGTAAGCTGGCATAGAATGAATAGACACTGTCAAACCGGTCGTAGTTTTGATAACTGACCACTTCATAGTATGACTGAACTTCTGAATCCTGATAAATCACGTGCTGTTCCTTATCCGTTTCAGAAACCAGCTCCGTGAACGCTAACTTAGAAGTCCGCCCCATCGTATAAACAAAACTAACGGGCTGAGTATGCCGAATGAACCGGGTTGCTAACTGACCTTTTTGGTTCAGCAGTAACGCCTGTGCTAATTCACCGTCGTGATAACTCATAATTCCAAACTGCTCACCAGCTTCGTAAACGGCTGATTGAACCGGCTGATGGTCATTAAACCGGGTCTTTGACAGTGGGTTTTGGTTAACATCTTCACGGGTTTCCGCCACGATCTCGCCATCTTTAATGTAGCGTACCGTTGTCTGCTTACTTGCGTCAGCAGCGTCAAACCGGTGTGACGGCAGCGTTTCAAAATCGGTGTTGAACTGTTCTTCAGCAGCCACCTCAATTCCCGGTTCGTCAGCCATTAAATCAACCAGTGAAACGATGTTGAGCTGATCTAGCACACTTCTTTGAAAGAGTGCTGCAATTAGACGGCGGGCGCCCTCATAATCATCAAACTTGATCATCGCAAGGATGATGGTCACCTGAACCTGATCATTCATCAGCGATTTTACCTTTTGTTTAAAGGTCAGCTTTCTTAATCCAGCCAAAGATGTGACCCAAAAAATTGCTTGTTTCATGACAACATTAACCTCACTTTAAATTGCAATAAAATATCCCTAGTCGCAACTGGGGATATTTGTCGTTACATTCAACTGATTATTCTTTCCAGTCAACTCCGGCTTTTAGACCTAGATCTTCCTTGATCTTAGTGGTTGAAATGCCTTCTGTCCGGGGTAGGTAGATAACTTGGCAGTAATCCTTCAAGAAGTCAAACTTACCCTTCCAGTCGTCACCCATCACAAAGATATCGATGTTGTTTTCCTGAACATCTTTAATCTTTTGATCCCAGTTCTTTTCAGGGATAACTTCATCAACGTAACGGATAGCTTCCAGAATATATTTACGGTCTTCATAGGACGTATATGCTTTCTTACCCTTAACCGCGTTAAATTCATCTGATGACAAACAAACGGTCAGATGATCACCAAGAGCTGCTGCTCGCTTTAAGAGTCGTACATGTCCCTTGTGCAATAAATCAAAGGTTCCATACGTAATTACTTTTTTCATTTAAATCTCCCGCTTAACTATGAATTTAAATCGGATTTCCTAACTCGACTATAATATCATAAATTCTAACACAAACAAACTGCCCATCAAGTAATTATCGCCTGATTTAAGTAATCATTTAAGTTTCTGACGGCGGGTGGGTCTTACTTTCACCCCGCTGTTCACTTTGCAGCTGCCAGATGTGGTAAATGTTTTCAACGATGACTTTAACCACCGCGTACAGCGGCACCCCTAAAATCATGCCCATGAGCCCGGCAATGTTGCCAGCTACCATCAAAATCACGATGATCGTCAGCGGGTGAATTTTCAGCGTCCGGCCGATCACATTGGGGTAGACAAAGTTGCCGTCGATTTGCTGAACGATCACGGTGACGATAAGAACCGAAATCACTTCAACTAAACCGCTGCCAATGGCAACGATTACTGCCGGCAGAACCCCGATGTACGGTCCAACGTAGGGAATAATGTTGCACATTCCCGCAAAGATTCCCAGCAGTAAACCGTACTTCAATCCTACCAAGGTGAAGCCAATCGAAGTAAAGGTCATAACGAAGAGGCACTCAATCACTTGCCCGCCAATGTAGCTTGACAGTGTCCGACTCATTTGTGACAGGATATCCATGGTCTGACCAGCGTGTTTAGGTGGTAACAGCCGTTGCAGTGCCGGCATCAGCTTTTGCCCATCCTTCAACATGTAAAATAACATTACCGGAACGGTTACTGCAACGATCGTCACGCTGGTTGCCATGCCAATCACGGTACCCACGCTATTCGTTAAACCAGTCATAAAGGTCTTGGCGTAATTAGAAAGCCCGTGTTCTAACTGCGAGGCATAGGACTGAAAATCGACGTTTTTCAACCATTCATAATGACTGAGATGCTGGTTTAAATTATTCAGCATGCCCTGAACCATCCGCACAATATGGGGTACGTTGTTTACCAGGGTGGCCACCTGCTGAATCAGTCTTGGTACCAGCCAGAACAATCCGCCAGCCAATATCCCAAACAGGGCTAGAAATAAAACCGCCACCGACCAAGTCCGGTTTAAACGGAAACGGCCAATTTTAACTTTTTGCAGCAGCTTAACGATTGGATTCAGCATATAGTACAAGATTCCAGCCAATAAGATCGGCATGAACACCGTCCGAAAGAACGTGCCAATGGGAGCAAAGAGGAAGCCCAACTTGGTGCAGACCCAAATCAGAGTAGCTACGACCAAAATTTCCAGCGACCAGAAAAGTAATTTTGACCGCTGCAATTGATTGAACATATCATTGCCCCCTTTCTTCCATCTTAATTGTCACTATTCTATCACACACAAAAAGCGAGGTCAGCTCGTTTTGCCAACCTCGCTTTTATTTAAGCGACCCCATTACTTGTGACGGGAAAGTTCGAGATAGCGTGAGTACCATAGATCGACGTATTCCTTCGAAAACGGACCCTTGCGATTATTGATCCAGTCGACCAAAATCAGAACGTTCGCTTTCAAAATCTTGTCAATTTCAGGCGGATACTGCCAACGGCGACTAAACATCTCGTACTCGTCAATATCCAGCAACCGTTTTTCACCATCAGGAAAAACCTTGACGTCCAAATCATAATCTATATACTTTAATGCCTCTTTATCTAAGACATAGGGTGTTGCAAGATTACAATAATAAGAAACCCCATTATCCCGAATCATTGCAACAACATTAAACCAATAGTGTTTATGAAAATAAACAATCGCCGGTTCACGAGTAACCCATCGCCGCCCGTCGTCTTCAATCACCAGTGTGTGGTCATTGCAGCCGATGAGGGCATTTTCGCTTGTTTTAAGTACCATCGTATCGCGCCAAGTTCGATGCAAACTGCCGTCGTGCTTATAGCTTTTGATCGTAATGAAGTCGCCTTCCTTAGGTCCTCTAGCTTCGCGCGCCATATTAAACCCTACTTTCCAAAGTGTCGGGTATGATTAATTAAATTCGCCTTTCATTATAGCAAACCCAATTCACCAACACAATGACTAAACTCGCTAGGACTCCTCTTCTGCCTTCTGTTCCAGCCACTTTGAAATTAAATCGCCATCGAACCCTTTTCGATAGAGGGCCTGGCGAATTTTTAACTGCCGCTCCCGCGGTGCTTTGGTATGGTAACGGCGCCAAAGCTTTTCAGCTTGTGTTGCCAGCAAGTCCTGTTCGGTTTCACTATCCATTTCAAAACTGGTTTCCGCCAGTGCCTGCCCCACTAAATCAAAGGAAAAGCCCTTTTCAACCAGTCGTTGCTGAACCTTTTGCCGCTGAATTTTCGGTGTCAGCTTCTGATATTGCCGCTTTAGCTTTGCAACGAGTTCACTTAACCGCTCCAATTGTTCATCCGGCTGATAATCTTCTGCTAACGCGCTGTCAATCAGTTCATCTTTCACACCGCGCTGTTTTAGCTGACGGCGAATCACGGTGGGTCCCTTATCGCTAGTCCGCTTCATGGTTCGCACGTAACTATGTGCATAGTGGCTATCATCGAGTAAATTATCTTCGATCAGCCGAGCCATTACGGGCGCAATCGTAGTTTCTGGGATTTCCTTTTTTACTAAATAATCACTGAGTTCCTTTTCGGTTCGCTGCTGGTAGGACAGGTAGTTCAGCGCTAATTCGTATGCTTTAGACTGATCATCCGCGGACTCCAGCGTTTTGATCATGTCCGAAGTCAGTTCAGTCCCTTTCAGCAGCCGATAACGAATCAAAACATCTTCACTGACGGGAAAGGCGTAGTGACCATTCACGTACACGTTATAACGGCCCGCCCGTTTTTGAGCTTCAATTTTGGTAATTTGCAATTTAGTTGTCGAATCTTCTGCCAAGTCATTTCACACTCCCTTACGACTTTGATATACTGAAGACAATTCATACTTAAGAATAGGGGCGACTTTCATGGCAACTGCACACGTTGTGTTTGCAACCATCACCGGTAATAACGAAGATATTGCCGATATTATTACTGAAAAATTAGAACAATTAGGCGTCAACGTCACGGAATCAGAAATTTCTCAAACTGACGCGGACTCCTTTGAAGACGTCGATATTTGCGTGGTTTGCCCGTACACTTACGACGAAGGCGAACTGCCTGAAGAAGGCATGGACTTCTACGATGACCTGGAAGACGTTGATCTATCCGGTAAAGTTTACGGTGTTGCCGGATCTGGCGATACCTTCTACGGCGATGATTTCTGTGTCGCGGTAGACGCCTATGGCAAGAAGCTCCAAGCCGCTGGTGCAACACAGGGTGCTGACAATGTCAAAATCAACTTGGAACCCGAAGAAAAGGACATTGAAACGCTGGACGCCTTTGCCGAAAAGTTAGTCGATAAAGCTAAATAGTTATTTTTTCTTACCAGAAGGCCGCTTCTTTTTTCCGTTGGAAGCTGACCTTCTTTTTGTTTGCCGTTTATGGTGGGTCACCCTCGCTTGATCAACGATGTTTTGCATAATATCCAGTTCTTCGATCTCACCTTGCCGCCACTCTTGAACCGTGGCGTTAAGAACACCGCCCGCTAAGAGAATAATCCCGGAAATATTCATCCAAATCAGTAAAATAATGAACGTTCCAAGCGTTTGATAACCGGTAATGTTACGGGCAAAATAACGAATATAAATTGAAAATCCCTGGGCAAGCACTAACCAGCCAGCTGTGGTGATGAAAGCACCGATCCAGACGTAGCGTAACTTGACTTTAGCTGAAGGGACTACCATGTACAGCAGGCCACTGAGTAAAAAGATGACCAGAAACGAAATTGGCCACCTTAAGCTGCCAATAAAATCAGTCAGGTGATTTGAGATATTCAGCCATGGTTTAAGGTATCTCCCCAGCCATTCGCTTAAACTAAACAGAATGGCAATCGCTACAATTGAAATAATAACGAGAATAATCAAAATAAACGAAAAGAAACGGCTAATAATTGCGTTAGGCTGTTCGATACCATAGGCTAGGTTAATACTGCGCTGAAAGGCCGATACGGCACGTCCAGCCGACCAGATAGTGACAATGATTCCGAACGACAGAGTGCCGGTACTCCCCTGCTCCAGAAAGGAACGAATAATCGGCGCCAGCGTTTGATAGACCGCGTCCGGCAAAACCGGCTCAATATATCTCAGCACACCGTTCGTATCAAAGTGTAAAAACGAAATCAAGTTCCCGGCAATCAGCATGATTGGGAAAATGGAAAGCAGCATATAGTACGACAGTACCGCCGCCGAATCATTGATATTGGCTTGGGAAAAGCGATGAATAAGCTGCTTAACGAATTCTTTAAATCCTGTTTGCATGATTTAACCTCACAGTTGCTGCTGGTGGTCTTGAATCGCTTTTAAAATGCGTTCTGAAGCGTGACCATCACCGTATGGATTTTTGGCATCAGCCATTCGGCGGTATGCCCGTTCATCCGTCAGCAGCGTTTCCATGGCCGCCGTAACCACCTTCGGATCCGTGCCAACTAGTTTTAACGTCCCAGCCTTAACGCCTTCTGGCCGTTCGGTTTCATCCCTTAATACCAGTACGGGCTTACCCAGCGAAGGTGCTTCTTCTTGAACCCCGCCGGAATCAGTCATGATCAGATAGCTGCGGGCAGCTAAATTATGGAAGTCCACCACGTCCAGCGGTTCAATTAAGTGGATCCGGTCCACGTCACCCAGTTCAGCCTGAGCAACCTTTTGCACGGCTGGACTCAGGTGCACCGGATAAACCAGTTCAACGTCAGGGTACGCGGCGACTACTTTGCGAATGGCATCAAACACCCGTTTCATGGGCTCGCCTTGGTTCTCACGGCGGTGCATGGTCAGTAAAATAATTCGGTGCTGATCATCGATTTGATCCAAAACAGCGTGGTGATAGTTTTCATCCACCGTTTGCTGAAGGGCGTCGATGGCGGTATTCCCAGTGATAAAAATCCGGTCGTCAGGATGGTTCTGCTTGAGCAGATTTTCCCGGCTCAGAGACGTTGGCGCAAAGTAGTAATCACTTAAGATATCGGTGAGCTGACGGTTCATTTCTTCTGGGTATGGCGAATACTTATCCCAGGTCCGTAGCCCGGCTTCCACGTGTCCCAGTGGAATTTGGTGGTAAAAGGCACTGACACTGGCCGCGAAAGTCGTGGTGGTGTCGCCGTGAACCAGGATAATATCAGGCTGGGCTTCATCGATCACGCTATCCAAGTGAATCAATACCCGACTGGTGATCTGTGCCAATGTCTGGTTTGGTTTCATAATATTCAGGTCATAATCCGGTTTAATTTTAAAAATGTCTAAAACTTGGTCTAACATCTCCCGGTGTTGGGCCGTCACAACTGTAATAGGTGTAAAATGATCTGTATCGCGTTGCATTCTTAATACGATCGGTGCCATTTTAATGGCTTCTGGCCGGGTACCGAACACTGTCATTACTTTAATTGGTTTAGTCATTTTAAATACTCCCAGGTTATGAATTGTCATTTCTGTATGATTAATCTGATATTGAATCAACGCCTATAATTGTACCAGAACCCTTGTTCAGGAGATACAATTCTGATTAATTTTTCACTTTTGAAACAAACCGTTTACAAAACTTAATCAATTTTAACTTTGTTCTTAATTCTATTTGTCCTATTATAGGACTTAAGCCTAAGAAGGGAAGGTTATCTATTTATGCGTACCCTCAGCCTGATCGTACCTTGTTACAACGAGGAAGAATCGATCAATATTTTTTATGATGCTGTAGCAAAAGTGTTTGCTTCAATTAACGAAAAAACTGAACGTTATCAGCCGGAATACCTGTTCGTTAACGACGGCTCTAGCGATAAAACATTGCCAATCTTAAAGGATCTGCAAAAAAAACACCCCGAAACCGTTCACTACCTCTCGTTTTCCCGTAACTTCGGCAAAGAATCCGCGCTTGCCTGCGGACTAGACGCCTCCACTGGTGATTTAGTTGCCGTCATGGACGTTGATTTACAAGATCCACCGGAATTATTACCGAAAATGATTGATTTAATTGAAAATGACGGCTATGACTGCGTTGGCACTATTCAAAAGCAACGCCGCGGTCAAGGCCGGATTCGCGCTTTCCTGTCAGCCCGTTTCTATAACGTGATTGACGCCGTATCACAAGTTCGGATCGAACCTAACGCCCGTGATTACCGTTTAATGACCCGCAAAATGGTCGATACAATCACCTCTTTGCCTGAATATAACCGTTTTTCAAAGGGCATCTTTGCTTGGGTTGGCTACAAAACCACCTACCTTAAGTACGAAAGTCAGCCCCGGGCGGCCGGTAAATCGCACTGGTCATTCATGCAGCTGGTCAACTATGCCATTGATGGTATCGTGGACTTTTCAGACGCACCATTGAAAATTGCCACTTGGATCGGTGGGCTTTCTTGTGTGGTTGCAATCTGCGGCTTTATTTTTGTCATCGTCCGCGCTTTAACGGTGGGCCATGCAGTTGCCGGCTGGGCTTCAATCGTTTCAATTATCCTCTTCCTGGGCGGTATTCAGCTGTTCAGCCTCGGTATTTTAGGTGAGTACATTGGAAAGATTTATCTGGAAACCAAGCACCGGCCAAAATACATTGTCCAAGAAAAAAAGTAGAGCAAGGAATCTAATATGCATACCCTATGGAACTTATTTAAAAAATATGAGTCAGTCATTAGCTACCTGTTTTTTGGTGGTTTAACCACCCTGATCAACATCGGTGTGTTCGGCTGGCTAAACCTCCACATGAATTACCAAATCGCCAACGTACTGGCGTGGTTAGCTTCCGTGATTTTTGCTTTTATTACCAATAAGCTTTGGGTCTTCAACTCCAAGTCGATGGCTTGGCGGACCTTTTTGTGGGAAACGCTGACCTTCTTTTTCTTCCGGCTGCTGTCATTAGTAGTCGACCAACTGATCATGTTTGTGGGAATCTCACTACTTTCTGGCAATCCGCTGATCGTCAAAATCATTGATAACGTCATTGTGGTGATCCTGAATTACTTCTTCTCCAAGTGGATCATCTTCAAAAAATAAAATAACCTGAGCAACCAGCTTCTTGACTGGTTGCTCAGGTTATTTTAATAGCCGCGTTAATGACTATGCTGCAGATCTTGCAGGAACGCTGCAATTAAGCTCAACTGTTCCGGCGTATACCGGTCGACTAGTTCTCGATGCTGCTTATCCAGCAGTTCGCTCAGCTGATTTTGAACGGCGACCACTTTAGTCCCAACTTTAGTCGGCTGGTAAACCGCTTTGCGCTGTTCTGGTGAGGCTTTAACGACAAAGCCCAAACGCGAGAGCTTATTCATGTTCTTGGCAATCACCCCAAAGCTGAGGTCCATTGCTTCCACTAATTGATCCTCGGATACCGGCGCTAAAGCAACGACTTGCTGCAGTAACTTTAAGCTTAACGTTGATAACTGTGAAATGGCATACTGCAAATCCCGGTTAGGAATGTGTAACTGCAGCCATTGCCGTTCAAAATTATTATCCTGCGCCCGGGTATTCATGATATCAATCAGTGAATTTTCGATGTGGTGTTTATAAAAGTCTAATTTATCCAAAGTTGATCCCTCATTTTCTGTCACTAAAACTATATCATAACTAACCGGACTGAGAAAGCCGTTTGGCCGTGCTGTTGGTGTTTAATTTGATGTGAAATCAATTCAAAGAAGCTTTCATAACCAAATGCACAAAGGACTTGAAACCACTTTCAAAATGTTTCACAATGGACTTAAGCTAATCATACTTAGTAATAAAATTCAGAAGAGAGTTGATAATATGTACAATCATATTGTTGTTCCGCTTGATGGCAGTCATAATTCTAAGTTAGCACTTTCTGAAGCGCTAAAGCTGGTTAAGCAGTTTAATGCTGAACTGACCATCGTTAACGTCGCTGACGATAAACGGCTGATCTACACGGTTACCGGAACTGGTATCGCTAATACTGGCGGTTATTACAAAGAATTAAACGACCGCGCAACGGCGATTTTAGCTGAAGGCCAAAAGATGGCTGATGACGCTGGTGTGACCGCTAAAACGGAAATTCTTCATGGCAGTCCGAAGCAGGTGATCGCCGTTGAATATCCTGAAAGCCACGACGTTGATCTAATTGTCATGGGTAAATCAGGTACTGACGCTATCGACCGGCTATTGGTGGGTTCTACTACCGCTGCCGTCGTCCGTAACGCTCTGACAAACGTGCTAGTTATTGCTGAACCAACTAATGGTTAAACTGAACTATCCTTTACAACGTGCTTAATCCATGAGAAAATGTTCAGTGTGCTTTTTGGCCCCATAGCACAACTGGATAGGGCACCCGCCTCCTAAGCGGCTGATCCCGGTTCGAGTCCGGGTGGGGTCATGCGACAACTAAAATAACCTGATCTGCAGTGAAAATTGACTGCAGATCAGGTTATTTTTTACGCTTTAATCGGCCTGTTCTTCGCGCTTATGACGCATCCCTTTACGCTTAGAATGCTTGTTGTGCCCCTTCTTTTTCTTCATTGGTTGCGGCAGAGACGCCTTAACCCTTGGTTTCCGGCTTGCTGGCTGCATCGCCGTAGGATCCGTGCGCACTTCGCCGGCAACTTTAGCCTCAGGTGCATCCGTCTGATCCGCATCAAATGATTGCTGAACAGGGCGCTTGGTACTTAACTGGTGATCCTGATAGTAAACGGACACCAGGTCATAGTTAGTATCCTTCAGCATCCGCTTTAAGTCCCGAAGATCGTGGTCGTCACCAAAGTTGACCACTTGTCCCGGCTCACCCATTCGGCCAGTTCGGCCAACCCGGTGGGTGTAGCTGATGGCGCTATCTGGTAAATCGAAGTTAACCACTGCTGGCAGCTTAGCGATATCCAGACCACGAGCAGCGACATCGGTGGATAACAGCAATTTAACTCGACCTAACCGAAAGTCAGTCAAGGCTTTTTGCCGTTCCGTCTGACGCTGATTAGCCGATAACGTTGCCACCGGCACGTGGTGATGCATGAGCCAGCTCTTAGTTTGCTGTAAAGCACCCACGTGATTAAAGAATACCAGCGCCTTAAACTGCTTAACGGAAGTTAATTTTCCCAGCATACCAGCTTTTTTCAGGTTTGAAACCTCTAGCATGCCGTGACGGACTTCACCCTGAGTATGGTCAATATTGCGAACATCCACTCGGGTTACCGGTGTCCCAAACCACTTTTGCAATTCTTCTAGAATTGGTGTTTCGGTTGCTGAGAAGAAGCCCATTTGAACTTCGGACGGCACGTTTTGCAAAATTGTCCGAACGGCATCAAAGGTTTCACCCTCCAGCAAATCATCCGCTTCATCCACGATCACCGTTTGAACATCATGGGTTTTAAGTTTCCGGTCTTCAATCAAATTCAGGATTCGACCCGGTGTCCCAATCACAATTTCGGGGTGCTTTTTGAGCTGTTCCAGCTGCCGCTTAACGTTAGCACCACCTGTAATTGAAGTTACTTGCATGCCCACTAAAGTCGCAAAGCTGCGGGTGACGTGGGTTAACTGCATGGCTAGTTCCTGTGACGGCGCAATGATAACTGCCTGAATTCCCTGGCCTGGAGCCAAACGTTCAAGCACTGGCACAACAAATCCCAGCGTTTTCCCAGAACCGGTTGGTGCTAGTCCCAGCACGCTGTCGCCATTCTTCAATGGCTCATAAACTGCTGACTGAATCGGTGATAATTCATCAAAGCCTAACTTTTCAAATTGATTTTTAAATTGTGGAATCATAATGGGATCCCCTCATTTCTCGTTAGTTGTCACGTTCATCGTAAAAAACAATCTTACCAGACTGACGTAGGTTAAACAGCATTTTGTTGACCTGGACACTCAGATTCAGCCACCGCAGATAATCGGTTTGATACTGGATGTTCCCAGGTTCGTTAAGCACTCGAGCAAAGTCACGCACTTCGGGCAGCATCACGTTTTCAGTAACGGGTTCGCTGATTTGCGTTTTCTTGCCAGTTGAATCAAAGTAGTTCACTTCACCAAGTTCACCCGCATCATCGATCTCAATGGTATCCTTCAAACCATATATTTCAGACGACATATACGAATTAGTCGTTTTACCGAAGTTCAAAGTGACGTTAAATTCACCATACTGCAAGATAGCGACCCCTTTGCCATCGACACCGGTCTGAATAAACTCTGGGAAGTAGTTGAACTCATTCGGCATCCCAAACAGTGCAATAGCATCATAGAGCGGGTAAACGCCGAGATCTTGCAGTGCCCCGCCAGCAAACTTCAGTGAAAAGACATTGGGTTCCTTACCCTCAAGAACTTGATCATACCGCGAACTGTACTTCATATAAGTAAAGTTCGCGCCCTGAACCACTGGCATCTTCTTTAGCTGCGCTTCAATGGCGTGAAAGTTCGGCGTGTGAATGTTGCGAGCAGCTTCGAAATAGTGCAGTTCCGGGTGCTGCTTGAGTAATTCTTGAATTCGCTCCATCTGTGCCTGATTTTCAAAAGCCGGCTTCTCAACAATAATGTTTTTTCCAGCCTCAATAGCCTGTTGTGCCTGTTCGAAATGTAAACTGTTGGGTGATGCAATATAGACCGTGTCGAACTGACCTTTTTCAAAGAATTGGTCCAGGTCAGTATAGGTTGCCGCACCGCCGTTTTTCTGACTAAATTGGTTTGCAGTATCCTGGTGTCTTGAATAGACTCCGGTTAACTGGTACAATCCAGAAGTTTGAGCAGCCTCCACGAATTGCTGAGTAATCCAGTTAGTACCGATGATGCCAAAGTTTATCATTAAAAACGCCCCTCTTTCTGCTTTTAACTCCATGATAGCAGTTCCGAACTCAAATGATAATTAGAACTCTGTTTTATTTTTAAAATTAAGTTAAAGAACAAGGAATTAACTTATAGACATGTTAAAATTAGTTCAGAATAAGAGTGAGGAGGCCATATGATGAACGCAAAAGACTTTATCCAGTCAAGTCGAGCAAAATTGCAAAATTTTATGCGGTCTTCTCAACGGTTATCTAAGCACGCCGCTGATAACCCTGATTGTTCGCCGATGATTTTTATTGGTTCGTGGAAACTGCGGCATTCAGAAACCGCCAGAACTCATTCGCTGGTCATCGGGCCCGATTTGACAATCAGTATCGATCACCGCACGATTCCCTGTAAAGTTGTTTCATTGAGTGAAGACACGCTGGTCTTATTAGATCATTATGGCTATCACATCACGATTACAGCGGATAACAATACGCCAGTTAAAATGTTTGATGAAGCTGACGACGTCATTTACTATATCGTTTCCAACACGAATAAGTAACTAAAAACAGCTCTGTTAACCGTCCGATATGGACGAGGTAGCAAAGCTGTTTTTTATATCGTTATTAATTAGTGATCCACGTATTCCACCGGTGCTGTGAACCGTTAAACACGGCAGCTCCCACCGTTTGAGACTGACCGTTCAACTTAACCGTTGCGTTTTGATTGTATTCAATAAAGGCGGTCTGCTTACTCTGACGGCTCAGGCTGCCGGTTTGCAGCCAGTTGTTATACCGCCCAAGCGAAGAATCTGCCAGGGCCCGCCAAACCGTTGGCGTACACCAGATAATAATTCGTTTATTATAGCGTTGCTGCACCAGGGAAATAAACTGCTGCAGTTTTTGCCGCGGTTTTGCCCCCTCTAAATACCTGGCATCATAGTTGCCATAGGTAGTGACTTGAACAGCGACTGGCAACTGACCCTTGCGCTGGTCAACTTCCTGCTCAAAGTTTTTTAGCTGATCCACCGGTGAAGTCGTGTAACTATAGACGTGATAAACCCCAATCTCCAGGTTGCTCCCCTGTGAACGATCATAGTTGCTTTGAAATTGGTCATCCGTGTAAGTGGCTCCAGAAGTCGCACGCAGATAGGCAAATTGATACCCTTGATGCGCTAGCTGCTGAAAATCTACGAAACCGTTTGCTTGATTCAGCGTGACCCCCTTCACCGGGTACTGGCGTAGCTGCTGGTCGCGATAGTGCTGATAGCCAAACCAGCCGCCAATGATCACAATCAATATCAGCAAAATTGAAAAGAAGCGTAATCGTCGGGAACGGTTACGCAACTGTTTGTACGTATTTGTATAAATGGGTTCAATCCGTCGTCGTTTCACACCTGCTCATCCCTTGTCCCTTTATGGTACTCATTTTACCATGCTTTGCGAAAGTCGCGGAGTTAAGAAGTAGTTAAGTCCGGGTTTGATCAATAGCTTCCTTGACCCGGCTCATAACGGTTTCCGTCTTGTTGGACAGCTTTACGGCAACAATGGTGAATAAACTGTCGATCATCGCCAGTTGAGCAATCAGGGTATACATCGAATCTGAAGCAGTGGACATCTGATCAGCTAAGGACAGCAGCACCATGTCCGCCCGCTGCGCCAGCGAGGAACGGCCATAACTGGTAATGGCGATCACGGGCACGTGGTTATTATGAAGCTGCTTTAAAACAGTCAGCGTCTGCTGGTTTTCACCAGAATGGGAAATCATGATGGCACAGTCGTGCTCATCCATTTTGGCTGCCTGCATCAGCTGCACGTCAAAATCAGGATAGTATTCACTGTTAATAGAAGTTCTCAAAAATTTATGGTAGCCGTCTAACGCGGCAACTGACGACCCACCAAGTCCAAAGAAAGCCAGCTGGTGACACTTTAAAATGGTGTTAGAAATTTCTTCTAACTCGTCGTTGTGCAGCAGCGACTGCGTCGAGATCAAGGCATCGATCATTGCCTGGAAAGTTTTTTCAGCCATTTCTTTTGGGGTATCGTCCGGTTTGACCTTTTTAAACATACTGCTGCGGTTAACGTCCGCGGGAATATTTGCCAGGTCTAAGCTGAACTCCCGAAAGCTGGAATAGCCCACCGCTTTCGCAAAACGCGAAATTGACGCGGTTGAGACACTCACCTTTTCCGCCAGTTCATTAATGGTTAAGTCACTTACCATTTGTGGCTGAGCAAAAATATAATCCGCAATTTTTTGATGCAGTTTGCTTAAATTGGGATAGTAAGACCTGATGCTACTAATCGCTGATTGTGCCAAATTGACAGCCTCCTACATTGAAACTCACTCAACTAATTATACCCTACCGTTAACATAACGCCATCTATACAAGATAAGTTCTAACCCTGCATTTAATAGTATTCTGGTATATTTTACCACCCAGAATTTAAATTGGTACGGAATCTCATGAACCTTCTACCGAACATTCTAGCCATTACTCACTGATTTGTAAATAATTTTCTAGTAGACACTTGAATTGTGAAATATTTTTTCATATAATGAACGGGTTGGCTCAATTAAAAAGCTCATTTTAAATGTGAATTCTTGTAAACGGTTTAAAAGTACCTTACACTCACATTACCAGGACAAATTAGAAAGGGAGTCATAGAAAAATGGACTATATGATCGGTGTTGATATAGGAACAACCAGTGTCAAAACCGTATTGTTCGACAATGTCGGCAAAGTACAAGGCTATTCCAATAATTTGTATCCGCTTTATCAGGACGTTCCCGATATGGCAGAGGAGGATCCAGATGAGATTTTCTCCGCAATCGTTGATGGTTTAACCACTGTTTTACGTAAAGCAAACTTAAATGCGGGCGAACTGAAGGGTGTCTCCTTCTCAGCTGCCATGCACAGTCTGATCTTGCTGGACAAAGATCATAAACCAATGACCCGGGCGATCACCTGGGCCGACAACCGGGCAGTGAAGTACGCCGATGAGTTGCGTGAAAACGGTATTGGTAAGCAGATTTATGAGAAAACCGGTACCCCAATTCACCCAATGACTCCCTTTACCAAATTAATCTGGCTGCGTAATGAGCACAAGGATCTCTTCGATAAGGCCCGCTGGTTCGTTGGCATCAAAGAGTATGTGATTTACAAGCTGTTCGGTGTCTTGAAGGAAGACTATTCCATCGCTAACGCGACTGGGATGTTCAACATTTTCAAAATGGATTGGGACGATCAGGCCCTGGAACTGGCCGGCGTTTCCCGTGAACAATTACCAGAACTAGTTGATACGACCGACACGGTTTCAGGAATGAATGCTGATTACGCTAAGGTGATCGGCATCGATCCTGACACGCCATTTGTGATGGGTGCTTCTGATGGTCCACTGGCCAACTTAGGCGTTAACGCCATTGATCCTGGTGTTGTGGCGGTCACTATCGGAACTTCCGGTGCTGTCCGGGTCGTTACCGACAAACCAAAGATCGATCCTAAGGGACGGGTCTTCTGTTACTACCTGGCACCAAATAAATGGGTCGTTGGCGGACCAGTTAACAACGGTGGTATCGTCTTCCGCTGGGTCCGTGATCAGTTATTTGCTCCAGAAAAGATCACTGCCGAACAGATGAAGATCGACAGCTACGATCTATTAACTGAAATTGCTTCGAAGATTCCGGCTGGTTCTGATGGCCTGATTTTCCACCCATTTCTTGGCGGCGAACGGGCACCAATCTGGGATGCTAACGCCCGCGGTTCCTTCTTCGGCCTGACCCGTAAGCACACCCGTGCCCACATGGTTCGTGCCGCGCTGGAAGGTATCGTTTATAACCTCTACACCGTGCTGATCGCACTGGAAGAAGTTGTCGGCAAACCCGTCAGCATCCAGGCCACCGGTGGCTTTGCCCGTTCAGCACTCTGGCGTCAAATGTTAGCCGATATTTTTGAACAGGACGTTACCATTCCAGAAAGTGTTGAGGGAACCGCTTTAGGCGCTGCCGTTCTTGGCATGTACAGCCTTGGGTTAATCGATGATCTCAGCGAAGTTAAGAAGTTCGTTGGCGTCACCAACGTCCACCATCCCAACCCCGAAACCTACGAAGCTTACCGGGCACTGGTCCCAATCTATATCCGTTTAAGTCGGCATTTACAGACTGAATACAAAGCCATTGCCGATTTTCAACGCAGTCAGGATGCTAAGAAAAAAGCAGCTGATAACGATCTTTAATTAATTTTGGGTGTCATCTTTAAATTTCAAAAAGGGTTTCGTTTTTCGTCACTAGGAATTGTCTCGAGGGGGACTTTTCTTAAATCGATTTCTGAAAGGGTTTTCTAACTATGGAAATACTAGCTTTAGTTATCGGGATTCTATTCCTGTTAGTTTTGATTATTCAATTCAAAATGAACACCTTCGTATCCCTGATTTTAACCTCTGCTTTAACTGCCATTCTTCTTGGTATGCCACTTACCAAGATTGCTACCAGTATTGAAACTGGTATTGGCAGTCAATTAGGTGAATTATCACTGGTCTTTGGTTTCGGTGCCATGCTGGGTCGGTTAGTTGCCGATGCCGGTGGTGCGCACAAAATTGCCACAACTTTAATCAACAAATTTGGTAGAAAACGACTTCAATTAGCTATTATGCTTGCCTCATTCATTATTGGTATCGCTTTGTTCTTCGAAGTTGGTATGGTTCTGTTAGTTCCTATCGTATTTGCGATTGCCGTTGAAGCCGAAGTCCCAATTCTGTACCTTGGGATCCCAATGGCAGCCGCGCTGTCAGTTACCCACGGATTCTTACCGCCTCACCCAGCACCAACTGCCATTGCCGCAGCTTTGGGCGCTAGTGATGGTAAGGTGCTGCTCTTCGGTATTATCGTTGCCGTTCCCGCTGCCTACATTGCCGGCCCGCTTTTCACGAAGTTAGCCGAAAAATTTGCCCCATCTGCTTTCAAGCAAAAGGGTAATCTGAGTTCTTTAGGTGAAGTTAAGGAAATGGCACCCGAAGACGAACCAAGCTTTGGCGTATCCGTTTTGACTTCACTGTTCCCAGTGATACTGATGGCCATCACGACCATCTATAAGATGACTGTTGACGGTGGTACCACCCCAACTAAGAATCCGTCAATGCTGGATCAACTCGTTGCCTTCATTGGTGATCCCGCCATTGCCATGCTGATTTCACTGCTGTTTGCAATGTGGTCAATGGGCTGGGCTCGTAAACGGGCGACTAAGGATATCATGGAAACCGTTGAAAACGCCGTTAAATCAATTGCAATGCTGCTATTAGTTATTGGTGGTGGCGGTGCCTTCAAGCAAGTGCTGATCGACGGTGGTGTTGGTAATGAAGTTGCCAAGATCTTCACCAATTCAAGTATCAGTCCGCTGATTCTTGGTTGGTTGGTCGCCGTTGTTCTCCGGGTTGCCCTAGGTTCTGCTACCGTGGCTGCTTTGACCGCAGCTGGTATCGTGGCACCGTTGATGTCAGCTGCCGGTGTTGATCCTGCCCTGATGGTTCTAGCCATCGGTGCCGGTTCATTAGCCGCTTCACACGTTAACGATGCAGGGTTCTGGATGTTCCGAGAATACTTTGATTTGACAGTTAAGCAAACACTCTCCATTTGGACGGTGCTTGAAACGGTGATCTCAGTTGTCGGGATCTGCATGGTTATGATTCTTAACATGTTTTTCCACTAATAATTATCATGAATTTCTAATGTGAAACCCTTCCCCGGTGCGTTGTCACCGGGGTTTTTCTTTGCTATAATTGGTTGCTATTGAATCTGGAAGGACGGAAGTTATTTTGAGTGAACCAAAATTAAAACGTGAGATCGGTTTATTTACCGCCCTATCAACCGTGATGGGAACCGTTATTGGCGCAGGCGTCTTCTTCAAAGTCGCCAGTGTCGTCGAAGTGACCGGCTCTGCCAGTATGACCTTGGCTGCCTGGATTTTAGGCGGGCTGCTCACCATTTGTGCCGGCTTATCCGTTGCAGAACTAGCCGCAGCAATTCCGCGAACTGGCGGTGCAATCAAGTACATTGAATACACTTATGGCAAACTCCCCGGTTTCCTGATGGGCTGGGCACTGATTTTAGTTTACTATCCAGCTAACATTGCAGCACTGTCGATCATCTTCTCTACCCAAGTCTTAAACCTCTTTAGTCTGCCGCTGGTTTGGCATTTACCAATCGCTATTGCCTGCGGTTTAAGCATTACCCTGATTAACTTTATGGGTGCAAGAGTTGGCGGTGCTTTGCAATCAATCACGCTGGTTTTTAAACTGATTCCGATTTTTATCATTGTCGTTTTCGGACTGTTCTCAAAAGCCCACGTGGCTGTTTCACTGGTTCCAATCACTGCTGGTCCGCACCTCAACTTTTGGACCGCGTTTAGCAGTGGCCTATTAGCCACCATGTTTGCCTATGACGGCTGGATTAGCATTGGTAACGTTGCGGGTGAAATGAAACACCCCGAAAAGGACCTCCCTCGGGCCATCGTTTTGGGACTGGTCTTCATCACCATCATTTACGCAATTGTCAACTTTGTCTTCTTGAAGAGCATGCCAATCAACCACATCGCTGGCAATCTGAACACCGCTTCAGAAACGGCGGAAATGATTTTCGGCTCCATTGGTGGTAAGCTCGTGACCATCGGCATCCTAGTTTCTGTTTATGGTGCTATCAACGGCTATACCCTAACCGGAATGCGCGTCCCTTTCGCCATGGCTACCGAAGATTCACTGCCCTTCAGTAAACAGTTACGGTTGATATCCCGGAAAACCTATGTGCCTTACTTTGCTGGCTTAGTACAGCTTGGCGTTGCCATCATTATGATGTTCATGGGATCCTTTGATACCCTGACGGATATGCTGGTATTTGTCATGTGGATCTTTAACGTGCTACTGTTTATCGCCCTGTTTATCTTAAGGAAGCGGGAGCCAGAACTCTCGAGACCGTACCGAGTACCCGGTTATCCAGTGATTCCAATCATCGCAATTCTTGGTGGTTTGTTTATTCTGATCGTTACAATTTGGACGCAGACTGGCTTAGCGATTACTGGCCTAGTATTAACGGGGATCGGTATTCCCGTTTATTACTATCATCAACACAAACGGGCAAAATAAACCAAATAGTAAGTCGCAAAAAAACTGCTTCTAAGTGATGAGCTTAGAAACAGTTTTTTTACTAATCAGTGATTAAATTGCTTGATCATTGTCCGTGTCCGGTAACGGCAGATCTGGAAACATATGCTTCAAGTATTCCGTTGCGGGCTCATCGGAAACTCGGTCGGCTTCAATGACCTGCGTGATGGAGTTAAACGTCAGCATCAGCATAATGGCGCCATTCTCGTCACGAACCGCGAAGTAACGGATCCCTAGTTGAACCGCGCGGAAGATAAGTTCTTGAGCGTTAGCAGACAGCCGCGACATTCTTGGCAGCAGCTGATTCGTGCCCACCCGTTCTGCCTTCCAATCGGTCGCTCTTTGCTTAGCAAAGCTCATCAGGCTGCCATTCTTATCTAAATGACTTTCCAGTTTAGCTGATGGCGTCAATTCTGGATGGCTGACCACTTCGGCAAAGTCGTCAATCGCGTTAATTAACTCGGTATGAGCATTCAAATCCTCTGCCAGTTCATGTAGCTGATGGAAAAGCCGTTGTCCTTCAGCAGCCTTAAACGTGGCTTGTGAAGGTTCTTCTAGTGCCACCCGCTCATTATCGGCTTCTGCCTGCTTTAACTGGCCGGCAATTTGATCATCGTCCACGGGTGTCACCAGGGCGTAAATAAACAGCAGCTTCATCAAGTAAAGCGCGTGCCGGCTGATTCCGTTTGAACGGAAAGGCGTGGTGTCAATACCGCGAAATTCGAGGTAGCGAACCCCCTTAGTTGAGATATCGTTAAGGTTATCCATCCCCCGTAGACGCACCGGCCCGTAAAATTCAGCCTGGCTGTACAGCTTTTTAGTCTTAATTAAATCCGTTAAGCGATCCACAAAGTGCGGTAACGACTGGTAAATGGTTGCGTCAACACCATCATCTGGTAGATTAGCATAGCCATAATGGCTGTTGCGAATACTTCTCACCGGGTGCGTGAGGTCTTCCGGAAGTTGATCAAAGAAGCCAGCTTCTGCCACCGGTGACGCGCCAAACAGATAAGTCACCAGCCAGCGGTTCAAGACCAAGTTTTGTGCCATTCTGAAATACAGCGCGTTCCGAAAATCAGTTACCTGATCAAATTCGTCTTCATAATGCGCGTATAGCCGGTTGATCACCGGGTCCGGAATACTGTAATTCAAGTGCACCCCAGTTAGCAGTTGCGCGCTGACACCGTATTTTTTGGTGAGATAATCCCGGTAGTCGGCATAAGCAGGTCGGCCAAAATGGGCAGTAATATAGTCAATATCATCTTTACTGACCCGTGGTGGCATACTCAATGGCCAAATCTGGTCGCCCCCCTGTAATGAGCGATAGAAAACAGTCTGAAGCGTGTCCAACTGATCCAGAACGCCGCCGATATTCGGATTGGGATCCGTAATTAATTCCCCCTGGCTCTCCGCAAAATCCGTCTGTAAATAAGGATGAAACGAGCGTGAACCCAGCATTTGCGGGTGCGGTTCACGACTAAGCTGACCCTTTTTATTGACCCGATTCTCTTCAATTTCCAGCCCGACTAGGCCATGATACAGTTGCTCGCTGACGCCTTCTGCTTTAATAACGCTCAATAAATTGTCTAACATCCGAGATCCCCCGTTTGTGTGTGGTTACGTTGAATAGATTATAGATTAAAACATAGTGAGTAATCAAGGGCTTGAAATAATAAAAAAGAGACCAGGTCATAACTCGGTTAGATTCCAGAAAACAACAAGATAGCGACAGGTTTCCTGAACTTGGAAAACTGGTCGCTATCTTGTTGTTTGGCCGAAATCTGAGTTATGGCCGGCTTTAGGCTAGATACAAGTATTGAATTGGATAAACATCTTCATCTTAGTTGAGTCAAGAAAGCTTGCCCATCCTTATCAATTTCGAATTGTATTTCGAATCGTTTGTTTGCAAATCTTTAATCTTTCTCCAACAACGTCACAGATTCAATATGCGGCGTTTGCGGGAATTGGTCAACGGGCTGAATAGGTTCAGTCACGTGGTAGCCTTCATCACCAAAGCGCTGAATATCACGAATCAGTGTTGATGGGTTACAACTAACGTAAACGATCTTCTTTGGCTGCATTGCGGCCGCACTTTCAATCAACGTTTCATCCAACCCCTTACGTGGCGGATCAACAACGATGACGTCCGGCTTTAAGCCTTGCTTTTGCCATTCAGCCATTTGGTACTCGGCCTTATTGGTTTCAAAATGCAGGTTTGTTAAGCCGTTCAGCTTTGCGTTCTTCTTGGCATCTTCCACAGCGGTGGAAATCACTTCAACCCCGTAGACTTCTTTAGCATGACGCGCCATTGCTAAGGAAATCGTACCGATCCCGCAATAAGCATCGATAACAGTTTCGTTGCCAGTTAAGCCGGCACGGTCAATGGCCAATTGGTAGAGCTTTTCAGTCTGCACTGGATTAACCTGGTAAAATGACCGAGCAGAAATTTCAAAGCGGTTGCTTAATAGTGAATCATGGATAACGGGTTCACCATACAGCACGTTGGTGATGGGTCCCATAATCACGTTGGTTGGCCGGTTGTTAACGTTTTGAATAATGCTAGTCACTTCTGGCAGTTCTTCAGAAATCTGAGCAACGATTTCCTTTGAACGAGGCAGCGTGTGAGAATTGGTGATCAAACCAATCATCATTTCTTTTTCGTAGTAACTCTGACGAACCATCACGTTACGAATAATGCCCTTGTGAGTACGTTCATCATAGGCTGGAATACCCTCGGCACGTAAAATATCTCGTACGATGACAATGGCCTTGTCGATTCTTGGATCTTGGATATAAAAATCAGTCAACGGTACTAAATCGTGGGAATGCTGGCGATAAAAACCAGTTTCCAACTGACCCTTAACCATCCGAACAGGGATTTGAGCCTTATTACGGTAATGGTAAGGGGTTTCCATACCAATCGTATCAGACACGCTCAGGTCAAGTTTATTCTTGGCCAATAACGATTGAATCTGATGCTGTTTGAAACGCAGTTGTGCCGGATACTTCATGTGCTGTAAGGGAGCAATACCCGCTTGTGCGAGCTTACGATCCTTAACGTCGATTTCGGCCCGGTCTGGTGAGGTGGTCAAATGTTCCAGGACACGGCCAAAGCCAAAGCTCTTGCCGACCTTTGTAACCACGAATTTAATCTCTTCACCGGGTAAAGCGTTAGCGATAAACAATGAGTAATTGTCAATCTTAACCACGCCGTTACCTTCATAGGTCAGGTCCATAACGGTACCCGTATACGTTTCGTTTTTTGCTACTGGTGCTTGTATTTTCATTAAAATCTCCTTGTTTTAACCAAAAGAAAGGTTTTGCTGCCTTACGTATCATACAGCAAAACCCTCTCAATTCATACCTAAAATACTATTTCTTTGTTTCTTGGCCCTCTGGCAGTTCTTGAACACCCGCCAAGAATTTACGCTCAGCTTCAAGTACTTCAGGGGTTTCAGTTTCTACCTGTGCGTTTGGAATAGCATCTAAATTAGCATAAGTTTCGATATGCTGCTTCAGATTAACAAAGGTCATTGGGGCATCGCCGCCATATTCGCCATCCAAATTGATCATGATCTTAGAGTCACCCTTAGGTTTAGCTTCAACCTTATGCACTTTACGATAAATAATCCGCGGATCGTTAATGTGCTTGCCGCCGTTTAACACGAGGGTCAAAAGACGCAAAATTTCAGCTAAGTTACTGGTTTTGACAATGATCATGGTGAACTTACCGTCGTTTAACGAGGCATCCGGAACAATCTGTTCAAAGCCCCCAACCGAATTGGTCAGCGCTAAGAAAAACATGGATGCTTCGCCGTCGTATTCTTCACCATCGTATTTCAGATCAACCTTGAATGGTCGAATTCGCGGTAATAGTTCCGCACCCTTTACCAGGTAAGCCAGGTAACCAAACAACGTTTTCAGGTTTGACGGTACTTCATAGGTTAACTCAGTCAAACGACCGCCACCGGCAATGTTGACAAAGTATTTTTTCCCTGCCAGGCCAATGTCCATTTTGATCGTTTGATTCTTTAAAACGACTTTCGCCGCCGCTAACGGATCCTCACGCGGAATACGCAGTGCACGGGCGTAATCGTTGGTGGTACCGGCTGGAATAATAGCCATCTTGGGCCGCTTCTTCAAGCCGGCGATTCCGTTGACGACCTCATTAATAGTCCCATCGCCACCAGCTGCCACAACTAGATCAAAGCCTTCGCGACTCACCCGTTCGGCTTCGTCACGTGCCGAATTAGGAGCCGGTGTCGTGGCAAACGCACTGGTTTCGTACCCCGCCTGCTCAAAGACTCCTAAAATATCGATCATATCCTTCTTCAAAGCCTCCCGGCCAGACGAAGGATTATATATCACTCGCGCACGTTTCCGCATAAGTGTTTCCCTCCATTATTAAACAACTACGTTTACTTTTTAAGTGAAGCAATCAGCAACTTGTTAACCACTTGCGGGTTAGCCTTACCGTGAGTCTGCTTCATGATTTGACCGACGAGATAACCAACGGCACGGTCTTTACCGTTGTTGTAGTCATCGATTGATTGCTGGTTATCAGCCAGTACGGCATCAATGATTGGTTGCAGCTTAGCCGGATCAGATAATTGAATCAGACCCTTTTCTTCAACAAACGCCTTTGGTTCCTTACCTTGGGTGATTGCTTTGAAGACCTTTTTGGCCATCTTAGATGAAATGGTTCCGTCAGTGATCAAATTGATCATCCCAGCCAGGTTAGCAGGGGTCAATTTAGTATCCTGCAAGTCGGCATGCTGTTCGTTCAGGAAGGCATTAACGTCACCTTGAAGGTAGTTAGCAGCTGACTTTGGATCAGCACCAAGCTTGACGGTTTCATCGAAGAAATCAGCCATTTCCTTGGTTTGAGTAACAACCATGGCATCGTAGTCGGTTAAACCAAGTTCTTTGACGTAACGCTGACGACGGCTGCCTGGCATTTCGGGCATTTCAGCACCGATCTCGTTGACCCATTCGTCGCTGATGTTCAGTGCTGGTAAATCGGGTTCTGGGAAGTAACGATAATCATCGGAACCTTCCTTGACACGCATCAGCACGGTTTCACCGGTGTTTTCGTCAAACCGACGGGTCTCTTGCTGAATCTGACCGCCAGACATGAGCACGCGCTGCTGACGCTGTTCCTCAAATGCCAAACCTTTACGAACGTAGTTGAAGGAGTTCAAGTTCTTCAGCTCGGTCTTAGTCCCAAATTCTTTTTGACCTTCCGGACGAATCGAGATGTTGACATCGACACGCATGGAACCTTCTTCCATCTTCACGTCAGAGATCCCGGTAAATTGAATCCGTTGACGAAGAGCTTCTAGATAAGCATAGGCTTCATCAGGCGAAGCAATTTCCGGCTTCGACACGATTTCAATCAGCGGCGTCCCCTGACGGTTCAAGTCAACGTATGAATAGTCGCGTTCGTGGGTGTTCTTACCGGCATCTTCTTCAATATGCATTTCGGCAATTCCGACCCGCTTCTTTTCACCGTCAACGTCAATTTCAATCCAGCCATCGTGAGCAATTGGCTTATCAGATTGCGTAATTTGGTAAGCTTTAGGGTTATCAGGATAGAAGTAGTTCTTCCGGTCAAAATGAGTGTGCGGTTCAACTTGCGCGTGAAGTGCTAAAGCCGCCATGATACCACTTTTGACAACACCCTTGTTAGTGGTTGGCAAAACCCCAGGATAACCCCAATCGATGACGTTGGTGTTAGCGTTAGGTTCGTCCCCAAACTCAACGGGAGATGGGCTAAAGATCTTTGAATTTGTTTTTAATTCAACGTGGACTTCAAGTCCGATAGTTGTTTTAAAATTCATTAGTTATTGCCCCCTTGCTTAGGTGTTTGTTTATGGAAATCAGTGGCCTGTTCAAAGACGTAGCCCGCTTTGTAAAGCGTACTTTCGTCAAATGGCCGACCGATCAGCTGCATGCCCACTGGCATACCCTTGGCAAAACCGGCAGGAATCGACATTCCTGGCAAGCCAGCAAGGTTAACGGGGATGGTTAAAATATCGTTCATGTACATCGTCATCGGGTTAGAGATTTCTTCACCAATCTTAAAGGCTGGTGTTGGGGCAACTGGGCCCATGATAAAGTCGTGATCCTTTAATACCGCCTGAAAATCGTTGATGATCAACGTCCGGACTTGAGCGGCCTTCTTGAAGTAAGCATCGTAGAAACCGGCTGACAACGAGAACGTCCCCAGCATGATCCGACGCTTAACTTCATCGCCAAAGCCTTCGGTACGGGAGTTCACGTAAACGTCTTCCAGATTCTTGACGTTATCAGAACGGTGACCGTAACGAATACCATCAAACCGTTGCAGGTTAGATGAAGCTTCAGAACTGGCAATAATGTAGTAAGCGGCAACGCCGTACTTATTATGCGGCAATGAAACTTCGTCAACCGTTGCACCCAGTTCACGGTATTTATCAGCAGCGGCCAAAATAGCGTCTTTAACCTCTTGGTCGACACCTTCGCCTAAGAATTCCTTAGGTAAACCGATTTTCATACCCTTAACGCTGGTCTGGTCGTTCAGTTCGGCAGCAAAATCCGGCACTTCTTTAGTTGAAGTGGTCAGATCATGGTCATCATGACCGGCAACAGCGGATAGCAAAATAGCGTTATCCTTAACTGTCCGGGTCATTGGACCAATTTCATCAAGGCTTGAGGCAAAGGCAATCAGGCCCCACCGTGAAATTCGGCCGTAAGTTGGCTTCATCCCAACGATCCCGTTAAATGATGATGGCTGACGAATCGAACCACCGGTATCGGAACCGAAGGCAGCGATCACTTCACCAGAGGCCACAGCAGCTGCTGAACCACCTGATGAACCACCGGGTACGCGGGTGTAATCCCATGCGTTTTTAGTGGTTTTGAAAGCTGAATTTTCGGTTGAACCGCCCATGGCGAATTCATCCATGTTGGTCTTGCCGACGTTAATAATGCCCTTATCATTTAGGGTGCTAACAACCGTTGCATCGTAAACTGGCACGAAGTTTTCCAGCATCTTAGAAGCAGCTGTTGTTGTCAGTCCCTTGGTCACGATATTGTCCTTGATTGCCAGTGGAATACCAGCCAGAACGTTATCTGCATCAACGCCCTTTTCATCCATTTCAGCAGCCTTCTTCAAAGCTGCGTCCTTGTTAAGCGTCAAAAAAGCGTTCAAGTCAGGATCAGTAGCTGCAATGTTATCAAAGGTAGCCTTTACTAAATCAGTGACACTGATTTTTTTGGCCACTAAGTCATCATGCAGCGATGTGAGATCTTTTTCGAAATAGTTCATTGTTTCTACTCATCCTCACTTTCATCAATAATAGTTGGTACTCTGATATAGCCTTTTTCAGATTCTGGTGCGTTAGCCAATAAAGCATCACGCTGGCCCCAGTTATCGGCAACGTCTTCTCTCATAACGTTGATCTGGTCACTGACGCTTGAAGTTGGTTCGATACCTTCAGTATCGACTTCGTTTAAGGTTTCAAATAACCCAATAATTTCATCTAATTGGGTGGTAAAGTACTTCAGTTGATCGTCGCTCAGACTTAACTTCGCTAACGAGGCAACGTGCTGTACCTGGTCTTGATCAATTCGACTTGCCATCAAGTTTCCCTCTTTCACAAGTATTCTGCGTAAATTACGCTACACATCAAATATACTACCACATTCTAACAAAAAATAGCACCGGTTTCTGAGTCCGAACCGGTGCTATTTTGAGTTAAGCCAAATTTTTTATCAATAACTGTTAAAGACGTGAGAGGTAAACTTCTTTTGGCCATTGTCACGGCTCAAGAAACTTTGAACCCCTTCGGTTGAACTGACGGTAATGTCAATTGGCGCGTTGGAAGGCAAGTACTTTTGAGCTGCCTGCTGCAGATACTGCGTGAAGCTAATGATTTCCGTTTCACTGTAGAACTGCGTTGTAATGCTGACGTTCATCCCGGTCAGTTGCTTGTTAGTGTAGTGTGCCTGAGCAGTCACCCCACTCAAATTAGGGAAGTAGTTTTGAATCTGATTCTTAAAGTTTTCAAAGGAAGCTTCGTCGTTTGAGTTACCAGCGTTTGATTTAGACGACGTGGTTGGGTAAACGTAATTCTTTTCACTGATTGGCTTCCACGAGTTCACCTTGGTAGCACCGCCCTTATTATTGGAATAAGAGAAGAAACTGCCGCCGACTAAGCTGTCGTTAGGCGCCTGCCGATAAAGCGCAATCGTAATGGGAACGTTCTTCAGCGCTGGTTTTTGACGCAGGCGTGCCAGCACTTCATTGGCAATCTGACGTCCTTCCCGGGCAGATTCAGCTTTACTGATTTTGGTCTGGAACGTTGAACCGAACTTTTTTTTTTGATAATAATCAATCGAATTCATTCCTAATCCAACCGTCACACCCGACAGCGTCAGCTTTTTACCGCTCTGCTTCATGAAATCCTGCTCTTCAATCTGCTGCAGGTAAATCGGGTTCCGGGTATTCGCACCAGTTTTACCGTTGTTCACGGGATTTAAACCATCCGGGTTCGACTTGGACTTTCGACCCAGCCAGTTTTGCACGGTACTGGTATTTAAATATTGACCCTCTTCAAAGATGTACTTACTTGGTGAATAAACCTTCTTCGAAACGGTCAGCAAACCGCTTTCGAAACTCTTCAGGTTAAACTGATTATCGTTTTGTGTAACGTTGACCCGACGAGACTTGCTCGTGACATACCGGCCGTTTTTGATGACGCTTTGATAATCTCCCGAAGCAGCCTGACCGGTAAGCTGTGTCCCTTTATTCGTACTGCTGCCGCCAGTACTGGTACCGCTAGAACTACCTAAATTACCGCAGGCACTCAATAAGAGACCGCAGACTGCCATTACAAATAAGGCTTTAAATCGTTTCATTACTTCTTTCCTCCATCTTCAGTCTGAGACGCCATCTCGGCTGCAAACCGTTCCTCGTTCCAGACTGGTACGTCGAGCGCTTCTGCCTTGGTTAACTTACTGCCGGCATCGGTTCCCGCGATTACAAGATCCGTCTTTTTTGACACGCTGCTAGTGACATCCGCGCCTTGAGCTTCCAGCCACTCGCCAGCTTCACCGCGGGTCATGTTGGTTAATTTACCAGTCAAAACAACGCGTTTACCGTTAAAGAAACCGTTAGTTGGTGCCGCTTGTTCAGCGCCAGACGTATACGTCATGTTGACCCCGCGTTCTTCCAGTTCGGCAATCAGCTGTCGTGCGCCATCGTTGCTAAAGTAGGTTACCAGACTATCAGCAATCGTATCGCCGACCGAATCGATCTCCGCGATTTCTTCCTGACTGGCGGCCATGACATTAGCCATGGTATTAAAGTGAGCAGCAATCAGCCGAGCTGCTTTATTGCCCACGTGACGAATCCCTAATCCAAATAATAAGCGTTCTAGTGAATTATTGCGACTGTTATCCAGCGCATTTAATAAATTATTAGCAGATTTTTCGCCAAATTTGTCTAACGTGACTAATTGGTCGAAAGTCAGGTCATATAAATCGGCCACGTCCGAAACGTACTTCTTCTCAAATAATTGCCCAATGATTCGCGGACCGAGGCCATCAATATCCATGGCATTTCGTGACGCAAAGTGGGTCATCTGCTCAGTCAACTGCTTTGGGCAGCGCGGGTTGATGCAGCGCAGGGCAACTTCCCCGTCCAAATGAACCAGGGCCGCGCCGCAGGATGGACACTGCGTTGGAATGACGTAGGGTTCACTGTCTGCCGGCCGCTTGCTAACAATGTAATTGGAAATTTCCGGAATAATGTCGCCCGCTTTGTGCAGCATCACCGTGTCATTGATTCGAATATCCTTTTCAGTCAAATAATCCGGGTTGTGCAGCGTCGCCCGAGCAACCGTGGTACCGGCTAATTGAACCGGATCCATGATTGCGGTTGGCGTCACAACACCCGTGCGGCCAACCGTCCATTCAATATCATGAACGACGGTTTCAGCCTCCTCCGGCGGGAACTTGTAAGCAATCGCCCAACGAGGTACCTTCACCGTGGCCCCCATTGACCGTTGAACGGGCAGTGAATTAACTTTCACCACGATACCGTCAATCCCATACGATAAATCATCACGCTGCTGCGTGTATTCATCAATGTAAGCGTTGATTTCGTCCATGTTATGAGCAACCCGGTACTTCGGGTTAGTGGTAAAGCCCAGTTCAGCCAGCTCATCGATCAGGCCGCTTTGCGTCCGGGTATTCAGCGGTTCGTAATCCGCCACGTTGTACATAAACGTACTGAGCTTCCGTTCCGCTGTTACTTTTGTGTTCAGTTGCCGCAAACTGCCGGCAGCCGCGTTCCGCGGGTTAGCAAAAACCGATTTGCCTTCCGCATCCCGCCGCTTGTTCAGTTCAATAAATGACGCTTTAGGCATGTAGCACTCACCACGGACTTCGATCGTCAGCGGCCGACTCAGCTCAGTGGGAATCGACGGAATGGTCTTCAAATTAGCGGTAATGTCTTCACCAATCTGGCCATTGCCCCGAGTAGACCCCTGAACGAGTTTGCCGTCAACGTAGCGTAACGAAATTGCTAAACCATCGATTTTCAGCTCACAGTTATACGTACCAGCTTCGTTTTCCGTAATATGGTCCACAAAATCAGCTAGTTCTTCCTTGGAAAACACGTCGCCCAATGACAGCATCGGGATCTCATGGGTCACCTTGGAAAAGTCAGACGAGACGTCGCCGCCCACGTTTTGGGTGGGCGAGTCCGGCGTGATCAAATCTGGGTACTTAGTTTCAATTGCCACTAGCTGAGCATACTTTTGATCGTAAACCGAGTCCTCAACAGTTGGGGCGTCCTCACTGTAGTAAGCCTCTCCCCAAGCACGCAGCTGCGGACGGAGTTTCGCGGCTAAGGCCTCTGCTTCTGCTTTTGTTAGAGAATCTAGTGATGGTTCCATTTCAACACCCCTGTTATTCTTCCACCTTTGTGATTGGTGCAAAGGCAGCTAATAGTCTTTTGACACCTTCCTGTGGGAAAGCAATATCAAGTTCCATATCTTCACCGGTACCGTTGATCTTAACCACGGTTCCAGTACCCCACTTCTTATGACTAACCTTATCGCCAGTCCGCCAAGCCTGTTTATCAGCGCCGGTACCGCTGTTAGCCGCAACTGCACTGGAACGTTTTTGGTGATAAGTGGTTGCGGTGGCCGATGCAGTGCGCCGGTCAAACGGTGTTCGCAGCGAGGTTGCTGTGTTTTCACCGGGATTAGTCCGATTATCCATTTGCAGCAGATCTGGCTCAATTTCTTCAATAAAGCGGGATTGCGGGTTCCTTTGCGGACGGCCGTAAAGCATCCGTGAAAAGGCGTTAGTCAAAAACAATCGCTGCTTGGCACGGGTAATTCCCACGTAAGCCAGCCGCCGTTCTTCTTCCAGCTGGTCGTGATCTTCCATGGCACGGCTCAGCGGGAAAATTCCCTCTTCCATACCAATGAGAAAGACCACTGGGAATTCCAGTCCCTTGGCAGCATGCAAGGTCATCAGCGTGACCTGTGCCGGTTCTTCTTCCACGTCGTCTTGGTCGGAAACTAATGCCAAGTCAGCCAGAAAATCAACGATCCGGTCACCGGAATCACTGCCCTCTGCATCATAAGATTCATCAAACTTCTGGGTAACGGACAGAAATTCCTGAATGTTTTCCAGTCGGGTTTCTGACTCCAGACTTCTGGAAGCTTGCAATGCCGCTTTATAGCCGGTGGTATCTAAAATTTGTTCGGTCAGTTCGGTCACCGTACTGTCGCCAGCAATGGCCTGCAGTTTTTGAATCGTCGTGGCAAAACCGCCGATGGCACCCCGGGCACGGCTGGAAATATCGTTAGCGACATCAACGTTCACGGCAGCTTCGAATTCTGACCAGCCATTCTCCTGGGCAAATGTCCGTAATTTAGTTAATGAGCCGTTACCGATGCCTCGCTTGGGTTCGTTGATCACCCGTTCCAAACTGATGGTGTCAGCTCCGTTGGCAACCAGCGTCAAATACGCCAGCATGTCTTTGATTTCTTTACGGTCGTAGAACTTATGGCCGCCGACAATGGTATAGGGAACGTTGGCCTTGACCAGCGTCTCTTCCATTACCCGTGACTGGGCGTTAGTCCGGTACAGGACTGCAAAATCACCGTATTGGTAATGCTGTTCGTGCATCAAATCCTGAATCTGGGAAACCACGTACCGAGCTTCATCATTTTCACTTTGACCGCGGTAATAATGAATCTTTTCACCCTGATCATTTTCGGTCCAAAGGTTCTTATCCTTCCGGTAGCCGTTGTTTTTGATCACTTGATTAGCAGCGTCCAGAATCGTCTTGGTCGACCGGTAGTTCTGCTCCAGCATGGTCACGTGAGCATCCGGATAGTCCTTTTCAAAGTTCATGATGTTTTCAATGTTCGCGCCACGCCAACCGTAAATACTTTGGTCGGAATCACCCACCACACAGAGGTTATGGTGTTCTTGGGCCAGCATGTTCACCAGCGTATACTGCGCGTCGTTGGTATCTTGATATTCGTCCACGTGAATGTACTGGAACTTTTTCTGATACTCTGCCAGCACGTCCTTGTGTTCTTTAAATAACTGAATCGTCAGCATGATCAGATCATCGAAATCCATGGCTTGATTACGCTGCAGGCCATTTTGGTAAGCATCGTAAGCCCGCGCGGTAATGTCATCCATGGGATTACCGGCTTCTTTAGCCAGCTGCTTCGGTGTCTTCAGTTCGTTTTTAGCGTTGGAAATCTTACCTAATATTGCCCGTGGATCAAACTGCTTGGTGTCCACGTTCATGTCGGCCAGCACCCGCTTCATCAACGTCCGCTGGTCACTGGTATCAGCAATCGTAAACGCCCGGTTATAGCCTAATTTATCAGCGTGGCGACGCAGGATCCGCACGCACAGCGCATGGAAGGTTGAGGCCCAGACATCGTTACCTTCTGGTCCTAACAAGTTCACGATCCGTTCACGCATTTCCTTAGCCGCCTTATTGGTAAAGGTGATGGCCAAAACGTGCCACGGCATAATCCCCTTCTCAATCAGGTAAGCAATCCGGTGAGTCAATACCCGCGTCTTACCACTGCCGGCACCGGCCATGATCAGCAGCGGCCCCTCAGTGTGTTCAACGGCTTCCCGTTGTTCCTTATTCAGTTTTGCTAACAATGCAGATTCAGCCACAGTATTATTCCTCTCTTGTTTGTACAATTACTACCGCGCTGATGACACAGCCACCAGCGCGCATTATATTAAAATCACTATTAAAATTGTCGCCTATCTTGAATCATAAAGCAACACTTTTATCGTAAAAAATAAACGTATGTTCGCAATAAAAAAGGTACCCCTGTGAGAGTACCCATTCATTATTCAATTTCAGAATCTGCTGACCCCTGTGACCAGATCTCAGTGTCTTCCAGCTGCTCCAGCAGTTTGTTAACATCGTCGCCCTGAACCAGAATATGACCCGCCAGCTTTTGACTGTCCAAATCTTGATGGCCCTGACGATAGAAGTAGAAGTGCCAGTTAGGCTTCAGCGTCCACTGCGTTCTCATGGCGCTTGCCTGATTCTGCGTAAACGCCGCCATGACGGTGGGCTTCAGCACCTGAACGTCGCTTAGCGGCATGCCGGCAATGGCACGAATGTGCTGTTCGAATTGACTAACGGTCGTTGCCCGGTCAAAGATCCGGCCAGCTTCACCAAAGGTTGGAATGATCTGCTTGACGTAGATCGACCCGTTGTCGTTGATCATAAAATCAACTTCAAACACGCCGACGTACTTCACGTTAGCCACGATTTCGTGACAGATGCGATCCATTTCCGCTTGAACGTCGGGATCAACTGACACTGGCAGATAAGCCCAGGTCATTTGCCCGTTCTGGCGTTTGATTTCTACTGGCGGGAACAGACTGGCTTCGCCGTTTGCTGCCCGTGCGACCGTCAACGTAAATTCCCGCAAATAATCAACGGTGGACTCCAAAATGTAAGTCCCCCAGTCCATTAAACCAGCGGCCTGCGCAATATCGGTCTGGGTCCGGATCGTCATTTCTTGGCCGTGAACCAGATCCTTTTGAATCGGCTTAAGCACGCTTGGATAACCAATGGAGTTAATGGATTGGTAAACGTCATCAAGACTAACGATCGTCGCGTACGGCGGAATATTAACGTTTAACTGTTCGTAAAAAGCCCGCTCCAGTAAACGGTCCTGCATCATCATCTGAAAATCAGAACCCTGCGGTAACACAGTGGTTCCTTCGATAACGGATAGAACGTCAGGACTAAGATGTTGAGAATCGTAAGTTACCAAATCGCACCGCTCCGCGAAATCAGTTAACCGGTCGTGGTCAGACAGTTCACCGACGATCTTAAAATCAGCTAATTGCAGCATTTCGCTCGTTTCATCAGGGCCGTACGCGCCCACTTTGAAACCAGCCTGGCGTGCCGCTGACACGATCATTGGTCCGTCCGTACTGTCGCCGATTACCCCAATGGTGCCTCCTGGATACAAAACATGATTGTCCAAATTTGTTCACTACCTTCTTATCAATAAAAGATGATCTTTTAATTTCATTATAACTTTACTTACAAATTGTACTAGTAATTTGCTGAATCTTTAAAAATATTTAGTTCTCAAGCTACTGCCGAAACCGCCGGCGGACCCGTTTGACCCAGAAACCTCCAGAAATATATTTCGGCTCGTAGGTGATGATAAAGGCTTTCGGTTCGCGATCATTGACGATGGCGTACAGCCGCCGTTCCTGATTTCTCGGCGTCAAAATGTCTAACACCAGCCGGTCACCTTCCAGCCCTTCAGCGTGGCTTTGGGTCACCCCGAAGCCGCTCGCCCGCAAGATCTTCGGTAACTCACTGTCGGTACTTGGGAGGATAACGGTAGCCATAATATACCCCAGTGCCAGCTTATCTTCAATTAGAATGCCGACCCGAACACCAACACCGTAGCCTAAAGCATAAGCAATGATATTCCAGACGTTATCCAGCCGGTTCAAAACCATGGCTAAGCCCAGGACGTAAACAATAATTTCCAGCACACTCAAAATTGGCGCCAAGTTACGGTAGCCCTTCATGGTGAGCATAAATCGAAGCGTGTTTAACGTGATATAAACGAAACTAATGGCAAAGATTATAATTAAAGTCCAAATCATGGTCTCGCCTCCAATCCTACAGTGCCGGTTGATGGGTCAAACTATTGACGGTTATTTGGCGTCGGGAGCTGCAAAGGTGACCTGGTTATCGTCTAGTGAAGCAATGCTTGCTAGAGCTTCCAGATGGATGCCTTGATCCAGCACCATTTGATGGCCCTTCTGGAACCGCTTTTCAATCACAACGCCGACCCCGGCAACTTCAACCTGTGCGGCCTTGCAAATTTCCAGCATTCCCTGAACGGCTTGACCGTTAGCTAAAAAGTCATCGATGATCAAGATCTTATCGTCCGGATCAATAAACCGCTTATCAATACTGATATCGTTGTTGACCTGTTTCGTGTACGAATAAACCGTTGCGGTGTACAAATTATCGGTCAGTGTCAATGACCGGTGCTTTCTGGCAAACACCACTGGAACGTTCATTCGCAGCCCCGCCATCAAAGCGGGCGCTATTCCGGACGACTCAACGGTCAAAATCCGGGTCACGCCAGCGTCTTCAAACAGCCGTTTAAATTCGCCGCCGATTTCGTACATTAATTGGGGATCAACTTGATGGTTCAAAAAGTTATCCACTTTCAACACTTCACCAGGTAAAACAGTGCCGTCGCGTTTGATTCGATCTTCCAATAACTTCATCGATTGCTGCCTCCTAAATAGCTTCAGTACTACGTTAATGACTTATGTTTAGTGTACCCGATAAATCATCGTTTTGCCAATCTGAAGACACTTTTACCAGCCTAAAATTGTGCCGATGCCGATACAGATAATACAGAATAATGCCATCATCAGAGAATTTTGAACCGCATATTTGAAGGTTTCCTTTTTAACTTGTTTAACCATGAAAGCACGGGTATTGCGAGAAACAATTGGAATGCTGAATAACACCAGAAGGCTCATGATGGGCAAATAGCCCAAGACCACACTGGCAATCAAACATAAATAGCCAGCAACATAATCGGCAATGAAGACTTTGAGCATAGCCGGTTTACCGAAGTAATACACGATGGTTTTTCGGTTCAGTGTCCTATCTTCCTCCGCGTCACAGAGGTTATTTGCCAGCATAATGTTAGCAATGGCAAACACCGCAATGCCGGAAGTCAGCAGGACTTTAAAAAACAGTGACCAGGTTAGCGGCTGAACCGGATAAGTATTGATATAAACGGAGATTAAAGTGATCACAAAGCCCATGGTCAGCCCCGAAAAGGCTTCACCAAAGGGCGTGGTGGAAATCGGCCGTGGCCCTGCGGAATAGCAGTATCCCACTAGAAAGCAAAACATCCCCATCACCAGCAGCGGCCAGCCGGTTTCAATCACTAATAAGATTCCCAAAACGGCGGCGCTGCCGGCCATCAGAATAATCAGGTTACGGATCAGCTTAACGGACAGATGATGCACGCCGATGATGTTGGTCTTTTTCTTCCATTCCGCGGCTTCATCCGTCGCGCCACGGTAATCAGAATAGTTGTCGTGGGCATCCACCGCCATATTAAACAGCAGCATCGCCACGAAGAAGGTGATGGCTAACGGCCAATTGACTTGACCGAAAACGTAGTACGAAAAGAACAGTCCCATGAAAAATGGCCAAACGGAAGCAATTTTAGCTTTAGCCTCCACGAGTTCCAAAAAAACATTTACAGACATAATTAACCTCCAAGAAATAGTGACGCTAGAATTGACATTGTTGCGTGAGCTTTGTATCTTAAACATAACGCTTTGTAAAGGAGTACACTGATGAATCTATCATTTTGGGCAGCAACCCCGCAGGTCCAGCAACGGCTTCAGCAGTTACAGGATTACCTGCTGAAAACCATTGACCTGCCCGATCAGCCCATACATATTAAAATATTAAAACTTCTGCAGTCGGGTGGCAAGTTTCTGCGGCCGGGCACCTTTTACTTGTTCGCCGGTCTGGGGCCAAATCAGGACGCTGATCAGCTATTAGTCGGTGCCAGTGCTCAGGAACTGCTGCACCTGGCCGTTCAGTTTCACGACCAGGTTTCAGACGACAAACTGGCCGTCCCCCATTTGGGGCAGAACAATCAGCAGCGCAACGCCATTTATGCCGGCGATTACCTGTTCACCCGCTACTTCGAGGAGATTCTGAAAGCCCAACCTGCATCAGCGGCATTCACCGAACACCTCAACGTCATGCAGCGGATTCTTTCCGGGCACTTCGATCAGCTGCAGCACCGCTTTGATTTAACGGAAACCGCCGCCGACTATTTCACTGAAATCAACCAGCGCACCGGTGAAGCCTTTCGTTTTAGCGCCGAACAAGGTGCTAAAACCGCGGGTGCTGATACTAAATTAGTCAACCTCAGTGCCGAGTTAGGTGCGGCCATTGGCAATGCCTATCAGGTCGCCCAGGATATTCAGCTGACCTTTAACAATGCTAAGGGGCTGTTAGCCCTCCTGCAAAACGGGCAATATCCGCTGCCAGTCATTCTGGCGTTGGACCAACCCTCAATCCAACGGATTCTAAAAAAGCAGCAGGAACTGACGCTCAGCGATATTAAATCGCTTCAAGACCAACTGGACCACAACGTGTCGCAAGAACAACTACACCGTCTAACCGTGCACACCAAGGAGTTGTTAGACCAATTGCCCTTCGGTGACGCACGGGACAACATCCGAAAGTTTACTGATCAGTTAGTTAAAATTTAGCATGTGACATAAGTCTATATATATGGATTTAATTTAACCTCTTAACTAAAACACATCCTAAAATTTGCTTTAGTTCATTACTTGAATATAGCCTTAACCTGTTCCACAACTCAGATTTTTCCTGCCATGTAACGTAAACAAGCCACTCCGACAAAAAACGTCGAAATGGCTTGTTTACGTTACATTCTGGAATCTACCGAGTTGTGTCACACTCACTCATTTTTACCCGCATCAAGTTCATACAGTTTCCTAAACCGTGGTTCATCCCGATACAGTGCTTGCGGTGTACCCTGCATATCAAAGACGCCATCTTCCAGGAAGCGAACCTGATCCACGTGGTCGATACCGGCCAAATGGTGCGTGACCCAGATAATCGTCTTATCACGAAGCACTTTGAACACCGTGTCCAGCAGCTGCCGTTCGGTAATCGGATCCAGGCTAACGGTAGGTTCATCCAAAACGATGATTGGCGCGTCCTGCAACAGGATTCTTGCCAGCGATAACCGTTGCCGCTCACCACCGGAGAACCGGGTACCGGACTCCTGCACTTCCGTGTCGTAACCATCCGGCAGCGATTCAATCAGCGATTTCAGTTCAACCGCCTCCACCGCCGCTTTCACCTGTTCATCCGTGGCGTTCAGATTCCCTAGGCGAATATTATTCATCACTGACGTATCAAACAGGTACGGCTGCTGATCCAGCACACCAAAGAGCTGTGCCCGCTGCTGCTGCAGTTCACTGACGGGGGTGCCGTTAATGGTGACAGAACCCACGGTGGGCGTTTGATCCCCCAGTAATAGCTTCAGCAGCGTGCTCTTACCAGTGCCGCTAGGTCCCAGTAGAGCAATCTTTTCGCCCCGTTTAATGTTCAGCGAAACGTCTTTCAAGATGGTCTTATCATCACCAGGATAATTAAAGGTCACGTGATCCACCTTGATTTCACCAACGGGTAACCTTAACGTCGACTGCGGCGTTGCCTTCGGCTGGTCGTTAGACAGCTGGTTGACCCGTTCGATGGACTGGCGGTAAATCGGCCATTCGCTGGCCCCTTGACTGACCTCCAGAAACGGCTCAACGATTGGAAACAGCGTCAGCGCAAAGGCTGCCACCCAGTTAGCCATTCCCTTTGTCGCGGTAAAGGTGGTCCCTGACCAAATCAGTAAGGTCAAAACTGCCAGCAAGAAGAAGAACTGAACGCTAAATCCTCGCCACCACTGAAAGAAGTGATCCTTCCGACGGAGTTTTGCAATGCTGTTGATGGGCTTTTTCTGCAGCGTCATAAAGTCGTTATAACGGCCGGAAATCACCCAGTCAGTTAAGCCTAAGACTTCATCCGTTAAATTAGTATAAGAGTTAGACTGAATCTGTTTCTGCTTAAATTCACGGGCACCGTTAACAGCCACTGACAGCAGCGGAATGACCAGTACGATCATCCCAAGCAGCAGGGCCATCAGCAAGGCTACGGGCCAGCTGAAAACGCCCACGCCAATAATGATGAACAAATACAGCAGCCAGCCCACTACGATTGGAAACACCGTTCGCAGATAGAGGTTTTCGATGTGGTCAATGTCATCGGCTAAGATGCTTAAAATATCACCCGTCTGGTGGGTTTGTTTAATGGCTGAAGCTTTCACTTCAACGGCTTGGTATAGCTTCTTACGAAAATCAGAAACAATCCGTAACACCCAGTTGTGGGAGGTTAACCGCTCAGAATAGCGAAAAACCGGTCGTGCGATCCCGAAAGCCCGTGCCAATACCACTGGTACGTAAATGTAGATGATGTTGCCAGGACGACGGGCCGCTTCACTGATCAGATAACCAGAGTTAAACATCAAAGCAGCAGCGGACAGAAAGGTCATCATCCCGAGGAATAGCACCAGCACTAGCAGCCACTTATATTTGCGCAGATACGGCATGACCCAGGTATCATGAGCAAAAGTCTGTTTAATCGAGTGCATGCAATCCCCCCATTTCCGAGCGTAATTTAGTGTAAGGACCATCGTGCTGGGCTAATTCAGCCGGCGTCCCCTGCTCAACCAGCCGGCCGTGATCCATCACTAAGACATAATCCATTTGATTGATCCAGTGCAGCCGATGGGTGGCAAAGAACACCAGCCGGTTGTCCAGTAACGGCAGCATATCTTCCTTTAAAGCCGCTTCAGTTTCAATATCCAAATGCGCCGTAGGTTCGTCGAATAGCAGTACTTTCCGGCTGTCATCCAGAAAGGCCCGCGCCAGCGCAATCCGCTGTGCCTGACCACCACTGACCCCACGGGAGCCTTCCCCAATCATAGTGTCTAGCCCCTTGGGCAGCTCAGCAATCCAGTCCGTCAAGCCGGCCTTATCACAGGCAGTCTTAATAGTAGCGTCATCCGCGTTTGGTTTATAAAAACTGACATTCTCCCGCAAGGTCGCGTGAAACAGGTACGGTGATTGGGGAATGTAAATACTGTTATGCTGCCACGCTTCTTGGCTGAGGTGCGGCAATTTTTGACTGTTTAAACTGACGTGCCCCGGTTCATCCGGCGTTAAGAAACCGCCAACCAAATTAATCAACGTGGATTTGCCAGAACCGGACGCGCCAATAATCCCCACTTTTTGGAAACCGTGGACGTCAAAGGAAATATGACTCAGCGTTGGCGTGTCTACGTCCCCATAGGTTAACGAAACGTCGTCGAATTTAATCGTTGAATCCGCCTGCCAATTCAGCTGTTTCAGTTCATCGCGGTTTTTAGTTTCCGGTGTCTCTAAAACATCCAGTACCGCCTGCAGCGCGTTCTTCCCATTTAAGGTAGCGTGGTAATCATTGGCGAAGTTCCGGACTGGCAAAAAGTAGTCTGGTGCCAAGGTTAAAATAGTCAACGCTGGCAGCAGCATGATTTTACCGTCCATTAAGTCGAAACCCAGGAAGACCGCTACCACGGCAACTGAAAGCGTGGTAAAGAAGTCCAGCGCGAAGGTTGACGTCATGGCTATCCGCAACGTTGCCATGGTTTCTTTACGGTAGTCTTCACTGACGCTATAAACGTTACCGGCATACCGTTTAGACAACCCCAGCTGTTTTAAGGTACCTAATCCGCGCAAGGTATCCACGAAGTTGTTGGATAACCGCTGGTACCCAGCGTACTGACGGTCCGCTTTACTCTTAGCCGCCAAGCCGAGAATGATCATAAATAAAATAATAACCGGATAAATGATCAGCAAAAAAGCGGCTTCTTTCCACTGCATAAAGGCAATGTAGAGCAGAATGACCCATGGCGTGATCCCCATGTCCATGATTTTGATGACGATCAGCATCAGGTACGTCTGAACTTTATCGATTCCCTCAAGCGCCATGGTGACCATGTTCCCGGTACCGGTCTTCTCAACCAAGCTGGGACCCAGTCGAAATAGCTTGGTCATCAGCTGTTCGCGCATCTTACCAGTGGTCTTCTCCACGAAGGGATAAAACGACCGGTTCTGCGCTACCGTAATCAGATGCCGGCACAGAAAGCTCAGTATGAAAACGATGGTGGGCGTCGTAATCGTCACCAGCGGCTTTAAGTCCCACAGCCGCACCACGGCAATCGACAATGCCCGCGCTTGGATCACGATCATGACCGCTTGGATCAAGGTCAAGATTGCGATCATCACGATCCGGGGTGTGATCCCCGGAATTTTAAATAAACGCCTGTCTATCAAGTTACTCTCCTCCAATATCTTACAAATTACAGTTTAGCATTAACCGCTTTCAGGTACTATCATTTGCAGGTGAATTAATTGTATAAGAGCTATTTTTGTTAGAAATAAAATCCCCTAGATCTCATCGATCTCGGGGATTTTAAATTCATTCGCGTAAAACTTAAGCTGCCTTAGGACTCTTAAGCCGCTTGTAGAAGACCCAGTAACTCCAAATGAAGTAAACCAGTACAATTGGCAGAACCGAGAAAGCAACGATGGTCATAATATGCAACGTATATGGCGAACTCGAAGCATCTTTAATCAAAATTGAGTGAGCAGGGTTTGTAGCAATCATGACCCGTGGGAATAACCCGTTGAAGATCAAAACCACGATACTGATCAGAGATAATCCACTGGCAATAAAGGCAGTCCAGTTGTGGGCCTTCATCACGCCCCACCATGCAATCAGGGTCAATAAGACTAAAACAATCAAGATTGACCAGGTTGAAGCAGATTTCTTATCGAAGAAATCAGTTGAGATGTACAGCAGGACTACGAACAGGACTTCGCCCACGATCAAAACGGGGTATAAAACCTTGTTCCAGGCCTGTGCCCGGTCACGTAACGTGCCTAAAGTCTTGAGCTGCAAGAAGTTCAGACCGTGAATCAGGCACATCAGGGTAACGGCGACACCACCGACCAGTGAGAACCAGTTAACGTAGGTGGTGAAGGAACCAAAGATGTTACCCTTGGCATCCATTGGCACACCTTCAATCATGCTGGTGAACATCATACCGAATAAGAAAGCGGCGCAGAAGCTGCCAATAGTTGCAGCCCATTCCCAGAAGTTCCGCCAGGTCTCAGTCTTCATGTTAGCGCGGAATTCAAACGACACGCCACGGAAGATCAGGGCAACTAAGATCAGGAACAATACTAGGTAATAACCTGAGAATAAGGATGCATACCACATTGGAAATGACGCGAACATGGCACCGCCGGCTGTGATCAGCCAAACTTCGTTGCCATCCCAGTGCGGACCAATCGTTTGAATAATGGTGTCACGTTCAGCAGTATTACGGCCAAAGAACCGAACAGCCATCCCGATCCCGAAGTCAAAACCTTCAAGGAAGAAGAAACCGCTAAACAGCACACCAATCAGTAAAAACCAGAGAATTTGTGTACTAGTCATGGTTAAACGCCTCCGTTCCGTAAGGATCTTCGGTCTTGCCATCGGTATCTTCAGACGAGTAGCCGTTCATTTGAACAGCATCTGGCCCAGCCTTGAGAACACGGTGAGATAAAACGATCATGACAAGTCCCAATCCCGCAAAGAGTAAGAAGTAAACGATATTCGTAAATAGCAGCGAGCCCACGGTCGACGTTGGTGAAACAGCGTCAGCAATGGTCAATAAGCCATAAACGACCCATGGATAGCGCCCAAATTCAGTGACAAACCAGCCAGCCGTGTTAACGATGAATGGCAGCCACAGCATGAGTCCCATAATGTACAGGAACCACCGTTGCTTCATGATAGCCTGTGACTTCTTCCGGTTAAAGAACAGCCCGACGATGGCAATTAAAGCAAATAGCCCGCCAGAAACCGCCATGATCCGGAAGCTCCAGAACAATGTCTTCGTTGGTACGTAGTAGTTCATATCCTTACCGAACTTTTTGTCGTAAGTGGCGTGCAGTTCTTTATTAACCGTATTTTGCCCCTTAACCGTACCGGATAATTTATGATAGCTTAAAATGTTCAAAACGTACGGAACGTCTAATGATGAAACGGTCTTGTGCTGCTTCGTGTTGAAACTGCTGTAAACCGACCATTCACCCTTATTCGTTGAATCCTTGTACAAACCTTCCATAGCAGCAAACTTCATTGGTTGCTGATTGATCAAGTAACGGGTCTGATAATCACCAGAAGCAATAGAACCCAAACTTGCAATCAAGCCGATTACTAATGCCACGTTCAATGACTTCCGGTAGAAAGATTCGTGGTCCTTCTTTAACAGGCGCCATGCTGAACACCCAGCAACCACGAACGACGCGGTGATGCCAGCCCCCATGAGAACGTGAGGTAATTCCAGCCACAGCTGCGGGTTCTTAACCACGGCACTGAAGCTGGTCATGACGACTCGGCCAGTGGATTTGTTGATGGCAAAGCCCACTGGATTTTGCATGAAACTGTTAGCAGCTAAGATCCAAACCGCAGACAGCGATGAGCCGATTGCTACTAACCAGATAAACAGTGCGTGAATCCCCGGTTTAAAGCGTTCCCAGGTGAACATCCACAGGCCAATGAACGTCGACTCCAAGAAGAAAGCCGCTAACGCTTCGATGGCTAATGGTGCACCAAAGATATCACCCATAAACCGTGAGTATTCCGACCAGTTCATCCCGAATTGGAATTCCTGGATAATCCCAGTCACAACACCAACTGCGAAACTGTACAGGAACATTTTGCCCCAAAATTGGGCCATCTTCTTGTAAGCCTCGTCTTTTTTGGCCACGTACATTGTTTCCATGACGGCGACAACAAATGCTAAACCAATTGAAAATGGTACGAAGAAAAAGTGGAATACAGTCGTCATGGCAAACTGAAACCGTGATAGGCCTAAAACGGTTAAACCAACATTTAACATGATACCCCCCCTGACATTATTGACTAGACTCGTTATGCTATTCACATAAGCAGATTGTCTAGCTTGAGCTACTGCAAAAAAACCCCGCAATAACTCAGAAAGAATAGTCCTATGTTACAATTCTAATTATATCGAGTGATAAGTGAATCTTCAACCGTAAACCCTTACAAAAAGTCACAAAGTCCAAATTTTCAATTAAAAAGGCGTCAATTCATTGACAAATTATCAAATTTCGAGTAACTTATATGAATGTTTAATTTTGGGAGATGAGTTCAATGAAAATTGGCGATCAAGTGAGTTTTAAGCTGGAAGGCCAAGACTTTACCGGGTTCATCGATAAAGCGTATCAAAATTCTTTTATGATCACTTTTAAAAGTGATGATACAGAGATTCTGGACAAGTACCACGATCGTGTTGTGATCAACAAAAAGAAATTGAAATTAATCAAGGCTGCACCGGAAACGGATCCCGAATCCGATAACGATGAAGCTTAATTAAGGGTATAATAAAAGCGTCTGATATTCAGCCAATCCAATGGGAATATCAGGCGCTTTTATCATAGTGATTTAAGCCATATTTTACTTATACATATGACAACAGTTATAATAACAAGTGTACGTTTTAATCTGGCATACAATTCTGGTATTATTGAATCAAAATGACCGAGATATCAGCAAAGGGGCAATCATTATGGGGTCGGTAAACATCTGGGCGTCTTTTATCCTTTCATTATTTACAAACATCATTGTTCTTAGCGGTTCAATTTCCGTTTTAATCTGGCTGGAGGGCCTGACTAATTCTTGGATCAACCGTTACAGACCAGTCGTAGAAACAACACTCTGCACGCTGTACTTTATTTATCTCTGGGGAGAATCGTGGTTAAATTCCACTGTGGCACCAACCGCTTTCGGGATGCACTGGACTTTTTTAAACATGCTCATTGTGAGTTCATTTCTACTTAATGTGTACCTTGATTTATGGTTTGAAGTTGTCGTTGAAGGCCTGATGATGTTCGGCTACGTTTTCTTATACTCATCACATTTTAACGCCTATACCTTCACTGCCAGTTTAGCCTTCATCGCCGTTCTTTATATCAGCTATCACTGGGGTGACACCCTGTTTAAACATCCGCCATTGATGTATCTCGGCATGGCCGTAATGGGCTTCGTTTCCTTTGCGCTGATCATTAGTATCTTTGCAGCACCGGCTGACCCCTATTTCTGGCTGCGGCAAATGACTTCTCTGGTCATTCTCAGTATTTTGGGCATCGAATATACTCTGGCTACAACCCGACAGCTAGAAAGAAGTCAGCGTACCGCTACGTTGGCAAAACTGGACGGCTTGACCCAACTGTACAACTTCAGCAAGTTTGATGAAGATTTGGACAGTGCCTACAGCAAGTTTCAAACCAACCAAGAACCCTACGCCGTGTATGAGTTCGATATCGATCTCTTCAAGCAGGTCAACGATCACTATGGCCATCTGGTCGGCAACACCGTACTCAAGGCAGTGGCACAGGAGTTAGCCCATTTTGCCGCCAGTACCCCCTACGAAACCACCGCGTACCGAATCGGCGGCGAGGAGTTTTGCTTAATTGTTAAAGCGGATTGCTCTGATAAAAAATTCGCCGCCGAATTAGCTAATCACGTCCGTCAGCGAATCAGTAAGTTATCCTTTTTAGTTGACAGTTCCTCAATCAGCGTTACCGTTTCGGCGGGGCAAGCCAATAGTCAGCCTGATCAATATAATGCCCATGACATTTATAAGATGGCCGACCGCAGCTTATACCTATCAAAACAGCGTGGCCGCAACCGGGTTACGTTGGAAGGCTTCACGGTTAATGGCAGATGAAAACAAAAAATCGGTCGATAGTCTAAACTATCAACCGATTTTTTTATTTAACCTTTAGTCCTAAATTCTTGACTTGACCCTGAACGATTTGATCACACAAATCATCGTAACGGATCCCGTCTGCTTCTGCCTCTTGCGGCATTAACGACAGTGGTGTCATTCCTGGCAGCGAGTTGGCTTCAATGACGTATAAACCGTTATCGTTCCAGAAGAAGTCGATGCGACCGTAGTTATTCAGACCCAATACTTTAAACGTTTTTAAAGCAATGGCCTTCATCTCATCGTGCACGTCGTCAGGAATATCTGGCGGCGTCACGAATTTAGTGGTGTTCCCAGTAACAAATTTGTGTTCAAAGTCGTACCAGCCGTCCGTCACAATGATTTCAATCGCCGATAGGGCTTTACCATTCACCACGGCCATGGAGAATTCGCGGCCGTCGATGTACTCCTCCACCAGGATCTCACTATCAAACTCAAAGGCTTCCTTTAAGTCCTTCTTGAATTCCTCATCGTTTTTGGCAATGTACATACCGACACTGGAACCGCCGTTGGCAGGCTTAATGACTACTGGGAAACCGAATGGCAGCACCACCGTGCCAGAGTCTTCCTTCCGGATATTAACAAACTTAGCCGTCTGAATGCCGTTGTACAGCATGATCTCCTTGGACACACTCTTATCCATGGTGATTCCAGAAGCTAAAGCACCGCTACCGGTGTACGGAATGTTGTTCAGGTCAAGCACTGCTTGAACCTTACCGTTCTCACCATCACCACCGTGCAACCCGATCCAGACAATGTCGGCCATTGCCAAGATCTTTAATACGTTCGGCCCAAACAGCTGGGTCGTACCATCAGGACGCAGCGCGTTGATCACATCATCCGTCATGATTTCATCAGAGATATTAAGATCAACATCCTGTTCCTGGTCGGTAAACAAGCTCGCCATTGACTGTTCATCTGCATCTGGCAAACCTAGGAATAGGTCGACAAGAGCAACCTCATAGCCCTTACGACGTAGTGCGTTCGCTACTTTAGCACTAGAAGATAGGGACACGTTGCGTTCCGTTGAGCGACCACCGGCTAATACCACGATCTTCATAATTTTTTCCTCCGCTTCTTTCTTAGAACCTTAAGTATAGCAGAAATGATTTGGCGGAGCTAGATTTTGGTAATCGGTCTAATTGAATTTTCATTTTACGTAACGCAAAAGCGGTTTACTGATCAGTGGCACTAAAATTCCTGACATAATGGCTTCGGGAATCCCATTACTTGCCATGATCCCCAGCAGCCACGGCATGAAGGACTGGACGTTAAGCTTATCCAGCGGCAGCCAGCCCATGTAGTACATCCCTGCCATAAAGCCTAACACCAGCACCGTGTTAACTACGGAACCAACGATCCCTGCCAGCGATAGCTGCCAAACTTTGGCATCGTGTACGTTACGCACCATCTTCAGCAGTACCCAGCCGCTGATCAGACCAACTAGTAACCGTGGCAAAACGGAAACTAACGGGTTAACCAAAACGTAAATCGCCATTGGGCTGGTAGGCCAAACAAAGGCCCGGACCCAGTTAATGAACCCCCAGGTAAAGCCGACCCAAGCCCCGTCTTTAGGGCCAAGTAAAACGGCGGCGATCACCACGGTCACCTGAATGATGACGATACTGAACGGTCCCACCGGAATATAACCTAAAAACGGCACTACACTCTGAACAAAAACAATTGCGATAAATAAGGCTAAAATAGAAATGCGATAAGCGCGACTTTGCGTGTTAATAATGTTCCCCTCCTCGCGTGACTCAAAAGATTGTCTACTTAGAACGGCTATTATTTTACCGCGATTGGTAGCGTTTAACAATTAAAATTAATCCCCTAAATTATTTAAAAATTTTTCTAACTGTTTGACTCTATCCAGTATTTCGAGTATAGTTGCCGTAATGTAAAAGTGAAAGTTACTTTTATTGATAACTATTTAAGTATTTTATACTTTTTTTGTAAGGAGGAAGATCTCATGCAATTTAAGCAGTACAAGCTTCTTGGTGTCGTGGGAACTGCCTGGTTATTTGACGCTATGGATGTTGCCATGCTGTCATTTATCATGACCTACCTGAAGACCCAATGGCACCTGACTCCTGGTACGCTGGGAATCGTGAGTGCCGCAACTTCAGTCGGCATGGTGTTCGGTGCTTTAATCTGCGGTTTCTTGGCGGACCGTTTCGGCCGTAAACGGGTGTTGATGGTTACCCTGATCATCTTTTCACTGGGTGACGTCTTATTAAGCATTTCCCCCAACGTTCAGATGTTCATCATCATCCGCTTTTTGACCGGGGTCGGTCTTGGCGGCGAATTGCCAGTAGCCGCTACCCTGATCGCGGATCATTACAAAGGTACGCAACAGTCGCGCATGTTAGTCCTGGCTGACAGTTTCTGGGCAATCGGCTGGATCGTTGCTTCGCTACTGGCGTTCTGGGTCATGCCGCTGATTGGCTGGCGCTGGACGGTCCTGATCACCGGAGCTACCGTGATTTACGTACTGTTGCTTCGGCGTCACCTACCCGAAGATAAACCCGTTAAAGTAATGAAAAAGATTCCTTACCGGGTGCTTTGGCAACCGGAATACCGTGGTAAAACTGCCCTGTTAAGTTCGTTATGGTTCATCGTCATGCTGACGTACTACGGCATGTTTCTCTGGCTGCCAAGTGTCCTGCTGATGCGCGGGTTCCCCATCGTTACCAGCTTCAGTTATACCTTAATGATCAGCTTGGCACAGTTGCCGGGGTACTATTTAGCGGCGTACTTAATGGGTAAAATGCACCGCAAAACCGTCCTCATCCTGTACTTGATCGGTACGGTTGCTAGCGCGATTGCTTTTAGTGCGGCCAACAGTAACCTAGCCATCCTGGTCAGCGGCGCTTGGCTATCGTTCTTTGACCTCGGTGCATGGGGTACGCTGATTGCCTTCACTCCCAGCCAGTTTCCAAAAGCCATTCGCGGTACTGGAATGGGAATGGCTCAGTCCATTGGCCGGGTCGGTGCCACGATCGGTCCCTACATGGTTGGGCTGATGCTGCAGTTTAACTTTGGTGTCTCAAGCGTGTGGAACGTTTTCATCGCGATCTTATTTGTTGGAATTGCCCTCTTAGTATTCGGCGTACACGATTACGCTGCTAACTCTAAGGAGGCGGTCTAAATTGAAACTGAACTTTGAATTAGTCGCACCGCAGCTGCGTCAGTTTCTGAATGAAGACCTCAAAACGGGTGATTTAACCGCTCCAGTGATTCCTAATACTCGGGTAGATGGTCACTTTATCCTTAAGCAGCCGGCCGTTGTTAGCGGTGTGGAACTGCCGGCCATGTTCTATTCTTTGCTGAGTGATCAGGTCACCTACAAACCACTGATCAGCGATGGTACCGCTGCTGAAGCGGGCACTATTCTTGGGCGGGTCAGTGGCAACGCCAGAGATTTACTGGCAGCTGAACGCGTGACCCTAAACCTCATGCAGCGGATGTGCGGGATTGCCTCGGCCACTGCTCAAGCGGTCAGTGCATTAGATAATTCTCACGTGGGTATTTTAGACACGCGAAAAACAGCCCCAGGGTTGCGCCTCTTTGATAAATATGCTGTCATTTGCGGTGGCGGTGTCAACCACCGTCTGGGTCTCTACGATGCAGTCATGCTAAAGGATAATCACTGGCAGCTGATGGGCAGTCTCAAGGAAGCGGTAGCCACCCTTCGGCAAACGGCGGGACCCACTAAGATCATTGAAGTCGAAGTTGAAACCGAGGATGAACTGCACGCGGCGATTGAAAATAACGTTGATATGATCCTGATCGATAATCAGCCGCCAGCAACCGTCAAAGCTTGGCGGCAGCAGATTCCCCAGCGAATCGTCGTTGAGGCTTCCGGCGGTATTCAACTGGAAAACTTAGCAGAATATGGTCAAACAGGTGTCGATTTTATCTCCCTCGGCTACCTGACGAATAGTGTTCAGGCGAAGGATATTTCATTTGAATTAGACGCCGAATAAAATAACGTCCGTTTACCGTGCACCCCTCAAAATTAGAACTCACTTTTTGGGACCACGTTAAACGGACGTTTTTTAATTTAACATTAGCCAGAGCTATCAATTAACAATACCCGATTACTATACCAGTGCCCGTAAAATTTCCGTTTTAATTGAGTTTAAGGCTGTATTTTCAAGGCTTTTACAGTAAAATGAGAGTATAGCAATAACGGTAACTTGGAAGGGGGATCAAAATGGCAAAACAGTTTACGATTAACATCACAAATATTATTTGGAGTTTTGACCGTGACAATCACCAAGTTAATTTGCTGCTGGTTCGCAGAGCGGACCAACCTTTCTCGAATTTTTGGGCGTTGCCTGAAACCGTCATGCGCACCGACGAAAGCGCCGATGAAGCTGCTCTCCGATTGGTTCGTGAAAAAATCGGTTTAAAGCTGGCGAGCTTTCACACTGAACAGTTAGCCACCTTTACCCACCCTGAGCGGACACCGGGGCAGCGGACACTTTCACTGGCCTACATGACGTTTCTGCCTGAGATGCCTGACTTGACCCCCGGTTACGGCGCCACTGACGCCCGCTGGTTCAGCATGCGAGCGGCTGGTGAGCAGAGCACGTTCACTAACGGTAAATTTAAGTTTGCTACCACCCCGATTAATAATCAGACACAATACTACGTCTCATTGCCAGAACGAGCTGCGGATCCCAAAACAGACTTAGCCTTCGATCATGAATGGATCCTCAAAATTGCCTGTGACCGAATTACCAATAAGTTAGATTATCAGCCAAATATTTTACTGATCCTAGGCCCAACGTTTACCCTGAAGCAGGCGCGGCAGGTTTTCGCGATTTTCCGGCATATCAAATTGGAAGACATCGATAACTCGAACTTTAAGAAGAATCATCGCCACATCTTTGAGTCGGTTGGAACCGCCAGTCAGACCCATCCTGGTCGACCGGCAAAGGTCTTTCGACTTAACTATTTATGATTTCCTGAAAAACAAAAACGGCTTACCAACATCCGTTATGGATATCGGTAAGTCGTTTTTTGCGTCTATAACGGTTAAAACACTAGCAATGATTATTCATCGTCGCGTTTCTTCCGTTTGAATCCGAACGCAGCTAACAATCCCAGCAGTCCGAGACCAATCGTTGCACCCGCAGAATTCTGCTTGTCGTTAGTTTGTGGTAATTGACCTTGCTTGTTGGCCGTTTGAGTTTGGCCAGAAACATGGCTGCTTGTTCCAGTTGCAGCGGCCCGACTGTTATCAACAGCCTGACCTTGAGCTGTACCGGTGTTCTTGCCAGCACCGCCAATTGCAGAGCCAGTATTGGCTGAGCTACTATTAGTTGACTTAATTCCAGTGCCACTGTTAGCACCAGTGTTTAAACCGCCAGCGTTTGACTGAACGCCTGTCCCATTATCAGTGGTAGGAGTCGTTTGACCATTACCAGCTGGCGTTACCGTTGGTGCCGTTTCTGGCGTCGTGTTCGGAACGTTATCCGGAGTCGTTGTCGGGTTATCGACTGCCCCGCCGCCATCAACGCTGGTGTTGGTGTTGTCATAGTAATCATCTGGGTCAACTGAAACAGGTTCGCCGGTCATGGTAATTGTCTTGCTACCATCTGGCGCAACCGTTTCAGTAGTGCTTGGCGCATTGGTTGGCTTGTGGGTTAATTCAATACCCTTTGGCTCAATGTTCGTCAAGGTCGTTCTCCCGGCAGTCGCCGTTTCACCTGGCTTAACCGTTTGCGTTGGCAGGTTAGGCTGACTGTTTGGCGTTTCGGTAAAGGTAGCGTCACCAGTGTCATCGATAATAACGACTGTCTTGTCGCCGTCTGGCCAGTGCTTTTCGATTTGGACAACTTTGCCGGAACCATCAGTCTTGATAATCGTCTCACCACCGTCTACATCGTTGGTAGTGGTTTGGTTGTAAGCATAGTTGACAACTTGAGTGACCGTTCCTGTGTAGCCTTCTTTACCAGGTTCACTTGAACCAATTTCAGCATTGAACATGCCACTAGTATAGGCCTTACCTTGGGTGACACTATCCGTGTAACCCTTAACGGCAGCTGCAGCGTCAGTCAGTGCTGGAACCAAGATCACATTGGCTCCGTTGGTGGTCCAATCAGCTGTGCCATCAGTCGTCCATGCGCTGTAAATAACGTTGCCGTTCGCATCCAAACTAGCTTCACGAGTAACGTTAACCACTGTCGGCGCAACGGTTGCCGTGTAGTCACCAGTATTGGTCCGGTTAATGGTAATCGTACCAGTCAGGTATGCTGCTTGCGTACCGGCTGGATCATCTGTACCACCCGGCGTACCCGTAGTATAGGTATGTTTCGTGTAGTTCACTGTCCGGCTAACTTTAGCGGTATAGCCCTTGTCACCTGGCGTACCATCATCAGTAACTGCCTTGAAGCTATCGCTGGTGTATGCTTCACCATTCTTAACCGTATCACTGTAACCCTTGACAGCAGCACCGTCAGCGGTTAATTCCGGTACTAAGACTTTATTGGTGCCGTCAATTGTCCAGTCGCCGTAAACTACGTTGCCATCCTTATCCAAGGTAGCGGTTCGACTGATATTAACTGTCGTGTCCCCCACTGCCTTGGTGTAATCGCCAGTGTTAATTTGACTAACTGTAATCGTACCTTCCAGATATTTAGCTTGAGTCCCTTCTGGATCGTTCTTAGTTGGATCACCAGCGTTACCTTTAGTGTACTCAGGCTGGTTCAGTTTGTAGTTCACTGTCCGACTAACTTTAGCTGTATATCCATTATCGCTTGGCTTGCCAGCATCGGTAACCGCCTTGAAATCGGCACTAGTATATGATCCGCCATCGGTAACAGTATTCGTGTAGCCTTTGACAGCCGTTTCTGCACTCGTCAACTCGGGTACTAATACTTCGTTGGTACCGTCAGTTGTCCAAGCGCTGTAGACAACATTGCCATTCTTATCCAAGGTGGCCGTCCGACTAACATTCACAGTCGTATTACCAACTGGTTTCGTGTAATCACCAGTATTGGTCTGACTAACTGTGATTGTACCTTTCAGATATTTAGCTTGAGTTCCTTCTGGGTCATTCTTGGTTGGATCACCAGAATTCTCCTTCGTGTATTCAAGTTGAGTCAGCTTGTAATTTACTGTCCGGCTAACTGTAGCTACATAACCTTTATCGCCTGGCTCGCTAGCATCGCTGACCGCCTTAAACTCATCACTAGTGTATGCGGCACCACCATCAGTAACCGTGTCTGTGTAGCCTTTGACAGCTGCGTCATCCGCAGTTAATTCGGGTACTAACACTTTATTGGTGCCATCCGTGGTCCAATCGCTGTAAACTACATTGCCGTTCTTATCCAAAGTGGCAGTCCGACTGACATTCACAGTGGTATTACCAACTGGTTTGGTGTAATCGCCGGTGTTGGTTTGACTAACAGTGATTGTACCAGTTAGATATTTAGCTTGCGTACCTTCTGGATCATTCTTAGTTGGATCACCAGAATTCTCTTTCGTGTATTCAGGTTGATTCAGTTTGTAGTTGACTGTCCGACTAACCGTCGTGGTATAGCCTTTATCACCAGGTGTACCTGCATCGGTAACAGCCTTGAAGTTATCGCTGGTATATGCTGCACCATCGGTAACAGTATTGGTGTAACCTTTGATAGCCGTTTCGGCATCAGTTAACTCAGGTACTAAGACCTCGTTTGTACCGTCTGTTGTCCAATCACTATAAACCACGTTGCCATTCTTATCCAAAGTAGCGGTCCGGCTGACATTCACTGTGGTATTGCCAACTGGCTTGGTGTAATCACCAGTATTGGTTTGGCTAACTGTGATTATACCTGTTAGATACTTAGCTTGAGTCCCTTCCGGATCGTTTTTGGTTGGGTCGCCAGAATTCTCTTTCGTATACTCAGGCTGATTTAACTTGTAGTTGACTGTTCGACTTACCGTTGCCACGTAGCCGTTATCACCGGGTTGATCAGCATCAGTAACTGCTTTGAAGTTATCACTGGTATATGAAGCACCGTTAGTAACGGTATCCGTATAACCTTTGACGGCAGCACCAGCAGCGGTCAATTCAGGAACCAGCACTTTGTCAGTACCATCCGTTGTCCAATCGCTGTAAATTACATTGCCATTCTTGTCCAAGGTAGCAGTCCGACTAACATTCACAGTGATATTGCCAACTGGCTTGGTGTAATCGCCGGTATTAATCTGACTAACTGTAATCGTACCTGTTAGATATTTAGCTTGAGTACCTTCCGGATCATTCTTAGTTGGATCACCAAAATTATCTTTAGTGTATTCAGGCTGGTTTAGCTTGTAGTTGACTGTCCGTGCAACAGTAGTTGTATAGCCTTTGTCGCCCGGCTCAACAGCGTCCGTAACTGCTTTGAAGTTATCACTGGTGTATGCTGCTCCATTTTCAACAGTTGCGGTAAAACCAGCAACGTTAACATCAGCAGAGGTCAACGCATTCACTAGCGTTTTATTGGTACCATCGGTAGTCCAGTCACTATAAACCACATTACCATTCTTATCCAAGGTAGCAGTCCGACTAACATTCACAGTCTGGTTGCCAACTACCTTGGTGTAATCACCAGTGTTGGTTTGGCTAACCGTAATCGTACCCGTTAGATACTTAGCCTGCGTGCCTTCTGGATCATTCTTAGTTGGGTCACCAGGATTCCCTTGAGTATATTCACTCTGGTTCAACTTGTAATTGACTGTCCGTGCAACAGTAGCTGTATAACCCTTATCACCTGGCGTACCTGCATCAGTAACTGCTTTGAAGTTATCACTGGTATATGAAGCGCCGTTAATAACGGTATCCGTATAGCCTTTAACAGCAGCCCCAGCATCGGTTAATTCAGAAACCAATACTTTGTTAGTGCCGTCAGCAGTCCAATCACTGTAAACTACATTACCATTTTTATCCAAAGTAGCAGTCCGACTGACATTCACAGTCGTATTGCCGACTGGCTTGGTGTAATCACCAGTATTGGTTTGGCTAACCGTAATCGTACCTTCCAGATACTTAGCCTGAGTTCCCTCTGGATCATTCTTAGTTGGGTCACCAGGGTTTCCTTGGGTGTATTCGGTCTGGTTCAGTTTGTAGTTCACTGTACGACTAACTGTTGTGGTATAGCCCTCATCGCTCGGCGTACCTGCATCAGTAACTGCTTTGAAGTTATCACTGGTATATTCTCCGCCATCAGTAACTGTGTTCGTGTAGCCTTTTACAGCAGTCTCGGCAGTAGTCAATTCTGGTACTAACACTTTATTAGTTCCGTCAGTTGCCCAATCACTGTAAACTACGTTGCCATTCTTATCCAAAGTAGCTGTCCGACTGACATTAACAGTCTGATTGCCGACTGGTTTAGTGTAATCACCTGTGTTGGTTTGACTAACTGTAATCGTGCCTGTTAGATATTTAGCTTGAGTACCTTCTGGATCATTCTTAGTTGGATCACCGGGATTTCCTTTTGTGTAATCAGCTTGATTTAACTTGTAGTTGACTGTCCGACTTACTGTGGCTGTGTAACCTTTATCGCCAGGTTCGCCAGCATCGCTTACTGCTTTGAAATTATCGCTGGTATATGCAGCACCATCAGTAACGGTGTTTGTGTAACCTTTAACAGCTGTTTCTGAATCGGTCAATTCAGATACTAATACCTTGTTAGTGCCGTCAGTTGTCCAGTCACTATATACCACCCTGCCGTCCTTATCCAGAGTAGCAGTCCGGCTGACATTCACAGTCGTATTACCAACTGGTTTCGTGTAATCACCAGTGTTAGTCTGGCTAACTGTGATCGTACCTTCCAGATACTTAGCCTGGGTCCCTTCTGGATCGTTGTTAGTTGGATCACCAGGATTCCCTTTGGTGTAATCGGTCTGATTTAGTTTGTAGTTAACTGTTCTTGCAACATTAGCAGTATAGCCTTTATCGCCAGGTTCACCTGCATCAGTAACTGCTTTAAAGTTATCGCTGGTGTACGCTGCTCCATTTTCAATAGTAGCGGTAAAACCAGGAACTTTAACATCGGCAGAAGTCAATGCATTCACTAGCGTTTTATTAGTACCATCAGTAGTCCAGTCACTGTAAACCACGTTACCATTCTTATCCAGAGTAGCAGTCCGACTGACATTCACCGTCGTATTGCCGACCGCAGCAGTGTAATCACCAGTGTTGGTTTGACTAACCGTAATCGTACCCGTTAGATACTTAGCCTGCGTGCCTTCTGGATCATTCTTAGCTGGGTCACCAGCACTACCTTGGGTGTATTCGTTCTGGTTCAATTTGTAATTTACTGTTCGACTAACAGTGGCTGCATAACCCTTGTCGCCTGGCTTACCAGCATCACTAACAGTCTTGAAGTTATCACTGGTGTAAGCTGAACCATCAGTAACCGTATCCGTGTAACCCTTAACAGCAGCACCATCATTAGTCAATTCAGGAACCAGCACTTTGTTGGTGCCATCAGTGGTCCAATCGCTGTAAACCACGTTGCCGTTACTATCTAACGTAGCAGTCCGGCTGACATTCACAGTCTGGTTAGCAACTGGCTTCGTGTAATCACCGGTATTAGTTTGAGTTACGGTAATGGTTCCTGCCAAGTATTGAGCCTGAGTTCCCTCTGAGTCACCGTCTTGACCAGGAGTTCCAGTTGAGAACGTCTTGGTGGTATACGTAACGGTTCGGTTCAAAACCACGTTGGCAGTAGCATCCGCGCCACTGGTTGCGTTGGTAAAATCAGCCAGCGTATAAGCGCCGGTATCACCGCTAACCGCTACCGTGTAGCCAGAAACTGGCACATCAGCAACCGTTAAGGCAGTAACCAGGTTACCATCGGACACATTCTGAGCTGTCCAATCACCATAGGTCACCTGACCATCGTTATCGACAGTTGCCGTTCGTGTTAAATCAACGGTCTGCTGTTCTGGATAACTTGCTGGCTTTGGCGCACCAGTATAGGTGGTGTTTACCGTAAGGGTTCCGCTAGTCGTCACTTCAACGATCTTGTAAGTACCGGCAATAAAGTCACCAGCACTAAACGCAAACGTTGGGTTGGCTGCCTTGATCTTGTTGATTCCTGATTCATTCAGAGTCAGCGTGTAGTTTCCAACAGCCGTTGGTACATCCGTGCTGCTTGCAACCGTGTTATTCACTGTGAAATCATCCTGCGTTAAGACGGCATCCTTAACCTTGGCGCCATATGACGCGCTGAAATCAGGTGTTGCCTGGCCGTGAATAATCGCAGCATTGTTCGCGGTAATTTCCGTATCCTTATCACCTGGCGTGGTTACAATCGGGTTAATGGTAAAGAGCCCGGTCTTAAAGGCATCAGAGGTAAAGGTGTAGTTCGGGTTAGCATTTGCAATGGCGGTTTGAGCATCAGCAGTCAGACTAACGGTGTAGCTGCCGACATCCGTTGGAATGCTGGAGCTAGCCGTGCCGCCCTGCTTGGTGAATTCAAAATCAGCATTCGTCAAATCAACCGGATTAAGTTTCGAACCGAAGTTGGCAACAAAATCGGCTGGTGTCTGTCCATACGTAATGGTTTGATCATTTGGCTTAACCTGCATATCAACATCTGAGGCTGAAATGGTTGCTGGTGTAATGGTCAAAGTTGCATGACCAGTAGACACAACTTTATAATTACGGCTTGGTGTCGCAAGCACCGGTGTAATCGTATAGGTGCCAACGTCTTCACCTGGCTCACGGTTAACGGTAATATGCACCGAATTATGATCTTCATCATCAAGAACGAATCCAGCAACTGTAGGGTAGAAATTTGGATCCGGTTGACCATAAACCTTACTATGGTCATAGATGTTAAGATAAAGCTTTGCCTGCGCAACCGTTAAACTGCCATCCGTAAATGTTACTTTACTAAAGTCATAGTTCGGGTTAGCAGCGGCTAAAGCTGCCTTACCGGCATCATTCAGGGTAACTGTGTAGCTACCAGCGTCCAAATAATTTCCATTGTGATCAGTATCTGTTGCACCGATGGTGTAATCAGCTGGGGTCAAAGTCGATGAGTCCAGTGTATGGCCTTCAAGGGTAATGCCAAATGCGTTATCACCTTCAATGTTGCTATCTCGACCTTTGATAATATCACCATCTTTGGTGATACTGCCGTAAGTTACCGGTTGTGCGGTAACTGTGGCAGACCCAGTCAGTGCTAAAGCAGTAATCGTCAAAGCCCCATTGACATACTTAAAGTCGTAGTTGGCATTGTCGCCAACAGCCGGCGTAATCGCGTAAGTGCCAACGTTATCGCCAGCTTTGCGAGTTACCGTAACGGCACCAATATCATCGCCGTCAACAACACCCGCTGTTTTGTAGGTCAATTGTGGATCAGCCGTACCGTAAACCTTGCTCTGATTGTCTGCAGTAATCGTGGCCGTCTTTTTAGCAACCGTGAACTGGTTCAGGGTCAAGTTGCTGCCGTCAGCATTAATCACGTAATCTGGGTTGGCAGCTTTGATCTTAGCTAAACCAGCGGCCGTTAAACTAACTGCGTAAGAACCAGCGTTTAAGTGACCGCTGGCAGAAAGCTGTGCGTTAGCAATCGTAAAGTCACTGGCATCGAAGTCAGGAACAACCAAGTCGTTTCCACCCTGAACCGTTGCTGTAACTTTAAAGCCGTTAGTAGCAGCTGCAGCGCCATCCGTACCAATCACGTAGCCCGTGGTGTCGTCACCATAAGTGATGCCCGTTGGGGTCACGACGATTTTATCGGTAGTGGTCTTTGGGTTAATGGTTAAAATAGCATCGCCACCGGCCAATACATAGTTGCTGTCGTTGACCGTAGCTTGGCTGACATCAGCGGAAATCACGTATTTTCCTGGTGTCTCACTAGTGTTGCTGCGAGTAACCGTGTAACCAGTAACCGTTGGGGTATCGCCAGCCAAAGCACCGGATACGGTGGTCGTCCACGTTGGATCCGCTTGTCCGGCATCTTTACTTACCGATTGCGGCGTTACTGTTAAGGTTGCCGGTGTCACAACGATCGTGCCTGCAATAAAGTTGGCATCTTGCAGGTCAAAGTCCTTGTTAGCAGCTTTGACTTTTGCGATACCAGAATCGCTTAACCCAACCGTGTAGGTGCCTTGGTTAAGGTAACCGCTTGGGCTATAGGTAGCATTCTGAATGACATAATCGGCATTAGTCAGCCCATCAGGCAGAACTAATTTATCGGTGTTATGTGCCAAATAACTCTTGAAAGTGTAGCTATCTTTAGTAGCGTCTTGGTTTAAGTCGCCATAAGTGGTCGTGCCATCGGTCAAGTTAATTGAACCAGCGGTCAGTTTACCAGTGATGGTAAATGTTCCAGGCACAGTGTTAACTTTATAATTTGGATTAGTCCCCAGTTTAATGGTTTCCGTGTACGTCCCCATGGTCTCGCCCGATGCACGGGTTACAGTGTAGTTCAAGCTGTCGCCAGAAAGTAACTGCCCGTTATCCGTAGCCGTCAAAGCTGGATCTGTAGACCCCATTGCCTTTGAGAGATTGTCCGCGGTCAACGTAACTGCTTTTGGCAGAACGGTTAACTTACCTGACTTGATTGTTGGTAATTCATAATTAGAATCCTTGTTTGCATCGTCAATCAACTGCTGAGCAGCTGCATTTAATTCAACGTCATAAGTCCCCGCGTTCAAGCGCCCGTTAGTATATTGACCGTTAATAACCGTATAGTCGCTTTGCGGAATGTCGGGAATCGTTAATTGTCCGCCGACATGTTGAGTCGTAAATTGACTTAACGTATCACCGTACGTCATCTGGGCATTGCCAACGGTCAGCGTATCGGTTGAAGGTGCTTTGGTGATGGTTAGCGTACCGGTGTTGTAAACGAAGTTGTAATTGGGATTGTCAGTAGCTGAAGCAGTTAAATCATACGAGCCGACGTCATCGCCTGGCGCCCGAGTAACCGTCACTATTACGTTTTCTCCCTCAGGAATTGGTGCGCTAGTAGTGTAGTCAAACATGGCAGGATCGGGCTGTCCATACTCTTTAGTGACAGAATTTGGCGTAATTTGAATCGTCTTTTTCGTAACGGTTAAAAAGCCGGTTGAGAAAGTATCGTTCTTGAATGTGCCAGCTGGAAAGGCCGCTGTAATTTTGGCAATAGCTGTTGGGGTAAAGAACACCATATATGCCAGCTGAGAGCCGTCGTTGATTGCCAAATTACCAGTACTCGAAAGTTGACCGTTCATAATCTGAAAATCATCCGCAGTCAGCGTGGGCATTGTTCCGGTGGTTGGAAGCGTTCCGGTATAAGTAAAACCAAAGTTATGGTTAGTATTCATAGGACCGGCCGTTGTTCCAGGAACCTGTGGCGTTACCTTAATATCTCCATACCCAACTGAAGCAGAGTTTGGCGTAATGTAAATGTCTGTTGCATTGGCAATGATTGTCAGTTTGCCATTTAAAGTACTGATATCATAATTCTTATTAATCTCGGTATTAGGGTCGAAAGATGGGGTGATCGTATAGGTTCCAGCGGTATCACCTGGAGCACGGCTAACCGTGTAGGCAACCTTTTCATTGGACGCTTGACCCGATATGGCAATGTTCCAAGCCGGATCAGGTGCACCAACCACCTTACTAATATTTTGAGCAGAAATGAGCACTTTGGCCTTACCAATTGTCAGTTTTCCTGTCCCGTAAGCATCGCTAGATAAGCTAACACCGGGATTGGCAGCTGCAATCTTACTAATACCAGCAGCGTTCAATTTCACCGTGTATTCGCCCACATTCAAGTGTCCAGCTTGGGAATATGAACCATTCTCAACTGTGAAGTCGCTGCTCGATAGCGTTGGAATTTTCACATCCGGATCAGAAGCTTTTACGTAGATCCCATAATTATCGTCGTTCCCATACGAGGTACGAGTATCAAGTATATTGACAGTACTGTTAGTAGCTATTGGTGTAATCTTAAACGTGCCATCATTGACCTTCGCGGTGTAATTAGCCGTGTCTAAGTTCGTTGGCGTAACCGTTTCTTTGTAGTCACCAGCAGTTTCGCCGGCTTCACGAGTCACTGTAGCACCCAAGGTATCACCGTTTGCTGCACCAGTCACGGTGTAACCGAGAGTTGGGTCTTGTGCGCCAAATTCTTTTGTTGCTGACGTGGCAGTGAAAGTAGCCGTCGCTTTGTTAACTGTCAATGTACCGTTCTTAAAGTTAACTAATGGGTCAACTAGCATGTCTGGATTCGCTAAAGATACTTTCTTAAACCCATCATTACTCAATTTAATCGTGTAAGTCCCGGCAGCTAAGTGACCGCTGGCAGAGTACTTGGCACCCATGATCGTATAATCAGTAGCCGTCAAAGTCGGCATTGTCAGGTCGGTGTCACTATCACTAATGGTTAACCCAATATCAGAGCCCTTGCCGTTCACATCGGCGCCATAAGTGATGGTCTTGTTATCGACGGAAACAACGTCCTTAGTTGCCTTTTCAGCAACTTTAAGGGTGGCTTGCGCTTGGATAAATTCTAAGTTGGTCATGTTGAAATATTCAACGGTGAAGGTCTTATCACCCGTGGTTTGGGTACTTAAATTTGCGTAGTCAGGTGACGTTAAGGCCGCACTGATATCCTTGCCACTTGCGTCTTTTGCGGTGGTGACAAACGAACTCATTGCAGGTACTGGATCGCCAACATTAACGGTTTGCGTCTGCGTTTGAATCGTAGAATCAGACTTTTTGTAGACGTAATTGAAGTTCCCAGTTTGACTGGTTGCAGGACTCAGGATGTCTTGGAAAAGTGAGCCAACCACACCTGAAGCCTTCTGATCAACACCGTTCATGGCAGCGAAAACGTTCAGAAGGTCTTGGAATGAATTAAGCTGTACATTATCGATTAACCCGCCGGCAGCGGAAATAATCGTGTTCAAATTCTTCATGTAATCGGTAATTGAAGCAGTATCCGACATACCGGTTTTGTTAGCTTGCACAACGTGAAGCTGAGAAGCATCCATGTCCAGCTGGTAACCTGGCACATACGGTGGTTCAACGATTGCTTGGGCGGCGTTTGCCAAGGTGCTGGTTTTAGTTTCCGGCGCGGCCACGTCGTTCCCATCTTCATCCTTGAATGTATAGTTAGCCGTATAAGTTAAATCAGCCTTGGCGGTCATTTGGATAATGTCACCGCTGTTGCTGACCACGAAAATTGTCCCGCCGTTGGCTGCCTTGGCAGCATTGTTATGCGCGGAAACGTATGAAATCAGTTCTTCTTGCGTCATGCCAGCGGTGGCAGTCTTCATTTCCTGCAAACTGGCATACGTGTTGGCGGTAGCATCCGTCAGCGCACCAGTATCCAGCTTCTGGTTAACTGGTGTCACGCTGGTTGCAGTTGCTTTCGGACTTGCAGCATCTGTGGAAGCGGTCTTCGTGTCCTGTGTCGGATTGGTAATTTCATTTGTAGCATTATCGGCTTTTGTTGTTGCATCCGTCATATCAGATGCGGTGGTTTTGTCGCTACTAGAAATAACAGCACTAGATTGCTGTGCTGCAGCAGTGTTGCTTGTTGAATTAGTGGAAGCTTTATCGTTAGTTGTGTTAGCAGCTTCCTTGGTACTAGTGACCGCAGTCGTCTGGGTTGCTGTGTCTGGAGCCACAGCTGCAGCAGCCTTCGCAGCATCAGTTGCTGAAGACGTTACGGCAGCATTCTTCGAACTGGTTGCGGACGCGCTAGTATCACTTGTGGTTTCTGTATTGTTTGTTGTATTTACTGAATTAGCTGACGTGTCATCACTAGCAGCTGATTGATCATTGTTACTGGTCGCTTGTAAAGTGTACGATCCAGTATCAGCTGTTGGCTTAACCTCGTCCGTTGTACTGGTTGCGTTATCCTGGGTAGTTTCAGCATGGCCGACTGTCCCGCCAATGCCAAGCATTCCTGCTCCAAGTGACAACATAAAAATACCAGCGTAAAGCCAGTTCTTCCCAGCTTTGAACATTTTATAGTGAACTTTCTGTTCACTAAAGGCATCAAAACGCTTCTTACCAAGGTTTTGATCCGAATTGAAATGAATTCTCATTTAAAATTTCCCCCTCCAAATAATCATGACAACTATATAAACGAATCAGTGTGAATAGGTAATGCAACAGAAGTCAGAATTATTCTCGATACTTAAAAGTAAAATAGTTACCTTCAATAACCCAGCGCTAAATTTCCGAATTTAACGCTGAGCTCCAAACATATATCGATGAAGGTCCCCATAACACTTCCGACCACTAAAATGCCTACTTTTATATAACTAAGAGCATAATACAACCTTTTATAATCTAAGTCATCCTTAATGCGTTAGGTATTTCAAGCACATCCTGATAAATTTAATAAATTTATTTTATTATCTATTAATAAATGATTACTAATGCATTCTTGCTCTACTTCCTAAAAGTCAGTAATAACGGCATTTGAATTTGTCAAATGATTATTGAAGTTTGAAATACTCTTAATTACCTGAGTATGTGTTGAAAATTTTCAATTAGTTAACCTCATTAATAGTTTAAAAATATTATAAAAAGTTTTTCAAAATAAATATAAGCCATAATTGTTAAAATATATAACTAACTCATTTTTTAAGTTTCAAAGTCAAAAATAGACCTAGCCGTATAGCCCAATATAAAGCCATTTATATCCTATTCCGTTCAAATTGCTAATGGTTATAACACCTTCACATAATAGTCAAAATTAGCACTCATTCTTCGTCTTTGTATAAATGTAACAAATTAGGAATTTCGTAAATTACGTGATTGAACGTACGAACATTTTTAACGAGTGTTCATTTCCTAGTTGGCACCATTTTCGTGATACCATGAGCATGAATTCATAACTAAGAGGAGGGTTTTACTATGATGGATAGATTAGTCGGCAAAGTCGCCCTGGTAACCGGCGGGGCTGCGGGGATTGGGTTAGCAACCGTCAAACGTTTTCTAGCTGAAGGCGCCACCGTTGTATTTACTGATATCAACGATCAGGCCGGTAAAGAGCAGGAACAAAAAATGGGCACTGACAAAGCCGTTTTCATGAAGCAGGACGTCAGCAAAGAAGCGGACTGGATCAGAGTGATCGATGAAACCGTCAAACGTTTTGGAACTATCGACATTTTATTTAACAACGCAGGAATTTTTAAACTAATCAACCTACCCGCCATCACCGAAGAAGAGTGGGATCGAACCATGTCCATCAACGTGAAGGGCGCCTTCTTGGGCATGAAACACGTGATCCCGCTGATGGCGAAAAATGGCGGCGGTTCCGTGATTAACGCGTCTTCTGCCGCCGGTCTGGTTGGCTCCGCACAAACTGTGCTTTACGGTGCCAGCAAAGGTGCCGTTCGACTAATGACCAAACACGCCGCTATCGAATATGCACCCCAGCAAGTGCGGGTCAACTCCGTTCATCCAGGGCTGATTGCAACGGAAATGACCGACTACGCTGCCAATGCTTACCAGCAGTCCAAGGCTGACTTAGGTAAGATTCATCCGCTAGGTCGTTTAGGTAAACCAGAAGAAATCGCCGCAACCGTCGCCTTTTTGGCTTCAGATGATGCATCGTTTATCACCGGTGTAGAAATTCCGGTGGATGGTGGTTTGACGGCGGAATAAATTTGAGAAAAAGAAAGTCGCTGAATCTCAAGAGTGTATGTCTTGAGGTTCAGCGACCTTTTATTTTGGATATCCAGATAATTAAATCTCTGTGTTATCATCACGCAAATCAATATCAGCCTGCACACAAAAAGTACTGATCTGAAACACCAAGGAAGCGGCCAAGTTTTCTTGAAATGTCGTGTGTTATCTTCAGTTGATCGCTTAGGATAGCTTGAATTGTTGACTTAGGAACGTTAATGCCTTTCGCCAAAGTTTCTTCGGACAATTTGAATGGCACCATAAACTCTTCTCGTAAGATTTCACTGATTTTAGGTGTTGAAATGTCAGCCATCGTACGTCCCCTCCAATCATGAGAAGTTACGGCCTATGAAAATAACTTCCCATATTTACTGATTTTCAATAGTTATCAGCTCGGTGAGTATAATCCTTGCTTACTTTATGACCCTTAATAAAATCAAAACCATAACCACCCTGATATCCGCGAATAACTTTATAAGTATGATGGCCGATCTTACGTTTAGTTAATGACATACCCTCTTCTGGGAAAGCACTAGCAGCAACGTTTTTCAATTTAGCTTGCAGCATAAAATACTTGCGTCCTTGATACGTTGAACCATATTCATAAGCTAATCGATGTGATGAACTTTTACTGGTTGAGGTAATTTTAAACCCCTTGCCATAATTTCGACCACTGATGGTTGCTGTATGAGTGGTAATTTGCAGCTTATCCCATTGATGGCTACCAGCATACCGATAAAATGTCCCACGAATCGCTGTCGGAGTGATTCCAGAAGTCTTGGCTTCAGCACTATTTCCGTTGATTCCAAGTCCAATTAGTAAACCCGCAGATAATTCTAATACAACGACAGCGCTCTTCACCCTATTCATGTGAATACCTCCTCACTAAAAGCTTCCCAACTTTTTACAGGTTCATTCTATGTCATAATGGCTTCGACTACCAGTGTAATTATTAATACCACAATAAGAATAATTAGAGTAAAATAAACCCTGTCAGGGGGAAAATCACATGAAAAAATCAATCTTAGTTACACTAGCTTTCAGCGCCAGCCTACTGGGCGCTTTAAGCCTATCCGATACTACAGCTAACGCTGCTTCCTATCACAATGGTATTCCGCATGTTTTGAAGAATACAAAGTGGCATGGAAAAACAATAACTTTTGATGGTCATCACGCTCATTCAACGCTCAAGTTCAAATCCACGTCATTAGATTACTTCCCGGCTTTAGGACCAGGTGCTCAGGGAACGTTTAAGATTAAATATAAGTACACTGGACATGGAACCTACTACTTAACCGGACGCGTATATAACAACGCACCAAAAGGTGGCGTGGCATGGAAATACAAGGTGATCCGCTCCAGTTCACATAAGCTTTACTTGAAAGATTACACGAATGGTATCACCACAGGCCATTATTACCGATAAAACACAGGAGGGCTTCCAGATACAATAATCTGGGAGCCCTCTTTTATGCTGGTTTTTAATATAATTTCAGAAACTCATATACGCAACAATTTTACTTGTTGAGATTCAATGTGAAATCATAAGTATGATCAGAATTCTCATCATCGTCATTATCAGTTTCATAATCAGTATCAAACTTAAATCTAAGCGTCTTCAAGGAATTGATATTCGCTAATTGTTCTATTGGCAGCGTGACATCGCCTGCTTTAGTGGCTCCCCTGGCAATTTCACCATCCCAGTCTTCCATAGTATCACAATCATGCTGTTCACCATTGCTGTATACTACAGTACCTTGCGTTGCGTACGCATCAATATCTCGGGTAGGTGAAATGATAACATGCAAACGCACATAACCGGTAATATCAAATTTCCCGTCATCCGTTGAATTATATTTGTACGCTTTAGCCAATTTATAGACGGTTACTTTATCCACCTTGACCTTGGCAGCTGACCAACTGGAATCAGTATAATTTGCACGATAAGTCTTTTTTGCCAAAACGTCATAGTGGTTGTCATCCACCGTAATCGTTGAAGCAGCTGACTTTTTAGTCTTGGGCTTGGCAGCACTCCCCTTTTCATTCTTAGTCGTTGTGTGTGCTGTTGCACTAGCGGTGTCATCCAAGTTATCCTTTGAACTGCTCTTTCGACCGCCCAGTAAACCAATGATGACAATTATGGCGACAACAGCCATAACCCATACCCACCATTGTTTGTACCAAGGTGTTACCTCAACAAACTTTCGACCATCTTTATCTACAAATTGCTTTTTTGCCACGAAGACAACTCCTAAAGTTTCAGCTTTTTGTGTCAATCAGTATTTGGACAATGTGTGAAGATTACTAGCTTTTAGTTTTAATGGTCAATTTATTTTTAACATGTGCAAGCATTAACAATACCTGATTATTAAAGTAATTTCAACAACTATTTTCTATATGTCAATAAGGTTGTAATATTTGATTGCATCACAGCTGATTACGCAAAATAAGGCCACTCAGATTTTCTAACCTGAGTGGCCTTATTCATATTCCTATTAAGCTATTTCAGTAATTTAATCCCGCTTCCGCTTCTTCAGCCCCAGCGCACTCATCAATAAGCTCAATCCGAGTACACCAAGTCCAGCCGCGGCATTTTCATCCGTTTCGTTAGTCTGTGGCAATTGCCCTTGAGCAGCGTTTCCTTGCTGACTGTTAGCCTGAGCAGTTGTCACACCACTATTATTGTTCTGAACTGCAGAACCGTCACTGACCGACTGGCTGTTTCCAGTCGCTTGTCCTTCAGAAGCAGATCGACCAGTTTCAGTTGTTTGACTATCAGGACCCGTGGTGCTTGTGTCACCACCAGCATCCGTCGTCGTGCTATTGTCATCAGCTGGTGCCGGTTGACTGCCGTTGCCGCCATCTGGTACAACAACGGTTGGATTTCCACCACCATTTTCTACAACTGTTGGATCACCGGTTTCACCGCCGCCTGTTGTAGGCGGATTAGTCGGCGTCGTACTTGGAGCAGTGTCCGGAACCTCTTCTTTAGTTCCGACTGCAATGCCTGGTCCAACTTCTGCTTTTTCTTTGTAGTACGTAATGGTTCGAGTGTGCTTAGTGTTCTCGGACGCAAACTCACTTGCAGGATAGTCTGTCCCTGTCTTAGTTGCCAAAGCTACTCCAGCATAAGTCAAAATATCCGGTGCATAGTAACCGTCTGCAACTGGAATAACTGGTGCCTTTACCGGGTTTAGCAATGTCTTATTCGGCGTTGCGGTCCAATCACCAGTCACTAGATCATGATCAACTGTCCAAGTAACCGTCTGAACATCGTCGGCAGGTAGCTTAGAATCTACTACATCATCGGTACCTGGAACAAATTGAGTCGTTACCGTTTGAGTAACTTTAGAAGTGACATGCTGGTGAGTCAAGTGAATCGTCACCACCGCCACGGGTACTGCGTCCTTGAAATCACCAATCGTCAGAGTCCCTGAACCAGCCTGGTTTTTAGCCAACTGATAATTGTTTGGTACCTGGGCTGTCCAAGTAACCTGATCGCCATTGTAACCCGACAATGTTTGATTCCCGTAATTCACATTTGCACCACCCAAGTCATCATCCACATAATTGAGCTGAACTAAGATATTGGCTGGGCTTAGCGTAACCTGCTGCGGTGCAGTAATGTGATCCAGCACTGGAGTGATGTACGCGACTGAATCAGGTAGCGTAGTATCAAAATCACCCGGAATATGTGATAGTTTGGCCAAAACATCCTGGAAACTATTGGTAACTTCCGCGGACTGCTGAATCAAACTCGTTACGGCCGTTGATAGCGCCGTAGCAGCATTAAAGATAGCTTGGTGCTCTGTCACGAATTCTGGTGAATAAGTGGTGTTGGTGATTGTCTTACTGATATCGAGTGGATTTTGAATAGTTTCCGTCTTGGTACCAGGATCTGACTGTGCCTCTTTTGGCATCACGGTTTTCATCAACGGTGATAGTGACATGCCATAATTATCAACCGCGGAGTACAGTGTGTTCCATAAACTGTCGATAGTCTGTGTGAACCCATCCGCACCCTTCGTGTATGCAATCGATAGGAAATCATCCGAAGCTGGTAAGTTAGCCAGCGCTGTTGCCCCAGCGGTCACCTGTTGCTGAATGGTAGCTAAAGTATCACTCAACCGCTGACTTAAATCCTTCGTACTGTAATAAATATCCGCCGTGGGTGTCATCCAGATTGAATCCTGTTCAGCATTTTTAAAAGCTGCTAGCAAAGTCTGACCGGTACTTAGCAATTCATCCGTTTGCTGCTTATAAATCAAACCAGCTTGCTCTTTCAACGCTTTAGCAAAATCATTATCAAACTTTGTTTGAGGGAATTGAACTCCAGTGCCCGCGTAGATATCTTTAATATCACTCTCTAATTGTGCTTTAGTTCCTTCAATCGTGCTCAATAAATCAGCACCATAAGCTGAACTGATTTTCCCAGTACTCGTTGAATCACCATGATTGTTTAAGGATTGCGATGCTGTATCCGCCAGTCCTGATTCAGTTCGGCCTTCTGAACCATCAGCTGTTTGAGTAGGCAATGACGTATCACCGACTTGTTTCAGGTAGTTAAATAGTGCAATCACATCGGTATATGAACCTTCAAAATTGGTTTGATTATTCTGCACCTTCGTTAAATCGCTTTTTAGATGTTCAATAGCCACCGGTAATATATCGTCTTCAAACGTAATCTTACCGTCTGTATTTTTATCTTTATATTCCGTACTCTCACCAAACGGAGTTGCCGAATTTGCTAGGACTTTAACGGGTGAATTATCTTTTAAATTCTCTACATCGTTTATCATTGTAGTTAATCCACTAGGATCACTCGTCAAAGCTTGACCGTATGCTTGTTTGATTGCATTAGCAACCATTATCGCAGCATTGGCCTTTGCGTTATTGTTATGTTGATTAACTTTTTCTTCAGCAGAAAGAACGCCAGCTGGCAAGGCATCATGCAGCTTGGCTAATTGGTTCTCCGCATTTTTGACATCTGTATTGGCATCATCAACTTGATTGTTAATTGAATTTTGTTGGTTTTCTAAATCATTATATTTGTCATAAACTGAACCATACGCGTCATTAAGTTGACTCTCTGCTTCTGGATTGCTTGTCTGATAACCAGACGCTTGTTCATTAACCTGATTATTATAATTGCTTAACTGATTTTCATAGTCTTCTTTCTGACTATTATAATTTTCCTTTTGTGAATCCAGCGTCGTCTTTTGCGACTCAAACTGATTTACTGCTTGAGTGTAACCATTATTTTTATAATTGTTGTAATTATTAAGTGCCTCTTGAGCCTTTGCCGCTTCCTCTGGAGTAACAGTCGTACTGGTGCTGCCTGTCCCGTCGTTTTGAACCTGAGCTGTTGGCTCTCCAGTCGCACCCCCATCAGTTGGCGTATCTGCCGGTACATCAGCAACCGCTGTTGTACTCGTCTCATCAGCATGTGCCACCACGCTGCCGCCCATCAATAAAGCACTGGATGTCAGAATAACGCCCATACCGGCAAAAAGCCAGTGTTTCTTAGCCTTATACATTTTGTAATGTAATCCCTGATTGTGTAACATTGTTAATCCCCCTCTGTAAATGCCATATTAACGGTCTTTAGAATCACTTTAATATTCACATTAATGCTTGAAAAAGTCAATTCAAAATTGGCATAATTTTTATAAATAAATATTGCCATATATTTACATAATTCCTCATCTAATGCACTTTTTAAAAGTAATTTTGTAATTTCTTTTGATCATGGCCGTTTGCAGTTATGAATTCAATTTAAAATTATTGTAATCTAATCATCATCATAATCGTGAAACAATTTTAAACTAAAAAATAGCTATGAATCCGTAGAACTGTTGTCTGTTGATTCATAGCTATTATTTTTAATATTTATAATTACATTTAATCAATTCTTGCCGTGTCTACGCTTCTTCCAAGTGAGACCAAGCAAAGCAAACAAGCCTGCTAAACCAACTAATGCGGCACTAGAAGACCGGGTTTCATTCTCATTAGTTTGAGGCAACTTTTCTGCCTCACCCTTTTTAGTACCTTGTACTGCTGGTACACCTTGCTTAGTAACGACTCGTGTATACGTTGTCACTTGCTTTGGTGTAACATCCGGCGTACTTGGCTGGGTCGGTGGTACTGGCCGGCTGGGCTCAGAAGTCTGTGTTGGCGTTGTTGGTTGCGTCGGTTGGCTTGGCTGACTCGGTTGCGTCGGCTGACTCGGTTGTCTTGGTGTCGTCGGCTGCGTTGGTTGTGTTGGCTGAGTCGGTTGCGTTGGCTGAGTCGGTTGCGTTGGCTGCGTCGGCTGAGTCGGCTGGGTTGGTTGTGTAGGCTGGGTCGGTTGCGTTGGCTGCGTCGGCTGGGTCGGTTGCGTTGGCTGCGTCGGCTGCGTTGGTTGCGTCGGCTGGGTCGGTTGCGTCGGCTGGGTCGGTTGCGTCGGCTGCGTTGGCTGAGTCGGTTGGGTCGGCTGCGTCGGCTGGGTCGGTTGCGTCGGCTGCGTTGGCTGAGTCGGTTGCGTTGGTTGCGTCGGCTGCGTCGGTTGTGTTGGCTGCGTCGGCTGCGTTGGCTGCGTTGGTTGCGTCGGCTGCGTTGGCTGAGTCGGCTGAGTCGGCTGGGTCGGTTGCGTTGGCTGAGTCGGCTGAGTCGGCTGGGTCGGTTGCGTTGGCTGCGTTGGCTCAGTTGGCGGGTTAGAAGGTTGCGTTGGCTGCGTTGGAATGTATACACGCAATGGCATCTCATGTAGCAACAACGGCGCGTCAATTTCACTATTTTCTGGTAGTACAGACGCGTGATCCGGATTACCTGTAATTTGCCCAATTGTGGTGTCGCCGGGAAGAGACGCTAAAATGTCATTTAATATCATGTAAGAAGCGGGTGTTGAACTGATGAACCATGGACCCAGTGCTTGCATAACATTTGGATCTTGTCCTGGGGCGGCACCATTCATCCACTGCTCAGCAGTCCTGCCGGGGATAAAGTACGGTACCCAAACAATCCCCGTTTTTTCCTCTGTTATAGGTTGCAATTCCAGCTCATGTAACTTCTTCAAGGCATCCACGGCGATTACCGCGTGAGGATCACCATCAAACCTCGCAATGATCCAGTTGTAATAATCATCGGGAATATTAGCGTCCAAAGCTAAGCTCTTAATATAATCTGCTTCAGTCTGTCCAGGCTGCAGCTGACTATTATTAACGTAAGCATCCACTAATTGGCCGCCAGCTCCGCTCGTCAGATCATTAATTTGATGCATCTGATCTAAGTCGGACATTGAAATCGAACCTGCGGCGATTGGCATGTTGCCCCAAGCAGCCTCAGTTTGGGTGGCCTGTGTATGTTCACTATCATGGCCATCGACACCATTCCACGCATCACTGGTGGGCTTCGTACTGTCCACTAAAGCAGTCTTGCTCTCCACCGCCGTCCCCGTTGCCGGATCCGATGGTGTCGCCGGAGCAGTGGTCGGTTGATCCACTGCCCCGCTGGTTGCTGCTGGCTGCGTTGTCCCTGGATTACTGGAAGCATCCGGTGTATCTGCTGTCTGCGATGTGTCTGCTGTCGTTGGATCATCACCGCTGTCAGACGCTACTGATGCCTGCGTCTGCGGCGCCTCCTGTGATGCGTCCTTGATGGCTACGGTATTACCTTGTACCGTTATCTTCTGATTACTCGCTTGGCTGGTTGAGTCCGTGCTGTCCGTCGTATCTGCCGCCTTAGCAGACACGTTTCCAACCAGCATACCGGACAGGATCGTCGCGCTTATGAGCAACGACTTCCAAGCCTTTTGTTGATGTGTTGCCATAGTTAATCCCCCTTGTACGAAAATGCAAAATGACGCTCAAAATTAAATTGCGAACCTACTCCTAAGTTCATACGAAAGTATACTACATGCTTCGTGAATTTGCTAACAAAAAGTACGTAATTTAAACTGTTTTGTTGGTAAAGTATGTTAATCATGTAGTAGGCTAATTATGAGGGAAAATTAGTCATTAACTGGACTAACCGACACTTTACCAAACTTTGCGCCAGCTAACCATTTGGTTATAATGTAAATCAAATAGCACTACGGGACTTTGGGGGAATATTGATGAATTATTTTTTGACGTCATACTTTAACGAAACACCATCTGCGATTGAAATTGCCGAGATTCGCCGGCTGAGACTGTTTGATCAAATTGGCGAACCTTCCACGATCATCACGGAGTCGCCAGTCTGGGATTCGGGGTACACGCTGGATCAGCTGGGCATCCGCCAGCGCGTTATTAATATGTATAGCTACTATCAGCAGCTGGAGCGATTCGATGGTCCTGAAGCCACCAAGACAGCCATCCGCAGCACCCTGCCAGACCTGCCATTTGAGAAGAATGAGATTCTGGATGACGGTAAGCCGGTGGTCAAAATTCGTGAAGAACACGGCAGCCTCTCCTACGTGGACTACCTGGACGTCTTCGGCTTCACCAACCGCCGTGACTTTTACGAGCATGGCGTTCGCAGCTACTCGGAATTCTACGACGACCACGCTAAATTGCAAATTAAGCAGTACTACAATTATCAGGGCAAGTCGGTGATCACCTGCTACTACCACGGTGGTCCCAGCAACCAGGCGATCCTCACCATGATTCACCTGGAGACTGGCAATCAGACACTGCAGTTCCAGTCACTGGATGCCTTCCGAACCCATTTCTTAGACGACTTAACAAACAACGATGATACCTTGATCTGCGACCGCGAGGACTACTGGGGCATGGCCATGGGGCTGATGCACAAGGATCCCCGCAGAATGCTAGTGATCCACGCCGCCTTTACCACCAACGCTAAACGCGGCGGTGAAGTCTTCACCAGTATTAAGAACACCATCGAGCACGGCAAGCTGGACAGCATCATCACCTCCACGCAGGCTGAAGCTGATGACATGCACGCCCGCTTCCCCGACGTCCCTACTGAGGTGGTTCCAGTCAGTGCCGTGCCTGATAAACGGCTGGATACCTACTACCCCTTTGAAGCCCGGACACCGTTTCAAATTATCGCAGTCGCCCGTGTCACCGAAATCAAGCAGTTAAGCCACGCCATCAACGCCGTCATCAAACTGCACGGTCACTTCCCCGAAGTGGACTTCAAAATCTACGGCTACGAGGATCTGCTGAACGGTTACGCCGAGTCGAAGAACTTACGGAAAATCGTCCGCCAAAATAACGCCGGCGACTACGTCCACTTCATGGGCTACACCAAGGATCTCAGCAAGGTCTACCAAAAAGCTGACCTGCTGTTGCTAACCAGCCGCAGCGAAGGCTTCTCCATGGCCATCCTGGAGGCGCTGTCCTACGCCTGCCCAGTAGTGAGCTACGACGTCAACTATGGTCCAAATGAGCTGGTGAAACCCGGTAAGAACGGCCAGTTGGTACCAGCCAACGATGAATATACCCTGTTTAGAACTCTACTCGACATCTTTAACGATCGTCAGCAGCTGCAGGAGTATGGGCTGTTTGCGCAGAAGTCGGTTATGGCGTTTGAGGAGAGTGCGGTGGAAAAGCGATGGGTGAAGGTTTTGAAAAATGGATTGCAAATCTAATTAGATTATAAAAAGACGCCGTTTTTGGAAAAAGCAGCGTCTTTTATAAATCTCAAATTTAAGCAAATTATCGACTTCATTAGCTTCTTATGCATACACTTGATATGTCAGTTATTATTCGAACTACGAAAAAAGTAGGTAATAATTACTATTTTTAAAATTCTTATATCAAAAACTACCCTTCAATTGATAGAGTAGTCAAACTATTTGTTGTTTTTTTGAATATTTCTTTTCAATAGCTGTGCAATATTAACCGTTGGCAAAACTACAGCAGGAATTTCATTCGATAAAGCTGTTATTGTGGTAAGCGTCGAACGAAGATATGGAAACAAAATTGCAACTGCATTAGTTAACAATAAATTATCCTCGCCAATTTTTTGATCATCTTCATTGGGATTATAAGTAAATGAACCATCTATAACAATTTTGACATAAAACGGTGCTTTTTTTGAAATCTCCATTGAAAGAGTGACCGTCCATTGATTGAGTATTTCACCTTTTGCAATATGAGCCTGAAATTTTGGCTCTAATTTGATTCTAGAACCTGACTCACCTTTATGATTAGTATCAATACTATATTCAAATTTTCTCACACGGTAACCATTAAAATTCAGAACCGTCATCAGGCCACCAGCCCTTCATCAAAATCCAATGGGAATGAATGAACGGTTTCATTAAAAGCTTCGTTTGAAGAAATTGAGAACTGGGTTGAATTTGAAAACTCAACCTCAAAATTATCCGAAAAGTGAACAGTTTTAGACACATTTAATTGTTCAAACTTCGATTCTTTGACTCCTTCATCAAATTCATTCCGTAGAAGTTGAATTTCATCTTGAGACAATTCATGTTTTGGGTTCAAAATTTCATTTATATTAAATTGAAAACTCATAAGTCTGTGCCTCCTCTTGAGGATCGATGATTTTCCTATCATGTAGTAATTCATTTTCTCGAACAGCATAAATTATTTTCACCAATTCAGTGGCATGTGGGCTCTTTACTCTACGTGAATGGCTCATTTTACTCTCAATATATGCTACTAATCCATGAGAATGATTTCTGGGATATGAACCAAAAATTTTTACAACCGAAAAATTCTTACTAGCTTGCTGTAAAGCCAGCGTTTCATGAACAAAGTTTATAACTGCGCCAATTTTAGATAAGTCCAATCCAACATCATACTTCGCTGCCAATAATTGAGCAATAGAGTATAGTGCTTCAGAACTCTTAACGTTTGTTAGATCAAGTATATCTTCTTTATTACATCTAAGAGAAGCACTTGCCATTGAAAATTTAACTTCTGTGTTATCTGAACGACTAACCAACCATTTATTGGCATTCGAAAAAGTTTCCCAAAAATACATACCCTTTCCACACCATTCACCTTGTTCATTAGATGGGAAAAAACTACCTTTACAAAACTTTTCATTATGTTCAGATGTATCTATATGATAAAGTGGAACAACTAAATCTGTTAGTTGCACAAACGTTTCTCCTATATTTTAAATTTGTTGATAGCTATGAATTGTTTGCTCTCGGTAAGGCGAGCACAGGGGAATTACTTCCCTTCCGTTATAATTCTAACACGAAGCCTAGAAAGTAGTAACTGTTTTACATGATCTGTATTGACAACTTACTGAGTGGATCCGAAATACATGCCATTTTCGGAACATTACCCAGATTTGTCAGTCAGAAAATCCAACTGCATAATCCTTTAACTTCTTCTCCTGTACCCGCATCCCCTCAACAAACTCCGCCCAATCATCAACCCGTGGCACCGCGATTCCATATTCCACCAACACCGGTCGTTCAGTTTCATCCGCATACTCACCTTCAACTGGCAACTCAACAACATTTGCTTCATTGTTATCAGCCAGATGAATCAGCATACCTCGCTTACTTTGAAATCTTAGCATGTAAGCTAACATTTGCAGCCGGTCGTGGCTAGCAATATTAGCAGTGAATTTATATTTGGCATCTAATGGAATCTGCGGTTTCCCTCGTTTAAGATAATCCGGATAGATCAACCCTTTATCCTTCTCGTTACGAAATAGATACTGCTTATCCTCGCCAGCACGATTATGTGAGTGCACGTACCCTGGTTCCAGCAAACGACCAACATACTCCTCAAATAACCATGCAATATCGATCAACACACCGTTAAACTTGGCTCCCTTGGTCTGAGTTAAACTCTTTCCTTCTAAGAAAGCTCGACAAACTCGTAGTAGTGGTCGATATTCAGCGTAATAATTATTGCGAATCCGCATCACTTTATTCTGGCGCAAAAGCTCACTGCGTTCCTGTGTGCGATACCTCGGTGTGTTCTCAACCACCGTTCGTACATTTTGCCGAATCGACTTATCCACACTTAACAATCCGCGCAACTGCGAGTCAGCACGCATTGCTTCAATAGCATGGCGTACTAACTCCAGTACTTTAGTATCATAAGTAAATTCATGGCTTTGCGACGCAAACCGGCCTACAAATGGCACATCAGACTTCAACTGACGTTTGAAATCCAACTGACCATGGATCTGATAGTCATTAAACTTCTTATCCATATACGATTTATACAAACCAGCTCTCAACGCTCGATTGAGCAGTTCTGGAATAAACAGAGCCAGAACATTAACACCACTCACAGGACCAACATCGAAGTCTTTAGAACCAAGAAAGTTCACGTGTAGAACCCGATACAGCATATATTTCAAAAAATAATCATTCCCAGGTGTATCCGCCCGTGAACCAATCAAGATCTGATTAGTTTTCCGCTTACCACCAAGCGTTACTGTGCCCACTAAATTAGTGGTCCACAGCCGACCTTTGTAGTGGGTCAGCACATAACTATCCTGTTCACTCAAATCTGCGCTAACAGCTAAGCTCTGCGGAAAGGTTAGAATGCCCGCTTCAGATAGTTGTGTCAGATTTTGATCACAAATCTCTTTGATAAACTTCTTCTTTAGATATTCAGCAGGCAGTGGTTGGTTATCTTTAAGCTTAATTTTCATCGGCCATCAATATCCTTTATTTACCGTCAAACGCTTTTTTAAATCCATCAATTCGACTGGTCATATCATCCAAGCCCTGCAGATATTCTGCTAGCAAGGGTGCAATGTCTTGCTGCCAAATATCCTCCAGCTCCACATCATCATGAGTTAGACGCAACAAATAGCTGGGACCAATCTCATAATTACTGTTCAGGACGTCATCATGAGCAATCTTATCGTTCAGGCGTGTCAGACTGTCACTAGCATTCTTTCTAACCTTTTCATCTTTAATGGCATTCAGCATTTGCAAAGTATCTTTTGGTTCAATTTGAATAAAACGAAAACGTCGACGCATGGCAAAATCGATATTTTCAGCACTACGGTCAATATCATTCATCGTACCAATGATATAGACATTCTCTGGAATATAGAATTGCTGGTTCATACCGTTAGCTTCATGCAAATTAGCATACTGAGTCGTAACCGCACTAGCTTTACCACGATAGCCTGGATCAATGGCAAAAAAGAGTTCCCCAAAGATCTTATTAATATCGCCACGATTAATTTCATCAATGACAAATACATATGGATTATCTGGATCCGTTTTCGCATGGTTACAAAATGACATAAAAGTTCCCGGCTGCAGCTTAAATTGTAATTGTCCATTCTCAATTCCCGCTGGACGCAAGCCTTCCACAAAATCGGTGTAATCGTAGCTCGGGTGAAACTGCACAAAACCATACTGATGATTGTCCATTAATTCATCACGATTCGTTTTTAACAGATTCGCAGCGATTGACTGTGCCAAGTAGGTTTTACCAGTTCCTGGCGCACCATGAAAAATCACATTATGGTCTTGCAACAATTGCTCAGAATAGTTTTGTACCTGAGACAGCTGGTCAAACTTCTTCATGCGTTTGAGAATCTCAGCATAAGCACTCTCAGTAATTGAAATGTTATCATCATCGACACTTTGTACCTTGTACTTAATGTTATATACCGTAACTGGTTGACCAACTAACTCTGTATCTTCTGGTAACTGGAAATTCGTTGTTAATTTATCTCCAGTCAACTGCTGAAAATTCTTGATTTTAGGGCTCGCAATGAAAACTCTTGGAATTTCATCTTCAAATAGTGATGCACTCCAATCGTAATACAAGTTGACCCAGTTGATATTCAAATAAGGCATCTTAAACAGCTCATTCTTACCAAACGCAAAGTGCCGGTAGACCTTTGTACCATCACTTAGTAAAATTGGCTTAGTTGTACCGCCTCTAACATAGTTTTTGATTGAATCTTTAAATTCTTCTGGTGTATCTTCCTTCACTGCTCGTTGGCAGATTTTAAGGAAGTCATTCAAATACTTCTTAAATTTCGCTACATCGGCATCATTCATGGTTAGCCCTTATTTCTAATTGCATTCAATATAAGAATTTCACAATAAACTGATTTAAACATCTTAACAAAATAACAAGCTTTAAAAATTATTTATTGTAATTTCATACTGTCATCATAAGTCCTTGAAAAGAGGGTAACGCCATCCTCCGTATTTTTATTTTCTTCATGATAAACAGTAACTAGTAATAAAATAATTGCTTCTCTACATTTTTTTAGTAAATACAATCCCATTGAGCGAAAATCCGAAATCCTGATTTCATAAATAAAATCTGAACATTTAGTCTTCTGGGAGTCCTGCACAACCCTTAGATACCTATGCTCTATAAAATTTCGAACAGTATTTATTTCTTTCATCTTTGGATCTAAAAAGTCTTTATAATTTTCAGATTTAGTTTTTTTGTCATTTCTATAAAGATCTTTTTCAATCCAATTTAATCCCCTAAGAGCATAATTATCCTTGGATGCAGTAAGTAATTTTTGGCTTTCCCAGATGTGCTTAAAAGAAACGGATCGAAAATTTATTTTCAATTTGAAATAAGCATTGATAAAAAAACTAATTCTGTCAAATATTGAATATATTGCTTTAAAAGCATCTTTCAACTGTTCGACACTATACGCATAAATGGCACCATCCCAATTGTCCACTAAGTAAACATCAAGATCAGAAAATTCCACGCCATAATCGGTCAAGCCTCGATACAGTTGAAAACGGGCTGTAACATATTCTTGTTTAATTTCATTAATTAATCCAATTAACTGAAATCTGGTACTTTCTTCATAGTCTACCGGTGTCTGAAACTTACCAAAATGTATAGGATCATATGCTGCATTTATATCATGTACAACGTCATTTAAGGGGTTTAGTGCCAGTACATTTTCCCCGACCCATTTTCTATACTCCCTTTCTTCTGTGGACATTTTTCTTTGTGTTCCTTTTATCTTAGACCTAGAAACATGTATTTTGATCAAATTATCAAGGCTCTTAGAAAATGAAGCTTCTGCTTCGCTAGTCATAGTTAAATTCTCGTGTGATAGTACATCTTCAAATAGGTACTTAGCTTCACCTAACAAGAAACTTCTTTGATTTTGGTCAAAAATAAGCTTTGCATAGTTCATCAAAGACATTGCTAAATTTCCTTCAGCCATATCGAATCTTGCAACTGTTACAACTTTAAAATATTCTTCAATAGCTGAAATTATTCGACCTGAAGAATCTAGTAAATTAGCATAGTTTACTAGTAACTGAAAGTAATACCCTCTAAACCATTTATGTGCTTTTTCGTCTCCTTTGTATTCAGTACTTTCTTTATATTTGTCTGCTAACATCAGTGACTTTCTGCACAAGAATAGACTGCGTTCAAGATGTTTTTCATCTGTTTTTTTGCTGAATGCTCGATAACTATCATAGCAATTGAAGGCAAAATAATAATACTGAGCCCGACACATAATATGAGTTGCTTTAATTTCCCCCAATTTCTCACATTCAGTGGATAAGTACAACAAATATTTCAAATTTTTATCAAGAATAGCCTTATCACATTGCTTACCTTTCTCAGATACTGCCCTATCCTTATACCATTTCAATAATCTGCACCTCTACTTTTAATCATATTAATGTCTCTATAATACGCTATCTCTCGTTTAAGCAACCATATAGTTTCTTTTTACTTTGCTCCACGCCTATATCGTTTTGCACATATTTTCCGAAACCTTTTATTTCAAAAAGATCTTAGACATAATAAATAAACGAAGAAAATCAATCGTGATTTTCTTCGTTTATTTTACAGACTCATTGTCGACTTGCCCCACAACTTAATAAATTGTAGAGAATTTACGGATACGGATAATAAGTACTCCCAGACATCCGCCCACTATACTTATACCAAGTAGTTGTCTTGCTACCCTTGTTAGCTAAATCCAAGCCTCTAAACTTCCGCGCACTGATTTTCTTGATCTTCCACTTAAAGGGATAAACAGTGCCTCCGCCCATATCAACTTTCCCTTTCAGGTAATAGGTATGGTTACCAGCGTATCGATAACTCATATCTTTTGCACCATACCCACCAGATTGGATTCCGACATCTGAAAAACTGTTCTTCTTAATCGTTAGGTAAAAATATCCCCAGAAATACGTGTGATCAGCATTATGAACCTTACGCATCTTCGTCCGCCAATGTCCCCTCAAAGTGGTAGGCGTCCCTTTATGATACGAACTTGCACTCACACTTTGTGTACTAGCCACGCTAAACAGTCCAAATGTCATCAACACTAACAACAACGTTCTACAAATTTTCTTCAATTTGAATTCTCCTCACACACACCTATTCATCACTAACATTCACACGAATCCCCTGCAACGCCTGACGTCCGCCCTGCTGGTTAACATATTTAAGCACTTGACCATACGTAACATTTTTACGATTATGATCATTACCAATGATGAAAGTATAGTAGCCTGGTATCTTAGGATCTGACCGTGGCATCTGGTCATGAACTTTCAGCACCATTCCGCTCTGTTCCATCACATACGTATACATGGATGCTTGGGTATGCACATCGAATATGGCACCTTTTGAAATGTCACTTTGAAGGTTCAAATGATAATGGTTATTGGCGTAAAAGAGTAGCATCTTGCAAGTCGTCGCAAAATCAACATTCTTTTGCGTTAAGACGTTTGCCGTGCTGGCTTCACCGGCACTTCGCTTATCTTGAATCGTTAGCTGATTGGCCCGTGCCTTCACCTGATCAGCCGCATTTTGGTCATTAATATAAGCAACAACTTGACTCAGTGTCACACTAGCCTCAGGCGATACCTGCTTGCCATCTTCTTCAGAATCGATATCCTGATTGCCGTAAAAATGAACGGTGCCATCGGCATCCAACGTGTAAGAAGGATATTCAAAATCAGTATCCGCTGTGGTAGATGTATCGCGGTGACTTGAACCAATGGCATAACGGACATTTTGACCTTGCTTGCTTAAATTCTCGATGTCAATCGTCGTGATATAGACCGTGTTCTCATTTGAATTATCAAACGTCGAAGCCCATGATTTTTCATACTTCAGCTTGGAATCATGCTTCGCATAGTACATCAGCGCCGAAGCCGTTTGCTGCGGTGTCAGCTTGTTCTTATCCAGTTGATCAGCAGTACTCTGCTGACTCGATGTCTGCGAACTACTGGCTGCCTTTGAAGAACTCGTTTCTTTCACTGACGAATGAAGCTTGGTCGTTTTATTATCCGGCTGCCACCTTAACAATCCGACTTCATACGCTCCCCAACCAGTCGCTAGCACAACCACCAGGGTTATTAATATAATAATCATCCGTTTTTTCATAACTGCTACCCTTTCATCCGAATCAAGCTGCGGATAACGATTCAAACATTTCGCTATTTAAAATATACTGTCTTAGTGCTGGTAACTGGCTTGTACTGATCATGTGAGTAATAGCCCACGCTGACTTTGACACTCTTTGCCTTTGGCGCATAAATAGTTTTACTAAAGGTATGCTTACTGCTCAACTTAACATACCGATAACCTTTGTAAGTCTTGATGTTTGCGTAATTAGCAGATTTATACAGTTTAGCTATTCCAGTAACCTTAACGTACTTCTTTGATGCAGTCTTAGTCGCAGATAGCTTTGAAATGTGACTCTTATAGGAAGGTGCCTTAGGCTTCGAGGCTACACCATCATAGTTACCGCCATAATCAGACACAGCATCACGCAGCGTCAAAAGGTAGTCAGCTTCATGCGAGAAAATATCATAATAGTCCACATAGTCCAAGCCACCGCCATCATGAGCATCAATTTCATGTTGAATTTGATGCGCTGATGATTCTAGTTTACCTTGTACTGACTTGGGTAATCTATTCCTAAACACGTTATATGACGCAACCATACAATCATAATCGTCTTGAACACCAGCTTTTGTGAATGCGTGGTCAGTGCCAATATCAGCTGAAAGATAACCCAGATAATAATAAATGCCATAATACTCTGAAGTGTATGCGTTCTTATATTTATAACTATGCGTACTTGGTAGTAATGAAGTCACTTGTGAGCGAATCTCAGGACGTGCTTTCCCCAAAGCAGCCTTCAAACCATTAACATCACTTGCATATTGCGAATATGGAATATAAGCGGCAGCATGCGCGGTCGTGTTTGTAGAAGGATTTGGTATCGCAACAAATACCCCACCTAAAATACTTGCGCTTAACATTGCCGTAATGGCACCCTTTTTTAAATTATTTGACATCATTGTTCCCCCTGATTTCATAGATTTAATACAACAATTAATTATAGGCTTATAAATTAAAATAGGTAGGATGAATTTTCAATTTTTTAGATATCGACACGCTATTGTATACAAAAGCAGCCGAGAAAGATCGAACTGATCTTTCTCGGCTGCTTTAATTCAAAATATTATCTTTCTTTAAAACACTATTCATACCTTAATACTCCTTGGCAACAGTGCTATATGCTCTCCATACTGATTAACGTAGACTAATTCCATTACGACCTAGATCTAGATGAATATTAGCTTTGCAGTGCCTTTACGCCACTCTAACGTTTGCTTGATTGCCGATTTTTAAAAACCATCACTGATTGCACTCAATCCCGATACCTATCCACATACCACTGAATCGTCTCCTTCATGCCCTCAGAGAGCTCTTGCTGGCTCTGCCACCCCAGTTCCCGTTCAATCTTCGAACTATCCACCGCATACCGCCAATCATGTCCCAACCGGTCAGCAACATACTCTATTCGGTCTTCACTGATTCCCAGCTCCGAACAAATCAGCCGCACGATTTCATTATTCGACTGCTCGTTGTGACCACCGATATTATAGACTTCACCAGCACGCCCATGGCGCATCACTAAATCAATCGCCCGGCAATTATCCATGACGTACAGCTTTCTGTTTTGTCTTACAAATTAATAACACGTAAATTTTGTCATAAGCAAATAATTTCAAATACTGATAGCTTCAAGACATCATTTTTCGCTCCCAATAAATCTTAAGCGTCTTCTTAAATATGAAATTGAAAGATTACCAATTCTTTTTTTTAGCTGTCTTCTATTTTGATCTTTTCTCCATCTAATCAGTTCCCTTGAACTATCGAATAATTGTCCGCAATTATATATTACATTAGGCTTAATGAAAATTTGTTCATCTATGCTATTTAAGATATTCAGCAATGATCTTTTCTGAAAATGCACATATAGATATTGCTTTACACCAGAATCAGTATGTCCGTATATATTTCCATTATTATACTCAATGAAGTTAATATGAACACCATCCGTTGTCATGAAGTCAAATTCCGTTGGTTTTAAGTCAGCAATTAAATTTGGATTATCAAATTGTGACACTTTATTTTGTGTTTTCATTATTGCCCAAGAAAGGCCACGTCCTTTATTCTTCCCCCAACCCCACTCATCAAACGCATAAACCGTTTTATTAGTTGCAACTTCCTTAAAGGAAGGTACTGCATCTAGATTAAAATTTCTCCTCCAAAGTGAATTCATATAATTACAATTTCTAAACAACGTCAAATGTCCTAAATTAAAAATTCGATCATATTTACTTAAAATATCTTCAGTGATAAATTTTGAAATATTTCCAAAAATTATGTCACTATCAAAGTAGCCCCACCAAGACGATCCTGATAAATATGAAGCAAATAACTCTCCATAAGTTGGCTTAAAATCAACTAATTTGTACGGACTGATAATTTTTGCTGTGTAGCCTAACATTTTGTTAATTCTCTTCTTTAATTCCTCAAGACTACAATCTACAAAAAGTACATTAGAAGGTACTTTTAATGACCTAGTGTCTATATCTGTCGGTATGATAAAGTTGATATTTGAATTGTGCTTAAATGAATCCATCAGTATGGGAAAATTCGAAGGAAATGAGTTCCCAAAATAAGGAGAAATTAAGCTTATTTTTTCCATTTTTAATCTCCTCTGTCTTTATTTTCGGTTAACTATGTCTTTAGCACGCCTATCAAATACTCTAGAATATGCGGGAATGGATTTGGTAACCAAGGTTCCAGCCCCAATTACACTTCCTTGACCAATTTTTACGCCATCCAAAATAACGACATTTGTACCAATCCATACATTACTTTCGATGGTAATTCCTTGCTGTTCAACTCCTTGAGATTTAATAGTTGCCTTACTATCAGAAAATATATGATTTTCTGCAATCATAGTAACGTTCGGCCCAATCATGACATTTTCTCCAATAATAATTTTTCCTGCCGCTCCAATATAACCACCTGGTCCGATTGAACTATTATTACCAATCTGAAGTGTATCACCAATATGGCCGACTCCATAATAGCTACTTGGCCGAACCATGACATTTCTACCGATGGTTACATTATCTTTAAAAACTATCCCCCTCTCACTTAATCCTTGAATTTCAGAAAAGTCTTCAAATTTAACATTCCGTCCAGTGCTAATATATTGCGAGTTAATAATTTTTACTTTTTTCCCAATAAACAAAGGACCGGAATGTTTCTTAAGAAAGAGGCCTCTGACATAGCCACGTAAAAGCTTAATTAAAGTACTAAAATAAATTTGAAATTTTGTATACTTACTGACTCTTGAATTAATAGAAGTCATTATTTAATTCCCTCCGAAGTTAGTCTCTTTCAAAATTTTCTAAAGCTTGTTTCCAATTTGATATCTTAAATCCTGTTTTTTTGACACGACTTAAATTCATGACTGAATGCTTCGGTCGAACTGCTTTTTGAGGAAATTGAGCAGAAGCAACAGGCACCACCATAACATCCTGATTTTTCAAAATTTCCTTAGCAAACTCATACCAAGTACATGATCCATCGTTAGACAGCTGATAAGTTCCAAACTCTATTTGGTGCTCAACAGCATAGATCATAAACTCTGCCAACGTGTAGGTCCAAGTAGGCCGACCAACCTGATCATTGACCACAGTTAAAGTATCATGTGTCTTAGCGAGTCGTAGCATAGTGAAGACGAAGTTCTTGCCGTATTGACCAAATACCCATGAAGTCCGAATGATGTAGTACTTATCCATGATTTCTCGAATGGCTTCTTCACCAGCCAACTTAGCCCGACCATACTCAGTTTGCGGATTAGTCTGGTCATCTACTTGATATTCTGATTGTTTCTGACCATCAAATACATAATCGGTACTGATATAAACTAAAATTGCACCCGCATTCTTAGCAGCTTTAGCCACATTACGAGTCCCGTCAACATTAATTTTCCAGTTGGCTTCTTTACCTTCATCCTCAGCCAGATCAACCGCGGTGTATGCTGCACAGTGAAAAATCACATCTGGCTTAACCTCATTTACCTTATTAGTAACAGCATCATAATCCGTGATGTCCATTTTTCTCGAACCATAACCGACAAAGTCAGCACCTTTTCGCTCCAATATCTTCGATAACTCTGTCCCTAATTGCCCCTGGGCACCTGTTACTAAATATTTCATGATATTTTCTCCTCAAAATTATTCAAAAAGAGATTTGCCCCTCGACAAATCTCAATCATTATTATTTACATTCACAAGTTGAAACTATTGACCGTTCTTAGCGTATTTAGCTTCAACGGCTGCCTTTTCAGCTTTCCACCAATCTTCATGTTCACGATACCAATCAATGGTATGCTGCAGGCCAGATTCGAAGTCTGTAAATTCAGGCTTCCAACCTAACTCCTCACGCAACTTGGTAGAATCAATTGCATACCGTAAATCATGACCTGGACGATCCTTAACATGATCATAGGCATCACTAGGCTGTCCCATCATCTTAAGAATCAACTCAAGGACTTCCTTGTTATTCTTTTCGCCATCGGCACCAATTAAGTAGGTTTCACCAATTTTACCTTTGGTTAAAATATCCCAAACCGCCCGTGAATGATCATTGGTATGAATCCAATCCCGAACGTTCTTACCAGTCCCATAAAGTTTAGGACGAATACCACTAAGAATGTTTGTAATCTGCCGTGGAATAAACTTCTCAATGTGTTGGTAAGGACCATAGTTATTAGAACAGTTGGAAATCGTTGCTTTCAAACCAAACGAACGAACCCAAGCGCGTACTAATAAATCTGAGCTGGCTTTTGAAGAAGAGTATGGACTACTTGGACGATAAGGGGAATCAGGTGTAAACTTCTCCCCCTTACCTTCGCCGTGTCCGGGTAAATCTTCTCGTAATGGAAGATCACCATAAACTTCATCTGTAGAGATATGATGATAGCGTACACCGTACTTCACACAAGCCTGAATCAGGGTGTACGAGCCGACAATGTTGGTTTGAATAAACGGTGATGGATCAATCAATGAATTGTCGTTATGACTTTCAGCTGCATAATGCACCACTGCATCAGCTTTAGAGACCAACTTATCGACTAGTTTAGCATCACAAATATCGCCAACTACCAGTTCTACCTTATCCTTAGATAAACCAGCCAGGTTTTCACGATTACCAGCATAGGTCAACTTATCCAGAACTGTAATGTGTTTTACTTCTGGATGATGTTCAACCACATAGTGCACAAAGTTAGAGCCAATAAAACCTGCCGCCCCGGTTACAATTAAGTTATCCATGTTCAGTCTCCTTAAATCTCACCATAAACGAATGGGTTATCTTTTTCGAATTCACTGAAAGTTGGCTGATTAGCATCCTTCTCAGAAGTAATAGCAGTATCAAAATCAATTGGCCAAGTAATTCCTAATTCAGGTGACTTGAATGAAAAGCCACCATCCGCTTCTGCATCATAATAGTGATCGCACTTGTATAAGAAGTTAACATTATTGGTCAAAGTAACAAAACCATGTGCAAAACCACGAGGCACTAATAGTTGACGATGGTTACTCTCTGAAATAATGTAGCCTTCCCACTGTTTATATGTAGGTGAACCTTTACGAACATCCACAATCACATCAAGAACAGCACCTGTTACCACACGAATCAACTTAGTCTGTGCTGCTTCGCCACGCTGGAAATGCAACCCACGTAAAACACCGGCTTGGCTCGATAGTGACTGATTGTCCTGGATGAAGTCAAAGTTAATACCTGCCTCTTTAAAATCACGATCTGAGTATGTTTCTTCAAAGAAACCACGATGATCACCAAATACAGCTGGTTCGATAATTTTGACATCCTGTAGCTTGGTTGTTGTTACCTTTAATTTACCCAAAATTAGTCCTCCTCAATCATTCTTAACAAATATTGGCCATAATCATTCTTTTTTAGTGGCTGTGCTAATTTGTAAACTTGTTCTTTATCAATATAACCCATTCGATAAGCCACTTCTTCAAGACAAGCAATCTTTAAATTCTGACGCTTTTGAACTGTCTCAATAAAACCAGAAGCCTCATGTAAGGATTCATGTGTACCAGTATCTAACCAGGCATAACCACGTCCAAGTAATTCAACATCAAGTTGTCCACGCTTTAGATACTCCTTATTAACATCGGTGATTTCTAGTTCACCACGTGGCGAAGGTTTAAGATTCTTAGCAATATTTACAACCTGATTGTCATAAAAGTACATACCTGTCACAGCATAATTGCTAGCAGGATGTTCCGGCTTCTCCTCAATAGATTTAACATGGTGATTCTTATCAAATTCTACCACACCAAATCTTTCGGGATCATTAACTTGATAACCAAAAACAGTTGCACCTGATTCTTTTTGTGCACTTCGTTGTACCATTTTGGACAGGCCACTACCATAATAAATGTTATCCCCAAGTATTAAGCAAACCGAGTCATCACCGATAAAATCAGCACCTAAAATAAAAGCCTCAGCCAGACCATTTGGCTTTTTTTGAATCTTATAGTTAATGTTAATGCCTAATTGGGAGCCGTCCCCCAGGAGATCTTGAAAATTCGACAAATCCCGTGGTGTTGAAATTAATAAAAGATCTGTAATTCCAGCTAACAACATAGTTGAAAGTGGATAATAAATCATAGGTTTATCATAAATTGGAACAAGTTGTTTAGATATAGCCTCAGTTATCGGATATAATCTAGTCCCAGAACCTCCAGCAAGTAAAATTCCCTTCATTATTTACACCTCTTTTTGACTAAGTTGTGCTTCTTCATATTTTCCAAATTGTCCCCTTAAACCATCAAATATGCCCATTAAAACACTTTATGCATTCTCTTTTTTCTGATTTCCAAAAAGAACTTGAATTACTGCATTAATGAAAACTTTTAAACCTACTTAATTTTTGATGGTACTCGCTGCCTTAACACAAAAAAGCAATATTTCGGTAAATATTAAATATAATACAGTCTAAGGGCAGGCGTTAACAGTTACCGAAACCTTTTTGGTAGTTTCCATTAGTTTGGCGATTTAAAATTACACCCTCATTTATAAAATAACTTCAAAACCCATATTTCTTGATTTCCAACACCATTTATAACATACAAAATTAATAAAAAATTCTTCTTTAAACAAACTAATTTTAGTAAAGGCTGATACTGTTGTGATTGATTCCGAACTAACCATCTCTGGTACAGAAATAAAGCATGACCCTTACTATTCTTATTAATAATTGGACTCATCATAATCAATTTTGTATTACTATATTTCTCAGCGCAGAAATTCTCTGTAATTTTTTGTAAATTTGATTCACCGTAATTGCTGTCTTGATCAAAAAAACTGCTAGTTCACTATCACTTTTAAGAGTAGCCAAAAGAAATTTTATCGCAACATTTTGTACATACCAAATATCTTGACTACAATTTAATAAAGTAAGCTTAATCGAATAATTTGTAATAGTCATAATTTGATTTAATTTTTCGGATTATTATCATCAATTACTCCACTAGGAGAAGTATTGACTGTTTTACCTTTGATTTACCCAAAGTTAAACCTCCATAATCGTCAAATTATTAACAATCAGCGTATTGATGATTCCACGACTTTAAAGTCCGCTAACCATGCACTCCAATTAAGTCTAGTTTCAAATCTCTCACGTGCAGCTCTTGAATATTGAACAAGCCTATTCTCACTCATTAATTTAATGTATTCATCAGCAAAGTCAGCTGAAGTTGACCCTTCTGGTAGACAACTGCCTGTCTTTCCTTGAACAACGTATGATTTTACACCGCCTGTGTCATACGTTAAAGTGGGCAAAGCATAACAAGCTGCCTCACAAAATACAATACCTGCACATTCGGCTCTAGTTGGTAAAATAAATACGTCACATTTCTTATACAATGCTATTAGCTTTTTACTCTGTTGCTTATCAGTTTTACTAAGTCTACCCCAAAAGATTATATTCTCATTCTCTGAGAGACTCGCTGGCTTATCTACACCCACAATATTTAAACGATAAGTATTGCCATTGCTTCTCTCATTGAGTAAGTTAACGGTATCAATAGCAATATCGATACCTTTTCGTTTCCATTCGACCCCTACGAGTAAAAAATTAATTTCTTTCGCCTCTGGGTTGAAAAAATTATAATCAAATTTATCCTCAATATTCGCACCAAAAGGTATAACACTTATACGCTCTTCAGGAATATGATAATAATTAACTGCATCATTTTTAGCCCAGTCACTCGCTAGAATTATTTTATCAGACCGGCTTAAGGTTTCTTTTTCATTCATGTTTTTTCGCTTTACTTCAGTTTCTGACTTGTTGAAGAAATAATAATTGTTCATCGAATGATATGTTGCATCACTTAAATAAATAACTTTCCCTTCAGAAAAATCAATTAGATGTGCCCATTCACTCCCAACTGGTGCAAAAGTGATATCGCTTTGTGAAAGTCCAAATTTAGCAATTGTTTTTCGATTTAGTCGTTCTTCAATACCATAATATAACCCTTCTAGCTTCAATTTCTTCAAAAATTTTCTCAGGATTTTTCTAAAAAATGAAAATTTCATTTGTAGATCACGGAGATCATAAACAGTAGATAAAATTCTACTCATTGCAAAGATTGTACCACTCCAAGCATTTCTATCAGAAATGCCACTTACACTTAAATAATTTAGCTTCATCATCACATCCCCTTTAATTATAGTAACCTAATTGAATCTTTTTATAGAAAACCATCTATAAGCTTCTCTGCAAACAAGTCGGAATTCTTCCACTTTTTCAGTCCATAATATACAACCATAAATTATAATTCCTGTAATGGCTTCAATCAAGAAGGCAAAAAAGTTGCTAGGAAACGCTTGTACTTCCAGTGAGATTGCTATACCCATAATTATTGCAGCAATAAATGCCTTAGTAAGCAGAATATAAAACTGCTTAAATAATATAGTTTTTCTAGTAAACCAGATTTGCGTAACTGTCACACATAACTCTGAAAGCACGGAAGTCACCGCTGCACCAATCGCACCTAAGTATAATATCAATGGAACATTAATAAGGATGGTGACAATCGCACCACCGAAAATGGAAATTGTATAAAGCTTATTTTTATTAATTGCAACCAGATATTGAGCGCCTATTATTCCTGCGATAGCTATAGGCATTATTGCCAAAGATTCAATTCTTATAACATTAATAGTTGGATAAAACTTATTTCCCAAAAACCATGGAATAAATTTTGAAGAAACACTGATAAGCCCTGAAACCATGGGAAATGTAATGATTATTGCAAATGCTAACCCATCGTTTAACATCTTGTTTACTTTATCAGTTGCTCCCTTAACATAAGCATTTGCAACATGAGGCATCATAACTGTTGTGAACGCAGATACTACTGTCAGCAAAATACGTATAATTTTATCAGAATTATCAAAATATGCAGCTAATTCAACTGACCCTAATGTAGCAAGCATAATTTTATTTAAAATTGAGTAGATACTTATAGCAATCTGGGGAACAAATAATTCTAAAGTGTTTTTTAAATGATAAAAGGGATGAAGCTTAACATTTAAATGAAAAATAATTGTTTTTTTTAAATAAGGCCATAGTGATAGGTTCCCAAGAAGTGTAGTCCCAGAAATAATGAGTATATAATTAAAAATATCTTCTTTGGTTCGAACAAACGCAAATATCAAAATCACTGAAAAGAATTTCACTACAAAATTTCTTAAAACTGTTACTTTAAAATTCTCCAGTCCCATAAATAACCACGAAATATCAGCCGCACATGCCAGAATCAAAAATGATTGTGCTAAATAATACTTAATATATTCACCATCTATGATCAAAAAAACTGTAAATAGGAGTAAAGAAACAACAGTTGTAAATATAGAAAGAATCTCTATCTCCCAAAAATTTTTACTCAATTCAACCTTATCGTCGCGTTTATATGCGATTTGCCGTTGCCCATAGAAACCCAGCCCTAATGTAGCTAGAAGAGTAAAATACTGGGTTGTTGAATTTGTTAAGGTATTTATTCCCACTCCATGTGGACCTAATACTCTTGAAATATAAGGTGTCGTTAACAAAGGTACAATTAGCGCAAACACCTGATATGACATGTTGTAAAGGTAATTTTTTACTGTTTTCATCTAATCCCTTTCATGCCCGAATATGATAACTTTTCATTTGATAGACTTGCCAATTAACAGACTCACTTTAAAGGTGATAGCTTACTTAGGAGGAAAAAGAAAGAAAAAATAGCTCGTTGCTTATAATTTGATGTACTCAAAATGTTTTTAACGGTCATATTTTTTTTAAGATATTTGATTGATTTTTCTTTTTCAAGCTTATCTTTCTTATGCCTATAATGACTTATTGCTAAGTCCACTTTTGATTTTGAAATTTCTAAATTAATATTTTTTGATGAAATACGCTTGTCGTGCATACACAGATGAAGTATTTGAGTAAAGGGTAGAAAATCTTCTTCAAGACTATTACTCATTGATAATAATGCACTACTATTATGTTGCCAGTAGTAGTAGCTATTACTAGGAATAGTAACAATATTATTGTTACATTTTAGCAGATACTCTACAACAAATTTATGATCTTCAAATCGAACTAAATGCGGATCAAATGAGATACTGTTACTCTTGACGATTTGACTGCAAAATAACTTGTTCCACACTACACCTTCCATTCCAAACTTATTAAAAGTATTATCAACTGCTTCAGACACGTTAAATTTAGAATTTAATAATCGTGACTGGAAGAGTATTTTACCATTTTGATCAAAATACTTTAATCCGCATACTATCATATCAGCTTTATTTGAAAGTCCGGTTTCAACTAAGTTTTTTAGATGAATAGGCGATAAAGTATCATCAACGTCAACAAAAGTGAAATACCTGGTTTTTAGTCTTTGTAGTGCAAAATTTCTTGCCGAACTGACACCCTTATGCTCGCAATGAAAAACTTTAAATCGTTGATCATTTGATATTTCTTCCACAGCTTGCTCATATCCGGAATCAGTAGATCCATCATCAATTAAAAACACTTTAAAATGATTAAACTCCTGTTCCATAAGTGACTTGATTGCCCGATGAATATATTTCTGACTATTATAAAATGGAATGATAACTGTAACTATTGCATCCATATAATTCTCCTCAAATTCAACACCTAACCATCAAAACGATTTTTCCCAGTAATTCCATCTACATAAGCATGAATAGGATCAAGACTTAAGTGTTTAATACTCTGACAAACAGAAAATGGTATTAATTTGAGAATCAGCTTAAGAAGATCGCCTTTACTGCCCATTCTCGAATTAAATAAAACTAAATTTCTGCGCAAAAAATAAACTTGCATTCCGCTCGTTTTTCTAATTGCACTACCTTCCTCATGGAAGACTTGCAGCATTGGAAGAGAAAATATTTTGAATTTAGCTCGTTGAAACATTAAACACCATTCAGTTTCCTCAAAATTCAAAAAATAAAGTTCAGGTAGTTTTCCCACTTTGTTAATTGCTGACATTCTCACAATATAACATGCACCATCAACTGTTTGCACTTCTTGTGGTCTAAAGCCACGGACTAATATCTCATCTTCAAAATGAATTTTTCCAAAAGATATTCTTTTCCCGTATTTCTTTGTGCCTTTACTATTAGCTAAGGAAGGACTGGCAATTGCACATGATTTGTGAGAAATCATGAAATTATAGATTGGTTCTATTAAAGGACCGTTTAATTTGATATCAGGATTCATTATGAAAACATATTCTGCACCTAATTTTTTAGCTCTACTAATTCCTAGATTATTTCCACTGGCATACCCACCGTTCTTGGGAGAGAGAATTAAATCAAAATGTAATGCTCTTGCAATTGGTTGCATGAATTCAACAGAATCATCTGTCGATTTATTATCAATAATAATTATCCTGTCATTTTCATCAATTAAGCTTGCAAGTGATTTTGCAAGCTTAATTGTTTCCTTGGCGACGTTGTAATTCAACAGAAGGAATGCTATTCGCGTCATAACAAACTCCCCCCTCATCTAGGTTCAAATTTTTGTCTTTTCGACTTTTTGATTCGACTGAAATAACTGAAATAAAAAACAATATTGCTGCAAAGTAAAAGATTCTTTGAGAATTTAAAAGAGACAAAGAAATGCTAGTTAACCCAATGTAAACAATTGCAAGAAAGACACCGATTTTTTCTTTCGAAATTATAAGAGCTCTAACTGTTCCTCCGATAAAAGACACTAATATAAATAATGAACTCAATCCAAACTGAACGTAAAACCCAAAAACTCCTAAATCATCTAGGTAGTACTGGTATCCCAAGGTATTTAATATACCACCATGAAGTACCAAATCTTGAGATCCGTTTGGAAACCCGATACCAAAAAAAGATTTTGCTGGTATTTCATTATAATAAAATTTTAAAGCTTGTATACGAACAAAATAAGATATTGAACGCGTACCGTTTACAAACTGATCGATAATTGGATGAATAGCAAAAGCAGAAATAGTTAAAGCTAAGAGCCCAATGATTATCCCAAATTGAATATTCTTCCTATTTAATAAAGAAACAAGGGCTAACAAAACTATTACAATGTCAACTATCATATACATTCTTGTCTGAGCAATAAAAATAATATAAAGGAAATTCGTTAAAGTCCAAAAAATTATACTTCTAATTTTGACCTTATTAGTTGCGACTAAATAAGATTGAATAAAAATGGAAAACGAAACAAAATCAGCAGCTTCAGAAATACGAGGAAGTCCAAACAAAAAGCTTGGGCTTTGTATTGTTACTGCCGTGATATTTTGTGCCAAAAAAGTCAAGTTTTTCAAGTACAATACACTTTGAAAAATTAGAATAATTGATGCAATCGTGCTAAATACAATTGTTGCTTTAGCTATCTTAAATAGCATTTCCTTTGATGGATTAACTAAGTAAAGTGCAAAAAAAAGAAGAAGCAAATAAAATTGGTGTGCCGAAGTAACCGAACTTGAAAATGATTGATCATACAAAGTCTTACTATAAAATAATAATATTGTCGTAAAAAGAAGAATAAGACAGCTTGTGACACCATAAATTTTTGAAGTATGCAAAAATTGGGGGAGCTTCCCTAAATTAATGACTATGATTAACACAACAATTGCAATTGACAGGTATTTTGATGTATATGATTCCAATTTATAAAACACATCAGGCATAGGAATCACGAAAAAAATATCTAGCTGTAGAACAAGAAGAATATATATAAGAAATAAATTTATTTTTTTCAAAGTGTCAGTCATCATAACTCTCCTCGCTCAAGCATAGTAATCTGTTATCTTCTTCAAAATTACAAAAATATCTCGTCATAAACTTTTTGCACCTGATTCACGAATTCATCCAAATCAAAACATTGCTTTTGTCGTATTCTTGCATTTTCCCCATATTTTTGTAATGTTTGCGGACTCTGCAAAAGACGGTCAATTGCCTGAGAAAGCAGTTTGATATTCCTTGGCTCTACCAAGATACCAGACTCATTCTGAACCACCATTTCTTGGACACCCCCATGATTGTAACCAATAATAGGAATACCATTTGCCATAGCTTCCAATACCACAGTTGGAAAGGGATCAGGCGATGTACTAGGCATGACAAAAATATCCAACAGTTGATAAATTTCTTCAATATTTGTTTGAAATGGGATCAATTTAACTCTATTTCGAATCTCAGTAGGAAAGGTATGAATTTGTTTTTCTAATTGTTCAAGATATTTTTCTTCACCCTTGTAAGGACTACCAACAATCATTGCAACAACTTTCTTGTTCTTTTCTAATTCTGGGCGAACTGCATTTAAGAAATCTTTTTGCCCTTTCCATGAGTTAATTCTACCGACCATACCAACAATTAGCTCATTTTGTTGAATACCGTACTTGTGATATTCTTTTTTTACATTTGAAATAACTCCTGTAGCATCAATACCATTATGAATAACACGAATTTTTTGGGGGTTAACCAAGCCTTCATTTGTTAAATTTCTTGCTGTAGAATTTGAAACCGTAATTACCCTGTCAGAAAAATGTTGTACCAAAAAGGCAACAACTCTGCGAATGATTTTAGGATGCGTAATAATCTCATGGACATGCCAAACTATTTTGGCATTGGTAAAGGTTTTTAACCATACACCCTCCCAAACGGCTGTAGTATTGACATGAATCAATTCAATCTTATTTTCCCTCACAAATTTAGCAAGCTGATGAGCAAAATGAATGTAATTAATAATATATTTTAGGATTCCAGGTATCGTAAAATACTTTCTACGTACAATTGGATAAGGCATAACAGAAACCCTTATTCTATTATTCTTCAACACATCAACTAATTCACCATTTTCAGGAAGAATCACAATAGGATCATATTTTGATTTATCTAATTTTTGGACGATTTCAAGTAATATTTTGTCTGCACCGTACATTTCTGCCCCGGCGTGAAGATATAATATATTTTTCATAGTTATCCTTTTTTATTATCTAATCAGAATGCCAACAAGACAATCTTAGTTTAAAAATAACTCCTCGTACTTTTGAACTATGATTGGCCAAGTATACTCTTTTTTAATTACTTCTAGAGCATTTTCCTTGGCTTTTTTTAAATCTTCTTCCGAATATGAGTCGGCAGCTTTTATTGCTTTTGCCAAGGAACCAGTGTCTTTATTCCAGTAAATTGCGGTATCTTTTGCGACATCCCGATTAAAACCAACATTTACTATTAAATTAATTTGTGTACTTGCAAGTGCCTCAAGTAAACTTGGATTAGTACCACCAACTTCATGACCATGCAAATATCCGTAAGCATTCTCACGGATGAACTTTAATAATTCCTGATTGTAAACTGTGCCAACAAATTTTATCCTATTATCAGTATCAAAGTGTGTGTTAGCCTTTATTTTCCTGTAAAAAACATTCTCCTGAACATTAGTTATTATCACTAAATCCTTTGTGGTACTCGAACTCATAAATTCTCTAATCATAGTTTCATAATTATTTTCTGGGACAAATCTTCCTACAATCAAGTAATAATTTTTTAGCTTAACCCTATTAGAACGAAACCACTTATTCACAATTTTATTCTCAGCTTTTAATTTACTCGAACTAATATCAGTCCCATAAGCAATAAAGGTAGTTTTCGGATGAAAATTTTGATATTCATGTTCTATATACTCTTCGATCTTACGATTATCACAAACGACGAGATCAGCATATTTGATCATAAGCCTTTCCGAACACTTCCAATATAGCCTTACAGGAACTGACCACTTCGTTCGTTTCCATTCATGTCCATCTGGATTAACGTAATATTTTCCACCGATTTGATGAATTTGTTTAAGAAACCGACTCATGAAGGGGCCTATCCTACAAGCCAACACATAAAAAATGGGATGATAATATTCCTTCTTTTTCGCATCTGCAATAGCCCACTTTAGTGCTTTAATATCATAAATTATCGCCTGAGCCGGTCCAATGTTAGGTACATTAATATTAAAAACTTCAGCACCATTATAAGAGAAAGATGGCTTTCCTCCAAACTCGGAATTGTCAGAACGAGCTGCAACATGATACTGAATATTCTTGTCCTGCTGCCCAGCTGTTAATTTGTCAACAAAGGTTTCATATCCTCCATATCTGGCTGGTATACCCTTTGAACCAATTATGTATACATGTTGTTTCATTTCCATTATTCCTCCATAAATCATGCAATATTGATACAATTATCATAGTCCTTGGTTCTTGAAACCCACACTAATAACTGCTTGCTACTTTTCGAAAAAATGTCACAAAGCACATCAAGATTAATTAACTGCATAATAGAATTCCATTCTACTTACTTAGTAACTATTCATAATTAAATTTAGAATAAATTCTAGCCTTCTCCGGAATCCAACTGCAAATAAAAAATAGAAACCCTAAAAATGAAAAAGTCAAGGCTGAGATGCATCGTCTACCACCAGGTACATCTTAAACCTCGACTTTAATTTCGTGTTTAGAATAAGCCAATCAAGTAGTCTATTTGATTAACGGCTGATATGATCATAATTTATGCCTTCTTTAAGCATTCTTAATAAATACTGACCATAATTATTCTTTTTAAAAAGTTGTTTAAGCTTTGGCGCATCTTTTTCTGTGAAGATGATTAGAACATCTATAATTCCTACAATCATCATTATTGATAATGGATAAGAAATTATGAACTTATCGTAAACAGAATCTATTTATTTGGAGCTTATCTCATTTTGGATACAACCAAACACCTGATCCTCTGACCAGATTATACCCTTGAATCGCTTTCCTTCATCATAAAATTGCACTTACGCATAAAAAGTTTTATAAAAACTATTTTCTAAGAACTTACTTTCGCACATGAATTTTTTAAGCGTTTATTGCACAAAGCAGTTTAAAATACTAACCTTTTCTGCAACATCTAAGTATTTAATAAGCATCGTTAGGCTTTATCATCACCCAAATAGTTTTGAAAAGTATACTAAAATCAAAAAGTAGTCCCGATTGTTGGATATAGGAAATATCCAAATTTACCATTTCATGGAATCCAACACTATTACGCTCTGTAACTTGCCATAGTCCTGTACAGCCCGGGGTTACCATTAATCGCTGCATATCATACTTAGTATACTCTTTGACCTCTCGTTCTAGAGGCGGGCGAGGACCGACTAAAGCCATGTTGCCCTGTAATACGTTTAAAAGTTGAGGTAGTTCGTCAATACTATATTTGCGGATCACCCTGCCAACATGTGTTACACGGGGGTCATCTCTCATCTTAAACATCGCCCCATCAACTTCATTCTGCTTTTCTAATTTATCAATGTTTTGATCTGCATTAATAACCATAGAACGAAATTTATACATATTGAAAATTTTTCCATTCCGACCAATTCGTTGTTGTACGTAAAATACTGGCCCATGATCCTCATGCTTAATCAATAAGCTAACAATTAAAAAAAGTGGACTCAAAACAATAAGAGCTATAGCGCTAAAAAATTTATCCAACATTTTTTTTACTGTACGGTAAATTATTCGAGAATCGATTTCTTCTTGGTTCAAAACTTGTTCGCCAGCCTCGTTGTGGGCTTCATTTATACTTTTCATATCGAGGTACCGTTGAACCCTTCCATGTTGGCTCCCTGCTTCCATACGTTACCATCCCTTCATAAATTACTAACAGTTTTAAAAAAGTCCCCAAAATTTTTTTCGCATTACTTTAACCTGACGGATTTCATGTGGTACAACAGCGTCTCCATTTATAATTGCTTTGGCATTATCTTCAAATTCTTCTACCAGTTCTCTGCCAAACTCCACTTGTAATTTATCAAAGGCCTCTTTCATCTCATACTTTCGGCCAGGTAGATTATGTGCATCAGATGCAAAAATATAGCACTGCCCAGCCTTAACGAGTTGCTGACTAAAATGCTCTACTTTTTCCCCAAAAGTTCCAACAAAGCTACTTGCTGTTATTTGTGACAAACATCCCTTTTGTAGCAAATCGTATATCAAATCTGGATGACTCATGATCTTTGTATTACGCTCTGGATGAACAATTACAGGGATAACGCCTCGCTGTTGCAGCTGGTAAATCATATCAGCCGTGTACGCAGGTACGTCGTCATCAGGAAACTCTAACATCAAATACTGATCACCTTCATCAGCAAATAAAATATCATGTTGATCCAAAGCCCTGAGCAATTCACCATTAATTCTAACTTCCTGACCTGGAAAAACAGTAAGATGAATACTATGCGCTCTCAATTGTTTTTGGAATTCAGCAGTTTCTCTAATCACATCTACCCTGTGATTTATATAAACACCATTCATATGATGTGGCGTTAACAAGGCATATTCCACACCGTTATTAACAGCTTCCGTCGCAAGCTTTAATGAATTATCAAGATTAGCTGAACCATCATCAACTCCTGGGAGTAAATGACAATGAAGGTCAATCATCAAATCATCCTTTCAACCTACTTCTCATACCCATACCCATATCCGTATCCATTTTTAGGCGCTACATCGTTCAATACATACCCTAAAAGGTTGGCATGTACCATATTTAACAATTCTTTTGAACGTTTAACAGCAACTCGCTGTGCCACACCTTGCCGTACTACAAGCACAACACCATCCACATTGGCAGCCAAGACCTGAGTATCTGTTACAGATAACAAAGGCGGAACATCCAAAACTATTAAATCGTATTCGTTCTCTACTGACAATAAAAAGTTCTTCATACGATTGGAATTTAATAATTCTGCTGGATTAGGTGGAATAGGTCCACTCGTTATAACTGTCAGATTTTCAATAGCACTTGCAGTCTGAATTGAATGGTAGTCCTCATTACTAGCTAATATAGTAGATAATCCCTGAGTATTAGTTAATCCAAACGTAGTATGCAACGTTGGTCGGCGTAAGTCAGCATCTACAAATAATACTTTCTTTCCTTGTTGTGCCCACGTTACCGCAGTATTTGCTGATACTGTAGATTTACCTTCACTAACATCTGAAGAAGTAAACAACAAAGTTTTTATTTCTTTATCAATACTAGAAAACTCAATATTCGTTCGAACTGTTCGAAATTGTTCAGAAACCACATTTTTAGGTTCTACAGCTGTAACCAGTTTAACTCCATTCTCAATTGTATCTGTAGAGGGTTTCTTCCTATGATTAAATAAAGACATCTCTGGCTCCTCCTATACACGAACGCGCTTAGTGCGGCTCTCCGAATGATTATTATTGGAACTAACTACTCGTTCTTTACTTTTAAGTTTAATTGTTGAGACATGGCCTAAATTAGTTAAACCTAATTCATCTTGAAGAAAGTCATCCTCTTTAACTGTGGTATCAGTTAACTCTTTAATAAAGGCATAACTAATACCAATTAATAGTCCCACAATTAACCCCATCATGACGATGGTTTTCGTGTTGGGCGATGTTTTACCATAATTTGGTGATGCTTTTGAAACAGTTGTCACATTATTAATGCGCATCATTGACTTAATCTTAGACTTAAAAACCTTTGCAACTTCATTGGCAACAGCCGCTGATTTATTAGGATCATTTGTTTCAACATTAATTGCAAAAACTTGAGAGTTTTGCTGACTTTTTATAGAAATAGCTTCCTGCAACTCCCCTACACCAACTTTATAAGCATTCCCTGTTGATTTATACACAGCCGGCTTTGCAGCTCGTACTAACGTCTTTCTACCAGTAACAGCATTAGTCCGATAAACAGCCTTACGAGCCTTACGAATTAGCTTTTCGGGATGTGCAAGATTTTTTTGAACCTGTTGAAGAATGACTTGATTGGTAACAATATCCTTATAAGTACTAACCATTTGAACATCCGCCTGTTGATTTTGAGCCGCAAGTGCAGGATTGTTATTGTCCTTTTGATTAACCAGCAATTGTGTTGTCGAAGTATATTTGGGTGTCATTGCAAATTCTGAAACGCCAAAAGCAATAAGTCCAAACCCAATTGTAGCGACAATAATAAATACTAAATGCTTGCGTAACATTCCAAGCATTTTTTGAAAATCTAAGTTGCTTTCCATACTTTCCCTCCGAAATGGGTCTTATTATGACAATATCAATAAATATTTTGTAACAAAAAAGCCAGAAACACAAGCTTTTCTTAATAAATTTAACCTAATTGATATACATATTCCATGAAACACTCAATCAAATACATTTCTACTTACAATCTCATCAAAAATCTATTATTTTAATAATACAGTAAATTAATCAATCTCCTGAACGACAATAAAAGCAACCATCAACTTGATGGTTGCCCATACTTCATTGATTCGTATCGCTCAAACCTAGGTTACTACGTAATTCATTAGATACACGTGCACGTTCTGTCGATGAAACAACCTCAAATGATTGGCCACCTAACATTTCCGTTTTACCTTGTGCATGATCGGAGGTCATACTCTTCCCAGCGGTTCGATAATTTAATGCTAAACCTAACATGTCGCTACGAGTTAAGTTAGTTTGCATCTCATCAGAAATGGCGATTAGGAAGTCATTATTCAAAACTGTCTTGTAAGAGATAGACTTCTTTAACAAAGCCGAAATAATTAAACGTTGACGTTCCTGACGGCCATAGTCACCGCGTGGATCATCGTAGCGCATTCGTGAGAATTTCAATGCCTTACTACCGTTCAAATGATACTTTTGACCCTTAGTAAAGGTTGCTCCTTCGTAGCTAAATGACAGTGGTGAAACAACCTCAACGCCACCAACTTTATCAATAGCTTTTTCCAACCCTCCCATATTTACCAAAAGATAGTAATCAATGGGAACTTTCAAATACTTCTGAACCGTCGTAATTGTTTCCTTAGTTCCACCATAAGTATAGGCAGCATTGATCTTAGCCGGTGAATATTTGGCATAACCAGGCAAATTAACCTTCATATCACGAGGCAGGCTTACAATAGTGGACTTATTAGTCTTGGGGTTAATTGTCATAACCATAATAGTATCAGTCCGACCTTTAAAGGAACGACCTAAGGCACCTGTATCAGTTCCAAGTAAAAGGATAGACACCGGCTTCTTCTTCGAAAGTACTTGAGAAGCATCACGCAGTCTTGGTGCACCTGATGGCTGATAAACAACCTTAGATGTCTCAGAAAGCTTGTGCCATGCATAAGCCACATAACCACCTGCAGCAACCACGATAATGGCAATTAACCAAAGAATAAATTTACGAATTCGATGGTGACGGTGGTGATGATGGTGCCGATGATTCGTTACTTGATGTAATTCTTTATTATCTTCACTCATGTTTCAAGCTCTCCCAATTCCATCCCTACTGATGGATTTCTTAAAATGAATATTATACCAAAACATGCCTTGTACATTTTTCCACTTTATTAGCCTTACGTCAAGGCTGTAAAAGACATTAGTTATAGTTCTGCATAACTACGGATACTCGATTTACTGAACTATAAATCTAACACTAGTTTGAATAGGTTACCTGCTGATTTGCATAAACACCTGCACCAATCATTCCAGCCCAAGGACCCAGTTGTGCGGGGACAATGTCACACACTTCTTGAGCAACTTTCAGCGCATGTCCGGCAATCACTTCTTTAGTTGGCTTTAGTAACCGATTACCAGCGGCAGCAACACCGCCGCCAATAATAATCCGTTCCGGATTGAACATATTAATGGCTGAGGACAAACCATAGCCTAAGATTTCACCCGTCTCCTGCATGACTTTCTTAGCTAACTGATCATCCTGATCATAAGCATCCGAAACCATTTGCGCAGTAATCTTTGTTTCATCGTTATGAGTCCACTCAGTAATGATACTGGTCTCCCCAGCGGCTAAATGCTCCTGAACAGTCTTAATCATCCCTCTAGCGGACACATAGCGTCCTAGACAGCCAGAACTACCACAGGCACACGGACGACCGTGACGGTACATATTTAAGTGTCCTAGCTCAGCAGCGCTATTCGACTTGCCATACATCATCTGACCATTAGTGATCAGTGCGGCACCAAGCCCAGTACCCAGCGTTACCATTAACACATCTTGCTTGCCTTTTCCGGCGCCCAGTTTCCACTCGCCATAAAGATTAACGCGAACGTCATTATCCATATAAGTTGGAATGTGGAATTCATCTTCAATTATTTTCACCACTGGCACATTGTCCCAGTTGGAAAAGTTCGGCGAAAAGATGGACAGTCCCGCTTTGATATCCATTTGACCGGGTACACCGATCCCTATGGCTTTGATTTGATCAGTTCCCGTTTGCGTCTTAATCAGTAACTGTTTCACCCCAGCAATGATATTCGCCATAACCCGGTCACTGTTAGTCTCTGATTCAGTTGGTACCTTCATTTTGAATTGAACGGTTAAATCATCATTTAGGAGACCAATCTTGATGTTAGTACCTCCTAGATCAATTCCGATATACATAATGCTTTCACCTGCTCGTAAGCGTTTTATAGATAATACCATAATTGTAACATCAGTGAAAAACAAATCAGAGCAGTTAAATAAAAAGATCAGCTCACTAGTGGACTGATCTTTACTAATTATTTTTTACTTTTGGGTTGATCTTCCTTACGGAGCCGATCAGCTGTATCAAGAATATACTGTTTTAATTCATCCTTAATTTCTGGATGTTTCAAACCATATTCAACGTTGGTCTTCACGTAGCCAAACTTATTACCAACATCGTAACGTTCGCCCTTAAATTCATGGGCAAAGACGCGCTGGGTTTGGTTCAAAGTATCAATGGCATCCGTCAATTGAACTTCGCCACCCTTACCAGGCTTTTGGTTAGCAAGAATATCAAAAATTTCAGGTGTCAGCAGGTAACGGCCGATAATGGCAAGATCACTTGGCGCATCATCGACAGCAGGCTTCTCAACAAAGCGGTTAACGTTGTACAGACCATCGTCAACTTCGTTTTGAGGATCGATAACACCATATGCGGATACTTCATCATGTGGCACCTTCTTGACGGCTAAGATTGATGAATGAGTCTTCTCGTATTCATTGATCAGCTGCTTGGTCAAAGGTACTTTATCGTGCATCAGATCATCACCCAGCATAACCACGAATGGTTCATCCGCGATAAATGACTTGGCGTAACGAATAGCGTCGCCTAAACCATTAGGATACGGCTGACGAATGTAGTAAAGATTCATTCCAGCCGCAGCGGTGGTTTCTTGGACGAGATCTAATAACTTAGTCTTGCCCTTTTCCTTCAAATTCTGTTCCAGTTCAGGAGCAGAATCGAAGTGGTCTTCAATGGACCGTTTTTGTTTGCCTTCAATAATCAGGATATCTTCGATGCCGCTTGCCTTAGCTTCTTCAACGATAAATTGAATCGTTGGCTTATCGACGATTGGCAGCATTTCCTTTGCGAGCGCTTTAGTTGCTGGCAGGAAGCGAGTTCCCAAACCAGCCGCCGGAATCACGGCTTTACGTACTTTCATGATTAGAAATCTCCTCTATTAACAGTATGATGCTTATTACAGCTAAATCTCATTCTACACTATGTAAGCTAAAATAGGGTTAATTTCACTAAATATTCACCAAAATGAATGCTTAAAACGGTGATTCTATGGGTTTCTTCTATTAATTAGTGCTTTTCTACATCTAATTGCGTAAAAATCTCTCGCACCCACTTAGTATCGCCGCCATTTTGATATTGGCGTTCCAGAGCAGCGTACCGCAACTTCGGGAATTCGTACCAGTCGTGGATCTCCAGTTCATGGAGCATGCGCGCCGTGCCCTTTTCCATGCCGTGAATAATCCGGTTCACGTGCTCGGGACGCATATAGCCCTTCCGCTTGGTGAAGTTAAAGAAGGCGGTCAACGTTGGCTTGATTAGATAATAGTCCTGTTTCTTAAATAGCAGACCGGGAAAAAGGTTCTGCAGCAAGCCAGCCACATCGTTCATACCGGTATTCTTGATGGTTTTCCGCTGGCGGTTATACAGCGCATCCGCGAAGATCATCACGTACAGTTGCAGCTCGCTGGCGTCGGCTTGTTCTAGCAGTGGCTGGCACTCCGGTGACCCCACGAATTCTTCGAACCAGCGGTCAACGTAATTGCGCACAGAGTTACTGGTAGCCTGCTGCCATTCCGGCAGCGACTCCTCGGCGCCATAGGGCAGCAAATACGCCGTCTTCACCGGCAGCATCAGCGCGGATAGCTGATCAAAGTCCATGTCCACGCGTTTAGTCTGGGCTTCGTACATCAGAAAAGTAGTGATGGACTCGTAAATTTTAGAGGTCTGCAGCACCGGCATTTCCTCATCATAGGCACTGCTCAAAAAACGGTACAGCCCACGATGAATACTACCGGCGTTCCACTCTTCAAAAGGCACTTTAACCTGCTGGGCCATTAACTGGAAGAACCCGTGGACGGCGATCCGTGACGTGTCCAGATCAAAGAAATCGGCCAGCTGCTGTTTGACCAAAAAGCCGACACAGCTGCCCCATTCCCGTTGAAAATCATCTTCGTAATCTACCGTCTGATTTGCCATGACTTCTCCATTCTAGAACATTTCGTTTGTCGAACATTATAACAAAATCACATCGTCAAGATTCAGGACTCACCTGCGTTAGATGCAATTGTCATCAAAGTTTAATCCTACGTCATGGCGCGGTGGTTGATTTATAATGGAACTGAGTCTAAAGGAGTGGTACAGATGCGTCGGAAATTATTCGGGGATTCTTTTTCAGAGACAATTCAATATGTTATTGCCAGTTTACTGGGACCGGTAAAAACCCGGTCAAAGAGTTTAAAGCACACCGTGACCATTGATCATCAGCAGTATCCGTCTAAGTACACCATTGACCAGATTCGCCAGCGCTACCATCTGCGTGCTGAAACCAAGCGGATCAATCACCAGCTGATCTACGTGAACCGGGTCTGGCTGTACACCACCACTGCCCGCAGCGGTGTCTGGGACTACAAGCACCCCACGAAGTCCAGCCAAGTCACTCACAACGGTCGGTTCGTGGTGTTCCGTACCTGGATGGGCGGCAGTTCCAGTGAACTGACCTATGTCAGTCTGGATACTGGGAGGATGTATACGGCGAAAGTGATCAATCTTAAATAAACCAGTCTCAATTTTTCAAACCTGCTATTTTTTCGCTCTGCTAATCAGTGTATGATTACTCATTGGGAGGGCGACGATTATGAAAAAATCTATTTTGGTCACATTGTCTTTAAGTTTGGGCTTATTTGGCGGGCTATCATCAATTGGTTATACTGCTAATGCCTCCAGTACCCACAAGGGCTTACCCCATGTTTTAAGAAACACTAAGTGGAAAGCCAAGTCTCATTACATCAAGGTTCGTGATGACTACGAAGCTTCCGAGATTCATTTTCATAAAACATCCGTATCTGAAGAATGGGCTGCTGGCGTAGATCCGTTTAGTGCCTCTAAGCTAAGATACCGGTATGCTGGACACCATACGTACAAAATCTATGGTCGGCAGTACGGCAACGAACCGGCTGGCGGTGCGCCTTGGAGCAGTGAAGTGAAGGTCTACAATAAACACAAGATTTATTACAAAGACTTTACTTATACAGCTTCCTTGCACGCCTATGCAAACAAATATATCAATTCATTCTACTATCGAAAATAGTAGTACTCAGTAAAATACCTGCCGTTAATTTAATAATGCGAAGACTAAAAAAAGCCCCTGTGGGCTTTTTTTAGTCTTCGCATTGTTCACCGTTTGGCAGACAGTCGCAGGCAACTTCTTCCGGCGCGGTTTTGGCTTTCTGTTCTAATGCTTGTTGCAGCGCTTGAATATCATCCTGCGTCAGGGTCACGTGTTCCACCAGGTTCAGCAGCGTGGCGCCCTTCTTCATGGCACACAGGTGATCGAAGAGCTGCTCGGCTGAGCCGTTCATGGCTTCGGACTCGCTGATGGTCGCCGTATAGAGGAACCGGCGATCCTGTTTATTAGTCTCCAGTAGACCCTTTTTCACCAGCCGGCGCAGCAGCGTCTTGATGGTGGAGTCCGACCACGACCGCTTGGCCTGCAGCAGGTCGATCAGTTCGCGGGAATACAGCTCCCCTTTCGTCCAGACGATGCGCATTAACTCCCATTCTGCTGGCGTGATCTCTTGTATTGAGTCTTGTACCGATTCGCTCATTTGAATCCCTCCGTTTACAGTTGTAACTACTGCAGATAGTGTATCATGTCCGCGGTTCAAGTCAATGAATGACCCTTTAATAACTAAGTTATTTTACCCCACACAATCCTATTATAGCCACAACGATTGCCCCGGTCTATACCTGAAGTCAAGTTAATTGTCATGGTCAATTATCTCCGTATAATAAACATCAAAGTTGCCACCAGGCGACTGACTAAGGAGGAATAGATCATGGTTAAAGTAGGTATTAATGGGTTCGGTCGGATCGGCCGTTTGGTATTACGCCGGGTACTGGAGTTAAACGACCCGGATATTGAAGTCACCGCAATCAACGATTTAACGACGCCTTCCATGCTGGCATACCTGTTTAAGTATGACACCACGCATGGCACGGTGCCCTATGACATATCAGCTACTGACGACTCTCTGATTATTGACGGTCACACCTACCGCGTGTATGCGGAACGTGACGCGAAGAATATCCCTTGGGTAGACAACAACGGCGTGGAAATGGTACTGGAATGTACCGGTTTCTACACTTCGAAAGAAAAATCGCAGGCCCACTTGGACGCTGGCGTGAAGAAAGTCTTGATCTCCGCGCCTGCTGGTCCGATTAAGACCATCGTCTACAACGTGAACGAACAGACTCTCACCGCTGACGATACCATCATCTCCGCTGGCTCCTGCACCACTAACGCCTTAGCCCCAATGGCTTACGCGCTGGAAAAGGAGTTCGGCCTGGAAGTGGGCACCATGACCGTGATCCACGCCTTCACCAGTTCGCAGATGATTTTAGATGGGCCTAAGGGCAGCAAGCTGCGCCCGAACCGGACCGCATCCGCCAACACGATTCCTCATTCCACCGGTGCCGCGAAGGCAATTGGCCTAGTGATTCCAGAAATTGACGGCCACCTGCAGGGCCACGCCCAACGGGTAGCGGTAATCGATGGCTCCGTATGCGAACTGGTTTCCGTATTGGCAACTGAAAACGTCACGGCAGATCAGGTAAATAACGCCATCAAACCGTACACCGATGACAACCCATCCTTTGGCTGGAACGAAGACAGCATCGTCTCCTCCGACATCATCGGCGATACCCACGGAGGCGTCTTCGACCCAACACTGACGGAAGTCACTTCTAACGGCAAGTACCAAGTGGTGAAGACCGCGACTTGGTTTGATAACGAATACGGCTTTGTTTCCAACATGGTGCGAACCGCTAAGGCTTTTACGGAAGCTGAGAATTTTGGGGATGCGTAGAACATAGTGGGTGGAACAACTCGGTAGATTCCAGAATTTAAGACGAAACAACCCCGTCACCGATGCTCTTTGTCGGAACGGGGTTGTTTTGGCTTAAATAGCCGGAATCTGAGTTGTGGAACCCGATTAGGCTAGATTAGAGTATCGCGCAATGGTTAGATCAATTAATAAATCGTAGTTAAGAAACTCAGTGGCATGTTTATCAATATAACCTATTTCACCCCATGCACATCCGGCGTATCAAAGTTCGCTTCCGCTTTGGCGTTCGTGGTCTTGGTAACCAGTGCGCCTTGGTTACTATAGAAACCAATGTATTTTGTGCCACTAACCTTCACTGGTTTGGCCATGAGGCTTTGTTTGTTAAGTTTGATGTTCTTGTGCCGTAAAACCTGTTTCACGGTACCGTTATTAGCTGTGCCGTACTGCCACTGCTGGAACGTGAGGTGGATGGTCTCGCTGGTAACCTGCTTGCCGCTCTTGTTCTTCCCCACCGTGGCCGTAACTGGATAGGCTTGCGTTGCGATGAAGCGCAGGTTCTCCGTGGATTTAGTGAACTGGTTGTACAATTTCTGATCGTGTTTCGCCTGCGAGTTGGCCTGCGCGATCCCCTTCTTATAGGTGTACTGATCCGAATTCTTCTGGTTGGATTTATCCGTCTTGTGCTGACCGCGGTAGTTGTTCCGCTTGCTGTTAATTTCATGATTAAAGACTTTTTCTTCGTTAATTTCAGCCAAGTTGATAGCCTGACCGATGCTCTTATGATTCAGCTGTTTCAGGGACATACCGGTGACCTGGTAGTCCGTGACCTTGCCCTTCTTCTGAACCAGAATATCGCGAACCTGACTATTTTTAGTGGGTGTCGGCGTGTTCAACTGGTACCAAGCTTGCTGTTTGCGGTTTTGCGCCGAGCTGACAAAGGCTACTTTGCTGGCTTTAGAAGCATCCGTTTGCTGCCTGCAGCCGGCGAGGCCCAGCAGTGACACCCCTGCTAAACTGACTAATGCTAATCGGAATAATTTCATGTTAATTTCCTCCAAAAAATCCGTTTACTACCCTTAGCTTACAGTTGAGCTTTCGCCAATGCAATCCCCGTGATTCAGGCTTCTGCAGTCTTATACTGGTAATTTCACCAATATAGCGGTTACATCCAAATTGCTTCTTTCCATCAGCAGTGGTTTCGTTGTAAGATAAAAAGGTTGTTATAATATGAGGGAAAACAACTTATAGATATCTGTACCGCTAAAAAAATTTGTGATTGAAAGAAGGCTCTTTCGTGTCAAAACGGAACATTTTAATCGTCACCTGCGCCCTGCTGCTGTCCAACGCCATGAGTGGTCTTGATAACACCATTATTAACACCGCGTTACCCGCCATTATTTCGGACCTTCATGGGATTGAGCTCATGGGCTGGATCGTCGCCGTCTTCCTGTTAGGAACGGCTGTCAGCACCCCGCTTTGGAGCAAGCTAGGCGAACACATTGGCAACAAACAGGCTTACCAACTGGCCGCCATGTTCTTCGTGGTCGGGTCATTACTAGAGGGGCTGTCACCCAACATCGTCTTTCTGATCGTCTCCAGAACGATTGCCGGTATCGGAAACGGCGGTGTGGTTTCACTACCGTATATCATTTACGCTCACCTATACGAGAACCCCCGCACGCGAATGAAGGTGCTGGGCCTGGTATCCGCTAGCTACAGTATCGCTACCATCATCGGCCCGCTAGTCGGCGGCTACATCGTCGACGCCTTCAGCTGGCACTGGGTCTTCTTCGTGAACGTCCCGGTTGGCTTAGCGTCAGCGATTCTGGTCCAGATCTACTACAAGTCTGACCCGAAGTACCGGGTGGACAGCGCAGTGGATTACGTGGGGGCCAGCCTCATGACGGTGGGTCTGATTGCGTTATTAGCCGGCATCGAAATGATTGGCAGCGTCAACTCAATTATTGTGATTGTGCTAGTGATCTTTGCGGCCATCTGTCTCGGCGTGCTCTACCACATTGAAGGTCACGTTGAAGATCCTATCATTCCCCGACGGTTATTTAAGAACCGGCCGTTAATGATTGATTTCGCGTTATTCATGATCATCTGGGCGGCTTTTCTGGGCTTTTTGATTTACAGTCCTATGTGGGCCCAAGCCCTGTTAGGCACCAGCGCTTTGATTGGTGGTGCTACTCAGATTCCCAGTTCCGTGACCGATATTATCGGTTCAACTCAGGTTTCCACCATGCGGCGCTTTCTCAGACCGCAAAAGGTGATTGCGCTGGGAATCTTGACCCTGGTCATTGCCTTCCTACTGATGGTGGTCATGGGCGTTAAAGCGCCGTACTGGCTGCTGCTCGTCGCCGGAGCCTTTGAAGGCTTCGGTAACGGTGCCTGCTTCAACGAACTGCAGGTCAAGGTGCAAGAAGACGCCGACGCCCAGGATGTCCCAGTAGCGACATCCTTTAGCTTCCTGGTGCGAATGCTCAGTCAAACCTTTATGGCTTCCATTTTCGGTTTGATCATGAACAACTCTCTGCGTCGTGGCGTGGCTGCTTCCGGCGGTCAGATTACCATGAAAATGATGAACAAATTAAGTGACGCTCAAAGCGTTGGCTCACTGCCCGCTCGCTTGATTCCGCAAATGCGGGTAATCCTGCACAACGGGCTGCATAACATTATGATCGTTTCGCTGGTGTTGATGCTGATTGCTGGCGGGATCAACATTTGGGCGCAGCAGTTGGAGAAAGTTAAGTATGCGAGGTTGGCGAAGGAGCAGTCTTCGGCATCATAGCTGAAACGTGTTTCAGAAGGCATGCCCCGGCCGTATAAGACAAACAAACAGGAACTCGGTCACAGAACAACCGAGTTCCTGTTTGTTTGTCTTATACTCTGGGGCATAGGCGCCTTCTTACACACTCTGCTACTTACTTCTCTCAATCAATTCCTTCATCACGGTCTGCAGCGTTTCAGCAAACGGTGCCTCCGCATCCAGATGACTGCGGTCGAAGCGCTCCTGCCACCATTGATTCCGGATATCGACAATTTTTGGGACGACTTTTTTGCCCTCCTCCGTTATTTTGATCACGTTGGTCGTTCGGTTATCTACCGACTGCGTCTGTGACACGTAACCCAATTCGGATAGCCGCTTGATCTCCCGGGTAATTTGCCCCTTGTTGATGACCAGTCGCTTAGCTAACTCGTTTTGGCTGTGCTCCCCTTGCTGTTCCAGCAAGAGTAATATGTAGGCGTTGGTGACGTTCAGATTCAGCGTCTTGTAGATCGGTTGCGTATCCCGTTGAAAGGCCCGGTGAATAATCGAGAAACTCTGAGCCAGATCTCCCGGAAAAGTTTGTAAAGTCAAAGTTGTCCCCTCCTGATATCTGCGTAATTAATTTAATTATACCGTTACACAGCGTCGTTTGAACATAAAGTTTAAAATACAGTAAGTTTTTTTGGTGATTACTCATAACTCAACGGCACACAGGGTTAATCACGTGCAAGGAACGTCCGTCAAAGTGCAAAATAGTTGACTAACGCAACCTAAAATTCTTGACATTCGCCTGGAAATAGCTTAAATTGGTCAACAATAAAATAAAAGTACAAAAGGCTTTTATTTTAATCCATTTTAGGTCGTTTTTACTTTTATTTTAGAGGCTTTATCATCTAATATTTCACAGAGGAGAGAGACTATGAAGGAAAATGGGATTGAGCACAATAAAGGGAATCGTTTCAACATGTGGAAGATTCACCTTTCGGTCGCAACCGTGACGCTGATACCCGCTGCTGTTGGGATTAACTACGTGGCCAAGGCGTTCGCTGAAGGCTTGAAGCTGCCGTTATGGTTAGGTTCACTGGGGACTTATCTGGCCAGCATGCTTGCCGGCCCCACCGCCGGAGCCATCAGCGGTTTTATCAACAATATTATTTACGGGCTGACCTTGTCACCAGTATCCACCGTTTATTCAATCACGAGTATCGCCATTGGGATCGTTGTTGGGGTCCTATTCAACCGCGGCTGGTTCAGTAGTGCCAAGCGAGTCTTTGTTTCAGCTATTTTGATTGCACTGACTTCTGCCATTATTTCAACACCGCTGAACGTCATCTTCTGGGGCGGTCAAACCGGTATCCCGTGGGGCGACGCCATTTTTGCCGGCATGATCGGTAATCACATCAACATCTGGATCGCCTCATTCACCGACGAATTCATTTTGGATATCATGGACAAAGTCGTTGTGGCTTACATCGCCTTCTTCATTTACAAGCAGCTGCCGCAACGCATGATCAACTACTTTAAGGACAATCAATAATGGAAATTCGGAATAATAGCATCCAAAAGATAGCGCGCTTGCACTGGTATAACTTTGTCGATCCGGTGACCAAACTACTGTTGGCCCTGTTTTTGACCATGCTGTCGTTCGATTTCACCAACCTCTATTTTGAAGCTGGTCTGGTCCTATGCTCACTGGTGCTGTTACTCCTATCGCGGCTGACTTCGGCCACCATTAACGCGGTGTCATTCTGCCTGTTTTTGATTGTCACCATGATTTTAATTCAAGGCTTGTTCTACAGTAAAAACGTCCATCCGCTATTCTCGGTCATGGGCATCACCTTCTACCTTGAAGGTCTCCTGTACGCCCTGACTATGAGCGCGCGGATCCTGATCATCATCTTTGCCATCGGTTTCTTTATGAACACAACTACCATTTCCGAAAACGCCAAGTACCTGGAATCCATCGGTATGCCCTATAAACAGGTCTACTTACTCATGTCGGTTTGCTACATCCTTCCTCAGATTCAGCAGAACATGAAAAAGATCCAGTTTGCCGAGCGAGCGCGGGGAATTAACCCGCAGAAAACGGTGACGCAAAAGATCCGGTCCATTTTACCGATTCTGATTCCACTAATCATCAAAACTTTTGATCAGTCCATCAACCGGTCGATCACGTTGCAGCTACGCGGCTTCAACAGCCCGGAGCGAACGCTGGCAACGCCGAAATACTGCTATTTTAAAGCAAAGTTCAGTCACTATTGTTTAAGTTTCGCGACTATCTTATTAATCGGGTGGAAGTTATGGCAAATAATCAGCAGGTTTCTTTAACACATCTCAGTTTCACCTATCGGCATGACCATGACGCCGTGTTACACGACATCACGGCTTCCGCGCCGCTAAATAGCATCGTCGGTATCATTGGCAATTACAACGCTGGTAAAACGACACTGTGCCGGATTTTGGCGGGAATCATTCCCAATATGATGGCCGGTAACCTGCAGGGCGACGTTCAAATCGGTGCCCTTTCACCCACCCAAAACTGGTCTGACTTTAATCAGCAGACCGGTTTTGTGCTGCAGGACCCTAGCAGTCAGCTAAGCGGCTTGGCTGATACCGTGGCCGATGAAATTGCTTTTGACCTCTTAAACCACGGCGTAGATGAAGCCGCCATTCAGCAACGGGTAGTCGACGTGGCCGCCCAGCTGCAGCTTACCGCTCAATTGGGACAGTCCCCCGTTTCGTTGTCAGGCGGCCAGCTGCAGCGGCTGGCGATTACCACCGCCATTGTCACCCGACCAACTATCCTGTTGCTGGATGATCCTACCAGTGAAATGGACCCGCAAGGACGGGAGGCCTTCTTCACGTGGCTCAAGACCATTAAGGACGCCACGATCTTCATCGTATCCAACGAAATTGATGATTTGTGCGAAATTGCTGACCGTTTATGGGTCTTAGACAACGGTGAGTTGGTCAGTCAAGGGACGCCGGCTGAAGTTATCAATTCGCTGAATTCCGACTGGCAGATTGGCACGCCGAAAGTTTATCAGCTGGCAAGGCTAATGGATTGGACAATGCCAGACGATAACAATCAGTTTCCAGTAACTGTTGACCAGCTGAGGAGGTGTGCAGATGACGACCATTCAAATCAATCATCTCAAGTATCAATATCCCACCAGTGACTTTAAGCTGAGCATTGACCAATTGTCGATCAACGAGAATCTGGTCGCCTTCGCTGGGCAAAACGGTGCCGGTAAATCTACCCTATTCAAATTACTTACGGGGTTAGTGCGGCCGCAAGCTGGCGAAATTATCATTAACCACCAAGGTTTAGCCATTTTATCGCCAGAGGACCGGCTAAAGACCATCGGCATCGTGTTTCAAGATCCTAGTTCACAGCTGTTTAACGCTACCGTGGAAAAGGAAGTCGCTTGGAGCCTGTTACAAACGGGATTGGACGCATCCGTGATTGCCGATACTGTTGATAAAGCACTGGCAACAGTGGGCCTCACCGACTTAAAGGATAAAAATCCCTTCGACCTGTCGCTGCCAGAAAAGAAGCTGCTGGCCATCGCTACGGTGTTAGCCATTAATCCGCAAATTTACCTGTTTGATGAGCCCATGATCTCACTGGATTGGCCCAGCCGGCAGCTGGTGACCCGGATCATGAAACAGCTGGCTAAAGAAAAGCATCAGGTGATCGCCATTACCCACGATATGGACTGGCTGGCAGCCAACTTCTCCAAGATGTACGTGCTGTCGGACGGTCAAGTGAAGTTCGAAGGCACACCAGAAACCTTCTTCGGTCTCCCAGCGTTGTCGGCAAAAACCGGCCTGTTAACGCCGCGGATCATGCAGATTGCTAAGGAAGTGTTCGGTGACTCACGGGTTTATTTGACGCCGGAGGATTATATGAAGAAACATTCCGGAAACTAAAAACGCCATCCCAATACAGTCTATTGGGATGGTATTTTTGTGGGTAAACTCTATTGAGTTATGTCACCGCTTGTTCTTGATTTCTGATGGGCGCTCACCAACACAACAACTAAAATGGCGACCAATATCATCAGTCCAAACAGAAATGTATAGCTAGCGCCGCTTAGCGAAAAGACCTTGCCAACCCCAAACAATAAATACGGCGTGGCAAACGAGCCTAAATTAGCGGCCACTAAAAGAATGGAAAGCCCAATATTGACAAAATCTGATGGCAGCACTTCAGTCACCAAATTATACAGAAACGGTATAAATAGCGCGAATGCAGCACCGATAAAAATAACCCCTACGGCGGACAACGTCATCGTTTGAGCCTCATAAATACATAGAAAACCTAGGATAAACACAACAATTGACAGTGGGAAAAGGCTATCCTTCAGCCGATGCCTTAACCAGCCGAATAGCCCACCGAAAATCATACTCGAGATTTGCATGAAACTTAATAGCGTGCTCGCGGTTGTCCCGTTTCCATACCCGCGCTCAATCACAATCTGCGAAATCTTAATCTGTGGTATGCAATAGACCGATAGCAGGATAAACATTAACGCTAGGCCAAATAGGTATCTTTTATTTTTGAAGATTTGCCAATCAAAAACCTTGTTCGTTGGCTTGCTTTGAGCTTGCCTTGGATCCGGTACAAAGCGAATAAATAAAATCATAATCGGAATCATAATGAGGTACACGAGAAAACTCGCGCGCCAGCTGAGCATCAACAATACCCCGCACAAATATGTGAGCATTGCTGAGCCTAGCCCCTGACATGAACTTTGTAGACCAATTAACTTCTCTTTTTGAGGACTTTCAAAAAACGTCCCAATTAAACTGACCGCCAGTGAGTTAAAGGTTCCCAAACCAAAACCAAACAACAGCCGCGCACCTAAAAACAGTGCATAGTTATTGATGAATGTTGGCGCGATTCCGCCGATCAATGCCATGTTTAATCCCAATACGACAGTCCGTTTGGCACCAATCAGTTGTGCTAACTTACTGCTCATGAGTACTGAAAAGATGATGGCAAAAGATGGCACTGTGATTAGCATTTCAATAGAGGGCAATGATTGATTTGGAAATGAATTTTGAATAGCAGGAATGGTGCCCGCCACCGCTCCTGGCGATGTCAGGACAAGCGAAATCGATAACAGTGAAATGGTCATTGCTTTACTTCTCATGTGTCCGGCCTCAATTAATGAATTTGTTTGCCTCTATTAAACTAGTTTCGGTGCTTAAATACAATGGAATTTTGATGGATAAATCACAACCGCTGCTCAAGTTGGTGGTACTGAGGCTCTTAACCGCTTAAAGATCTCAGCAGCTAAAATCCCCCCAACGTTATGTCACATTACTAATCCACCAGAAAAATCGGTACAAAAAACACCTTTTCCTCCACATGGAAAAGGTGTTTCGAACGCAATATAACAAGTATATTAACGCTTTGAGAATTGAGCAGCCTTACGGGCCTTCTTGAGACCTGGCTTCTTACGTTCTTTCATACGTGCATCACGAGTTAACAGACCGGCACGCTTGAGGGGACCACGAAAATCTGGGTCTACTTCGAGCAATGCACGGGCGATACCGTGACGAACAGCGCCAGCTTGACCTGAGAAGCCACCGCCATTAACGTTTGCTAAAACATCGTAGTTGCCTAGAGTTTCAGTAACGTTGAATGGTTGAACAACCACTTCACGTAAGTTAGCGAATGGAATGTAATCTTCGATTGCTTTATCGTTCATAACGATCTTACCAGTACCTGGTACTAAACGTACACGAGCGACTGAATCTTTACGACGGCCAGTGCCGCGATATTGTACTTGAGCCAATTTGATTTCCTCCTTAAATTAGGTTGGTGATGTCTAAAACTTCAGGCTTTTGAGCAGCATTGTCATGTTGGTCGCCAGCGTAAACGTGAAGCTTCAAGCCGATCTTGTGACCTAATGAAGTATGAGGAAGCATACCCTGTACAGAAGTTTCAATCAGCTTTTCTGGGTCATTTGCACGAAAATCACCAGCAGTGCGTTGCTTTAAACCGCCTGGATGGTTCGTATGGTGGTAATAGATCTTCCGTGTAGCCTTCTTACCCGTTAAAGCAACCTTCGAAGCATTGATCACGATAACGTGATCACCAGTATCTACATTTGGGGTGAACGTTGGCTTATTCTTTCCACGTAAGATGTTTGCGACAGCTGAAGCAAGACGTCCCAAAGGAACATCAGTTGCATCAACCACGTACCACTTGCGATCCACGTCACCTGGTTTAGCCATATATGTTGTACGCACGATTAATTTCCTCCAATTTCAGTGTTTGTTTGACATCCGTTAACAAGTTTCCGGGGCTTATCGTGGGGCAAACAATACCACTTAACATAGTACAAATTTCTGCCCCCTAAGTCAAGGCTTTTCTAGATTTGTTTTCACTCAATGCCACGAAACTGATGGTTAGCCACCGCCAGTCTCTAACGTTGGTGCTTTGGCAGCTTTGTGGGGTGTTCTGGATCATCGCCTTCATAGTAGACGTGTTTCAGATACAGCCCACTGGCGGGTACCGTCCGCCGCGCTGCCCGCCGATCATTAATGCGGTACAGATTTTGAATATCATCCACCGGCCGCGTGCCAGACCCGATCTCTACCAGCACGCCCACCATGATACGGACTTGGTTATAGAGAAAGCCGTTGCCGTAGAACTCAAATACCAGCTCGTTATTGGCTTTATCCAAGCGGCATCCGGCTTCGTAAATAGTTCGAAAATACGTCCGGGCTGATGACCCGGAAGCGACGAAACTGGTAAAATCGTGTTCACCGATCAAGTCCTTAGCGGCCTGATTAATGCGATCCACATCCACCGGAAACTTCCAGTGACCGGTATAGTTGCGTTTAAAGGGATTCCGAAACTCCCCCAGATCCATTCGATACACGTACCGCTTGCCAGAAACGTCGTAGCGGGCGTGAAAATCGTCGCTAACGATGTCTACATGCAGGACCTCCATATCGACAGGCAGCATAGAATTCAAGCCCCTACGCATGTTTTCAGCCGTTAAATGATACGGCATGTCAAAGTGGACTACCTGGCCTAAGGCGTGAACACCGGCATCCGTTCGACCGGAGCCGTAAACTACGATAGCTGGGGTTGGGTTCTTAGCCATTTTGTTGACCACTCGAGTTAGCTCGCTTTCAATCGTCCGCTTGTTGGGCTGCCGCTGAAAACCGGCAAAGTTGGTGCCGTCATAGGCTAATGTAATTTTATATCTCAAAAGAACTGTTCCTCTCAAATAAAATAGCGTAATACGATTACGGCACTTAAGCTGACCACGTAGATCACCAGTGAAGCGGTATCTACACGATGCCACTTCAACTGCCGGTACTTGGTTCGATTTTCGCCGTCCTGATAGCCCCTGGCCTCCATGGCCGTGGAAATATCAACCGCCCGGTTAAAGGCGTTCACAAACAACGGAATTAAAATCGGCACAATGGTCCGAATCCGTTGCCGCAAACCGCCTTCACCGAAGTCCACACCACGGGAACGCTGAGCATTCATGATTTTCTCGGCTTCGTCCATTAAAGTTGGCACAAAACGCAGTGCTAACGACAGCATCAAAGCCAGCGTCGCCACGGGAAAGTGCAGCTTTCGCAGCGGGTTCAGTAAAGATTCAATACCGTCAGCAATTTCCAGCGGTTCGGTGGTAAAGGTCAGAATAGTTGAAACCAAAATGATCAAAACGAACCGCATCAAAATTAGTCCCGCGCTGTTCAAACCATTTTGACTCACAACTAGCCAGCCCCACTGCCAATAAACGTGACCGCCAGCCCCAAAGAAGACTTGGATCAACACAGTAAAGATCATTAGCCAAAATAGTGGCAGCAACCCACGAATGTAAACTCTTAACGGGATCTTGGAAGCCGCTACCGATAATAGCAGTAACAGCGTCATAATCGCGTACGTCCACACATCATTGGCAAAGAAAACTACCGCAATGTATAGAAAACTCAATACTAATTTTGCCCGGGGATCCATCCGGTGAACCCAGGAATGTCCGGGGATAAAACGGCCAAACATCACTTTATTCATGGGGATGCGCCCCCTTCGACAGCTGCGGTGCAATCTGATCAGCCAGGTCAGTCACTGTCAGCGGCATATGATCAAACTTAAAACCGCCCTGCTGCAGCTCATAGGCAAACTTCGTGGCTGACGGCAAACCAAGCTGATGTTCCTGCAGCCACTTGGGATCACTGAAAATTACCCGCGGCGAACCCTGCTTGAGCAACGCACCGTGTCCCATGACGATCACGTGGTCCGCGTAGTTTGCTACATCATCCATTTGGTGAGTAATCAGAACGATTGTCAGCCCCTGTTCTTCACGCAGCCGGGTGACCAGCGTCATAATCTCTAGCCGGCCGCGGGGATCCAACCCCGCCGTTGGCTCATCGAGAACCAGTACTTCCGGTTCCAACGCTAAAACACCGGCAATTGCCACTCGTCGCATTTGACCACCAGAAAGGTCAAACGGTGACCGTTCCAGCAAAGACCCATCCAGTCCCACTTCGCCAGCCATCCGTTTGGCGAGCACTTCAGCATCCGTTTCCGAAACCCCAAAGTTCTGCGGTCCAAAAGCAATGTCCTTGAGGACTGTCTCTTCAAACAATTGGTTTTCCGGGAATTGAAACACCATGCCGACTTTTTTTCGTAACGGTTTGAGATGCTTATTTTTAGTTTCAGTGGTAATTACCCGCTGGCCGATAGTCACTGTCCCGGAGGAAGGCTTCAGCAAAGCGTTGAGATGCTGGATCAAGGTGGATTTACCGCTACCGGTTTGCCCGATCACCGCCGTAAACGACCCCGGCGTGATCTTCAGGTTAATATCCTTTAGGGCTTGCACGGCGAAGGGGGTCCCGGCTTGATACGAATAATTTACTTGTTCAAACGTGATGTCCGTAGCCAATTGGCTAAGCCCCCTTCATCTAAATAGGAATGCGGAACTTCGATATGCCGTTCCCGCAAGGCATCCTTGAGCTTTTCGGGAAGCGGAACATCCAGCCCCATGTCAACTAGCTCCTTGCCGTGAGTAAATAGCTCCTCAGGCGTGGCTTCCTCCACAAAGTGACCGTCGTCGATCACCACGAGGCGGTCGGCGTTGGCTGCTTCGTCAATATCATGCGTAATGGAGAGGACCGTTAGATTCAAGTCCTCCTTTAATTGCTGAATGACCGATAGAATTTCCTGCCGGCCACGGGGATCCAGCATACTGGTAGCTTCATCAAGAATTAAAATTTTCGGTGCAATTGCGATAATTCCCGCCAGCGCGACCCGCTGCTTTTGCCCACCGGACAGATTAGCAGGTTCGCGATCCTTATAATCCAGCATACCGACCTGTTTTAAGGCGTAATCCACCTTTGTCACCATCGTGTCCCGGTCAACGGAACGGTTTTCCATCCCGAACGCCACGTCGTCAGCCACGGTTGCGCCAACGAACTGGTTATCTGGGTTTTGAAACACCATCCCCACTTTTTCTCTGATCTGCCAGACAGTGTCCGGTGTCAGCACTTGACCATCGATAGTTATCTTACCAGAATCGGCAGCCATCAATCCGATCAAAAGCTTCGCCAGCGTACTCTTACCGCTGCCGTTATGGCCAACAATGGCGACCCAGTCACCCGCTTGGATTTCAAAACTCACGTCATCGATAGCTTTGGTGTCACTATTACTGTATTGATAGTTTAAATTTTCAACCTGAATAATGGCCATTTTGTGTCTTCTCCGTCTTTTGAAATTCACTCGTCATTATAACAAATCTTGCCCCTACATTGATACTTTCACAAAGTTTTTTTTGATTCCCCGTGGGTTATCATTTGGCATGCTCACCTATCTAGCCTATAATTAAATAAGTAGGAGAACGCTTTCACTATCTATTTTAAGGAGGTATATCAATGACAAAAAATATTGTTGTCGTTGGTGCGGGCTTTGCTGGGGTTCTCACAACAAAAAAGCTTGCTAAGCGATTTAAATCCAATTCAGATGTGACGATCACTTTGATCGACCGTCATTCTTATTTTACCTACCTGACCGAACTCCACGAAGTGGCAACGGAACGGGTTCAGCCTGACGCAGTTCAATACGATTTACAGCACTTATTCAATCATGCTAAAAACGTCAAGCTGGTTACTGATAACGTGACCCAAGTGGACAAGGAAAATAAGAAAGTCATTGCTGAAAACGGTGAATATCCGTTTGACAGCTTAGTCATCAGTATGGGGGGCGAACCCAACGACTTCGGGACACCGGGGGTTAAAGAAAATGGTTATACCCTCTGGTCCATGGAAGACGCTATTGCCCTTCGTACCCACTTGGATGATGTGGTTCGGCGCGGTTCCGGCGAACACGATCCGGCAAAGCGTCAAGCCTTGCTGACCATCGTCGTCTGCGGTTCCGGTTTTACTGGTGCTGAAACCATCGGTGAATTGATTGACTATAAGAAGGTACTGGCCAAGCGTTACCGTCTTGATGTTAACGAGATTAAGGTGATCTTAGTTGAAGCTGCTCCAACTATCATTAATATGCTGGACCGGACCAACGCCAGCCACGCTGAAAAGTACCTCAAGGATAATGGCATCGACATTCGGGTTTCATCTGCCATCACACAGGTTAACCCCGATTCAGTTGAAATCAAGGATCAAGATCCCATCTCAACGCAAACCTTGATTTGGACTGCGGGTGTTAAAACAAACCACACTGCCGATGAATTTGGAATCGAATCCGGTCGTGGCGGCCGCTTGATCACCAACAAGTATCTGCAGGCACAAGGCTTTGAAGATAAGAGTATTTACGTTGCCGGTGACGATGCTAACGCTACCGAGGAGGGTGCTGAACGCGCCGTTCCTCAAACCGCGCAAGAAGCCGAATTTGAAGCCTATGTCGTGGCTCACAACGTGGCTGAGGACATTAATGGCGGACAGAGCTATCAAGCCTTCAAGGACAAGAATATGGGCTTCATGGTTTCATTTGGCTACCGTTATGGGATTGCGCAAGTCTTCGGTGGTAAACGAATCCGCGGCTGGTTTGCAACTGCCATGAAGCATGGTGGTAACTTATTGTACTTCTGGCGAATCCGCTCTGGTTACGCCATGTGGAAATACCTGATGGATGAAATCTTCAAGACGGAAAATAAACGGACAGTTCTGGGCAGTAATACAGCAACCAATACCAACGTGCTGTGGACGTTGCCATTACGCTTATTCTTCGGTTTAGGGCTCTTCTTAGACGGTTTGAGCAACATGGGCGGAACCGCTGGCTGGATGACCAGTTTGTCACCAGCCATGGGCACCATTGAACTGATTCTCGGTGCACTGATCTTCTTTGGCCTCGCCACCTGGTGCGCCAACTTCTTGGTTATCCTCGGGTTCTTGTTCCTTGTTCATACTTGGCCGGCCAGCTGGATATTATTTGTCGCCTTTGCCTTACTCAACGGTTCCGGCCGTACATTTGGTTTAGACATCTGGTTCGTACCGTGGTTACAACGAACCTGGGGTAAATCCCGTTACGGCACGCCAAAGTCAATTTACAAACAGAAATAAGCTCAACTAAAATAAGCATCTCCCGTATTGGGAGATGCTTATTTTGTCTATCGATGGAATCGAAGACACAAAAAAATCACTACCGAATAAATGGTGCACGGACAAACCGCATTCAAGCTAGACTCGAATTCATCATCATCATAGCGCTTTATACCATAAACTCGGTGTGATTCTATTGCGATCAGCAATAGAGCTGATCACGATTACTGCTTTAATACTACTTAATTAGTCAACAAGTTGTAGAATAACCATTTGTGCGCCATCGCCACGACGAGGCATGGTCTTCAAGATACGAGTATAACCACCATTACGGTCAGCATACTTAGGAGCAACTTCGCTGAATAGTTTTTGCAATGCAGTAGAGATTTGGATGTTATCGCCATCTTCTTTAACATCAGCAACTACATCACGAAGGAAGCCGGCAGCTTGACGACGGGCGTGCAAGTCGCCACGCTTACCTAAGCTGATCATCTTGTCAGTAGTAGAACGTACTTCTTTAGCACGGGCTTCAGTGGTCTTGATTTGGCCATGAATTAATAATTCAGTGGTAAGATCCCGAAGTAACGCGCGACGTTGTGAACTTGTTCGTTGCAATTTACGGTAACTCATTACTGGATACCCTCCTTTTTTATATTTATACTAGTCTTCTTTACGAAGTGATAACCCAAGGTCGTTGAGCTTTGCTTTGACTTCTTCCAATGACTTCCGGCCCAAGTTACGAACTTTCATCATGTCGGCTTCAGTCTTGTTGGTCAGCTCTTGAACAGTGTTGATTCCCGCACGTTTGAGACAGTTGTATGAACGAACTGATAAATCAAGTTCTTCAATCGTCATCTCAAGCATCTTTTCTTTGTGGGTCTCTTCCTTTTCAACCATGATTTCAGCGTTCTTAGCTTCGTCAGTTAAATCAACAAACATAGCCAAGTGTTCCGTTAAAATCTTAGCAGCTAAACTGATAGATTCGCTAGGGGTGATTGAACTATCGGTCCAAACGTCCATCGTTAACTTATCATAATCAGTTCTCTGACCAACCCGCGTGTTTTCAACCTGATAGTTAACACGTTCGATTGGGGTATAAATAGAGTCAATAGGCAAAACGCCAATTGGCATATCTTCCTTAGCCTTGTTTCGGTCAGCTGAAACGTAGCCGCGACCTTTATTTGCAGTCATTCGCATATGGAAGGTTGCCCCTTCTGCGACAGTCGCAATATAAAGATCAGGATTGAGAACTGTGACATCACTGTCAGCAGTAATGTCACCAGCTGTAACTTGAGCAGGTCCCTTAACGTCAATTTCCATTGATTCGATTTCATCGTCGGGTCCTTCAAGCTTAAGCGAAATCTTCTTAGTATTCAAAATAATCTGAGTAACATCTTCCACGACACCTTCAATAGTAGAAAATTCGTGTAAGACACCATCAATCTGAATACTTGTGACAGCAGCACCAGGCAGCGATGAAAGCAGAATTCGTCTCAAAGAATTCCCTAACGTAGTTCCGTAACCACGTTCGAGAGGTTCAACGACAAATTTGCCGTAATCGTCGCTTTCTTCAATTTTGTGAATGTTAGGCTTTTCGAATTCGATCATTCTTATCTTTTACCCCTTTCAAAACGCGTTGAGCCATATAAATAAGTCCCATCATATAGTAGTCGTGTGCCCACTAAAACAGGATACACTATACTCGACGGCGCTTCGGAGGACGAGAACCATTATGAGGAACTGGAGTAACGTCCCGAATGGCAGTTACTTCGAGTCCAGTTGATTGTAAAGCACGGATAGCAGCTTCACGACCAGAACCTGGGCCCTTAACAGCAACTTCAACAGTCTTCATACCGTGTTCCATTGAGTTTTTAGCAGCAGCTTCAGCAGCCATTTGTGCAGCAAATGGTGTTGACTTACGACTACCCTTAAAACCTAATGATCCAGCAGAAGACCAAGCAATTGCGTTACCTTGCATGTCAGTAATCATGACCAGAGTGTTGTTAAATGTTGAGTGAATGTGAGCAACACCAGACTCGATATTTTTCTTTACGCGGCGTTTGCGCGAAGTTTTTCTAGTTGCCATAAAATGTCATAACCTCCTTTTAAATATTATTTCTTTCTACCAGCAATCGAGGCTTTTTTACCTTTACGAGTGCGGGCATTGTTCTTCGTGTGTTGGCCACGAACTGGCAAACCACGACGGTGACGCATACCACGGTATGAACCGATTTCTTGAAGACGCTTGATGTTCAAGCTAACTTCACGACGTAAGTCACCTTCAACTTGGTAGTTATCTACAGCTGCACGGATCTTATCTTCATCTTCAGGGGCCAGATCACGAACGCGAACGTCTGGTGATACACCGGTCTCTTCAATGATCTTTTGTGCAGTAGTGTTACCGATTCCGAAAATGTAAGTTAAGCCAATGACGATTCGCTTGTCACGTGGCAAGTCAACTCCAGCAATACGAGCCATTAAGTTGCACCTCCTATATTATTATGAATTATTTACCTTGACGTTGTTTGTGCTTAGGGTTTGCTGAGCAAATAACCATTACTCGACCCTTACGCTTGATAATCTTACAATGATCGCACATTTTCTTAACAGATGGACGTACTTTCATGAGAATCAAAACCTCCTATTGTCCTAATGCAAACCAAAAAGCCGCTTACTTAAACCGGTAAGTGATTCGGCCCTTGGTCAAATCATACGGCGACATTTCAACAGTAACACGGTCCCCAGGAAGAATTCGGATATAATGCATCCGGATCTTACCAGAAACGTGCGCTAAAATTTCATGACCGTTTTCAAGTTCAACCCGAAACATTGCATTTGGCAGTGTTTCAGTGACTTTACCTTCAACTTCGATGACGTCTTTTGCCACGAACGTACCCCCTTGAGTGTTTTATGACTATGAATAAATAGTGCCCGGACTTGCCCAATATTAAATTGAGGCTAACCTGAGTTAGTTTACCACACCATAACTTTTGAAGCAAGAACTTCTATACTGAGGGCATTTAGGCAAGTTGACTAAGAATCGCTTTGATATCTTTGTAAACAACATCGATATCACGATCGCCATCAACAGTATGAAGTAAACCCTTCTTCTGGTAGAAATCTACCAGCGGTGTGTTCATCTTCATGTTGACGTCCAAACGATTCTTTACAGTTTCAGGCTTATCATCTTCTCGTTGATAGAAGTCATGACCGCCACACACATCACAAGTGCCCGGAACTTTCGTTGGGTTGTAAACCTTATGATAAGTTGCGCCGCATGTCCGGCAAATGTAACGGCCAGATAGTCGTTCAATCAAAACATTAGGCTCAACGTGAATGTTGATAACAGCATCCACATTACGTCCAAGTTCAGTTCCAAACTGATCAAGTGCTTCAGCTTGGTCAATTGTTCTTGGATAACCATCTAGCATGTAGCCATTTGCGACATCGTCTTGAGCTAAACGCTCCTTAACGATTCCGTTGGTGACTTCATCCGGAACCAATTCGCCTTTATCGATGAACTTCTTAGCAGCAAGTCCCATCTCAGTTTCATTTTTCATGGCTTCACGGAAAATGTCACCGGTTGAGATATGCTGAATGTCGAAGTCTTCGACGATCTTCTGGGCTTGAGTTCCCTTACCCGCACCAGGCAGACCCATTAAAATTAAATTCATTGACATGTTTGTTTCCTCCTAGCAGTTCTAGTTAATGACAAGAAGGTGTGCTGAACCAGGTCATCACACCATTACTCGTCTCATTCAGCTGGACGGGGATCCTGAATGAAACCAACGTAAGTTCGTTTCATCATGAGCCCTTCGACCTGTTGGATCGTTTGGATAGCAACACCAACTACGATAAGTAGACTAGTACCGCCAAGTCCAATCGATTCATTCAGATTCCAAACGTTTTGAGCAACTAGTGGAATCAAAGCAACCAACCCTAAGAACAGAGACCCAACCGTACTCAAACGCATCAGTAAGTTAGATACGTAAACTTGAGTTTCATGACCAGGCCAGACACCAGGAATATAACTTCCTTGTTTCTGTAAGTTCTCAGATAACTTTTCAGGGTTAACCTGAACGAATGCATAGAAGAACGTGAACAGAATAATCAAAATGGTATATAAGATTGTTCCGCTCGTCGTCTGCATGTTAAAGACATTGGTTAATACTTGATACCAAGTATCTTCGGAGTGATTGTTCGCAAATGCCATCAAAACAGTTTGCGGCGTTGCGATAAATGAACTAGCGAAGATAACGGGAATAACACCAGCGACGTTCACCTTTAATGGTAAGTAACTGCTATCTGGATCACCGGAAACACGACGGGTATATTGAATCGGTATCTTACGATCAGCTTGTTGTACCCACGTTACGAAAGTAACAATGACTAGAACAGCAACCACAACAGCCAAAACAATTAACGCGCCGATCCACCAATCAGAGGCAGATAAGTTTTGAAGGTAAGTTTGATACAACTGATAAACCCCGGTTGGGAACCGAGCAACGATACCCGCGAAGATAATCATTGAAACCCCGTTACCTAAACCGTGATCGGTGATCATATCACCCATCCAAGTGGTTAACATGGTCCCACCAGTCAAAATCAAACCGATCATCGCATACGTTTTAACGCCTGGGTTTTGCACCAAATTTAAACTACTTAAGGTGTTAAATCCGGCAGTAATTCCAATTGATTGCACAAACGCTAGGATAATCGTTAAATAACGCGTGTGTTGGTTCAACTTACGTCGACCAACTTCCCCTTGCTTACTCCATTCTACATAACGAGGCACAATGTCCATTTGTAGAAGTTGGATCACAATTTGTGCGGTAATGTATGGTGAAACCCCCATCGCAAAGATGGAATAATTGGTTAAACCACCACCACTGAACATGTTTAAAATGCTAACCAATCCAGAAGACGCAACGCTTTGTAATGCCTTCGCATTAACACCTGGCACCGTAATGTACGAACCAAGACGGAAGACAACCAAAACCATCAGTGTAAAGAGAATCTTATTCCGAATGTCTTTAACCTTAAACGCGTTTTTCATGGTCGACAGCATTAAATCACCTCAGTTTTACCGCCTGCAGCTTCGATTGCGGCGCTAGCACTTGCAGAGAACTTGTGTGCTTTAACCGTAAGCTTCTTTGAGATTTCTCCGTTACCTAATACTTTGATACCGTCTTTTGCGTTCTTAACAACACCGGCTTCAACTAATGCTGCAGGTGTAACTTCTGCACCATCTTCGAAACGGTCGTTAAGTGTAGATAAGTTTACTAAAGCATATTCCTTACGGTTCATGCTAGTAAATCCACGCTTTGGAATACGACGATACAGTGGCATTTGACCACCTTCGAAACCAAGACGAGTCTTGCTACGAGCCTTTTGACCCTTTTGACCACGACCTGATGTCTTACCGTTACCAGCAGAACGGCCACGTCCTTTACGAGTACGAGTAAAACGTGATCCTTCAGATGGTTGTAATTCGTTCAACTTCATGAATGAAGGCACCTCCTTATTTATAAATTTACTTTACTTCTTCTACTTTGATCAAGTGTGCGATTTGGAACAATGCACCACGAGTAGCTGCGTTGTCCGGACGAACAACAGAGCTATTTACCTTCTTTAAGCCAAGGGCTTCAACAATCTTACGTTGTTTAGGAAGACGGTGGGCAGCACTGTGAATCAAAGTAACTTTTAAATCAGCCATGTTGAGATCCTCCTATTCAGCTAAGTGTTGAACTGAAACACCACGTAAGTCAGCAACCTCTTCAGCACGCTTGAGTTGTTTCAAACCTTCAAACGTAGCACGGATGGCGTTGATTGGTGTATCAGAGCCAAGTCGCTTACTTGTAACATCAGCGACACCAGCTAATTCCATGACGGCACGAACAGCACCACCAGCAGTAACTCCAGAACCTTCAGCGGCTGGCTTCAACATGATCCGGCCACCATCATAAGATCCGAGTACTTCATGCGGAATGGTAGTACCAACGATTGGGACTTGGATTAAGTTCTTGCGGGCTGCTTCAACAGCCTTACGAATGGCTTCTGGAACTTCTTGTGCTTTACCAGTACCAAAGCCAACGTGACCGTTGTGATCACCGACGACAACAAGAGCAGCGAAACGCAGACGACGTCCACCTTTTACAACTTTAGTGATTCGGTTGATTGATACAACGTTGTCTTCAAGATCCAACTTTTCAGGATCAATAAACTTTGCCATTAGTGGTTATTCCTCCTTTTTAGAAATGTAAGCCGTTTTCACGAGCTGCTTCAGCTAATGCTTCAACACGTCCGTGGTATAAGTAACCGCCACGATCGAAAACAACTTCGGAAATCTTCTTAGCAGCAGCACGTTCTGCAACAAGTTTACCAACTGCTTGGGCTTGTTCAGTCTTGTTACCTGCAGCTATTTCACTATCTAAAGTCGAGGCACTGACCAGCGTCACACCCGCTACGTCATCAATTACTTGAGCGTAGATGTTCTTGTTTGAACGGAAAACATTTAAGCGTGGGCGCTCTGCAGTACCAGAAATCTTGTTCCGGACACGCATATGACGCTTTTGACGTGTCTTGTTCTTATCTGGTTTCGAAATCAAAATAGTCACCTCTTTAAATTATTTGTAGAATGCTTATGCAGCATTATTTACCAGTTTTACCTTCTTTAAGGCTAATGTGTTCATTTTCGTAACGAATACCTTTACCTTTGTAAGGTTCTGGTGAACGAACGGCACGGATTTCAGCTGCGAAGTCACCGACCTCTTGCTTACTAATACCGCTGATGTTAATGGTGTTGTTGTCAGGAACTTCAACTTTTAAGGTTGAAGGAACATCCATTTCAACAGGGTTGGAATAACCAACACTTAAGATCAACTTACCCTTTAATTGGGCACGGTAACCAACACCGACAAGCTTCAAGGTCTTAGCGAAACCCTTAGTAACTCCATCAACCATGTTGCTGAAGTTGGCACGAGTAGTTCCGTGTAAGGCACGGGTCTTGTTGTTGTTATCTGGACGGTCGAAGTTAACTTCGCCATCAGTAACTTTCATAGTGATGATTGGTGAGAAAGTACGAGTAATGGAACCCTTAGGGCCTTTTACCGTAACATCATTACCTTCGCGTTTAACGTCAACACCATCTGGAATAGTAACTGTCTTGTAACCAATACGACTCATTGAGTAGACACCTCCCTGCTTTTTTAAATATTACCAAACGTAGGCGAGTACTTCGCCACCGATTTTCTTTGCACGTGCTTCTTTATCAGTAACAACACCTTCAGATGTTGAGATGATTGCAATACCTAAGCCATTAAGAACCTTAGGAACAGCATCAGATTTAACGTAAGTACGTAAACCTGGCTTTGAAATACGCTTCAAACCTGAAATAACGCGTTGCTTGTCGCGGCCGTACTTCAGAAATACACGGATGATACCTTGCTTGTTATCATCGATATATTCGACGTCGCGTACGAAACCTTCACGCTTCAAAATTTCAGCAATGTCGCGCTTCATTTTTGATGCAGGAACTTCTAATGATTCGTGATATACCATGTTGGCATTACGGATCCGAGTTAAGAAGTCTGCAATTGGGTCAGTCATAGACATTAACGTTTATCCTCCTTTGTTATGAAATCTTACCAGCTAGCTTTCTTCATGCCAGGAATTTGACCCTTGTGGGCAAGTTCCCGTAAGCAAAGTCGGCATAAGTGGAATTTGCGATAAACTGAATGTGGACGACCACAACGTTCGCAACGTGTATATGCTTGTGTCGAGTACTTAGCTGGACGCTGACTCTTAACAATTAATGATTTTTTAGCCACAATAATACCCTCCTTACTTAGTGAATGGCATGCCAAGCTGCGTTAACAACTCGCGTGATTCTTCATCTGTGTTTGCAGTCGTAACAATAACAATGTCAAGACCACGAACACGGTTAACTTTATCATAATCGATTTCCGGGAAAATCAATTGTTCACGAACACCGAGCGTATAGTTACCACGACCATCAAAGGCGCGAGAACTAATACCATGGAAGTCACGAACACGTGGTAATGAAACGTTAACTAACTTATCTAGGAAATCATACATCCGTTCGCCACGTAATGTAACTTTGGCACCGATAGCGTTACCTTCACGTAAACGGAAACCGGCGATTGACTTCTTAGCTTTAGTAATCAAAGGCTTTTGACCTGCGATCAAGCCTAATTCTTCAACTGCTTCATCTAAGTTCTTAGCGTTTGTAGTTGCATCACCAACACCCATGTTTAAAACGATCTTGTCCAACTTAGGTGCTTGCATGATTGATGAGTAGTTAAACTTTTCAATCATTGATGGAACGATTTCTTTATTGTACTTTTCTTGTAAACGATTAGCCATTAGTTAATTTGTCCTCCTTCCTTGATTACTTGTCGATGGTTTCGCCGCTCTTTTTAGCGAAGCGAACCTTCTTGCCGTCTTCTACGCGGAAACCAACACGGGTTGGTTCGTTGGTAGAAGGGTCAAGGAGCATCACGTTAGATACTTGAATTGGCGCTTCAGTATCAATGATGCCACCTTGAGGATTGCTTTGAGAAGCTTTTTGATGCTTCTTGATCATGTTGATACCTTCGACGATGACACGGTTTTGAGCATTGAGGGTCTTGGTAACAGTTCCTTCTTTACCCTTATCTTTACCGCTGATCACGCGAACTTTATCACCAGTTTTAATGAACATCCTGTTTGGCACCTCCTTATTTTCGAACGATTAGAGCACTTCTGGTGCAAGAGAGACAATCTTCATATAATCATTGTCACGTAATTCACGCGCAACTGGTCCGAAAATACGAGTACCTTGTGGACTCTTGTCATCACGGATTAATACCGCAGCATTTTCATCAAATTTGATGTATGAGCCGTCGGCACGGCGTACACGAGAAGTAGTACGAACGACAACTGCTTTGACGACGTCACCCTTTTTGACAACGCCACCTGGTGTTGCTTGTTTAACAGTTGCAACGATAACGTCACCAATACTTGCATAACGCCGCTTTGAACCACCCAGAACTTTAATAGTTAAAATTTCCCGGGCACCAGAGTTATCAGCGACTTTTAAACGAGATTCTTGTTGGATCACGTTAGTGTCCTCCTTTCACTTCTAAGTAAAACAGAATACGATAAATGTCGAAACTAGATGATAACTGCCTTTTCAACAACTTTAAGAAGTCGGAAACGAACAGTCTTAGATAACGGACGAGTTTCCATGATTTCAACAAGGTCGCCCATCTTGGCTTCGCTGTTTTCATCACGAACTTTGTACTTTTTAGTGTACTTGATCCGCTTACCATATACTGGATGCATTTTGGTAGTTTCAACGGCTACTGTGATCGTCTTTTCCATCTTATCGGAAACGACACGGCCACGGTATGTCTTACGAGCGTTACGTTCTTCAGCCATTAATTATTCCTCCTTTATCGTATTCTTTACTTGTTTAACTCTTGTTGACGAAGCACAGTTTTAATCCGTGCAATATCCTTACGAACCTGCTTCAAACGAGCAGTGTTTTCAAGTTGGCCAGTAGCCAATTGGAAACGAAGGTTGAATAATTCGTCTTTGTAGCTCTTTTCTTTTTCGAGCATTTCAGCAGTGGTTAATTCTTTAATATCTTTAGCCTTCATTTGATTCGCCACCTACTTCCTCGCGAGGGATGATCTTCGTACGAACTGGCAATTTCATAGCTGCTAAGCGTAATGCTTCATGTGCAACTTCTTCAGAAACGCCACCGACTTCGAACATTACCTTTTCACGTTTAACCGGTGCAACCCATCCTGCAGGAGCACCCTTACCATTACCCATACGAACACCAACACCCTTTTCGGTGTAGGATTTGTGAGGGAAAATCTTGATCCAAACTTTACCGCCACGCTTCATGTAACGTGTCATGGCAACACGAGCTGCTTCAATCTGACGGTTAGAGATCCAGCTTGAATCGAGTGCTTGTAAACCGTAATCACCGAAAGCAACTGACTTGCCGCCTTTGGCAGCGCCACGTAACTTACCACGATGTTCACGACGGTGCTTTACTCGCTTTGGTACTAGCATGTTTATTTCCCTCCTTGCTCGTTATTTTTATTAGCGTTAGGCTTGTCAGGCAAAATTTCGCCACGGTAGATCCAAGTCTTAACACCCAATGAACCATAGGTCGTGTGTGCTTCAACCCAGGCGTAATCGATGTCTGCACGTAATGTATGCAGAGGAACAGTTCCATCTGAGTATGATTCAACACGAGACATATCTGCACCGTTTAAACGACCGGCAACTTGGGTCTTAATACCCTTAGCACCAGAACGCATAGTACGTTGCATTGATTGACGCATAGCACGACGGAAAGCAACACGGCCTTCAAGTTGACGTGCAATGTTTTCACCAACTAATTTAGCATCTAAATCAGGTTTCTTGATTTCGATGATGTTGATGTGTACTCGTTTGCCAGTTAAGTTGTTTAATTCCTTACGGAGATTTTCAACTTCTGATCCACCCTTACCGATGACCATACCAGGTTTAGCAGTATGAATTGAAATGTTCACGCGGTTAGCGGCACGTTCAATTTCTACTGTTGACACTGAGGCATCTGCAAGGCGTTTTTCGATATATTTACGGATTTTAAGGTCTTCGCCAAGGTAAGCAGCAAAGTCTTTTTCAGCATACCACTTTGCTTCCCAGTCGCGAATGATACCGACACGTAATCCGGTTGGATTTATCTTTTGACCCACGCGTTATCCCTCCTATTTTTCAGATACAACGATTGTGATGTGACTTGTACGCTTGTTGATTGGTGAAGCAGAACCTTTGGCACGAGGACGGAACCGCTTAAGGGTTGGCCCTTCGTCGACAAAGGCTTCGCTGACAACCAAATCAGCACGGTCTAAGTCAAAATTATTTTCAGCATTTGCAACTGCTGACATTAATACTTTTTCAACGATTGGTGAAGCACCACGAGGGGTGAACTTCAAGATAGCAATCGCTTCAGCCACGCTTTTGCCTCTGATAAGATCAATGACAAGGCGGACCTTACGTGAGGCAATACGAACTGTTTTCGCAGTTGCCTTTGCTGATGTAACTTGTTCAGCCATTAGCTAATCCTCCTTATTATTTAGTAGTAGTAGCAGTCTTCTTATCGTCGCCAGCATGGCCACGGAAAGTACGAGTTGGTACGAATTCACCTAACTTGTGACCAACCATGTCTTCTTGAATGTAAACTGGAACGTTCTTACGACCGTCATAAACAGCGATAGTGTAGCCGATAAAGCTAGGGAAAATCGTTGAACGACGTGACCAAGTCTTGATAACGCTCTTCTTGTCTTGATCCTTTTGTGCATCGATCTTCTTCAAAAGATGTTCATCAGCAAATGGTCCCTTTTTTAAACTACGACCCATTAGATTACCCTCCTTACGAGTGAGATTACTTATGCAACGTGCTTATTACTTCTTCTTACGACGAATGATAAGCTTGTTTGAACGTGCTTTGGTAGAACGAGTCTTCTTACCAATAGTCTTCTTGCCCCATGGTGATAATGGTGATGGACGACCGATTGGCGCTTTACCTTCACCACCACCATGAGGGTGATCGTTAGGGTTCATAACAGAACCACGAGATTGTGGCCGTTTGCCGACCCAACGGTTACGTCCTGCTTTACCAACGTTGATCAATTCATGTTCTTCATTACCGATAGTACCAATAGTGGCACGGCAAACGCCTAAGACCATCCGAACTTCACCAGAAGCAAGGCGGACCATAACGTACTTGTCTTCTTTACCAAGTAATTGAGCACCGGCACCGGCTGCACGAACTAATTGACCACCCTTACCAGGCTTCAATTCAATGTTGTGAATAGCAGTACCAACTGGAATATCCTTTAATGGTAATGCGTTACCAACCTTGATATCGGCATCTGAACCAGATTGAACTTGATCGCCAACCTTAAGGCCCTTAGGTGCAATGATGTATGATTTAGTTCCGTCAGTGTAAACTAACAATGCAATGTTAGCGGTACGGTTTGGATCATATTCGATACCCTTAACCGTAGCTGAGACATTGTCTTTTGTACGTTTAAAGTCGATAATCCGGTATTGAGTCTTGTTACCGCCGCCACGGTGACGAACCGTTTTGTGACCATAGTTGTTACGGCCGGCAGTGTGACTCTTTGATTCTAGTAATGACTTTTCAGGCTTTGACTTCGTGATAACTTGACTGTAGTCAAGGCTAGTCATATTACGCCGACCATTACTGGTTGGTTTGTATACTTTAATCGCCACGTTGATTCCCTCCTATATTAATATTTGTTATTCTTCGCCGAATAACTTAATTTCTTCTGAATCTGCTGATAAAGTGACAACAGCCTTACGACGCTTCTTAGTGTAGCCTTCGTAACGACCTTGACGCTTTAACTTACCCTTGACGTTCATGATGTTAACTTTAACAACCTTAACGTCGAAGATTTCTTCAACAGCTTTTTTAACTTGGGTCTTCGTAGCACGTACGTCTACGTCGAATGTATAACGCTTGTCATCAAACAAAGCAGTAGATGCTTCTGTAATGACAGGACGCAAAATAATATCACGAGCTTCCATTATGCGAGCACCTCCTCGATTTGAGAAAGAGCAGCTTGGGTTAACACAAGTTTGTCATTGTTGATGACATCCAATACGTTAATACCTTTGGCGTCAATAACCTGGACGTTAGCCAAGTTACGGGCTGCCATTTCTGCATTCTTATTATCTTCCTCAAGAACCACTAAAGTCTTTGTTGAAACGTTTAAACTAGATAATGCCTTTGCGAATTCCTTAGTCTTAGGTTGATCAAAGTTAAATGCATCAACAACAACTAAAGAACCATCAATAACCTTTTGTGAAAGAACTGACTTCAAAGCCAGACGAGTTACTTTCTTTGGTAAGTGATAGGCATATGAGCGAGGAGTAGGACCAAAGATGGTACCACCGCCTACCCAAATTGGAGAACGTGTCGAACCAGCACGGGCACGACCTGTACCCTTTTGACGCCATGGCTTCTTACCACCACCACGAACTGCACTACGGTTCTTAACCGCATGAGTTCCTTGGCGTTGTGAAGCACGTTGCATCAAAACAGTATCAAACACGACATTTTCGTTAGGTTCGATGCCGAAGATAGCGTCGTTTAAAGTAACGTCACCATTTTGGCTACCGTCTTGCTTAAATAATGTAACACTAGTCATTTACGTTTCCTCCTCTCTTATTTCTTAGGTGCGCGAACGGCACTCTTAATTTCGATGAATGATTTGTTGGCACCAGGAACATTCCCGCTGATCAACAATACATTGTTTTCAACATCTGCACGAACAATCTTTAAGTTCTGGATAGTCCGAGTGTTGTTACCCATCCGGCCAGGTAATTTCATACCCTTGAAGACACGGTTGATAATAGCACCCAAAGAACCTGGACGACGGTGATAACGAGAACCGTGGGTTTCAGGTCCACGTGATTGGCCATCCTTGTGAACGTTACCTTGGTAACCATGACCCTTTGTTGTACCGGTGACATCAACGTATTCACCAGCATCAAAGATGTCTGCCTTAACTTCATCTGCTACCTTGTAATCTCCTAGCTCAACATCTCTGATTTCATGAATGAAGCGCTTAGGAGTCGTGTTTGCTTTTGCTACATGACCTTTTTCGGGCTTGTTGCTCAATACGTCGCGCTTGTCTTCGTAGCCTAATTGAATTGCATCGTAACCATCGTTTTCAACTGTCTTAACTTGTAATACAACGTTAGGAGTAGTTTCAACAACAGTGACTGGGATCAATTCGCCATTATCAGTGAAGACTTGCGTCATCCCTACTTTTTTACCTAAGATTCCTTTTCTGGTCATGAGTACACCTCCGATATAATGTAATTTTTAGTTCTGGAACTGAATTATAGTTTGATTTCGATATCCACGCCTGATGGCAAGTCTAACTTCATTAATGAGTCGACCGTCTTCGGTGTTGGGTTAACAATATCGATTAACCGTTTGTGAGTGCGCATTTCAAACTGTTCACGCGACTTCTTAAACTTATGTGGTGAACGAAGCACCGTGTAAACTGTCCGGTCTGTTGGTAATGGAATAGGACCAGAAATTTCAGCACCTGTACGCTTTGCAGTTTCAACAATCTTTTCTGCAGATTGGTCCAGAATGCGGTGCTCGTAAGCCTTCAAACGGATACGAATTTTTTGTTTTGCCATTGGATTCCCTCCTTACGTCTATTTTAAAAATAAGACTAACTCCGTGAAAATTACCGTCACACCCCGTGGCAAAGCGGCCGGGTGTGCCGCAACCTTTCACATCATCGCTTTGCTATGCTAAATCAAGGGCACACTTGCCCCCTAAATACAGCACCTATATATAATACTAAATAAATAGCGGTTTGACAAGGATTATTGAGATGTTTTTTGAATTGATACAATTATCGCCTTAACAAATTCTTTAAAATCTGCATAAAACATTCTTTTAACGTTTCTTCTATATAATATGTATGAAAAAAGACGCTGCAAACATGCAACGTCTTTTCGAAGAAATTAATCTTCGGCAGGAGTCCCGCCGTTCTTCTTGATAATTTCTGCTTGAATTGATTTTGGTACGGCTTCGTAGTGATCGAAGGTCATCGTGAAAGTACCACGACCTTGTGATGCAGAACGAAGGGTAGTAGCGTAACCGAACATTTCAGCCAATGGGACAAATGAATGAATCAATTGTGCATTCCCACGTGCTTCCATACCGTCAACACGACCACGACGTGCAGTAACTTGGCCCATAATGTCACCCATGTATTCTTCAGGGACAACAATTTCAACCTTCATGATTGGTTCCAAGATAACTGGATCAGCCGTCTTAGCAGCGTTACGTAAAGCCATTGAAGCGGCAACCTTAAAGGCGGCTTCACTAGAATCGACTTCATGGTAACTACCATCGTATAACTTGGCTTTCAAGTCGATCAATGGGTAACCGGCAAGGACACCGTTTGCCATTGATTCCTTGATACCTTGTTCAACTGATGGGATGTATTCACGAGGAACAACACCACCAACAATGGCATCTTCGAATTCGAATCCTTTACCCTCTTCATTAGGGGTGAATTCAACCCAAACATCACCATATTGACCTTTACCACCAGATTGACGAACAAACTTACCTTGAGCAGAGGTTTGCTTAGTGAAGGCTTCACGATAAGAAACTTGAGGTGCACCAACAGTAGCTTCAACCTTGAATTCACGCTTCATACGGTCGATGATGATGTCCAAGTGAAGTTCACCCATACCAGCAATCAAAGTTTCACCAGTTTCGGGGTTAGTTTCAGCCTTGAATGTAGGATCTTCTTCAGAAAGCTTTTGTAAGGCAGTGTTCATCTTATCTTGGTCAGCCTTAGTCTTAGGTTCAACGGCAACCTGAATAACTGGGTCAGGGAATTCCATTGATTCCAAGTGTAGTGGGTGATCAACATCGGTCAATGAATCACCGGTAGTGGTGTTCTTTAAACCAATGGCAGCTGCAATATCACCAGAGAAGACTTCTGGAATCTCTTGACGGTGATTTGAGTGCATTTGCAGCAAACGACCAACACGTTCACGTTTACCCTTGGTTGCGTTCAGAACATATGAACCGGATTCCAGAGTACCTGAATATACACGGATATATGTTAAACGACCAACGAATGGGTCAGTAGCAATCTTAAATGCTAAAGCAGCAAAGTTAGCGTCATCGTTAGCTTTCAGCTCAACCTTTTCACCAGTATCGGGGTTAGTCGCGTTGTAAGGCTTAACGTCCAATGGTGAAGGCAAGTAGTCAACAGTAGCATCCATTAACATTTGAACACCCTTGTTCTTGAAAGCTGAACCTGCAAGAACTGGGAAAATTTCAAGGTTCAAGGTTGCTTTACGGATAGCAGCTTTTAATTCGGCAACTGGAATATCAACACCATCAAGGTATTTTTCCATAATGTCGTCATCAACGTCGGCGATTTCTTCAATCATCTTTTCACGACGTTTAGCAGCTTCTTCCTTGTAATCGTCAGGAATATCAACAGTATCCCATTCTGAACCAAGTTCGTCTTCGTCGTAGATGTCGGCTTTCATATCAAGCAAGTCGATAACACCTTCGAACTTATCTTCAGCACCGATTGGCATCTGAACAGCTAAAGCGTTAGCTTGAAGACGGTCCTTGATGGTTTGTACTGAGTAATCAAAGTCAGCACCGATCTTATCCATCTTGTTAACGAACACGATACGGGGAACATCATAGTCGGAAGCTTGACGCCAAACAGTTTCAGTTTGGGGTTCAACACCGGCTTGGGCATCCAAGACCGCAATCGCACCATCAAGCACACGAAGTGAACGTTCAACTTCAACGGTGAAGTCCACGTGTCCTGGGGTATCGATGATGTTGATTCGGTGACCCTTCCATTCAGCAGTAGTGGCTGCAGAAGTGATCGTGATACCACGTTCTTGTTCTTGGGCCATCCAGTCCATTTGTGAAGCACCATCATGGGTTTCACCAATCTTATGGATTTTACCAGTATAGTACAGGATCCGTTCAGTGGTAGTAGTCTTACCAGCATCGATATGAGCCATGATCCCGATGTTACGGGTCTTTTCTAGTGGAAAAGCTCGTGTATTAGCCATGTTAAATCTGTAACTCCTCTCAGTTAAATCAAATGTACATTTATAAAAAGGATGGCTAAATTAAGAAATAATTATAGCCATCCCAACAATTTTCACTATCAACATTTAGCTAGCTTGCGCGTAGCCCACCGTAGTGATGCTGACAGCAAACAGATTTGCAAATTACCAACGGTAGTGAGCAAATGCACGGTTGGCGTCGGCCATCTTATGAGTATCTTCACGCTTCTTAACAGATGCACCAGTGTTGTTGGCTGCATCCATGATTTCGCGAGCTAACCGTTCAGTCATCGTGTGTTCACCACGAGAACGTGAATAGTTAACGATCCAACGAAGACCTAATGTTGAACGACGTTCTGGACGAACTTCGATTGGAACTTGGTAGTTAGAACCACCGACACGGCGAGCCTTAACTTCCAAGACCGGCATAACGTTCTTCATTGCTTCGTCAAATACTTCAACGGGGTCGTTGCCAGTTTCTTTCTTAATTAAATCAAATGCACCATAAAGAATTTGTGATGCAGTGCCTCGCTTACCATCTAACATCAAGTGGTTGATCAAACGGGTAACCATCTTTGAGTTGTAGATTGGGTCAGGAAGGACTTCACGTTTTTGGACGTTTCCTTTTCTTGGCATTACTTAATATCCTCCTTGTTGGAACTTAGTGTTTAGTTTTTATTCCTTAGGCTTCTTAGTACCGTATTTAGAACGTGATTGACGACGATCTTCAACACCGGCAGTATCCAAAGCACCACGGATAACATGGTAACGAACACCAGGTAAATCCTTAACACGGCCACCACGAATTAAAACAACACTATGTTCCTGAAGGTTGTGACCGATACCAGGAATGTATGCTGTTACTTCGATTAAGTTGGACAGGCGAACACGGGCGTACTTCCGCAAAGCTGAGTTAGGCTTCTTTGGAGTCATCGTACCAACACGAGTTGCAACACCACGCTTTTGTGGTGCTGGGTTGCTCACTTGCTTCTTCTTGAAACTGTTATACCCGTAGTTTAAAGCTGGGGCATCTGATTTAGAACTTCTAGATTTACGACCTTTACGAACCAATTGGTTGATTGTAGGCATCTAAGAGTCCTCCTTCCTTAGTCTAGTTATTTTAAGTCCACACATCCAGGTGATTCATTTTTGGGCAAAAATAAAAGCGGATGTTGATCCTTTATCGTGCCATGTTTTCCGTCAGCATGTCTGCAAAGCAGAAACCGGTCTACAAAAAGCACCTTTAAAAGAATACCACGCTTCGTCGTTTAATGTCAACGCAAAGTATTAAACATCCGCAAAAACTCGACTTATTTCTCGAAATTATTTCCGCCGTAAAATCCGTAATTAATTTTGAGGTGATCATATGATTCTGATTCAATTTATTATAGGCACTGTTTTGGGCTCATTTTTATTCGCTAGCTATTCTCGATTACGAACTGGCGGCAGCATTTTATCCCCCGCCCGATCATATTGCGACAGTTGTTCGGCAACTATTGCGTGGTTTGATTTAGTACCAATCTTTTCCTATTTAATATTACGTGGTCGCTGCCGTAATTGCAATCAGACAATTCCATTAGCCAGTCTTTTCTGTGAACTATTTTTTGGAGGTTTATTACTTAGCTGGCAGCCAACACTTCTCAGTACGGGATACGTTTTGGTTGGCTGTCTTCTATTCTTCATGGCGATCAACGATGTGCACCACTTGGCATTTCCAACCATTTATGGCCACGGATTAATGCTTCTCGCTGTCACGTTATACGGTTTTTTCAGCCCGCACCACTCCTTTTTTATTTTCATGATGTTTATCTGGTTGATGACGCAATTTTTTGAACCAAAGTTTAAGTGGATCGGTGCTGGTGATCTGGACGTTTTTCTTTGTTTATTGATTTTGCTTGGCTTTGTTCCATTCGCCTGGCTTTTACTATTAAGCAGTCTTTCAGGACTGGTTACTTCACAATTCCTCAAACTGCGCCGGTTGCCCTTTTTACCATTTATCACCGCTAGTTACTTAATCATTCTTTTCTTCATTTGAAAGATTATCCTCTGGCTATTTTCCTAGTCGGTCAGATGCCGATTTTTAGGTTTAAAAAAGCCCCATTCCGACAATTTGCATCGGAATGGGGCTTTTTATAGGATCTACCGAGTAACTCGGCAGATTTACCAAATTTACTTAGCTTCCTCTTCCTTCATCCGGCGTTCTAGCTCATTAATTGAGTAGACACCATCAGTGGAGGATCCGCCAACTTCCTTTGGCTTGATCTTACGGTAGTTAGGCATCCCAGTACCAGCTGGAATGATCTTACCAATAATAACGTTCTCTTTAAGACCGACTAATGGATCGTTCTTACCGCGAATAGCAGCATCGGTCAATACACGAGTTGTTTCCTGGAATGACGCAGCTGACAAGAAACTGTTCGTTTCAAGGGCAGCCTTAGTAATACCAAGGATAACTGGTCGTGCAGTGGCTGGTGTACCACCGGTAATCAAGGTCTTGTAGTTATGATCACGGAAGTCATCGATATCCATCAGGGTACCAGGTAAGACATCAGTGTCACCTGGATCCATGATACGTACCTTACGGAGCATTTGACGAACCATGATCTCAACGTGCTTGTCCAAGACAGCCACACCTTGCATCCGGTAAGTCTTTTGAACTTCGCTTAACAGGTAGTTTTCAGTAGAAAGAACATCACGAACCCGAATCAGTTCCTTAGGATCAACTGACCCTTCGTTCAGAGCAGCACCACGGTGTACGAAGTCGCCTTCGGTTACCTTCAGTTGAGCTGTAATAGGAAGTGTGTAGCTTCTTGTATCAGCTTCACCCTTAATGGTGATTTCCTTCGTCCGTTCTGCTGGGTTTTCTTCGATAGATTCAACCGTACCAGTAACTTCTGTGATCTCAGCTTTACCTTTAGGGTTCCGAGATTCAAAAATTTCTTGAACACGAGGAAGCCCTTGGGTAATATCTTCGTTTCCGGCAACACCACCGGTATGGAAGTTACGCATGGTCAATTGAGTACCAGGTTCACCGATTGACTGAGCAGCAACAGTACCAACTGCTTCACCAACTTCAACTTGGTCCCCAGTAGCCATGTTACGGCCGTAGCAACGTTCGCAAACCCCGTGAGAGGTGTTGCAAGTGAAGACGGAACGAATCGTAACGGATTCGATGCCGGCATCAACGATCCGTTGAGCAGTGGTCTCATCGATCATCTTGTTAGCACCGATAATAACTTCGCCAGTCTTAGGATCATTAACGGTCTTCATCGTATAACGACCTAACATCCGGTCGTACAATGGTTCGATCATTTCGTTACCATTCTTGATAGCGCTGATGGTCAAACCACGATCAGTACCACAGTCTTCTTCACGGACGATAACGTCTTGAGCCACATCAACCAGACGACGGGTTAAGTAACCTGAGTTGGCAGTCTTCAAGGCAGTATCGGTCATACCTTTACGGGCACCATGGGTAGAAATAAACATTTCCAAAACAGATAGGCCTTCACGGAAGTTTGCGGTGATCGGCAATTCCATGATTTCACCGTTAGGAGCGGCCATCAAGCCACGCATACCGGCAAGTTGCGTAAAGTTAGAAATGTTACCACGGGCACCAGAATCACTCATCATGTAAATTGGGTTTTGCGGATCGAAGTTATGGATCAGCTTATCTTGTAAGGTATCCTTAGCATCGTTCCAAATCCCAATAACACGTTCGTAACGTTCGTGATCGGTAATCAAACCACGACGGAACTGTTTAGTGACAGTGGCCACTTGTTTGTGGGCTTCGTCAATGATTTCTGGCTTATCAGGAACTTCGGTAACGTCAACGATTCCGACGGTTAAGCCAGATTGAGTTGATTCGTCGTAACCCAAGTCCTTCATCCGGTCAAGCAGCAATGACGTTTCAGTCACTTTATACTTCTTATAAACTTCAGCAATAATGTCACTCAGGAAGCCCTTCTTAAATGGCTTAACCAGTTCGGCATCCTTGAGGTAATCATGAATATCTTCACCCTTATCCAAGAAATACTTATCTGGCACGTAGCCGTTCAAGTTGGTATCCGTTGGTTCATTCAAGTATGGGAATGATTGTGGCAAAATACCGTTGAAGATCAGCTTACCAACACTGGTAACCATGATCTTGCTCTTTTGTTCGTCAGTGAAAGGCTTGCCCTTCAAAGAGCTGGTTTGAATACCAACACGTGAGTGCCAGTGAACTAACCCGTTACGGTATGCAAGTACCGCTTCGTTAGCATCTTTAAAGATCATGCCTTCGCCTTCACGACCGGATTCTTCCAAGGTCAGGTAGTAGTTACCGATAACCATATCTTGTGAAGGTGTAACAACTGGTTTCCCATCCTTAGGTGCCAGGATATGGTGGGCAGCAAGCATCAGCAAACGAGCTTCAGCTTGGGCTTCATCAGATAGCGGCACGTGAATGGCCATTTGGTCACCATCGAAATCGGCGTTGTAAGCTTCACAGGCCAATGGGTGCAACCGCATTGACTTACCGCTTACCAGCACTGGTTCGAAGGCTTGAATACCCAAACGGTGAAGTGTAGGTGCCCGGTTCAGGAGCACTGGGTGTTCTTTGATAACATCTTCCAGAACACTGTAAACATCTTCATCTTCACGGTCAATCTTACGCTTAGCGTTCTTAATGTTAGAAGCTAACCCGCGGCTAACTAATTCCTTCATAATGAACGGCTTGAAGAGTTCCATTGCCATTGGCACTGGCAGGCCCATTTGGTTCATCCGTAATGAAGGACCCACATCAATAACAGAACGGCCTGAGTAGTCAACACGCTTACCCAGTAAGTTTTGACGGAACCGGCCTTGCTTCCCTTTCAGCATGTGTGAAAGAGACTTCAATGGACGGTTACCAGGACCAGCAACTGGACGGCCACGACGACCGTTATCGATCAAAGCATCAACGGCTTCTTGCAGCATCCGTTTTTCGTTTTGAACGATGATACCAGGTGCATGAAGGTCTAACAAACGCTTCAGACGGTTGTTACGGTTGATAACCCGACGGTACAAATCGTTCAAGTCAGAAGTGGCGAAACGGCCACCTTCCAATTGAACCATTGGCCGTAAGTCAGGTGGAATGACCGGAATCGTATCCATGACCATCCACTCCGGCTTGTTACCAGAGGTGACGAAGGCTTCCAGAATGTCCAAACGACGAACGGCACGCGTCCGCTTTTGACCAGTGGCTTCCTTCAAAGCTTCCTTTAATTCTGAAACTTCTTTATCCAAATCAACGTCGCGGAGTAACTTCTTAATGGCTTCAGCACCCATTTCAGCTGTGAATCCATTACCGTACTCTGCTTTCTTTTCACGATATTCACGTTCAGAAAGCAACTGCTTCTTTTCAAGCGGTGTGTTACCTGGTTCAAGCACAACGTATGAAGCAAAGTAGATGATTTCTTCAAGTGAGCGTGGGCTCATGTCCAGCACAAGGCCCATCCGGCTTGGGATACCCTTAAAGTACCAGATGTGTGTTACTGGAGCTGCTAATTCAATGTGTCCCATACGTTCACGACGAACCTTTGAACGGGTAACTTCAACGCCGCAACGGTCACAAACAACACCCTTGTAACGAATCCGCTTGTACTTACCACAAGCACATTCCCAATCTTTGGTTGGGCCAAAGATACGTTCATCGAATAGTCCGTCTTTTTCTGGCTTTAGAGTTCGGTAGTTGATGGTTTCTGGCTTCTTAACTTCACCATATGACCAGCTCCGAATCTTGTCAGGCGATGCAAGTCCAATTTGCATGCTTTCGAACTTATTGACATCGACCAATGGATCGACCTCCCTTTAATTAATCCTTAGCGTTAGTGTCAGCTTCATCTTTGTTAGCTGCTGCTTCTTTAGCTGCAGTAGCTTTCTTTTGTTCTTCTTGTTGTTCCGCGAACTTACTCAAAGCGTCAACGTTAACAACGTCATCGTCTTCGTCGTCCATATCGCGCAACTCGATTTCCTTGTTATCAGCGCCAAGAACTTTCATGTCCAGTCCCAGTGATTGTAATTCCTTAACCAGCACACGGAAGGATTCAGGAACACCTGGCTTAGGAATTGGTTCGCCCTTAACAATGGCTTCGTAAGTCTTAACACGACCAACAACGTCATCTGACTTGTAAGTCAAGATTTCTTGCAGTGTGTATGCAGCACCATAAGCTTCAAGTGCCCAAACTTCCATTTCACCAAACCGTTGACCACCAAATTGTGCTTTACCACCAAGCGGTTGTTGAGTAACTAATGAGTAAGGTCCGATTGAACGAGCATGAATCTTATCGTCAACCATGTGGGCCAGCTTCATGTAGTGCATAACCCCAACAGCAATTCGTTTGTCAAATGGTTCACCAGTACGGCCGTCATAGACAACGGACTTGGCGTCGTCAGCCATACCAGCTTCCTTAACAGCAGCCCAGATATCTTCATCACGGGCACCATCAAAGACAGGGGTAGAAATGTGAATGCCAAGGTTACGAGCAGCCATTCCTAAATGCAACTCGAGCACTTGCCCGATGTTCATACGGGAAGGCACACCCATTGGGCTCAGCATGATATCGATTGGGGTACCATCTGGCATATATGGCATATCTTCTTGAGGGATAACAACGGAAACAGTCCCTTTGTTACCATGACGACCGGACATTTTGTCACCAACCTGCAGCTTACGCTTTTGGGCGATGTAGACACGAACCATCATGTTAACACCTGGTGATAATTCGTCACCGTTTTCACGGGTAAAGATCCGGACGTTTTGAATGATACCGCCGCCGCCATGAGGCACCTTAAGTGAGGTATCACGAACTTCACGAGCCTTTTCACCAAAGATCGCGTGAAGCAAACGTTCCTCAGCTGATAATTCAGTGACACCCTTAGGCGTTACCTTACCAACTAAGATGTCACCATCATGGACTTCAGCACCGATCCGGATAATTCCTTCTTCGTCAAGGTTCTTAAGTGCATCTTCCCCAACGTTAGGAATTTCACGGGTGATTTCTTCAGGTCCAAGCTTCGTATCACGGGCTTCTGATTCGTACTCTTCAATATGAATTGAAGTGTAGACATCTTCAGTCACTAACCGTTCGCTAATCGCGATGGCATCTTCGAAGTTATATCCTTGCCAAGTCATGAAGGCAACTAATGGGTTTTGGCCTAATGCCAATTCGCCATCTTCCATTGATGGTCCGTCAGCCAACACTTCGTCTGGGTCAACTTTGTCGCCGACCTTAACGATTGGACGTTGGTTGTAGTTCTTACCACCGTTAGAACGTTGGAACTTCATTAACTTGTAAGAGTCTAATGCACCGTCTTCGCGACGAACGCGAATCTCACGGGCATCAACGTATTCAACTGTCCCTGGCTGCTTGCAAAGTAAGGCAACACCGGAATCATGGGCAGCTTTATATTCGATACCAGTACCGATCAATGGGGCGTGAGGGTCAAGCAAAGGAACGGCCTGACGCATCATGTTGGCACCCATCAGCGCACGGTTAGAGTCATCGTTTTCCAAGAAAGGAATGCAGGCCGTAGCGACCGACACAACTTGCTTAGGCGAAACGTCCATGTAGTCGACGTTATTGATGCTGGTTTCAATGTTTTCTGATTTTGCACGGGCCATAACCACATCGTTAACGAATGAACCGTCATCGTTTAATGGTGAGTTAGCTTGTGCAACAACGTAGTTATCTTCTTCATCGGCAGTCAGGTAATCGATCTTGTCAGTAACCTTATGAGTCGTCCATGAAACACGGCGGTATGGCGTTTCGATAAAGCCATACTTGTTGATCCGGGCATAACTGGAAAGACTGTTGATCAAACCAATGTTAGGACCTTCAGGCGTTTCAATTGGGCACATCCGACCATAATGAGTATAGTGAACGTCACGAACTTCATAACCGGCACGATCACGAGTCAAACCACCAGGTCCAAGGGCTGAAAGACGACGCTTATGCGTTAATTCACCCAGTGGGTTGGTTTGATCCATGAATTGTGAAAGCTGTGATGAACCGAAGAATTCTTTGATCGAGGCAACAACTGGTCGAATGTTGATCAATTGCTGTGGTGTAACGGTCGAAGCATCCTGAATCGACATCCGTTCGCGAACGACCCGTTCCATCCGGGATAAACCGATCCGGAACTGGTTCTGCAGTAATTCACCAACAGAACGAATCCGACGGTTACCCAAGTGATCGATATCATCGGTTGAGCCAATGCCTTCTTGTAAATCAAAGAAGTAGTTAACTGCAGCCAAAATATCAGCGGGTTTGATGTGCTTCCACTTCAAATCAATGTGACCATTACCGATCACTGGAATCGCACGTTCTGGATCGTCAGGTGACTGCACCATGATGGTCTGGAGCGTGACTGGTTCAGTGACTACCGCTTCGTCTGAAGGCGTATAAGTTACCGTCTTGAAATCATCGCGGTCAAGGTATGGCGTTAAGGTCTTCAAACGATCCTTGTCGATCACGTCGCCCTTTTGTGCCAAAACTTCACCAGTATCTGGATCTGCTAAAGTTTCAGCCAATGTCAAACCAAGCAGCCGGTTCTTTAAGACCAGCTTCTTGTTTGTCTTATAACGGCCAACGGGAGCCATATCGTAACGCTTAGGATCGAAGAAACGAGCTGTCAGTAAGCTCCGTGATGAGTCAGCAGTCTTAGGTTCACCCGGACGTAGACGTTCGTAGATGTCCTTTAAGGCTTCTTCAACACGTGAATCTTCGCTGTTTTTGTGAACATCCTTTTCCAAGGTTGACATCAAGCTGTCGTTATCACCATACATTTTGATGATTTCGTCATCGGAACCGAAGCCTAAAGCCCGAACGAGTTCAGTCATTGGAATCTTACGAGTCCGGTCGATCCGAACGTAAGACAAGCCCTTAGCATCAGTTTCAAATTCCAGCCATGCACCCCGGTTAGGAATGACAGTGGCACCGTAGATTGTGCGGCCGTTCTTGTCAGTATCTTTATTGTAATAAACGCCAGGGGAACGGACTAATTGAGAAACGATAACCCGTTCGGCACCGTTAATAATAAACGTTCCCTGTTCCGTCATCAGTGGAAAATCGCCGAAGAAAACATCTTGGGATTTAATTTCACCAGTCTCATGATTGGTTAACCGTAAAGTGACATGTAATGGTGCCGAGAAGTTGGCATCGTGCTCTCTTGCTTCGTCAACGGTATATTTTGGTTCCAGTAACTGGTAATCAACGAACTCTAATGAAAGATTTCCCTGAAAGTCTTCGATGGGCATAATGTCATCGAACATATCCTTCAGGCCTTCATCTAGAAACCACTGGTAAGAATTCTTTTGGATCTCAATCAAGTTAGGAAGATCCAAAACTTCCTTAATCCGTGCGTAGCTTCGTCGGGTCCGGTGCTTGCCATATTTAACCAAGTGTCCTGCCAAGTTGTTCACCTCTCCATTTTATTCAGCGGACCGAAACCAATATTACAGTTTGATTACATTTTCAATGAAAACGTATTCTCACCGGTTTTTTGGCAAAAAAAATCCAAAAATAAGAAATCTCGTTCTTACTTTTGGTTTTTATGAGAGGCGCTACGGACAATATATCGCAACGACTCATTTCAGTTCACAGTTACATACTGCAGATAGTATACCTGCTACTGATTAAGTTGTCAAACAGTTAATGCCCATCAGACACTAACCCATGCGAAATTAAGTCTAATAATAGTCGAATATGGTCTTCCTGAGTCAGGCTGACACCGCCGATTCGGTGAAACTTGCTGAATAGCGGACTTAAACTAGTGATGTAAAACTCCGCCGCTTCCTTCGGCTGAATATCCTGCCGCAGTTTAACATCCTCGCTCTTAAAGTAGTTTTCAATGGGCGTCACGTAGTCCGTCTGAAAAATCATGCCAAGCTGGCGCATGTTCTCCGGCTTCAGATCCACGAAACTTGAGTGGATCACCGTGAAAATATCCCGCGGATGTGCATCCGTCAGCACCTGAGTAATTTTAACCAGCCGTTCTTCGGCCGAGATCGTCGAGCCCTGCTGATTGACGGCATCGATTCCCGCCTTGATTTCACTGCCAACCGTTTTGATCACCTGTAAGTAGATTACTTCTTTATCATCAAAGTGATGGTAAAGTGCCGGTTGAGTAATCCCCACCGTTTTAGCGATATCACGAGTGGAAGTTCCCTGATAGCCCCGAGACAAAAAAAGGGTACGGGCAGCGTCTAAAATTGCTTGATGCGTCTTTTCTAATTGCACTTCTCGTTTCAAATCAACTACTATCCCTTCCATGGTACCTGTCCTAATCTGAATACCAGTTTAACACGAATCGCCATTTTGCGGAAACAAAGCCCATTTTCGCCACTAAAAAGCAGCCTGACCAATAACGATCAGACTGCTTTTAGAATAAACGCACATTACTTGCTGCCAACGGTTTCGTTGGTTTTAGTTTCAACCTTTTTATCCGGCTGTTTAATGTTCAGCGTAATCTTGCCGTGGCTGGCACCCAAGGTCACCATGTTGCCAGCTTGAATCTCGCCGGACAGCATTGCTTCGCTCAAACGGTCTTCAACCTGGGTCTGTAATGCCCGCCGAATTGGCCGTGCACCATACTCAGGGTCAAAACCGGCGTCGGCAATCACGTCGATAGCAGCTGGTGTTACCTTGATGTTGATCCCTTGACCCTTCACGCGGTCGATCACCGTCTTGGCCATCAACTTCACAATTTGGTGGAGTTCTTTCTTCTTCAGACTGTGGAAGATGACAACCTCATCGATCCGGTTCAGGAATTCTGGCCGGAAGCTTTGTTTCAGCGTCTCCCGAATGGTATTAGCCATTGCAGTGTAATCGCCGCTCTTATCTTCCGCGCCGAAGCCAACGGTCTTTTCGTCCCGCAGTCTAGTTGCACCCAAGTTGGAGGTCATGATCAAAATAGTGTTTCTGAAGTCAACCTTACGGCCCTTAGAATCGGTCAGGTACCCATCATCTAGAACCTGCAGCAACAGGTTGAAGACGTCTGGATGAGCCTTTTCAACCTCATCAAAGAGAACAACTGAATACGGTTTTTGACGAACCTTTTCAGTTAATTGGCCACCTTCGTCATACCCGACATAGCCTGGTGCGGAACCAATCAAACGACTGGTTGAGTACTTTTCCATGTACTCACTCATATCAACCCGGATCATGTTGTCTTCTGAACCAAACATTGCTTCAGCCAGCGCCTTAGCAAGTTCAGTCTTACCAACACCGGTAGGACCCAGGAACATAAATGAACCAATTGGCCGGTTGGGATCTTTCAAACCGGAACGGGCCCGCCGAATAGCTCTAGAAACTGCTGAAACCGCTTCTTCTTGGCCAACCACCCGTTTGTGCAGAATGCTTTCCAAGTTAACCAGCCGCTCTTGTTCAGTCCGGTTAAGCTGCGTCGTCGGCACCCCGGTCCATTCTGAAACGACTTCGGCAACATCTTCGCCAGTCACGTTCAGATTGTACTTTGAACCAGATTCCGCTTGCTTTTCAGCCTTCTTATCCAGCTTATCCTTCAACGCAATTTCCTGCTCACGAATCTTGGCAGCTTCTTCAAAACGCTGATCAAGAATGGCGGCCTCACGTTGATCAGACAAGTCTGACAATTTAGCTTCCTGCTTGGTCTGATTGTTAGGCTTATCCATCTGGCTGATACGCACTTTAGCGGCCGCTTCATCCATCAGATCAATGGCCTTATCAGGCAAATAACGGTCTGTGATGTAACGGGTAGACAGCTTAACCGCCTGTTCCAATGCGTCATCAGTGATGTTTGCCTTGTGATGCTGCTCATAGCGGGGACGCAGGCCCTTCAGGATCTCAACGGTTTCATCTTCCGTCGGTTCGTTGACCTGCACGGTAGCAAACCGCCGTTCCAAAGCGGCGTCGGATTCAATGTACTTCTGGTATTCATCCAATGTCGTTGCACCGATCGTTTGAAGTTCGCCACGTGCTAATGCTGGCTTCAAAATATTTGAGGCATCAATGGCACCTTCAGCACCACCGGCACCAATCAAAGTGTGCAATTCATCAATGAAGAGGATGACTTCCCCATCGTTGTAAATTTCTTCAATGACCTTCTTCAGACGGTCTTCGAATTCACCACGGTACTTGGTACCAGCAACTAATGACCCCATATCCAAAGCCATCAGCCGCTTATTTTGCATGTCTTCAGGCACGTCGCCCTTAACGATCCGTTGTGCTAAGCCTTCAGCAATCGCCGTTTTACCAACACCGGGTTCACCAATAAGGACCGGATTGTTCTTCGTCCGACGACTCAAAATCTGAATTACCCGACGAACTTCGTTATTCCGGCCAACCGTCGGATCCATCCGGTCATCACGTGCTAACTGCGTCAAGTCACGGGCCAATGAATCCAGGGTAGGCGTTCCGCCCTGCTGTTTACGGCCACGTTGATTGCGCCGCTTATCCTGGGTTTCAGTCACACCCAGTTTACGCAAAATAACCTTGCGTGCCTGAGCTAAATCAATGTTTAAATTCATCAAAATACGTGAGGAAAGAATCGTTTCATCACTCAGCAAAGCCAGCAATAAGTGTTCAGTCCCAATCTTAGTGGCACCGATCCGCTTGGCTTCCTCACCAGCTACGGACAGCATGTCCTTTGCCTTTGGTGAATATGGCAGATAAGTATCCTTATCAACGTTGCTTAAAGTGCCATAACCCGTGAAGCGTTCGATCTCTTCACGTACGTCATCTTCACTAATGGAAAATTGCTGTAAAACCTTGTTTGCAATCCCATTTTTCTCAATTGTGAGTGCTAAAAGTAAGTGCTCTGTGCCAACAGCTTGGTGCTTAAAGTACTTCGCCTGTTCTTGGGCTAATGCCAAGACGCTCTTTGCACTGGGGGTAAAAAGATTATCCATTTCAATTCCTCACTTTCTTAGCTCTCATAGCGTAGATGTTTCAATATACTTACTAAAATACGCGCCCTCAAGCCGTTCTCTTCCGCACGGTTTTCCATTTGCAGGGTATCCTTACTCATGATCGTCAGAATGATATTAGCCTCTCTGCGGCCAATCACACCACTTTCGTAAAGTCCCTGAACTACGGCGTAACCATCACGTTGCCCAATCGAATCGCCGATGGTTTCAATCAGTGAATCTAACACATCGGTATCATCTAATAAGTTGACCTTTTCGATTCGAATATAACCGCCACCGCCACGCTTACTCTCTACCAAATAACCGTTGGATAAAGTAAAGCGGGTTTTAATCACATAGTTGATTTGTGACGGCACCACATTGAACAAATCCGCAACTTCTGATCGGCGAATTTCCACGTGCTCTGTATCCGACAAAATCTCTTTGAGGTACTGCTCAATAATATCCGAGATATTCTGATTTTGCACGCTACTCCCTCCATTCACCAACTTAACAATCATGTTTGACTAATGTTGACTTTCATTATACGAATGTTTGGTGAAATTGCAAAGGTTTATACTTTAATTTATCGCCCAAAATGCCAAATTTATTTGAATCGAAAAAGTTTCTTCCTATAATAAAGGCCTTTCACACCTAATATCCGAGATTTTGGATGATTAAATGTACATCTTCATTATAAAGCATTCGTCAATAAAACCACACCGATAAGGGGTAAAATTCATCATCAGTGTGGTTTTAAAAGGTTATTATTATCGTTTTGTTAGACCAACCATTTCAATGCTTACCAAACGCGGTTAACAAACTTGCGGTATATAGAACATCTTCAGCGTAATCCGCAACCCTAACACTCTCATTAGGCGCATGGGCCCCAGAGCCAGACCAATTGGCTCCCACCGCAACGATTGGTGCGTGTACGGCATCAAAAAACGGGGCTTGAGGACCACCGCCAGCAGCGTTAGGGACTAAAGTTACCTGATCACCGTATACCTCATGTGCGGTTTCTACAGCTTGTCCGACAAACGGGTCATCTAAATTGGACCTAAATGGTGCTTCACCTAATAAGAATTTCAGCTGCACATCCGCGAAACCGTTTCGTTTTAACTGTGCTGCCACTAAGGATGCAACTTGTTGCGGCTCTTGGCCTGGTACAAGCCGGCAATCAAGTTTAGCTTTGGCATACTTAGGCAGAACCGTCTTAACACCGTCTCCTTCGTACCCACTGCTCAAACCATTGATGGTCATCGTTGGCGCGTTAACCAACGCAGTCTTAGGATCTTCCGTTACAAACGGTCGTTTCAGTCCCCAGCCCGTGCGCGTGGCAGCTGCATTAAACGACATTTCCTCAGTAGCGCGTTGCTCGGAAGCCGTTAGGGGCCTAACATCATCATAAAATCCAGCCACCAAAACATGGTCATGATCGTCCTTTAACGAGCTCAACGCCTTTGTCAAACGCCAGGCCGCATTATCCGCATAAGCCGCCAGGGAAGAATGAAGATCCACGTCAGCCGTTGAGACTGATAATTCAAAACTGACAATCCCTTTAACACCGCAAGTGATGGCAAAGTTTTCATTGGCATCCTTACCGCCCGTTTCCCAAACCAGTGCATCTGCCTTTAAATCATCAGCGTGTGCCTTCGTCATTTGCGCAACGTGAAGGCTGCCGACTTCCTCTTCACCCTCCACAATAAACTTTAGATTACATGGTAATCCACCGGTCTGCTGTAATGCTTTCACCGCTGACAGTCGTGCCATTAACTCACCCTTATCATCGGAAATACCGCGAGCAACGTACTTACCATCTACCTCGGTTAAATTAAACGGCTCGGTGTGCCATTCATCTAATGGTTCAGGTGGCTGAACATCGTAGTGATTGTAGAAAAGTAACGTCTTATTAGCATTACCATTAACACCAGCCTGAAAAGTAGCAAAAACAAACGGGTTACCGTCAAATTCATCCCATACTTGTACCTCTGCGCCAAGCTCCAAAAATGATTGCTTCAAGAAAGCAACCGTTTCTTTAATACCGCGATGCTGAGCTGACACCGTTTCAATATGTAAATATGCTGCCAAACGTGCATGATCAGCCTCTAAAGCTGTTTTGACAGCGTTATGTAATGCTTTATCCATACGCTAAACACTTCCTATGTATTTTGGCTCTAACAGAACCATTAAAATTACATTAGTCTTTGATGTGAGCTCTGTCAAGCCAATAAAAAAACACACCCGGAAAGGTGTGTTGATTTCTAAATTTTCATCGCTAACAGCAAATGGCCCGAATGATCGGGAAAACAGGATTTGAACCTGCGACCCCTACGTCCCGAACGTAGTGCTCTACCAAGCTGAGCTACTTCCCGTTTGTTGTTTAAAAACAACAAAAATGCACCCAGTAGGAGTCGAACCTACAACCTTCTGATTCGTAGTCAGACACTCTATCCAGTTGCGCTATGGGTGCAAAATATTATTAAATTAAAAAATGCCGAGGACCGGGATCGAACCGGTACGGTCATCACTGACCGCAGGATTTTAAGTCCTGTGCGTCTGCCAATTCCGCCACCCCGGCAGGAATAAACGCAAAAAGCGGAAGACGGGATTCGAACCCGCGACCCCCACCATGGCAAGGTGATGTTCTACCACTGAACTACTTCCGCACAATGCCGACTAGAGGATTCGAACCTCCGACCTCCTCATTACTAGTGAGATGCTCTGCCAACTGAGCTAAGTCGGCGAAAGTGATGCTGCTTATTTAATTAAATGCGGGTGAAGGGACTCGAACCCCCACGTCGTAAGACACTAGAACCTAAATCTAGCGCGTCTGCCAGTTCCGCCACACCCGCATGGTGATACTGGTTAATGAGCCGTGACAGTCTCGAACTGTCGACCCTCTGATTAAAAGTCAGATGCTCTACCAACTGAGCTAACGGCTCAATGGAGGATACAGGGCTCGAACCTGTGACCCTCTGCTTGTAAGGCAGACGCTCTCCCAACTGAGCTAATCCTCCATGATGATGCTCAAAAGGTGAACAATTACGATCGACCTCTTTGAAACAACTATTATAGTTTATCATTCAGCAATTTTGCTGTCAACAACTTTTTTTAAGTTGATGAATAGTTATTCAGAGCAAAAGGTTCTGTGTTCCAACTGCAAGAACTATATTACACGTATTTTCAAAAAAAAGCTACCCCTTTTTTCAATTTCTTTGGATTATTTTAGAATGGGGATTAGTTGCTCCCAATTGTTTCGTTTGAACGGTTCAATCTCAACTTTAAGTTTCGCTTTATCATGATGATTATTTGTAAATTCGTCCTTTTTGCTAATGAATAAGTTATCTATTTAGCTTTATAAAAATGTATTTATTAGTTATTTAAAATAGAAAAACAGTCGTTACCCAGCTTAATCAACTGGATAACAACTGTTTAATGAACTAATTTACTCTTTAACGATCTTAGTCTGACCGCCCATGTAAGGCTGCAAAGCTGCCGGAATATCAACCGTGCCATCGGCATTTTGATAATTTTCCAAAATAGCGGCAACGGTCCGGCCAACTGCTAGTCCAGAACCGTTTAGAGTGTGGACGTACTGCAATTTACCATTTTCATCGCGGTACTGAATGTGTGCCCGACGAGCTTGGAAATCCGTACAGTTCGAGCAGCTGGAAATTTCGCGGTACTTATCCTGATAAGGTAACCAAACTTCAAGGTCATGAGTCATCGCGGCGGTGAAGCTCATATCACTGGTGGTCAAGGTGATGACGTGGTGAGCCAAGCCTAACTTCTTCAGTAAGTCTTCAGCATGGTTAGTCATCATCTCCAACGCGTCCCAAGATTGGTCAGGTTTAGTAAATTGCACCATTTCAACCTTGTTAAACTGGTGCAGGCGAATAAGGCCCCGGGTATCACGGCCGGCACTCCCTGCTTCAGAACGGAAAGCTGGTGTCAGCGCGGTAAACTTCACCGGCAATTTTTCGTCATCGATCACATCGTCACGGTAATAGTTGACCAACGGTACTTCCGCTGTTGGAATCAATGTTTCATCGGCTTCCTTCAATGAATAAACGTCCTCGGTAAACTTGGGAAACTGACCAGTACCAAACATTGAAGCACTGTTAACCATGTACGGTGGCAAAACTTCGGTAAAACCGGCCTTTTCGTTTTCATCTAAGAAGAAGTTATACAGGGCACGTTCCAAACGGGCACCTTGGCCGATATAGTACAGGAACCGGCTGCCAGAAACTTTAGCACCACGTTCAAAGTCCAAGATTCCCAGAGCTTCACCGATTTCCCAGTGTGACTTTGGCTTAAAGTCAAAGCTTGGAATATCGCCCCACTTACGCAATTCAACGGAGCCATCCTCAGTCAAACCAACGGGAACGTTATCGTTGGGGATATTTGGCAGACGTGAAGCCTTGTCGTGCACTTCTTCAGCAATCTGAGTCAGCTGTTCATCCATGGCTTTGATATCAGCACTGACCTGCTTCATCTGGGTAATCTTATCAGAGGCATCCTCTTTGTTACGCTTCAGCTGTGAAATTTCGTCGGATACTTGATTTCGTGTTGCCTTCATTGTTTCAGACTTAACGATCAGATCCCGTCGCTTTTGATCAACCGCTAATAACTCATCGATCTCAGCCGCCTCAACTCCGCGGGTAGCTAATTTTTCCTTTACAAAATCAGTTTCGTTGCGCACTAATTTTAAATCAATCATAATACTGCTCCTCTCATTTTTTTGGCCCGCAAAAAAAGCTTCCGCCCCAAAATATTGGGACGAAAGCTCGCGGTACCACCCAAGTTTGCAAATTAACTGCACACTCAATTTCGGTAACGGTGATTAACCGTACAGGATTAACTGTCCGCTTTAATGTACTGGAGTTTCGATGAACGGTTCTCAGCAACCCGTCTCTCTGAACATCTACTTAAAGGTACATCGCGTTTTGTAATTGCATTCATTGTAAAATATTTAACGGCTAAAAGCAACTCACGGTTACAGATTCAGTTCGGCCATCTTCTGATCAACCAGTGACAGCACCTTCTGCTGAGCGTCAGCATCTTCGACAAAATCTAGTTCATCACCATTGATCGCCATCTTCGGTGACTTATCGTAGTTTTTGTACCAGTCCACGTAACGGGCGTCTAGTTCCTTGTAATAGTTATACAAACTGGGATCCTTATCGACCTGCTCGTATGACCGGCCCCGCTTCTTGATTCGAGACAGCATCGTATCAAACGAAATATTGATGTGAATCAGCAAATCAGGGTTCTTCTTTTCGCTGGTATCCGGCAGCTCTTCCATCATGTTTTGAAGGAGAGAATTATAAATATCAGATTCAGTTTGCGTTGCACGCCCTAAATCAGCATTCAGCTTAAACAACAGTGAATCCTCAAAAATGGAGCGGTCTAACACAGCTTCGTCATCCTTGGACGCAGCTTTGATACTATCCAAGCGCTTGTTCAAGAAATAGATCTGCAGTAAGAAACCGTACTTTTTAGGGTTCTTATAGAATAAAGGTAAAATCTCGTTATCCTCTACTGATTCATAAAAAGCTGGTTTATTTAAGTGACGTGCAAGTAGCTGGGTCAAACTGGTTTTACCAGCCCCAATAGTTCCTGAAAGTACGATCATTAATAGTTTCTCCTTTAACCTCAAAAATTCAGTACTTCATATTGTATCATTGCCAGCAGTAAATGCAACATATTGTGGTGAAATAATCAAAAAAGCGCCAGCAGGTCGATTCCTACTGGCGCATAATCTTATTTCTCTGAGTCCGCTTCCTCATGCTTATGAGGCGCAACGTCCACTTTATCTAACGGAATAAGGTGAGTGTGATACCTAAGCTTATACCAGAAGTACAGGATGAAGAACAGCGGCACACTCAAGTAAGTCACCGCAATCTGTTCCCAATCAAAATGAGCAAAGGCAGTCGTGTTTTGTCCGACGATGACTAAGATACAAAGAATCAGAGCCAAAATTGGGCCAAATGGGAACCACTTCGCGTGATATTTCAATTCCGATACATGATGCCCTTGCTTAATAAAGGCCCGACGGAATCGGAAGTGGGAAATCGCAATCCCGACCCAGGCAATAAAGCCGGTCAAACCAGACGCAGCAACTAGCCAAACATAAACCTCTGGTCCCATAATACTGGTTATAAACGCAATGGCGCCAATGATAGTTGTGGCAACTTGGGCCCGTAACGGCACCCCGTTTTTAGTCGTATGCTGAAAATACTTAGGTGCAAAATCATCTAGTGATAGAGAATACAGCATCCGTGACGAAGCGTACATACCAGAATTAGCCGCCGAAATAACGGAAGTCAGGATAACCGCGTTCATGACACTCGCAGCAGCTGCCAGCCCGGCCCGCTGGAAGACCAGCGTAAACGGACTAATAGCAATGTCACTCGCTGATGAGCCCAGTAGTTTCGGACTCGTATAAGGAATTAAACAGGCAATCACAAAAATTGCTAAAATATAGAACAGCAAGATTCGCCAGAACACTTGGTTAATTGCCTTTGGAACACTCTTCTCCGGTGTTGCGGACTCCCCGGCCGTGATCCCCACTAATTCAGTTCCCTGAAATGAGAATCCGGCAACAACGAACACGCTCAAAATGGCTGGTACCCCACCAACAAACGGTGCTTGTTTATAAGTGAAATTACTGAGGCCAACTGCATGGCCGCCCATAATCCCAAAAATCGTTAAGAAACCAACAATCAGGAAAATCACAACGGTCACGACTTTAATCATGGCCATCCAATATTCAGTTTCGCCAAAGGCCTTCACGGTCAAAGCATTGATCAGGAAAATCATGACCAGAATGACCGTGCTCCAAATCCAGCCAGGAACGTTCGGCAGCCAAAACTTCATTACTAACGCAGCGGTACTAATATCCACTGCTAAGGTAATTGCCCAGTTAAACCAATAGTTCCAGCCCATCGCAAAACCCAAGGCCGGATCAACGTACTTAGTAGAATACGTTGCAAATGATCCCGACACGGGCATGTTAGTTGCCATTTCGCCAAGGGAAGTCATTAAGAAGTAAACCATGATCCCTAAAGCCACATAAGCCAACAGGCCACCGCCTGGACCGGCCTTTGAAATCGCGGATCCACTGGCAACGAATAAACCAGTCCCGATACTGCCACCTAACGCGATCATGGAAATATGGCGGGTTTTCAGCTCTCTTTTAACCTCATTATCCCCATTGCCGCTTGTTTGTTTCGCCATTTATTTACACTCACTTTCAGATTGATTTTGACAATAAAAAGGGCCGCCTGCAGCTTACCTGCGAGACGACCTAAAAGTCATTTTCCGTAGGAAGCTCTCCGCAGCACATCACTGCGACAGTCCCAGCCCTCTTAAGACTGGTCCCAGCTCCGCGTGCTATCAGTCACGTTGAGCTTCGGCGAGTTACCCTTTAACTTTCATTCACAGAACCTGATCGTTCTCCTGAAAGCGACTCTTATAATTCGCGCCTCTTCTTTTGATGAGTTTAATACTAAACCGTTCATGTTTAAATTGCAAGCGGGCTTCACCCTTTACGGTCAATTCGATAAACGACCTCAGTCTGACCAGGCTGGTAAAAGTCGTGTTTCGAATGCGTAAATTGATCGACGTAGTGGAAACCCAATTTTTCCAATACCCGTTTAGAGCGCTGATTATCCTCCAAAAAGCTGGCCCAGATCGTTGAAACTAGCTGGTGGGTAAAGACCGTTTTAATTAACGCCTCAGCTGCTTCCGTCATATAACCCTGTCCCCAGTATGTCCGGTTCAAAACGTACCCAATCTCAGCGGCATGTTCTTCCCGTTCACCGTTATCAGCGATTCTTGGGTAAAGTCCAATACTGCCGATGACTCGCTGCGTCAAAGTTTCTACAATGGCAAATACCATTCCCTGCTTAATGGCAGAGCGCAGCAGATAAGCTGCATCCGTTTTATGATGAGCGTACTGGAACCCAGCTTCCTTTGCATTTTCAGGATCCCCAACAATGGCGTAATAGTCGTCCAAATCAGACTCCACGAACTGGCGAATCGTTAGCCGCTCTGTTTGTATACTGATCATTTATCAATCGTTCCCTTTTTCTCAGAGTCCAAAATGCGTTAAACTATTGGTACTGAGTTTTTATCACACGCTGTTTGGTTAATTTCATTATAGATTATACTTAGGATGATGACTATGCAAATCATTAAAGAATCACTTGGCAGCGATACTGCCGCTTATTTACAAGGTTACTTACGGGAAACTGACCCTGAAAATCCGGATCAGACTTACCCCGCAATCATTGTTGTTCCGGGAGGCTCATACACCCACATCCCTGAACAGCAGTCTGAAACCCTAGCAATGGCCTTTGCCAATATGGGCTACCAGGCTTTCTACCTGCGCTATAGCTTCGTCGACGAAAAACAGCCGCTGCACCCCGCTCCGTTAGTGGAACTGGCAAAGTCAGTTGCACTGCTGCGGCAAAAAGCTGCCGACTGGTTGATCGATCCCGAAAGAATTGCCATTGCTGGCTTTTCTGTCGGCGGCCACGTGGCCGCCCTCTATAATGATTATTGGCACTCGGAATGGTTAGCCAAGAAAGCGGGCGTGGCTGCCGACAGCCTGCAACCGCAAGCAGTGCTGCTGGGCTACCCCGTTATCAGTCCGAAGTTAGGCTTTCCGGTTAAGGAAGGCATGCTGGAACAATGGACTGACGACCCCGATGCCATTGCCGCCGACGAACACGTCAGCGAACAAAATGCTCCCACTTTCATCTGGGCCACGGCGGATGATCCGCTGGTCCCGTCAGCCAATAGTCTGGCGTATGCCAGCGCATTGAGTCAGGCACACGTACCGCTTGAGCTTCACGTCTTTCGCCACGGCCCACACGGACTAGCGCTGGCTAACCACTTAACCGCTTGGAAGCGTGATGCCAACCAGCCCCACGTGGCTCACTGGCTGAAGCTCGCCGAAGAATGGCTGAATGCAACCCTTTAATTAAACCGATTCAGTAAAAGCCTGGGAGGTTTCTCAGGCTTTTTTAATCCGCCCACCTCCCAAGCCGCTAAATTTATCCTTGACAACCCTTACATTCACTTCTAGAATGAGAACCAAATTACAAATGCAGTGAGTAGTCAAAGTAGATTCTAATTTAGAGATCATTCGTAAGGCTGGGAGAATGAACCGAATCGAAACACAGCTACTAGCAGTTAACCTGAACGATTTACTTTATTAGGGATAGCCGGTCACCCACCGTTACGCGGGGCAAGTTAATTAACTTGCTGAGGTAGTTATCGTGAGGTAGCTACGAACAGAGGTGGCACCACGAGATCATCGTCCTCTCAAAGATTAATTTCTTTGAGGGGATTTTTATTTGGAGTTAGAAAGGAAGTTTGCGACCATGTTTCAATTGATGATGTTTCATGTAAATACTGTAACTGCGGGGGCCAGAGAACATCACCTGCATCTTGCGCGACATAGTCTGCACAACGAATTGTCGGAATAGAACAGTTAAATTTGGGGAGGAAATGCATATGCAAAAATCAATCAGAGGTTTTATTGGAACAACACTCATTTTAGTCAGTGGGATCATCTTGGCCGGTTGCGGCAAATCAGCTTCAAAGGTCAAAACTACCGCCAACATCATGGAACAAACGGATATCTCATCACTGGATTCATCACAAATCACCGATGTTGGCGCGTTAGAGACCGTTAATAATTCGCAAGAAGGCCTGTACCGGTTAAAGAGCAACACTCAGCTGGTTCCCGGTATTGCCAAAGCAATCGTAAAGCCAACTAATGGTCAAACCGTCTACACGTTCAAATTACGGAAAAACTTAAAGTGGAGCAACGGTGATCCGCTGACCGCCGCAGATTTTGTTTACGCATGGCAGCGCGCGGTGAACCCTAAAACCAAGGCAGCCGATGCCTACATGTTCCTGCCGATTCAAAACGCTAAACAAATCGAAAAGGGCCAATTACCAATTTCCAAGCTGGGTGCCAAAGCCGTTAACAAAACAACTTTAAAGGTGACGTTAGCCCAACCAACACCCTACTTTAAGTATCTAGTAGCCGCCGTACCATTCCTGCCGCTCAATCAAAAAGTGGTTGAAAAATTCGGCAGCGCCTACGGGACCTCCGCAGCTAAAACCGTCTTCGATGGGCCGTTCACCGTTCAAAACTGGACGACATCATCCGTTAACTGGACGCTGAAAAAGAACCCCAAATATTGGGATAAGAAGTCAGTCAAATTAAACAGCGTCAAGTTTGAAGTTGCCAAATCACCCGAAACCGCACTTTCACTGTATCAGTCAGGTAAGTTAGACAACATTGTCCTTGCTGGTCAGCAAGCCGCACAAGAAAAAGCAAACAAAGGATACCTCAGCTACCCAAGTGGCGAAACCGACTACTTAGCCTACAACTTCCGCAGCAAAGCGATGCGCAATGCTAACATTCGTAAAGCCATCTCACTGGTCATCAACCGTAAGACTTTAACGCAAAACGTGTTAAAGAACGGCTCCAAAGCCCCATATGGCTTAGCACCAGAGGAGATTTCTAAGAATCCTAGCAACGGTGCTGACTTTGCCAAAGATTCCAGCGTCAAAGAATCTGTCGCTTATAACCCGACCCTAGCCAAGAAGTACTGGGTAAAAGGATTGAAACAACTGGGTGTCAAGAAGCTGAATTTACAACTTGTTTGCTACGATGTTGATGCCTTTAAGAACTCGGCTGAGTACATTCAAGCCAACGCGAAGAAATACCTTAAGGGTGCTAATATCGAGATCAACGCACAGCCTAAGGTGCAAGCCATCACCACCATGCAGAAGAAGCGCGGCTATGATATCGGCTTTACGAACTGGATTGCTTCCTACCCTGACTTAAACGAATTTTTCCAACTATTAAATACGAACAACGTTAACAATGCCGGTAACTATTCTAATAAGACTTACGACCAGCTTTACTCAAACGCCAACGTTAAGGACGTCACAAGTACCCAGAAACGTTACGATGACTTCAAGCAAGCTAACCAGATTGCAATGAAAGACCAAGCCATTGCAGCCCTAAATCAAGGTCAAATCGTACGGTTGAACAAACCCGGTTTAAAGGGCATCACCTACGCACCCGCACAAGGAATTTCGCTGAAGAATGCTTATTGGACAAAGTAAGGGAGTGTTTTCGATGACAACATTAATTAATGAAAAACAAATTTTAGCCGACTTCGACTACCTTCACACCCGTGGCGAGACTGCCTTTAACGAAGTCAACACCACCGAATATTTAGCAAAACGCTTGGACGAAATGGGTGTCTCTTACGAGCGCTTCGATGATTTTACCGGACTCATCGCGACAATCGGTAATGGCCGGCCCATCATTGGCCTCCGCTCAGACATCGATGCCCTGAAGCAGGAATATCAGGGCAAAACCCAGGTCCTGCACTCTTGCGGCCACGACTCGCACATGTCAATGGTGCTGGCGGTTGCTGGCTACTATGCTGCTAACCCCAACGAAATCCCCGGCACGCTGAAAATTATTTTCCAGCCAGCTGAAGAAACGGTCACTGGAGCTGAAAGGGTGATCAAAAGCGGTAAGTTAGGTCAACTGGATTACCTCTATGGCCTGCACGTCTGCGCAAAAAACGAAGTCCCTGGCAAACACGCCGAACCCATCATCCCGGATATTGCAACGCGGACTTATTGGGTAACCATCACCGGGAAAACGGCTCACGCCGGCCGGCCAGAATTAGGCGCCAACGTGATCGACGGCTTTAGTACGCTAAACGAAAAGTTTAAGCAAATCAAACTGGACACCAAGCTGCCCTATTCAGTCACCACAACCATGGTGAAAGCCGGTGAGTCCTCTAACATCGTGCCGGATAAAGGCACCTTCGCGGTGGATTTGAGAGCCCGTACCAATGACATGATGGATCAACTCCAAGCGCAAGCCTTTCAAGCGATGAAGGACGTTTCCGTGAATGGCATCAACGTTATCTTAGATGGTAACGACCTCTCTCCGGCAGCCATTCCAAGCGAACCGGCCATAAATAACATGAAACAAGCCATCACTCAGGTTCTGGGAGAAGATGGCCTGGTTGAGCCAGCACCTACCCAGGGCGGTGACGACTTCCACTTCTACGCTTATGACGGCGTCGTTAAGGAATCAACCATGCTTGGTTTAGGCTGTGATTTGACCCCGGGGCTGCACGTTCCCGGAATGACCTTTGATCACACAGCAATGTTTGATGGCGCAAAGATTTTGATCAACGTGATTCGATTAACAGGGCGTCAATAATTTCATATTAAAGAAAAACGCATTGGCTCTCGCCAATGCGTTTTATAGTCTTGTTTGAATCTAGTAGATCGAACGATTTAATAGTTTAACGTGGGATAACTTGGGTGCCAGCCAGAGGTATAGCCACTCGCTGATCTGCAGCCAAGCGTATGCCAAGAGCATCGCGCCAATGGTATCCGTTGGAAAATGGGCACCAAGGTAGACCCGCGATAAGGCCAGTAGAATCAACCAAATAATCATCACGGTTCGCACCAGGATAGCCTGCCAGTCTTTTTCAATCAGCGGCACGACCACGATCCATAAAATAGCAATCACCAGCGTCATGCCAAAGACGTGCCCACTGGGAAAACTAAAACCGTTGTCACTTGCCAGATGACCGATTGGCCGCTGCCGCTGAACAATGTGCTTAACCAGCGTGGCAATCACATCGCCGCCGAACAACGTACACAGTGCCCACAGCGCTGGGATGCGAAACTTAAATCCCCATAACAGAAAGGCAATTATCAGCACCCATATAATGTCAAACGTCGGGCTGCTCAAGAACGAAATTAATTTCATAAGGGCTTCCTTGGTGCCGGATTGATGTTTTTGAACAACTTGAATAATGACACTATCGATAAATTCCAGTAAACCAGATTGCGCCATGACGACAGCTGCTAAAAAAGCAAACAGGCCCCCACTGACGAGTAAGCGAAACGGTCGGTCACGCTCTTGTTGAATGATCATTGTTGCTTCCTCCCATTATTGATAACGATTTATCACTGCGAAATTGAGTATAGCATATATTATCACATGTCTGATATCGGTTTTTAATTGTTATTAGAAAATTTAGAAATCTCGTGACGCTCAAAACAATGACTGACCAGCAAGAAAGTTGTATCCGGATACAGCCACTTTCCACATTTCAAGAAAGCTGAAAGTATGCTAAAGTTGGTGGAGAATATTTAACTGCTGGTTCAAGAGAGGAACTAATCATGATTCAAACAATGCTAATAATGATGGGTGTCGGCCTGTTTGCCGGGATTGCCGGTGCAATTCTCGGCTTGGGCGGCGGCATCATCATTACACCAGTCCTGACTTTAATGATGGGCCTAGATATCAAATACGCAATTGGCGCTAGTATCATCGCTGTGATTGCAACCAGTTCAGGCTCAACGATCGCTTACTTGAGAGATGACGTACTGAACTTGCGAGTCGCCATGTTTCTGGAAATTGCGACCACCATTGGCGGGATCTCCGGCGCTTTACTCACCGGTGTTCTTGATCCCAAATACCTCTACCTGCTGTTCGGGGCGCTGCTGGTCTTTTCCGGCTGGAACATGTGGCGCAAACTGCGTCGGGGCCAAGAAGTTCTGTCGAACGTTAAGCCTGACCCAATCGCCACCAAACTTAAGCTGAACGGCTCGTATTTTGACAAAAATGAATTTAAACAAGTTGATTATCAAGTTGAAGATGTCCCCCAGGGCTTTCTAGTCATGTTAGGTGCCGGGCTGGCCAGCGGAATGCTGGGCATTGGTTCAGGTGCCTTCAAAGTGACTGCCATGGACACCTTTATGAAGATGCCGCTAAAGCCTTCTTCCGCTACCAGTAACTTAATGATGGGCGTCACTGCCGCAGCCAGCGCGACAGTCTACTTCTTTAACGGTTCCATTCTGCCAAACATCGCGGTGCCACTGGCGTTGGGAATCCTTGTAGGTGCGGTCATTGGCTCGCGGGTCATGCAAGTCTTACCTGCGCGGGTAATCCGTATCATCTTTATTCCCGTCATTTTATTCATCGGCTTGCAAATGCTGTACAAAGGAATAATCGGAGGTTAATCACATGGACGATCAATCACATCAAAATAATTCAACCCATAAAGAAATGGTTCACATCGAATTGATTATCGGCCGAATCCTGCAAATTGGCGTTATCGTCGCCGCTGTAGTCATGCTGTTTGGTCTGATTCTCCTACTGGCACATAGTGGTAACGGCGGCTATCCAGTAGGCCACCAACCAACCACCATCGGTGCCATCATAGCAGGTACCGTGGCACTAAAGCCCTACGCCGTGATGATGGTGGGTATGTTTTGCCTGATCATGACCCCGGTTTTACGGGTGGTAGTCTCAATTTACGCTTTCTATAAAGAACACGACACGCTTTACGTTTGGATCACTTCAATTGTTTTAGTCATTTTATGTGTTAGCTTTGTTATTGGGCATACGGTTTAGGGTTATTTTGCTGAAACGTGCAAAATAGCTCTGATTCCGGCCGTATAACGCAAAAGGGACGGGGTTCCCAAAACCAGGAACCCCGTCCCTTTTGCGTTATACTCTGGAATCAACCCGAGCTATTTTACACTCTACAACTTTGGATTATGCCTATTCTCATGACTCCACCGGCTAGAAAATCGTACCATCAGCCTTGCTTGTACCCGGTTCACCATTTCAGCTAACAGGAAACCAAAGGCAATTGAGCCCGCAATAACGGCCACCTGCAATAGAAAACTGATGGCTTCGGAGACGTTACCCAGCGCGAAGTTCTTGATCATCTGATAAGCTTGACCACCCGGCACAAATGGCACCATCGCCGGAATATTAAAGTTAATCACGGGCATCCGCTTATACCTGGCTGCCTGCATACTAAGAATCCCAATGATCAACGCACCAAATAAATTGGCGAAGGCGATCCCCAAATTAGCCATCAGGCACAAGCGATACGCCAGAAAGCTCAGCGCGCCGATCCAGCCACCAAGGTTAAGTCCCCTGCGCGGCACATTGATCAGTACCCCGAAGGTAACGGTTCCAATGTACGTTAAAATTAAATCAATGATTAAATTCAGCATCCGTTCACCTCACACCGCCTGCAGGATCATCGCAATGCCACTGCCAATTGCGATAGCACTCATCAAAGCTTCCATCCCTCTGGCAATTCCGCTCACTAAGTCACCCGCTAAAATATCTCTAACGGCATTGGTAAGCGGCACTCCTGGAACCAGCGGCATGACGCTACCAATAATAATGTCATCGGCACTGGTACCAAGGTGATATTTCACGGTTAAAATTGCCAAAATACCAATCACAGCAGCGGCTAAAAACTCACTGAGGAAGCGCACTTTTGCCAACCTATTGACCTCATAAAAGACTCCCCAGCCAATCAGACCGATGATACAGCTCACCAAAAAGTCGGGGTAGTTGCCCCGAAAAACCACTTCCAGGGTGCCACTGACGAGGCCTGCTGACACAAGCTGCAGCCACACCGGAAAATACCGGGGGTGTCGATCAAGATCCGTTAGTCGCTGGTCAAATTCCGCCAAGGTGATCTTGTGCGCCGCGAAGTGCCGCGACAGGTCATTAACCTGGGTAATCTTTTCCAAATCAATGGACCTGGTAGTCACCGGTTCAATTTGGGCGTTTTCTTCACCGGAAACCGACATCATGATCCCGGTAATCGTCACGTAAACCTTACTATCGGGGTACCCGGCGTTTAACGCAATTCGGCGAATCGTATCGCTCACCCTTGCAACTTCTGACCCATTTTCAATCATAATCCGGCCCGCATGCAACGCCGTCTTAATCATCAAATGACCCTGATCATTTGTCATGCCAGCTACCTCCGTTCAATAATGTTCTCCATTAGATTATACGTTGCTAAATAGGGTTCTGCTATCCTTAATTACGAGAAATGCAGACTTTTTCTTTCCCGCTATCACGTATTTGACAATTTGTGGCCGATAGGTAATGCTTAATACATTGAATTAGAAATGAGGAACGATTATATTGAGCTATTATCTTTGCGCAGGCTTCACTTTAATCAGTGCTGCCGTCAGTTTCGGCTTTTCAATCGAAGCCTACCAATCAGCTAAGAAACAGACCGAAAGCTCGCTAACGACCGCAAAATACGCTGTGTCGCGAAGCCTCGCTTTTCTGATTGTGGCAATTGGGCTTGTCATATTTGCTTCACGGCCATATTTGATTGCCTTAGCCACTGCCATGACGCTGGTTCAGCTATTTGACGGCATCATTGGGATAAAGGTCAGTTTATTCAAAACAGTTGGCCCGCTTTTAACGGCTGTAGTGAATGCCATTTTATTATTCCTGTTAATTTAAAAAAGAAGCTAGTTGCCATCTGGCAACTAGCTTCTCTTAGTTCACTCCACAAAAATATAGTGAGCGGCTTTATACCCAATAGTCAAATCCTGCTTATCGGTTAAATTAGTCACCAGTACGGGGCCTTCAAAGGGATCATGCTTGTTGACTTTTAGTTTGTCGCCAATGTCCAGCTTGATATCGCCTAAATAAGTCAGCAGATCATGGTTATCAATGAACCGGGTCACAGTGACCGTTTCACCGTCTTTAACGGCGTTTAAGATCAAGTGAGATTCACTGGCAAAACGGCCGTTCCGATCAGGAATCGTCCCCCCGTGGGGGCATCTCTCCGGGTGATCCAAAGCGTCATCCATTGCGTTCGCTAATTTTTCACTGGTCACATGTTCCAGCTTTTCAGCTTCAACATCCAAGTCTGGCAGCGCAAAGCCTAATTTTTTAACCAAAAAGGTTTCCCACAGACGGTGCTTCCGAACCAGTGTGACCGCCCTTTTTCGACCGGCATCAGTCAGTGAAATACCAGCGTATGGTTCGTGGTTAACAAGACCTTCCTCAACCATTTTGTTGATCATTTCAGTGACTGAACCAGCCGCAATGTTAAGACTAATGGCGATCTGCTTGTTCGAAACCTTCTCACTCGCGCCACCAAGTTCAAAGATAATCTTCAAATAATCCTCTTTCATGGGTGTCATAGTTATCTTACTCCTTGCTATTCTTCATTTTGCCGTTTTAAAAGTTGCTCATCTAAATCTTCGTTTAAAATCATTTCTTCACCGCGTCCACGGACATCTTCGGCTTGCAATGTCACGTGACAGATACCGTACTTCTTAGCCAGAACCTCTTCCACCTGATGGTAAATCGGTTCTGCTTCACTTAATAGCATGTCACGCATATTGATGTGTGCCGAAAACATAATTCGATTTTCGTCGATCATCCAAACGTGAATGTGGTGAACACTTGTAATACCATCAATTTTCATTAAATCGCGCTTAATCGCATCGTAATCCATCTGGGGCGCGCCCTGCATCAAAATCGTAATGGTGTGACGAACAATCGGACATGATTCAAACGTAATGTAAGCGGCCACGATTATCGTAATAATGGGGTCAATGATAGTGACATTGTACCACTGAATCATGATTGCGCCGAAAATAACACCAACTGACGATAACGTATCGCTCAACAGATGCAGGTAAGTCGCTTTCATATTCAAATTATGCTTGGAGCCGCGATGCATCAAAATTGCTGACGCTAAGTTTGCCGCCAAGCCAACGATGGCGACACTCATCATCAGTTCACCATTGATGGTTTCGGGATGGCTAAGCCTCTTGATTGCTTCGACCACCAGGAAAATGGAGACCACGATCAGCAACAAGGCATTCAGCATCGCTGCTAAAATCTGTGCCCGACCGTAGCCAAAGGTATTTCGCTCATCCTCATTTCGCAAACTGATTCGGTGTGCAATATAACTGATCACAATGGAAAAAGTATCACCTAAGTTATGAAAGGCATCAGAGAGCAGTGACAGACTGCCGGATAGTAGACCACCGACTGCTTCGACTATTGTAATGGCACCGTTTAAGACGGTAACCGTGAAAAACTTTCTTCCTGTCATACGTTTCTCTTCTGCCATACTGATACCCCCTAGAAGATAATACTATCACATTTTTAGGGAAATGCCGTTACTAAGTTAGGCATATAAAATAAAAACGCCCACCGAATTGGCGAACGTTTTGATTGAATCAATGAGTCTTAACAAGTGACCCAGTTTTAGTTAGTTTTTCGTAAGCGTAATCGTGCACAGCGGTATCCGCGTCAGCCAGAACTTCAACAGTCCCAGTTTCGCTGAAACCAGCCTTCTTGATCACGTGTTGCATGCCCTTGTTATCAGGATGCGTATCGATTCGGATACCCTTAATAGAAGAGTTATCTTCGATTTCCTTGAAGATTGCGGCAAATAATTTACCGGATAAGCCCTGACCGCGATGGTTAGCAGAAACGGCTACCCGGTGGATGGCAACGTACGTATCGTCGTGCGTCAGCCATTCGCCATCGATTTCTTCATAACTTTCGTCTGGTGCTGGAATGACTGCAGCCGTACCTAACACTTCGTAGCCTTCAACAAGCACTACCGTGTGACCGTTTTGAATGTCATTAACCAGCACGCTGGTATTCGGATATCCCCCCTGCCATTGATCAATGTTTTGAGCCGCCAGGTGAGTTTTCCCATCCTGGATGATTGATTCGATTTGTGGTAAATCCTTCATTTCTGCGCGACGTAAATACATTTGTTCCACCCCTTTATTTTCACAAGATTTTGATATCTTAACCTGTATAAACGCAGATGTCTAGTAAAATCGCTCGAAATTTACCTAATAATTTCATTAAGAAATTTCTAATTTTTAAAAGCTGTTAAACGGGGATTGTAAGCGGACTAAAAAGTGGGTTTCACAGGAAGATTGTGAAAAAAGAATTGGCTCCATGGGGGGTAGGTACGGGGCTCTGGGGTTTAGATCACTAAGTATTGGCACACTAATCTCATTTAGCGAAAACGTGTTCCAACAAGCAGAGACTTGCATCTAAGGCAACCCTGACAGAAATCCAAGACCGGGATTTCCGTCAGGGTTGCCTTAGACTCCAGTCTCTAACCGCTTGTTTACACACTCTACACGAAAAGACTCCCCCAGTTTTTCACTGAAGGAGCCTTCCGAGTGGTTGGGTGACCGGCCAGCACTGAGAAAATCAATTTCTTAATTTTCACTTACCCGTCAATCAGATACGATTACTGGCTCAGCTTACACTGAACACTCAAAGCGCATTGTAGCGCCATCCATGGCAAATCTGTCAAGTTTAGCGACTAGCGACGTTTATCAAACTACATTCAAAGACAAACTTCAAAAGTATTTCCAGTATCAGCCAGTCATATCCTACCACTATAGTAAGAATAACATTATCAAACACTTATGGGAACCTATTCACCCTGCTTTTGTGTGAATTTCATGAGGATGCCGTACAGAACCATGCTAAGAATAATCACGACGAAAGTCGCCCCGATAGTATCCGCAATAATCGCAACGTGCTTCAGTCCAATATAGCAAGCTACCGAGACCACCCACACGAAAATGGCAATCCAGTTAACACCGCCGTGATACCAATACTGTCCGTGAAGTTTTGTGAAATCATCAATGTGATACTGACGGTGTCTTAACCAGAAGTAGTCCGCTAGGAAAATCCCGATTTCCGGTCCTAAGACCATGCCAATACCGTTTAAAAAGGCTTCAAAAATCGTCAAAAATGATGCAACAAAGATGGGAAGAAACGTGACGGCAGTGGCAACCAATGTAACCACCCACAGGCTGACTCTCAGACTTAGTCGGCGTGTCATATTTGTCAGCGCCGAACCAGCTGACATCAGATTAACTGCGTTGGCAGTGGTACTGGTCAGGATGATCACGATCATGGCTAAGAAACCCAGTCCGAGCTTGCTGGCAATGGTACTGGGATCAGAATTGTTCGGATCAAAATGGTTCAGCGTGATCGCCGTGCCAATCGTAGCAATCAACCCGATAAAGGCAAACCAGAACAACCCGAGGTTCGCACCGAGAAACGATGCCTGCGTAGCGTTTTTCTTCACACCAGTAAAGCGCGAAAAGTCACTAGCAGCAGTCACCCAAGCCAAGTTAAAGGCCGCTAATACATCAATGGCCGCGCCGGGTGTCATTTTCAAATCATGAGGTGGCTGCCAGTTCAGAATTTCATGGAAGGAAACCGTTTGAAAAACCACAACGGATTCCCAAATCACGAAGATAAATACCAGCACGATACCAATTCGCTCAATCAGCTGAACTGACCGCTGTCCAAGAGAAATACTGAGGAGGTGAAAAATACTCATAACAATGATTCCTACCGCCAGGCCCATGGTACCGCCGGGTTTACCGTACACCGGCCAGCCAAACAAGTCGTGGAATAAGAAACTCATTGAAGTAGCGGCAATAAAAGTATTCACTGCAGCCCAGCCGATAAACTGAATCAGGTTAATGACCGATGGCAAAAGGCTGCCCCGTAACCCAAAGGAAGCCCGGGTCAACGTCATGGCGGTGAGGCCAGTTTTATAGCCCATGTAACTAGCGGCTGCCAAAAGCAAATAAGAAATAATCCCCGTCACGATCAACGTGGTTGATGCCGTTAGAAAACCGCAAGCGGCAATTACACCACCGATATACCACGTTCCGTTATTAGCATTGGCACCAACCCAAGTCGCAAACATATCCCAATAAGACATGTGCCGCGCTGCCATCGGAATCGCGGGAACTCGTCCTAACCCATTCTTTGCCAACTAAACCACTCTCCATTCAGCGTTTAATAGTGTTCCTGATATCCCCAACAAAAAACACCTCTATGCCCGCAGGTATAGAGGTGTCGTTATTTATTGCTGTTGCCAGCGCCGACCCTTTATTAGCCTCACGGGACTAAGTTTAAAAGGTTTATTAATTGAATTTAGTATAGGTTTCCGCATGATACTTGTCAACTGACGATTTGATGCCACTCCGCTTCGTCAGCCCGGGAGATGTCATTTAAAAATTTCAGTACTCGCTGTGCCCGCTTTTCCTGCTGAGCAAATAGACTGTTTAGCCCAGCACCAGTTGTCAACGGCTGGCCTAATCGTAACTGCTTGTCCTGACGGGTGCCTTCCGCAAAGGCGACGACCATTTCACCGCTGTCAATCGTGGTAAACAAGAAGAACAGACTATACGGATCATCGTCAACAAGGTACGCCGGCATTGCCCAGATCCCCTCCTGCAACTCACGCAGCTCGGAATCACCGAACCGGTAGTCCAGGTGGTTTTGCTGGTTGATGGGTGTCTTCAAAAATAGCATCATCTCATCAAACTTATCGTCGCCCAGCTTTAAAGCTGCGTTATCATTTTCACTCAATGTGTGGACCTCCCTTAAACTTTTAAGGTCTATCTTACCAGTTTTTTACCGCAATTGTCTGCTGAAATTCTTGGAATACTGGAAGTTAATTAAAATATCCTCGTTTCTGGCAAACCGTATCTTGACTCTGACAAATTTATACTGTACAGTTAACGACAATTGAATACCAAATAAATTCAGACAGGGAGCTGATTTTTGATGACGAGTTTAGCAACGAGTATTGGTGGCAGAACCTTTGATAACTGCATGATGAATGCGGCGGGGATTCGCTGCCAGAACAAGAAAGATTTGGACGCACTGGTCGCATCTCGTGCCGGCGCTTACGTTACGAAGAGTGCCACGCCGCAAAAACGGGCGGGGAACCCTTCACCGCGGATGCACACTTTACCTAATAAGGGCAGTATTAATTCCATGGGTCTGCCAAACAACGGCCTGGATTACTACTTAGATTATGTAGTCGACGACCAGCATAAACGGCCCGATGCCACCAACTTTCTTTCCGTGGCTGGCACAAGTTTGGAAGATAACTTAGCCATGCTGCACCAGATTCAGGAATCTGAATATCACGGTTTTGTGGAATTAAACTTATCCTGCCCAAACGTTCCGGGAAAGCCGCAAGTCGGTTATGACTTTGACCGGGTTAACGAAGTACTGGATGAAGTTTTCAAGTTCTACACCAAACCGCTGGGCGTGAAACTGCCACCCTACTTTGATTTAGTTCACTTTGACCAAATTGCGGCAATTTTAAACCAGTACCCACTGACCTTCGTCAATTCAATCAACAGTATCGGTAACGCACTAGTGGTTGATCCTCAGACGGAACGGGTGGTTATTCGACCTAAGGGTGGTTTTGGCGGCATTGGCGGTGCGTCAGTCAAGCCAACCGCTCTCGCTAACGTGCGGGGATTGGCATTGCGGCTAAAACCAGAAATCGCTATTGTGGGAACTGGTGGCATTACAACCGGTGTGGATGTTTTTGAACACATCTTATGCGGTGCTTCCATGGTTCAAATCGGTACGCAGTTCGGCTATGAAGGTACGGCAATCTTTGACCGCCTTGCAGAAGAACTAAAAGCAATTATGAATCAAAAGGGCTACACAAATATCACTGAATTTCGTGGTAAGCTCAAAACGTTTGATGATTAAACAATCTACAAAGAGTGTGCGACAAAACTCGGTAGATTCCTGAATTTAACGTAAAGAATGCCTATTCCGGCGAACTTTGTCGGAGTAGGCATTCTTTGCGTTAAATGGCCGGAATCTGAGTTTTAGAGCATGATTAGGCTATATTAACGTGTTGAACTAAAATACGATTACAACAAGATTTAGCTAATAGGCTGATTGAAATTCTTACCAACATAAACTTATGGCACAGCCTGTTTTTTTCATTCTTTAGTCTCCCGCAGTTCAGCGAGCTCCGAGCGAATTTCCGACAGGATTTCAATTTGTAATTTTTCAATCTCCAAGGTATGGGGAATCTGGTTTTGAGAGAGATGATCCAGCTTCGCGTGCAGGATTCGCAATTCGTGTTCTGATTTCAAGTTAACGTGGAAATCATTTTCAGCCGCCATGCGATCACGGTCAGCCGAACGGTTTTGACTCATCATGATGATGGGTGCTTGAATCGCTGAAATGCAGCTTAATACCAAGTTAAGTAAAATAAATGGAAAGCGGTCAAAGTGAATCCCAAATAATTGCAGACTGTTGACTAGCATCCAGGAAATCAAAACGAAGACAAAGATCCCGATGAAGCCCCAGCTACCGCCAAAACGAGCAACGTCATCCGCCACTCGTTCACCAAAGGTCAGACTCTTGTTAAGGGTTTCGTTAACGTCGGTAATTTCGTAATCGTCGCTTTGCATCGCCCTGGTCAGCTTACGGTTGATTTTATGGCTTTGTTTGAGATCCGAGTTGATCATCGCGTCAACGTTAGCCAACCGATATTTTAGCAAATGATGCCCACAAATAAAATCGGTAACCTTTGCTTTGGGATAATCGTGTTTGACCCGCTGCCGAATCGCAGTGGATAGATCAGCTAAGTACAACCCTTCATCAACGTGGTAGTCTTTTCCATCCACGATGCATTGTACCCTTAGATTTTCTGCCATGCGCTTCACTCCTCTCGTCAATAGTTTACCGCAAAAACACCCGCCGCAAAACGGCTGTTTTGCGGCGGGTGTCATTTGGAAATCGTCTGAGTACGGTGTTTCAAATTAATGGCGACAAACAGATGTCTACAGCAACGGTTTATTCTGTAACTAAGTCCTTGTCAACAAACGGTTTCTTGGCAGCTTTTAAAGAAGCTTTCATCTCAGCCATGTGCTTTACAAACTTTTCGTCCTTAAGGTCACAGTCAAACCACGATAGTTCAGAAAGGTTTTCGTCCATTTGGGATAAAATCTTTGCAATCGCCTGCTGTGACTCATCATTAGTTGTCATCAAATTCACTCCTTAGTAGTTTTTACAATTGCCATAATACAGAATTTCTGGGGAATAGCAAGCGTTTTACTCTAAAAAGTTCACTATGAGATGATTTCTTACCTTTCCGCCGTTTTCAACATAATTTACTCAGATAATCATTCATTGAACTGCATGTATTTTCAAATTATTCACTTAATCACTTTTAGCATATCGGCCGGTAAATCAGCTTCGAAATGACGGGGGTCACCAGTGACAGGATCTTGATAATCCAATTGGTATGCGTGCAGTGCCTGACGGTTAATTAGGTCTGCGGGACCACCATAAAGTGCATCACCAAGCAACGGATGACCAATCGATCTAAAGTGCGCCCGAATCTGGTGCGTCCGGCCCGTGTGCAGTAGCACCTCCACCAACGTCCAATTGGTACTGCTCTGCCGAACCCAATATTCCGTTTGGGCGGATTTACCGTCTGGTGCCACAACCTGATCAAAACCATCAGCTGAACGTTTTAAGGGCGCATCAATTAAATCGTGGTCGTGATCCAACTGACCGCTGACAATTGCCAAATAACGTTTCTTTAAACGATGATCAGCCAACTGCTGGTTCAGCCAGGAATTAGCTAACCGATGTTTAGCAATCAGCACTAATCCGCTGGTATCGCGATCCAGACGGGTAATGATGTGCGGGACCAGATTTTGATCGCCAGTTGCAGTTAAATGTCCCTTGACCCGGTTGACTAAGGTATCGGTTCGGTTACTTGGGCCAGGTACCGAAGTTAATCCAGCCGGTTTTAAAACCACCAGTGTGTTGGCGTCTTCACTGACAACTTCCAACGCTTCTGTACTAACGGGCACTTCCGGATCGGCCGGTTCCACCGGGACGACTAGTGTCACTTTATCGCCCGGATTCACTTTAACCGCAGGCTTTTTCGTAGCGTCATTGACTAATATTTCCCCGTTACTCTGGTTCAGTTGCGTAAACATCCGGTGGCTGACGCCGTGCTGGCTTAAAACCTGTTTTGCCGATAAACCAGAATCAGTTACCGTCCACGTAAATTCCATTTAGTTGCTTCGCTCCAATCTCAATTCTCTGCTTCAATTCGGTTTAAGATACGTCTCAGTGATGGATAACGGTCACCATCTAAATGGTTCTTAACCCGGAATTGGCCAATCATTCTGTCCGAGTACTTATCCGGATCCAGTATCATCATGCTGGTATCCAGCGGTGCTTCATCCGTCACGATAGCATCCAACACGATTGGCTGCTTATCACCAGCCGCCACGTGCTGTTTGATGTTTTCGACTGCTGCATTTAAGCTGTCATCATCGGTGACTCGCAGACCAATGGCACCCATATTTTCCGCAACTCCGGCCCAGTTCGCGTTCATAAACTTCAGTGCGTAATCACTTTGACCAGTCTTGGCCTTCTCCTGGCGAATAAACCCATAGCCGCCATTTTCAAGCACCACGTTAATAATCGGCAGCTGATACTGAACCTGAGTCAGCAGATCCTGAACCACCATTGAAAAGCCGCCGTCACCCGAAACGGTGATCACTTGACGATCCGGATAACTTAACTTAGCGGCAATTCCAGCTGATAGCGCGTAACCCATGGCACCAAACCAAGAGGACATGGTCATTTGCTGGCCATCACCAAACGGCAGCATCCGCGTTGACCACACGGTATTATTGCCAATATCCAGTCCATAAATGGTATCGTCGGTCACTAACTCAGCTACTTTTCGTAAGACGGCTTCTGGTGTCAATAAACCATCCGGTCGCGCTGCTACCCGTTCGTTCAAGTAACCCTGCCAATTCTTGCGAGCAGTATGACAGGCTTTCAAAAAGTTGCTTTCTGGTGCGTTATCATTTTCTGCTTTAATCACCCGTGCTAAGTAGCTTTTGGCGTCCGCCTGCACCATCTGTGTTGCTGGGAACTGCTCGCCTAGAGCCTGAGCACGCTGATTGACTTGAATCGTTTTAATGTTGCCTGGCATAAACCGCATGAACGGATAACTGGTGCCGACCATGACGACCAAATCCGCCATGTGCATCGCTTCAAAGGCCGGCTGCGTACCAATCGTCCCCTGGGGGCCTAAATTATTTTCAAAATCACTGGGCACATAGCCTACTGCTGGTGCCGTGGTGATCACTGGTAAACCGAACTTCTTAGAGAACGCCACCGCTTCTGACTGTGCATGACGAATCCCCGTACCAACCAGCATCACCGGCCGCTTAGCCTGTTTGATCAGCGAAATGGTTTCAGCAACCTGCTCGTCTGTGCCAGTTAAAACTTGCTTCGGCAGTCTGTGAACTGGCAGTGCCTGATAATCAATTTCAACGTTGGCCAAATCGTCCGGAATAATCACTACCGATGGTGATTGCGTTTCGTAGGCTGCTTGAATTGCTGCCCGAATCGTCCCTGGAACCTGCTTGGCGTCACTGACCTGGCGGTGAAAGGTATCCAGCCCGGCAAACAGTTCATCTTCATCCATATCTTGCAGATAGTGAGTATTCATCATGCCGGTAGCAACGTTACTGATGATCACGAGCATTGGCGTGTGATCCATTTTCGCATCACACAGGCCATAGATCAGATGAACGGCACCCGGCCCCACGGCAGCCAAAGCAACCCCGATTTTACCGGTGAGCTTCGACTCAGCTGCAGCTGCCAGCGCGCCAACTTCTTCGTGGCGAACCTGAATGTAGCGAACCAGATCCTGTTCGGCCGCGAAACCGTCGATCAGCGAATCTGCGGGAATACCATAAACGTGATCCACTTGCCAATTAGCTAATTCCTTTACCAGAGCTTGAGATGCCTTCATCTGTGCCATAGCAATGCCTCCTACATATAAGTTACCCTTATTTTACCATGTTCGTTAGGCAAAATATTTTCTGACTGGTATTTGTCCTTTTAAACTTAGTAACCAGTAGAAATTAAGGCTTGCAGGTCATTGAAAGCGTAGCTGACTTTTTGATTAGCGTCGCCTAGTCCACCCTGTATAACTGAGCGGCGATCTTGGATTTGAAACCGCCAGACTTGATTCATAGCCAGCTGGTATAAGCGCGGATGCCTGGTAACGGCAAAAATTCGGGCAGCGATGGCATAGTTGGCGGCTGACTCTCCCCAGTTACTTACAGTACCGTTAATCTGATACCGGTTATATAACGTACTGCTAGTGACTTTATGACTTAACCACTGTAACGATGCAGCACGCAGATGCTTTACTTCCGCTAGGTGCAGGAGGGTTAATAGCACTTCCGAGGTATTCAGCGGTTGTCGCGAATATTGCTTATGTGACCAGTTATAATTGGCAGCATACAGTGGCAGCTTAGAGCCAAGGTACCCCCTTTGAACCAGTCGTAGCTGACGAGCATAGTTTTGCTTCGTTTCGAATGCTCTTAGCGTAAGCAAATCGTAATAAGCAAGCGAAGTCAGCGAACTGACTTGGTGAGAATGAACGTCATAGAAATCCCGCAGCTGTCCAGTTTGTCCCACTTTCTGTTTGAGGCGAGCAAATCGCTGAACCGCCTTTTCCTGATATCGACGATCATGATTTAAAGCGGCGTATAAACTCAGACTGCGGATCACCCGCAAATCATCTAAAGTGGCGTTTACCCTAGAACGCTTTTTAGTACCGAGCTGCAACTGATACATCAGTAAACCATCTGTACCGAAAGCTTTGGCCGTTTGGCGATAAGTCTCCCGGAACTGAGCCTTTTTACCAGACTGAGCAAGGTAAATCAGCCACAGCCCTGCTGACTCAGAAAGAACTACGCCGTTATCCCCACCAGTTTGATTTTGGCTGAGAACACCCGCTGGTTTAATCAGATTCGTCGAAACAAATTTTCTTAGCTGGTCGACCCGTTCCTGCTGATGACCATATTTTGTTGGCGGTATAAATGTATCCGTAGGCTGGTTAGTTGTCGGCCCGTTTCCCTGTTTAGGCGTGCACCCGGCAATCATTGCAATCAAGAATAGGCCGCATAGCAGCAGCTGAATTCGTTTCATAGTTGATTTCTCCTGTTTATCTATCACGGTATTTCGGTTATACTGTTAGGAAAGAACATTCGTTCGGAAAGTGATGTGAAGTAATTGAATCCCACGGAGTTACAAGCGTATCTAGCAGCTAATAGTCAGGTTGAGTCCCTTTTTATGGAAAAGGCGCTACCCTATCTGAACGATGAAAACTTAAAACGGGCCCCCGCTAGGCGGTATAATAGTGCCATTATTCAACGTCAAGCTGACAAACTGTATGACGAATTTATCGAACAAGTTCACGGTAAAATTAGCCAACAGATCCGCGGTGAGCAGGATCAGACTGCTTGGAAGAAACTGATTGAGCAAAATAATTTACTGGAAGAACTAGAAGACTCTATGGCCGACCTCAATTTTGGTGCAGAGGAATAGACCAAATCACTATTAATAGATTACCTTAAACAAACGGATTTAACGAGTCATAACTACCCGTGAATTTAAATCGATACAAATAGCCACCAGTGTATTAGTGAACGACTAATATACTGGTGGCTTATTTTTTAATTATTCAACTTCATCAGCAACCGCTTGATTCACGGCCTCTTTTTCAGCTTCAATCAGCGCTACCCGGCTTTCAATCACTTTAATGTCCATTGTGATTTCACGCGTCAGGCCTGGCGTATTAATTTTCGGTTCAAAGAAAGCTTTGAATTCTGACAACCGGTCAGCAGTCTTGAAGACACCGGTAATGACCGTAATGTACGTGGCAAACTCCATGTCGCCGCCAACCGTATCTTCCAGCCACTGCCAATCGTTGCGGATCCAATCCCAAGCAGCCTGCTCACCGTGAGCATTCGCTAGGACGCCACGGAACCAGCCACGCAGATCTTGCGGTTTAATCACATCGGCATTCTCAAACTGAGCAATCAGTTTGCCGATCAATGCAGCGTCTGGCGTGCTGGTCAAAGCAGCTCGGATACTGCTCTTGTAACTGGCGTCAGCAGTCTGACGGTAATCAGCTAGCAGCTGATCAAACAGTTTCTCACTACCGTAGTGTTTGACCTCGTTGGTCAGTACCAAACCACGGATATCAGCTGATAGGGTTGATAACTTGGTTTGATTAGCCATGAAGATCTGGTGAGCTGCCACAATGGCATCACTATTCTGAGCGTATAACGCCGCGTTCAAAATCGTTGGCCGTGCCAGCTGATCATCATTAGATTCACCCGCTACCGGCTGCCAGCCAAGCCGTTTAACCTGGGCTGAACTCAGCCGGTCAAACAACTGCTGCAGCTGCTTTTCAGCGATTGAATCTGGCAAAACAAACTTCTTTAAGTTATTTGCCAAACTGTATAACGCGGTGATGACAACTGCTGCTTTACTGTCAGCAAACCGTTTCAGTAACGGCACCACGCTGGCATATGAAATCTGTTGCCCTTCAGCTAATAAGCGCAAATCCTGCATCAGCTGCAGCTGGGTAATGGCATCGAATTGATCCAAATGCGCCAAAATATCGTTCAGCAAAGTATCATCATAGTGGACGATAAAGTGTGAGTTGTTGCCAACGTTCACACGGAACGGTTCATTAAGGCGTTTGCGGACATCGTCATATTGACCCAATGATAATTTATCATCCTTAAAAATCACTGGTGCCTGCGGATCGTTGCTGTTCAGCGGGATCTGCCAGCGACGGCCGGCGTTTTTGCCCTCACCAATAAAGAATTGGTGCTGTTTCAAGGTCAGTTCACCATCGATCACCTGGGCGTCAACAACTGGATAACCAGGCTGCTCCAGCCAGGAATTCATGATGGCACCAACATCCAAATCAGACGCTTCACCCAGTGCTGACCATAAATCAGCACCAGTGGCGTTACCGTACTGGTGCGCTTCAAAGTACTTTCTTAAGCCTTTACGCAAAGCATCGTCGCCAATCAATGAACGAACCATCACTAGCATCCGAGCCCCCTTAGCGTAAACGATGGCGCTATCAAACAGCGCGTCGATTTCCGCTGGATCTTCCACTGACACGTGAACGGACTGGACACCATCAGTAGCATCCCGGTTCAGTGCCATCGGCGCTTCACTCGTCTGGAAGGTTTCCCAGATGTGCCAGTCAGGTTCAATGGCATCAACCGCCACGTATTCCATCATGTTAGCAAAGCTTTCGTTGAGCCACAGATCATCCCACCATTTCATCGTCACTAGGTCACCAAACCACTGGTGAGCCAGTTCGTGAGCAATAACCGTCGCAACTAACTGTTTCATTTCCAACGAGGTATTGTCAGGATCTAACAGTAAGTATGCTTCCCGATAAGTGACCAGGCCCCAGTTTTCCATGGCTCCGGCTGAGAAGTCTGGTAAAGCCAGCTGCCATGAATGCGGCAACGGATACGAGGTCTGATAAAAGTCTTCGTAAAATTCAATGGAACGCTTAGCAATATCCAGAGCAAAGTCCAGTTTGCTAGCCTTGTGTGCCTTGGTACCAAACACGCCAACGGTAACACCGCTCTTGGTCTTAGTCTGCTTAGACTGCAGTTCACCAAAGGCAAAAGCAATCAGATACGTGGACATCTTCATCGTGGTATCGAAGTAGTGGACACCATTTTCCGTCCGAACTTCGGGCATGTTGCTGATAATCGTTTCGCCCGGATGTTCATCAAATTTAATGGCTAAATCAAAAGTCGCTTTCGCTTCGGGTTCGTCGATGCTAGGAAACGCTTGACGCGCAAAGGTCGTCTCAAATTGAGTCCCAATGATCTGCTTCTTTTCGCCATTTACTTCGTAGTATGAGGGGTAAATTCCCATCATGGAATCGGTCAACGGTGCAATATAAGTAACAGTCAGTGTAGTCTCACCAGCTTGCTTCAAGTTAATGCGAATGGCTTCAGATGGCTGATCAAGTTGAAAATCAACTGTCTGACCATCCGCCTCAACAGCGGTCACCTTTAAATACTTCTGGTGCAAAGAAATAGCGGTTTGCGAGGCGTTCCCCGTAATTGTGGTTTTTCCGGAAATCAGCTTCGTTTCCCGGTTAATGTCGAGATATAAGTCATAATGACTGGGTTGAAAGGTCTCATAAAAATGGTTTGTTTCTGTCATACATTGGCCTCCATTAATAGTTAGAATACGTCCATTATACGACTTTCGTTCACGGGCTGGTGGTTTAAAGTACGCTGTTTAATCCAATACCACGATGATGATTAATCAAAGTATTGACCTTCACCAAATATAGCAGTGCGATGATCAACAGCGGCGTAAAAATAATCAAATCAGCCGCCCAGCTGCCATCCCCTTGCATCTGCGCAGTAATGGTAGGATCAAAATCAATCAGCGAATGAATCACTAACCCCACCCAAATACCGTTAGTAGAAATACGGATCGCGGAAAACGCCATCCCAATCACAAAGGCGTAGAATACCTGCTGCAACGTCGTTTGAACACTCTGCCCGTTAAATAAATGGGATAAATGAAGCAGACCAAACACCAGACTGCTGGCAGTTGCCGTCCATAGCAAAGATTGGTTTTTAGACTGGAAAATACCCAAGAAGAAGGAAAATAACAGTCCACGGCACAGCGTCTCCTCAAAGATTCCAGCCGAAAGTGCAATCAGGGCAATATTAAAAAGCTGGACCGGTGTTAAGCCCATTGAAAAAATGACGTGAAGTTTCAATGATAAGATACTGATAAAAAAGAACAGGATTAAAGCTAGCCAAATCCTGATAGGCCGCTGATACCCGATTGACCCTGGTGATGTGATCCTAACCGTTTTGAAAAAGTAAGCCATGATTAATCCTAAGACCACAGCTAATATCAACCTTGCAGCCGCATAGCCAAACGTCACGATGCCATGATCCGTCATAGTTATCATTTGCCGTAAAAAATAAGAAACCCCGAAAAAAATGACTAAACTCCCAGCAATGGCGCCTAATTTCCAGCGCTGATTACCGACAGCTTTTAAATTATACATAAACTGCCTCCAAGTAAATGAATTAACACTACGATACCACATGGCAGCTGATCGCCAAAGACTTGAGCGCTCCTTAACATTTGATCATCGGCGAAATCGTCAACGTTGGCCGTGGTTGGTTTACCACCGCATCCGTAAAGGAATCGGATAGTTTCAAGCAGATGCTGCTAGTTGCTTTGCGTCATTTTAACGAACTGTAAAAAAGCTCAAGCGGCTCGACTCCTGTCAAGTGGACAGTCAAATAATTAAAAGTTTATGCGCAATTTTGAATGGCATGATTTCGGTATTTTTCCGGGGTCATGCCATTTAGTGTTTGTTGCAGACGTTCCTTGTTGTACCAATAAATATACTGGTTAATTAAGGTAATTAGTTCAGTCTTGGAGCTTGCCTTGTGGTATGCGAAAAACTCATCCTTCATATGGCTCCAAAATGACTCCATAGGACTATTATCACCAGGTGTACCGGCACGTGACATGC
>NZ_BOLK01000004.1 GCF_016861565.1 Secundilactobacillus yichangensis
GTCTAGTTTTGAGAGCACCAGTTCTCAATAGTGTGGTGGCGATAGCCTGAAGGATACACCTGTTCCCATGCCGAACACAGCAGTTAAGCTTCAGCACGCCAAGAGTAGTTGGGGGATCGCCCCCTGCGAGGGTAGGACGTTGCCACGCTATTTTATTCCGGCATAGCTCAGTTGGTAGAGCACCTGACTGTTAATCAGGTTGTCGACGGTTCGAGCCCGCCTGCCGGAGTCATAATTTAAGTAATGCCGGCTTAGCTCAGTTGGTAGAGCATCGGTATCGTAAACCGAGGGTCGGGGATTCGAATTCCTCAGCCGGCATCTATTCAACTGAGAGAAAACACTAACGCAAAAGCGTTAGTGTTTTTTTGTCGTTAAAGAATCAAAGCAAGTACCTATATAGTAAGCACATAAACAAGTAACAGTAGGGATTTTACAATTGGTATAGATGTTAAAAGCTCATAAACTAGGCTTATATAATATTATTTACACTTGTGGTATATGTAAAATGGTGGTAACCTAAAAACAATGTAAGCGCTAATACATAACGCGAAAAATTTTGGAGGTAAAATATTATGACAACTGCATTGATTATCTGTTCTAGTGGAATTACGAGTCAATTACTTCAAGAAACCGCCCAGCGATATACTGAAGCTTACCATGCTAACATCACATTTGAGGCAACCAGTTTCGCTGCAGCTAAAAAGGACGGTTTAGAAAATGCGGATTTAGTTTTAGTTGCGCCACAGGTTGGTTGTAACTATGTAAACCTAAAGCAAATTAATCCGCGTTTAGAAAAAATTCCTGATAATATTTACGCTTGGGTCAATGGTGAAAGCTTGGTTAAATTTGCCATGACAGAATTAGATAAGAATAAAGTTGCTGGTTAAATTAACGTACGACAAAGTCCGATAAATAAACTTTTTTACTAGACATCATTCTAGAATAATCGCTATTATCCAGTGTTTTATGCCTTGAATGAGATTGCGTTAGAGCCATTCGGGCGTATAATACTCCATATGTTTCAATTAGAATATTATGAGGAGCGGGACTTCCGCTCCTTTAATCATCACTTCGGTAAATAAATGGTATTGCTTAAGTGAGAGACGTCTGGAGGTTTTTTTTTGGATAACCAAGGAAACAATCAATTAGATCGTTCTTTCTTCGGTCAGCCACGTGGCTTATCTACGCTGTTCATGACTGAAATGTGGGAACGGTTCAGTTACTATGGTATGAAAGCAATTTTGATCTACTACATGTACTTCTCAATTGCAAAGGGTGGACTTGGCATGGACAAGGGGCTTGCCGCCTCAATCATGTCGATTTATGGGTCATTAGTTTATTTATCTTCAGTACTCGGTGGCTTTTTGAGTGACCGAATCTGGGGTAGCCGTAAAACCGTGTTTTACGGTGGTGTTTTGATTATGTTTGGTCATATTTGTCTGTCTTTACCAGCGGGTAAAATTGGGCTATTTTTCTCTATTTGTTTAATTACCATTGGTACTGGTTTACTGAAGCCAAACGTTTCTGAAATGGTTGGTACTTTGTACACACCAGAAGATACTCGTCGTGATTCTGGCTTCACCATTTTTGTTTTTGGGATTAACTTAGGGTCATTAATTGCACCAATCGCAGTGCCAGCAATGTGGTCGACATTTAACTTCCACGCTGGTTTCTCATTGGCTGCGATTGGTATGTTCTTTGGCTTAGTATCGTACTGGTACGGCGGTAAGAAGTATCTGAGTGCCGATTCACTGTATCCAGATGATCCGCTGGAACCAGGGGATGCTAAAAAGTTATCATTCCGTACAACTTTGGGTGTTATTGCCTTTGCTCTAGTATTACTGATTATGTACGTTTTTGGTGCGTTCAACATTGCCAACTTTATTACACTGCTCAGTATTATTGCGGTTGTCACACCAATTGTTTACTTCACGGTTATGCTGACAAGCAAGAAAACTACCAAGCATGAACGTTCACGTGTTTGGGCATACGTGCCATTATTTATTGCCGCAGCGATTTTCTGGGCAATTGAGGAACAAGGGATGGTCGTGCTGGCGTTGTTTGCACAAGAACAGACTAACAACACCGTTCACATTTTTAACTGGGTCATTCACATTAATCCAGCTAACTACCAGTCATTGAACCCACTATTTATCTTAATTTACACGCCAATCTTTGCTACTATGTGGACGAAGCTGGGTAAGAAACAGCCTTCATCACCTGCTAAATTCTCCATGGGGATGGTTGTTACTGGGTTCTCATATTTATTGATGGTGATTCCAGTCGCAATGTTTGGACCATATGCAAAAGTTAGCCCATTTTGGTTAGTTGGCAGTTGGGCAATTGTTGAAATCGGTGAATTGCTGATCTCGCCAATTGGCCTCTCAGTAACGACAAAATTGGCGCCAAGAGCGTTTCAGTCATCAATGATGAGTATGTGGTTCTTAGCTGATTCAGCTGGACAAGCTGTTAACTCACAAATCGTTAAATTCTACACACCTGGGAATGAGGCTGTTTACTTCGCCGGCAATGCACTTGTTGCCATTGCTGCTGGTATTGTTCTCTTCTTCATGATTAAGCCAATTAAACGCTTAATGGAAGGTGTTCTATAAACTAGTTCATTCAAAGTTGTGTTACGATACCCTCGTAACACAACTTTTTTAATAGGAGCAAGATGATGGTTAAAGTTGCAATGGTGAGTGATATTCACCTGGACATTAATAAAGTGGACGTTGAACAGGCCCTTAAACAGCAAAGCAAGTGGTTGGTGGAAAACCAAGTAGGGGTTTACTTAATTGCCGGAGACTTATTCAACCACTTTAACCGGTCATTGTCATTTACAGAAAGGTTGCAAAAAATGACCCCTAACACCATTATTAGATTCATTGCTGGGAATCATGACATGGTTAATGATATTAGTTATGATGAACTGCAGCAGGACCTGTCGGCAACTTATCTTCACCGAAAACACTTTGATATTCCAAACACTGACTGGCGGATCATTGGTAATAATGGCTGGTATGATTATTCGTTCTCGTCTGTACTGCATCGGCCTGACGCTGAATTTTTGAACTGGAAGCGCGCGTATTGGATCGATGGTGCTATTGAACAGCCGATGAGTGATCCAGCAAGACTGAAACAAGAATTACGGGTGATTGAAAAACAATTGGAGCAGGCACGGATGGATCATAAACGGGTGTTATTCATGACACACTTTGTACCACGAATTGAATACTTAAGAATAACGTCAGACAATCGGTTTTGGAATATGGCTAACGCTATGTTAGGCAGTGTTCAAACAGGGTATCTTCTGGCTCAATATCACGTTAAATACGTCTTGTTTGGTCATATGCATATTCACCCAGCTCCCAGAGAACTTAATGGTGCAATTTATTTTAATCAAGCAGTGGGGTATGGTACTGCCAGGAGACACGAATGGCTGACCGATAATTTTCACTCTGAATGGTTGAGACGCGTACGCATAATCAATTTAACCAATAAAAGGGTGTAAAAGTCATTTTTTGTGAGAAATAACGGTAAACCAGCTTGACGAGGCTGATTGGTTTTTGGTATTATAATTAAGTTGATTTATGGTAAATCAATTATGGATGGGTAGCGAAGTCTGGCTAAACGCGGCGGACTGTAAATCCGCTCCTTCGGGTTCGGTGGTTCGAATCCACTCCCATCCATCTCTTATTGGGCTATAGCCAAGTGGTAAGGCAACGGGTTTTGATCCCGTGATGCGCTGGTTCGAACCCAGCTAGCCCAATCAACCAATTATGTGTTGACTGGATATACAAAATGCTGTATAGTTATTGATGTTGTTTTCGTTTCAAATTATGGATGGGTAGCGAAGTCTGGCTAAACGCGGCGGACTGTAAATCCGCTCCTTCGGGTTCGGTGGTTCGAATCCACTCCCATCCATCTCTTATTGGGCTATAGCCAAGTGGTAAGGCAACGGGTTTTGATCCCGTGATGCGCTGGTTCGAACCCAGCTAGCCCAATCAATTTACTAAAGAAGCTCACCGGCTGTTTGGCTGGTGAGTTTTTTGCTATTTTCAGACTGGTATCATCAGAAATTGATTAAGTTTTAGAAAATCTGTGGCTTAACTGAATCTTTGATATAATGTAATTAACGTCATTACAGTAAAATTCAGACTTTTAGGAGTGATACTTATGAAGATTGGATTCATTGGTGTTGGCGGTATGGCGCAGGCGATTGTAACTGGTCTGCTTAAGCAAACCCAACTTGCTCCGTCAGATATATTGATTCATAGTGCCCATGCTTCGACTTATGAAACTTTTGCTAAGAAAACGGGGGTTACCGCAACTGGGTCTAACGCTGAGGTAGCCAAGACCAGTGACGTCGTTGTCTTAGCTGTAACACCTAACGTGGCAACACCCGTCTTGCAGGAGATTAGAGATCAGCTTGATCCAAAGACAAAAACGTTGATTTCCATCGTTGCTGGATTATCACTGGAACGGTTAGAAGAGCTGGCGGGCTATGATTTACCAATTCTTCGTACACTTCCTAATTTAAACGTTGCGATTGGGGCGGGGATGACAGCAGTTCATGCCAATGAAAATCTAACTGGAGAGGCTAAAGAACAGGCGGTTAAATTGTTCGATGACATCGGCAGCACGGTGACTTTACCCGAAGCAGATTTTGCGACTTTTTCAGCTCTCGCGGGTTCCAGCCCAGCATACGTATACTTCTTTATTGATAGTTTAAGCCGTGCGGGTGTCAAACACGGACTAACCAAAGCAGCAGCAACTAAGATTGCTGCACAAGCAGTGATGGGTTCAGCCGAAATGGTCCTGAATTCTGATGAAAATCCCTTTGGCTTGATTGACCAGGTCTCCTCACCGGGCGGCAGCACCGTAGCTGGTTTGCTGGCAATGGAAGAAGCCGGGTTCATGACCTCAGTTGTAAAGGGGATTGACGCCACGATTGACCGGAACAACGCTGAGTAAAGCTGCTCTATAGCGTCAACTCGGTAAATAAAACGCGATTCAACACCGATGCAACAGGCTTGCAACATGGTCTATACCAGTATATAATAAACCCGTAAACTTAATCGAGTACATGAGAGTTGATTAGGAGGAAGAGTTTATGAGTATCGTGTTGAAACACGCGACAATTTACACCGGTGAAGACGTCATTACGGATGGTTATATTCGGTTTGACAAAACCATTGAGGCAGTTGGTTCGATGAATGATTATCGGGCACAACCTCATGATGAAGTTAAATTTGTGAACGGTAAGGTAATTGTTCCTGGATTCATTGATGTTCATACCCACGGTGGATATGGCTTTGATTCGATGGACGGTGATGCTGATCAGATTAATGAAATGGTTAACCACATGGTTAAAGAAGGGATTACCACCGTGTTCCCTACAACCATGACGCAGTCAAATGATAATATTGCCCACGCCATGACCGGGATCAAAGAAGCGGCCAAAGTTAATCCAGTTATTAAGGGCATTCACCTTGAAGGACCGTTTATTGCGGCCATTTACAAGGGTGCTCAACCAGAGAAGTACATCAAGGATCCGGATGTTTCGTTGCTGGATCATTGGAATGAACTTTCTGGCGGCATGGTTAAGTTAATTACTTATGCACCAGAAGACGAAGGGTCAAGAGCCTTTGAAGATTATTGCTTAGCTCATAACATTGTTCCGTCAGTCGGTCATAGTAACGCTACCCGGGCACAGATGCTTGCTAGCCGCGCAACCCACGTTACCCATTTGTACAACGCTCAACGGGAATTTAAGCACCGTGAACCAGGGGTTACTGGTCATGCTATGCTTGAAGATAATATGTATGCTGAGCTGATCTGTGACGGCTTCCATATCGTTCCAGATATGATTAAACTGGCTTATGAACAAAAGGGGCCGCACCGGATCGAATTAGTGACTGATTCGATGCGTGCTAAGGGCATGCCTGAGGGGATTAGTGAACTTGGCGGTCAAAAAGTGATCGTCAAGGATAAGCAGGCCCGTCTTGAAACCGGTAATTTAGCCGGTTCGGTACTGCGCTACGATGATGCTTTCCGTAACGTAATTGCCTTTACTGGCTGCGCTATTGAGGATGCCGTTCAAATGGCGTCGGTTAACCAAGCTGAGGAATTTGGCTTAACTCAAAAGGGAAAGCTGCTGCCTGGACTTGATGCTGATTTAAACATCTTTGATCGGGCACTTAATTTGCAAACAACCTATAGTTATGGCCGCGAATTTGACGCGAGTCAAACTGATTAGTTAGGTAAGAAAGGTCGTAAATCTTATGGGATCACCTGTATATATTCAAATTCATAATGAGATCAAGAAAGCAATCGAAGCCGGCAAGTGGTCTGTTGGCGATCGGATTCCCTCGGAACGTGAGTTAGCTGTTCAATTCCACGTTAGTCGAATGACACTCCGACAAGCTATTCAGACGCTGGTTGAAGAAGGAATTTTGGAGCGCTTTGTTGGCTCAGGTACTTTCGTCGCTAATCAAAAAGTACAGGAAAAGATGTCAGGGGTCACTGGATTTACCGATCTAATGCTTGCTCAAGGTAAACAACCTTCCAGTAAGACAATTTCTTACCACGTGATGAGCCCATCACTAAGTGAAAGCGAAAAGCTCAAGCTTAAAGATGATACTCAAGTTCTCCGAATGGAGCGGGTTCGTTATGGGGATGACGTGCCGATTAGTTTTGAAGTGGCAACCATTCCGCTAGAAATTGTGGAGGGACTCTCAAAACAAGAAGTTTCTGAATCACTGTACCGAACCCTGGAAACCAAAAAAGGGTTGATTCCCGGTCACGCTAAACAAATGGTCTCCGCTTCGTCCGCATCAGAAAGAATTGCGGAATACTTGGACATTAAACGCGGTGATGCTATTTTACGATTACGGCAAATTTCGTACTTGCAGGATGGCCGGCCGTTTGAATATGTTCGGACTCAGTACGTTGGGGAACGATTTGAATTTGTACTAGAAAAATAATAAAGAACCTAGGAACGATCATATGACCGCTTCTAGGCTCTTTTCGTACACAAAGTTATTTTTGATGATGTGCTGATTCTTTAACGGTTTTTAAGTAACGAGGCAGTACCATCATCCGTTTTAGGCGAGTGGGTTCGGTGATCAGCCGGTAGAACCATTCTAAATGATGCTGCTGAAAGAACTTTGGTGCTCGCTTGGTGTGTCCGCTAAGAACGTCAAAGCTGCCGCCGACTCCCATCCATAAACCGTTGTTTTGGTGACGGTAATCAGCAATTAGCTGTTCTTGTTTGGGAAAGCCGACTGCTAAGAAAACCATGTCAGGGTGAGTGTTAGCAATATCGTTAGCAATGGGTGCGAAATCATCAAAATAACCATCGTGAGTGCCCACTACGTTTAGATCCGGATACCGGGCTGTCACAACGGCTTTGACATCAGTAATCACCTCCGGCTTAGCTCCAACTAGATAGACGGATTTATGCTGCTCATTACCCCATTTGAGTAACGCTAACATGGTATCATAGCCAGTAATTCGTTCGGTCATTGGCTCACCAAGAATTTCCGCGCCCTTTAGGATACCAATTCCATCAGGAGTGATGTAGTCCGCATTTTCCAGGATGTGCTGGTAGTTAGAATCGGTTCGAGCGTACATGACAATCTCTGGGTTCGCCGTGACAATAAACGTATTCTGACGCTGATTAATGCGAGCTTCTACTGTCGTTAAAAAGGCGGCTTGAGTTGTATTGATAAACGGAACGTTTAAGACCTTGATTAAGGGGAATTCTTTAGACATAATAACCATCCATTCTAGAAATAATTTAAAAAATATCGGTTTAACTGACGATAATTCGGATTAATGATAGAATAGTTCTGATAAGCACAAATATCAATCAATCGAAGGGGTTACAGACATGGCAAAGCAGTATCCAGATGATAGCACAACTTTGCATACGGATGCATATGAATTAAGCATGATCCAAACTTACTTTGCAAAGGGAATTCAAAATAAGCGGGCTATTTTCGAAGTTTATTTCCGCGATATGCCTTTTAAAAACGGATTCGCTGTTTTTGCGGGACTAGAACACATTGTTCATTATATCGAAAATTTGCACTTTTCAAAAACTGATATTGACTATTTAAAAGAAGCAACGGATTATTCACCTGAGTTTCTTAACTATTTGAGTGAGTTTAAGTTTAAAGGGACCATTCGCTCCGCAGCTGAAGGCGAGCTGGTTTACAGTAATGAACCAATGATGCAAGTTGAAGGTCCATTGGCTGATTGTCAGTTGATTGAAACGGCTGTGCTGAATATTGTGAACTATCAAACGCTGATTGCAACCAAAGCTGCCCGGATTCGTTCCGTGGCTGGTAATGACGGCATCATGGAATTTGGAACACGCCGAGCACAGGAATTTGACGCTGCAATTTGGGGGACTCGGGCAGCTTATATCGGAGGCTTTGATGCGACTTCAAACGTTCGTGCTGGTAAAATGTTTGGTATTCCAATCAGCGGAACCCACGCTCATGCACTGGTACAAACTTATGGCAATGATTATGCTGCGTTTCGGGCTTATGCGGAAACCCATAAAGATTGCGTTTTTTTGGTTGATACTTACGATACCATTAAAAGCGGAGTACCCAGTGCGATTCGGGTGGCTAATGAAATGGGTGACCAGATCAATTTCTTGGGTGTTCGAATCGACTCTGGTGATATGGCTTACCTGTCAAAACGGGTTCGCGAGCAGTTAGACGAGGCTGGTTATAAGGATGCCAAAATCTATGCGTCAAACGATTTAGACGAAAAAACCATCATGTCATTGAAGATGCAACGGGCCAAGATTGACGTTTGGGGTGTCGGTACAAAACTGATCACCGCCTTCGATCAGCCTGCTTTGGGTGCGGTTTATAAGATGGTTTCCATCGAAAGAAATGGTAAAATGGAAGATACCATCAAACTGTCCAACAACGTTGAAAAGGTTTCAACCCCTGGGCGAAAACAAGTTTGGCGGATTACCAAAAAGGAAAGCGGTAGATCCGAAGGCGATTACGTTGCGCTTTCTAGTGAAGATCCACGACAGCAAGATGAACTGTACATGTTCCACCCCAACTACACGTATATCAACAAAACAGTGACTGAATTCGAGGCACGGCCAATTTTGCAGACCATTTACGATAAGGGCCGGTTAGTTTATCAGTTGCCAGAATTAGTTGATATTAAGAAACGATGCTCAGAGACGTTAGATAATCTTTGGCCAGAGTACAAGCGGGATCTGAATCCGCAAAAGTATCCGGTCGATTTGTCACAGAAGCTTTGGGATAACAAGATGAATTTGATTAAAGAAATCCATGAATACATCAAAAAATTAGATTTTGATAATGAGTAAGAGGATGAAACGATGAGAGAACTACAGCAAAAAATTATCGCGGCTTTGAAGGTTCAGCCTCAAATTGACCCTGAAGCAGAGATTAGACGCAGTGTTGACTTTTTAAAGGCATATTTAAAGAAGACTGGCTTAAAAACGCTGGTATTAGGTATTTCTGGCGGTCAGGATTCGACTCTGGCCGGTAAGTTATCAGAAATGGCTGTAACGGAACTCCGTGAGGAAACTAATGATGACAGTTACCAGTTCATTGCGGTTCGTTTACCATACGGCAAACAGGCGGATGAATCTGATGCCATGGCAGCCATCGACTTTATGAAAGCCGATCAGGTTGACCGCGTCGATATTAAAGCAGCTACGGATGCAACCGTAGCAGCGGTTGAGGCTAATCAGGAAACCATCTCCGATTTCAATAAGGGAAACATTAAAGCGCGTCAACGGATGATTGCCCAGTTTACGATTGCCGGTGCTAATCAGGGCGCCGTTGTGGGAACCGACCATGCTGCTGAAGCGGTGACCGGCTTTTACACAAAGTTTGGTGATGGTGCTGCTGACATCACACCAATTTGGCGGCTAAATAAGCGTCAGGGCAAACAGCTGCTTGAAGTGCTGCATGCACCGAAGCATCTGTATACCAAGGTACCTACAGCGGACTTGGAAGACAATCGGCCAGCATTGCCTGACGAAGTTGCACTTGGTGTTCATTACGACGACATCGATGATTATCTAGAAGGTAAAACAGTTTCAGACAAAGCGGCAGAAACAATTGAAAGCTGGTACTTAAAGACCCAGCATAAGCGTCATTTACCCGTGACGGTATTTGACACTTTTTGGAAGTAAGCTTCACGAGACTGCATGATACGATGAGGGAGTAATCGGCAGAATCTTCTGTGACCAACCCGTCAGCAAGGGATACTGTCTCCGGGAAGGTCTTAATCGATGAGACTTATAACGAAAATAACAGGTTTCATAAATAACAGGAGGATTTTATATGACAGACAAACCATGGTACCAGCAGACAACGGATGAATTGTTCACTAATTTAGATACGCAGGAACAAGGACTCACCGAAGCGGCTGTTAAAGAGCGACTGGAGAAATACGGCGAAAATAAATTAGAAGCTAAACGTCAAACGACGTTATTAGAAAAATTCATTGCCCAGTTTAAAGATTTTATGATCATTGTGCTGATTGTTGCCGCAGTGATTGCTGGTGCAACTGGCGAGTTAGTTGATGCGTTAATTATTTTAGCGGTGGTCGTATTGAACGCTATTTTTGGTGTTTTTCAGGAATCAAAAGCTGAAGATGCCATCAATTCATTGCGTGAAATGGCGGCGCCAGTCGCTCACGTTGAGCGTCACGGACAGGTTATCACGGTTAAAAGTGATGAACTGGTGCCTGGCGATATTGTCCACTTAGAGGCTGGTGACATCGTGCCCGCTGATATTCGCTTAGTCACGGCCAACGTGATGAAGGTCGAAGAGGCAGCACTGACTGGTGAGTCGGTGCCGGTTAACAAGACCAGCGATGTGCTGGATGAGGATGATTTAGCGCTGGGTGACCGGGACAATCTGGTTTACATGACAGCCAATATTACCACTGGTCGCGGTACCGGTGTCGTTGTGGCTACCGGAATGCAGACTGAGGTTGGTCAAATTGCCGGTATGATTGAAGATACTGCAGAAACTAAGACGCCGTTGCAGGACAACCTGAATCAGTTGGGTAAGTGGCTGACGATATTGATTTTAGCCATTGCGGTCTTAGTTTTCGTGATTGGTATGGTTCGTGGCGAGGAAACATTAATTAATATGCTGCTGACAGCCATTTCTTTAGCCGTAGCGGCTATTCCAGAGGGACTGCCAGCTATTGTCACAATTACACTGGCACTGGGCACACAGCGGATGGCAAAGCGGCATGCGTTGATTCGAAAATTGCCGGCTGTGGAAACTCTGGGGAGTACAGACATTATTGCCTCGGATAAAACCGGGACGCTGACTCAAAACAAGATGACGGTCGAACAGCTGTATGAAAACGGTCAGCTCGTCGATGCTAAACAGCAGAAGGTTGATTTAACGGATCCGCTGGCGTTAGCAATGCTATTGAACAACGATAGTAAATTTACTGACGATGGTTTAGCAGGGGATCCCACGGAGACAGCTCTAATCCAGTACTATCTGGATCAGGATGAACCGGCAGCTGCAACCATTAGTAATAATAAGCGGGTCGGCGAGATTCCGTTTGATTCCGAACGGAAATTAATGTCGACTTTCAACTCGGACCAGACTGGTAGCGTGACCCAATACGTTAAGGGGGCACCAGATCAGTTATTGAAGCGAGTGGATCGCATCCTCATTAATGGCGAAGCGCGGAGTATTACGGACGCTGATAAGCAGCAGATTATGACCACTAACCATCAGTTAGCGACCCAAGCGCTACGGGTTTTAGCGTTTGCTTATAATCAGGTTGATTCAGTGCCAACTGATTTGAGCAGTGAAACAGCCGAGCAGCACTTAATTTTTGTCGGTTTAATTGCCATGATCGATCCGGAGCGGCCAGAAGTCGCTCAAGCGGTTGCTGAAGCACATTCAGCCGGTATTCGGCCAATTATGATTACCGGTGATCATCGGGATACCGCGACGGCCATTGCAAAGCGGCTGGGTATTTTAGATGAAAATAGCAGTGCTGATCAAGTCATTACTGGAGCTGAACTGGATAAACTCAGCGATAAAGAATTTGATCAGAATGTTGATCAGTATTCAGTTTATGCCCGGGTGGCACCTGAGCATAAGGTGCGAATCGTGAATGCCTGGCAAAAGCGTGGTAAAGTGGTGGCGATGACGGGTGACGGCGTGAATGATGCACCGGCCTTAAAAGCCGCGGATATTGGTGTTGGTATGGGAATTACGGGTACTGAAGTGTCAAAGGGTGCCAGTGATATGGTACTAGCGGACGATAACTTCTCCACCATCGTTGTTGCGGTTGAAGAGGGACGCAAAGTCTTCGCTAACATCCAAAAAGCATTGCAGTACCTCTTGTCTGCTAACATTGGTGAAGTTCTAGCACTGTTCGTGATGACGCTGTTAGGGTGGCAAATTTTGGCACCAGTGCAGATTCTCTGGATCAACCTGGTGACTGATACTTTTCCAGCAATCGCACTTGGCTTGGAACCCGCAGAACCAGATATTATGAAACGCAAGCCAAGGGGACGGTCATCGAATTTCTTATCCGGTGGTGTGTTCGGCAACGTGCTGTATCAAGGACTGCTGGAAGGGCTGATGACACTTGGTGTATACGATTTATCCCTACAGTTCCCAGTTCATGCCAGTGAGCAGTTAGCTCATGCTGATGCCCTCACAATGGCTTTTGCAACACTTGGCTTGATTCAGCTGTTTCACGCTTTTAACTCTAAGTCGATTCATGAATCAATTTTCAAAGTTGGTCTCTTTAAGAACCGCTCGTTAAACTGGGCGATTCTGACGGCGTTCTTATTATTAGCAATTACAATTGTTGTCCCCGGCTTCAACACCGTTTTCCACTTAACGGAGCTTAATTTGCTTCAGTGGGGAGTTGTCTTTAGTGCCGGTATTCTGATGATTGCAATTGTCGAAATCGTCAAGGTTATTCAACGGCGGTTTGAGAAATAGGAGGAATTTCAATGAAACCCAAAACAATGGCAAGTTATTTACCTGCTTTAAGCAAAGTGATTGAAGATACTGAAAAAACCGGTTCGGATATGAACCCTGATTTTGAAAAATTGCGTCAAGCAATTGATGATAAAACGGTTGCTGATTTGGGAACGGAAACACTGACTGACATTAAGTCAACTTTCCAAAAGGGTACGGATGCCTACACTGAGAACTTGAACCGGCTTCAGCAGGCTTCAGTTCCCGTCCGAATCTTGGGAAAACACAAACAGTTAGTCGCTGCTTACCGGAATTACGCTCAAGCTTGTCAGGCAATGGTTGATGCCATCGATGCTGATGCTCAGACGGTAAACGTTGAAGCCTTTAATGATTCTGAACACGAACAAGAAAACATGATGTCAAAAATCACCTCCGCAGCACAGCGAATTATGGCAATGGTGATGTAAAAAGGAATTGATAATAGAGCGTGTGGCCGTATCATCAAAGGTTGCACGCTCTGTTTTTGTGGCTTTGATTTGATGACTGCATGGTATAATGAATTCACTACACGTAAGGATGTTGAATAATGGAAACTGAAACGTTAAAACTGATTAAACAGGCACTCCCAGCCTATAAAAGCCATCAAATCGACGTGACGCTGGATTTATTAAATGATAATAATACAGTGCCGTTCATTGCCCGGTACCGAAAAGAAATGACTGGTAATCTTGACGAAGTTGAGATTCGAGAAATTCAGGATGAAGCTCACCGAATCAGTAAGCTGCAGCAGCGAAAGCAGGAAGTTCTGAACCAAATCTCCGAACAAGGGAAATTGACGCCTAAACTGTCGGTAACTATTAATGCTGCAACTCAAATGCAGCAGGTCGAAGATTTGTATTTGCCTTATAAGCAAAAACGGCGAACCAAAGCAACCATTGCTAAGGACGCCGACCTCTATCCGTTAGCACAGTGGGTTTTGCAATTTAAGGCGGCAGACATTGAAACGGTGGCGGATCAGTACACAAACGAGCAAGTGCCGGATCTGGATAGTGTGCTGGACGGGGTTCATGAAATCCTTGCTGAAGCCATTGGCGAACGAGCTGGGTTCCGTGAATGGGTTCGGCACTACACGCAGCATAACGGAATTTTGACCAGTAAATTAAAGCGTAATGGTCAGGAAAAGGATGAAGATCAGGTTTATCATATTTACTATGACTTTCAATCCGCTTTGAAAAAGCTAAGCCCATACCAAACTCTGGCTTTGAACCGCGGTGAAAAAGCGGGTGTTTTAACCGTTAAAATTAGCGTTGATACAGCAGCGATTGAGCGGTATCTGAAGTTTCAATTAATTGGCCGCCATCAGGGCCCATCGGTTGCCATCGTTGAGTCAGCATATCAGGACGCCTATAAACGGTTCATTGGTCCCGCTATTGAACGTGAATTGCGGCGGTCACTGACAGAAACCGCCCAAGCTCATGCCATTCAAGTCTTCGGTAATAATCTGTACCATCTGCTGATGCAAGCACCGCTGAAAAATCACGTGGTGATGGGCTTTGACCCGGCATATCGAACCGGCTGTAAACTGGCAATTATGGACGGTAACGGCAAGTACCTAGCTAAGCAGGTGATCTATCCGCATAAGCCGGCCTCAGCTACTAAGCGTGCACAGGCTATGCCAGCGTTTATCAAATTATTAAACGATTACCAAGTTGATATGATCGCCATCGGTAATGGAACGGCCAGCCGTGAATCCGAGCAATTTGTGGCGGAAGCCATTAAGCAGGTCGAACGAGATGTGAGATACACTATTGTCAATGAAGCGGGTGCTTCGGTTTATTCTGCCAGCGCGGTGGCCCGTGCGGAATTCCCCAACTTTAACGTTGAGGAACGTTCTGCGGTCAGCATTGGCCGCAGACTGCAGGATCCGTTGGCTGAACTGGTAAAAATCGATCCTAAATCCGTGGGTGTTGGTCAGTATCAGCATGATGTCCCGGAAAGCGGCCTCGATGAGCAGCTGAACCGGGTAGTTGAAACGGCAGTTAACCAAGTTGGCGTTGATTTGAACCGTGCCAGTGTCGAATTGTTGGCACATATTTCAGGTCTTTCAAAACAAACCGCAATCAACATCGTGGCTTATCGAGAAGAAAATGGCAGCTTTAGCAGTCGGCCAGAACTTAAACAAGTGCCACGACTGGGACCTAAGGCTTACGAACAGTCGGTTGGCTTTTTGCGGATCATTAACGGTAAAAACGTGTTGGATAACACTGATATTCACCCCGAAAGTTATCCGGTTGCCAAACAAGTGTTAGCTAGCTTGGGCTTAAAATTGAGTCAGGTGGGAACGCCAGCAATGGCATCGGCGTTGGAAAACATTGATGTTAAAGGGCTAAGTCACCAGTTAAATGTCGGAACAGCGACACTGCAGGACATTTTGAAGAGTCTTCAACGGCCAGGACGTGACCGCCGTGATGAGATGCCTGCACCAATTTTACGGACGGATGTTTTACAGATAAGCGATTTGAAACCAGGCATGAAACTGCAAGGCACCGTCAGAAACGTGGTGGACTTCGGCGTTTTCGTTGATATCGGGGTCAAACAGGATGGTCTCGTGCACATTTCACATCTATCAAAATCGTACGTCAGCAATCCGGCTGCGATTGCTTCAGTGGGTGACATCGTGACGGTGTGGGTCCTTGAAGTTGATGAACAGCGGCACCGGATTCAGTTAACCATGGTGGCGCCAAATGACTGATCGAGAATTGCAGCAGTTAGTTGAACGCATTTCGTTGCAGTCATTTGGTAAACCGTTTAGGCATACAGCGGTTTTTAACGGCCGGTTGAAAACTACCGGTGGCCGGTATCATTTGCAGGACCACCATATTGATATTAATCCGCGGATGCTGACGATGTTTGGTGAAGCAACGTTGGAGGGAGTCATCAAGCACGAGCTGGTGCATTATCACCTCCATCTAGCTGGCCAATCCGGTCAGCACCGAACCAAGGCGTTTAAACAGCTGCTGCGAGCTGTTGGCGGTTTGCGTTACGCACCACGGCAGCCCCAGCAGGCTAAGCCAGCTAAATATCTAATTTATCGCTGTGAACAATGTGGTCAGATATACCAGCGGAAACGGCGAATCAATACACAAAAATTTGTTTGCGGTAAATGTCACGGTAAATTAATGTTTCAAAAAACGATCATTCAAAATAACCGCTGAATTAAGTAAGCGGGATTGAAATTTAAATTAATGTACTTGATAATAGTTAGTGAAAACTGAGATTGTTTCTACGAAGTGACAATTCAGTATTGGAGGGTTAATTTATGGGTAAAATTGTTATTCGAGTTCCAGCGACATCGGCTAATTTAGGGCCGGGATTTGATTCTATCGGCGTTGCGCTGCATTTATACCTGACTGTAATTGTGGAAGAAAAAACGGAAGAGTGGCGTGTGAACCATGCCCTGGGGCCGGATGTACCAAACGACAAGCAAAATTTGATCGTTCAAGCAGCGTTAGCAGTGAACCCCAAGCTTAAGCCTCATCAGCTCACTGTGATGTCAGATATTCCCGTTGCCCGTGGCCTTGGGAGCTCTTCTACCGCTGTGATTGCGGGGGTTAAAATTGCGAATGAATTAGGCGAAATGGATCTTTCGTTAGCTGATCAAGTGACCATAGCCGCAAAGATAGAGGGACATCCAGATAACGTTGCACCTGGATTACTTGGCGACGTTGTTGTTTCTGACTATGATGGAGAAAGTGCTACAACCGTTAAATTAGGAATGCCAGAAGGGTTAAAGATGCTGGCGTTTATTAAAAATGAATCATTATTAACATCTGAAAGCAGAAAAGTGCTTTCGGATGAACTTCCTCGTAAGCAAGCGGTTGTTGGCAGCAGTGTTGCCAACGTCATGGTTGCGGCCCTTGCGACTAATAATTGGGAATTAGCTAGTCACATGATGGAACGCGATCAATTTCATGAAATTGCCCGGACAAAGTTGGTTCCGGAACTGCCGATGATTCGTGAAACAGCCCATAAGTTTGGCATCTATGGTACTTATCTAAGCGGTGCTGGGCCTACGATTGGCACCTTTGGCACGGAGCCTCAGCTGATCGTTTTACGACAGAAATTATCAGATATGGACGTGAAGGGCAGCCTACGGATTTTTGATATTGACCGGCAAGGCGCAACGGTAAATGCAGAGTAAATATGAATATTTTCCAAATAACCATTGAAAACAAGTTATAATTCTGGTATATTATTTCTTGTTGATGCGGCCATGGCGGAACTGGCAGACGCGCAAGATTAAGGATCTTGTCGGGGTTTTCCCGGTGGAGGTTCGAGTCCTCTTGGCCGCATACGTAAACTCGGAATGATTGACCAGTTTTGGTTAAGTATTCCGATTTTTTTTATTGAATCTTTTTTCGGAGGTCACAATTAATGAAAAATTTTATTTTTGATGTGGATGGCACCTTACTGGATACTGAAGCAATGTATATGAAAGCCCTGGATAAGGTCCTCCGTCAGCACCAAATTAAGCACCCTTACAGTGAGTTAGTCCGAACGTTTGGAATTACTAGTCTTGACGCGCTTAAGCAACTGAAAGTGCCAGCAGATCTCATTCAGACGATTCTGAATGAATGGGCACAGACGATTCCAGAATTTCAACCTTTAACTCACGTTTATGATGGTATCGAAGAAATGCTTTCAGGCTTAAACCAGCAGCCAGGGGTACAGCTCGCTATTATGACGTCAAAACAGAACTATGAGTTTAAACGTGACGTGACCCCGCTTGGACTGGACCAGTACTTTAGTCAGTTTGTGTTCTTTGAGGATGCTAAACGGGGTAAGCCAGCGCCGGATCCTATTTTGGTGGCAATTGATCGCTTAAAAGCAGATCCTGAGGAAACCGTTTACATTGGTGACACTAAATATGATCTTCAGGCAGCTCATGCTGCTGGCATTAAATGCGGTCTGGTTACCTGGCAAAACGGTCCAGTTCAAAAAATTGAGGGTGCAGACTATGTGTTTGCAGCACCGAAGGAAATCCTCACCTTGGCTCGCTAGTTTTGTTAAACGGAAAAGCATGAGTTGGGCCAATGTGCTATGATGATACCAAATGAGCGTAATTAAAAATGCTAAAAATTTTTTTGTTGAATGATGAGGAGGCAATGTCGTGATTGCCATTGTGATTGCCAGCCACGGTGATTTAGCTGAGGGACTTCTGCAGTCTGCAACAATGATTTTTGGGAAGCAGACAAACGTTGCAACTGTGATTTTTAAAGATCGAGAAACATCCGATGACTTAATGATTAAATTTAAAACCGCACTTAGTAAGTTTGATGCTGCGGATTCAGTGTTATTTTTAGTTGACCTATGGGGTGGGTCACCATTTACTGTTGCCGGGCAAATTGTTAGTCGGCAACCCGAACAGATGGCCATGATTTCAGGGGTCAATTTACCGATTCTGATGGACGCGTTTACCATTCGGGACCAGCCACTAGATAAAGTAGTAGCACACTTAGAAAGAAGCGGTCAAAAGGGCATCCGGCATTTTGAACCGGAGACACATAACGAAGGGGAATAACCGTTATGACAATGGATATCCAGTTAGCACGTATTGGCAGCCGCCTGTTACCGAGTCAAGTCGCTCGCGGATGGGTTAAAGTTACCATGCCTAACCGAATCCTAGTGGTATCGAATCGGGTGGCAAAAGACCCTCTGCGGCGGACTTTAATTCTCCAGTCCGCACCATTGGGAATTGAAGCTAACGTACTGACCATCAAAAAGATGCTAGCTATCTATCAGAACTCCCGCTTTGATAAGTTTCGTCCCATACTGCTAACTGAAACTGCTAAAGACATGGCTAAACTGGTTAAAGGCGGTATCAATCTCAGCGAGGTTGGTATTAATTTAGGTATTCTGGCCTTTCAAGACGGGATGAAGATGCTAATGGACGGTGTCGCCGTTGATAAAGACGAAGCAAAGGCCCTACGTTACTTAACTACGGACGCGAAGTTAAAGGTAGTCGTTCAAGAAAAGCCGACCGATAAACAAAGGGATATCAAACCATTTTTAGATCAACTGACTTTTTAAAATGACATCAAAAAAAGAGCTTAGCGCAAGGCGCTAAGCTCTTTAATTATTAGTAGCCTGAACTATTACTCGATGACGTATAGTTACTGTCGTCACCAGTACCGGTAGAACTTGATGATAATTTGGAAGATTCGTTCAGATCTAATGTGTGGCGAATGTTATTTGAAACTTTTTGTAATTCTGAAAGCGGGGCTACCTGGTAAGAGACGCCGTTAATCATGGCGTCCTGCCCCTGTAATGTCTGTGATTTAATATGGTGACTAGCATTACCATACTTCGTCCGAATAGCCAACATGTCGTTAAACGTCATATCCGTTTTCATATTACCGTTTAATGACGTTAAAATTTGCTTATAGCGCGGAATCGAAGTAATCCCAACACCCTTAACAACTAACTTTTGAAGGACTTGTCGCTGACGTCTTTGACGGCCGTAATCACCCAGTGGATCTTCTTCACGCATTCGTGAATAATCCAAGGCTTCTTTACCATTGAGGTGGATTTTTTGACCCTTAACCACGTTGGCATTGCCATAGTGGAAGGTCATTGGTGGAACGACATCAACCCCGCCAACGGCGTTGACCATTCTTTCCAGCCCGCCCATGTTAACGATAGCGTAAAAATCAATTGGAATATCCAATAGATTTTCGACGGTCGAAACTGAGGCTGCTGGGCCGCCAATGGTGTAGGCGGCGTTAATCTTTTCGTACGGCTGTGAATCTCCCTTTACTTGAACCCGGGTATCACGAGGAATACTGGTGAGGTACGCCGTTTCTTTTTTAGGGTTAATGGTGGCAACAATCAAGGTATCTGTTCGGCCAACATCATTTCTGCCTAGGGCACCAGTATCGGTTCCCATTAAGAGAATGGAGAAAGGCTTGCCTTGCTTAATAACGTCATCGACATTTCTAAGTTTATTGGTTTGACCAGCTTGAAAAGTGTTATCAAAAGTTTTCTTAGCCTGATTATAGGCGTGGTAGCCATAAGCGATTCCGCCAGTAAGCAGGATCAAGACTACGATCAGAATGCTCCAGAGTAAACCGCGGTGCTTTTTTCGACGTTTAAAGTGTGAATAATCACTGCGTCGTGTTGGTTGGTTATTTTGATTTGGATCGAAATTATTTGATGCCATTAGTTTCCCTCGCCTCTGTAAAATCTCTTTGCATTATAGGTCTAATTGTTAAAGTCGTGTCAATTTTAAATGAAGCTTAAGTCGTTTTTAAGAAAAAGGTCAGACATTTATTCGCCTAACTGTACTATTACATCACAAATTATGGTTCCCGTAAACCGTATAATGAAGAAAGCTATCTTTACTGCCAAAAAATATTCGTCCAGTGAATGCAGAGGATGATGTTATTTAGAAGGTTGTGAAGTCAACGTTATAGAATTATGCTATAATGAATATTAATTTTTGATGTGAAAGAGGGGTTAACACACAATGTTGCTATTATTCGCCCGAAGCGTTGCGGGCGTAGTTGAAATTCTTTTAATGATTGCGTTAGGTTACCTTCTGACTAATCTCGGCTGGTTTAACGAATCAGCTAGTAAATTAATTGCTCGATTAGTGACTCAGGTAGCCTTGCCAGCATATATGGCATACACCATTACCAGCAAGTTTACGTTTAAGCGGTTAGTTGAAACGTTGCCAGACTTGCGTTTCCCAGTAGTCTCAATGATGATCCTATTTGGGATTTCAATCATTGTCGCTAAAGTTCTACATATTAGGGAAAGTCATCGCGGACTTTTCGAATCAATGTTTTTTAATTCAAATACGGTGTTTGTCGGTCTGCCCGTTAACGTGGCATTATTTGGTGCTGCCAAAAGTTTACCGTACGTTCTGGTTTACTACATGGCAAACACCACGATTTTTTGGACTTTAGGAGTTTACTTGATCCAGCGTGATGGTCAGGGTGATTACCACTTTAGTCTAGGTCAGACCCTTAAAAAGGTTTTCTCACCGCCATTGCTAGGGTTCATGGTTGGTGTGGTATTGGTCCTGCTGAAAATTCAACTACCCAACTTTATCATGGCAGATTTGAATTACATTGGCGGCTTGACCGTACCGCTTTCCATGATTTTTATTGGGATTGCGATTGCTAATGTTGACCTGCACGACTTAACGATCAACCGCGGCAGTTTAGGTATCCTCTTCGGCCGGTTTATTCTGGCGCCTGCTTTAATGGCACTTCTGGTTTTGCCTACGGGTATGCCGGTGATGATGAAGCAGGTTTTCATTATTCAATCAGCGATGCCGGTAATGACTAATGCACCCGTTGTGTCGAAACTTTACGGGGCTGATTCGAGCTTTGCGGCGGTTATGGTAACTGAATCAACGCTGCTGAGTTTACTGGTTATTCCAATTTTGATGCTGCTATTAAATGCGGCTCATTAAATTTAATTTAGGGATCTCGACTTAATGGCGGGGTCCCTTTATTGAATTTAGCGCCGGTGATATACTGTTATGTGAATGTAAGAGCATGAGAAGAGAGGATCAGGTTTATGGTTAAATTAGTCATTTTGCGCCATGGCGAAAGTCAAGCCAATCGCGATGGCGTGTTTACTGGTTGGAGTGACGTGCCGCTGACGGAAAAGGGAATCAACCAGGCGCATCAAGCCGGAAAAGCCATTAAACAGACAGGACTGCAGTTTGAACACTTGCATACCTCCATGTTGAAACGGGCAATCATGACGGCTAACATTGTGCTGGGCGAAATTGACCAGTTATATATCCCGGTAACGAAATCCTGGCGTCTGAATGAACGTCACTATGGCGCGTTACGCGGCAAAAAGAAGGCTACGGTAAAAGCCGAAGTCGGTGAAAAACAGTTTAAGCTTTGGCGGCGTAGTTATCATGTGGTACCGCCACTGTTGGACAAGCCTGATCAAGATCCGCGATACATTCCCTTAGGTGTGACGGAGCCAAGGGGCGAAAGCCTTGAAATGGCCTATGATCGTCTGATGCCATACTGGCAGGATGAAATCGCACCGCGGTTGCTGGACGGACACAATCAATTAGTGGTTGCCCACGGGAGTACGTTGAGAGCGCTGATTAAATATATCGACCGCATCAATGATTCAGATATTGATCATTTGGAGGTTCCAAACGGTGTCCCCATTATTTATGATTTTGATACCAAACTTAACGTAGTTACTAAAAAAGAGCTAAGTTAAAGGGCAGAAAGTCGTTTGAGTTCAAAAAACAGCCTGATTATCAGTCGGCTATGACTGATAATCAGGCTGTTTAAATTTAAGCGATTAAGCGAGTGCACCCATTGGATCCCATGGTGCTAAGACGGTTGGTGCTTCTTTTTGCGCCTTGCGCAGTTCAGGACTAAGGTACTTCTTGTTAACAACAACTTGGTAGCAGTATTCTTCCATCCAGCTGTCGCTCATCACGAAGTAGCCTTTGGTGCCTACTTTTTCACCCCAGCTGTTTTCAACTTTCCACTTGGTCGGTTTGCCGTCAACCAGATCAACACCGGTGATAACCATGGCGTGGGTCATCAGACTTTCACCGTAATCCAAGCGTTCTGCCTTCGTCATGGACAGGTCCATGTCCAGCAGGTCGTTCTTGTTGTAAGCGTTGGTGTCCATGATTCCCTTTTGACGGTCTGAACTTTGGCCAACATCGCAGCCGAACCAAACACTTTGACCATCTTTCAACTGGGCGATGGCGAGCTGCTTGAAATCGTCCATGGTGACGTTTAAGTGTTTGACCTCACGGCCGCCAACAACGTTACCCAGCATTTCAACGGTATAAGTTTTGTTGTAGGGCTTATCCGAAGTGGGCGAGTTGATGATGGAAACGTAATCGGTCAAGTTCCAGCCAACGTATTTATCGTAAAACGACTTTGGCGTTAAACCACGGTCGAGGTGGTAGTTCTTGTCGTCATCGCGATATTCAAAATCAAATTTCTGTGCGGGTTCACCTAACGTGTAGCAAAGCAGCCGGTAAACTTCGCCCAGCATCTTGTCGCGGGCAGCCGTAATTTCATCATCGCTGGCACCTTTGGCCGTTAAGCCACGGAGAGTAACGGCATCCTTACGTAGCTTCTTGTTCAAAGTACTGTTTAGTTCGCTTGATTTGGAACTATTATAGGTTTCAGGCATGACTGACTTTGGTACGATACCATACTTTTCAATAATGGCGCATAGCATGTCCCATTGACCGCCATCCTGTTGTGGTGTGGCCATGAGAAAGGCCACTTTACGGCTGGTCAATGGCTGATCAGCGGTATCCAAAACGTTTTGGTAAAAGTAGTTCGCCTTTTCGAATTTATCCCAGAAGTTAGTGTAGTTTTGAGAGAGTTCAAAATCGCTAAGATTGAATAGGTCAGCTAGATGATGGCGCATGGTGTTTAACGCCGCAAACATCCAGCAACGGCCACTTTGCTTTTGATTGGCTACTTTGCCAGTGTCTAGCTCTACGGAAAAAACGGGCGTCATATCAGTGTCCGAAGCAAAATCGGCACTGGTAGCTAGGATACCTTGATGGGAAACGGCACGTTCCACCACTTTGGCATCCTTACGGTCGTTAAATAAAGTCTGATAACGGGTAATTTGATCACTGCTGATTGCAGCTGTTTTATCATTACTCAAATGGATCACACTCCTTCTCGTTTCATAGTCATTATTGTACAACATTTACCGGTGAAAGTGAGCTTACTATGAGCAACTTTTGGGGTGTTTTCCAGCCCCTTTATAGTGTAAGATAAAACACATGCATGAAAGGGGATAATGACATGACACGAGGGTTTGAAATTGTTTCTTCATACGTTAATGAAGGACTGCATATACCGTACCGAGCAACTAAACGAGCGGCAGGATACGACTTCGAAAGTGCCGTTGATTTTAAAGTACCAAGCATCTGGAAAATGAATTTTTTAAAGGTACTGTGGGCGATTCGTCATCAAGAAAACGTTGATGACAGCACACTTCAACGAGCTAAGAAGATTCTTAAACCGTTTTTAATTCCAACGGGGATTAAAGCTTATATGGGCGACGACGAGGTTTTGATCTTAGCCAACCGCTCCAGTAACCCACTTAAGCGCAGTTTGGTGATTCCTAATGGGATCGGTGTTATCGATGCCGACTACTATAATAACGACAGCAACGAGGGCGAAATTTTTATGCAAGTCCTTAATTTTGGGTTAACGGATGCCAAGATTGCTAAGGGCGACCGAATTGGTCAGGGAATCTTTATGCACTACTTAACGGTTGATGGTGAACAAAAGCCGCAGCAGGAACGGCAAGGCGGTTTTGGTTCTTCAGGCAAGTAATTAAAAAGAATTTAAGCTCAGTGGTCTAAGCCTGCAAAAGGTTTAGACTATGCTAAAATAAGATTGGTTAGTATTAGTCAAAGTGTTACCGGAAAGGATTGAATCGATTGGCGAAGGAAAAGACACAGTTTGTCTGTCAGGAATGCGGTTATCAAGCACCCCGCTTTTTGGGCCGCTGCCCTAATTGCGGCAAGTGGAATACGTTCGTTGAAGAAGTGATCGCGCCAGCGACCACGACGGCGAAAACAGCGACTAGTTTGAGTGGCGGAACAGTAACTAAGCCAGAAAAATTGGCTGAAGTTTCGATGCAAAAGGAGCCGCGAGTTAAAACTCAGCTGGGTGAACTCAACCGTGTTTTGGGAGGCGGTGTCGTTCCCGGATCATTGATTCTAATTGGCGGGGATCCAGGAATTGGTAAGTCGACCTTACTGCTCCAAGTTTCCGGCCAGCTGAGTCAAACTGGCGGTAAGGTGTTATACGTTTCTGGTGAGGAAAGTGCCAATCAAATTAAAATGCGTGCTAACCGATTAGGGGTTGCCAGCGACAATCTTTACTTGTATCCTGAAACCGATATGAGCCGGATCCGGGCGAATATCAACGAAATGAAACCTGACTACGTCGTGATCGACTCAGTTCAAACCATGTCTGAACCAGAGATTACTTCAGCTATCGGTTCCGTTTCACAAATTCGGCAGGTGACTGCCGAATTGATGCGGATTGCCAAATCACAGGGCGTTACAATCTTTGTGGTGGGGCATGTGACTAAGGGCGGAGCTATTGCCGGTCCAAAAGTTTTAGAGCACATGGTGGATACTGTGCTTTATTTTGAAGGTGATCTTCACCATACTTACCGAATTTTACGAGCTGTTAAGAACCGTTTTGGTTCAACTAATGAGCTGGGAATCTTTGAGATGCAGGAAGACGGTTTGAAAGAAGTTAAAAATCCTTCAGAAATCTTTTTGGAAGAACGCTTGAAGGACGCGACTGGTTCTGCAATCGTTGTCTCAATGGAAGGGACCAGACCAATTCTAGTTGAAATTCAAGCGCTATTGACACCTTCTGTATTTGGCAACGCTCAGCGGACGGCTTCCGGTCTTGACCGAAATCGAGTATCATTGATCATGGCAGTTCTTGAAAAGCGGGCCAATTTGATGCTGCAAAATCAGGATGCTTATTTGAAAGCGGCTGGCGGTGTTAAACTGGATGAGCCTGCCATTGATTTGGCATTAGCAATTAGTATTGCCAGCTCCTATCGTGATAAGGGGACTAACCCTAATGAGTGTTACGTTGGCGAAATTGGGCTTACTGGTGAAGTTCGCCGGGTCAATCGGGTTGAAGACCGGGTCAAGGAAGCATCTAAACTTGGTTTTAAGCGAATTTATATCCCCAAAAACAACCTAAAGGATTGGACAGCGCCAACTGACATTGAAGTCATTGGCGTGGCTACGCTTGGAGAGGCATTGCACAAAATTTTAGCATAATGAAGTTGGAGGTGAATTGATTGAATAAGAAACGAGCAATCATTCAGGGAATTTTTGCGTTTATTGGTATTGGACTTGGGGTTGTATACCTGCCCTTAGTCTGGGCAGGCTTCGGTTATTCGACGCGAACCTGGTTTAACAACGAGATCTCAAACGCCGTCATTGGTGCGCTAGTGTTTTGGCTATTATCCCTTATTTTTTCAGGTTACATCGAGCGCCTAATCAATCGCTTTGAGAAGTCGTTGACCTCAAAGAGTCCGGCTTATTTACTGTTCGGCAGTGTATCAACGATTGTGGGATTAATTTTTGCAATTTTGATTTCCACTCCGCTGTACCGGTTGAACTCGCCGATCTTCAGCGGGGTAGTACCGATTATCCTGATGATCTTATTTGGTTGGTTAGGGTTTCGGCTGGGAACCACAAAGCGGGATGAATGGCGTAAACTGTTTACGTTCCGAAACAAGAAAAATGACGACGACAGTGACAGTATCATTGACCGGCCAATCGATGACAACTACCACCATTACAAAATCCTGGATACCAATATTTTGATTGATGGCCGGATCTATGACTTAGTGAAAACGGGATTCATTGAAGGAACGCTGCTAGTTCCTAATTTTGTTCTGTACGAGTTGCAGTACATTGCTGATTCTAGCGACAGTATTAAGCGGGTCCGCGGCCGTCGAGGTCTGGATATTCTCAATAAGCTGCGTGAGGAAAACATTATTCCGGTTGAAATGTATGAGGGCGATTACGATGATATTTCTGAGGTCGATAGTAAGCTGATTCGGCTGGCCAAAGAAGTTGACGGTGTGATTGTCACTAATGATTACAATCTGAATAAAGTGATTGAATTTCAAAAGGTTCAGGTGCTTAACATCAACGCCTTGGCTAACGCTTTGAAACCGCGAGTGATTCCAGGGGAACACCTAGACGTTATGGTAGTCAAGAACGGGACGGAGCGTCAGCAAGGGGTTGCCTATTTGGATGACGGGACCATGGTGGTTGTTGAGGATGGTCGCTTCTACCTGAACGAACATCTAGATGTGATCGTTACGTCTGCTATTCAAACGGATGCCGGGCGGATGATCTTCGCTAAACCAGCTCATTCGACTCATGAAATTAATGAGGAAAATGAAAAAAAAGAAAACGCTAATCGAAATAATGCTGGAAAGCAAAAAAACAATAAGAAGAAGTCAAACTAACTTTTCTTTTCGGAAGTTCCATTGTACACTTAGAAAAGATAGCGATTCTTTGGTACACTAGAACATTGTATGAAGTGTTCGCTGACAGGGGATGCATCAATCGGTGTATCCCTTTGTTGACGAGCAAACTGAGTTTCAAATCGAAATATTTTGAAAGAGGCGGAATAGATATTGGCAAATGATTCAATTCGCGTTCGGTATGCACCTAGTCCTACTGGACATCTGCATATTGGTAACGCACGGACAGCACTATTTAATTACTTGTTTGCGCGTCACTACAAGGGTAAGTTTATTATTCGAATCGAAGATACCGATACAAAACGAAATGTGGCTGATGGTGAAAAGAGCCAGTTGGACAATTTACGCTGGTTAGGGTTGGACTGGGATGAAGGCCCTGATAAACCAGGCGAATACGGTCCTTATCGTCAATCAGAACGTTTTGACATCTACAAGCCTTACATTCAGCAGCTGCTGGATGAAGGCAAAGCCTACAAGTCTTACCGCACTGAAGATGAACTTGAAGCAGACCGTGAAGCACAGCGTGCCAGACACGAAATGCCTCACTACGAATACGAATATGCTGGTATGTCGGATGATGAGATCAAAGCTAAGATGGCTGAATCTGAAGCTAAGGGCTTGAAACCGGTTATCCGGTTCCGCGTTCCTGAACATAAAACCTATGCTTGGGATGACATGGTTAAGGGCAAGGTTTCCTTTGATTCCGACACCATTGGCGGTGACTTTGTCATCGTTAAGGCTGATGGTATTCCAACCTACAACTTTGCGGTTGTTTTGGATGACCATTTGATGAAGATTTCTCACGTTTTTCGTGGCGACGATCATGTTGCCAATACGCCTAAGCAACTGATGGTATACGAAGCCTTTGGCTGGACACCACCGAAGTTTGGACACATGAGTCTGATCATTAGCAAGGATACTGGTAAGAAGTTGTCTAAGCGTGACGAAACGGTTCTCCAATTTATTGAACAGTACCGTAAGTTAGGTTATTTACCAGATGCTTTGCTGAACTTTATCATCTTGCTTGGCTGGTCACCAAAGGGTGAGGATGAAATTTACTCACTGAAGGAATTCGTCAAGATGTATGACGAAAAGCGGTTAAGCAAGTCACCCGCTACTTTTGATAAGAAGAAGCTGGAATGGATCAACAACCAATACGTGAAGTCTTCTGATGAGGATGTTGTGGTTGACTTAGCCTTGCAGCAGCTGATACAAGCGGGTAACGTTCCAGAAAATCCGGATGCTAAGACCCTTGAATGGGCACGTCAGCTGATTAACCTGTATAAGCAGCAAATGAGCTACATGGCTCAAATCAATGACATGGCCAGCGTCTTCTTTGAGGAACCTGAAGAGGTCAGCGGCGATGCATTGGACGAAATTTCTAACGATACAGCTCCGGTTGTCCTGAAAGAATTCTCTGAACGGATCAAGAAATTACCAATTTTTGATAAAGTTCAAATTTTGGCAACAATCAAAGCAATTCAAAAAGACACTGGAATCAAAGGACGGAAACTTTGGATGCCAATCCGAATTGCCGTTACTCATGAAATGCACGGACCAGAATTACCAGAATCAATTGAATTAGTCGGTCGTGACAAGACGTTAGAGCACGTTGCTCAAACGTTGGCACAACTGGAGAATAACTAGTTAAAGGTTTAGAAGGCTTGATTGCAGGTAAGCAAATCTGCAGCCAGCCTTTTTTGCTGTTTATAGACGTTTAAAACGGTTATTGTAGGTCATGAATCCTAATTAATTTTAATGATGTCTCTAAAAACGTCGGAACAGAGATTAATTATGATAAAATATACTTACGATTAATCAGAGAGGAGTTCGCACATGCTTAAGGTATTCAACACACTTACACGACAAAAAGAAGTGTTCACACCCATTACTTCGGGGATTGTAAAAATGTACGTTTGCGGACCAACTGTATATAATTACATCCATATTGGTAATGCGCGCAGTGCCATTGCATTTGACACTATTCGTCGCTACTTCGAATATAAGGGCTATCACGTTAAATACGTTTCTAACTTTACGGATGTTGACGATAAAATGATCAAGGCTGCTAAGGAAGCTCACACCACGGTTCCTGCAATAGCAGACCGTTTTATTGCGGCTTTTATGGAAGATACGAAGGCGCTGAACATTGAACCAGCAACCAAGCACCCCCGCGCAACCGAAAACATTAAAGATATTATTGAGTTTATTCAGGACTTAATCGCAAAAGGTTATGCTTATGAATCTGAGGGTGACGTCTATTACCGCGCCCGTAAGTTTGCCCACTATGGTCAGCTGTCTCACCAAAACATTGACGATCTTGAAGTGGGAGCCAGTCAGCACGTGGATCCTGAAGAAGTTGACCGTAAGGAAGACCCAGTGGATTTTGCACTGTGGAAAGCGGGCAAACCGGATGAAATCTCATGGGATTCACCATGGGGTAAAGGTCGGCCAGGCTGGCACATTGAATGTTCCGTGATGTCTACCAAGTATTTAGGCGATACGTTTGATATTCATGGTGGCGGGCAGGACTTGACCTTTCCGCATCACGAAAACGAAATTGCTCAGAGTGAAGCTAAGACCGGTCAAAAATTTGCTAATTATTGGTTACACAACGGGTTTGTGACTGTTGGCGATGACAATGAAAAAATGAGTAAATCACTAGGAAACTTTGTGACGGTTCACGATATTTTGAAGACCGTGGACCCGCAGGTATTGCGCTTCTTTATGGCAACAACCCAGTATCGTCGGCCAATTCAATATACGCAGGGCAACCTTGATGATGCCTCCAATAATCTAAAACGGCTGCAAACTGCCTTTAATAATTTGAATTATCGGCTTAAGGATGCAGAACTGGGCAGTGATCCTAAAATTGAACAGGAAATTCGTCAAATTGAGGCTGATTTTGTTGACCAAATGGATGATGATTTCAACGTGCAAAATGGGATTACTCAGGTTTATGAATTGGCTAAGTTAGGCAATGTTTACGCAGAACGACCAGTGGTTTTTAAGGATAGTCTGGCCTTTATTTTAAAGACCTTATCCGAACTAGTGAATATTTTTGGAATTGAATTTAAACACGAAACGCTCAACGACGACGGCATTGAATCTTTAATCAGCGAACGGTTAGATGCCCGCAAAAACCGTAATTTTGAGCGCAGTGACGAGATTCGTGAACAGTTGAAGGCGCAGGGGATCATTCTTGAGGATACGCCTCAGGGGACCCGCTGGCACCGAGACGATGGGAAAGGAAACGCATGAGCGAACAAACACAACAGGATTATCGGCAGTTGAACGGCGTCGTGTTAGCATACATGGGCGACGCAGCCTACGAAGTATTTATTCGGCGGCATTTAATTGAACAGGGGCTCACTAAACCCAATAAATTACAGCATACGGCAACGATGTACGTCTCAGCTAAGGCACAGGCTGGCCTGATTGCCTTAATGCAACAAGATGAATACTGGACTGAAGAAGAAGAATATTACTTTAAACGTGGCCGGAATGCTAAAAGTTACACACACGCCAAAAACACCAGTGTGATGACGTATCGAATTTCTACTGGATTTGAGGCCATTTTCGGTTATTTAACGCTGAGCAATCAAACGGATCGTTTGGCTGAAATGGCACAATGGTGTATTGAACAAGTCGAAGCAGGGAGATTACCAAATGAGAGATAATGAACAGAATTCGGAAGAACCTTCTGAATTTATTTTTGGTCGCCATCCGGCCATTACGGCTTTAAAGAGCGATCAGGAAATCAACAAGGTTTTTATTCAGGATGGGTTGAAGCACGAACTGATTGGTGAAATTATCAAGCTAGCTAAAAAGCGGTCCTTGGTGATCCAGATGGTTCCTAAGTCAAAGCTGGAACGACTAGCACCTCATGAGAATCACCAGGGAGTTGTACTGGCTGTTTCAGCTTATAAGTACGCTAGTATTGATGATTTATTTGACCGTGCTCAGGAAAAGGATGAACAGCCATTTTTCTTAATCCTGGACAACATTAATGATCCGCATAATTTAGGTTCCATTATGCGGACGGCCGATGCAGTGGGTGCACACGGGATTATTATTCCTAAGCGCCGCTCAGTGGGATTGACCGGCGTGGTTGCCAAAACTTCTACGGGTGCCATCGAGCACGTACCGGTTGCTCGCGTGACTAACTTAGTGAATACGGTGAAAGATTTGAAGGACCGGGGGCTTTGGGTATTTGGTACGGATATGAACGGTACTGACTACCGCCGCTTTGATGCTAAAGGTCCGGTGGGAATTATCATCGGTAACGAAGGTAAGGGGATTTCGCCATTGCTGAAAAAAACGGTGGATGAAATGCTGACGATCCCGATGGTCGGTCACGTGCAAAGTTTGAATGCCAGTGTGGCTGCTAGTCTTTTGATGTATCAAGCCTTTTCTTCTCGTCACCCACTGAATTAAATGAATTGGGTGAACTAATTGAAAAAAGATATTTTAATCGTGGATGCCTACAATATGATCGGCAATTGGCCGGACTTGAACCGGCTAAAATTAGCGGGCCGTTTGGAAGAAGCCCGCGATAATTTACTGACGATTCTATCGGAGTATCACAAGTACCAGCGGATCGAAATGATCGTGGTCTTTGACGCGATGTATGTTCCAGGGATGTCTAAAAAGTATGATCACTACGGCTTGGAAGTTGTTTGGACGGGCCAGGATCAAACTGCTGACGAGTATATCGAAGCGCTGACCAAACAAAAGCAGACCCGTTTCACGCAGGTAACGGTTGCTACAAGCGACCAAGCCGAACAGTGGACCGTCTTTTCTGCAGGGGCGCTGAGAATTCCTGCGGGTGAGTTGCTGACGGACATTAACCAGACTCGAAAAGAAGTTCATACGCAAGCTGTGAAGTTTGCCGATAAGGGTCAGGTTCGTCATTCACCTTGGAGTGAAGGGCAGCTATCGAAGCTGGAAAAGTTGCGCGACCATTTAGGTGACGACGATCATACGCGTAAGTAGCCAAAAAAATTTAATAGGATTAAAAAACAACCGATTTGAATTTGGACTAGCTCAACAAAACGTGAGTTACCTGTTTTGTTAGCCCAAAATCAGGAATCGGTTGTTTTTATTATGTATAATTAGGTTTTCTGTTTGGTATACACCAATCCTGCCGGTTGTTATATTGTTTCCATCAAATATTAAAAAAGATCGGAGAACAAAATGTATATCAAAACAGAGGCTGATTGGGTTCTAGTCAAGAAGGCCCGCGAAGGAAGTGAAAGTGCCTTGAAAGAATTAATGGACCGTTATAATCCGCTGATTCTTAGTATTCAGAAACGTTATTATCTCCAAGAGTTAGAACTGTCAGAGTGGCTGCAGGAATCGCGAATCGTACTGTGGGAGGTTGTTAAGCGTTTTGACGTCACCAGAACCCACGCATTTGGTTCCTATTTAAAAACGGCTTTGCTGAATTGCCGGCGTGATTATACCCGGCGAATTAACGCTAAAAAGCGCAAAGCCACCGGCCCGGTGACTTCCATTGATGCTAACCCAACGTTCTTTGCTGAAACGTTAGCCGATGAGCGACTGTTTTCTTCCGAAAATTTGGTGATCTTTCAGCAGCAATTCTTTGAGACCGTCAAAAAGGAAATGTCGAAAATGGAAAGATCAGTTCTGATTGCGTTATTATCAGGTGAAACTGAAGCAGAAATCTGCCAACGGTTTCAGATTGACCACATTCAATTTCACAATGCTAACGAGCGTATCAAGCGAAAAATCCGACAAAACAGATAGATGACCTTCAGCGGACACACGCCTTGACACAGTCTTTACTTAGATGATACTATGAAACTTGCTATAAGGAGGTGTTAGACGTGGCTCAAAAGAAGGTTGCGTTAGCATGTTCTGTCTGTGGATCCCGGAACTACACGGTCCCGGCTAGTCCTAATCGTAAAGTTCGACTTGAAGTAAAAAAGTACTGTAAGTATTGTGGTAAGCATACGTTACATCGGGAGACCCGGTAACGCGCGAATACCCGGTGTAAGGAGGAGCTCATGCGCTTTTTTAGATTTTTAGTTGCTGTTAAAGACGAAATGAAGCAGGTCTCTTGGCCTGGCGCCAAACAGACGCGGAAGGATACAAGCAGCGTGATTTTTGTTGCCTTATCCATGGCGATCTTTTTGGGGGTTATCGACTATCTGGTTCAAATGGGATTAAAGTTTTTGGCTTAATGCCACTAGACGGTAATCTATGCTATAATAGTTTTCGACGAAAACTTCGCGCTGTCGAAGTTTTTTTATTTTGATTAAATGACTGTATCAGTCCCTTTAGGAAAGGATGGAACAAAATGGTTGAATCAGCTGAAAAGCAATGGTATGTCCTTCATACTTATTCTGGCTATGAAAATAAAGTAAAGATGAACTTGGAATCACGTGCCCAATCGATGGGGATGCAAGACTACATTTTCCGGGTAGTCGTTCCCGAAGAAGAGGAGCGTGAAGTTAAAAACGGTAAGGAAAAAATCAAGATGGATAAGACTTTCCCTGGATACGTCTTGGTTGAAATGGTGATGACGGATGATGCTTGGTACATTGTTCGTAACACACCAGGTGTTACCGGTTTTATCGGTTCTCATGGTCAAGGTTCAAAGCCAACACCATTGCTGCCTGATGAAGTTGAACTGATTTTGAAACGATTAGGTATGAGCAGCCGTCACGAAGATCTTGATGTGGACGTTGATGATACGGTCAAAATCGTTGATGGTGCCTTTTCAGGTATGGAAGGCAAGATTACCGAGATCGATCACGAAAAGGGTAAGCTTAAGGTTAACATTAATATGTTCGGTCGTGAGACGAGTGCCGAGCTTAATTTTGATCAAGTAGATCCAGTTGCCTAAATAATCTGAAGAATCACTTGGCAAGTCGTTATAATTGTGGTAGTTTATATGAGTATGTTCTGCATACACGTGTGGGAGGAGAAATCTGCTCTCCATTTACCACAACACGGACTCAAGGAGGTATGTCTCGTGGCTAAAAAAGTAGCTAACATTGTTAAATTGCAAATTCCTGCGGGTAAAGCAACACCAGCTCCACCAGTTGGTCCAGCATTGGGCCAAGCCGGAATTAACATCATGGGCTTTACGAAGGATTTTAACGCTCGTACTGCCGATCAAGCTGGGATGATCATTCCAGTTGTTATTACGGTTTACGAGGATCGTTCATTCGACTTCGTAACTAAGACTCCGCCAGCAGCCGTTCTTTTAAAGAAGGCCGCCGGTGTTGAACACGGTTCAGGCGAGCCTAACACGAAAAAGGTTGCTAAGGTAACCAAAGATCAAGTTAAGCAAATCGCTGAGACCAAAATGCAAGACCTAAACGCTGCTGATGTAGAAGCAGCTATGCGCATGGTTGAAGGTACTGCTCGTAGCATGGGCTTCACTGTAGAAGGTTAATCCCAGCTACTAACACTACGGATACTTTGTTAAAGCAAATGTATCAAGTGGGAGGCCAAGCCGTTATAACCACATTTGCAAGGAGGAATTCACAAGATGGCTCATAAAAGAGGTAAAAAGTATCAAGACGCTGTCAAGCAAGTAGAAGCTGAAAAGAACTACGCACTTGATGAAGCTGTTGATTTAGTTAAGAAGATTGATTTTGCTAAGTTTGATGCAACGGTTGAAATTGCATTCAAGCTTAACGTAGATACTAAGCAAGCTGACCAACAGCTCCGTGGGGCAGTTGTTCTGCCAAACGGTACTGGTAAAGATCAGACTGTTGTTGTATTTGCTAAGGGTGACAAGGCTAAAGAAGCTAAGGCCGCTGGCGCTGACTTTGTTGGTGAAGACGACTTAGTTGCCAAGATTCAAGATGGCTGGTTGGACTTCGATGTTGCTATTGCAACACCTGATATGATGGCCCAAGTTGGTCGTTTAGGTCGTGTCCTTGGACCTAAGGGCTTAATGCCTAACCCTAAGACTGGTACTGTTACCATGGACGTAACGAAGGCTGTTAACGATTCTAAGGCTGGTAAGGTGACTTACCGGACTGACCGTGACGGTAACGTTGCTGTTCCTGTTGGTAAGGTATCATTCGATGCTGACAAGTTAGTTGAAAACTTGAAGACAATTGCGAACGTGGTTGTTTCAGCCCGTCCTGCAGCTGTTAAAGGGACATACGTACAACACGTATCAATCTCATCAACCTTTGGCCCAAGTGTCAACGTTGATGTCGCATCCCTTTAATTAAATAGAAAATCCCGTATTGACTTTTGTTCTAGCATTCGGTATGCTTAACAAGTTGATATTTGTTCTGCCCAAGACTCAGGTGGCGAAAGCCTCAATCTACCTGCCGAGGAAGATGTGAATTTAGTTTTACATTTCTCTCTATGCCTGGCGGACATAGGGATTTTTTATTCCTAAAAGAATTCAGGAGGTGAAACTAATGAGTAAGGAAAACATTGCAATCAAAGCTAAGGCAGTTGACGAAGCCACTGAACGTTTTAATAACGCACAGTCAGCTATCGTTGTTGACTACCGTGGTTTAACGGTTGCCGAAGTTACTGACTTACGTAAGCAATTACGTGACGCCGGTGTTTCAATGAGTGTTATCAAGAACAAGGTTTTGACCCGTGCTGCAGAAAAGGCTGGTTACGAAGATTTAAAAGATACTTTCGTTGGCCCAACTGCCGTTGCTTTTTCAGACGAAGATGCAATTGCACCCGCTAAGATCTTGAAGAAGTTTGCTGACAGCCATGATGCTCTGACCCTTAAGGGTGGTATGGTTGAAGGTAAGGTTGCTTCACTTGATGAAATCAACACTTACGCAACGATGCCAAGTCGTGAAGACCTGTTGTCAATGCTTGCTAGTGCCTTGTCTGATCCTATGCGTAAAATTGCGCGTGCGGTTAAGGCTATCGCTGACAAGGGTGAAGGCGAAGCTGCCTAACTCTGTATCTCAAATAACTATTTCAATATAAAATGGAGGAAACAAAAATGGCTTTTGATAAAGATGCTATCATCGCTTCATTAAAAGAAGCGTCAATCTCAGATTTAAACGACCTTGTTAAGGCAATCGAAGACGAATTCGATGTTTCTGCTGCTGCTCCAGTTGCTGCAGCTGCTGGTGGTGCCGATGCTGGTGCTACTAAGGACTCATACGATGTTGAATTAACTGAATCAGGTGACCAAAAGGTTAAGGCTATCAAGGCTGTCCGTGAGATCACTGGTCTTGGTTTAAAGGATGCTAAGGGTCTTGTTGATAACGTACCTTCAGTTATCAAGGAAGGCGTTTCAGAAGACGAAGCTAACGATCTTAAAGCTAAGCTTGAAGAAGTTGGTGGCGTGGTTACCCTTAAGTAATTTAAGGCTACCCGTTCAAAAAAGCACTGTGCAATTGCACAGTGCTTTTTTTGTTATCAGGTTGAGACTTCAAAATTCGATTGGTATCAACTTCTGCATTAAGTCATGACCATTTACTTGAATGTAACGTTAAGTTGGCTAAGAGTGCTATTTTAAGCTGCTTGCGATAAGTAGCTGATGAGTGTTTTCCAAAAGTAACGGTCAAAAAAGGGATAAAGCCTTTACACAAGGTTTCATCCCTTTTTGAGTTTAAAAGATTTAGTGTTTAAATATCGTAATCCCCATCTTGCATGGCTTCAACGTTTCCTAAGAGGTAGCCGTTACCAACTTGGGAGAAGAAGTCGTGGTTAGCAGTGGTAGTTGAGATCCCGTTCATAACGATTGGGTTGACATCGTCCGCTGTATCAGGGAAGAGCGGGTCTTGACCCAGGTTCATCAACGCTTTGTTGGCGTTATAACGAATGAAGGTCAAAACTTGGTCAGTCCAACCGACTTGGTCATAGACTAAGTGGGTGTACTTTTCTTCGTTTTCATACAGCTCATACAGGAAGTTAAACATCCAGTCCTTTAATTCCTGCTGTTCGTTTTCACCTAACTGATTATAGCCGATTTGGAACTTGTAACCAATATAGGTGCCGTGGACGGATTCATCCCGCAGTATCAATTTAATGATTTCAGCCACGTTAGCTAGCTTGTTGTGTCCTAAGTAATACAGTGGGGTAAAGAAACCGGAATAGAAGAGGAAAGTTTCCAAAAAGACGTTGGCAATCTTTTTCTTCAGTGGGTGACCGTCATCATGATAAAGGTCACGGATTCGCAGCGCCTTGTTTTGCAAAAATTCTTCAGTATCGCTCCAGTTAAAGATCTCATCGATTTCATCTGGCGTATTTAAGGTTGTGAAGATTGATGAATAGCTCTTCGCATGAACGGATTCCATAAACTGAATATTATTTAGGACTGCCATTTCGTGTTGTGTTTGAGTGTCTTTTCTTAAGGATGCCATACCGTCTTGCGACTGCAAAGTATCCAGCAAGGTTAACCCACCAAAGACGTGACCAACGACCCATTTATGAGTGTCGTCGAGTCCGCGCCAGTCATCGAGATCGTTTGAAAGCGGAATCCGAGTGTCTAGCCAAAATTGTTCCGTTAATTTTTCCCAGGTGGCCTTATCAATTTGATCGTCCACCGCATTCCAGTTTATTGCATGATATGATTCTGTCATTTTTAAGCTCCTTTAGCGTCTGATCACAACGATTATAATGACTTCTGCAAGCGTGTTTTAGATGACGCAGCTCTCGCATTGGTTAGCGCCGATTTCACCTTCGTCGTCGGTAAACGTCCGAACATAGTAAATTGATTTGAGCCCTTTTTTGTGAGCGTAGTTCCGTAGGATACTGAGATCCCGGGTGGTCATTTTATTCGTACGGCCATTTTTCCATTCGTACAGGCCTTCAGGAATAGTTGAACGCATGAAGAGCGTCATACTCATTCCTTGATCCACGTGCTGCTGTGCGGCAGCGTAAACGTCAATCACTTTACGCATATCAGTATCATAGGCTGACTTGTAGTAAGGTAACGTTTCGTTTGACAGGTAAGGTGCTGGGTAATAAATATTACCGATCTTTTTTTCTTGCCGTTCTTCGATCCGGTTGATGATAGGGTGCAGGCTCGCGGTAGTATCATTGATGTAAGAAATCGAGCCGTTAGGTGCCACAGCCAAGCGGTTTTGGTGGTACAAGCCATCCTTCATGACCGACTGCTTAAGTTTTTCCCAGTCAGCTGCAGTTGGGATGAAGACGTCTTTGAAAAGTGATTTTACTTTATCAGATTGGGGCATAAATTCACCGTTTTGATTGGTGTACTTATCAAAGTAACTGCCATCTGCGTAGGCACTCTTTTCGAAGTTATAGAAGGTCGTGTGGCGTTCCTTAGCAATTTGATTAGAAGCGACTAGGGTCCAATAGTTGAGTAACATGAAATAGATATTAGTGAACTCAACCGTTTCGGGATCGCCGTACATCATCTTATTCTTAGCAAAGAAACTGTGCAGCCCCATGCCGCCAAGACCAATAGTATGGCCAAGCTTGTTACCGTTTTGAATGGATGGCACTACGTCAATATCGGAATGATCCGTGATGAAAGTTAACGCACGAACCATGGTTTCAACGGAGTGACCGAAGTCGGGACTAGCCATTAAATTAACGATGTTGGTTGATCCCAAGTTGCATGAGATATCACGACCAAGCTGAACGTAAGTCTGGGTATTATCAACCGTCGATGGTGTCTGGACCTGCAGAATTTCTGAACAGAGGTTACTCATGACAATGCGGCCGTCAATAGGATTATCCCGGTTAGCGGTATCGATATTAATAATGTAAGGATAGCCAGACTCCTGCTGCAGTTTACCAATCTCGGTTTCTAGTTCACGTGCGGGTAGCTTCTTCTTGCGGATCGAATCGTTGGCAACCAGCTTGTCGTATTCTTTAGTAATGTCAACGTAACTGAATGGCACGCCGTATTCACGTTCAACATCGTATGGACTAAAGAGGTACATATCCTGATTATCACGGCACAGTTCGTAGAATTTATCGGGAACGGTGATACCTAGAGAAAGGGTCTTGAGCTGGATTTTCTCGTCTGCGTTTTCCTTCTTAGCTGATAGGAACGCAATAATATCTGGGTGAAACACACTCAAGTACACGACACCGGCACCTTGACGCTGACCCAACTGGTTGGAATAAGAGAAACTATCTTCCAGTAACTTCATGACGGGAACAACACCGCTGGCTGCGCCCTCAATGTTTTTAATTGGATCGCCGGCACCACGCAAATTGGATAGGTTAATGCCGACCCCGCCACCGATCCGGGAAAGCTGCAGGGCGGAGTTGATTGTTCGGCCGATGGTATTCATATCATCGGTTGTTTGGATCAAGAAACAGGAAACCAGTTCACCACGCTGCTTTCGGCCAGCATTTAAAAAGCTGGGGGTAGCAGGCTGATAGCGCTGATGAATCATCTCATCCGCAAGATCCATGGCGAGCTGTTCGTCGCCATCCGCAAAGTACAGCGCGTTCATTGCTACACGATCAATGTAGTTTTCCAGGTAATAGTCATTATCGTTCGTTCGCAGTGCGTACTGAGCGTAAAACTTATAAGCAGCCATAAAGGAATTAAAGTGAAAGTTTTGGGATTTCAGATAATCGTATAACGATTGAATAAACGTAAAGTTGTACTTATTATAGAAACCAGATTCAATGTAGTTGTTGTCCAGCAAAAAGTTGAACCGGTCTTGCAATGAATCAAATTTTTTCGTGTTAGGCTCAACGTTTTGTGTTAAGAATGCCTGAAGAGCTTCTTGATCTTTATTCAGTGGAATCTGTCCGTTTACCGGGATATTAATTTCATTATTGAGATCGTAATAAGTTACGTCTTTAAGCTCTTTTAAACTCATTTTTAAAACTCACTCTTTTCTATTAAGGTCAAATTAAGTAAAATAAAAAAGGTGGCGTTTTCTGGTATCCAGAATACGCCACCTTAATACCTGCGTATGTTAAATGGCCAGTTGCTGTAATTTGTCTGGTCTGAAGCCGCTAAATTGTGTATCGGCAGTTTCGATGACGGGCAGGGATTGAAAACCGCGGTCCTTGAGATAATCAACGTACTGCGGACTTTCGTTAATGTTGTGTTCAATAAAATCAACGTGATGTTCGGTTAAAAAGCGTTTCGTCATTTTGCATTGCATGCAATTGTTCCGTGAATAAATCGTTACTTTTGCCATGTGAATCACACTCCTATGTAATCTCGATAAATAGAGTTTACACCAGTCAGCAGAAATTTCAACCGTCAGACCCCCATATTTTGTGGCTGATTTCCAAATTGAATACCAAATATGGGTAGGAACGGCATTTATAGTTACTTTTAGTCAGTAAAAAAATAATTACCAGTGATAGCAACTAAAGAAAGGAGACGTGGATTATAGAAGAAGATGAGCGTTACATGCAAGAGGCGCTATTAGAGGCCCACAAATCAGCTTTAATTGGCGAAGTGCCGATTGGGGCGGTGATCGTGAAAAATGGTAAAATTATTGGTCGCGGCCATAATCTGCGTGAGCACAGCCAGCAGGCAGCGGATCATGCTGAAATGATGGCTATCGGTGATGCCAACCGGAAGTTGCGCAGCTGGCGATTAGTGGATTGCACACTGTACGTTACGTTAGAACCCTGTGTCATGTGCAGCGGTGCCATCATTAATTCGCGTATTGACCGGGTCGTTTTTGGCGCCCGCGATCCGAAAGCCGGTGCGGTTGCCACACTATATAGTGTTTTAAACGATTCCCGGTTGAACCATCAGGTGAAAGTTAAAGAAGGCGTTTTAGCAGACCAAGCCAGTGCTGTATTAAAGCGTTTTTTCAAGGCAGCTAGAAAACGGAACAAGCAAAAGAAACAACGGCACTAAGCCAATAAAACATGATTATATGTGATTTTGGCTAGCATTCATTTTTTAAATATGTTAAAGTAGAAATTGCCGCAAGGCCTTGGGGCAAGGGTGACCTTACGAATCGTGTCAGGTCCGGAAGGAAGCAGCACTAAGTATGTGTGACTTTGTGCTCCAAGTTGATATGACTTTAATGAGGGCGGAACAAAACATTTAGTTTTGTTACCGTCCTCTTCTTATACAATTTTTAACGGTCCGAATGTGTAGTATTTGAACAATAAACACTATATAATGTTTATCAGTAAGTTTTACGAGATTAACCAAAGAGAATCGAGGGAAATAGTCATGAGTTACCAAGCCTTATACCGGGTGTGGCGGCCACAGCGCTTTGACGAAGTGATCGGGCAGAAACTGATTACCCAAACTCTGAAAAACGCCGTTAAAACTAAACAAATTAGTCATGCCTACCTGTTCGCCGGGCCGCGGGGAACAGGTAAGACCTCGATGGCAAAAATATTCGCCAAGGCGGTGAACTGCAGGCATCAAGAAGATGGTGAACCCTGCAATCAATGCGAAACCTGCAAAGCAATTACTAAGGGAACAATGAATGATGTGATTGAAATCGATGCTGCCTCCAATAACGGGGTGGAAGAGATCAGAGATATTCGTGATAAGGTCAAGTACGCACCGACCGAAGCCGATTATAAAGTTTATATCATTGATGAAGTTCATATGCTTTCCACGGGCGCCTTCAACGCGTTGTTAAAAACCTTGGAAGAGCCACCGGCTAACGTGATATTTATCTTAGCTACCACTGAACCTCACAAGATTCCAGCTACCATTATTTCACGGACTCAACGGTTTGATTTTAAGCAGATTCAAGCTAAAGATAGTCTGTCACGGATGGCTTATATTCTAAAAGAAAAGGATCTTTCTTACGATGATGAAGCCCTTAAAGTGATTGCCAAAGCTTCTGAAGGCGGTATGCGGGATGCACTCAGTATCTTGGATCAGGTCATTTCCTTCGGTGATGATAAGGTCACTTTGGATAATGCGTTGCTGGTTACCGGTGCGGTTCGCAAGCAGTTATTAGTGACGTATTTAACCCAAGTCACTCATCAGGAGACGCAAAAAGCGCTGATGACGGTTCAAGAGATTTTAGACGAGGGTAAGGATCCGGAACGGTTTACGGAGGATCTGGTGAATTTAACCCGAGATCTGTTGCTGTATCAGCAGTCGCCAGAACTTGTGACCCAAATTGAAATGGATCAGGTCGATTCTGATTTTAAACAGCTGGCAACTGAAATAAAACCGCAGCAGCTATATGACATTATTGATGATTTAAATGATATTCAGCAGCAAATGCGGTTTACAACTCACGAAGACGTGTATCTGGAAGTCCTCACGGTGCGGCTGGCGGGACGACAGGCACAACCTGTGCAATCTGGTGCGACAGCTCAGGTGGATAATACCGTTATTGACCGACTGGAAGCTGAGGTCAGCAGTTTGAAAAAAACGGTGGCTGAGCTGCAAAAAATACCGGCAGCCGGTTCGACGCCTAGCAAACGGCCAGCAGTGATGAAGACAGTCGCTAAACCTAAGCGGACCCAGGTCAATCTGAGTCAGGTTTACCCAATTTTGGGGGCAGCTACGCGACAGGATCTGTCAGCCTTGCAAGAGGTTTGGCCGGATTTGATGAACATTTTATCAATTCCGCAGCGCTCAATCATGGGCGTTTCAAAACCGGTTGCTGCCAGTCCTGATGGCGCAATTATTGCCTTTGACTACGCGTTTTTGCAGCAGCGAGCCAATGCTGATCAGGAGTTAAATGACGCACTGGAAAACGGCTTAGATCGATTGACGCATAAGGTGCCAAAACTAGTCTTTGTGCCTACTGATCAGTGGCCGCAGATTCGTAAGACTTATTTGGAACAGCACCAAGTAACTGGTCAGGATAATCAAGAGGCTGACTCTTCATCCCAAGATGATGGTCAGGCAAGTACCGGTGAAGCACAGTCCAAAGACGAACCGGTGGTTGATAAGGCGAAGGAACTTTTTGGGAATGATATTATTGACGTTAAAGCCGATTAAGCAAAATAACTTACAGAGGATGGTAAAAACACTATGATGCGCGGAATGGGTAACATGGGCAACATGATGAAGCAAATGAAAAAGATGGAAAAAAAGTTGGCCGAAGAACAAAAAGTGATGGAGGCCAAGACTTATGTCGGGGTTTCTCCCGATGAAATGGTGAAAGCAACCTTCACTGGAAAAAGGGAAATGACTGACCTTTCCATTGACCCAAAAGCAATTGATCCAGATGATCCGGATATGCTGAGTGATTTGGTTTTAGCAGCGGTTAACTCTGCGTTGAAGCAAATTGATGAAGAGGGTAAGCAGACCTTGGGTAAGTACACCAACAATATTCCGGGGATGTAGAATTAAGGGAGTGAATGGCAGCAATGCAATATCCAGAACCGATTGCACAACTAATTGATAGTTATATGAAGCTGCCAGGAATTGGACAAAAAACTGCCACACGATTGGCGTTTTACACCATTGATATGGACAGTGATGATGTAACTCGATTTGCTAAATCGTTGATTTCGGCAAAGCGGGATCTGCATTTTTGTTCAATCTGCGGTAATATAACTGAGAATGATCCGTGTGATATCTGTCGTGATAAAACCCGTGATCAGAGTCAAATCCTGGTTGTTGAACAGGCTAAAGACATTATGACCATGGAGAAAATGAAAGAGTATCACGGCCTATACCACGTTTTAAATGGTGTTCTGTCGCCCATTGAGGGCAAGGGCCCAGAGGACTTGAATATGTCCAGCCTGTTGAAACGGCTGCAAACTAATAAAGACGTTAAAGAAGTTATTGTGGCAACCAACGCCACACCAGAGGGTGAAGCGACTGCAATGTATCTTTCCCGGCTGATCAAGCCTGCTGGAATTAAGGTAACTCGTTTGGCCCACGGCCTTTCAGTTGGATCAGATATTGAGTATGCTGATGAAATGACACTGTACAAGGCGGTTGAAGGCCGAACCGAAATGTAAGTAAGGAAGTGACAACTTGTTTGGTGCGCGTAAGCAACACATTAGACAGCAGTTTGATGAGCAATTGTTAATGACGATCGAACGTGCTAAAGAAGAATGGGATCAGGCCAAACAGACTGAACTTGCTGTTGCGGATGTGGATGAAGAAATTACTGCACAGACCGCATTAGCTAGGCAAAAGTACCTCTTCTTATACCGTGAAGCCCGGTTACGGAAAGTACGCGGAGACCATATTCAGGCGTCCGTTTTTGATCATTAGATAAGGTGCCGTACAGTTATCGCTTTTAAAGCGGTAAATTGTGCGGCTTTTTTATGGCTTTGAATCCGGTGAGCACTTGGCTAAGCGCTTGATTCCACAGCGCTAATCAAGTACAATTGCTAGTGTCGTATCAGCTTGAAAAATGGCCGCGTTGGCACGGTATTTTACCGCGTGGTCCCATTATTAATTGTAATCGAGGTAACCAACTTGGCAGGATTATTTATTTCATTTGAAGGACCCGACGGTGCCGGTAAAACAACGGTTTTAAGCGCTATTACAGAACGTTTTAAAGCGGCAAAGCGGACTGACATTCTGGTTACCCGTGAACCTGGTGGTAATCAGATTTCAGAAGCAATTCGAAACATCATTTTGGATCCGAAGAATACCCAAATGGATGTGCGGACCGAAGCGTTGCTGTACGCTGCCTCACGGCGCCAGCTTATTCAAGAAACAATTCGGCCCGCTTTGGCGGCTGACAAGGTTGTTTTGTGCGACCGGTTTGTTGACAGTTCAGTAGCTTATCAGGGTGCTGGCCGTCAGATTGGTGAGGATGAAGTCTATCAAATGAACCAGTTTGCTACTGAAGGGCTTACTCCTGATCTGACAATTTACGTTGACGTGCCGTCTGAGGTTGGCTTGGCACGGATTAAAGCACACCGTAAAAACGTCGATCGGCTGGATGCAGAGGCACTTAGTTTTCACAAGCGGGTTCGAGCCGCCTACCTGAGACTGGCAGAAAGATTCCCAGAACGAATCGTGACGATTGATGCCACACAGCCAGTGGCAGACGTGATTGATCAGGCAATGACTTTGATTACTGATAAAATGAAGCAACGTCAATAGAAAGAGGGATTGAATATGAAACTAGTGATTGCAATCGTGCAGGATAAAGATGCTAATCGTCTCCGCAGTGAATTTGTGAAGGCGGGTATCGGTGCAACACGGTTATCAACGACCGGTGGTTTCTTGAAGTCCGGCAACACGACCTATATGATTGGAATTGAAGATAAGCGCGTTCAAGAAGTACTTGATTTGATTCACGAGACTTCCAGAACCCGCCAGCAATTCATGACCCCGCCCGTTAGTATTGATGCTCAAATGGACAGCACTTCAGGTTATCCAGTTGAAGTTGAAGTCGGCGGTGCAACCGTATTTGTCTTACCAATTGAGCAATTTCATCAATTTTAATTTTAGTGGAGGCAGGTCGTGGCAGAACAGAACTTAATTGAACAAGCTGAAAGCAAACAGCCGCAATTGTTGCAGCATTTTATTCACCTTGTAACGACAAACCAGCTGAGCCACGCCTACCTGTTTTCTGGTTTACCAGGTTGCGGCAAGCGGGCAGTTGCACAAGTGGTTGCTATGAGGTTGTTTTGTCAGAATCCCGATGCTGATGGTATGCCTTGCGGTCATTGTGCGGAATGCGGCCGAATTTTGGCTGGTGATAACCCCGACGTAGTGACAGTAGAGCCTGATGGACAGCGAATTAAAGTTGATCAAGTCCGTTATATTAAGGATGAATTTGCTAAAAGTCCGGTGGAAGGTTCAACTAAAGTCTTTATTATTGAAGGCGCTGAGACGCTGACCACCAACGCGGCAAACGGGCTATTGAAATTCATTGAAGAACCCGTTGCTAATCGGGTCATTTTTTTATTAACCACTAATAAGAGTATGATGTTAGCTACCATTCTCTCAAGAACTCAAATTGTTGAATTTCCGGCATTAACTGCCAAGGCGTTTGCTGAAACTTTACGGCAGCACCAGATTTCCGAAAATCAGATTCCGTTATTAGATGGTCTGACCAATAGCCTTGATGAGGCCAAACAACTGGTTGCCGATGATTGGCTAGCCAACTGTCAGCATGAATTAAGTCGCTGGTTTAGCCAGCTTGCTAAGCACGATGACATGGCGTTTGTCACCGTTCAAACTGGGTTAATGCCACTAGCTCATGACCGGGATCATCAAGCCGTGATTTTAGATGCCATCATACTGCTTTGGCAAGATACGCTGCAGACAAAGTATTTATCGGATGCAGCCCAATCGGGGTTCCCAGAACTGCAGACAACGATGGCTAAAATGACCCAATCGTTAACTAGAAATCAGTTATTAAAAATTTTGACAGCTGTACTGGATACCAAGAAGGCACTGGCAGGGAACATGAATATTCAGAGTATTCTAGAGACCTTGACGCTGCAGATCTTGGCTGATATGAAACAAAATGTCTGATAACCGCGAATGTTCCTATTAAGCAGAACATTCTTTACATATTGAATAATTAAAGAGGGTGCAATCTTGGCAAAGCGGGATGTTTATGAAGAGTTGAAAAACTTACAGGCTGAAATGCTGGAAATGATCTCGAAGTTTGAGCACGTTCAAGATGAAGTAACCAAAACGTTAGAGCAGAATGCTGAATTGAAAATTGAGAATCAGCATTTGCGCGAAGTTTTGCGTTCTGATCACAATGAAAACATAAACGGTAATAGTGCTGAGCCCCAACTGTCAAAGTCACGGCAGAACCTGGAAAAATTATATGAGGAAGGGTTTCACGTCTGCAATTTTGAATATGGTAAGCGACGGGAAAACAATGAACCCTGTGCTTTTTGTTTAGATGTTATTTATGGTGAACGGTAATTAGGAGGAACAGCTTGCAATCGCAATTAAGTTTTTCAAAAGAGAATAAAACAGGCACGCTATATTTAGTGCCGACCCCAATTGGTAATCTTGGTGATATGACTTTTCGCAGTGTTGATGTTTTAAAACAAGTTGATTTGATTGCAGCAGAAGATACGCGAAATACGCAGAAGCTGCTAAACCATTTTGAAATTGAGACGCCGCAGATTAGTTTTCACGAACATAATACGCAGGAGCGAATCCCGCAGTTGATTACTAAACTGCAGGCAGGAGAAAATCTCGCTCAAGTCAGTGATGCTGGAATGCCATCAATCAGTGATCCGGGACACGAATTAGTGGTTGCTTGTATTGAGGCAGCTATTCCGGTTGTACCATTACCAGGTGCTAATGCTGCGTTAACGGCACTGATTGCATCAGGGCTGGAACCGCAACCGTTCTATTTCTATGGCTTTTTGGACCGTAAACCTAAGCTTCAAGTGGCTGAACTAGAAGCGTTGAAGGACCGCTCAGAGAGTCAGATTTTTTATGAGGCGCCGCATCGATTGGCAAAAACATTACAGCATCTAGTAGATGTGTATGGCGGTGACCGTCAGGCATCGCTTTGCCGCGAGCTTACCAAAAAACACGAACAGTTTTTGCGTGGTTCCTTAACAGAAATGCTGGAATGGGCAACTCAGTCCGACCGAGTTCGTGGTGAGTTTGTTGTGATTGTTAGTGGTAATCCTAAGGGTGAAGAAGCAGAGCAGGAGCCTGATTATAGTGGCCTCAGCATTGAGGACCACGTTGATCACCTCATTGAAACCGGATTAAGACCGAATGATGCGATTAAGCAGGTCGCACATTTGCGACAATTAAAGAAACAGGAAGTTTATCAAATTTATCACCATCTTAATCAGAACTAAAAAGAATTAGGGGAAATCCGAATGGGCGCAAATATTTTTTCAGAAAAACATCAAATCACCTTTTACGAAACGGATGTCACGAATACCGTGACACCAGCCATGCTGATTAACATGATTATTTTGGCATCGGAAGACCAGACAGTTTCATTGGGTGTCGGTGCGGAAACGGTGGCTAAACTAGGTATCGGTTGGGTAGTCACCCAGTACAAAATTGACATTACCCGACTGCCAAAGCAGGGCGAAACCATTGAAGTATCGACTCAGGCGACCTGTTATAACCGTTACTTTGCTTTTCGGGAGTTCTGGGTTCACGATAGTGCGGGCCAGGAATGTGTTCACGTTGAAAGTATTTGGGTAACGATGAACCATGATACCCGTAAGATTGTCACGATTCCAAACGAAATTATTGCACCGTTTAACTCTGAAGAAGTCAAAATGATTCCCCGTTTGTCGCGCCCAAAACGGTTGGCAGACGATGATCAGTTGATGACAAAACAATATCGGGTTCGTTATTTTGATATTGATGGTAACGGTCACGTCAATAACTCGCGCTACTTTGACTGGCTGTTAGATGCTTTACCAATGAGCTTTCTCACCCGGCATAATTTAACGGGAATTAACATTCGCTTTGAAAATGAGGTTCAGTACCATCATATGGTGACCAGCGAAGCAACCTTGATGACCGATGTGCCCGAGTCAATCGTGACGAAGCACCGCATTACCATGGAAAACGGTGACGTTGCTACTGAAGCAGAATTTCACTGGGAACCAATCATTAATCACTCTGATCAAGCTTAGGTGGCAGATAAATAGGCTTGGGTGTATGATGATGGCTGGAGAATCAGAAAAAGAGGTATTGAAACGATATGAAAGTACTGGCACTAGACACGTCTAATCAAACGCTAAGTGTAGCGGTGATGTCAGATGACCAGGTTTTAACGACAACTACAGTGACAACAACTAAAAAGCATGGCACGCAACTATTACCAATCATTCAAGATGCCATGGCTACGGCCAAATTAAAACCGGCAGATTTGGACCGGGTGATCGTAGCGGATGGTCCTGGTTCGTACACGGGCTTGAGAATTGGCGTAACCACGGCTAAAACGTTGGCTGATACATTGAATATTGAACTAGTGGGCGTTTCGAGTTTGGCGACCATTGCTGCCAACGTTATCAGCGAAACACAGTTAGTAGCAGTCATGTTTGATGGTCGAAATGACAATGTTTTTGCTGGTGCTTACCGGATTGAAAACGGGGTGCCGGTTTCGGTGATTGAAGATCAGCACATCGCTTTCGAAAAATTATTACCACAAATCAAAGCGTTAGCAGAACCCATCGTAGTATTAGGTGATCTTGACGCATTTACGGAACGTTTGAAAACGGCGCTAGAAGCAAACTTTATTCATTATCCAACTGAACTGAGTCTTCCAAGCGCGGTGCAGCTGGGCCGGCTTGGCGAACGTAAGGCTCCTGTAAGCGACGTTAATGGTTTTGTGCCGCGGTATTTGCGGCTAACGAAGGCGGAAGCCGATTGGCAAAAGCAGCACCCGGAAGAGGATAGTAGCGACTATGTTGAAAAAGTTTAATCACTGGTTCCGACAACTGTTTCAAATTCAGGATACCAAGTATCAAGATATTTTAGATATTAAAAATCACGAAGTTCATATTCAAAACGTTGCTTATTTTTTAGCTAAGGCGCAATTTACTGATATTCCAGAAATGCTGGGGATTGAGCGGGCAGTATACGGCGGTAAAACACCGTGGGATTCTGCGGCGTTTGCCAGTGAGCTTCGGCATGAAACCGACCGGCTATACTTAGTTTTGCGGCGGCATGACCGTTTGCTGGCCTTTATTGGCTGCACGTTTAACGATACCAAAAGCGATGCCCACATTACCAACATTGCGGTGGTACCAGATTATCAAAATCGTGGGCTGGGGCATTTTTTAATTGCAGTGATGATTAAGAAGGCACGTCAGCTGGAGCTGAAGCAGGTTTCCCTGGAAGTTCGCTTGAGTAACGTTCGGGCACAGGCGCTGTACCAAGACCTTGGTTTTGAAAAGGCTGGTATCAAAAAGGGCTATTACTTTGGTGACCACGAAGATGCGGTTGACATGGTGATCACAATTGGAGATTCCGAAAATGTCGAAGCTTAAAATACAAGTGGTTACTAAATCGAAGTTGGTACCATTGGTTGAAGCTTGTGCACGCATAGCAAAACGCGCTTACCCAGCTGGAACGGGCTGGAAATTACAAGAGTTTCAAGCGGATATGGTTGCAGCACACCGGCTGTATGCGGTGATTTATGATGATGATCAATTAATTGGTTACGTTGGCGCTGTTAAGGTACTAGATCAGGTGGATATTACTGGTGTGGCAGTGGATCCAGCATACCAGCGGCAGGGTCGGGCATTGAAACTGATTAATGCCTTGATTGCATCATTGGAAGCCAATACACAGGTGTTTTTGGAAGTTAGAAAATCGAATGTAGCAGCTCGGCATCTCTATCAGCGGATCGGCTTTACCCCCATTAATGTGCGTAAAGCGTATTATACCCATCCGGATGAAGATGCTATTTTAATGAAACTTAGCGTGTCAGGCACGAAGGGAGAGAATTGAACGTGGAACGGAATTTAATCTTGGCCTTCGAGTCAAGTTGTGATGAAACCAGTGTTGCGGTGATCGAGAATGGTGAAAAAATTCTTTCCAACATCGTTGCCACTCAAATTAAGAGTCATCAGCGGTTTGGCGGTGTTGTCCCCGAAGTTGCCAGCCGTCATCACATTGAACAAATTACTGACTGTATTGATTTAGCCATGTCTGAAGCCTCAGTAACCTATGATGATCTGTCGGCAGTTGCTGTTACATACGGACCCGGACTGGTTGGTGCGCTGTTAATTGGCGTCACCGCAGCTAAAACAGTTGCTTACGCTCATGATTTGCCGTTAATACCAGTCAACCATATGGCTGGACATATTTATGCTGCTCGTTATGTGAAGCCAATCGAGTTCCCAGCTTTAGCTTTGCTGGTTTCTGGCGGTCACACCGAGTTAGTTTATTTGGCAGAACCGGGTCAATTTGAAATTATTGGTGAAACCCGCGACGATGCAGCTGGTGAGGCTTACGATAAAATTGGCCGGGTACTGGGAATCAACTATCCGGCAGGTAAAGAAGTAGATCGGTTAGCTCATTTAGGGAAGGACACCTTTAACTTCCCCCGAGCAATGGACGATTCCGAATCGTTTGATTTCAGCTTTAGCGGTTTGAAGAGTGCGTTTATCAATACCGTTCACCACGCGGACCAAATTGGTGAAACCTTGAGCCGAGAGGACTTAGCGGCTAGCTTCCAGCAGGCTGTGGTGGATGTATTAGCAGATAAAACAATTCGGGCTTTAGATGCCTATCCAGTAAAGCAATTGATCTTAGCTGGCGGTGTTGCTGCTAATCAGGGGTTGCGTGAACGCTTAGATTCAGAGCTGAAAGCCTTTGAAAACGTTGATTTTATTAAAGCACCCCTTAAGCTTTGCGGTGATAACGCCGCAATGATTGGGGCGTTTGGCTATGTTGGCTATCAGCTAAAACAGTTTGGTGACATGACTTTGAATGCAGATCCGAGCTTGGAATTTGATTGGATTGCGTCGAAGCAAAATTAAGGCAAAATAAAAAACAGATTTCCTTTTTGGGGAAATCTGTTTTTGTGTGTCTGTGTTAATCAGACAAGTCTTCTAAGGCTAATGATGCTTCTTCCCAACTATTTTCGGTTGCCTCAATTTGACGGTTGAGTTCTTCTAACTGGGTTTGAAGTTCGGCCATTTTGGCTTGATCGGTAAAAATTTCAGGTTTAGTCATAGTAGCCTCGACTTGATCCTTCTGATCGGTTAAATCAGTGAGCTGCTTTTCTAAGCTTTCAACCTGACGGGTCAGTTTGCGTTCTTGTTTCTGGCGTTCCTTAGATTGCTGATAATTTTGCTTTTTTAGACTGACTGGCTTTACAGCAAGACTAGGATCTTTTTCAACCGCTTCTTCCTGTTTCTTCTCCGCGATGGCGGCCTGTTCCTGTTTCTTTTCGATAAAGTAGTCGTAATCACCAAGAAAAAGTTCGGAGCCCTTAGCTGATAATTCAACCACCGAAGTTGCCACCTGATTAATGAAATAACGGTCATGTGACACGAACAAAATGGTACCATCAAAGTCATTCAAAGTATTTTCTAGAACTTGTCGACTATCGATGTCCAAGTGGTTAGTGGGTTCATCTAAAATTAAAAAGTTATCGTGTTTCATTGCGAGTTTGGTTAACAGCAGCCGGGCTTTTTCACCACCACTTAGACTGTGGACCATCTTATCCACGTCTTCACCGGTGAATAAAAAGCTACCGAGAATTGTCCGAATATCTTTTTCTGGTGTTGTGGGGTGATCATCCCAAAGTTCAGCCAGTACGGTTTTGTTGCTGTGCAGTGATTTTTGCTCTTGGTCGTAGTAGCCCGTATCGACACCCGTTCCAAAAGTTACGCTGCCGGCCAACGCTGGAATTTTGCCTAAAATGGTTTTTAAAAGCGTTGATTTACCCACTCCGTTAGGACCCACAATAGCAATGGCCTGGTGTTTTTTAACATCAATATTCACCGGTTGGGCTAATATTTTATTTGGATCATAGCCCACTGCCAGATCTTTTACCGTTAAGACGATATTGCCGCTTTGACGGTGAGGAGTAAAGGCAAAGTGAGCCACCTTATCGTCTGATTCTGGTCGTTCCATGCGATCCATCTTTTGAAGCTGCTTACGTCTGGCCTGTGCCCGTTTGGTGGTTGATGCTCGAACGATATTTCGATTAACAAAATCCTCTAATTGGGAGATTTTGTGCTGCTGTTTGTCATATTCTTTCCATTGCCGCTGCAGCTGGGCTGCTTTTTGTGTCACGTAGGCGGAATAATTGCCGTGAAAATGTGTGACGGTTCCCATGGACATTTCGTAAACTTCCGAGACCAATCGATCTAAGAAATAGCGGTCATGGGAAACAATCAGTAACGCACCTTTGTAGGATTGAATATAGCCTTCAAGCCAGGTCAATGTTTCAACGTCCAGATGATTGGTAGGTTCATCTAAAACTAACAGATCACGTTTTTCCAGCAGTAGTTTGGCTAATGCTAACTGGGTTTTTTGACCGCCAGAAAGCTCGTTGATTGAGCGGCCATAATCTGCCTCACCAAATTCAAAACCGTGAAGTACGCCGCGAATTTCCGCACGATAACCATAACCATTATTATTTTTGAAAGCCGTTTGCCGCTGGTCGTAGGTTTTCGAGAGCTGTTCAAATTCTTGTTTATCATTAATAACCTCAGGATCACTCATCCGTTCCTCTAAACGGTGCAATTCTTTTTCTTGATCCTGAAGATCTTGGAAGACACTGGCCATTTCTTCCCAGATTGATTTATTGGAGTCAAGACCGGTATCTTGGGCTAAATACCCAATGGTCATGCCTTTCTTATAGATGATCTGACCCTCATCTGGTGCGTCAATGCCCGTGATCATTCGAATCAAGGTTGACTTGCCTGCACCATTTCGGCCGACGAGTGCTACTCGGCCGTGTTCAGGAACATCTAAACTGACATTGTCAAAAAGAGTATCCGCGCCGAACCTGCGTGTTACTTGCTGAACCTGTAATAACATGTCGTATCAGCTACCTTTCTATTGTGAAACTATTCTACCATTAATTAGTGAGATTCTGATAGGGCAGATGAAATGTTCATGATTTTTTATTGAAAATTATTTCACAAATCGACTCGATATGCTACAATTAACGAGAATGATGTTTTCACAAACTTATTTATTTTATGAAATCTAAATAAACTTAATGGTTAAAAAATTAGCTTTTTAAGGTGTTTTTAATCAGTTAAATTCACAAGGAGGAGAAACAATTGGCAGAAACAAAAATTCCAAAGGCCACGGCCAAACGATTACCAATTTATTATCGTTATCTGAATATTTTACACGATTCTGATAAGAACCGGGTATCGTCAACGGAACTTTCAGAGGCTGTTAAAGTTGATTCAGCAACGATTCGTCGTGATTTTTCATATTTTGGTGCCCTCGGGAAACGGGGTTACGGCTATGACGTTGACAGTTTATTGAAGTTTTTCAAGAAGATTTTAAATCAGGATAAGCTGACTAACGCGGCCCTTATTGGTGTAGGTAATTTAGGTAATGCGCTTTTAAACTTTAATTTCCATCAGAATAGTAACGTACGGATCAGCGCTGCTTTTGATGTTCGGCCTGATATTGCAAACACTGTTCAAAGCGGTGTTCCAATTTACCCGATGTCAGAATTACGTAAGCAACTGGAAGACCAGCAAATTAAAATTGTGATTTTAACAGTGCCCGAATCCGTTGCCCAAAACGTCACGGACAGCGCTGTTGCCGGTGGCGTTCAAGGCATCCTGAACTTCACACCTCTGCGGGTGTCAGTTCCTGCTAATGTCCGGGTTCAAAACGTTGATTTGACCAATGAACTGCAGACGCTAATTTACTTCCTAGATCATTATAATGAAGAAAACTAGCAAAGTGCAAATTCATAAATGATTCATTTAAAACAGCTTGATTATCAGTTAATTGACTGGTATTTAAGCTGTTTTTGTTTTGAAACAAATAATTTGTTTTACTTTCATCTTTATAAAATTGAGTTAATCACTTTTTTTTAAGTAAATCTCTTGCAATTGGGTGGGAATAATTTTATAGTATTAATTGTGGTTAGCACTTATGTTAGGTGAGTGCTAATAGTGCTAAAACTTATATTTATTGGAGGGATTCAAGTGTTAAAACCATTAGGAGACCGTGTAATTTTACAAGCACAAGAAGAAGAAGAACAAACTGTTGGTGGCATCGTGCTAGCAAGCAACGCTCAAGAAAAGCCACAAACTGGCAAAGTTGTTGCTGTAGGTGATGGCCGTGTGCTTGACAATGGTGAAAAGGTTGCGCCAAGTGTTAAAGAAGGCGACACTGTCTTATTTGATAAATACGCAGGCACTGAAGTTAAGTATAACGGTGACTCTTATCTAGTTGTTCATGAAAAGGATCTTGTCGCAATCGTCGACTAGTTCAGAACGCAACTAGAACTAAATCTTTAAACTATATTATTTATGAGGTGAAGTTAAATTATGGCAAAACAACTTAAGTTTTCTGAAGACGCCCGGGCATCAATGCTGACCGGTGTCGATAAATTAGCTGATACTGTTAAAACAACTCTTGGACCTAAGGGCCGCAACGTGGTTTTGGAACAATCATATGGCAATCCAACCATCACTAATGATGGTGTCACAATTGCAAAGGCCATTGAATTGTCAGACCACTTTGAAAACCTTGGTGCTAAGTTAGTTGCTGAAGTTGCTTCAAAGACTAACGATATCGCCGGTGATGGTACCACCACTGCTACGGTATTGACTCAAGCAATTGTTAACGAAGGTATGAAGAACGTGACTGCCGGTGCTAACCCAGTTGGTATCCGTCGCGGGATCGAAAAAGCAACTAGCGCAGCTGTTAAGGCTTTACATGAAATGAGCCACAAAGTTGCTACCAAGAGCGACATTGCACAAATTGCATCAATTTCTTCTGCTGACCAACAAGTCGGTGATTTGATTGCTGATGCTATGGAAAAGGTTGGTAATGACGGGGTTATTACTATTGAAGAATCTCGTGGTGTTGATACCAGCTTAGACGTTGTTGAAGGGATGCAGTTCGATCGTGGTTACATGTCACAATACATGGTTACTGACAACGATAAGATGGAAGCTAACTTGGACAACCCATACATTCTGATCACTGATAAGAAGATTTCAAACATTCAAGATATCTTACCATTATTACAGTCAGTTGTTGAACAAAGTCGTTCACTCTTAATCATTGCTGATGACATTACTGGTGAAGCATTACCAACCCTTGTTTTGAACAAGATGCGTGGTACTTTCAACGTTGTTGCCGTTAAAGCTCCTGGTTTTGGTGATCGTCGTAAAGCTCAACTTCAAGATATTGCCGTATTGACCGGTGGTACTGTGATTACCGACGATTTGGGCTTGAACTTGAAGGATGCTACGATCGAACAACTTGGTCAAGCCAACAAGGTTAACGTTACAAAAGACGATACAACCATTGTTGAAGGTGCTGGTGCCAAGGAACAAATTCAAGAACGGGTTTCAGAAATCAAAACGCAAATCGATGCAACCACTTCTGATTTCGATCGTGATAAGTTAAAGGAACGTTTGGCTAAGATGGCCGGCGGTGTTGCCGTTATCCGTGTCGGTGCCGCGACTGAAACTGAATTGAAAGAACGCAAGTACCGTATCGAAGATGCTTTGAACGCTACTCGTGCCGCTGTTGAAGAAGGTTTCGTTTCCGGTGGTGGTACTGCTTTGATCAACGTTATTCCAGCCGTTGAAAAGGTTGAAAAGGACGTTGAAGGCGACGAAGCAACCGGTGTTGCTATCGTTCGTCGCGCCTTGGAAGAACCAGTTCGTCAAATCTCTGAAAATGCCGGTGTTGAAGGCTCTGTCATTGTTGAACACATGAAGACATTGAAGCCTGGCGAAGGTTACAACGCTGCCACTGACAAGTATGAGAACATGGTTGACGCTGGTATCGTTGACCCAACTAAGGTTACCCGTTCAGCGCTTCAAAACGCTGCCTCAGTTTCAGCATTGCTGTTGACTACTGAAGCCGTTGTTGCTGATGAACCAAAGAAGGATGATGCTGCTCCAGCTGCACCTGCACAACCAGGTATGGGCGGCATGATGTAACATCACGTTTAAACGGCTAACGTTTAAATTGATAATTAAAAGCACTTGGAATGGCTGACCATTTCAAGTGCTTTTTTTGCGGACTCACGACCAGAATTCATACTCTGCTGAAAGTTTTATTAGGGCTTGCAGTGAAACCCATTGGGATTGTTTTTTGACAGCTTGCTTTCGCGTGATGGTTTGTTGTACAATACCAATTGATTTTGCATACCCATTGCGGCATTCACTTATTTTAGATATTAATTTTCGAAAGGAGCTATCAGTCACTGCAGTCTCGTGGTTGATAGCTGCTATTCGTCGATAAAGGAGTAAAAATCATGTGGCGTTATTTGAAACGGTTACTCATTGGTAAACCGTTGAAGACGACGGATGAGGGTGGACAGGCTTTAACCAAGTTTAAAGCGCTGGCGTTGCTCTCTTCTGATGCGTTATCTTCAGTCGCATATGGGACTGAACAAATTACAACAGTTTTGATTACACTTTCTGCGGCTGCCTTAATGTATCAACTTTGGGTTGCTGCTTTAGTGCTGGTCTTACTGTTCGCAATCACGTTGTCATATCAACAAATTATTCACGCCTACCCTTCTGGGGGAGGTGCGTACGTTGTTGCAACAACTAACTGGGGACAACCAGCTGGCTTGGTTGCCGGTGGTTCACTGTTAGTTGATTATATGCTGACCGTGGCGGTTTCTGTTACTTCAGGTACTGATGCTATTATTTCTGCAATACCCGCCCTTAGCGCTCACCAAGTCGGTATTTCGATCATTTTAGTTTTGATGATTATGGGAATGAACTTGCGAGGGTTGCGAGAGTCAGCCTCGTTGCTGACGTTACCGGTTTACTTCTTTATCCTCATGATCTTTATCATGATTGGCTGGGGAATCTTTGAAATTGTTACCGGGCACGTTGCATACCACGCCTCAGCGGCCGTTGGTGCTCCAGTCCAGGGAATGACCCTGGTACTGTTCCTCCGTGCGTTTTCTAGTGGTTCTTCATCTCTGACAGGGGTTGAAGCGATTAGTAACGCGGTGCCTAATTTCCGGAAGCCTAAGAGTCATAATGCCAGTGCAACACTTGCCATTATGGCGGCAATTTTGGCGTTCTTCTTCGGTGGTATTACTTTCTTAAGTTACTATATAGGCATTAAGCCGATGGCTGATAACACCGTTTTGTCACAAATTGGTCAAGCTGTTTTTGGTCATGGCTTGATTTATTATCTGTTGCAATTAGCTACGGCTGCTATTTTGGCAGTTGCCGCTAACACTGGGTTCTCGGCTTTCCCAATTCTGGCTTACAACCTGGCTAAGGATAAGTTCTTGCCACATGCTTATTTAGACCGTGGGGATCGTTTAGGTTACTCAAACGGTATTATTTCACTTGCCATTGGGGCGATTTTCCTGATTGTCATCTTCCACGGAAAAACCAGCCTGTTAATTCCACTTTACGCCGTTGGGGTTTTCGTGCCATTTACATTATCTCAATCCGGAATGATACGGCACTGGTTTAGAGTTCGTGAGGGTAAGTGGCAACTTAAAGCCTGCATTAACTTCCTGGGAGCTTTCATTTCGTTTGCACTGGTTGTTTGTCTCTTCTTCCTGCATTTTCCTAACGTTTGGCCTTATCTGATTGTCATGCCTGCTGTGATCTACATGTTCTACCGAATTCATCGGCACTACATCAACGTCGCGCACCAACTGCGTGTGAGTGAAAATAGCGATGCGGTTAACCATCATTACGATGGTGCAACGGTGATCGTCTTGGTTAGCGATGTGACTCAAGTAACCGCTCACGCTATCGACTATGCCCGATCAGTAGGGGACTACGTGATCGCCATGCACGTGTCTTTTGATGAGAATCCGCGTAAGGAACATAAGACAGCTCAGAAGTTTAAGGTAGAATTTCCTGATGTCCGCTTTGTTGATATTCATTCGTCGTACCGGTCAATCATCACACCAACGTTACGGTTCTGTGATGTGATCGCCAAGCGAGCTGCTGAACGAAACTTCACCACCACCGTCTTGGTACCCCAATTTGTACCGCGTCGGCCATGGCAGAATGTTTTGCATAACCAGACTGCTTTGAGACTTCGTTCTGCTTTGAATACACGTCAGAACATCATTGTTTCCACTTATAGTTATCACTTAAAGAGATAGCTGTTTAAAGAGAGAAAAAGGGGACTGTGCCATAAGTCTATATTGATCAGTATTTCAATCAAATTTTTTAACTAAAATTCATTATGATTGTGTTTTTGTCCAGCACTTCAATATGGCCTAATCATGTGTCAAAACTCAGATTCCGGCCATTTAACGCAAATAATGCCTATTACGACAAGGTCCGCCGGAATAGGCATTATTTGCGTTAAATTCTGGAATCTACCGAGATTTGTCACACACGCTTGTGTTACAGCCGGTTCTTTGTAAGATGAATTTTCTCAGTATGAGATTGAATACCTTAGTTTGGCGATGATGCTGAAACTCGATTAAAAAGGCATTGCGATAGGTGTGGCTGTTCAGGTGGACAAGAAAAGCCGCCAGAACATCATCTGACGGCTCATTTGTTGAAATAGGATATGGCATCCTAAGTTTTTTGTAGTTTTGTAGTTGAGAAAATTTTTTTAAAATTAGTAGTTTATTTAGAACAAGCCCATCATGTGTGCAAATGGCGGAACGACGATGTCTACAACGATTGAGATGACAACAACGGCGATAGAAGCCATGGCACCTTGAATGGAACCCAGTTGAACGGCTTTAGCTGAACCAACCGTATGTCCCGCAGTACCTAAACCTAAACCAGCACCAACTGGATCGCTGTTTAAGCGGAAGATCTTGATTAAGAAATCAGCTAAGGCGTAAATTAAGACGGCGTTGATGATACATGCCATCGCGGTTACGGCCGGCACACCACCAACAGCACCAGAGATCGGCATTGCAATGGCAGTGGTTGCAGCTTGTGGTAACATAGAAGAAATCATGGCATTGTTAAGACCTAATGCCTTTGATACGTAGTAGATAGCGAATAATGAGATTACCATACCAATAATTAGTGATAAAATAATCTCTAACCAGAACTTTTTAACAACGTCGTTCCGACGGTAGAGTGGAATGGCAAAAGCAATGGTAGCAGGGTTCAGGAACCAAAATAGGATGTCACCACCGGGCTTGTAGGCTGATTGATAGAAGGTTGGTAATGATACGCCGAACCATTTAGCCATAAGCCAAAGAATGAAGATACCTAGAACCATACCAACGAATAATGGCTGGAATAAGAAGAAACCGTTTGAAATTTTAAATAAATATTGACCAATAAGAAAGACTGCCAGTGATAAGAAAATACCAAAGAATGCTATGCCACCAACTTTCGGATCTAAAGCATTACCGAAAAAGTTCACCCAGGTCATGTAACTCAATCCTTTCTATGCTTGAGAGGGTTTACTGAATTATTCAACATCAGTAGATTTGTGGAACACCTTACGACTGATAGCCATAAATCCAGCAGTAGTATATGCAACTACAACTAACAGAATGACTGTTGCCAAAATGATAGTTACAATGAGCATAACACCGGTCAAAACGCCGTCATCTGTAAATACGTTCAGTGAGTTAGCCATTTGAACACCAGATGGGACGAACAAGAAAGCAATTAAGCTAATCAAAAAGTCAGCCATCTTCTCAACTTGATATAGTTTTATGATGTGCGATGCTAACAGAACATACATCAAGATAAGACCAATAACCGGAGTTGGAACCGGGAAAGATTTGGGAAACAGTGGCGACAGCAGTGAAGAAACAAATAAAACGGTTGCAAAAATACACATTTGCTGCAAAATAGGAGCCGGTTCGTGCTCGGTTCCATCAGTTTTCGAAGCTTGCTGGTTACTTGCCATAATTCAACACTCCTTTCAAAAAGTCAGAAAATTTTCACAAACTAGTAAAGCGCTTTCGCTTCACAATGTAAGTATACTCACAATCAGATTTAAGCGCAAGGTAATAGCCCTAGTGTAATCGTTTACCCTGTTAAATTTACTTGTGTAATTAATACTTTAGTTGATTAGATTGCTCATTTTATTTAAGATTATCTGAAAAATTTTAGGGTGAGTGATTGTGTTTACTGAAAGCGGTTTGTATAATAGTATCAATGTGTCATGAAGAGAGGAAACCATTATGAAATTTGAAATCATCGTCAGTTTAGTTGCGACTATGATTTTATCCGCTATCCTGACACCGTTCGTCCGAAAATTGGCGTTCCGTGTAGGAGCAATCGATAAACCAAATGCAAGAAGAGTGAATAAAGTACCAATGCCTACTATGGGTGGTCTAGCTATTTTTCTTGCTTATACCTTTGCGACTGTTTTCCTATTAAGATTTCAAATCCCTACGCGTCAATTATGGGGAGTTCTCGCGGGGGAATGCGTTATTATTGCAACGGGGGTTATTGATGATATTTTTGAATTAAAGCCCCGTCAAAAGGTGCTAGGAATTTCAATTGCAGCGTTGGTCGTTTATTTTGCGGCTGGCGTCAAGATGAGCCACATTACGATTCCCTTTTTAGGACTGGTTTCATTAGGCTGGTTGAGCCTGCCGATTACATGGATCTGGATATTAGCCATTACTAACGCAGTTAACTTAATTGACGGACTGGATGGCCTGGCCACCGGGGTTGGCATTATTGCGCTCTCAACGATGGGGGTTACTGGATTATTTTTCCTGAACGTTGCTAATACCTTTGTTGGAATCAGTATTTTTGCATTGGTGGCCGCCATGATAGGCTTTTTACCGTATAACTTTTTCCCGGCACGGATTTATCTAGGAGATACTGGTTCACTGTTTATTGGGTTTATGATGTCGGTGTTTTCACTGTATGGTCTGAAAAACGTTACTTTTATTTCAGTGATCATCCCAGTGATTATTATGGGCGTGCCGATTACCGATACAGTTTACGCTATTTTGCGGAGGATGCTGAATCGGCAGCCAATTTCCCATGCCGATAAGCATCATTTACACCATCGGTTGATGCAAATTGGGCTGACTCACCGGCAAACGGTACTGGTTATTTACGGCATCGCGTTGATTTTCGCTTTTATTTCTCTGATGTACCCAATTTCACCAACGTGGGGGACGATTTGTTTAACTATCGCTAGTCTGGTTGGTCTAGAGCTGTTTGTGGAAGCCATCGGGCTGGTAGGTGTTAACCGTCAGCCGCTGTTAAATTGGATCAAACGGATCGTAAAGGGAACGACTTCCAAAAATTCACATTGATTTTAAACTGATGACTATCAAAAAGAACTGCCAATCTTTAAAGATGGCAGTTCTTTTATTTTGGCTGATTAATTTACCGCTGATTTATGGGTCAAACGCCGCAGCAGACGGTCAATCAAGTGATCAAACAGCCAGCCTAAAACTAACGTTGCGAGTAATACCAGCAAGAAAGCTAACCAAGGGATTTTCATGATGGCTTTATTTTGGATTAGAATCATGGGAATTCGTTGGAGAATGTACAGGGAAAACATGGCACTGCCACCGACGTATTTCAGAAATCGATTCTTAAACCGGACCTTCATTGCCAGTAAGACGAAGAGAAACGGGAAACTGATTGCAGCAATTTGGTAGTAAAGGTAATGAATCAAGCCTTGGCTAAAGGCGCACAGTAGGTAACTGCCGCAAAAGACGGCCAGGGTTGTTAAGCCCATAATCAAATAGTTGCGCCAATTCTTAGTGATTTGCGGCAGCCACTTCGTTTGATGGAGTGAAAATACAGTACCTGCAAAGTAGCTTAAAATGGTTTCGTGATACCAGCTTGGTAAAGTGAAATTGGCGATGATAATGTAGATAAACAAGCCGGTCAATAAGTAGATCAACGCTTTTCGGTGACTATTTGCTGATAATTTGAACGCAAAATAAGTCAAACAGTAAAGTAACAGTATGGCGAAAATGTACCAGCCACTGTTACCAATTGTGGTTAAGCCAAAGTAAGCTAGTAATATTCGCTGGCCTGAGTAGTGAGTGTGCAGCATAACCGCCAAAATAATAAAGAGTGTGACCGCAAAGAAAAATTTTGCCCACACAAATAAGATGCGTTTAACGGGGAAGGTGTTGATATAGGCGCTTCCCCGTTTTTGCAGCTGCTCCATGATGCCAAAACCAGAAAAGAATAGAAACGTGGTGACAATCAGTTCACCTTTAGTTGACATCCATAGTGATGAGAGCGGTGTTAAATGTGAAGCCGGCAAGTAGGTGGAAAAGTGACTAAACATGACTAGCAACAGGAAAAGGCCGTTGATTGTCGCCGTTGTATCACGATTCAGGTAACCCGGTTCCGGACCGGTTAGGTTTAACCGCATACTTGAAATGAAGAGCAGTGCCAAACAAATTAAAATGATATCCACAAGTTAACCTCCAGGTTGGTTCGTGTAATGATGGCTTATAGGTTAAAGCCGTATAAGAGAAGTGCATCAGGGTAGCTTTAGTCCTTAGCGTCCGGATAGACGGGAACATCGACTTCATGGTAATGTTCATCGCCTGATTTGATGGTGACCTGACCAGAAAGCAGGTTGGTAATTTCTGCTTGAACCGGTGCGGCATCATCGACATTTACGGCAATGGTGACATCAACGTTACTACCATAATTTGTATCAATCACGTTAATCTGTTTCTGCTGAAGATGGTAGTTTAATTTTTCGTAATTGGCATAAGAAACAGTAAGATTGAGATCACGTTGAAGAACTTTTTCAACTAAACCAACTTTTTCAATAGCACGTGAAGTGGCGTTGCTGTAAGCCCGAATCAAACCGCCAGCACCCAATTTAGTGCCGCCAAAGTAACGGGTGACTACGGCAACAACGTCATGGATTTTCATTCGTTTCAAAACTTCTAGGATTGGCACGCCGGCCGTTCCGGAAGGTTCGCCGTCGTCGCTTTCACGTTGCACCTCATCGTGCTCGCCTACCATGTAAGCAAAACAGTTATGGTTGGCTTTAGGGTTATCTTGGCGGACGGATTCAATAAAGGCATCGGCAGCTTCCTTTGTGGCAACCCGTTGTACGCTGCAGATAAAACGGGATTTTTTAATTTCCAGCTCGTGAGAACCGCTGGCTTTAATTGTTAAATAGTTTTCTGACATTGATTGAATTACTCCATTTCCTGCGTATGTAGTTAATAAGGGGTGAAAATAATGCAAACAAACCAATTATTTGGGCGGCAAGTTTTAGCGGATAAGCTGTCAGTGGAGACTGCTTGGCAGCCTAAGCTGATCCGCCGACCAACCATGATTATAACCGGACAGTGGGCCATTTGTCAGCGTTGCGGCCAGCGAATAGCTAAGCAAACGGTTCAGCTACCGCAGGAGGCTTACTACTGTCCGCACTGTTTTCAATTAGGACGGGTAACTTCCAATCAGTGGTTATGGTCATTGCCAGAACCCAACCTGTTTTCAAAGCGTACTGAATCACCGCTAAGCTGGACGGGGCAATTAACACCTGCCCAAAACGCTTGCAGTCAGCAGATCAATCATATTTTCGGTGCTGGTAAAACCCACCTGCTTTGGGCAGTTACCGGAGCCGGTAAAACTGAAATGCTGTTTTTGGGTATTGAACAAGCGTTAATGAAAGGGTTACGGGTGGCAATTGCTTCACCACGGGTGGATGTTTGCTTGGAACTTGCACCACGGCTGCAAGCGGCGTTTACTAGCATTCCGCAGATTGTCCTGCACGGCGAGATGAAGGGTGATTATGAGTACCGTCAGCTCACAATTTGCACAACGCATCAGCTCCTTCGATTTTACCATGCTTTTGACGTCTTGGTGATCGATGAGGTGGATGCTTTTCCGTTTGCCGCTGATCCTGGCTTGAATTTCGCTGCTGAACAGGCCAAAAAAGAGACGGGTGCGTTGCTGTATCTCACCGCGACACCTAGTAAGGAACTGCAGCGATTAGAGCGGCAACATAAGCTTACAGTCAGTTATTTGCCTGCTAGGTATCACGGCTATCCCTTGCCTGAAATTAAAGTGAAATTGACTCGGCGATGGCGCCAGACGCTGACTAAGAACCGCCTGCCAACAGCAGTTAAAGGATTGCTTAAACAGCTTGTATCCAATCATCGTCGTTTCTTATTGTTTGTCCCACACGTTAAGGATTTAGCCGCGCTTGAATCGGTTTTAAAACCACAGTTTCCCGGGTTGAAGCTGGCAACGGTTCACGCTGGAGATCCAGATCGGCAAGATAAGGTCCAGAAAATGAGAACTGGCGAATTGGATGGTTTGGTTACGACAACGATTTTAGAGCGGGGAGTAACGTTTACCAATATTGATGTGATCGTTGTAGGGGCGGATGATGCCGTTTTTTCAACCGCGGCACTGGTTCAAATTGCGGGACGAGCAGGCCGTAAAGCAGCTTATCCTAAGGGATTGGTAGCCTTTTTTGCAGATAGTCAAACGAAGACGATTAAAGAGGCCCGTCATCAGATTAGGTTTGTTAACCGAAAGGCCCAGCGTGAAGGATTGTTAGGGGGGTACAAATGAGTGAATGTCTGCTGTGCCACCGTGAAAATCTGCAGCAGCTGACTCTATGGCAGCTATTAAATTTTCAACCGGTGGTACCGGATTTGCTTTGTCAGGAGTGTATGGGTCAGTTGGAGCCAATTTCAGTTGATGAAGCGTGCAGCGGCTGCGGTCGAAAGTGTGCGGCACAATTTTGCAATGATTGCCTTTTGTGGAAAGCAGTCCCTAACTTTAGTAACCGCGCATTGTTTCAGTATAATGATTTACTTAAGCGATTTATGTCGCAGTATAAATTTTATGGTGATTATCGCTTAAGAAAAGTGTTTCAGGATAAAATCGAACGTGAGGTGCGCCAGTTTCATGCGGACCTAGTCCTGCCAATTCCGATCAATCCAGCGACCCAGCAGCATCGTGGCTTTAATCAGGTTGCCGGTTTTTTAGAACGGATTGAAACGGTTGATGGCCTGGTCACCCGAGACCGGGTGAAACAGCAGCCCCAGTCGGGGAAAAACCGTCAAGAACGACTGCGAACGGAACAGCCATTTACCCTGAATTTAAACAGCAAAAAATTTAATAAAAAACGGGTTTTGATCGTCGATGATATTTACACAACTGGCCGGACGATTCGTCACGCTGCTGAACTGCTGCAAAGTGCTGGTGCTAATGAGGTTATGGGACTTACTCTAGCTCACGGATAGCGAAAATAAGCGCAGAATAATACTGTTCTCTGCCCTAAACTATTGTGTATTGTAGCGCTTTCTATTATAATTAAGCTATAAACAAAACAAACATTTAAGCCGTGGTTTCAGGTATGCTTAAATTAACTTTTGTTTGTTGTGGAAGGGAGAGAAGTTCTATGCTCACATTCAATATTCGTGGTGAAAACATTGAGGTCACTCAAGCAATCCGGGATTATGTGCAAAAGCGGATCAGTAAGCTTGAGAAGTATTTTGAGCAAAGCGTGGATTCAACTGCTCATGTTAATCTGAAGGTGTACCAAAATAAGGATTCAAAGGTGGAAGTTACAATTCCGCTTCCTTATTTGACACTTCGAGCAGAAGAAACGTCTCCAGATCTGTATGCAAGTATTGATTTGGTTACGGATAAGCTAGAGCGTCAGATCCGCAAGTACAAGACAAAGGTCAACCGTAAGTCCCGTGAAAAGGGCTTCAAAAACCTTGAATTCACACCCGAAACTGCTGGCAACGAAGACTCTGATGACAACAACGCAAAGTTAGAGGTCGTTCGGACAAAGCGTGTTTCCTTAAAGCCAATGGACAATGAAGAAGCAATTCTGCAAATGGATATGCTAGGGCATGACTTCTTTATCTATGAAGACGCTGAAACCGATGCAGTCAATATCGTTTACCGTCGTAATGACGGCCGTTACGGTTTGATTGAAGCCGGCGATTAATGATTTAAGAACGTAATTGTAAAGGGATCGAAGCAGTTTTATTCAAGCTTCGGTCCCTTTGTATTCGCTTTGTAAAGCGGTTGTCATAGTTTCTTAAAAAATATAACCAACAGATGAGTTTTAAAACCTGCACATAAATGTTAGACTAGTTGTTGGTATGCAATCAAATGAATGATAATAATTGAGAACACATTAACAGAAGGGAATCAAGAATGGCTAACTTTTTAAAACGCTGGGTCGAAAGTGATAAACGAGAACTTCGACGTATCAGCAAAATTGCGGATAAGGTCAACGACTACTCAAAAGAGTACGAAAACTTATCTGATGACGATTTAAAAGCAAAAACACCAGAATTTCAAAAACGTTACCAAGATGGAGAAACGTTAGACGACTTACTACCAGAAGCTTTTGCGGTTGCTCGTGAAGGTGCTAAGCGGGTGCTTGGTTTATACCCATTCCACGTGCAAATCATGGGTGGTATCGTGCTTCATGAAGGTAATATTGCCGAAATGAAGACTGGTGAAGGTAAGACGTTAACTGCCACCATGCCAGTTTACCTGAACGCACTGTCAGGTAAAGGGGTTCACGTTGTCACCGTTAACGAATATTTATCAGGTCGTGACGCTGAAGAAATGGGTGAACTGTATAACTGGTTAGGATTGAGTGTCGGCTTAAACCTGACTGAAAAGTCACCTGAAGAAAAGCGGGCGGCGTATAACTGTGACATTACTTACTCAACTAACTCAGAAATTGGGTTCGATTATCTGCGTGATAACATGGTTGTCTATAAGGAAGACATGGTTCAGCGTCCACTGAACTTTGCGATTGTCGATGAAGTGGATTCGATCCTGATTGATGAAGCTCGGACACCGCTGATCATTTCTGGTCAATCTGAAGGGACTTCACAACTGTATCAGCGAACTGATCGGTTTGCTAAAACGCTTCACGAAGATACGGATTACAAGATTGATTTGGAATCTAAGAGTGTGTCATTAACCGAAGAAGGAATTGCGAAGGCTGAAAAGTACTTTAACCTTAAGAACCTTTTCGATACTGATAACACTGCGTTGACCCACCATCTGGATCAAGCTTTGCGGGCTAACTTCATTATGCTTCGCGATAAAGACTACGTGGTTTCTGATGGCGAAGTTTTGATCGTTGATTCGTTTACCGGTCGTGTTATGGAAGGCCGTCGTTACTCTGACGGACTGCACCAGGCGATTGAAGCCAAAGAAGGCGTGGATATTCAAGAAGAATCCAAGACCATGGCTAACATCACTTATCAAAACATGTTCCGGATGTACGATAAATTAGCCGGTATGACGGGTACTGCCCGGACTGAAATTGAAGAATTCCGCGAGATTTACAGCATGGAAGTTATTTCAGTACCAACTAACAAACCGGTTATTCGGATCGATGAACCGGACGTTTTGTACCCAACTTTGGAAGCTAAATTTAATGCCGTTGCGGCTCGGGTTAAACAGCTCCATGAAAAGGGCCAGCCCATTTTGATTGGTACCGTTGCGGTTGAAACTTCTGAATACATTTCACAATTACTGGATAAAGATAATATTCCACACGTTGTTTTGAACGCTAAAAACCATGCTAAGGAAGCCGATATTATTATGAACGCTGGTCAACGCGGTGCGGTTACGATTGCTACCAACATGGCTGGTCGTGGTACTGATATTAAGCTCGGACCCGGTGTTCGTGAATTAGGTGGCTTAGTTGTTCTGGGTACTGAACGACATGAATCACGTCGGATTGATAACCAACTTCGTGGCCGTTCCGGTCGTCAAGGTGACCCTGGTTTGACACAGTTCTACCTCTCGCTTGAAGATGATCTGATGCGTCGTTTTGGTACTGACCGGGTTAAGGGCTTCCTTGAACGGATGAACGTTGAAGGTGATGATGCGGTAATCAAGAGCCGAATGATCAGTCGCCAAGTTGAGTCTGCTCAAAAGCGGGTTGAAGGTAATAACTATGATTCACGTAAGAACGTTTTGCAATATGATGATGTGATGCGTGCACAACGTGAAGTTATTTATAACCAGCGAAACGAAGTTATCAATGAAGAGAAGTCCTTACGTTGGGTGATCAAGCCAATGTTTGACCGGACCATTGATCGCGTGGTTAACCTTCATACTCAAGGTGAACAAAAGGATTGGGACTTAAGCACGATTTTGGACTTTGCCATTTCTGCTCTGGTCAGTCCTGACAAGATCAAGTTGGACGACCTTAAGAACAAGAATGCTGATCAGATTAAAGACCTGCTTAAGGGCTTAGCTGACGGTGTTTATGAAGATAAAAAGAAACAGCTTTATGATCCAGCTCAAATGCTTGAATTTGAAAAAGTTGTCATCTTACGGGTGGTTGACTCTCATTGGACCGATCACATTGATGTGATGGATCAGCTGCGGACCTCAATTGGTTTACGTGGTTATGGTCAATTGAACCCATTGGTTGAATATCAACAAGATGGCTACCGGATGTTTGAGGAAATGATTGCTGATATTGATTACGACGCTACTCGTCTGTTCATGAAGTCAGAAATTCGTCAAAACATTAAGCGTTAAAAACTTCAGTCGGTATCAACGCCGACTAACTGAAAAATCTGTATGACTCACGTTAGTCATGCGGATTTTTCGTATCTAGCAAAAATAATCGCTTATTTGATATTAAAAAGATTATTAATCGTGGAGGTAACGGATAATGGAACTTAGCGACATTAAACGCGATATAAAAGCCATGACAAGTGAAATCGATGGCTTTGGGAGGTCTCTTTGACTTAGATGCCTTGAACGAAAGTATTGCTATCAACGAATCGAAAATGGCTGAGCCCGGTTTTTGGGATAATCAGCCTAGGGCACAAAAGTTAATTAATGAGACCAATCAGCTGAAAGCAAAATCAGAATCATACCAGGATTTGAAAAATCAGTTAGATGATATTTCAGTGGCAGTTGAACTACTGGAAGAGGGACCTGATGCTGAGGTTCAAAGCGAACTGGAAGATAATCTGGCTAAGCTCAAGAAAAATTTGCAGCAGTACCGGTTAAATCTGTTGTTAAATGGACCTTACGATGCTAATAATGCTATTTTGGAAATTCATCCTGGTGCTGGCGGTACCGAATCTCAAGACTGGGGCTCGATGCTGTTAAGAATGTATACGCGTTGGGCTGAGCAGCACGGCTTTACGGTAGAGACCCTAGACTATCAGGCTGGCGAAGTTGCTGGAATTAGTTCGGTCACGATCCTGATTTCTGGTCATAATGCGTACGGTTATTTACGATCAGAAAAGGGCGTCCACCGATTGGTACGGATCTCGCCGTTTGATTCTGCCGGGCGGCGGCATACATCGTTTGCGTCGGTGGATGTCCTGCCGGAACTGGACGATTCAGTGAACATTGAAATCAACCCGGCTGATTTAAAGGTTGATGTTTATCGCGCTAGTGGTGCCGGCGGTCAACACGTTAATAAAACGTCATCTGCGGTTCGAATCACTCACGAACCTACGGGGATTGTTGTGGCCAGTCAAGCGCAAAGATCGCAATTGCAAAACCGTCAAACGGCCATGAATATGTTAAAAGCTAAACTGTACGAACGGGAAGAGGAAAAGAAAGCCAAACAAAAAGCAGCTATTGAAGGCGAACAGTTGGACATTGGCTGGGGCTCCCAGATTCGATCGTATGTTTTCCATCCTTACACCATGGTGAAAGATCATCGAACAAACTATGAAACGGGTAATGGTCAGGCCGTCATGGATGGTGATTTGGATCCGTTTATCAACGCATACTTACAGTATCAGTTAGAGCAAGCTAACCCTGATTGATGACGGAAACGTCTGACATAATCTCTTTGAGAAGCGTTAGACGTTTTTTATTTCTGTTAAATTGGTTAACGCCCTATATCATATATGCTATCGTTATACTAAAAAGCGGTTGTAAAAGGTTTATGCTATACTGCTTTTAGATACAGATAATGAAAATGCAGGTGTTGATAATGACGATTGGATTATTAATATTAAGTTTGGTGGCTCAACCGGTTTGGTGGATTGGGTTAATTCGTGAATGGTGGACGGCTGATAGACGTATAAAACAGGAGCGCTTGAATTTTGGCAGTGCGGTTTACTCCGATAAATTTGAAGTTCGGCACTTTATTCTCATGAGCCTTTCGTTAGGGCTGCTCGTATCGATTGTTTCGTTTGCGGTGGGAATGACCGTGCCCATTAGTTGGTTAGTTTGCTATTCCTTGCTAGCAATAGTTGCAATTATCATTGGGCTAGGTTCACGACTTCCAATCACCGTTTTTGCCGGATCCGTGGTATTGTATGACTGGTTCAATAAAAGTAGTTTGAATCAACAAATCGTGGCGCCAATGCGCCAGTTTGGTTTTTCAAATGAAACGGTGACGATCGCAAACTTGGCGATTTTACTTGCAATTGTTGTGTTTGTGCTTGGTTTTTGGCTGAAAAGGATTGGCGGCCGGTTTGCCTCACCCAAAATTTTTGCTCAAAAAAGGGGTAAGCTGATTGCGGGTTACCCGTTTAATGAACTTTTAGTCGTACCAGCACTAGTTTTAGTTCCTGGCGATTTTATCAGCACTCATTTAGCCTTCTGGCCCGTTTTATCCATTGGCGATACCAGTGTTACACCGCTGTTTTTGCCGTTGCTGGTTGGCCTGAACTTAACTATTTTCAAGCAAAATCCCAAAACTGCATTTCAGCGACTGTCAAAAACGTTTTTAATACTCAGTGCCCTGGTTCTGGTAGGCGGAATTTTATCATTATTTGTAAAATCCGCCACGTTAATTGTATTAGGTTTAGCCTACGTCTGTTACGCGGGTTGCTTAATCAAAGCGCGCTGGCACGACCGTCGACAATCATTTTGGTTTTCAAAAGTTGACCACGGCGTAAGGGTATTGGGTATCAGACCAGAAACGCCCGCAGCCAAAATGGATATCCAAGTTGGCGATATTATCACTAGCTGCAATGGGAAGCCAGTTAGCTCAGAAACGAATTTTTATGAAACATTATTGTTAGATCCCACGTATTGTCACCTTAAAATTCAAACTCCAGAGGGTGATTTCAAAGTAACAGAGACAGCAATCTTTGACGGTGCACCACATGAAATTGGTATTGTCATGTTTAAAGATTAGGAGGACCTTATGCAAAAAGTCTTAGTTGTTGATGATGAACCAGCAATTGTTACGCTGTTAACTTATAATTTGGAAAAGGCTAATTATGAAGTAGACTCGGCCGTGAATGGTCCCGATGCAGTTCACCTAGCAATAGAGAAGCATTATGATGCTATTCTGTTAGATTTAATGCTGCCAGGATTAGATGGCGTGGAAGTGACCAAAAAACTGCGTCAGGAAAAAGTCGACACCCCAATTTTGATGATTACGGCGAAGACGGATGAGTTCGATAAGGTATTCGGATTGGAACTTGGTGCGGATGATTACATTACCAAGCCCTTTAGTCCGAGAGAAGTATTAGCAAGGCTAAAAGCCGTTTTACGGCGAACACAGGGAAGCTCAGAAAGGGAAACTGATTTTAACGACAGTCAGCAATTACACGTTGGTAATATTGTGATTGATCAATCAACAGTAACCGTGACTGTGGGTGGGCGAAAAGTTAAGTTGACACCCAAGGAGTTTGAGCTGTTAGTTTATTTAGTTAAACGGCCTAATCAAGTACTGAAACGCGACCAGATGCTCGAAGGCGTCTGGGGATTTGATTATGCGGGTCAAACCCGGATGGTGGATATTCATATCTCGCACTTACGGGATAAAATTGAAAAAGATCCGAAGCACCCGGTTTATTTGAGGACTGTTCGCGGGTTTGGCTATCGATTTGAGGCGCCGCAACATGATTAAACGGATTAGTTTAGAGTATTTGGTAACGGTAGCCATTAACATGGTAGTTTTTTTCCTCGTTGCACAGTTGCTGGATGGTCAAACGGTTAGTGCAAGCACTGGTATCCAGTTGCTGGAGTTAAACATTTTGATTTCAATGATTGAGGTTGGGGCGTTCAATTTGGCTTTTCGACACCGGCAACAACCGGTTACCGCGATGACACACAAAGTTGAGGGAATGCTTAAAGATGAAGAGCCAGCGCATATTCTTTTGCGAAAGGATAATGATTATTACGAATTAGCCATGGCAATCAATCACCTGCAGACCCATCAGCAAAAAGTTTTGCGTGCCAAGACGCAGCAGGGTGAGGAACTGCGCTTACTGTTATCGTATTTACCAATTGGCGTAATGGTGATCGACCGCTACCGTAAAGTTGAAATGGCCAATTCAGCAATGGCCGAATTTTTGCAGACGGAAATTCGCGAAAGACGGCATCCCTATACGCAGGATATTCACCAATTTGAATTGGTTTCATTGATCAGTCAGGTCTTTAGTAACAAGCAATCTCAGCGTAAAGTGATTACTTTGCCAGGGATGCCAACAGAAAAGCGAGTTGAGGCATCGGTGATCTATACGTCCACTTCGGAAGATTTTTTCCAGATCTTAGTTTTACTTTATGATGTAACGGAAATCTACGCGGTGGAAAAGATGCAAATGGACTTTTTGTCCAATGCTTCACACGAACTAAAGACGCCTGTAACAGCTATTTCCGGCTTCGCAGAAACGTTGCAAGCCGGCGCGAAGGATGACCCAGAAACGTTAAACCAATTTTTAGGTATTATTCAAAAGGAAAGCAAACGGCTGACTGAATTGATTCAGGATGTATTATCAATTTCACGCATTGAATCGCAATCAATTTCCCAGCAAAAGCTGAGTGATGTTGATATTTCTGAGTTGGTTGATGAGCAGCTGAGCACGCTGCAGCAAATGGCCTCGGTCAAACACATTGTTTTGGTCAATCAGATTCCTGCTGGAGAAGTGCAACGTACCGATGAAAGAAAATTAGTGGAAATTATTAAAAACCTGGTTTCTAACGCGATTAAATATAATCGTGAAGATGGGTCGGTTACGATTGACTACGAGGCCACTGAACGTGAATGGACTCTAAAGGTGACTGATACTGGTATTGGAATTGCTCAAAACGAACAGTCAAGAATTTTTGAGCGCTTTTACCGGGTAGACAGTTCGCGTACCAAACAAGTCGTCAATGGGACTGGTCTTGGTCTAGCAATTGTGTTGGAATTGGTCCAATCTTTACAGGGCCAGATTTCAGTTAAAAGTCAGCGGGGTGTGGGCAGTACCTTCTCCGTTACATTCCCAATTAAACAGCAACAATAATCTTGTCTTTGTTGGATCCTAGATATTCAGACCGTTGAATATTTTGGATCCTTTTTGTCTAATTTGATATTGGTATAGTAATTAATTGACAATATTTACATAACCTTTACAAAGAAATGTACATTACATTTACATTCCTTCGATATACTCATTTCGAAAGCTGAATTGGGAGGTTTGGATATGCGAAAAAAGCGGTGGCTTGAGTGCCTGTTATTGGTCGGCTTAGTTATTTTAGGCGGATGGGCGTACCAGACTAGGCAAGTGAATAAAGCAAACATGACGATTACCGCGGTGGGATCGACCGCACTGCAGCCACTGGTTGAAGCGGCTGGTGAAGATTACGCCACTCACCGCTTAGGAACTTTCATTAACGTTCAAGGCGGCGGGTCGGGTACCGGACTCAGCCAAGTTCAAGAAGGAGCAGTGGATATTGGTAACGCGGATGTTTTTGCTGAGGAGCAAAAGGGAATCAAGGCTGATCGGCTGAAAGACCACCGTGTTGCAGTGGTTGGCATTACCCCCATTGTTAATCCTGCAACCGGGATCGCACATTTAACCACTGCACAACTGATTGACGTGTTTACTGGGAAGGTGCATAACTGGTCGCAGGTTGGCGGTAAAAATCAAAAAATCGTTATCTTGAATCGTGCTCAAGGCAGTGGTACGCGAGCAACTTTTGAACGCTTCGGACTTAAAAACCATCGTAGTATAGCAGCCCAGGAGCAGGACTCTTCCGGGATGGTACGGCAAATTGTGGCAACTACGCCTGGATCAATCAGTTACGTGGGCTTTTCTTACGTCGATAAATCAGTTCGAGCAGTCAGTTTAAACGGTGTTCAGCCAATCAACCAAAACGTTGAGAATAATCAATGGCCGATCTGGTCTTACGAACATATGTATACGGGGAAACACCCTCAGCAGCTGGCGCAGCAATTTATTAAATACGTTCAATCTCGCAAGATTCAAAACACGCTGGTTCGGCGATTAGGTTACATCAGCATGGCCGACATGGAAGTGACACGTGATGGTCAAGGTAAAGTGCATAAGTTGGAGGTAAGCCATGAATAATAAATTACAAAAGCAGCTTCTTAAACGTTCCAAGGCATCTAAACTGGAACGGTTCGGCAAAACTATCAGTTTTCTAGCGTTGATGCTGATCACAGTGACCGTTTTTGCAATTATTATCTTTGTTGCTTCCAAGGGGCTTTCCACCTTTTTCTCGAATCACGTCAATGTGATTGATTTTTTAACCGGTAAGGATTGGAATCCAAACGTGACAAATTCAAAGGGGCAGCCCGAAGTCGGCGCGTTGCCGATGATCAGCGGCTCCTTTGTAGTGACAATCTTGTCAGCACTGCTAGCAACCCCCTTTGCCATCGGGACAGCAATTTTTATGAACGAGATTTCGCCTCATCGTGGTGCTAAAATTTTACAGCCAGTCATTGAGTTACTGGTCGGAATACCATCTGTGGTATATGGCTTTATCGGTTTAACCGTTGTCGTTCCAGCTATTCGCAGTGTCTTTGGTGGCAGTGGCTTTGGTATCTTAGCTGGTACTTTTGTCCTGTTCGTCATGATTTTGCCGACAGTCACTTCAATGAGCGTGGACGCGCTAAGATCGGTTCCGCGGTACTATCGGGAAGCAGCCCTGGCTTTGGGGGCCACCCAGTGGCAAACCATCTATAAGGTGGTTTTAAGGGCAGCCACTCCCGGAATGCTGACCGCCATTGTGTTTGGTATGGCGCGGGCTTTTGGTGAAGCGTTGGCCGTTCAGATGGTTATCGGAAACGCGGCTTTACTGCCAACCAGCCTAGTTTCGCCAGCTTCAACCTTGACTTCAGTCCTGACTACTGGTATTGGAAATACGGTCATGGGTTCGCTGCAAAACAATGCATTATGGTCGCTGGCACTGGTTCTGCTGATCATGTCGCTGATCTTTAATCTTGTGATTCGGCTGATTGGTCGGAAGGGGGCAATGTCGAAATGAATTCCAAAATAAGTAATCGAATCGCCATTGCAACACTGTACGTTATTGCCAGTACTATTGTGGTGATTTTGGCAGCGTTGCTGGGCTACATCATCATTAGTGGACTGCCTGCAATCAGCTGGCACTTTTTAACTTCCCCGGCCAGAGCGTTTACTAGCGGCGGTGGAATTGGTATTCAGCTCTTCAATTCGTTTTACCTGCTGATTTTAACGATGATTATTTCTTTTCCAATCGCGTTGGGCGCCGGTATTTATTTAAATGAATACGCTAAGCAGAATTGGGTCACGTCTTTGGTTCGAACATCAATTGAAATCTTGAGTTCACTGCCTTCAGTGGTCGTTGGTCTGTTTGGCTTTTTGATTTTCGTGGTTCAGTTTGGCTTTGGCTTTTCAATATTATCAGGTGCTTTTGCGCTGACGTTCTTTAACTTACCGTTATTGACACGGAGTATTGAAGAAGCCTTGGCGGCGGTACCGGATGAACAACGGGAAGGCGGCTTAGCACTGGGGCTTTCCAAATGGGAAACCGTGCTTCACATTATCGTACCGGCCGCTTTACCGACTATTTTAACGGGGGTCATTTTGAGTGCCGGCCGAATCTTTGGTGAAGCTGCTGCCCTGATCTTTACCGCTGGGCAGAGTGCACCGGCACTAAACTTTACGGACTGGAATCCGTTTAATATTTCTAGTCCGTTGAACCCTATGCGGCCGGCTGAAACTTTAGCTGTACACATTTGGAAAATAAATTCAGAGGGCATTATGCCTGACGCGAAGGCCATCTCTTCTGGTTCTTCCGCAGTGCTCGTGATTTCCGTTCTCGGTTTTAATTTATTGGCCCGGTTTGTCGGCCATCGCTTATTTAAACGATTAACAGCGGGTTAAAAAGCTATTCAAAAGTCATTATTAGGAGGCAAATGCAAATGCTGATCAACCCTTCAAGCCCGCACTCAGATGACGGGTGGCTGGATCGCAACATTGTCGATCCCAGCTTAAAAAGTGAACGACCAATCGTGCTGGAAACGAAACAACTTCACGTCTATTATGGTGACAATGAAGCCATCCATGAAGGTGATCTCAAATTTCCCGAACACCGAATTTCTGCACTGATTGGACCATCTGGCTCAGGTAAGTCAACCTACTTAAGATCGTTAAACCGAATGAATGACGGAATTGCCCAGGTGACGGGTGAAATTCTGTATCGCGGGGTTGACGTTAATCGACCGGAAATTGACGTTTACGAAATGCGTCGACGGATCGGCATGGTGTTTCAGCGGCCTAACCCGTTCTCCAAGTCAATCTATGATAATATTACTTTTGCTTTAAAACGGCGCGGAATCACCGATAAAAAGAAGCTGGATGAGATTGTTGAAACCAGTTTGAAACAGGCGGCCATTTGGGATGAAGTGAAAGATAAACTGAAGAAAAGTGCCTTGGCGTTATCCGGTGGTCAGCAGCAACGGCTATGTATTGCGAGAGCACTAGCTGTCAAACCGGACATTTTGCTGCTGGATGAACCGGCTAGTGCCCTGGATCCGGTTTCTACAAGCAAGCTGGAGGAAACGTTGTTAAAACTAAAGGAAGATTACACGATTATTATCGTGACGCATAACATGCAACAGGCTGCTAGAATCAGTGATTACACTGCGTTCTTTAATATGGGGCGCGCGTTGGAATACGACGAGACTTCACGGATCTTTACCAGTCCAAAAGTTCAGCTGACCAATAATTACGTCGCTGGAGACTTTGGTTAGGAGGGTGTCATGACTAAGCTATTAGAAACACGTGATCTGCACGTTTATTACGGCCAAAATGAAGCCCTTAAAGGGATTAATCTAAGCTTTGATGAAGGTGGCATTACGGCTTTGATTGGGCCTTCAGGTTCAAGTAAATCAACCTATTTGAGAACGCTGAACCGGATGAATGATTTGATTCCAAACGTGACGATCACTGGCGAAATTAAGTTTCGTGATCAGGACATTTACGCTTCCCAAACTGACCTGGTAACCTTACGTAAGGAAATCGGCATGGTGTTTCAGCAACCTAATCCATTTCCGTTTTCAATCTATGATAACGTCGCATTTGGTCTTAAATTGGCAGGTGAGAAGGATCGCGAACACCTTGATCAAGTCGTGGAAACCAGTTTGAAGCAGGCCGCCGTTTGGGATGAGGTAAAGGATCATTTACACGAAAGTGCGCTGTCCTTATCCGGCGGTCAGCAGCAACGGGTCTGCATTGCTAGAGTGTTAGCTGTTTCACCGCAGATTATTTTACTGGATGAGCCAACCAGCGCGCTGGATCCAATTTCCAGTAGCCAAATCGAATCGACTTTGTTAAAATTAAGAACCGATTATACGATTATTACTGTGACCCATAACTTGCAGCAGGCATCGAGAATTTCTGATCGGACCGTATTCTTTATGAACGGTGAAGTGATTGAAGCTGATGACACTAGAAAAATCTTTATGAATCCGGCTCATAAAGAGACTGAAGACTATATTAGCGGCCGTTTTGGATAAAACCTGAGGAGGGTATTAATGAGACGCTTATTTGATGAAGAATTAGATGAACTTGACAATGGTTTTACCGAAATGGGTATTCTAGTTAGTAACGTTGTGCAGCAGTCAGTTGATGCTTTTATTGATCACGACCGCCAAGCGGCACAGGCCATCATTGATCATGACCATGAGATTAACGAACGCGAGATCAACTTGGAGTCGAAATCGTTTGAAATTATTGCGCTGTATCAGCCGGTTACTTCGGATCTACGAGAAGTCGTGACCATTTTAAAGGCGGTATCTGATCTGGAACGGGCTGGTGACCATGCGCGTAATATTGCTCATGCAACCATTGAAGTTAAGGGCAATACGCGAGTTGCAGAAATTGAAAGTCAGCTAGCAGAAATGGGCCACTTAACTACTGACATGGTAAAGCAGGCTATTCAAGCCTACGTGGATAAGGATGAAGATGCAGCTAAGGCGTTGGTACCGGTCAATGATCGGCTGGTCGAATACCGTAATCAGATCATGCGTGACAGCTATAACGAAATTGCAACGGATGCGGATGTGCTGGTTGCAGCCATGAACTATAATAATGTCGCGGCTGACCTCGTCCGAATCGCTGATTATTTGACCAACGTCGGTGAGTGGATTGTCTACTTGAAAACGGGGCAAATTGTTGAATTAAAGTTAATGAAGTAAACTATTAGGGTCAGCAGTTGTTACAGATAACTGCTGGCCCTTTATGGAATGATTAATAAAGCACGATTGAATTGTCTATCACCACCGGAGTGGGTATAATGATTCTAGTGACGAAATTCAAGTTATTAGATAGAATGAGTTATGCAAACGATATTGGAAAAATCCCGCGCAGTTGTGATTATAAGATGTTAAAATCAAGGAACACAGTCGGTCTGCTTAGGGAGTTCACTTATCGAGTAACTAGAAATGAGGTGATTTTTTGATGAATAGCAAACGCCGACTAACACGTTCGTCGAAGCGAATATTGACTGGGGTACTTGGTGGAATCGCAGAGTACTTTGGAATAAGTGCCGCGATGGTTCGCATCATTTTTGTTATCTTAACGATTTATCCGGGGCATATTCTATTTGGATTGCTCGTTTACCTACTACTCACCGTATTGATACCAGAGGATTCTGGTACGATGCATCACTCGACTTTTTGGGGATCGGGGCAGCAGTCGCGTTCTCGAAAAGAACTTCATGATGTTACTGAAGAAGACACAGATAAAAAGTGAGTTGCTGACATGAAATTTTGGGTTCGAATTTTGATTAATGCAGTGTTATTTATGGCACTTGCTGGATTTTTAAAAGAGAGTTTTTACGTTGCCAGTCCGTGGGTTGCATTGCTTGCAAGCGTCGTTTTGTCGCTGTTAAACGCATTAGTGAAACCATTTTTGGTGGTGTTATCATTGCCAATTACGGTGGTGACTTTGGGTCTGTTTAGTATTGTGATCAACGGTGTGATGCTTCAGCTGACTTCGACGTTAGTGGGCAATGACTTCCACTTCAATTCGTTTGGGACGACGTTATTAGTTGCCGTCCTGATGTCAGCTTGTAATGCAGTGATTTCCAACTATGTTGGGCATGGGCACAGCAACAGTTAAAATTGTTATATTGAGATCCTTATCTCCGCGGTTTTTATTAGAACCAGATTTAGAAAGAAGGGCGAACCACTACTGGCTAGTGTTAGCTAAACCGGTTTTAATGAAAGACAGTTTCAGCGGAGAATCGATCATACCCGATGGCTAACCGGGACAGCTAGAGTGGTAGCGCTTTAGTGAAGATGCACATGGTGTACCAGTAGTGGTCAATAATTTGGCAGATAGTGTAACAGTTGCTGATTTAGTTAAAAATATTCGGCTTGACGTACTTTATGGTGATGATTTCTTAGACAGCCGTAAAATCTCAACTAGTGATATTTCACGGCCAGGGCTTGAATTAACGGGGTACTTTAACTATTATCCGGCTAAACGGATACAGCTTTTAGGGATTACTGAGACCTCTTTTGCAAAGGGTATGAGTCACGAAGATCTGTTAAAAGTTATGCGGCAGATGTGTCAGCCGGAAACACCGGCCTTCGTAATTTCTACGCAGCTTGAACCACCAGAGGAATTACTGCAAGCGGCTAAGGAAACTGACATTCCAATCCTTGGAACCAAAATGACGACTTCTCGGGTTTTGAGTAATATGACCAACTACCTTGAAGGCAAATTAGCTGAGCGGCAGTCACTGCATGGTGTTTTGGTTGATATCTACGGTGTTGGTGTTCTGATCACTGGCGATTCCGGGGTCGGTAAGAGTGAAACTGCGCTGGAACTAGTTAAACGTGGTCACCGATTAATTGCGGATGACCGGGTAGAGGTCTATCAGCAAGACGAACAGACATTGGTTGGTGCGGCACCAGCAATCTTGTCTCATTTGTTGGAAATTCGTGGGATCGGTATCATCGACGTCATGAATTTGTTTGGTGCTGGTGCCGTTCGTAGTGAAACGGACATTGAATTGATCGTCCATCTTGAAGCATGGACACCAGACAAGAAGTTTGATCGGCTAGGCAACGATTCAGAAACCCAAAAGATCTTCGATGTTGAGATTCCAAAGATCTCCATCCCGGTCAAGACCGGTCGTAATCTTGCCATTATCATTGAAGCTGCTGCTATGAACTTCCGGGCACGCTCTATGGGTTATGATGCAACAAAAGTCTTTGATGAAAACCTTAACCGGTTGATCAAGAAAAATTCGAATCAAAATTAAACTCATTTATTTTATAATTGAAAGTTAAGAGGTGGCACCCTTGCGGGGAATTCTTGCAGCACTAAATCCCATTGCGTTTCACTTGGGACCGATTCAGGTTCATTGGTACGGCATCATTATTGCCAGTGCCGTAATTATTGCGGTAACCTTGGCAGTTCGCGAAGGCGGTCGCCGAAACGTCGACGCCGATGATATTTACGATATGATTTTATGGGCGTTACCGGCGGCGATTATCGCAGCGCGTATTTATTATGTTGCCTTTGAATGGCCTTATTACTCGCAGCATTTATCGGAAATCATCCAAATATGGGATGGCGGTATCGCAATCTATGGTTCGTTGATTGGCGCTGGATTAGTAGTCTTTTTCTTCTGCCGATCACGGCTTATTCCCGTGTGGCTGATGCTGGATATTGCTGCCCCAACCGTCATTATGGCTCAGGGAATGGGCCGTTGGGGCAACTTTATGAACCAAGAAGCCTTTGGTCAAATTACCAGTTTAAGCTTTCTTCAGGGTTTGCATATCCCGCACTTTATTATTTCGCAAATGCTGATTAACGGTGCTTATCGTCAACCAACCTTTTTGTATGAATCGACCTGGGATATTTTAGGCTTTATTGTTTTGATGAGTTTACGACATCGACCGGGACTTTTTAAACAAGGTGAAGTATTCTTAAGTTACGTGATCTGGTATTCATTCGGTCGTTTCTTTATTGAAGGAATGCGGACCGATAGTTTGATGCTGTTTAACACGATTCGGGTTTCTCAGCTGTTATCCGTGATATTGTTTATTGTCGCAATTGGACTCATTATGTATCGTCGGCGACTTGGCAGTCAGGTTCCAATGTATCTGGACGGTAATCCATATTCAAAAAAGGCCCAGCAGGCTAAAAATTAAGGAGAAATTACTATGTCTGAAAAAATTGCAGTATTAGGTGCAGGTTCTTGGGGTAGTATTTTGGCAAATCTACTGGATGAAAATGGCAATGAAGTTTCACTTTGGTCGTATAATCCGGATCAGGTCAAAGAGCTTAATGAAAAGCATACCAATACGCATTATATAAAGGATTTTACGTATTCTGAAACCCTTAAAGCCTATTCAGATTTAAAGCAGGCACTAACGGATGCCACTACAGTATTGTTCGTTGTACCGACGAAGGCGGTTCGTTCAGTGGCAAGTGACACCAAGGCCGTTCTGGAAGAATTGCATACTAAACCGCAACTGATTCACGCCAGCAAAGGAATCGAACAGGGAACCTACAAACGGGTTTCTGAAATTTTGGCCGAGGAAATTCCAGCAGATCTCAGGAAATCCATTACGGTTCTGTCTGGACCAAGTCATGCTGAAGATGTTGCCAAACGAGATATTACGTTAGTGACGGCTGCTAGCGCCGATTTAGATGCTGCTAAGCACGTTCAGCAATTGTTTATGAACCGTTACTTCCGGGTTTATACCAATAGTGATGTTATTGGCGTGGAAATTGCGGCTGCTTTGAAGAACATTATTGCTCTGGGTACGGGTGCCTTAAACGGGTTAGGCTATGGTGATAACGCTAAAGCAGCCTTGATGACCCGTGGGCTTGCTGAAATTTCACGGTTGGGTGCTTCCTTTGGCGCTAACCCGCAGACCTTTACTGGTTTGGCCGGTGTCGGAGACATCATCGTTACCGGGACCAGTCAGAACTCACGGAACTACCGTGCTGGTGATGAGTTAGGTAAAGGCCAGACTTTGGATGAAGTCATCGACACTATGGGAATGGTGATTGAAGGGGTCGCAACTACCAAAGCCGCCTATGAACTTTCGAAGCAGCGCGGAGTGGAAATGCCAATTACCGAAGCTATTTATCAAGTGCTTTATGAGGGCAAAGACATTCGCAAAGCAATTTCAGATTTAATGATGCGTGAAGGCCGTTCAGAATTTTAAGCGGTTGGCCTTATTACTCGACAAACTTACAAAAAGATAGTAAACTGAGTCTCGTCTTTTAATTACAGAGGTTGAACAAATTAATTAGTGTCGCATTCGTTGCGCTTGAAAGGGGAAGTAGTATGGCTAAACAGTATGATGTAATTGTGATTGGTGCAGGCCCTGGCGGAATGACCGCAGCGCTTTATGCATCCCGTGCCAACTTGTCCGTACTCATGTTAGATCGCGGTATTTATGGCGGTCAGATGAACAACACTGCGGCAATTGAAAACTATCCCGGTTTCTCTTCAGTCCTCGGACCGGATCTGGCTGAAGATATGTATAAGGGTGCGACTCAATTTGGCGCCGAATATGCTTATGGCAGTGTGGAATCCGTTGAAGATCACGGTGCTACCAAGGTTGTGACCACTGATACGGATACCTTTGAAGCTAAAGCCGTGATTATTGCAACCGGATCAGAGTACCGTAAATTAGGGGTTCCTGGTGAAGAAACCTATGGTGGCCGTGGAGTTTCGTACTGCGCGGTATGCGATGGTGCTTTCTTTAAGGGCCGTGAAGTCATCGTGGTCGGTGGTGGTGATTCTGCCGTTGAAGAGGGCCTTTACTTGACCCAGTTAGCTTCTAAAGTTACGGTTATTCATCGTCGTGATCAACTACGTGCTCAAAAGATTATTCAGGATCGAGCATTTGCTAACGATAAGATGAACTTCGTCTGGAACAGTAACGTTAAGGAAATCCTCGGGGATGACCAAAAGGTAACTGGCGTTAAAGTTCTGAACAATAAGACTGGTGAAGAAACAACCATTGATGCTAGCGGTGTCTTCATTTACGTTGGTATTTTACCTAAGACTGAGCAGCTTGCAGGCCTTGGTATTACCGATGATATGGGCTGGATTGAAACTAATGACCATATGGAAACGAAGGTTCCCGGTATTTTTGCCATCGGTGATGTTCGGGTTAAAGATCTTCGGCAGATTACAACTGCTGTTGGTGATGGCGGTGTTGCTGGCCAGCAAGTCTTTAAGTACATTGAATCACTGGCTGACAATGGTGCAGCTGTTAAATAAATTTAAATTAAAACGTTTAAAAATGGAATGGTCACTGACCATTCCATTTTTTAATCAGATAAATTCGGTCGTTTTTCTAGTCAGTTACTATATAATGAAGAAGAACTGTAAAATATAAAGGGGACACAAACATGCAGACACTTGCGAAACAATTATCCAACCAGCTTTCCTACGACGTACGGGAACTAACTCACGAAGATGAAGATCAAATCTATCATTTGCAAAAACAGCACAAAGCTTTCTTTGATTTATTCTTAGATCATCAATTAACCAAGCGGGAAGCCATTTCTGATCTTGACGAAGTGCCAAGTGAGGCAACCGTTGCACAGAAACATTACTTGGGTTTGTTTGCCGGTGATCAATTAGTGGCCACCGTTGACTTAACTATCGATTATCCACTGCCTCAACTAGTTTGGCTGGGGCAATACTTTGTTGATGAAACAGTCATTTCGGTAAGTGAAAAAGCTAAGATTCTAAATCAGATTCTTATTGTTCTTAAAAAGCTGATGGCTGTACAGGTTCAATTATTGGTACTCAAGGCCGATCAAGCCAGTCAAGCTTTCTATGACAAGGCCCAATTTGAAAGGCTAAGTGACACCAGAACTCAAGTTGGAAAGGTGTTTATGGACGCGGTTATTTATCAAAAAACACTGTAGTCAGCTCAGTGAGCCAAAGACTGCTATATCAGCCTTTATACCGGATTTATTTGAAGCTGATTCTTTCGTTGGCGAAAATACGTTCGCTATGTTAGAATAGACAAACGCATGTGGGAAGGCACTCGCTTTCCTGCTTTTAACGTGTACTGAATTTAAGGGGGTAAGCCATTTATGATTGAACGGCAGGAAAATCGTCAGTTTGACCTAGTTTCAAAGTATCAGCCCACCGGTGATCAGCCTGAGGCAATCAAAGAATTAACTGAAGGCATCGAAGAGGGCAAAAAAGCTCAAGTGCTGCTGGGTGCGACTGGAACGGGGAAAACATTTACCATTTCCAACGTGATCAAAAACGTGAATAAGCCAACGCTGATTTTGTCTCATAACAAAACGTTAGCTGGCCAACTTTATGGCGAATTCAAAGAATTCTTCCCCAATAACGCGGTTGAGTATTTTGTCAGTTATTATGATTACTACCAGCCTGAAGCCTACGTCCCATCAAGTGACACGTACATTGAAAAGGATTCATCCATTAATGATGAGATCGATAAGCTGCGTCACTCTGCCACCAGTTCGTTACTTGAACGCAACGATGTGATTGTGGTGGCGTCAGTTTCTTCAATCTTTGGTTTAGGGGACCCAACTGAATATAAGAATCACACGGTAACACTTAGAGTTGGTGAGCAGATTGAACGCAACGATTTAATGCGTAAGTTGGTTGATATCCAATTCGAACGCAATGACATTGATTTTCAACGCGGTCGTTTCCGGGTTCATGGAGATGTGCTGGAAATTTTTCCAGCTTCTCATGATGAACACGCGTTACGAGTGGAATTTTTTGGTGATGAAATCGACCGAATTCGTGAGGTTGATGCCTTAACCGGCGAAATTATTGGTGATCGGGATCACGTTGCCATTTTCCCAGCCACCCACTTTATGACTAACGACGATATTATGGATCACGCAATCACTGGTATTGAAGCTGAGCTGAAGGACCGGTTGGCCTACTTTGAAAAAGAGGGTAAGCTGCTGGAAGCACAGCGGTTAAAGCAGCGGACCACTTACGATATTGAGATGTTACGGGAAATGGGTTACACCAACGGAATTGAAAACTATTCACGGTTTATGGATGGCCGTAAGCCCGGTGAACCACCGTATACGCTATTGGATTTCTTCCCGAAGGACTTCCTTTTAGTAGTGGATGAATCTCACGTTACTATGCCGCAAGTTCGTGGTATGTATAATGGTGACCGTTCCCGGAAGCAGCAGCTGATCGATTATGGTTTCCGGCTGCCAAGTGCGCTGGATAACCGGCCGCTAAAGCTTGATGAATTCGAAAAACACGTTAATCAAGTGGTTTATATGTCAGCCACCCCTGGTGACTACGAAATGGATCAGACGAACACGGTTGTCCAGCAAATCATTCGACCGACTGGCTTGCTGGATCCAACGGTTGAAGTACGCCCAATTATGGGCCAAATGGATGATTTAGTTGGTGAGATCAATAAACGGATTGACGCCAATGAACGGGTCTTTGTCACAACTTTGACCAAGAAAATGGCTGAAGATTTAAGTGAGTACCTGAAAGATTTGGGGATCAAAGTGGCTTACTTACACAGTGATATCAAGACGTTGGAACGGACTCAAATTATCCGTGATTTACGCCTGGGTAAGTATGACGTACTGGTCGGAATCAACCTGTTGCGTGAAGGAATCGATGTGCCTGAAGTCTCATTGGTTGCAATTTTGGATGCTGATAAGGAAGGCTTTCTCCGTAATGAACGGTCATTGATTCAAACGATGGGTCGGGCTGCACGGAACGAACATGGAGCGGTTATCATGTATGCTGATACCGTGACTGATTCCATGAAAAAGGCGATGGATGAAACCGCCCGCCGGCGTAAGATTCAAACGGCTTATAATAAGAAACATGGCATTACTCCGAAGACGATTAAGAAGGATATTCGCGATTTGATTAGTGTTACCAAGCCAGATGAGAGCGCTGGTAAGAAAGATGATTTCGTGGAAAGCGACTTTGAATCCATGACACTTGAACAGCAGCAAGACATGATCAAACGGCTGGAAGACGAGATGCGCAGTGCGGCTAAGAAGCTCGATTTCGAGCACGCGGCAACGTTGCGTGATACCGTCTTGGAACTAAAGACCGAATTAGATGGGTAATAAGGGGGACATTGTTTTTGGCAAACGATTATATTGATATTCACGGGGCAAGAGCCCATAACTTAAAGAACATTAACGTCAAAATTCCTAAAAATAAACTGGTCGTTATCACTGGTTTATCAGGCTCTGGGAAGAGTTCTCTGGCTTTTGATACGCTCTATGCTGAAGGTCAAAGACGTTATGTTCAAAGCTTATCTGCCTATGCCCGTCAATTTTTAGGTCAAATGGATAAACCGGATGTAGACTCTATCGATGGGCTATCACCAGCAATTTCAATCGACCAAAAAACCACCTCGAAGAACCCCCGTTCAACGGTGGGAACCGTCACGGAAATTAATGACTATCTCCGATTGCTATGGGCTCGTGTCGGCACACCCATCTGTCCCAATGACGGTACTGAGATTTCCAGTCAGTCCGTTGAACAGATGGTGGATAAAGTCCTCTCACTGCCTGAACGGACGAAGCTGCAAATTTTGTCACCAATTGTGCGGGAGAAAAAGGGCCAGCATAAAAAGGTGTTTGATAAAATTAAGCGCGAAGGTTTTGTTCGGGTTCGTATCGATGGCAAAGTTCACGACGTTGACGAAGAAATTGATTTGAATAAGAATCAGATGCATTCCATTGATATCGTGGTTGACCGAATTATTGTCAAGAGAGGGATTCGTTCTCGCTTGTTCGATTCCTTTGAAGCCGCACTGCGACTAAGCGGCGGTTATGCGGTTGCTGACTTGATCGATGGCGAACCCATCATGTTTTCGGAACATTACGCCTGCCCAGTTTGCGGCTTCACTGTGGGTGAGCTGGAACCGCGTTTGTTTTCATTCAACGCACCGTTTGGCGCTTGCCCTGACTGTGATGGGTTAGGGATGAAGCTGGAAGTAGACCCGGATCTGATTGTTCCTGACACCACTAAAACTCTGCGTGAAGGCGCACTTGCACCGTGGGATTCCAGTTCCAAATATTATCCAGAAATGCTGCGTCAAGCTTGTGAGCAGGCGAATATTGATATGGATACGCCCTGGGAGAAGATGCCTGAGGATGCGAAGCAGTTTGTCCTTTATGGTTCAAAGGGGAAGAACTACCACTTTGTCTTGGACAGCGATTTTGGCGGTGTTCGGGAAACGGACGCGCCCTTTGAAGGTGTCATCAATAATGTGGAACGCCGCTATCACAACGGCTCTGATTTTACTCAGGGTCAGATGCAGCAATATTTTCGCGAGCTGACCTGTCAGACCTGCCATGGCTATCGGCTGAATCGTAAAGCGTTGGCGGTTAAAATTGGCGGCCATCATATTGGCGAAGTTTCTGATTTAGCTATCAGCAAGGAACTGCCTTTCTTTGAAGACCTCCATTTTAGCGAGCAAAACGAAACCATCGCTAAACCAATTTTAAAGGAAATTCGTGACCGGTTGACCTTCTTGGAAAACGTTGGACTGGATTATCTGACGCTTAGCCGTTCTGCCCGAACATTGTCCGGTGGGGAAGCCCAGCGGATTCGTTTGGCAACTCAGATTGGGTCAAATTTATCCGGTGTGCTCTACATCTTGGATGAACCCTCTATTGGTTTACATCAACGTGACAATGATCGACTGATTGCTTCCCTGAAAAAGATGCGCGATTTGGGCAATACGCTGATTGTCGTGGAACATGATGAAGATACCATGCTGGCGGCCGATTATCTGATTGATATTGGTCCGGGAGCTGGTGCCAACGGTGGTGAAGTCATGGCTGCAGGAACACCTAAACAGGTGACGCGGGTTAAGAAATCTTTGACCGGTCAGTACCTGTCCGGAAAGAAGTTTGTGCCAGTGCCAACTGAGCGTAGTAAGGGCAATGGTAAGAAGATTCGCATTACTGGTGCGGCTGAAAATAACCTCAAGAACATTACCGTGGATTTCCCGTTAGGTGAGTTTGTGGTGGTGACCGGGGTTTCCGGTTCTGGTAAATCGACACTGGTCAACACGATTTTAAAGCGGGTACTGGCTCAAAAATTGAACCATAATTCCGAAAAGCCTGGCAAGTATAAATCAGTTAGCGGGATCAAGAACATTGAGAAGATCGTTAACATTGATCAAAGTCCCATCGGGCGGACACCACGGAGTAACCCGGCAACGTATACCGGTGTGTTTGACGATATTCGCGGCTTGTTTGCTCAAACGACTGAAGCTAAGATGCGTGGTTACCAAAAAGGCCGGTTCAGCTTTAATATTAAAGGCGGCCGTTGCGAAGCCTGCCACGGTGACGGTATTTTAAAGATTGAAATGAACTTTTTGCCCGATGTGTACGTGCCTTGTGAAGTTTGTCATGGCACCCGCTATAACTCAGAAACGCTAGAAGTCGAATATAAGGGTAAGAACATTGCGGATGTTTTGAATATGACCGTTGACCAGGCGTTAGATTTCTTTAGCGCCATTCCCAAGATTACCCGCAAGCTCCAAACGATTCATGATGTGGGACTGGGCTATGTGACTATGGGCCAATCCGCAACGACCTTATCCGGTGGTGAAGCGCAACGGATGAAGCTGGCTGCCGAACTGCAAAAGAAGGCGGATGGCAAGAACTTTTACATTCTTGATGAACCAACTACCGGTTTGCACACGGATGATATCAAACGGTTGCTGGAAGTTTTGCACCGGCTGGTCGATAAAGGGAATACCGTTTTAATTATTGAACATAATTTGGATGTCATAAAAACGGCTGATTACTTGATCGATTTAGGACCAGAAGGCGGTGACGGCGGTGGCCAAGTGGTCGCTACTGGTACGCCTGAAGACATTGCTAAGGTGAAGGAAAGCTACACCGGACAGTACTTGGGGCCAATCCTTGAACGCGATAAAAAGCGGATGGCCGAGACTCAAAAAGCCAAGACCGTTAAAAGTAAATAATGCACAATTAAAAACCGTTCCAGAATGATGAGATTCTGGAACGGTTTTTGTCGTTAAATGCAAATTAAAGTAAGACTGAAATTAAAATCAAAGCGCTAGCAACTTGGATGAGCAACAGACCACCGCCGTAAAGTGCCAGTTTTTTGCCAGCTTTAATGAACGCTGCGAAGTTTAATCGAAGGCCAATTGCTGCAAGGGCCGTGACTTCGCACCAGCCCGATAATCCGTGGGCCAGTCCGGAAATTGCCGGATTAAAATGGAACCATGAGTTAAGTGCGCAAAGTACCACGAACCCGATGACATACCAGGGCAGCGCGCGGCGCCAGCTACTTTGGATCGTGGATTCAACCCCTTGGGTGGCTTGATGATGCTGATGAATTTGGCTAAAAAGCAGGACGACCACTACCAGCATAATGATCCGTAAGATTTTAAACAGTGTCGCGTAGGTCGTAGTGGGTTCATTGACCATGGTCGCACTAGCAATCACTTGACCTACGGATTGAACTGTACCACCAATCAAAGCACCACGTAGAAAGTTATTGTGGTGAAAGGCTAATAAACTAATCACGGGCAGGGTGAGCATCAAAATGGTGCCCATAAGGTTGACCAGCGTGACGGCCAGCCGTTTTTCTTCGTCTTTAGCTTCGATGGCAGGCGTGATAGCAGCAATGGCTGAAGAACCGCAGACGGCGTTGCCACCAGCCATTAACAGCGTCATTCCTTCAGAAAAGTGCAGCATCTTTCCCAATAATAGGGCACCGCAAATGGTAATGGTCATCTGCAGTAAGATGAACGCTACACCGGTTAAATGCAGCTCACGGATGGTTTGAAAGGTGATGGTAGCGCCCAGTAAAAGGACCGAGTATTCCAGCAGCCGCTTTTCAGACCAAGCAGTTCCGCTGGCCCACATAGGTTGATGGATGATGGTATTTCCTAGCAAGATGCCAATTAGCAAGGCGACCGTTGGTGCACCAATGCCCTTGATTAAAAATGAATTGATCAGCTGACTAATAATTGCAATGATAAAACTAAGAATGAGTCCTGGTAAAACGGCACGTTCTGGTTTCATAAACAATGTTCCTCCCTCTTTTGTACTTGTTGAAGTATACAGAAATTGCTATCATTAATGAAATATCAAATTGTAATGGTTTCTATTAAGAATACTAATTAAAGGAGGTACGGTGGTGGATAAGCTTTTAAAAACCTTTATGGCAGTTTATGAGACCCGGAATTTTTCGCTAGCAGCTAAGCAGTTATTTATTTCTCAGCCCAGTGTTTCCGTGCAGATCAACCAGTTGGAAAAAGAACTGGGTGTGAGTTTATTCGATCGCAGCGGACATCGACAAGTGCAGCCCACACCAGCCGCCGTTAAGCTTTATGGCACTGCAGAACAGCTGCTGCAAACCTGGGAAAAAGGGGTTGCACAGTTGAAACAATCCGCCGAACGGCCGCAAATTAAAGCTGTTTTAGGTTTCTCGCAAACGACTTCGGTGGAATTACTACCGAAAATTATTCAACCGTTATTGAGGGATACTCGGTTTCAATTTGAAATTAAAACGATGAATTCGGAAAATATTTTGCAAGCCGTGGTTGACCGGCGGGTGGCGTATGGCATCATTGAAAAGCCGATCGTTGCCGATTATGTTCAGCAAACGGAACTCCCTGGTGATCAGCTGGTGCTGGCAGGGAAAGCAGATGAAAGGCTCTGGCTGTTAAGAGAACCCGGTTCAGGAGTACGACATTACACTGACGCGTATTTGCATGAGCAGGGAATCGTACCGCAGCGAACCCTCGTGGTGGACAGTAACCAAAGTATTATTGGTTTATTGACTCAGGGTATCGGCAAAACGCTGATGTCAGCAGGCGTTTTACCTGATCAAGTCACCCGCCAGCCTTTAGGGGAGCAGTATCGTCGCCACTTTTATCTGGTTGGACTGGACCAGCAGCCAAATGTTCAACTGGCGGCTTTGAGGGGAGTACTTAGCCAAGTTATGCTGAATCAATAACTGGATTTTACGGACATAAGTTGCCCTTAATCCTCACAATCGCTATGATATAACTTATAACAACTAGTTTATACAGAGTAGGAGTGAGGGATATGTTTAGTTTGCGACCTCGTTGGGGGTTTGATTGGCACGAATTGATTACGGGGGTTTTAAGCCTCGTTGCGGCTTATGCGGTCATCTGTATGCCAAGGGTTAGTCTGACGGCATTGGCATTGATTTTTGGCTTTCTAGCTATACTCAGTGGTTTAACCACGTTATCTGGCCTCGATAAATTACGGGATTTTGTTGGTAACTGGGCTAACGCTGCACTGGTATTTGCCGTAATTGATTTGCTGATTGGCCTTTTCTTTATCATTAAGCCCAGCAGCGGCATTGTGGTTCTAGGCTATGTGGTAGCCTTCTGGTTCATCATCGATTCAGTTGAGCGGCTAATGGTTGTCGGCCACTTACGCGATTTTGGGACGGGTTATTTTGTGACGTCAATCGTTTTGGATGTTTTATCACTGCTGTTAGGCATTTTGCTGCTGATTAACCCAGTAATTGCCATGATGTCAGTTACTTGGCTGATTGGGTTCTACCTGATTATTTTTGGCATTAACGCCATTGTTTTAGCCTTTGCAAGACGGTAAATAGGTTTAAAAGACTGCCAGTGAGCATTAAACACTTGGCAGTTATTTTTTTTGCAAAACACCCGGTTGAAATTAGTAATGACACACCTGGTGTGTTAGAATGTTTAAATGATTGATTTGATTGGAGATAGAACTATGAACAATGATGTGCAACTGGTCATTATTTCTGGAATGAGCGGTGCTGGTAAAACAGTTGCCATGCAGGCCTTTGAAGATCTAGGGTATTTTTGTATCGACAATATGCCGCCGTCGTTAATGAATAAGTTCTGGGAGCTGGTTCGAGAAACTGGCAAAATCAAAAAAGTAGCCGTCGTCATTGATTTACGTGCAAAAGCGTTTTACGACGAAATTGTGCAGATGACGGATGATATATCAAACCTGAATCGGTCAGATGCCGCCCAAATCGTCTTTTTGGACGCGGACGATGAGACGCTGGTTTCCCGCTATAAAGAAACTAGACGCTCACACCCGCTGGCTCGTAATGGCCGTGTGGTGGATGGCATTAAAGAGGAACGTAAACTGCTGGCGCCGCTTAAGCAGGCTGCTCAATTAGTCATTAACACGACTCAGTTATCACCACGAAAATTACGTGAAGAAATTTTTCACAATTTCGAAGCTGGGGATATTGAAAAATTCCACGTTGAGTTAATGTCATTTGGCTTTAAGTATGGTCTGCCAATCGATGCTGATATCGTGATGGATGTTCGGTTCTTACCTAATCCGTACTATCGATCAGAGCTAAAGAATCTCACTGGTTTGGATCAGCCGGTTTACGATTACGTCATGAAACAGTCTGAAACCGAGGCCTTTTACAAGCAGTTTTTAGGTTTATTGGAGTCCATTATGCCCGGTTATAAACGGGAAGGTAAAAATAATTTAACCATTGCTATTGGCTGTACGGGTGGACAGCACCGGTCAGTGGCACTAACTGAGCGGTTGGGTAATGCACTGGGCGAAAATTATCCGGTGCACATTACTCACCGTGACATTTCAAAGCGAAAGGAATCAAATTAACTATGATGGAAGAACGACATCGACCTAAGATCGTTGTGATTGGCGGGGGAACAGGCCTGCCAGTTATTCTTCGAAATCTTAAGGAGCAAGATGTAGACATCACTGCCGTGGTTACCGTGGCAGACGATGGTGGCTCATCTGGAATTATTCGGAACTACGTAAACGTCGTGCCGCCTGGTGATATTCGAAACGTTGTGGTTTCATTGTCACAGCTATCACCGTTGGTTCTGCAGCTGTTTCAGTACCGTTTTGACAGCAAGGATCAATTCTTTGCTGGCCACGCCCTGGGGAACTTGGTGATTGCAGCCTTATCCGAAATGAAGCACGGCATCTTTGATGCAGTTCAGGAACTCTGCGACATCATGCAGGTTGATGGTCACATCTATCCGGCTGCTAATGAGCCGCTGGAGCTTAACGCAGAATTCTCGGATGGCACCACAATGACTGGGGAGTCTGAAATCACGGCTGCTCATAAGCTGATTAAGCACGTGTGGGTCACCTCCAGCACGCATAAGGACGTTGCACCGCAAGCGGTTGATGAAGTGATCGATGCAATTATGGATGCTGACCAGATTGTTTTGGGACCTGGTAGTCTATTTACCAGTATTTTGCCTAACTTAATGATTGGCAACGTCGGCGATGCGCTAAGAAAAACGCAGGCGGAAGTCGTTTATATCTGTAATATCATGACTCAAAAGGGTGAAACGGAAAAGTTCACCGATGCTGATCACGTTCGGGTGCTGAACCAGCATTTAAAACAAAACGTGATCAACACTGTTTTAGTGAACACTCAAAAAGTACCAGATGAATATATTGATTACCAGCGCTGGAACGAAATGTCACGTCAGGTGGTTCATGATTTTCATGGCCTACGCGAGCAAGGCTGCCGAGTGATTTCTGCTGATTTCTTGGAATTACGGGACAATGGTGCCTTTCATAACGGCGAACTGGTGGTTAACGAACTCATGAACCTGTTGGGGCAGGTTACGTCGAGGTTTGCCGAGGGGAGGTAGTGCCAATGTCATTTGCCAGTGAAGTTAAAAAAGAACTGACAACTCTTGAAGTTCACCGTGATAACGCCAAGGCTGAATTAATTGCGCTGATCCGGATGAACGGCTCTATTGCAATTTCTAATCACCATTTTGTGCTGAATATTCAAACGGAGAATCCCGCGATTTCACGTCGTATTTATCAGCTTTTGAAGCAGTTTTACGATGTGGAAAGTGAATTAATGGTTCGCCGGAAGATGAAATTAAAGAAAAATAATCTATATATTGTTCGGGTGAATGAAGGAACTGAAAAAGTCCTCGCTGACCTGGGGATTTTTAAGGATGGTCAGCTTACCGAGAAGGTTTCTCCGGAACTGCTGAAAAACGACGGGCAGGTGCGTTCGTATTTACGGGGAGCCTTCTTAGCTGGCGGGTCTGTTAATAATCCGGAAACGTCACGCTATCATTTGGAAATTTACTCCGTATACGAAGACCATAATCAGATGATTGCTGAAATGATCAATCGGTATGATTTAAATGCGCGGACAACTGCCCGCCGTGGCGGTTTCATCACCTACCTCAAAGAGGGGGAGCGAATCGCTGATTTTCTCTCGCTAATTGGGGCTTCCAGCGCCATGCTGAAGTTTGAGGATGTCCGGATCATGCGCGATATGCGTAATTCGGTCAACCGCTTAGTAAACTGTGAGAATGCCAACATGGATAAGGTAGCTAATGCTTCCAGTAAACAGATTGAAAACATTGAGTTTATTCAGTCAACGGTTGGGTTGGACCAGTTACCGCCAAAATTACGTGAAGTTGCTGAAATTCGCTTAGCTAATCGCGAAGTGAGTCTGAAGGAACTTGGCGCAATGCTGCCGAGCGGATCAATTTCGAAGTCCGGTATCAACCACCGGTTACGTAAGATCAGCGATTATGCTGATAGTCTGCGAACAGCCAAGGTTGTTTAATCCCAAAAATAAAACTAGCGCTTCAGAAAATCGATATTGATTTTCTGAAGCGCTGGTTTTATTTTTGAGTACAAGAATTGGCGGCTGTTGCCGCACTACACCGGCGGATATTCAGCAGATTACACTGCAATGTTCGGTCACAAAAAAGACGAGCTCATTGAGCCCGCCCTTTGTTACGCGTTGAAAAATTATTTACGATCTTTTGTGCTGGTCATAATTGAATCAATCAAGCCGTAATCAACAGCTTCTTGGGCTGTCAAATAATTATCACGTTCAGTATCGGAATTGACCCGGTCAATTGGCTGACCTGAGTTTTCTGATAAGATTTCGTTGATCATCTTACGAGCTTTTAGAATTTCTTCAGCCGCAATTTCAATCTCAGTTTGTTGCCCTTGAGCACCACCTGATGGTTGGTGAATCAAGACTTGTGAGTGTGGTAATGCGAAACGCTTGCCCTTGGTACCAGAAGATGCCAGAACACTAGCCATTGAAGCAGCCATACCAGTAACGATGGTCTGGACGTCAGACTGGATAAAGTTCATGGTATCGTAAATGGCCATACCAGAAGTGATTACACCACCTGGTGAGTTGATGTAAAGGTAAATATCTTTTGTTGAATCTTGTGCATCCAGGAACAAAAGCTGAGCGATGATAGCGTTAGCCATATCGTCTTCAATCGGACCGGAAAGCATGATGATTCTATCCTTTAATAGGCGAGAGTAAATATCATAAGCACGTTCGCCGCGGGAAGATTGTTCAATAACCGTTGGGACTAAGTTCATAGCTTTACAGCCTCCTTATGATCTGTAGTTTATTAGTCGTTTTGACTAACTGATTTGTAGTTTAACCTAAAGGTCAAAAAAGGTCAAACAAAATCACTCGATGGTAAAAATCATCTTGTTAGCCTTTATGCCCAAGGTTTAGGATAACATATTTTGCGTGGTGATACCCCCCGAATACCCTTATTCATTATGTTTTCAATTGGATAAAGCTAGTATTGACACCAGTTTAATCGGTTATCATACTAGATACTAAAATCTGCTGTTTTACAGGGGGAAGTTTATGACGTGGATACTGGTCTTTTTTCCGGCTTTACTGGCTGGATTGATTCAAGGCTTGACTGGTTTTGGTGCCGTCATTATTATGATGATCTTTTTCCCATCGATTTTACCAATGGCGCAGGCCGCTGGAATCGGCGGGATAATAATGCTGCTGAGTGAAATATCGCTGGTAATTCATTACCGTCAGGCCATCAAATTCAAACGGGTGCTACCTGCATTTATTGTCTATGCTGCAGTGGCAACTTGGTCCGTTCATCTGGGGCTCATATTGAATACCCATATTTTACGCATTATGTTAGGCGCGTTATTAATTGCATTATGTATTTATTTCTTGAGTTCAAAGAGCGCGGGGAGTCGTCATTATCCTTGGTACGTGGCACTTTTCTTTATGATGATTTCCGGCTTCTTTAACGGTTTATTTGGTATTGGCGGTCCTTTAATGGCGCTTTATTTTCTGTCATTATCTAAGTCAATGCCCGAATACATCGGGAACGTTCAAATCTTTTTCCTGATTGATGGCTTCTATATCACTAGTGTTAGAATTGCTAGCGGTATTCTTGGCACTCAAATCATACCGTACGTTCTGGTTGGGATGGTGGCCGCAATTATTGGAACCATCATTGCGGCCCGCTTATCAGCAAGGTGGGATTTAGCTACGGTTAAACCATGGATCTACCGGTTCATTGGGTTAGCTGGTTTATACTATTTGATATTTTAACGGGTGATAAAAAACAGGGTACCGTTTTTAGGTATCCTGTTTATCATTATTATTGAGCCAACGTCTCTAATAGCTGTATGTTCTCCATGACCGAAAAAATAATTTAGAATTGTCGATGGTTAAGGAGAAGGAAGGGGCTAGGCGGTGACAAATTCACTTCCTGCTACACACTAAGGAAATAACTGCAGTTTTGTGATTAAAATAATACACAAAAAAATCACCGATAATGCTGGTAATTATCAGCATTGTCGGTGACCTTTTTTATGAATAAGGAATCTCTTATGCGCCCGGAGGGAATCTAATTTATCTCGTATAAACGTTGATATAGAGCGGTTCTACCTATTGCTTACAGAAATTTACAGAGCTTTTTTCTGCAAAACAAGTAAATTTTAGTTCCAAATTACAACCCCACAAAGTCAGCAAATTGTTTGGCGGTATCTTTTTTCATTTGTTCGTCAAGGTGGGTGTAAGTATTCAAAACTGTATCTAAATCACTATCACCTAATTGTAACTGGACTTGTTTTAGAGTGGCACCACTTTCACTTAAAACCGTAGCGAGCGTGTGGCGTAATCCATGAGGTGTAATAGGCTTCAACCTCACATCATTTTTCTGAGTGTGATTTTTGTTGTATCGGTCTATAATATTGCTGAGCCACTTATTCGGTTTCATTGGACTTAACAAAGTATTTTTGGTACTTGGGAAAAGCAATTGATTTGGTTTGTCTTTGATATTAAAGCCTAAAATAAACATCTCTTGACGTTCAGCCAACAACCACTGATTCAAAATGCGTACTGTCTTCTTATCGAGGTAGAGGGTACGGTTCCCGTTAGTGGTTTTTGTTTTGCCCACCGTGTATTTGTGGTCAACAGTAAGGGTTACAGTCTTATTGATCTGAATAGAACCGGTCTTAGAATCGTAATCATTTATCTCTAAGGCCAACAACTCGCCTTTACGGGCACCAGTGACAGCCATCAGACGCAAAAAAGTGTACATTTTAGCGTTGTTGGTACAATGCTGGTCTAATTCATCAAGAAATATCCGTAATTGCTCACGCGTCCAAAAATTATCATTTTGTTGACGTACATTTTTGGGATAAGTGACAAATTCCATTGGATTCTTTTGAATGAAATCCAACTTCATAGCATACTTGAACACCATGCCTACATAATTGCCAACTTTACGCACATCTTTAATAGTTTCAGACAGCTTGGTAACAAAGCCTTGGCAGTAAACCACGTTTATATCAGCTATCTTACGATGGCCGAAATAGTCAATCGCATGATGTTTGAAAATTCCTTTAACACGGGATAGGGTGCTTTCAGTAACGGTAGTCGCATAAACGGGCAGCCAAAGGTTGTATACATCTTCAAAAGTGATTTCACTATTGGAGTGAGCCATTGAATGCTGAAATTCATATTTTAAACGATCTAACACAATGTGTGCCTCTCTTTTGGTTTTGAAGCCAGAGCGGGACACACTTTTTCTTTTACCAGTAATTTGGTTCGTACCTAAATAAGCTTGGAACTTGTAATAGGTTTTGCCTTTTTTTGAATAAGAAACAATTTCCGTCATTTTGATTACCTCTCTTTATCGCCGGTACTTGATGAGGGCAAGGCATAAATTGAGGTATGTATTTAGATTGACGGGTTAATTATTTTGATCATCTCGAATTTGATTTATTTGTTCGAGTAGTTGTTTAAACTGGTCAACCAATTCAGACTGATTGACACTTTTGCCATCTTCTAAATGGTCGAAGTCGGTTAAAGCGTCTAGTTTAGTAATGATATTACTTAGTAATTCACTGGCTTTCGCGAATGAGCCGAGGCTTTGCAATGTATACAGAAATGAATCTAAATTAAGCCGTTCTCTTTCATCAAGATTACGAGGATCCTTAATTACTTTCATAATATGTTTAGTAATCTCTAATGCCACATCGCTAATTGGTGTTGGTTCGTCTGATATTCCCTGTAAGTAAGGTACGGACACACCAAAAAAATCAGCTAATAATTTCCAAGTATCCACTGGTAGTTTTGGATAGCCTTCTCGAGAATCTCTTTCCCAGTTGCTGAGATTTTGGTTAGACGTGCCGATTACGGCAGCAACAGCCCGTAACGAAGCACCGTTTTGTTCACGAACTTTTTTCAAACGATTCATGGAAATCACCTCTTTAATTTTTATTATAAATGAAAAATAAATATTTGGCAAAATAATTTGGCGAATATGGTTGACTTGCAAAAATAATTTGGCTAAAATGTATTTGTAGCAAAAATATTTTGGCAATATAGTTTGGAGATGATAAAAATGCCAGTGGTATCAGATGTGATGATAAATGCAATTAGACGCAAACGTGGGGAATTAAATCTCAACGTTGAACAATTATCGAAGGAAACAGGCGTAAGTAGATGGACATTGGATGACTTACTCAAAGATAAGAGGTCGAAAGTTCAGAATCGAACCATGCACCGTTTAAATGATTGGCTCTACAAACAGGTTTGAATATGGAGAGGTGAAAAGATATGGCAACAGTAAACATGGAGCTACCTGAGGATTTCACTCGTGGACTTACGGAGACTATTAAACAATCCGCTCTGGAAGCTTTTGGCGAAGTAAAAGAACGAGCAACAACGTATCCCGAATACATGACGATTAATCAGGCTTGTGAATATCTCAATGTATCGCGGAGTACATTGAACTCGAAATTTATCCCCGCTGGGTTACACATCGTACAGATTGAAACGTTGATGCGAGTCAGCAAGACCGAATGCAATCGCTTTATGGCAGAAAATCAAATTTGATTTGAATAAGCCGGTACCAATGATGAGGGCAAGGCGATTGAGGGTTACATTTTTGAAAGGGTGTACACGATGGACATTTTTGATTTATTACTACTCGGTTGTTTGGCAAGTCTCACCTTGGGCATGTTTGTGGGTTCGTTACTGCACCTTCAAATCACGATCAAGCGAGGCAAATGATATGAATAAATTTAGACACAAAAAAAGTTCGCACACCGGCAAGTGAAGGCGAACTTGATTAGCCACTTTATAGAAAGAGGTCTTACTAATGACATTTTACCAAAAAATAACCGATTACGGAAGTATCGGAGCAGAGTTGTATCACAACATTGCCATGCTTCAAGCCGCAGCGTTAAGTATTGAAGATTTGCACGGCGCGGTTACTCAATTAAAAGATAATCGGAATCCAGAGAGTGAAAGTCGAGTGGTCAACGCTGCTGGCCATTCTGTTCTCGCTATTGCTGAATGTTTAGATCAAGTCATAGCAAACTTGATTGGTTTAAATGCACAGGCGGAAAAGCTCGACAAGATTCACTTATATGATTCAGATAACAAAACATACAAATTAAAGGAAGCCAATAATTCCACGAGTGAACAAACTGATGGAGAGGGCTGATTTAATTGATTTATACGCATACTGGAAAAAGAGGGAATGAGTTAGTTCCCCAGAACAATAAAGAACCTGATTTTGAATTTTTGATTCAGTACCAACCCCAGCGGTGTTTGAGCGACAAAGCTAGTGAATTAAGTGACTTCAAAGATTCCAACGCAAGTTATTTTATTGCTGGAACTCTGAAAAAGTTGAAACGAAATAATGACAACTTGGTTACCCGTTCATTAGTTCCAATCGACTATGAGAACACAGGTCTGAGTTACGATCAGTTGGTTAAAAAAGTAGAAACAGCACTTGCTGGTTATCGTTATCTGATTTATCCAACAATTAATGATGGTGTAAAAGATGCTGAGCGGGGTGCACGAGCCAGAGTAATTGTCGATTTATCAGGTGAAATTCACGAACGTGATTATAAGCCCGTGAAAAAAGCTATTACGGATTTAATCGGGATTCCCGTTACTGATAGTACTAACGACACGTGGTCACAACAATATGGTTTCCCAGTTAAAACCAAGGTCAATAAACAGCATAAAATCATCCACCACAACACTGGTTCGCGGTTTGATGTTAGTCCTTATCTAGCTGTAAGCAACGATGTTCAAAACCATTTGAACGAATACATTGTTGGTGCGTCAGAGTTAGATGAATTAGAAAATCATCGTGCCCAGTTGGATGTTAAAAGCGCTCTTAGATTGATTGAAAGTTACGCTCAAACCCATGTTGATTTTTTACAAGATGAACCTAACTTCACTAAAGTGTTGTTGTTCCTGATTGCTAGCTATCAGGCGAATGAGATTACTTTTCCTGTTGTCGAAAGTGCAATGGACTTACTTGCAGTCGGGGCACCTGACACTGGTACTAAAAGACAGTGGAGCGAAGACAACCGGCGGAAGTTACAAGCTCATTTAGGGCGTAAATACACTAATCCGTGCTCGTTTTTGGACTTCTTTAAGGGAACATACAGTGACATAGCTGTAATAGAACCTGGTGCAGTTTCAAAAGCATGGGTGGTTAATCAGTTACTGGTTGAAAAAACAGCCTTGTTGAAAAGAATAAATGAAGTTCTAGATCAAGAGGGACGTCACAGAGAAGTTATCAAATTGCAACCTTACCAAGTTGCTCAGTTGTTGGCTCGATATTTACCAATGGCTATCGTAGAACGCTCAGAACACCCGGCCATTTATGTATACAACTTTAAAGCCGGTATTTATAGTTCGAGCGGATATGAACTTAACCAGTGGATAAGGTTGCTAGAACCTCGTTTAAAGATGGTTGATTATCGTGAAGTCAATTTTCAGTTAGGCAGTCTATTACCACTATTTGAACCATCAAATAATGAAAATCTGATTATTTGCAATAACGGCATTTTTAATCTGAATGACAATAAACTCCACCCATTTAGCCCTTCATATTTTTTAACGACAAAGATTGCAACTAATTATGTTGAAGATGTACCTGAACCTAACATTAACGGTTGGAAGCCATCACAATGGATCAGTGATTTGGCTGATGGTGATAAAGAAGTTGGAAAATTATTGTGGCAAGTGATAGCAGCCGCTGTTAATGGCAACCACAGCCGCGGTAAAGCGGTATTCCTTGTGGGAAATCAGGAAGCTAAATTAGCTAACGGGTCAAATGGTAAGGGAACTTTTCAGGAATTGCTACGGGCTATCGTTGGCAAAGACAATACCACAAATATACGGGTGAATGAGTTTCAAGAAAGATTTGCTACATCACGTTTGGTTGGTAAATCTCTTGTTATTGGCGATGACGTTTCTCCGGGCACATACATTAGCGATTCGGGGAACTTCAATTCAGCAGTTACTGGTGATTGGTTGCCGGTGGAAGCAAAGGGCAAGGATGCCCATGAGTATTTATTTTCAGGACTAATTTTACAGTCGATGAACTCACTTCCTAACTTCCGAAACTCGACTCTCGGAACGTACCGCCGAATTGTGATTGTACCTTTTAATGCTCAGTTTCAAGGTGAGGGTGAAAACCAAGCCATCAAAAATGACTACATTCATCGCAAAGAAGTGCGGGAATATTTTGTATCACGGGCTGTCCAAATCAAGTTTGATAAATATGATATTCCGGCTGCTTCTAAGCAAATGATGGAAGATTACCAGCTTGAAAACGACACAGTCAAAACGTTCCTGTATGACTTTTTGATTGAATCGCCACAGGCAAGGCTTGCTACGTCAACACTCTACAAATACTACACCACGTGGTGCCAGCTAAACGGATATAGCAAACCGGTTGCACAACCGACACTAACTAAAGAAATCAAGCAGATTTTGAACACCCATGCCGGTGAGGTAACAAAGATTTCAGTTCAACAATGGAACGAGATCGCAAAGACAGATGATGCTGAATCATTAATTGCAAAATATACCCCATTAGACCGAATACAGTTTCAATTTAAGATGACGCGGTTTAAGCCTCAATATTCTCTTTGGACTGATATATCGCATGTAATGCAATATGATGTTGAATCGGTTGAACGGGGGCGCGGCTTTACCTTCCCACTTAGAGAGAAGATTATTGATGCTCACCTAGTTAGTAGGAATCTCTCCAATGATGGTGAACTCAAGCACACCCAAGAATTAAAATTACAGCGAATGATACAAGAATTTGTCGAGTAGTGTTCACACGTGAGAACCCTAGTGTGAACAAAAGAAAATCCCTCTATGACGGGGATAAACAAATATTTATTACAAAATGAGTGTTCACAAGGGGGAAGCATAGCGATGACAGAGTAAAACCATTGGTGCGACTGGGATAGAGATACCCTTGTTCACACTGTTTCACTAAATACTAACTCTTTATATATTTTAATTTTGAATAGTCATATATATACAATGACTTGGTAACTACCGATGACAGTGTGAACAAGCGCTTGGAATCCCTTACCAATATTGGCTTTTAGCCTGTCACGCCTATGTGTGAACAAAACAACATTTGTCACACCCACGTGTGAACAAAAAAAGAAAGATGTTGATAATAATGCCAAAATTTAAACCTGTCGAAACAGTGAGAGTGGACGGTACTCTATATAGCACCGATGGTAAAACTACCGTTTTTATAGATGAAACACCCGTACCGATCTTTATTGATAGTATCTGCGTTGATGAGACGTATACCCTTGTTCAGATAAAAGGTATTTCAGTAGAAGGTGGTAAGCCCTACACAATGATATTGAATACCGCTACAAACTTAACAACATTCGATGATGAATAAGCTTAGTTTCAGTGTTTCATAACAATAAAACTATTTGTTTGAAGGTGGTGCTACCGATTGGACGGCAGACAATATCTTGTTGAATACCAAAAGATTTTGAAGCGGCTTGAATATTTTAACGATCAACTAACCGAAATCAGATCAAGGACAGACCTACATTCTGCTGCGCTCACTGGTTTACCAACCGGTAAGGGCAGTGATACCACCGAAATAGTAACTGCAACAATGGTGAAATCTGAGGTTGTCGAAACCACTTTAAAGAAGTTGGTTGCTAAATCAAAAGAGCTGTTGGTAGAAATCTATTCAAGGTTTGCTGTGATGGACAACCCGAAAGAAATAGAAGCATTGCAACTGATTTATCTGGACGGTTTAACGATGGAACAAGCAGCAGAGCAAATGAACTTTAGTATCAGGCAATTTTCTCGATTCAAGCAATCAGGACTAAAACATTTCGATGATCTGGAAAATTTGACCAATTGATTTACGCCTTTGAAATTTCAAATCCCCCCACCCCAAAATAATTTTTCGAGGGCACGGGAAGGATAGGTTAGCATGGGGTCATTCACGCAGTTCTGAGAGATTTTCAAAGCGTAGAGGGTGCATTTGTGAGGAACACTTAAACACGCTTACAGGCTGATTATTTGACGGTTACGGGCAACGAAAGGGGGTGGAACCTATGAGAAACGAAGGCATGAAAATTAGTGACAAACGCAGTCAACTTACCGATTATGAGGCTCGGGTTATGGATTTTGTTAAAGCCTTTCATGATGGCAAAAAGCTGAATCCGGAACAGTTAAGAACTAAGGCGGAAATTGACCGAAACAACCAAAAATCTCAGCTTATGACTGAGATTCGCAAGGGTTTGGGACATGATCAGCGTTCGAATCATCAACGGTTGGTAGCTGAAACCCAAAAGATGATTCAACAAGCTCTTTCTCGGTAATGTGTCAATTTAAAGCAGTGGTGGGAGTGGTGGTTGAAATGGTGGTGAAATATTTTGTTTAGACACAACGGATTGCACGGGTTCAAAATTCGTACCCATGACCAATTGATTCATCAAATCGAAAGAAGCGGAGTTCAACATACCACGGTAGCCATTGCCATGCGTGAGGCACGGCGAAAGGCTATCCAACGATCAATTAAACTTGCAACAACGAAGACAAAATAAAAGCGCTACTCGTTTGGCAGAACGAATAACGCTGGTAAAAAAGATTAAATAAAATATATAACCTATAAGGAGTTTAACAATCATGACAGAAATTTTAAAGGGTGTCATTACAGAAACACGTAACGTGCAAAGCAACACTGGTTTGGTTAATACCAGACTTTACAAGGAATTAATCAGCACCACACAAGCCCAAAACTCATTGCGGAAGCTTGGCACAGTTATCACGAGTGCAGACGATCAGTTATTACTTGCGATTAACCAATTATCAGATGCAACTACGTTTGTTGGCAATAACAGTAGTCAGCCAATGGAAGTGAACAGTTTTGGTGGCAAGGCGGTTAAATCAAGTCAGGTTCAAATTCGAGTTTATCAGCCATTTTATCGCAAGATGCTTATTAATTGGGGTGATAAAGGACTTTCGGACATGGTTGTAAGTTCCCTTACAAATAAAATCGTAAAGGCGGAAATTGATTACATGTTGAATGGTGTAGTTGATGAATCAAACAAGAGCCTTTTGGTGTTTGATGATGCTAACCAAGTTACGAGCAATCCAAACTCACTATTCAATTCGGCATTTGATTTCAAACCAACAGGAACGGACAACAATGCTAAAATGTTAGGACTACTTTCAGCTCCCAATACGGACGTACTTAATCGGGCAACCTTTATTATTAACAAGGCGGCATTGCAACTTGCTTCCACATTGAAATTCGATAGTGGCGAACCAATGTTAAAGGCCGTGCCAACCTCAAACTTATCCGGCGCTCAGTATCAAATTGCCGGTTATCCGGCCTTGGTTCAAAGTGGTATGAAGACTGCAGCAGACGATAAAGCATTATTCTATTTTGGTAATTTCAAAGCTTTCTATATTCAAGATGATCCAAGTTTAATCAGTTCTGAAATTCTGACCGAGGCTAGCGGACTTACACGTAACGAGATGGCTTTAAGCGTTGAGGAATTTACAGATGGCCGTTTGGTTCAATCCGATAATGACCCGCAAGTGTTCAAAATGGAAGTCTAAGAGGTGATTGTTATGGGGGTTAAAGAGTGGTTTAAATCGTTTCAACGATCAGCTGGAGACAAACAACAAGGTGATGAGACTGTAGTTGCACCACCTAAGCCAAAACCAAAAAAGTATGTTCCACCAACTAAGGCGGAACAACGGGCATTAATGACGATGAATGAAAGGGAAGCAAAAGAATTCGTTTTAAGACGGATACCTGAATATGTTCTACTCGATTCCTCATCAACTCGCTTGAATTGGTGGCGTAAATCGGGCAATGGAATATGGGGAAACCGGCCAAATTTAAAATATCAGTATGATTATATTACTCTGGATGATTTATTTAACGATTATCCCAATTTTGAATTGTATGGTTCTCTTTCATTCTTAGGGGGTTACAAAGTAGGCGACAACCGTTTGAAAGGTAAAGCTTGGAAAGCTTGGCGTGATAAGTGGGAAAAGAAGCTGGTAGAATAGCCAAAATGCACATCTAAATTAACATAAAAAGCCCTAGTAGAAATACTAGGGTTTTGTTATGCTTCAATATAGAAGGTTGAGTGATCAAATTGTTTATTTTAATCAAAATGTACAAATTTATTGAATTACACTGGAAGTATGGAGTTGGTATTCTGATAGCAGTATCCGCACCACTAGCATTACAACATTTTATGACTCATGGGATTTGGAAGATCACTCTAGGGGGTAGTAATAATGGTTGGTTAGGATTCTGGGGTGGATACTTAGGCGCAATTATCAGTGTATTGGGTGTTTATTATCAAGTTTCCAAGGAATTAAAAGCTAATAAAAGCCAATTTGAAATTTCTAAGTATCCTAAAATTAGGATAGTTTTGGGCACAATTCAATTAAATAATATTAACCCAAAAATTATTCAACAGTACCCAAGCGAGAGTGATCATGACCGAATTAATAGATATAGATCTTTTACTAGAATATGGAGAGAAGATAGCCAAAGAATCGCTGGCATAAGTTTTGCCAATGTTTCTCAAAATAGGTTTTATGATGCAATTGTACTTGTAGAATATAGTCCTAAAGAAATATTGGAAAATGATTTCAGATTCCATGGAAGAATGAGGATTCGTAGAAGTGATAGATTTGCAATCCCAGAGATGGGTGAAAGTTCAAAAGAGGTAACAATCCTCTTTGTTCCATACCTTTTTAACGCTTACTTTGATAATTCGGTTAAAAAGGTCAAACGGTTAAAGAAATTAAAAGAATTACGATTTACGGTCAGACAGAAACCGGTAGGATTATAAAGTTAAAGTTTAATAATATTCGCCCGTATAACTATATTTCTCGTGAAATTGAAACTGGTGAGGCTGTAGAGAATGAATATAATAAATTGAAGAGTGAAGATATTTTTCCACTAATAAAATTTAAAAAAAGTTACGGTGAAAAGTGGGATGCTATAAGAAATCTAAGAGATCAACTTAACGTATGGATTCGTAAAAGAAGAAAAAGAGATACTTTACTGAAGCACTCAGGTAGTCAATCAAGAGAGCGGTGATTAAGCTCCAAAATCGAAAAGAAATAAAATTTAAAAAACTACATCCAGATAGTTGTAAATAACAGTAAAAGTACTAACGGTACTCAATAGATTAGTTTGAGCGCATTACTGTATATAATTATCAGAATTATCAATCATCGTTATTAATTTGTTTAGTTATATACCAATTATGTTTGCTCTGAGAGTATTTAAAGTCAGTTTCATCTCCGGTTTTAGGATTGAAATATTGCCATGTATCAGTCATTTTGACGGTCTGACTGTATTTCAAAAGAACAGAATTAGTGTCGTTAGGGTTTACAGATGACCACACGTTTTTACCGCTTACAGAGGTATTGTATTGAGTGATATCTTCCTCACCCACTTCTGGGTCAGCACCGGTAAAATAAGTTTTACCATTGTAATCCACTTGAACCATTGTCCATGGTGTGTCAGTTCCATCAAGTCCAGTATATTTAAATACTTTTTTAAGTGTCATTTGGACACCCATATTAGAAAAATTATATGAAAAGTTCTGGTTGCTGTAGTCTTGAGGACTGTCAGCAATACCCATATTATAATTAGTTGTTGAAAAAACGGGTTTATTGATAGATTCTTTCAGAGTTTTAGCAGCATGAGGGAACTTCAAATTTGAATTTACATGTTTATAATACTGATCTGTTTGCATATCATTACTTGAGTGAACCCCCACATAGAAATAGATATTTGGACGGTGAAGTCCGTTAGTCTTGGCGTTGTCAATGAGAACTTCAACCCCTTGCATGTTAGAGGGCTGTAAATAATAGTCATTGGAATATCCTCTATACTTATAAGCAGTCACATGGTGGTAACGACCACGTGTTGACCATTTCCAAGAATGTTTAGTAATGTGCATGGTTTCACCAAACCCAGAATCAGAAAAATATTGATGCCAAGTGCCCTGTAGTGATTTTGGAACCGATTTTAAACGGACAGATTTAGCTTGTGCATCGGTTGAAAATGATATGAATAAAATAGCCGTAACAATTGCAAATAGTAATCTTGAAATGTGTTTCAATTTTCTCTCTCCTTAAAAATTTAATAATTGCAATAAAAAATGGCCATTAGTCGAATGACTAAATGACCATACGATTATATTATTCTTCACAAGCAGATAATACAACAGATATATTTGTGATTTAATACGATGATAATATAAAATTATTAATCCATTTGAAAGGTGAAGTGTATATTGTATCGATGATACGAAAAAAATTAAACAGGGAAACACAACATGTGAAAGATAGGGATGATGGCGATAACAAGTCTAATTGGTATAATTGGAATTAGAGGAGTCGCCAGTGTGAATAGGACGACAGTTTAAGCTTTAACTGGTTTCCATAAGATTTCGTTCTACTTCACTTGGACGCTTGTATACCATTGCCGTAGTGTTTCTGTTGATATGTTATTAAGAATCAAAGAAAAGCCGCAAACGATGTATTCACGGCTCTTCCTGTTTGTTTTGTATTTATTTGTCTTTGCGAATCAATTATGCGCCATAAAATAGATTGATATTAGTAGAGTGAGCACTAACACTGTTAATAGATAACTAAACAACAGTTTGCTACCGATAGACATTTCACTAAATTTTTTATTTGGCTCTCCATGAAATGTAAACGATAGCCCGTAGACAAATAAAGCTATAAAAGAATATCCTATAAGTCCCACAGCACTGAAACCTAGTAGATTAACTCGTAGATCGGAAGTAAACCAGTCAGTAAACCAACTTGCGAACACTATTGCTATCAAAATGAATGTTGGGGTTGCTACTAATATATTTTTCATTGTAGGCACCTCTAACTTAGCCTTTATCTTGAGGTTTCTTGTTCAGCTTATTAAGTCGATGTTTTGTAGCACTCGAAACGGTATACACAAGTACGAAAGTTACGATACTGATTGAAACTTCCGTAAATAAACCAGTAAGAAATGCGTGGTCTCAATCAACTTCATACGTAGTATATAGCTATTAGACATAGTAGACATAGTAAACCAGCAAGTAGAGCCGTTAAAACGTGCTTAAATTGATTAACAGGGAAAATAGCAATAATGGCAGTTGTCGCTCTGTCGCTTAGCTATCCGATTCTTTGTTGTACTCCATAATGGACTTGATAACTACTGAGTAATTAACAAGACAGTTTCAAAAAAGCACATGATTTGATTTTGCCTAATTATTTGCGATAGGGAAGATGACCCCAAAAAGTCAAACTATTGATATAATAACAGTAGCTAATCATGAAACTCGGGAATCATGATCAAGCTCCTTGAAGTTAACCTCTTTTACGACAAAAGTCCAGCTATTCTAAGATAGTTGGGCTTTTTGAGTGCTGTCAAACGCGATTTGAAGCATGGTTCATGGATTAGAGGGGCAGTTGTTCGCTGGTGTGATTGTATCGTTGCGTATTTAAGAAGAGATTGATGGGTTAAGCTAGTCAGTGTAGTTGTACCGTACCATAACCGATACATTTAGGCGTACATATAATAGGAAAAGAAAAGGCTTTCATAAGTTAAATAGGGCAACAAAAAAGAGCGATGGTAGAAACACCATCACTCTAGTATGTACTTGCCCTCATCACTCGCGATAACAATTCCATTTCTTACAGAGTTTTTACAGAAAAAGGATTGAATTTACAGAAGATTACGCAATCCCTTAAAAAAGGAATGCTGTTATATCAACGCTTTAGGGACTGTACATTAACGAAATAACTCTCTTATGCGCCCGGGGGGAATCGAACCCTCATTTCAAGAACCGGAATCTTACGTGCGATCCATTACACTACGGGCGCAGGTTAACTGCTTTTCAACACTAGAATACTATACCTGAAATTGAATATAAATACAAGGGTAAATCTCTTAAATGGGTTGAGTGATTGACAGCAGATTGTTTGTACGGTTAGTTTGCATTTGGATAGGCCGCCTGCTATAATCTTGGTTGTGGGTAGCAATAAGCACCCATTAATTTTTGACCTCTATGGGTCACATTACGTCACTATGGGACATAACCTGTCCCATGATGATGGAGAGAGTTGGTTAAGACTATGGATCTCGAGTGGAGATGGGTGAACGCGGTTGTACCGAAGATGACCCAGAAGCTGCTCAGACGGTATTCATTGCTGTCAACGATTAGGCAGATGCAACCAGTTGGCCGTCGTTCATTAGCCGACAAGATGGCGTTAACCGAGCGGACGGTTAGAACTGACTTGGATAGCTTGGTCGATACCGGTCTAGTTTCGATGCAGACCAACGGTGTTTGGCTGACTGACGATGGTCAAAAAGCAATTCTTAACTTGCAGCCGTTAGTAGCTGATCTGACAGGTCTTCGTAAGAAGGAAACCATGCTTAAAGAGCGTCTTGGATTACAGAACTGTTTGATTGTTTCTGGTGATTCAGATAGTCGCCCAGACGTTAAACAAGCAATGGGTAAAGCTGCTAATGACTTGCTGCAGCAACAGTTACCAACTGGCGAAAGCATTATTGCTGTCATGGGTGGTACGACAATGGCTGCGGTTGCTAGCACGCTGTCTTCTGCGATGGGTGATGGTCGGCAGTTAACCTTTGTTCCAGCCCGGGGCGGCATGGGTGAATCACCCAAGATTCAAGCAAATACGGTCTGTGCACGAATGGCTGAAGCAACTGATGGCCGTTTTCAAGCCTTGTACTTGCCTGAATTGAGCTCAGAAGCAGCGTCAAGTTCACTACGTCATGAACCTGCAATTGCGCAGACCCTTGATTTGATCGATCACGCTAACGTGGCGATTCATTGTGTGGGTGACGCGATGGCAATGGCGAAAAGGCGTCAAATGTCCAACGAGGTAACAGCAACGTTAATTAAGCGACACGCAGTAGGAGAGGCATTTGGTGATTTCTTTGATCAGGATGGTCAAATTGTTTACCGAGTACCTAAACTAGGCTTGTCAATTTCTGATTTAGACCGAATGGATCTAGTCGTTGCCGTTGCTGGTGGCCACAGTAAGGCTGCCGCCGTTGAGGCATATTTCAAAATTCCTCCGACCAAAACATTTTTAGTTACGGACGAAGGATTAGCTGACATGATTTTAAAGTAGTGATACTATGTATTAGTGTCGCTGTTTAAAATAATTATTTTTTACTTCCTAAAGGAGGAAAACACAGTTATGACTGTAAAAATTGGTATTAACGGTTTTGGCCGTATTGGACGTTTAGCATTCAAGCGGATCCACGAACTTCATTCTAACGACATCGAAGTGGCAGCAATCAATGATTTGACTACCCCTTCAATGTTAGCTTACTTATTAAAGTATGATTCAACACATGGTCGTTTCCCTGGCGAAGTTTCAGCAACTGATAAAGGTATCGTTGTTGATGGCAAGGAAATCCCTGTATATGCAGAACCAAAGGCTCAAAACATTCCTTGGGTTAAGAACGACGGTGTTGACTTTGTTCTCGAATGTACTGGTTTTTACACTTCAGAAGAAAAGTCACAAGCTCACTTGGATGCCGGCGCAAAGCGGGTCCTCATTTCAGCTCCTGCTGGTGCCGTTCGTACTGTTGTTCCAGGTGTTAACTTGGATACTTTACAAGCTGACGACAAGATCGTTTCAGCTGGTTCATGCACAACCAACTGTTTAGCACCATTAGCATACTTCATGAATGAAGAATTTGGTATCAAGGCTGGTACTATGACTACTATCCACGCCTTCACATCAACTCAACAAATTCTTGATGGCCCTCGCGGCAAGAAGATGCGTAACAACCGTACTGCAAGCATTAACACTATTCCTCACTCAACTGGTGCAGCTAAAGCTATTGGCTTAGTTATCCCAGAATTGAATGGTAAGTTACAAGGTCATGCACAACGTGTTGCTGTTGTTGATGGTTCATTGACTGAATTAGTTGCTGTTCTTGACAAGAAGGTTACAGCTGACGAAATCAACGCTGCAATCAAGAAGCACACAGTTAACAACGATGCTTTCGGTTACAACGATGATGAAATTGTTTCAACTGATATCATTGACGACCCTCATGGCTCAGTATTTGACCCAACTCAAACTGAAGTTACGACTGCCGGTGATACTCAAATCGTTAAGACTGTTGCTTGGTACGACAACGAATGGGGCTTCACTTGCAACATGGTTCGTACATTATTGCACTTTGCTTCACTTTAATATTTAATTCGTAAAAAACTAAAAGGCGGAGGAGGGAGACTTTCTCCGCTTTTTACAACAATTGACTTGTACCAGAGGTCACAATGATCAACTTGATATAAATCAGGAGGACTTTTAAATTGGCTAAATTAACAGTTTCAGATTTAGATGTAAAGGGTAAAAAAGTCTTAATGCGTGTGGACTTCAACGTGCCCATTAAGAACGGTGTGATTGGTAACGATAACCGGATCGTTGCTGCATTACCAACCATCAAATACGTGATTGAACACGGCGGCAAAGCCATCTTGCTTTCTCACTTAGGCCGGATCAAGTCAGAAGACGACAAGCCGGGCTTATCAATGCGTCCAGTTGCAGAACGTCTTTCAAACTTATTGAACAAGCCCGTTACCTTTGTTCCTGCTACTGAAGGTGCACAGCTTGAAGATGCCATCAACAAGATGAACGATGGCGACGTCTTAGTGATGGAAAACACCCGTTATGAAGACGTTAAGAACGGTGAACAAGTTAAGCGCGAATCCAAGAACGATCCAGCTTTAGGCAAGTACTGGGCCTCACTCGGTGATCTTTTCATCAACGATGCTTTCGGTACTGCTCACCGTCAACATGCTTCTAACGTTGGGATTGCTTCCAACATGCCACAAACCGCTGCTGGTTTCTTAATGGAAAAGGAAATTAAGTTTATCGGTGGCGCGGTTTCAAATCCAGCTCATCCATTCGTTGCCATCTTAGGTGGTGCCAAGGTTTCTGATAAGATCGGTGTTATTGACAACTTATTAGACAAAGCCGACAAAGTCATTATCGGTGGTGGTATGACTTACACCTTCTATGCTGCTAAAGGCATGAAGATTGGTAACTCATTAGTTGAAAAGGACAAGATCGATTTAGCTAAAGAAATCATGGACAAGGCTGGCGACAAGTTAGTATTGCCCGTTGATTCCGTTGTTGCTGAAAAGTTCGATAACGACGCTGCCCACAAGACTGTCGAAGGCGACATTCCTGATGGCTACATGGCTTTGGATATCGGTCCTAAGTCAGTTGCCCAATTTGAAGACGTTTTGAAGTCAGCTAAGTTAGTTGTTTGGAACGGCCCAATGGGTGTGTTCGAAATGAGCAACTACGCTGAAGGAACGCTTGAAATCGGTAAGTACTTAGGTACTTTGACTGATGCTACAACCATTGTTGGTGGTGGTGACTCAACTGCTGCTGTTCAACAACTTGGTGTTGGCGACAAGTTAACTCACATTTCTACCGGTGGCGGTGCTTCATTGGAATACCTTGAAGGTAAGACTTTACCTGGTATTGCTGCTATCAGCGAAAAGTAAATTGGTTAAAGAAGCTGGGATGATTCCTGGCTTCTTTGCGCATTTTCAGTGATTCTGACCGTTTTCTTAAATTGATAGTGAGCTTCACTAGCTAAAACTTTTTCATTCCGATAGAATGGTGTTGTTATAAATGACTGAACAAAAGGAGCGTTTACTGTGCGGATACCACTTATTGCGGGTAATTGGAAGATGAATAAGTCTGTCGATGAGGCCCGTTCGTTTATGCAAATTGTTTCAGATCAGCTGCCTGAACCTGATCAAGTGGAGACGGCAATTGCAGCGCCTGCTATTTTGTTAGAAACAATGATTGAAGCTAATGGTGCAGATCGATTAAGAATTGGTGCTGAGAATTGTTACTATGAGGATGCAGGTGCGTTTACCGGCGAGACATCACCGCAGGCGCTTGCCGAAATGGGCATTCCATACGTAATCGTTGGTCATTCTGAACGACGAAGTTATTTTAACGAAACGGATGACATTATTAACCGTAAAGTGCATGCGGTCTATCGTAATCATATGACGCCGATTCTGTGCTGCGATGAAACGATGGGTCGACTGGAAGCCGGCGAAAAGATTCACTGGGTAGTCAGCCAAGTCACCGGTGCTTTAAAAGACATCAGTGAAGACTTAGCTCGTCAGCTGGTGATTGCCTATGAACCAAGCTGGGCAATCGGCAGCGGTAAGTCGGCTTCAGCTGATCAGGCCGAAGAGGGCTGTTACCTGATTCGGCAGACTATTGCTGATATTTATGGTGATGATGTTGCCAATGAAATGCGTGTTTTGTACGGTGGCAGTGTCAACCCGGAAAACATTTCTCAGATTATGGCTAAGCAAAATATCGACGGTGTTTTAGCCGGTGGCGCTAGTCTTGATCCGGAAACCTTTCTGCAATTGGTACACTACCAAAAATAAACTCAAATAGTAATTGCAAGTTCAAAGGTAAACTAATAAAATAGACTGCGGGGAACTGTTTCCCGCTAGGTTAAACTTTCATAAGGAGAGAATACAATGTCAATTATTTCTGATATTTACGCACGCGAAGTCTTAGACTCACGTGGCAACCCAACTGTTGAAGTTGAAGTTTACACAGAAGCCGGTGCAGTTGGCCGTGGAATCGTACCTTCAGGTGCTTCTACTGGTGAACACGAAGCTGTTGAATTACGTGATGGCGACAAGAATCGTTTCGGTGGCAAGGGTGTTACTAAAGCCGTTGACAACGTTAACAACATCATTGCTAAGGAAATTGTTGGCTACGATGTAACTGACCAAGTTTCTATTGATAAAGCTATGATCAAGTTAGACGGTACACCTAACAAGGGCAAGCTGGGTGCAAATGCCATTTTAGGTGTTTCATTAGCTGCCGCACGTGCTGCTGCTGACGAACTTGAAGTTCCGCTATACAACTACTTAGGCGGTTTCAATGCTCACGTACTTCCTACTCCAATGATGAACGTTATCAATGGTGGGAAGCATGCCAACAACAAGGTTGACTTCCAAGAATTCATGATCATGCCTGTTGGTGCTCCAAGTATCAAGGAAGCTATCCGGATGGGTTCAGAAACATTCCATGCCTTGAAAGCTATCTTAAACGACCGCGGTTACTCTACTGCCGTTGGTGACGAAGGTGGATTTGCACCTGACTTGAAGAACAACGAGGAACCATTCGAAATCTTAGTTGAAGCCATCAAGAAGGCTGGTTACAAGCCTGGCAAGGACGTCGCAATTGCCTTTGACTGTGCCGCATCAGAATTCTACAACACTGAAACTAAGACTTACGACCTTAAGGGTGACGGCAAGTCATACACTGCTGATGAATTTGTCAGCTTACTTGAAAGCATCGTTGACAAGTACCCAGTTATCTCAATTGAAGACCCATTAGACGAAAACGAATGGGAAGACTGGCAGATGGCAACTTCTCGCTTAGGCAAGAAGGTTCAAATCGTTGGTGATGACTTATTCGTTACGAACACTGACTACCTTGCAAAGGGTATCAAGATGGACGTTGCTAATGCCATCTTAATCAAGCTTAACCAAATTGGTACTTTGACTGAAACTGTTGAAGCCGTTGAAATGGCTAAACAAGCAGGTTACACTGCTATCATTTCACACCGTTCAGGTGAAACTGAAGATACCACCATTGCTGACTTAGTTGTCGCATTGAACGCTGGTCAAATTAAGACCGGTTCAATGAGCCGTGGCGAACGTATCGCTAAGTACAACCAATTGATGCGTATCGAAGATCAACTTGGCGAAGTTTCAGAATACAAGGGTGTTCACTCATTCTACAACTTAAGCGAACAAGCTCGCGAAGCTATCCAAAACAAGTAATAATAAAGAGCTGTTAGGTTTAACAGCTTAATATTGAAGGTTTCAAATGATGCTGGTCATCGTTTGGAACCTTTTTTTATTTTGTCAATTTTTGTCGGTCATTCTTGCGTAGTTAATTGCATAACAAGAAGGGAGCAAGATTGGCAAATGAAATTTAATCGACTATTGTTAGGATTAGCTGTCGCAGCGGGAGCAGGACTGCCCGGTATTAAGGCGCAAGCGGCAGAGGGGGCTTTTACACCTTACGAATTGACGTATAAGGTGACTAGGAGTGTCCAAAATGCTGATTCAATAACTTGGATCAATCTACCAGATCAGACTAAAACCATCTCGGTAAAAGCGCCAATACCTGATGTGACGGGATTTAATAGCAACGGAGACATGATTTATAATTTGGGTACCGAATTTCCAGATTATCTCGATTGGAATAAGCAAGTTTTATCTCCTGTGCTGATTCCGAAAGATAAGAAGCATGTGTATTATGAGATCAGATTACAGGCAAAATATAACAAGCCCAAACTACATTACGTTCTCGAAAACCCTGATACTACTCGCAGTTCGAAGCATTTTACGGAATATCATTTTCTTTACGGTACTGTTGACGGGACGTTTCAGCCACGTTTATCAAATGAGTTAAAATCTGACTATGATTTAGTGGATAGTGAAGAAACAAAAATTACTAATAGTACTGAACCAATTGAAACAGTTATTCACCGAAAATCAGTGACATTTCAGGCAACGTATGTTGATCGTAATGGCGAAATAGTGAATGCTCATGATTTACCATCAGAGTTTACCGTTCCCTTTGATCAAGTTAAGGAAAAGTTGACAGGTCTCTCAAAACAACTGAACGATCAAGATTATCAGGTTGACTCACCAGAGGTTACTTACGATGAAGACGGTAACGGTAAGGTTCAATTTTCAGTTGAAAAGAATGCTGAAAATAAACCGAAACCAGATCCTGAACCTGAAACGAAGCCAGAGGGAGAAACAAAACCGGATCCGAAGCCAGAGACAAAACCGGAAGAGGAGACTAAACCAGAACCGGGTACCAAGCCTGATACTAAGCCTGAGGTCAAGCCAGATACTAAACCTGAGGTCAAGCCTGATACGAAGCCGAATACTAAACCTGAGGTCAAGCCTGATACGAAGCCGGATACTAAACCTGAGGTCAAACCTGATACGAAGCCGGATACTAAACCTGAGGTCAAACCTGATACGAAGCCGGATACTAAACCTGAGGTCAAGCCTGATACGAAGCCTGATACGAAGCCTGAGGTCAAACCTGATACGAACCCCGATACGAAGCCTGATACTAAACCAGAAACTAAACCAGAAACTAAACCCGAGCCAGCACCAAAGCCTGATCCTGTACCAGAAATTATCCCAAAGCCGATTTATATCGAAAACAACCCTTCTGTGTCCCAGTCACCAGCATTCAAGGAATTGTTAGATCGATTTATGAAGTTAATGGATCGTTATACTAACTTATTGGAAAAGCAGAATAATCTACACCCCAAAAAGGCTCAGCATAAAAAAGTTAAGACTAAGCAGCATAAAAAAAAGGTTCATAAGACACATAAAAAGCACAAGAAAAGTGCCAAATCAAAGAAGCATCAGCATCACAGCTCTAAAAAGCATACGAGAAAAATCATTCACAAACGTTAAAACATGCTGCTTAGATAAAATAACGGTAAGCACCTGATTTAACATCAGGTGCTTGCATACATATGATAGAATGATATCCGAACGAAAAACGTGAGGAGCATATTAATGAACGATACGAAGCCTAAAAAAATTGATTTTTCGCGAATCAATGCGGTAGCACAAGGAATTTTAATTGGCTTGATTGCTGGAGTGATCGTGAGTGTCTTCCGCTTGTTGATCAGTCATGGATTACAGCTAGTGCAGTGGTTCTTTCGGCAAGCAAATCATAATCCTTGGTTACTAGTGATTTGGGTGGCAGTCAGTATTTTACTGACGTTGCTTATTGGTCACTGGATCAAGGAGACGCCCGAAATTAAGGGGTCTGGTATTCCCCAAGTTGAAGGTCAATTAATGGGAGAAGTTGAGTACAAGTGGTGGCCAGTACTGTGGAAAAAGTTCGCGGGTGGCGTCTTGGCTATCGGCAGTGGCCTGTTTCTTGGTCGTGAAGGGCCTTCAATTCAGTTAGGTGCAACTGTCGGACAGGGATTTGCTGCCAGTCGAAAAATATCGGGGAATAAGCGGCGGATTTTAATTGCCAGTGGTGCTTCTGCGGGCCTTTCCGCAGCGTTTAATGCCCCTATTGCCAGCTCATTATTTATTTTGGAGGAAGTTTATCATAACTTCTCGACGATGGTCTGGATTACGGCTCTGGCCAGCGCGATTGCTGCTGATTTTGTCTCCACGTTCTTTTTTGGTTTAACCCCCGTTTTACATATTGATTATGTGCATGTTTTGCCATTAGGACAGTATGGCTGGCTGATTTTGCTGGGCTTATTACTGGGACTTTTTGGCCGGCTATACCAAATCGTTGTCTTGCGAGTCGGTTCTTGGTACCATAAATTTAAATTGCTGCCAGATGAATATAATAGTTTGATTGCTTTTATTTTGTTGATACCAGTTGGCTTATTTCTCCCCCAAATTTTGGGTGGCGGTAATCAGCTGATTATTTCTATTGGTGGTCAGGCACCGGGAATAATGGTTCTCTTAATCGTTTTTGCGGTTCGCTTTATTTATTCAATGATGGCCTATGGAACAGGGTTACCCGGCGGAATCTTTTTACCAATTTTGACATTGGGTGCTGTATTAGGCGCGTTGTTTGGACAACTTTTGGTGGCCTTTCATTTGGCAAGTACCAGTCTCGTTCCAATTTTCACCATAACTGCAATGGCTGGGTATTTTGCGGGAATCAGCAAGGCCCCGTTTACTTCTATTTTACTGATTACCGAAATGGTGGGAACGTTACATCATCTTATGCCATTAGCGGTTGTTTCGTTAATTGCGTATCTGACAGTAGATGTTTTAGGTGGGACGCCTGTATACGCTGCAATGCTTGAAAAATCGTTGAAGAAGGCGCATCATGGGCAATCAGTGCCAGTAACACAGTTGGAATTTCCAGTGTTTGAGAACGCCATTATGGATGGTAAACAGATTCGTGACGTCAATTGGCCCGATGGCACGTTATTGGTTGAAATTAAACGCGGCGAAAGGGTCATAGTGCCGCACGGGGATACTGTGATTCGCTTAGGTGATACGCTGCTACTAAACGTGCCGCAAAAAAAGCTGTCGCATATTCGCCAAAAAATGAAACGATTAACCGGTGAATAACTGATGCAGACATTACTAACGACTACAATTTGAGCCATAGGGTAGTAATCTATCTATTTTTATGATAAATTGTATAGAGGTATTGTCGGAGGAAAAGTAGCAATAGGAGGCAATTTCTTGTACAATTTACTGTTAACATTATTGATGATCGATAGTGTACTTATTATAATTGCTGTGTTAATGCAGCCCGCTAAGCAGGATGATGCAATGTCTGCCCTAAGTGGCGGCGGTACAGATTTATTTTCCCATCAGAAAGCTCGGGGCTTTGAAGCATTCATGCAAAAAGCAACTGTAGTTTTGGGAGTTATTTTCTTTGCGCTGGCGTTAGCATTAGCCTATCTATCTTCACACTAGCAATAGATCCTCCTGTGATGACCACAGGAGGATTTTTGACTTTTACCACCACTGACCGGAGGTGAATAAATGATGATTCAGTTACCCAAGCCCTTCTTTTTTGAAGGTGGCCCGCAGGCGGTTATTCTTTTACACGCCTACGCTAGTAATTCAAATGATGTGCGAATGCTGGGGCGCTACCTTCAAAGACAGGGGTATACGATACTTGGACCGATGTTTACCGGTCATGGTACGGGCGAACCTGCAGACATATTGACTAAGGGTTCCCCAGAGGCTTGGTGGGAAGATACACAGCGAGCGATACAATTTCTGAGGGATAAGCAGTATCAGCAAATTGGCATTTTTGGCCTGTCATTGGGTGGTATTTTCGCTATGCGGGCGTTAGAAAAAGATCCCAGTTTACTGGGTGGCGGATCATTTAGTTCGCCGATCTTCACGTCACGGGAAAATAATTTGACCCCAGAATTTATTCAGCTGGCCAAGGCAACTTATAAATACATGAAGGTTGATGGGGAAGAGGAACAGCAGCTTTTAGACTGGCTGGCTGCTCACTTACCAGCACAGTTGGCGCAAATCAATCAATTCGCGGGGGTTGTGGCTAACGACCTTGATCGAGTTCGGCAGGCGACCTTTATTGCCCAGGGCGGACAAGATGAGCTGATTGACGCGCGCAAAGTGTACGCCTTAAAAGATGCATTAACCAATAGTCAGGTCAGCTTTCATTTTTATCAGGATGCAGGTCACGTGATCACGGTCAATCAGGCGCATCATCAACTAGAACAAGACTTAGCAGTATACTTAAAACAGATTTTTAACTAAATACAGCAAATCAAAAATTTAAAATTAATGAGGAATAGATCGTGGAAGATAATAATTTAAAGCAACAAATTACGGATTTACTTCGCGCAAATCCAACTAAACGATTTCGGGTGGAAGATGTTTCCAATGCCCTTGGCTATCATGGATCAGCCGCTTTTAAACTGATCGTTCAAGAGTTTGCCCGGTTAGAGCGTGAACAAATCGCCGTTGTCACTAACGAAGGCGAGTTTCAATTAAACGAAAAAGAACGGACCCTTAACGGGGTTTTTCACGCTAATGACAAGGGCTTTGGGTTCGTTGCTTACGATGACGAATTACCGGATGCTTACATTGCACCGGACAACACCATGCTGGCGTTAAACGGCGATGAAGTGGACATGGAAATTGTCCGTGCTGCTGATCCTCATTCTGATCGTGGACCAGAGGGTAAGGTGACCGGGATTGACGTGCACCATTACACTCACGTAGTTGGGGCCTTCATGCAAACTGACGATGATATGGGTTACTATGGTCAGGTTCGTCTGACCGATAAGAAGTTGTCCCGTTATAAGTTTTACGTCGTGGACACTGGTTTAAAGCCAACTCCTGGCGAAGTCGTCACTGCTGAAATTACCGAATACCCTAACGCTGATCACCCATTAGCAATGGTTGGTATCGCTAAGAAAGTCATTGGTAGTGTGGATGATCCCGGTATTGATATCCTGCAGATCGTGTACGCACATGATATTCCGGCTGAATTCCCTGAAGATGTTTTGCAAGAAGCTGATGCCATTCCGGATCACGTTACCGAAGCCGAAATTGCCGGTCGTGAAGACATTACCGATCAGGACTTAGTGACGATCGATGGTGAATCATCAAAGGACTTAGATGACGCTGTTACTGTCTGGAAGATGGATAATGGTAACTATCATCTGGGTGTGCATATTGCCGATGTTTCCCACTACGTTAAGGAAGGTTCTTTGCTGGACCAGGAAGCTTACAAACGTGGGACCAGTGTCTACTTGACTGACCGGGTAATTCCAATGCTGCCTCGTCGTCTATCAAACGGGATCTGTTCTCTTAATGAGGGCGTTTTGCGGTTATGTATGAGCTGTGAAATGGAAATTGATCCTGAAGGTAACGTGGTTAATCACCGGATTCATCCTAGCGTGATGAAGTCAACGGCTCGAATGACTTATACCGATGTTAATAAGATTTTGGAATCCCATGACGATGCTACCCGTGAACGTTATGCTCGCTTAGTGCCAATGTTTGAAGACATGGGTGAACTGCATAAAATTTTGTACAAGCAACGCAAGCGCCGCGGTGCCATTGATTTCGATGATCACGAAGCAGAAATCATCGTGGACGAGACTGGCCACGCAATCGACATTAAGCTTCGAGTTCGTGGTTTGGCCGAAAAGATGATTGAATCATTTATGCTGGCTGCCAACGAAACCGTTGCAGAACACTATAATAAAGCTAAAGCACCGTTCATTTACCGGGTCCATGAAACCCCAGATGGCGAACGGGTAAAGAGTTTCTTCGAATTTTTGACGGCCTTTGGCATCAACGTTAAGGGTGATCCAGATCACTTACGGCCAAAGATGCTCCAGAACGTCTTGAAATCCGTTGCGGGTAAACCGGAAGAAGCCGTTGTTTCTGTCATGATGTTGAGAAGCCTTAAACAGGCGCGGTATACCGATCAGTCACTTGGTCATTTTGGTCTGGCTGCGAAGTACTATACCCACTTTACGTCACCAATTCGTCGTTACCCAGATACCATGGTTCACCGTTTAATTCACTTCTATGAGGAGAATGGCGTAAACGATAATAGTAAGGAACGCTATGCCGATTTACTGGAAGAAATTGGGACTCATTCATCAGAAATGGAACGTCGTGCGGTTGATGCAGAACGGGATACTGATTCGATGAAGAAGGCCGAATACATGGCCGATCATCTTGGCGAAGAATTCGACGCAACCGTCAGTTCCGTCATGAAATTTGGGATGTTTATTGAATTACCTAACACGGTTGAAGGCTTAATTCACATTAGCCGATTAACCGATGACTACTACGAATACGTTGAAAAGTATTTGGCATTAGTTGGGCGTAAGACCCACCGGACATACCGGATCGGACAAGCAGTCAGAGTTAAGGTTGTTAACGTTGATAAGGAACAAAGTCAAATCGACTTTGCGTTGGTTGACCCTTCAGCTGCACCAACCTCTGATTTATTGCCAAAGCGGGAACACCATTCAAATAACTATGGTGGTAACCGTCGAAACGGCCGGCCAAATGACCATCATCGTTCTCAAAATGGTGGTAATGGCAACCGTAATCGTAATAATCAAGGCGGTAATCGGAATGGCGGACGAAATAATAACGTCCATCATACACGAAGCCAGACACAATCTGGTAACCGTCAGAACCACAAACCCAGTCGTTAATATTTAAAAGTGAGGTGAGGACTGTTGGCAAAGAAAAAAACACCAACTGACAAAAATGTCATGGCGCAAAATAAAAAAGCTCGGCATGATTATGCGATCCTCAATACCTATGAAGCTGGTCTTGTCTTAACTGGGACCGAAATTAAATCAATTCGAGCTAAACGCGTTAATTTGACTGATGGTTTTGCTCAGATTCGTAATGGGGAAGCTTGGCTGATGAATATTCATATCAGCGAGTATACCCAGGGAAACCGGTTTAACCATGATCCGCTGCGTAACCGTAAGTTGCTTCTGCACAAGAAAGAAATCAATAAGTTGCAAGGTGAGACGCAGGATAAGGGGATTACCATTGTTCCCTTACGGATCTACATTAAAAACGGCGTGGCCAAAGTTTTGCTTGGTGTTGCTAAAGGGAAACACGAGTACGATAAACGTGAAACCATTAAGCGACGGGAACAAAGCCGTCAAATTGCCCGAGTGATGAAACATTATTAGGACAATCAGAGTCTGACCGTACTCAGTTGAAGTCACAAATAAGAGGATTGGGAAAACTAGCCTCTTAATAAAAGCAGGAGTGAAGTTCTTGGATTTTCAAGAATTTCACTCCTGCTTTTATTTACGGTACCCGTTATTCTATTACCTGAAGTTGAGTTTCTTCCCAGCCCCAATCGTGCTTAGGTTTTGGGTGTTAAACGTTTTTTCCCACTTTTGCTTAAAATAGCGGTAATTTTCCTAAATAATGAATATCATCCCGTGCAGCAGCATCGCCCTCTGCTAATATTGCTAATTGCGAAACGACAGTACCACCGGCCTTTTCAACTAACGCTTTAGCAGTAAAGACGGAACCACCGGTACTAATAACATCGTCGACGATGACGACCCGTTTGCCTTTAATTAGTTCAGCGTCAGCACCATCAAGCACTAGTTCTTGATCAGCGTTGGTGGTAATGGCGTTAACTGGTTCACTGATGGGGTGTTGCATATAGTCTTTGACTGATTTCCGTAAGACGATATAGCGGTCGTGATTCGTCAGCCAACTTAATGCTTGAGTTAACGGAATCCCTTTGCTTTCCATGGTAATCAGATAGTCAAATGGCACATCCGCTATCAATTTCGACAGTTTTTTAGCTGCATAGTGGGTCATTTCAGCGTCCCCTAATAGCACAAATGAGGCAATAGTGACGTCTGGGCTGATTTTGATTAATGGCAGATTTCGAGTCAATGGTCCTAGTTTTAACTGATAGGTTTTAGTCATTTTTTACACTCCTAAGCCAATCAATGGCAAAACAAATTTCAACACACCGCCAGTCAATAATCCAGCAAACGGATCAAAGACGGCTGTGACAACAAGTGTGACCGCTGGAATCAAGTTATTGGTGCCACTCAGGGCAGATGTAGCATTCTCTGGGAACGTGATAACTGCACCTAAAATGAATAGAAAACCGGCAATCGAAGCACTTGGCACATATTTTCCAATTTTAGGCAACCAGCCCGCAAAGAGAATCACGGCCATGATCAGCATCATCAAGACACCCGCAATGACAGGTTCCGGGGCACTAGCCGTTGCGGAAATAATCGTTTCAACGGGCGCACCACCGAGTAGACTAGTGCCCATGTCAGCTAAGGCTTGCGTACTAGTTAGCAAATTCAAGTTAACCGGATTGGGCTTTAAGCCCGTCATTTGTCCCGTAATCAGGCCATAAGAGATATTGGCCCCAATGTTCAGGCAGGCTAGGCTAAGTGCGCCACGGAGAACCCGCCAGCTAAAGGTGGGTTTTAAAAAGTGAAATTTACGGGCGGTGACGTAGTCCGGTAATGCTGCACGATAGTGTTCAACTAAGGTGGCGTAACAACTTGATAAAATAACTGACAATACGATCGTCCATACCAGATCTTTGGTAATCAAATAAATGAGCGTTGCAACTGCAATGGATATCCAGCCGGTCCGCTTTTCGGTTTTAGTCATTTGGATGGCAATTTTTGCCAGCATAATACCGACGCCAGCCATCATCGCGGCCATGATGTGATTACCCAAGAAAGACACGATGCGCGTCAGAGATCCGGTCACCCCGATGACAATCATAATCAGTGAGCCACCAAAAATAATTGAAGTCCGTTCCCGAATATTTTTACCTAAATTTCCCGTTAGTGCGAGGGATTCAGCCTGAAATGAAATCGGGGCTACGGAGCCAAACAGTCCGTTAACGCCAGATGCAAAAACAAATGAAAACGTGGTCGGAAAAACGGCAAATCCCAGTGACATTGCCATGATACCTTGCGGAATTCCGTTTAATACCACACCTATTGCTGCCAATAAATCTGCGAGCCAGTGCATAATGAGCCTCCCCAATAGTCGTATTGTTCTCTTATCAGCAATAGTGTAACGCAATTTAACGTGAAATTTAAGAGAAAAACAAGATTTTTATTAACTATTATGCTGATTACTAATGATATAGTTCGTTTTTTGACTTACTCCCCGTTTTCAGACCTTAAAAAAGATCTACGGTTAACTCTGAAATGAAGGTTAGCCATAGATCTTTAGTGTGATTAACTGAAGGTTAAAAGTTGCAGATTATTGATAAAGTTTTGATATAGCTGTAGGCTGTTCGTGATGAACCTGCTGTGGAAGTGGTGTTAACTGGTGCCTTTCCGTTTTACACCACCGACGTTTTGAGAGACGCGATTTTCGGCTTGGATCGGTCGCCATAGCAGGTTCATCCCGGACGGCTGGAAATGAAAAGTGTAGTCATTTTATTGATATCAACGTTGCAGTACCAGAGACTATCCATCATTCTTAACTTTCTTTAGGTGATTAATATTAGTCGTCATCAGTGCATCATTCGGTGCCAAACCTGTTGATTGGCGTAGTGCCAAGCACGACTGCCACGTAAACCAAGTTGCCGTTTTAGTGATGCGTGCCAGGCCTGTGCAGGGTTCTTCAATTGACTATGGCCGCTAGCCCAATGGTCTAACGTTGCCGCAATACAGATACAGATGGGTTCCAAGTTCTGAGAAATGATCTGCATTTCCCGGAGATCGCCATCGCTACGAGAGTTCATAATGGTTGTTGTCCCATGGTAAATTTTATAGTTGCCAGTGACAAAGTTGCCGACGATGATCCAATGTAAGTTGCTAATATAGATCATTTCGTTGAAGAAGCCCAGTCGCTTAGAGATGGCACCCACCTTTTCACCCTGATAATAAATATCAAAGCGGGGAAGCAAGCCTAATGAAGTTTGGCGAAGCTCAGCCAGTAGGTCACCGCTTATTTGGTAAAGCGAAAGTGCGTCTTGATGACGGCCCCATTTACCGACTAGGAGGTAAATGGAACGTCGATCGGCGTCACGGACAACACTGGCCCCCTTAGCAGCCAAACTGTCCTGTCGAATATACAGTGCGCGCATGGAAGCCCTCCATTCATTTTTGACGAAAATTTTAATTGATTGCTGCGTTATTTAATACTCATTTTAACATGGATAACGGTTAAATAGCGCTTAATCAGCCGTCATTTTGAAACCTTTTACAGCTCGTGAACTGACCCGCTTCAATTCCTACCATCATAACTGCAGGTCACGGGGCCCGTTCCAGTGACTTTTCGTTGTTATTACTAATAATTCGTGAAAATCTATGATAGAATGAACCTTGAGGTGTTGGGAATGAAACCGTTTATTCATAATGATTGGTGGCCGGTTTTGGAGCCGGAGTTTAAGAAAGCATACTACCAAAACTTACGCGCTTTTCTTGTTCATGAGTATCAGACACAAAATATCCATCCTGATATGTTCCATATCTTTGAAGCGTTTCAGTGGACGCCATTTTCAAAGGTTAAGGTCGTTATTTTAGGGCAGGATCCTTATCATGAGCCGCATCAAGCTCATGGCTTAAGCTTTTCGGTCTTGCCAGGAGTTCAAATTCCGCCAAGCCTAAGAAATATTTATAAGGAGCTGGAGTCTGATTTAGGTGTTAAGCCGGTTAATCATGGTTACCTTGAAAAGTGGGCAAAGCAGGGTGTGCTGTTGCTGAACTCAGTTCTGACTGTCCGTAACGGTCAAGCTTTTTCTCACAAGGGAAAGGGCTGGGAACAGTTAACGGATGCTGCTATTCATAAGTTATCAGAGAGACCTACCCCCGTAGTTTTCATCTTATGGGGCAGGGCGGCTCAAAGTAAGATCAGTCTGATTGATACGAAGTCTAACATTGTGATTCAGTCAGCTCACCCGAGCCCGTTGTCTGCTAACCGGGGTTTCTTTGGTTCTAAACCGTTTTCCAAAACCAACATCGCACTGGAGTCACTTGGAGAAACACCCATTGACTGGCAGTTGCCTGAGCACGTTACTGCTGAGGAACCAACACCACAGCATGAGGCGTCAAAGGAGAATTGACTGGTCGGAATTTCAAAATCTGGAGGTCTGTATTGTGGAACTTTTCGAGAGTTTAAAACAAAAAATTAGTGGCTTAAATAAGACGATTGTCCTACCTGAAGGTGAAGACACTCGTATTATTGGCGCAGCCAGCCGATTGGCTTCGGAGAAATTGCTGCAGCCAGTTCTGCTGGGCGACATCGATAAGATCAAAGCAATTGCCAATGAAAAGGGAGTTGATTTGACCGGCGTTAAGCTGGCAGATCCTGCCAAAGCACCCGCTGATGAAAAAAAGAAGATGCTGGATGCTTTGGTCGAACGCCGTAAGGGCAAGAACACTCCAGAACAAGCCGCAAAGATGCTTGAAGATCCGAACTACTGGGGTACGATGATGGTTTACCTGGGCGAAGCTGATGGCATGGTTTCCGGTGCTATTCACCCAACTGGTGATACTATTCGTCCGGCATTGCAGATTATCAAGACTAAGCCAGGTGTTAAGCGAATTAGTGGTTACTTTGTCCTGCTGAAGGGTGAAGAACGCTTATTATTCGCTGACTGTGCTATCAATATTGATTTGGATGCTGCCGGAATGGCCGAGGTGGCTGTTGAAAGTGCCGAATCAGCTAAAAAGTTCGACATTGATCCAAAGGTTGCCATGCTCAGCTTCTCAACGAAGGGCTCAGCAAAGGGCGATCAAGTTACTAAGGTTCAAGAAGCAACTAAGCTAGCTCAAGAACAGGCACCAGATGTTCCAATTGATGGTGAACTCCAATTTGACGCAGCGGTTGTCCCAGAAGTTGCTGCCAGCAAAGCACCAGGCTCAAAAGTGGCGGGTCACGCCAACGTTTTCGTCTTCCCAGAACTTGAAGCCGGCAATATCAGTTACAAGATTGCCCAGCGGTTAGGCGGCTATGAAGCTATTGGTCCGCTGGTACAAGGCATGAACGCACCAGTATCTGACTTATCACGTGGTTGCAATGAAGAAGACGTTTATAAGGTTTCAATCGTCACAGCAGCTCAATCGATTTAAAATGAATTTGAGTGTTAACAAAATTTTGGAGCTGTTGGCAGCATCGTTGCCCCAGCTCCTTTTGATTTAAGGGGTTATTATGACAGTTAAAGTTAAAGTTTCGACACCAGAGGAAACGATGGCAATCGGCCAAAAGATTGCCCCGTTGCTGGCACCAAAGGATATTATTCTATTGGATGGTGACTTAGGTGCTGGTAAAACCACCTTTACGAAGGGGTTAGCAGCAGGATTAGGCATTCAACGTAACGTAAAGAGTCCCACCTTTACTATTATTCGGGAGTATCAGGACGGCCGCATTCCGCTGTATCACATGGATGTTTACCGTTTGGAAGATGGCAGCGGTGATGAATTAGGGCTAGATGAATATTTCAATGGCGACGGTGTCAGCGTTGTGGAATGGTCAAAGTTTGTTGCTGATGAACTCCCCAGTCATTATCTAAGAATTGCTTTTAAACGATTAGATGATGAGGGTGAAAATCAGCGTGAGTTGATTTTCGAATCCCACGGTCAGCGCTTTGAAGAGATGGTCAATCAAATACGGGTGCAGTGAGATGGCAAATGAGCCGGAATTAGTGATTCGTAAAGCGGTTGCGACAGATGCACCAGCCGTTTTAAACCTATTGAAGCGTCTGAAAACAGAATCAACGACTTTTGAAGATACCAGCGATGAAGTTGATCCTGCTGCTGAAGGCAAACAAATTCAATTGATCAGCAAGTCGAATCAGCAATTGCTGTTATTGGCAATTTTGGATGGCGAAGTGGTTGGCTTAGTTACGGCACTGCCAACGTCTGATGAGCAGGTTGGTGAAATTGGGGTTGCAGTACGTAAAGCATACTGGCGTGAAGGGATAGGCCGTGAACTGATGTTAAGCGGGCTTGATTGGGCTGCTTTAAGCAGTCGCTATGACGTCATTATGCTGACCGTTCAAAAACGGAATCAACGCGCAATAAAGCTCTATCAAGATATTGGCTTTCAAACGACACGTACCTTCCAAGTGATAACATCGGTAGGGGAAGTCGTTGAGGCTTACGAAATGCAGCTAGCGGTAAAATAACTAAATATAAATAAGCCTAATTTACCAGTCTTCGGTAAATTAGGCTTATTTATATTGTTGGGTATTAGGCCATTTTTATAAATGGTTTGATGGCTTCTTGACCAAAAGTTTTTGTTTCAGTAAGTAAAATATTGGCACAGGCTAAGCTGTCGTCCAAGGCGTTGTGATGGTGCTCCAGAGAGATTCCCAGCGCGTCTGCAACGGTATTAAGTTTATGATTTTCCAGCATTGGCAGAAACTGCCGGCTCGTCTTCACTGTATCCAGCGTTAAGTAGGCTGGCGATGTCATTCCGTAATGATTAAGGGTTTGCCGCAGTACACCATTATCAAATTGAGCGTTGTGAGCAATCACCAGCTGCTCTGGAGTAAATAAGGACTGAATATGCGGCCAAACGGTTGGGAAATCAGGTGCGTCGGCAACATCTGATTCATGAATACCATGAATCTGGACGTTACGCCAAAAAAAATCGGTGTCAGGTTTGATCAGTGTATAGAACTCATCAGCCACCTGATTATTACGAACAATCGTCAGTGCTAAAGAACAAGCAGAATAGCGTTTACCGTTAGCAGTTTCGAAGTCCATTGCAACAAAGTTCAAATCGGCCACTCCTTTCAAGTCATACAAATTATACGTGAAGGCCGGTGGTTGTCAAGGAAATTGGACAGTGATCGGAACCAAAGATTTTATCTTTAATATCCGCTGATTCTAGTTTGGGCTGCAGTGCATTACTGGTAACGAAGTAGTCGATTCGCCAACCGGCATTCCGGTCACGGGCGCTGAATCGGTAACTCCACCAGGAATAACGTTCCGTGACGTCAGGGTAGAAATAACGGAACGTATCGGTGTAGCCACGGGAGAGAAAACGGGTGAATGCTTCCCGTTCCTGATCAGTAAAGCCGGCGTTTTTGTGATTCGTTTTGGGATTCTTAATATCAATTTCTTCATGGGCAACATTTAGGTCACCACAAAGGATCACTGGTTTCTTGGCGTTTAATTGATCGATGTAATCTTGAAAGGCATCTTCCCAGCCCATTCGAAAATCGAGGCGTTTTAGGCCGGTTCCCGAATTGGGCGTATAGCAGGTGACTAAGTAAAAGTCGGTGTATTCCAAAGTAATGACCCGGCCTTCATGATCGAATTCATCGGTTCCAATGTCATAAGTGACATTGATTGGATCATGTTTTGTGAAGACTGCCGTACCTGAATAACCCTTCCGGTCAGCAGAGTTAAAGTACTGGTGATATCCTGGTAGATCCAAAGTCAGCTGATCCGGTTGCATTTTGGTTTCTTGAACGCAGAAAAAATCGGCATCTAAATCGTTAAAAGTGGTCATAAAATCATGTTTAACAGCGGCCCTTAGACCGTTGACGTTCCAACTGATAAATTTCAAGGCAGAAAACATCCCTTCTTGATAAAATAGGTCACTCCTAGTTTATCATTTTTCAGTGATTCAGGCTGTTAAGGTATTTTAATAATAAATGAAGTACTTGTATGGCTGACCTTTTGTTTGCGGGAGTTCGCATGGTATGATATTAATATATAATCTTACGAAATATTTGAGCAGTGAAAGGAACTTAATCATGACGGCAGACATCATCGCAGCTTTTCCCAGAGTAAAGCTGATGCAAAACGAACCACTATCAAACTATACGAATACTAAGACGGGCGGTAAGGCTGATTTTCTAGCTTTCCCAGCAGATTTAACTGAAGTTCAAGAATTGGTGATCTATGCTAATCAACAAAACTTACCTATTACTGTCATCGGTAACGCCAGTAATTTAATCGTAAAAGATGGCGGTATTCGTGGCTTGGTTATGATCTTAACGGGTATGGATCACGTTGAGACCAAAGATAATCAGATTGTGGCCGAAGCCGGTGCGTCGCTGATTGAAGTTACTAAGGTTGCTCAACGTCACAGCCTAACTGGACTGGAATTTGCGGCTGGAATTCCGGGCAGTGTCGGCGGGGCCATCTTTATGAACGCCGGGGCATACGGCGGCGAGATCAGCATGGTTGCCGATTCGGTAACTGTATTGACTCCCGATGCCAAGCTGAAGACAATTCAGCGCGATGATCTAGATTTTGGCTATCGTCATAGCCGGGTGCAGGATGAAGGCGACATTGTGATCACGGCGACCTTTAAATTACGGCCGGGTGCCCCGACTAAGATCCAGGCTAAAATGGATGATTTAAACGCGCGAAGAGCGTCTAAACAGCCGCTGGAATTGCCGTCATGCGGCAGCGTCTTTAAACGTCCCACGGGGTATTTTGCCGGCAAGTTGATTCATGACGCGGGCCTTCAGGGGTATCAGTCTGGCGGTGCACAAGTTTCCACCAAGCACGCCGGGTTTATTGTTAACGTGGATCACGCCACCGCGTCAGATTATTTGGCAGTGATCAAGCACGTTGAAGACACCGTTCTGACAAAGGCCGGTGTTCAGCTGGAAACCGAAGTGCGTATCATTGGTGAAGATCCCGCACAGAAGTAAGGAGGGGAGTTATCTAGTTGCTGATAGTTGAAGCGGTTATTTTATTAGTAGTCATGGTTTTAATCTCTAACGTCATCAGCCACTACCTAACCTTTATTCCGGTTAGTTTAATTCAAATTGCATTAGGGTTAGTAATCGCATTATTTTGGGAAATCAAAATTCCCTTAGATACTGATTGGTTCTTACTGTTGTTTATCGCGCCGCTGCTTTTTAACGATGGACGCCGGTTTCCCAAGCGGGAACTTTGGCAGTTGCGGGGACCAATCTTCGCTAATTCTATTTTATTAGTATTTTTAACCACTATAGTGGGTGGCTACCTTATTTATATGATGATTCCGCGCTTATCGCTGACCGTCAGTTTTGCCTTGGCCGCAATCTTATCACCTACTGATCCGGTGGCTGTTCAGTCAATTTCTAAGCGAGTGAAATTGCCAGACCGCATTTTACACTTAGTTAGCGGTGAGAGTCTAATCAACGATGCTTCGGGACTGATTGCGTTTAAATACGCTGTAGCAGCTACCGTCACGGGTGTTTTTTCGTTTAGCCATGCAGTTGGCGATTTTCTCTACATCAGTGCTGTCGGTTTTTTAACTGGCTTCGTTTTGATGTGGCTAATTGAATTTGCGCGCAACTTTTTAAGACGGCAAGGAATCAACGATGTCGTATTTAATACCGTTTTACAAATTATGACGCCCTTTGTAATTTATGTGATTACGGAGGGCACCCTGCACGCTTCTGGAGTGATTGCGGTGGTCACTGCCGGGGCAGTTTCTCATGCCCAGGAAAACCGGTTAGTGGAAGATTCACCCGAATTAAAGTTGGTCAGCGAAAAGACCTGGGACATTATTGTCTACCTCTTAAACGGTGTCGTGTTTTTGATTTTAGGCGATGAACTGCCGGTTGCCACAACCAAAATTATTCATGACGTTCATTTTAATACGTTTCAGGCTGTAGCATATTCCTTTGGTGCCTGGGCGATTCTGCTGCTGATTCGAGTGATTTGGATCTACTTGTACCAAGGAATCAGTAAACCTCGCCGGCCTAGTTTTCGGGTAGCATTGCTGGCTGGTCTGTCCGGTGTTCGGGGTGCGGTAACCATGGCTGGTGTACTTTCGCTGCCATTAGTTACCGTCTCTGGCCAAGCTTTTCCGCAGCGTTCGTTAGTGTTGTTCGTAGCTGCCGGTGTCATTATTATTAGCCTGGTAGCTGCGGTAATCACTTTACCGCTAGTTGCACCAGATAACCCAGTACCGCTTCAGACCCGGACCAGTTTCAGCGATGAAACGGACGATGATTTTGAGGAGGGTGGCGTGGATGAACAAACAGCGGCAGAACGTCATCTGATGAGTGAAGCTGAGGCGCGGATATACATTATGCGGCTGGCCATTAACGCTATTGAGGAACACCGCCGAATTGAAAACCAGCGGGCAGCCTATGATTTGATCTTAGACTACCAGTTTATCATTCGCCGATTAGAACTGCAGACCCGTGATGATGCCGAACGTCAGCAAGTAATGGATGATGAAATTACGTTACGGCAAGTGGGTCTGAAAGGTGAGCAGTCCGCTTTAGACCGATTATATGCGCATCATCAAATTTCGTCGCAGGCTTATCGCTCTTCTTCAGGAACCGTGAAACGGGCGCTGCGGCGAGTAGGCCATCCTAACAGTCACGCGACTTTAAGAAGCTGGTCGGTTACTTTTCACCACACCGTTCAGTGGATTAAGGCCGTTATTCATCGATCCCAAGATAAGTCATCGGATAATGAATGGCAGCTGATTGACCGTGAAAGCGCAAAGGCGGCCATTAAAGCGCTATCCAAATATTTGAGTAATGATGACGTTAATCCGCAGTCGTTAGATAAACAGGCGATTTATCACCTAGTGGTCTTTTACCGCAATCGAGTTGAACGTGCGCGCAAAGACCAGCGTGTTTCGCGTTCGGCGTATGCCAAGCAGCTCAACCAGTTAAAAGTTGTTGCGCTAGGTGCTGAACGGACGGGTGTTCAATCACTGCTGGAAGCTGGTAATATTACCTGGCAAATGGCAGGTCGACTGCGTCAATACATTAACTACTCAGAAAATGTTTTGATGATGGCAGTCAACGATGAAATGGATTAAATTTATTGAGGGTGTGACACAACTCGCTAGATTCCAGAATATAATACCAAAGAACGCCATTCCGATGGGCTTTATCGGGATGGCGTTCTTTGGTATTATATGGCCGGAATCTGAAGTTGTGGAACAGGCTAAGGCTATATTCAAGTAATGAACTAAAGCAAATTTTAAGATGTGTTTTAGCCAAGAGGTTAGATTAAATCCTTGTCGATATAGACTTATGTCACAATTTCTTCCTTCCTACGTTTTGGCTTAAATTCATTCAGATTTGTGATGCTCATCGGGTTCTTTTTTTACTAGTTTCAAGTTCTTCATTGCTTGTTCATTAGCCATTTGACTGTGATAAGCTAAGTAAACCAGCCAGTAAGCAATCAACTGAATCAGGGTCATTAACCCAACGAAGACGATCATGGTTGGAGTCCACATGTGCAGTAAGCGATCAGTGATCAGTTCTGGTGAAATAAATAGGTAGACCGTGTGGATTCGCATAAACCGGCCGACGTAAATCCCAACTGAAGACAGGAAAGTAAGGAAGAGTACCAACAGTGTCTGCAGCCACGAATTTCCCTTTAAGTAACGTTGAGTGATCGTATTGGCGACGTAGTTCAGACTCCAGAAACCAAGGATGACGCAAAACAGAACGCTGATCAGTAAGTAGGTAAAGTATACCCAAACGTGCAGATTCAACTGTAACAATCCATCTGGACCGTAAGGGTTAAGGAGCGAAAGGTGGAATAAATCCGTCAGCAAGTATGGCGCGTTGGGATAGAACACTAGCCATAAAAGGACAACTAACCAAAATACCAGTCCGCTTTTAGGGCGCTCCTTACTTAGATGAAAACTGATTTCGATGGGTAAATAACCCAAAAAAGTATTTAAAATTAAAAAAGTAAAAGGCTCATGCGCGAACTGCCACAGAAATAACAGCCACAGCACTACGAAAATCCGAATTTGCCAGCGTGCGTGACCCGCCAAGAGATCATCTCCCTGTTCAAAATATCACTATTCAAATAATAACAGATTACTTGAGAAGTCGCATGAATTTTCAGCCGTTTTACCAAAATCTTGAACTTTTGAGTTTACTGGTCATTAGAAATGTGCCGGTGATTCTAAAAAATAGCAGTCAGCGTGCTATAATGTTATCTGAATAGATTTTTGGAGGGAAATTATCAAATGAATCTTGATTGGAGTAGCTTTTTGACGTGGCATAACATCGTAAACCTCCTCGATATTCTCGTTGTCTGGTTTGTTTTTTACGAACTGATTATGCTGCTGCGAGGAACCAAAGCTGTTCAACTTCTACGTGGTATCATCGTAATCGTCTTAGTCAAGATCATTGCGGTTTACGTGGGCTTTGGAACGGTCTCATGGCTAATGGACCAAGTGATTAACTGGGGTGTCATTGCCATGATTATTATTTTCCAACCAGAGATTCGGCGCGGGTTGGAACACCTAGGCCGTGGGTCAGTATTTGTCCGTAATCGGCAGGTGAATGAAGCCGAGAAGCAGATGATTGCCGCTCTGGATAAAGCCATCCAGTACATGTCTAAACGCCGAATCGGTGCTCTAATGACGATTCAGATGGATACTGGGCTGGAAGACTATATCGAAACGGGAATTGAGTTGGATGCTAAGATTACCGGTGAATTGCTGATCAACATTTTTATTCCCAACACACCGCTTCACGATGGTGCTGTAATCATTCGGAATAATAAGGTCGCGGTGGCGGCCGCGTATTTACCGCTGTCTGACAGTAACCTGATTCCTAAAGAATTGGGAACAAGACACCGTGCCGCGGTTGGTATCTCAGAAGTCACTGATGCCTTGACCATTGTTATTTCTGAGGAAACTGGTGAAGTTTCAATTACTAAGAATAACGAACTGCTCCGTAATATGGATCAAAATGATTATTTGAAGTTCTTGAACAATGAATTAATCAAGGATCAGGAGCCTGAACAACCGAAAAATCCGCTGTCTTGGCTGATTGACGAGTTCACCCAGTTCTTTAGGGGAGGTAATCGGCAATGAAAAGAATTTTCAACAGTCGTTGGACTTACCGGTTAATTTCCCTGTTCTTAGCAGTCTGCTTGTTTTTGTATGTCAATAGTTCGAAAAGTACGACGACTCAACAGATGAATACAACTGGGACTAATTCCACTACGTTAACGGCGACTGAACAGAAGACCGTTTCAGTACAGCTGAGATTGAACGTGGATTCTGACAAGTATTTTGTTACTGGCTATCCCGAAAAGGTGAAGGTTCATCTTCGGGGCCCGGCAGCGCTAGTTACCGCTACGGCAAACACTCAAAACTTTCGGGTCTTTGCTAATTTAACGGGCCTCAGAGCTGGTGAACATCGAGTTCAATTGAAACAGGACGGGTTGAACCGCGATATTAACTACCAAATTGCACCGGCTACCATTAAGGTTAATATTCAGCCGCGTCAGACGGTCAGCTTCCCGGTCAGCGTTCAATACGATAAATCACGGATTGCTAAAAACTACGTTGCTGGCAGTCCTAATAGTGATGTGACAAGTGTTAAGGCTACTGGGGCTGAAGGTGAAATCGACCGGATCAGCAGAGTTGTTGCTCAGTTGAATTTAGCTCAAAACACTAAGAAGTCAATTAATAGTGAAGCAGTCATCGAAGCCCTTGATAAGAACGGCCAGACTGTCAACGTAATCCTGACGCCAGCGACTACCCAAGTGAACCTGCCAATTACAGCAAAGGGGCATTCAAAGAAGGTTCCATTGAAATTTAAGGCTAAGAACGCTAACGATGATCAGGAATACAGTTTTCAAAGCAGTACGAAATCCATTGAGGTGTTTGGCTCTGAATCGGATTTAAAGGCCATTTCGGAGTTTGATGCCGACGTAGATGTTAGTGATGTTAAAAATCAAAAAACAAAAATAATTAGTTTGGATTCAGCGGCCAATAAGGTGACAGGAACAGATCCTGGCAGCGTTAAAGTAACGGTGACAACCGAATCTAAATGATAATCTGGAAATGAGGAAAATTAAACATGAAGTATTTTGGAACTGATGGTGTACGTGGTATTGCTAATCAAGAATTAACGCCGGAATTAGCTTTTCGACTTGGCCGTGCAGGCGGTTATGTATTGACGGAACACGCAACTGACCGTGAACAGCCGCAAGTCTTAGTTGCTCGCGATACACGGATCTCTGGTCAGATGTTGGAAGAAGCCATCGTGGCTGGCTTATTATCAGTTGGGATTGAAGTTTTACGTTTAGGTGTTATTACAACGCCTGCCGTAGCTTACCTTGTTCGGACTCAGGGTGCCGATGCCGGTGTGATGCTGACCGCTTCTCACAACCCGGTTGAAGATAACGGTATCAAGTTCTTTGGTGCTGATGGCTATAAGCTTTCCGATGATTTGGAAGATGAAATTGAAAAACTGCTGGAGCAAAAGGACACGTTACCAAGACCGGCTGCTAAAGGTTTAGGTACTGTTGAAGACTACCAAGAAGGCAGTCAAAAGTACATTCAGTTCTTGGAACAGACCATCGATGATGATTTAACCGGCATGCACATCGCGGTTGATTCTGCCAATGGCGCAACCAGCAATTTAGTTTCAAGATTGTACGCTGATTTAGGCGCTGAGTTTGATACAATTGCTACCACGCCAAACGGACTAAACATTAATGATCAGGTTGGTTCAACTCACCCCGAACAATTACAGAAATTTACCGTTGAAAAAGGTGTTTCGATCGGTTTGGCTTTTGATGGAGACGGTGATCGGTGCATTGCCGTTGACGAAGAAGGAAACGTGGTCAATGGTGATAAGATCATGTATATTTGTGGGAAATACATGTCTGAACACGGCCGGCTTAAGAAGGACACCATTGTTACGACTGTGATGAGCAATCTAGGTATGTACAAAGCGATGGAAGCCCATGGAATGACCAGCGTTAAAACCAAAGTTGGTGACCGTTACGTGGTTGAAGAAATGCTGGCTAACGGTTATAACCTTGGTGGCGAACAATCTGGCCACATTGTGTTCTTGGACTTTAACACGACTGGTGACGGTATGCTGACGAGTTTACAGTTGCTTCACATTATGAAGGAAACTGGCAAGAAGCTGTCAGAGTTAGCTGCTGATGTTCAAGATTACCCGCAACAGCTAGTTAACGTTAAAGTTGCTGACAAGAAGGCTGCTTTGAAAAATCCTGCCATTAAAGGGATCATTGATACCGTTGAAAAGGAAATGTCCGGCGATGGACGGGTCCTCGTTCGTCCTAGTGGGACTGAACCGCTATTACGGGTTATGGCAGAAGCCCCAACTCAAGAGGCAGTAGACGGTTATGTCAACCGAATCGTAGAAGTAGTAAAAAGTGAAGTCGGTGTTGAATAGGGTCATGAAATAAAAAAGTGGTTTTCAAACAATAACGTTTGAAAACCGCTTTTTTGGATTTACGATGTAATTTCTCTCATTTTCAATCTATACCATTTTTAACTTAAATGTTGACATCTAATTTAAAAGACTGTAAAGTATACATGTCTATAGATACATTGAATATTATTGAGTCTATACCAATTAAAATATTATGAAAACTAGAGGATGAAATCTTATGTGTGGAATTGTCGGTGTTACAGGTAGTGATAACGCAGTAAAAATCTTACTTGATGGCCTACAAAAGCTTGAATATCGCGGTTACGATTCAGCTGGTATTTATGTAAACGACCAAAACGGTAAGGATTATCTCGTGAAAGAAAAGGGTCGGATCGCTGACTTGCGACGTGAAGTTGGTCCTGATGTTCACGGGTCAACTGGAATTGGTCATACCCGCTGGGCAACTCACGGTGTTGTAAGTGTGGCTAACGCCCACCCACAGGTTTCCCAAGATAACCGGTTCTACTTAGTTCATAATGGTGTGATCGATAACTTCCAGGAACTGAAGAGTGAATATCTCAGTGACGTTCCCTTTACCAGTCAAACGGATACTGAAGTTGTCGTTCAGTTAGTTGATAAGTTAGCTGTTAAAGAAGGTTTGAACGCCCACGATGCCTTTGTTAAGGCACTGAGCCTGCTTAAGGGGTCCTCATACGCCTTTCTGCTGATGGATCGCGAGGATCCAGATACCCTATACGTTGCCAAAAACAAGAGTCCGTTGCTGGTAGGTGTCGGTGACGGCTTCAACGTTGTTTGTTCCGATGCGTTAGCAATGCTGCGTGAGACCCATGACTTCCTAGAATTAATGGATGGTGAAGTTGTGACGATCACCCCCGACAAAGTTAAAATTGAAGATCAAAAGGGTAATCCAGTTGAACGGAAGACCTTCCACGTTGACATGGATGCCAGTGAAACCGATAAGGGGACTTACCCATTTTACATGCTTAAAGAAATTGATGAGCAGCCTAATGTTATGCGTCGTCTGGCTCAAGTTTACCTCTCTGAAACTGGTGAACCAGTTATCAGTGATAAGCTGCTGAGTTCTATGAAGCAAGCAGACCGGATTTACATTGTGGGTGCCGGTACCAGTTACCATGCTGGATTAGTCGGTAAGCGATTATTCGAAAACCTGACTCAGACACCGACGGAAGTTCACATTTCTTCAGAATTCGCATACGAACAGCCGATTTTGTCCAAGAAGCCATTCTTCATCTTCTTGTCACAAAGCGGTGAGACGGCTGACTCCCGTGAAGTGCTGGTTAACGTTAACGCCGGTGGTTACGAAAGTTTAACCATCACTAACGTTCAAAATTCAACTTTATCACGTGAAGCAACCTACACGTTGCTGCTGCATGCCGGCCCAGAAATTGCGGTGGCCTCAACCAAGGCTTACACTGCTCAGATCGCAATTGAAGCCATTTTAGCCAAGGCATTAGGTGAAGCTGATAATCAAATCGTTGCTCAACGTTTTGATGTTCGTCATCAATTAGGTTTAGTAGCTACGGGAATTCAAGCAATCGTCGACGAGAAGAATAAAATCGAAGACATTGCCAAGACTTCCTTCTTGAAAACGCCAAACGCCTTCTACATTGGTCGTGGGATCGACTGGAGCGTTTCTCTTGAAGCCGCATTAAAGCTAAAAGAAATTTCATACGTTCAAGCTGAGGGCTTCGCTTCTGGTGAATTGAAGCACGGAACCATTGCGCTGATTGAAAAGGGGACACCGGTGATCGGTATCATTACCCAAGAAAAGACGGCTGGTCTGACCCGTTCGAACTTGCAGGAAACCATGGCTCGGGGTGCGCACATCCTGACGATTGTTTCCGAAAGCCTGGCTAAACCGGATGATGATATCATTTTGCCAGATGTTGATGAATTAATGTCACCTCTGCTGAGCGTTGTGCCAACCCAGTTGATTGCTTATTACACGAGCCTTAACAAGGGCTTGGACGTTGATAAACCACGTAATCTAGCCAAGAGTGTGACAGTTGAATAAGTCTTAAATTTAAAAATAGCAGTCTCAGTCAGTTAATGATTGAGGCTGTTATTTTTTTAGTCAGCGGGGCCGTTTCATTTCAAATAAACCAGTCAACCTTCCGTACGTTGAACCCGCAAGTCTTGCTAGGGGATCAAGTTGCTTGGTATTGACGTGCAATGTATTGGTATCTAACACGTCATCAGCAAAGTAAAAGTCAGTAACTTCAAGGATGAAAAGATCTGCTATCACTTGATTCTCGTTGCCTGTAACGGGAACGTACTGATACAGCGTCGTTTCAAACCGAACTTTTGGTTCGGCTAAGGCAGGTACAGCGATTGTTTGACTGGGCGTAGTAGTCAGCTGAGTAAGGTCCAATTCGCTTTGATCACTTGGTAAACTAGCGGCGGTTTGGCTACATTATAGCTCATCGGCAAAATAACTGACTATTCGCAGACTTTGTGAAATTAATAATTTCTTGTTTTCAAGCACATGCATAGACGCTGAAAGCGTAGCGTGGTACAATCTCGCAGTAGAGAAAGGGAGATGGATCATGAAATTCACAAAGAAACGCAGTCAAAATAAACAGGCAGCACAAAAGCGCGATGCCACATGGAAAAAATTTAAATCCCAGCAAAATACATTAGCTGCTAATAAGCGCGGCGACCGGCAGCGGGGCGCGCAAAAAGTAAATTATTAAACGGACTTGGTCATTTTTCTTGCATTATTGGTCTAGATGACTTATCATTGGGCTATACCAACAAAAGGAGTGGCGATCATGTCAGAATCTACTAAAGCAAAAATGAATGTGATTATCGTTAAGGATCGTGCAGAAGGCGGCCGGAAGGGCTTTGAAGTCTTTGAAAATGCTTACCAGGATGGTGCTAAAGTATTTGGTTTGGCAACCGGTAGTACACCAGTGACGACCTATGAGGAATTAACTAAGAGTGATCTTGATTTTAGTCAAATGACGTCAGTTAACCTAGACGAATACGTTGGCTTAGCTCCTGATCATCCGCAAAGTTACCATTACTTCATGCAAAAGCATCTGTTTAACCAGAAACCATTTGCACACTCATACGTACCAGATGGTTTGAACAGCGATGCAGCTGCTGAGATGAAGCGTTATGATCAAGTAATTGCTGATAACCCAATTGACCTGCAAATCTTAGGCCTCGGTCAGAACGGTCACATCGGTTTTAATGAACCTGGCACTGATCCAGCACTGGGTACGCATAAGGTTGCTTTGACTGAATCAACAATCAAGGCTAACGCCCGGTTTTTCGATAACGAAGACGAAGTTCCACGCTATGCTTACTCAATGGGGATTGCTTCCATCATGACCAGTAAGCACATCTTATTAGAGGCTTATGGTCCGGAAAAGGCTAATGCTGTTAAGGCAATGATTGAAGGTCCAGTTACGACGGATGTACCAGCTAGCTTCTTACAGCAGCATGATCAAGTAACCATCATCATTGATGAAGCAGCAGCTAGCAAGTTAACTGAAGAATACTAGTTTAAACAAATAAAATCAGCATGAGAGAGAAGAGCGGCGGAACAGTCGGTCTTCTTTTTTTACTTATTTTTGGAGGAAAAAATTTTTTAAAGCGTCTAATCTTTATTAGATTACGTCCCGTCTTCTATAAGGGGATTACCGAGCTTGTTTTCACTTCTTATTCCAATTATAATAAGAATAAATTGTTGTATCTGAGGGGGACGTACACATGCGGAAACAATGGATGGTGGGGCTGCTCACCGTTGGCTTAGTCGTATGCGGCCTATCTGGTGCGGGGCACACCAGAGCTGAAGCAAGCGCAACGACGGACCATTTTATTAGCAGTATGTCATCACCTGTTAAAAAGGTTGCTGACGAATATAAACTGTATCCGTCTGTTATGATGGCACAAGCCGCATTGGAAAGCGGCTGGGGGACGAGTCAGCTTTCGATGGATGCGAATAATTATTTCGGTATTAAAGGGGCATACAATGGTGCTTCCGTGACAATGAGTACTGCGGAATATAACGCTAATGGACAGCTATATTACACCCAGGCAGCGTTTAAAAAGTACCCTGACGCCGCGGCGTCAATGACGGATAATGCGCAGTTATTGCGCAACGGAACGGCGTGGAATCCAAATTATTATTCAGGCACTTGGCGGGAGAACGCCGCGACTTACGAAGCAGCAGCCAATGCATTAACAGGAACATACGCAACTGCACCAAATTATGGCAGTTCTTTGATCAATCTAATTCAGACGTATAAATTCTATTCCCTGGATGGCACAACGGCTCCTGCCACACCGACTGTAACTGCTAAAAAACCAGTAGCTGACACAACGAAGGTTAATTACTTTGTCGGCGCTGATAGCCAAACGGCATCTCTGAGTTCCAGATATAAGGGCTATGCGATTTATAATCACGTTAAGGGCAGTAAATATAAGTCAACTAAGTATAGCTGGTCGCAAATTGGCGGCTGGCAGGGGCGGCCAGTCTGGATTGATGCCCGTGGTTATAAGGTCAGCACAAAGACCAATTGGTACCGGGTTCGGTTCAGTAAACAGACAACGTCTAAGAAGTACTGGGTATACACCAAAGCGTTGAGTTTTCCTAAGACAACGTATTCGGCGTATAAAAAGACGGCTACTTTAACCGGAAGTATCTGCCCAGTCTATGATCACGTTTTTAATTCAGCTTACATTGCTAAGCAGCTGACGACAACGAAAGCGTTGGCGAATCATTCGGTGAAGATCGATAACAAAGCGATTCACGTTCAAAACGGGTTCACTACCACCTGGTACCGAATTCACAGTGGTACCACAAATGGCTGGGTGCCGTCATTAGCAGTAAAAAACTAGTTAAATAAATCATCAAAATGGGCTTGATACCGCTTCTGGTAACGGGCCTTTTTTAAAGTTTAAGGTTTTAATTTATTATCAAATATTAACTTGTGAATTCGTCAGAAACCGGTATAATATTCACGGTTTAGTATTTTAGATGGGAGATTAGTTAAGATGAAGCTCTGGAAGAAACTGACAATTATGCTGGTATCAGCATTCGGGCTTGGTGCAGTGACAATGGGAACTGCGCAAGCCGACACGCATACCGATTTTATTAATCGGATGAGTCAGCCGGTATTAAAAATAAGTCGCCAGAATCATCTTTACGGTTCGGTAATGATGGCTCAGGCAGCACTTGAGAGTAACTGGGGGACTAGTGGGCTATCAACGAGTGCTAATAACTACTTTGGTGTTAAGGGTAATTATGACGGTCATTCAATTACGATGTCGACGGCTGAAGCCAATCCCAGCGGATCGATGTATAATACTTTGGCGCAGTTTAAAGTTTATCCTTCTGCGCAGGCTTCTTTGAACGACTATGCCAAAGTCTTGCGTGGCGGTACGACTTGGAATCCATTTCTATATGAAGGTGCTTGGCGTGAAAATGCCAGTTCTTACATGACGGCAACGAATATTGTTGCTGAGAACTATGCTACTGATAGCAACTACGCTAGCAAGCTGAACAAAATTATTGCGGACTATGATCTGCATGATCGTTTTGATCGTACCTCTGCGAACAGTACGGATGCCGATACCAGTACACGTCTGACGCCTGGTGTGGATTATGCCAATTACGATGGTACGGCAACGGTAAAGCCGGGAACAATCAAGTTTTATAACGGTGTACCAACGTCGACTGATAAAGCTAAGGTTATTCGGACAAAACAATTGGCCAATAAACACGTTAAAGTAATGTCTCGCGGTATTGTCACCAAGGACCAGACGATTTGGTATCAAGTTAAAAGCGGTTCAGTAACCGGTTGGATTCAGATTACCGATATTTTAGGCTTAAAGAACGACTAGTAAACAAGCAAGACACAGGGCATGTTCTCTGATATAATGACGTTCATGGCGTTATAAACCGAAAAAAGACGTTAGGAAGAATTTAAAAAATGGCAACTGATTACAAGATTATGGTGCAAAATGTCACCAAAGAATACGATTTATTTAAGACTCAATCGGAAAAGCTGCGAGCTTTCTTTGCGTTGAATCGAAAACCAGTACCGCATTTTTGGTCGCTTATGGGTGTTTCACTCAAAATTATGCCAGGTGAAACCCTAGGTCTAATTGGGGTTAACGGTTCTGGAAAATCAACGCTGTCGAACATTATTTCTGGCATTATCCCGCAAACAACTGGGATCGTAGATGTTCGCGGTGATACCTCGATCATTGCCATTGGTGCTGGATTACGCGGTAATTTAACTGGTCTTGAGAATATCCGACTGAAAGCTTTAATGCAAGGTTTGACTAATGAAGAGATTGACGGATTAATGGATGACATCGTGAGCTTTGCTGACATTGGTGATTTCTTATACCAACCCGTAAAGAGTTATTCAAGCGGTATGAAATCACGGCTAGGCTTCTCGATTGCGGTGCATGTGAACCCCGATATTTTAATTATCGATGAAGCCTTATCTGTTGGTGACGATACTTTCTACCAAAAGTGCGTGGATAAAATTGCCGAATTTAAAGCAGAGGGCAAAACGATTATTTTTGTTAGCCACTCCTTAAAACAGATTGAGATGCTGTGTGATCGTGTTGCTTGGATTCATTATGGTAACTTAAAAGAAATTGGCGATACGGAAACGATTGTTTCGGACTACCGGCAGTTTGTAAAATGGTTCAAGGGGCTGAGCAAGAAGGAAAAGAAGCAGTTCCAATTGAAGATGAAGGAAGCACAGAAAGCATTTGATATTGATGCTTTTCAAGCTTCCGTGGTAGAGGAACGGCAGAAGCAAAAGCCGAATGAGCAAAACGTCGCAGCCAAAGTTAAAAAGGATTTCTATGGTTCCGTGATCAGTGAAAAGATGTCAGTAAGTAGCCGGATATTAACACTATTAGTTCTGGTATTGCTTTTCTTCACTTGTTGGACGAACCTTTCGGGTCATTCGTTAACGGAAGTGGTTTCAAACCCGTCAGCGTTAGTTCACCCAACAGTTCATATTGATAAAACGGGTAGTTTACACAAATAAATGAGTTTTTAATTAAAAAATGTGAGCAATTCTCATAAAATGTGGTATAGTGTAATTAACCATTTATTTACCCCCTAATTAGTTATTGACGAAAAGGGCTATCTCACATTTAGTGGTTTTATTAGCACCTTGACCGTTCAGTGAAACGGTTAAGGTGCTTTTTATTTCTTAATAAGGCAACGGAAATTAAATTAGTTGGAAAAAGGTTGACAGCGCTTTCATCATGTCCTATAGTATTACTTGTAAGGTATGAATTAATTACCTTCTAATCAATTCTCTTTCTCTCTTATGCCGCCACTATCCTAGATAGTGGCTTTTTTGTGTCCGTATGGAGATTTAAAGCACTAGCGAGTTTATGTTATAATGTGACAGTTAAAAGTGGAGGGAGAGTTATATCTATTGAAGAGTCACGAAACGTTTACACTCATTGAAGAAATTACGCGTCTAGATGGTACCAAGTATATGGAAATTAGTAATATGGTGCAAAATGGTCGTGCTGAGCTGGCAGCTGAACGTGGGTTTATCAAGCAAGTTCGAATCCTGCAGCTCAATATTCCGCATTCTCCACATGTTGAGGCATATGAGAAATACATTAACGAAAACTATGAAATGCCGACTGAGAAAATGGATCATTTCGAGGAGTGGAAGAAGCCAGATAAGATTCAGCACGAAGTCGATATGGTTTTAAAAGAAAATCATATTGGTTAAAATTTGAGGAAAAAACGATTGCACGTCGTGAAATTTTATGGTATAAATAACTCATGACGTTTTTATTGCCCCGTAGTTCAGTGGTAGAATAATTGACTGTTAATCAAGAGGTCGCTGGTTCGAGCCCAGCCGGGGCAGTTAACTTAAAGAGAGTGGATATGTGAACGTATCCTTAATTAAAAATCTGGTAATCAGTTTTATTAACTGGTTACCAGATTTTTTATGTTTCACGTTTAGTTGTTATTTTGAAGTGTCCTGTTTAATAGTTTTACCAATAGAAAAAGCTTTAAGCTTCATCTGTTGTAAAACGATTTAAAGTCATCTCTGCTTTCTCGTGTACGTTTTGTAGCTGCAATTCCTTTAAATGCTCAAACAAAATGCCTTCACGTAAGCCGCTGTTAGAAAATGTGATCCGGTCAGAGTCCAAATAACGCATCAGTAAGGTCAGTGGAATCAATCCCCCGACAATGATATCAGCTCGGTCTTTATTGAGCCCAGGGATGGCTTTTCGGCCTTCTAGGTCCTGACTGACGATGCGAGAGAAAGTATCATCAACAGAATGACGGCTTAATCGATACCCATGAATATCTTCAAAATTGAGGATGTTGTTAAAGCGGCGGTTGATCTTAGCCATTGTCCGGTTACTGCCACCAAGGCCGATAACGGGCAAATTTAGGCCATTACGCAGCCACCAAATACTACTGTAGACATCATTGACAAAACTCATTACTTTAAAGAGGCTAGCGGCTGGAATTTGGTCGGTAGGCAGGTATTCCTGGGTCAAATTGACGCTGCCTAAGGGAATGCTGATCAAATGGCTGATAGCACCGTTTTGAACCAGAACGATTTCTGAGCTTGCACCGCCCGTGTCCAGAATAACCGCGTTAGTGGCTGGTAGGGTTTCACTGACACCCAAGTAGTCGTAATAGGCTTCCATCGTGCCGGGCAAGACATCTAGCTTAATATCTAACTCGGTTTCAACGCGTTTGAGGAACTTTTTTTGGTTGGCCGCTTGGCGGGTGGCTGCCGTGGCGACCGCTTTGAGACGGACGTTATTCATCTTTGAATAGACGTCTTTAAATTCACGCAGAGCAGCCATGGTTCTATCAATGGCTTCGGGCTGCAGAATTTTCTTTTCGCCCATGTTCTCTGATAAACGAACGTATTCCTTCATTTGTTTGACAGTTGAGTAAGCACCATCATCATCGATTTCGGTAATGGTCATTCGGGCTGAGTTTGAGCCCAAGTCAATCACAGCAAAGTTTTCCATTAGTCTGATTCACTCCCATCGTCGTAGTTCAAAGGGTTTGGTCGGTTCTCAGGGCTAAGCATTGGCTGAAATTCCGTGGGGGCGGTCTTAGCTGCGTCAGCTTGATCACGCTGGACGTGTTCGCTGGCAGCTTTGACAAATGCACTCTGTGATTCAAGCGGCACGAGTCCACGGCGATCAATGTGGGTGTAAGATCCATCTGCTCGCAGAACCCGGGTTTTAACATTATCGTTCCACATGGTGTTGTAAATCCGAAGGACGCGGTCAGCTAAATCGGGTTGCAGGATTGGGAACAGCAGCTCGACTCGCCGATTCAAATTTCGGGTCATTAAGTCAGCACTAGAGAGGTAGACACTCTTTTGACCGTCAACGTCGAAACTATAGATTCGGCTGTGTTCCAAGAAACGGCCCACAATTGAATGGACGGTGATATTATCGCTAACACCGGGGATGCCGGTCTTTAAACAGCAAATGCCGCGAATGATCAGCTGAATGTGAACGCCACAGTGCGAAGCTTTGTAGAGATGTTCAATCATTTTCTGATCGGACAGCGAATTCATTTTCATGCGCACGGTGACGTTGGCACCGTTCTTAGCTGCGTCACCAGCCTGTTTCAGTTTATCGTTAATGAAATCACGGATGCCATTAGGGCTAATGTGCAGCTGATGGAAATAGGGCGGTTTCGAATATCCGGATAGCATGTTAAAAATGTTAGTGGCATCGATCCCCATATCGCTATTCACGGTGAACAGGCCCATATCGGTGTAAAAATGCGCGGTTACATCGTTATAGTTACCCGTTCCCATGTGCATGTACCGGCGAATGCCGCCTTGTTCCCGGCGGACTACCAGGGATAACTTGCAGTGAGTCTTGAGACCAATCAGGCCGTAAATAACGTGACAGCCCATTTTTTCAAGCTGCTTGGCCCAGTGAACGTTGTTTTGCTCGTCAAAGCGGGCTTTAACTTCCACCAGTACGGTAACTTGTTTGCCATTTTGAGCAGCCCGTCCCAAGTAACGGATGATCGGTGAATCGCCGGAGACTCGGTACAAGGTCATTTTGATTGCTAAAGTATCGGGATCAGTGGCGGCTTGACGGATAAATTCAACCACCGGATCAAATTTATCATAGGGGTGCTGCATCAGCCAGTCGTGTTCACGGATGGCTGCAAAGATGTCGTGATTATGATCTAACTCCTTTGGCTGATAAGCGGTGAATTTAGCGTATTTTAAATCATCGTGATTAATGATTTGACTCGTTAACTTGCTCAAAAAGGTTAAATCAACTGGCCCGTTAGTTTCGTAAACCGCGAAATCTGGTGTGTCCAATTCTTTGTTTAGCCGTTTCAAAAGCTTTTTACTGATAGTGTTTTCAACTTCTAGTCGGATGACGTTGCCGTGTTCCCGTAACTTCAGCTGTTGCTGAACATCCTTTAGTAAGTCTGAGGTGTCCTCCTCCGCAACGTCAAGATCCATATCACGAATAACACGGAAAACGACACTCTCCTTGACGTTGTAGTTAACAAAAAGCTGACCAACAAAGGCTTTAATAATTTCTTCAATTAAAATGAAGGAATTTTCTTCGCCTGGAAGCCGGACGACCCTTGGAAAGATGTCCGGAATCTGCAGCGTAGCATACAGTCGGCCGCTATCGTCATTAGGGGTCAGCTGAATTGCTAAATTCAGGGTATCGTTAGCAATAAATGGAAATGGCCGGGAACCGTCATCTGCCATTGGTGTCAGTACTGGATAAAGTTCATCGTGGAAGTAAGTCTTGATGAACTGAAATTGTTCAGCAGTCAAATTGGCTGCTTTTTTAATGTGAACGCCGATTTGCTGAACAGCAGGCACTAAGGAACGGTTCAACGTCGTGTACTGTTTGACCAGCATTTCGTGTGCTCGAACATTTACTGCCCGTAACTGTTCTTCAGCGGTTAAACCCGATGCGTCAGGTTTGGGGTAGTTAACGGCGGCTAGCTTTGCTAAGGATGCCACCCGGACCATAAAAAATTCATCCAGGTTGCTTTGGGTGATGCTTAAGAACTTTAATCGTTCAAGGAGCGGATTTCCTTTGTCCCGTGACTCCTCCAATACGCGGTCGTTAAAATCAAGCCAGCTGAGTTCGCGATTATTGAAGTAATCCGGATTACTATAATTCTTTTTATCACTCATTTTGAAGTCACACTCCTTTGTTTTAGTTGAGGTTTCAGGCCAAATGTTTCTTCAAAGAATTGGCTTTTATACGTAAATTCCCAGTTTTCAAAAGATAAGTTGTCGTTGCTGTAAACGGTAATGACCAGTTTGGGTGTTTTGATTGAGATTGAAATGCGGCTGATTTTTTGCTGTCGGTCATCATCGAGGGCATCCGCTAAGCGAAGGATGGCAGCTAGCTTTGCAACTAGGAGCCGTTCACTGGTATCGAGTTTTTGAAAGTGGCTAAGGTCCTCACTAGGTGTCGTTGAACTGTGATAGCGGGCAATAGCAGCAATAATTTGCCGCTCGTGAACTGATAGGCCAATGATGCTAGTATGCTGGATGATGTAATCCGAGTGCAGGTAGTGCTCATGCGCGTTAATATAGGCACCAACATCGTGCAGGATCGAGGCAACTTGCAGTAATAATCGATCACGGGATGTTAGCTGATGAATCGGCTTTAGCTGGTCAAACAGGTGTAACGCAAACTTGGTGACTAGCTCCCGGTGAACGGGTTCAACTTGATAATGATCCGCCATGTTGACGGCGGCAGTGATTGTTTGCTGTGAGAAGTCATACTTGCTGTACCCAGCGCGGACGGCTTCGTTGATTGCCAAACCATCCAGCACGGTGTTATGTGAAAAGTGTAGTGACGTTGCCTGAGTAAGGTGCATGAGCTTACGGACTAATAGGATTTCTGGCAATAAGAGTGGGATCTCTGTTTCGCTGATGCCGTATTCTTCAATTAGAAATTGGTCGGATGCATCCACCACTCGGTCAAAGATCTCTTCGAATTGATCAGCCGTCAGTGTGTGGTGGTTTTGACCGGAGATGGTGAGCTGACTCAAAGGCATTGAACTAAGCAAGATGAGTTCGCTGGGGCCATCAATAGCTTCTTGAGGCAGTTGCCGCTTATAATCTGATAGTTTACTGTCAATATAGTCGCTAAGTACTTCCACTGAGTTAGGAGCGCTTTGACGCAAGCTCTGCAAGTCCTCCGCAATTCTGACAGGACCCATTGAATAATAACTGGAATAGAGAAACGATAGGTGATTAAACTCGGTGATCGTCGTATTTCCAGAATTAATCCCGATTAAGTAAGTTAATTTTGAACTCGTTGGAACCTTCCTTTGACTAAGGTCAACGAGAACGGCCTGATTACGGTAATATGTTTCCTCGCTGATGGACAGCCAGTTAAGTTTAATGCCAGTTTTTAGAAAAATCTGGTCGGCAATGAAATCGGCGTTAATAGCCCTTGAAAGTGCTTCGCTGCCCCAAAGCTGGTAATCATCAATTTGATAATCGTTGAGGATTTGTAAAAAGCCACGCAATGAAGTTGTCATTTGATTGACTAATTCAAATTTGATGGGCTGTTGTCGGTATAGATCATCACCAACTGGCAATTCTTTGTGTACGCGTTCAACTGTTTTGAGTGTTTTTAGGTCAACAATGAGCAGCTCTAAGCCTTGCACCGAGATGATCATTGTACCAAAATAATGGTTTGCCAAGGTGATCGCCTCCAAAATATAATTTAGTAGAATACTTGATTATCCATAATTAACCGGCTGATATGTTTTTCCGTTCGCTGACTTTCGGGCGGTAAGGTCATGTAGTCACCGTACATCCGGGTTAAAATTGCGTCGTAAGCAGTTGGAACATTCACTTGTAGGTATTCGAACGGGACCTTGGTTAAGTTGCTGATTTCAGTTCCTGAAAGAATCTCTCTGTCGTAACTGTACTGAGAAGCCAAATTCTTGTAGAAGTTAGAATGATCAAATTCATACAGTCGCATAACGTTTTCACGCTGCTTTTTTAGTTCAATTAAATCCTCAACTTTCTCGGGTGCGGGATCTGAGCGGTGACGTCTTAGGGGTGTGTCAATCAGACCATAGCCGGCTTTAACGATGATTCGACTATCCAAAAACTTAAAACGGGTGATTTGACTGCGCCTCAAAGACGGATCATCAGGGATTCGGTCGAAGGGGAAAATATCAATAAAGACCCCTTTTCGGGCGTTATTGACGTTGCCCTTTTCTTCGATATAGGTAAATCGATCCAGTAGCTTCATATAACTGAAGCCGTAGCTGTCATCCGAATATGCTGTTTGCAAGAAGTAGTGGTCACCACGTAATTTTTCCGGGGCATACTTCGCAAAAGTTTCATAATCTGCGCGGGTCATCCCAATATCCATGTCATCATCCCAGGGGATAAAGCCCTGGTGACGAATGGCACCCAATAAGGAACCGCCAATTAAAAAGTAGTCAAGGGACAGCTCATCGCAAAGTGAAATGATTTTGGCTAAATTACCTAATTCAACATGGTGAAGCCGTTCAACTAAATCGATATTTTTCACCTCCTTTTTGGATTTCGTTTTAATTTTACACTCTTTTTGAAATGGATGAAACTTAGGTTTGATATTAATTCAAAGTTAGGGGATATTAAGTTAACGTGATTACAGTAATCTGCAGCTGAAAAGGCTAATATTATCATTCGGATATGGTAATTTATTTCGGATGATGATAAGCTACAAATAGGGAATGCTATATAGATTAGGGTGAAAAAAATGAAACGAGCACAATTACTGGATGAATACATTGATGTTTATATGAAGTCACTCAAATATCTGGATTCTTTTGTGTCGGAACCGGCGATGAAGTACAATTTGTCCTTTGAACAGTATTTGATTATGCATGATATTGCCCAGCAAGCTCACGTGACCTTAGCACGGATCGCTGATAAGCGTGGGGTTACGCGCAGTGCGATTTCTCGTCAGATCAAGGTTTTATTGAAGCAGGATTACATTTATCAGCAGCGTGATGAAAAGGATCACCGCAGACAGTTCCTGCATTTGACACCACGCGGCAGCAAGATTGAAGCGATTCTAGCCCAAGCGGCTGAGGACCGGTTTAGCGGTTGGCTCGATATCTTTGGTGAGGATCGGGCGATGGATCTGCTGCAGTTTATTCGTGAGTTTAGTGAAGCTGCTAATTTGGAAAATAAATCGCAGGAGAATTAAGTTTGATTATAAATTAAAAGCACCATTTGAACTGTAAATTTGATTGCGGTCCAGATGATGCTTTATTTTTTACGACTTAAAGCTATCAACGACTTCTACAGTGTAGTTATCGCTGTGACTTAATAATTTAGAAACCGGGCAGCGATGCTCAGCTTGGTGAGCAAAATCAACTGCTTGAGAGTGCGTGATGTGCGGAATATGAATCTGGGCAGTGACTAAAAAATCTAAACCGTCAGTACTCTTAACCATGCTGACGTGCACGTGAACTTCGGCTAAATGAGGCAGACCATTTTCCTTTTCGATCGCTTCTAAAGTTGCTGACATACAGGTACTCAACGATAATCCCAGCAGTTGTTCTGGGTTAGTCCCCGGTGCGTCTTCTAGCGGATGGCTTACAGCTACTGCCAAACCGTTGGGAATGTAGGCAACACCGTTCACGCCATCATTATTGATGGCTTCAGTTTCGTATCGGTGAATGTAATGCTTGATTTTTGCCATAAAGTGACCTTCCTTTAGTCATTATTTTAGAGGTTTAATGTTCAAATCGCAACGTTGTTTGTCTAACTATACCAATTATGATATTTTTAGTTAAAAGAGTTCTAATTTTAATCGATATAGCATTTTTAATTGACTAATCATGCTTTTACAAGTGATGTTTATTTTTGAAAGATTGATTTCATCAAATTAATAATTTATGGTGATATAACTAGACCAATCACGCGGAATGGACTATAATTAAGGTATTGTAGGAGTTAGTTTGTAAGTCCTGAAGCTTTGGAGGTATCACTAATGAGTGTGATAAATTTTTCAGGCCACCCCGTGGTGCAAAAAGCCTTAATTGAACAGTTTGACCGGCAAGGCAAAGCTGTGGATCCTGAGGCAATGGCACGTTTTCGGTCGATGGTACGGACCCATACCGAACTGTTTGGGGAACAGAGCGGTACGCGGGATCAAACGGATATCTAGCAACCTATATGGGATAATTTTAATAAACGGGATGATGTTTAGTCATCCCGTTTATTGTGTGCTACAGGGCAAATAAACTTTAGTTCAGGCCATGCCGGTAGTTGCGGACGGGTAATTAATAGTGGTTTAATAGCAATAAGGTAAAAAAGGAGCGATCAGTTTGTACAAAGTTATGGTAGTCTTACATGATGGCGATGACTATATCCGCATGAACAAGGTTTACTTTGAAACCATGCCGGTTGCTGGCCAATATATCATCCATTCGGATGGCTTGGCATACGTGGTGGAAGAAGTTACCACTTTTGCTGGTTACGTTAGCAGTAAAGGCGCGACCACCATTCTAGTGGTTCACCAAGCCCCGCGAGAAGCTGCTGTCAATAAGCTTTACGGTATTGATATTGAACGGGATCTTGATGATCCGGAGAGCGATTAGAATTTATTAGAATTAAATAACCAGATAGCCCGTCAACAGTGAATTGGTGGGTTATCTGGTTATCATTTTGCCCTAAATCAATTTATTGCTTTGTAAATTGATTGCATAGTGGTGGGCCTGAATGTAGCTGCGTTCTGCAGGACTGAATTGCTGCAAGTCTTTGTTGGTAATTGGACGAAGATGATCGAAATCAAAGTGATACTCCCCAAAATTGTTGATTTGTGTGCGTTCCATTTAAAACACTTCCTTGTATTAAATTGCCATCATTATACACAGCAGGTAATATAAACGCTACAAAAAAGCCCCTTTGATTTAATATTGATACAATGATTTTGCATATCAGGACATTGACTTAGCCGATTACCGGATAAGCTGGCACCGGGTTAAGCGTTTACGGTGATGTTTAAAGGGATTTCGCTAGGCAGGGCTGCTTTGGATTTATTAGGCTGATGAAACTGAGTCATGCCAATTAAAAAGAGCAGAATCGTTAATAACAGGATGAAAAGTTCGACTAGAACCTGTTTCACAATGGCACTCCTTTCCAGCAGAGCATTTTTGAACCATCTTGAAATTATGATAACACTGTTGCGGATGAGTTAGTGAATGACTCTAAATTTAAACAGCCTGGTCATCAACGATGGATGATCAGGCTGTCATTGTATTAAAGGTTAAATCAAGTTCTTTGAGTAAACGTACTGCATCAATGACCGGGTTTCGGTAAATTCATCTTCGTCATGTAAAACAACGGTGATGAGACGATCATGACCAGCTTTTTGTCCAGTACCAACAAAACAGTATCCGGCAAGGTCTGTATAACCAGTCTTTAGGCCATCCACCTTTAAAGACGAATCATAGTACTTACGGCCAGGCAAGAGATTGTTGTAGTTGTAGCAAAGTTGGCCGGCAACCGTTAAGCTGCCGCGGCTGCTGTCAGCTAAAACTGAAGGGTAATCGGTAATCAAATGTTTTGCAATCAAGGCGACGTCTTTTGCTGAGACCATGTTGGCGTTAGCGCCACTAACTGAGTAACCGTAACCGCGAAGGGCGGACTGCTCCATACCGTTAGCAGAAACGTAAGTTGCACGGCCAAGGTTCCACTTCTTAGCCTGGGCATTCATCATTGAAATGAACTTGGTGTTATATGATGGTGTTGAACCGCCAGCAACCCACTGCCCTAGTGCAATGGCGGCGTTATTAGAAGATTCGATTAAAGCTGCTTGATAAAGCTGTTTAACGGTGTAGCTGTTGGCGTTGAACTTGAAGCCGCCATAGACGCTTGAAGCACCCATCCGTTTGAGACCAGAGTACGAAGTATTCACTTTGGAATCCCAAGTAGAACCGGTATTGGCCACTTTCTGTTCAACTAAGTAAAGTGTCATCAACTTAGTTACACTAGCAATCGGCCGTGGCGTATCAGCACTTTTAGAGTATAAAACCTTATCCGTTTTAGCGTTCATTGCTACAGCTGATCGCGCATACTTGAGGTAAACTGGTGCGGTACCCTTATTTAAATAACTGTGCCACACGTAGCCTGACACGGTACCGGCGCCGTTCTTAACTGCGTAATAAATGGCTTTCGTTGAGCCGTGCTTTAAAGTGACTTTCTTGGTTGCGTACCAAGTGGTGTTAGGGTATTTGCTTAAACTAGCCAACTTTTTGGTATGGCTAATATTGTAGACCGCGCCTTTGCTGGAAGCGCGGTGATAGGCTGTTTTCGACATGTTAGAACTGCTAACAACACTGTAACTGGCTGCTGAAGCAGCTGCCGGTTTCAATGACATTAAGCTAAACATGCTTAATAACATAGCGATGGTCATTAACATGACGCGTGTGAAGCGATTAGACGATGTTATCATAATTTTCTTTTCCTCCCTATATCCCTTTACTTTCAAGTTAGCATGATTAACTAAACCTGACAACGGCAATCCCTGAATTGTAACTAAACTGTGCGGTTGCGGTCACTTGATTGTAACGGTGATGACATCAAATTTGAAATTACCGTTAACATTTGATGATGAAGGTTTAAACCTGTGTGTTGACAAATCGTTGGAAACTCATTAGTCTGAGTCATAGGCACCTTAAAGCCCGTCATAAGCTTGACGGGCCTTGATTGGCTTATCAACAAGTTTCTTATATTCAGGTTAGAAGGGATAACATGTCAAAGTTACCAACGTATAATTCACAACAGTGGGCAGAAGCCCGGGACGCTGTGATGCAGGAGTATCAAGACTTCGTGGAGGAGTTGCGAACTCAAGGGGTGGACTACACGATTAAGAATGCCCGTAAGTTGCTGATTTATCAAGATTTGATCGCTGAATGGCAGCACCATTTACCGACCGTTATTTCGGATCTGGAAGAAAATACTTTTGCGCTGTCAGTGTTTGATGAGCTTAAGAAACACAAAAAGTGTACTTTATTAGCACGTGCATATCAGGATATGTCATCGTGGTCGAACTTTAATCCGTTGGCGTTAACGCTTTGGCTAGAATTATCTGAGGACGAGGCCATTACGGAGTTTTAATCACTAAAACTGCAGCCGTTTAGCTTTCTAACTAGGAACTAATATGCTAAACTATAAACTGTAGTTTTATGGGGATGTTAAGGATTCGACAGGTATAGGTCGAATTCGGACTGCGCTTCGTAGTGAGGGTCTACGTAAAAAACCTCACCTAATTTTTAACTGCAAATAACAGTTCAAAATCTCTTGCATTAGCTGCCTAATAAGCGCTAAGTAAGGATCCGCCGAATCTCGCCCATGGGTTTGATACGGGTCTTAAATTAAGTGGGCTTACGCTGTCGGCTCCCATCTGAAGTTTACAGAAGAGATCAATCAGGTTAGCTGTTCATGTTTGGCCCTGACAGGCGGCGAATTGATCAGCGAATTCTAAATAGTCTGAATATAAGCGTAGAGGTCTGGATGGCGATATGCTTGGACGCGGGTTCGACTCCCGCCATCTCCATTGAATAATACCGGCTGAGGCTGGTGATAAAAAATACCATGATTTCCAATTTGTTTGGAATCATGGTATTTTTTTCGATTGCTCATTTATTTTAAAGTAGTTTAAAGTGCTTGAGACCATTTACGATACCGTGATCGATATTAGCAGTTGTTACAAATTCAGCAGCTTCTTTAATGGGTTTCAACCCGTTACCCATGGCAACAGTGTGATCAACGACGTCAAACATCGGCAGGTCGTTGTTGCCATCGCCAAAAGCATAGGTTGGGATTCCTTTAAACTCCGGTCGAGAAAGCAATGTTTGGATGCCGGCTTTCTTTGAAACACCGGGACCGACAACGTCGATACTATACGGTGTCTGTCTGAAGAAGGTTAATTCATCCTTGAAAGTATCGGTGTAATCCTTGTCGTTTTCATCGGTGGCAATGATCAGCATCATGTGAACTGGACAGAGCTGCCAGAAGGTTGGATCAATAATTGGAATCGGACTGTTAATATAGTGGTAGACTTTTTTGACATTATCATTCATCCGGTTGATGCGGTCAGTTTGATTGTTGAGTGTGGCGTAAGCATCATCGTGGTTTCTGATCAAGCCAGTCAGCCGTTTGATAACGTCCCTTGGAATTTCGGTGACGTCTACCGGTTTGCCATTTAAGACAATGAAGGCACCATTAGCAGAAACTAAAGTATCGATTTGAGTTTGCTGAATCACGTTTTTGATTTCAAAAATGTTTCTGCCAGTTGCGATAACTGGTAGAACATCGTTAGCTTTTAACTGCGTTACAGCTTTGATTACTTCAGGGTCTAATTGAGTCTTATCATTGAGTAATGTACCATCTAGGTCAAAAAAGACGATTGCTTTTGTCATGAATCAATTCACCTTTCCTGTTACTTTCTTACGTTGATTGTAGCACATTCTGATATTCGATTTGTGATGAATAGCACACTTCGAGTATAATAGAAACGGTTATAATGAATTCACAGAAGGCTGCACTTTAGTGTACTGAAATCCGCGTAATTTAATTTATTTTGATATGAGAACGGTTACTTAAAATAACATGAGACATCGGCCCCCGGGTTGAGAGGGTACTTATTGACGGAGGATCCGAAATGAAAATATTAATGATTGAAGATAATAAATCTGTATCTGAAATGATGCAAATGTTTTTTAAAAAAGAAGGCTGGGACGCTCACTTCGCCTACGATGGCGAACAAGCAGTTCAGATGTTTAACGCGAGTCCGGATGATTGGGATATGATCACGCTGGATCTTAACCTGCCTAAGATGGATGGCATGCAGGTCAGTGCGGAGATTCGTAAGACATCACCAACCGTGCCCATTATTATGCTGACAGCTCGTGATTCAGAAAGTGATCAGGTGCTGGGTTTAGAAATGGGTGCCGATGATTACGTCACCAAACCTTTTAGCCCAATTACCTTGATTGCTAGGATTAAAGCGTTAGACCGGCGTGCCAAGATTGCGGGTACAATGACGGAGCATGAGTCCGTAGTATCTTCAGCGGTTAAGGAAGAAGAAAAATTTGATATTGATACAGGCAAGTTCCAATTAAATAGCAAAACGCGGGAAGCTTATCTGAACGGTAAGCAGATCAATGATCTGACGCCTAAAGAGTTTGATTTGCTGCGTACACTGGCGCAAAAACCGCGGCAGGTGTTTTCTCGAGAACAGTTATTACAGCTGGTTTGGGATTACGAATACTACGGTGATGAACGAACTGTCGATGCCCACATTAAAAAGTTGCGTCAAAAGATTGAAAAAGTCGGTCCGCAAATCATTCAAACGGTTTGGGGGGTTGGCTATAAGTTCGATGACACAGGGGCTGATGAATCATGAAACTGGTCTACCAGCAATTACTCGCCTTGTTATCGATGGTTGCCATTGTGTTAGTTCTGCTGGGATTATCTTTCAGCAGTATGACGAAAGAATACGTCTACCAAAACACTTGGACAAGTCTGGAAAAGTACGCTAACAGTCTGGTAGAACAATCTGTTCGGGTTTCTTCAAGTGATCCGCAGCACGTCAGTTTTGATTCAGATTCATTGGTGAATAGTGAGGTGCTGTTGCGGAATCAGTCGGTGAACTTTACGATTTACAACCGGGATAATACCGCAATTTTCCCAGATAACGTTTATATTTCTAAAATTAACCGAACTGACTGGCAAAAATTGCAGCGGGGTAAGATCGTCCAAAAGGTTACGGATCAACAAACTCATACAAGCGGCGGGCAAGTTGAGCCGGCAATGACGGATATTTTAAAACCCTACTTTTATACTGATCACAACGATCAAAAACATTTGGTAGCCGTGGTTAAAGTAGGGGCCTATGTTTCTAACATTAATTCCAACATTGCTAAAATTAATTCTAATCTAACGAAAGCATTATTGGTTGCCAGTTTGGCGGCCATGCTTTTGGCGTTCTTCATTGCCCGTTACTTAACTTCTAGAATTGAACGGCTTCGCAGAGCCACCAGGCAAATTGCTAATGGTAATTACGACGTTCAGGTACCAAGTAAAAACCGCGATGAAGTTGATGATTTAGCCAATGATTTCAACAACATGGCCCGTTCGCTGCAGGAATCTAAAAAAGAAATTCAGCGGCAGGAACAGCGGCGTAAGGAATTTATGGCGGACGCGGCTCATGAGATGCGGACTCCGCTCACCACTATCAATGGTCTGCTGGAAGGCTTGGCCTACGATGCGATTCCCGAAGAGAGTAAGGCAGAAAGCATTGATCTAATGAGGAATGAAACTAAACGATTGATTCGCTTAGTGAACGAAAACTTAGATTACGAGAAAATTCGTAATAACCAAATTAGTTTGAATAAGCAGCAGTTTAATGCTATCGATACGCTGAACCGCTTAGCTGAACAGCTTGCTCAAAAGGCAGCGGCGAAGAACGACAAGATCAGCATTCAAGGTGGAGCCGATATCGAAGTATACGCGGACTACGAACGGTTTGTTCAGATTATGTTCAACATTACCCAAAACGCCATTCAGTTCACTGAGAATGGTCAAATTGTGATTTTAGCCCAGCGCGGGTATCAGGAATCCATCTTTAAAATCTCCGATACTGGTATTGGCATGACTAAAAAACAATTAGCCAATATTTGGGAACGGTTTTACAAGGCAGATCCATCTCGAACCAACACCAAATACGGTGAATCAGGTCTGGGGTTGGCGATCGTACACCAATTAGTGCTGTTGCATAACGGTAAAATTGAAGTTAAAAGTAAACCGGATCAGGGGACAACCTTTACCATTATTTTCCCTGATAAAAGGGCTGAACAAAAATAAGCTGCTATTAGAAAATGATTAAGAATAAAGGATTTTGAAGATAATCCTTTTTTTTTTGGCAAAAATCTAGTAAACTAAGTAAGATGAAAAGAAAGTAAAGCGCTTTCATAAACGCTTTACGGTATGAAAGAGAGAACGGAGTGAATTTCATGGCAATACTTTTAGCTTTAATCCCCGCGGTTTGTTGGGGGAGCATTGGATTAATTAGTGGGAAGCTGGGCGGTACTTCATACCAGCAAACCCTTGGAATGACGATTGGTGCCCTTCTTTTTGGGATTTTTAGCGTTTTTTATTTCCACCCCCATTTGGATAGTTTTGTTTGGATGATTGGAATTGCTTCTGGCTTATTCTGGGCATTAGGGCAATTTCAACAATTTCAGTCAATGAAAGCCATTGGAATTTCGGTTACGGTTCCCGTTTCAACTGGAGCCCAGTTAGTTTGTACGACTTTAGCAGGGGTTCTCTTATTCCACGAATGGACAACCACTAAAATGTTAGTTTTGGGTACTATCGCCATGGTTGTTTTGATTATTGGTATTGTTTTCACATCCTTACGGGATCGGGCCAACGTTTCTAGAACAGACATTAACACTGGTGCGGGTATTCGAGCCATCATTTTCTCTACTATCGGTTATACGCTGTATACTGTGATCGTTAACTCTTCTGGGGTTAACTCTAAGGCTGTTTTCCTGCCTCAATCAGTCGGGATGGTTATTGGTGCACTTTTGTTTGCCGCACGTAGCCAACCATTCGGTAAACCAATGTTTAAAAATATTGGAACCGGTTTAGTTTGGGGTATTGGTAATTTCTTCATGTTTATGTCGATTCCAGCGGTTGGTCTTGCAATCAGTTATTCGCTGGCACAAAGCGGTATTATCATTTCGACTTTCGGCAGTATTTTACTGTTGGGCGAGAAGAAGACTGGCCGTGAAATGCTTTATATCACCATTGGTTCTGTTTTAGTGATTGTTGGTAGTGTGATCCTCGGAATATTAAAATAATTAAATTATGGTATAGTCCATTTATTTTTTCCTCTGAATCGTTTATAATAGGGTTATCAAAAATAAAAGTGAGGTACAGTTAGATGGCACATATTTCTTTTGATGCTTCAAAGCTTGATAAGTTTGTTCACGATAATGAACTTGGTGAAATGCAGGCGTTAGTGAACGCAGCAGACGAAGAGCTAAGAACGGGTTCTGGCGCCGGCAGTGACTTCCGCGATTGGTTGACATTGCCTAAGGATTACGACAAAGAAGAGTTTGCCCGGATCAAGGCAGCGGCCAAGAAGATTCAGTCTGATTCAAAGGTCTTAGTTGTAATCGGAATTGGCGGTTCATACTTGGGTGCCAAGATGGCCACTGATTTTCTTCATGAAACGTTCTATAACTACCTGCCGGATGCACAACGTGATAATCCGCAAATCTTATTTGCAGGTAACTCGCTTAGTCCATCGTACGTTAATGACCTTATTAAACTGATTGGCGATCGTGATTTCTCAGTTAACGTGATCTCCAAATCAGGAACTACAACTGAACCTTCAATTGCCTTTCGTGTCTTCAAGAAGTTGTTAATCAACAAGTATGGTGAAGATGGTGCCAAATCCCGGATCTACGCGACAACTGATCAAAAACGCGGTGCACTTAAGAAAGAAGCCGATGCTGCGGGTTACGAAACCTTTGTTATTCCAGATGGTGTCGGTGGCCGTTACTCAGTTCTGAGTGCCGTAGGTTTGCTGCCAATTGCAGCTTCTGGCGCTGATATTGACCAGTTGATGACTGGTGCCGCAGATGCTATGGATGCTTACACGAATCCAGATTTGACCAAGAACGAAGCATATCAATACGCTGCATATCGAAACATCTTGTATCGTAAAGGATTCACTACTGAACTCTTGGAAAACTACGAGCCTAACATGCAGTACTTTGCTGAATGGTGGAAGCAACTTATGGGTGAATCAGAAGGAAAGAACGAGAAGGGAATTTATCCCTCATCAGCAAACTTTTCTACTGACTTGCATTCATTAGGCCAATACATTCAAGAAGGACTTCGCAACTTGATGGAAACCGTTGTCTTCATTGACAAGCCAAATCAAGATGTTGATATTCCTAAGGAAGACGATAATCTTGATGGTTTGAAGTACCTTGAGGGCGAAACCATGCACTTTGCTAACACCAAAGCCTTCCAAGGCGTTACGTTAGCTCATACTGATGGTAACGTGCCTAATATGAGTATTCACATTCCTGATCAATCTGAATACACGTTAGGTTACCTCATTTACTTCTTCGAAGTAGCGGTTGCTATTTCAGGTTACTTGAACGGGATCAACCCATTCAACCAACCTGGTGTAGAGGCTTACAAGACTAATATGTTCGCATTGCTTGGTAAACCAGGCTATGAAGAACTTGGCGAAAAGCTTAACAAACGTCTATAAGATGACTGAATAAGCTGTGACAAAACTCGGTTAGATTCCAGAACTTAACGTGAATAATGCCTATTCCGCGGTTTTTGCGGAATAGGCATTATTTGCGTTAAATGGCCGGAATCTGAGTTTTGGAACGTAATTTAGGCTATATAATCGGATAAAACCAAAGTACAATTACAACTAATTTGAATTAAGAATTGATTGAAAATACTTACCAATATAAACATATGCACAGTCCTTTTTATGTCAGAATCGTGTGTCTAATAACGATTAGTATTTATACATTTAAAGGGTCTCAGATTATAGTGGCAGGGGAAATCAACCCTAGTTAAGGATAAGACAAAAAATCCGTAACCACCGATTCTCGTTAACCGGCAGTTACGGATAAAATAAGATTGGGTATACTGGGCTCGAACCAGTAACTTACGGATTCAGAGTCCGCTGCCTTACCAATTTGGCGAATACCCAATAACTATCTGACAAGATAATAGTTTAGCGGTTTTTGAAATTATTGTCAACCAAAAATGGGTAAGTTATGAAGAAAATGCATGATTAATAATCCACAACGAATATTCTATCAGATACATTGACTTTTACGCTAAAATCGTGTAAATTATTATATTGTGTTAAGACATTTAAATAGGTGTCATTCATAACCTTGCCCGCTGGTCAAATTGGTTAAGACGTCGCCCTCTCAAGGCGGAGTTACGGGTTCGATCCCCGTGCGGGTGATAACGCAACAGTATAGGTTACTCAAGAAGCCACAGAACGCTGATTCAACAGTGTTTTGGGCTTCTTTATTTTCATCGGGATATTCTATTAGCGGATTGTTTAATTTTTTATGTTTTTATTGAACATGCCGACAATTCTTTTCGAAATTTTGCTAGAGTGGTTTCAATAGATTTTTTATAAATGGAGGATATCATGGTTTTTACTTGGGGCATTATTATCATTTTAGCGCTTGGAGTGATTTCGGGTTATCAAAGGGGATTTGTATCCGTTGTGATGTCACTGCTGGCTTATATTGTGGCCTGGCTCATTGCAACCATCTTCAGTCAGACTCTGGCTGAATTCCTATTTCACGCCTTTACTTCCTCCAGTTCAGTGGCAGTGCCAATTCCCAGAATGTTATCTGGGGTGGTGTTCTTAGTGTTATTCAGTATTTCTTATTCAGTAGTTCGGCGAATTGGTCGAGATCTTAATTTAATTACGCGGTTACCAGTCATTCACTCTGTGAACGCGCTGGTCGGTGCAGCAATTAATTTTATCGTCCGCTATTTGTTGCTCTTTTTAGTTTTAAACAATCTGCTGCTGTTTCCTAATCAGTGGATTCAAACTCAGTACCAAGCCTCACCAGTTGCTCAAAATATCGTTAAGAACACCCCGGTAATGTCCAAGCAGTTACTGCAATCCTGGCAGCAGCATCACGGTGATTAAGATCTGAATGATTCAAGAAGGGAAGTGGGTTAAATGATTTCAATGATCGTGTTAGGACTCATCATTTTCTTTGGACTGCGAATCTTTCTGGGTCTTTTCGGTTGGTTCTTTAAGATCCTAGGCCTCCTGCTTGTTGGCGGTTTGATTTTGGCCTTCGCGTCATCCTTTATTGGTATTTTTGCGATTGTGGTAATGGTGCTGTTTGGCAGCTGGATATTCAATGCGTTCTCAAATAGTTAACCTGGAGAATAATAAAACCCCGAGATGAGCATGATTGTTCATCTCGGGGTTTTCTATAGCCAATTAGATCATTCAAAGGAGAGATCTAACAGGTATAAGTTTTGATGTTTTAAGTGGCTGGTAGTGACCCAAACCTCACTATAATCAGGTTTTGATTGTTTTGTTAGCTCATAGAAATGGTTTAGAAGGTCGCCATTCTCACCTACAAACGAATCGGCTAATAAATTAACACTCAGTCGGTCACTTGGAAAATAAATTTCAGGATTAGAGACCTTCACGCTGTCGGGAATGCCAACTGTGACGGAGTTAGCGTACTGCCGCGGCTTGAAGACTACCCGGTCCGGATGCCTTTGAACGAAGGTGAGTACGTTGTAAATAGAATCAGAATTACTTGCCAAGGAATTAACCTCTTTTCCCTTTAACTGCATTTGCTTGTACTGTCATTGTAGCAGATGGTGTGAGCTTGCCGCAAGATTTAGGTAGGCGTCTGAGTAACGGATGTGTGCTTGACAGCCCCACAGATTCAGCATACAATTTATTAAAAATCAATGAGCTTAGCTTATGATTTTCTAATAATACATTTGGCAAGGAGTGGTTCAATTGACAAAAGCACCAGCACCTTCTGAAATTGATTGGCAAAACTTAGGTTTTAACTATATGGATCTCCCATATCGATTCTTAGCTCATTACAAAGACGGCAAATGGGACGATGGCGGACTCACTGAAGATTCTACGTTACATATTAATGAAGGTTCAACGGCGTTACATTATGGTCAGGCAGATTTTGAAGGTTTAAAGGCTTATCGTACTAAAAATGGCGATATTCAATTATTTCGGCCAGATCGTAATGCTGCCCGGATGCATAAGAGCTGTGAGCGGCTTTTGATGCCGCCATTTCCGGAGGACAAGTTTGTCGCGGCTGTTAAGTCAGTTGTGAAAGCAAACGCTGATTATGTACCACCATATGGCACTGGCGGCACGCTATATTTACGTCCGCTCATGATTGGTGTTGGCGAAAATATTGGTGTTCATCCCGCACCAGAATATTTGTTCACGGTTTTTGCAATGCCGGTGGGTGCCTACTATAAGGGTGGCGTTAAACCAACAAACTTCACGACCTCTTACTACGATCGGGCAGCCCCTCACGGTACTGGTCAGAGTAAGGTTGGCGGTAACTACGGCGGTAGTTTGCTTCCCGGTGACGAAGCTCATAAGGCTGGCTTCTCCGATGTCATTTATCTGGATCCAGCTACCCACACAAAGATTGAAGAAGCTGGTTCAGCTAACTTCTTTGGTATTACCAAGAATAATGAATTTGTAACGCCTAAATCAGATTCAATTTTGCCAAGTATTACCAAATATTCCTTACTGTACTTAGCGGAGCATAACTTGGGAATGAAAGCGGTGGAAGGCGAAGTGTTTATTGATGACCTTGACCGCTTTACTGAAGCTGGTGCCATGGGTACAGCGGCGGTAATTGCGCCAATTGGCGGCATTGAATATAAGAATCAGCTCCACGTCTTTTATAGTGAAACTGAGGTTGGTCCAGTGACTCAAAAGCTGTACGATACTTTAACGGGAATTCAATTTGGTGACGTTGAAGCGCCAGAAGGGTGGATTCAAAAAGTCGACCTTTAATTTTTAATAGATTTAGTAAAGATAAGGCCAGTAACTTCCTAAATGATGGGGCAGTTGCTGGCCTTATGTTATTCTAGAGAAAAACGGGTAAGGGGTCTTGAAGCAAATGTATGAGAAAACGGTTGAAGCAATAAAGCAGCTTGTTAACGACTGGACAGTTCCTGGTGTCAGCTATGCTTTTATTGATGGTCAGCGGGTCAAAACGGGGCTGTACGGAGCTGAAGCTTTGGTTCCAGGCTATGAACCATTAAAGCCTGACCAGCTCTATGATGTGGCATCTTTGACGAAGGTAGTGGGTACTGTAAACGTCATTATGCAGCTGCTCTCTGCGGGTAAGCTTTCACTGACGGATACTGTTCACCAGTTTCTGCCAGTGTGGCAAGATACTCGAGTCACGATCAGACATCTACTGACCCATACTTCAGGAATCACCGGCTATATTCCGCATCGTGATAAGCTGACTGCCAGTGAGTTGCACCAAGCGTTATTAGGCTTGCACGTGGGTGAGGACTTCGAACAGAGAATGGTTTATTCAGACGTTAATTTTATTTTTCTAGGCTGGATAGCTGAAGCCATTTTGGGTGAGTCCATTCAAACGTTGATTACTCAAATGGTCTTACGGCCGTTAGAAATGAATGACAGCACCTTTCAGCCGGCTGATCCAACGCGTTGCGTGCCGACGGAGGTTTCAGCAACGCGCGGGCCGATTCGTGGCGTGGTTCATGATCCTAAAGCCTTTGTTTTAAGGGATCACTGTGGATCAGCTGGGCTGTTCAGTACGTTGAATGATCTGGTTAAGTTTGAACAGGCCATGCTATTTAATCGTAAATTGCCAATGACCCAGGTACAAAAGGCCGATTTATTAAATGATCAGACGCCATTGCGTCATCAGTGGCGGTCATTTGGCTGGGCATTGCTGCAAACGTCGTTGCCGACACCGCACCGCTGCATTTGGCATAGTGGCTATACAGGGACAGCTCTAGTGCTGGATCTAACAACCAATCAAGGGATGGTGTTCCTATCTAACCGAGTTCACCCTAAAGCGCCTAACGAGCCGTTTTTAGCTCGCAGGAACGCAATCATTAACACTTACTTAGGCGAAAAGACTAGTGTTGCAATCAAGCAAGATTAAGCCAAACAAAAAGCACCATGATCTAGTCAGTTCAACTGATAAATCATGGTGCTTCTTTAATTTAGTCATGATTAAAAAGTAGCTGCAATCGGTAATGCTTCTTGCTGTGTTAAATCAGCATCCGGATAGCTGCGTTTTAGTGCAGCCACTAACAGCCGCTTAGCGAGGTTGCCATTTCTGGTCAAAATTGGGCCGTGAAAGTAGGAGCAGAAAACGTTTTTGTAAATGGCGCCTTCAGTACCATCTTCACCGTTATTACCCTTGCCTTCGATCACGTTACCCAATGGGCGTTCGTTCTTGCCGAGAAAAGTGCGGCCCTGATGATTTTCAAAACCGTGGTAGGTTTCACCGGTTTCTTCGTTTTTGATCACGATATCGCCAATGAAACGGTGATTGTCCTGCGATAAGGTGTAATGATCAAGAGCGCCAATACCGGGGATCTTATCGCCCTTGGCATCCACGTAGTAGTGGCCTAACAGTTGAAAACCGCCGCAAATGGCCAGCACTGGACCGCCATCTTCAATGAAATCGGTAAGTGCCTGCTTTTTGGTTTGGATATCCTTTGAAACAATGACTTGTTCAAAGTCTTGACCGCCACCGAAAAAGGCCATGTCGTATTTATCAGCGTCGAAGTCTTGGTCAAGGCTCACGACTTCCACGTTTAATTTAACGTCCATCTGTTTTGCATAGTAGTTTAACGCTAGGATATTACCAACGTCACCGTAAGTATTCATCAGGTCGCCGTAAAGGTGAGCCACGTTTAATTCGTAGGTCATGCTCCCATACCCTCCTTGATATAGCCCTGATCGGCTAATAATTTCCGTAATTGTAACACAGCCGTGTAGGTTGCCAAAACATAAACGTGCTCGGTTGGTAAAGTCTTAATCTTTTCCACGACATCTTTCAGTTCCGGTACAACTGCGTGTTTGTCATCGGGGACGCCGGCCACTTTTAGGCGGAAGGTGATGTCCTTGTAGCGCTCACCACCGGTAATATAAGCGGGAATGTTCAAACTGGGCAGCTTTTCAAAGTTACCGTCCCAGATCCAGCTGGTATCGATGCCGTCCGCGTAGTTGGCATTCAGCAGACCCACGAACGAAAAGGGCTTTTTATCCGTTGCAATCATATCCAGGACTTGGTTAAGACCAACCGGATTTTTGACCAAGATCAAGGTCACTTGCTTGCCATCTAAATTGATGACTTCCTGACGGCCGAAGACTTTTTTATCTTCGCTAAACGCTTTATCGATCTGTTCTGGTGTCACGCCTAAGAAGCGGCCCACCGCGTAAGCAGCTAAAGCATTATAAATGTTGTATAACCCGCCAATTTCAATTTTCATCGAGTGACCGTCAACTTCGAATTGTGAACTGGTTGGTGTCAGGTCGGTAACTTCGGTGACAGTGTATTTAAGTTCTGGCCGTGAGTAACCGCAGTTCGGGCAGAAGTACTTGCCCAAGTTACTGTAGGTCAAATATCTGTAGTGCAGAATATGCTGACAGTTCGGGCACAATACGCCATCAGTATTCGGCTTTGCCTTAATGTCGTTTTCTTCTGCCTGCTTAAAGCCGTAATAAATGATCGGGTTGGGCAGGTTCTTTGAGTGGAAAATGGGGGCGTCACCGTTGGCAATAATGGTTGCTTCAGGTGCTAAAGCAACGCCATCGATGATTTTTTGGTAGGTGGTGTAAATTTCACCGTAACGGTCCATTTGGTCCCGGAAGATATTTGTGAAGACAAACGCCTTAGGCTTGATATATTTAGTTACCTTGATCACGTTAGCTTCGTCCACTTCCAGTACGGCGATTGGCCGAGCGCCCTTAACTTTGGGAGCACGAAGAAAAGTGGTGACGATTCCCTGTTCCATGTTTGATCCGGTGGGGTTGGTTAAGATGTTAGTGTATTTTTGTTTTAAGACCCGCACGGTTAAGGCAGTGGTCAAAGTCTTACCATTGGTACCGGTAATGACAATGACATCGTAGTTTTGACCCAGGTGTTTGAGAATCTCCGGATCAATTTTAGTTGTAATTTTGCCTGGCAGTGAACTGCCGCCCTTTAAAAACGTATGCAGAAACCAGTATGAGGATCTGCCCGCAAAGGCAGCTACGGTACTTCGTAAGGTCATTGTTTTCGCTCCTTGTCCCGCGTTACTCGGCTGAGTGACAGCGGGAACTATTATTTTCGATTTCACTAAGCATTTATTTTACCATGTTTCAACTAAATAAGCGGTGAACCAGCGCTGATTTAATCAAAAAAACGATTTCACCACTGAATATCGTTCGGCAAAGGGTGAATTTTAGTCCTAAATCCGCTATAATAGATGAGAAATTTGCGAAGAGTGGAGACTGAGACTATTGGCACAGTTATTTTTTAAGTACGGGGCAATGAACAGTGGTAAAACCATTGAGATTTTAAAGGTAGCACACAACTACGAGGAACAAAATAAACCGGTTATTATTATGACCAGTGGCAAAGATAGTCGCGATGGTGTCGGCATCGTTTCAAGCCGGATTGGTTTGAAGCGCGAAGCAATACCCGTTTTTCATGATGATGATATCTTTAAGATGGTTGAGAAGATCAACCCCAAAGCTAATTGTGTATTGATCGATGAAGCTCAATTTTTGACCAAGGCTCACGTGTTTGAGCTGGCTAAGATCGTGGATGAATTAAAAATTCCCGTGATGGCCTTTGGGTTAAAAAACGATTTCCGAAACGAGCTGTTTGAAGGGTCAAAATACCTGTTACTGTACGCGGACAAGCTTGAAGAAATGAAAACGATTTGCTGGTTTTGCGCTAAAAAAGCCACGATGAACCTCCGTTTTCACGATAATAAACCGGTTTACGAGGGTGAACAGATTCAAATCGGCGGTAACGAGTCATATTACCCCGTCTGCAGAAAACACTACTATAATCCACCAATGGATATATTAGGCGAAGAATAGGAGAGTTAACATGGACGAAATGTTCGATAGATTACAAACGCTGGTCGATCGTTATGATGAACTTAACGAATTAATCAGTGATCCGGAAATAATCGCCGATACCCGGCGATTTATGGAATTATCTAAGGAAGAAGCTGACCTTAGAGAAACGGTGGAAGCTTACCGGAAGTACCAAAAAGTCACCAGCCAGATCGACGAAGATAATGAGATGCTTCGCGAAAAGCTTGACGATGACATGAGCAGTATGGTTAAAGACGAGTTAAAAGACTTAGAAACGCAAAAAGAAAAACTGGAAGATCAGATTCGAATTTTGCTGCTCCCGAAGGATCCTAACGATGATAAAAACATCGTGATGGAGATCCACGGGGCTGCTGGCGGTGATGAAGCTAGTTTGTTTGCGGCCGACCTTTTTGATATGTATTCCCGTTACGCTGAAAAGCAGGGCTGGAAGGTTGAAGTTGTCGACAAAAACGAAACTGAAGTTGGCGGCTTTAAGGAAATCGTTATGCTGATCAGCGGTGACAAAGTTTATTCTAAGCTGAAATACGAGAGCGGTGCCCACCGGGTTCAACGGGTGCCAGTTACTGAATCTGCAGGTCGTCTGCACACTTCTACGGCGACTGTTGGGGTCATGCCTGAAGCGGAAGACGTTGATATTGATATTGATCCAAAGGATATTCGAACCGATGTTTACCGTTCTTCTGGGGCTGGTGGTCAGCATATCAACAAAACCAGTTCTGCTGTTCGGATGACCCACTTGCCAACCGGTATCGTGGTTGCCATGCAGGATGAACGTTCACAGCAGCAAAACCGTGCTAAGGCCATGAAAATTTTACGTGCCCGGGTTTATAACTACTACCACGAGCAAGAAGAAAGTGCCTACGATGAAAAGCGGAAGTCAGCTGTTGGGACGGGGGATCGTTCGGAACGGATTCGAACTTATAACTATCCTCAAAACCGGGTTACCGATCACCGAATCGGTCTGACCCTGAACAAGCTGGATAAAATTATGAATGGTGATTTGGATGATATCATTGATGCTTTGATTTTGTATGATCAAACGCAAAAGATGGAGCAGCTTAATGGCTAATCGTACTTACTATGAAGCCCTCAAATGGGCTTCTTTGTTTGTTCAAAAAGAACAGTTAGACGAATCGGCAGCCTCTTATCTACTGCAGGCACTGAGTCATTTAGACCAGACGCACCTGTTAATTAATTACCGAAAGCCGATTCCCGCTGCGTTGGATCAACGCTATATCGAGGCAATCAACCAGTATGTAGCTGGCACCCCGCCCCAGTATATTATTGGGACGGCACCGTTTTACGGTGAACAGTTCGTGGTGAACAAAAACGTGCTGATTCCCCGGCAGGAAACCGAAGAACTGGTAGAGTGGATTTTAACCGCCAACCCGCAGTTGACATTGTCAGTTTTGGATGTTGGTACGGGCAGCGGTGCCATTGGCGTTACGCTGAAGAAGCAGCGTCCTAACTGGCAGGTCACACTTTCTGATTTATCTGGTGCGGCACTGAAAGTAGCTCAGGAGAACGCTAACCGGCTGAATGCTTCTGTCGTCACGGTTCAAGGAGACTTGCTGACGCCGGTTGCTGGTTCTCAGTTTGACTTAATTGTCAGTAATCCGCCCTATATTTCACATGGAGAAGAAGCTGAAATGGATGCTGATGTATTAGCTTCCGAACCGAAAATAGCACTGTTTGCGGATCACGATGGTCTAGCTATCTATGAACGTTTAGCTGATCAGCTTAAACAGGGCGTGGTGAAAACTAAGCAGGTGTTTCTTGAAATTGGTTTTCAGCAAGGATCAACCGTCAAACGGATTTTCAAGACACGCTTTCCCAGTGCTTCAGTGACTGTCCGTCAGGATATGGCCGGCCATGATCGGATGGTTCGGATCACGTTTAATTAGAGCTATCATTCTTTAACAAGAATAGGAGTAATATGTATGGAAACTAAAATTTTTAAACCAGATGAAGTTGAAGCAGCAGCACAATTGCTTAAACAAGGTGAGCTGGTTGCCTTTCCAACCGAAACGGTTTATGGCTTAGGAGCGGACGCAACAAACGAACAGGCTGCCAGCAACGTTTACAAAGCTAAGGGCCGTCCTAGTGACAACCCTCTGATCGTCACCGTTTCTTCAATCAAAATGGTGGAACATTACGCTCAGCCGTTATCGGATCAAGTAAAACAGCTGATGGCTAAGTTCTGGCCGGGTTCACTGACCATTGTTTTGCCGCTTAAGCCGGGTACTTTGTCGAAAACGGTTACTGGTGGGCTTGATACCGCTGCTTTTCGGATGCCTAAGAATCAGGTCACATTGAAACTGATTGCCACCGCAGGGATCCCCATTGTTGGCCCCTCAGCTAACACGTCTGGGAAACCTAGTCCAACGTTAGCCAAGCACGTTTACCATGACTTAAACGGCAAGATTGCGGGTATTGTAGACGACGGACCAACTCAGGTCGGGGTAGAGTCCACGATCATCGATATGTCTACCGGCACACCAACTATTTTGCGTCCAGGGGCCGTGACAGTCGCTGAATTAGAGCAGGTTATTGGCGATGTGAAAGCTGACCATCACCACGTTGGCGCCAACGAAACTCCTAAGGCACCAGGGATGAAGTATAAGCATTATGCTCCCAGTGCCCAGGTGGAAATTGTGGACCACCCAGCCGACTTTGACGCGGCCATGGAATGGGCTTCAAAGCAAAATGAAGCAATTGGTGTCATGGCAACTGATGATGTTTTATCTCATTTGTCGGTACCGGAAAACGTCGAAACCTATTCTTTAGGTAAGGACATTCAAAGTGCCACGCACTTGTTATTCGCTGGTCTACGCCATTTCGACTTGGAATCAGAAGTGAAGATTATTTTCACGGAAGGGTTTGACAGTACCGATTTAGGCGCAGCTTACATGAACCGGTTAGACAAGTCGGCCGGTGGCATGCATTTTACGAAATAAATTCAGCTTTTATATGAACAATTAAATAAACGGTTAAGCAATAGTTCGTGTCCTACGGATGAATATTGCTTAACCGTTTATTTTTGTTTGCCTTTTAAGGTCTAGACCCTTTCTTTTTAGTATTAAATTTGTTAAACTAAGGCATACTAAATGCCAAGGAGCTGATTGTGTTGAATTACCAAGAACAAGACCCAAAGTTATGGCAAGCTATTAGTCAGGAACAGGATCGTCAGCAGCATAATATTGAGCTGATTGCATCTGAGAATATTGTGTCTCCAGCAGTTCGTGCAGCCCAGGGTTCGGTGCTAACTAACAAGTACTCAGAAGGTTATCCTTCAAAACGGTACTACGGTGGTAACGAATACATTGACATCGTTGAAAACCTGGCTATCGAACGTGCTAAGCAACTGTTTCATGCTGAATACGCTAACGTTCAACCGCACTCAGGCTCTCAGGCAAATCAAGCAACTTACGCTGCTTTCTTAAAACCTGGCGATACGATTTTAGGGATGGGTTTAGACTCAGGAGGTCATTTGAGCCACGGTGCCAAGGTCAACTTTAGCGGTAAGCTGTACGAAGCATACAGTTATGGGTTGAACCCTGATACTGAGCTACTGGATTACGATATGATTCGTGATTTAGCCTTAAAAGTGAAGCCTAAGATGATCGTTGCCGGTGCTTCTGCTTACAGCCGGGTGATTGACTGGCAGGCCTTCCGTGATATCGCTGATGAAGTTGGCGCTTACCTGATGGTGGATATGGCGCATATTGCTGGATTAGTGGCCGCTGGTTTACATCCTTCGCCAGTCGGTATTGCCGACGTGGTCACCACAACGACCCATAAGACGCTGCGTGGGCCTCGTGGTGGTTTGATCCTGTCACAGGAGAAGTATGCTAAACAAATCAACTCTGCGGTCTTTCCGGGCACTCAAGGCGGTCCTTTGGAACACGTGATTGCAGGTAAAGCAGTAACGTTCCTTGAAGATCTGCAGCCTGAGTTTAAGGATTATGCTGCTCAAATTATTAAAAATGCTCAAGCAATGGCTGAAGTGTTTAATGAAGCTGACAAGGTTCGGGTAGTTTCCGGCGGTACTGATAATCACTTGATGACGTTAGATGTTAGTGGTACTGACTTAAACGGTAAGCAAGTCCAAGAATTGCTGGATAGTGTCATGATTACAACGAATAAAGAGTCAATTCCTAACGAGAAACTCAGTCCGTTTAAGACCTCTGGTGTTCGTTTAGGGACTCCTGCCATCACGACGAGAGGTTTCAAAGAAGACGATGCTAAGCAGGTGGCTGAACTGATCGTTACCGCAATTGATAACCACGATGATGAGGCGGTACTTGAACAGGTTCGTCACGACGTTCGTGCGTTAACGGATGCCCATCCAATTGATAAATACGTGGCTCCGATTAAATTCGACTAAAACAGAATATGATTAAGTGTTAAGAGCAGTTCAATTATTCGGCGTATGCTATCCGATAATCGAGCTGTTTTTTCATATGGAAACACCTTTAAAATAGGCGATCAGAGAAATTTTAGTCATTCTTATAGTTTAAAATGTGATGCAGATTTCTTTACACTCTTTTTACTTTTTTATCTTCACGGGTTCCTTTGCATGGTACAATTGAAAGAAATACCAAAGGAGTGTCAAAAACATGGGCAAGTTTCAGGTTATGGATCACCCATTGATCCAGCATAAACTGACAATTATTCGAGACAAGAATTGTGGGACGAAGGTCTTTCGTGAGGTCGTTGACGAAATCACCATGTTGATGGCGTATGATGTTGCACGGGATATGCCGTTAAAAGATGTTGAAATTGAGACGCCAATTGCCAAAACTACCGTTAAGACGTTAGCCGGCAAAAAAGTCGCTATCGTGCCGATTCTGCGTGCCGGGATTGGAATGGTCGACGGTATTATGAAGTTGATCCCAGCGGCCAAAATTGGCCATATTGGGATGTATCGTGATGAAAAGACGTTGGAACCTCACGAATACTTCGTTAAGCTGCCTGCTGATATTGACCAGCGGCAAATCTTTGTTGTTGATCCGATGCTTGCAACTGGCGGTTCTGCTATCATGGCAATTGATGCCTTGAAGAAGCGGGGTGCCACTAACATTAAGTTTGTCTGCTTGGTTGCTGCTCCGGAAGGTGTCAAAGCCCTTCGTAAGAAGCACCCAGACGTTGATATTTATACGGCTGCCCTAGATGATCATCTGAATAAGGATGGGTACATTGTTCCTGGTTTAGGTGATGCTGGTGACCGGTTATTTGGAACGAAGTAAATTCGCATAAATATGATAACAGTCAATTAATATGAATCTGTCTCGTAAGCGTTAGACCGGTCGATTAATTGGCTTTTTTTATCCGTATATTTTTCCGAATAGCTTTGTATTTTCATATGAACGGTGGTATTATTTTGTTTGTATTTGTAATGAAGATTTTTCATTAAAATACTACGTTCGAAGATTTGAAATTTGACTTGTTGATTAATGAACGAGGTTCTTCAGAACTTCCAACGTTAACTAGTTTGAAAAGAGGTGATACTCTGTGGGAGATCCATCTTCAGTTGCAACCTTTCAATTCGGGGGACTTACGTTTAATGCCGCAAACATCTTTTCGGGGTTAATTGCGTTTGTACTCGTTTTTTTGTTTGTATTTGCGCTTTCTCGGCACATCACAATGAAGCCAGGTAAGGGACAAAACGTCCTGGAATGGTTAATTGATTTTACAAACGGAATTTTGAAGGGTTCTATCCCTGGAAATGAAACGGGCGCTTTCGGCCTTTATGGGTTCACCTTGTTCCTATTCCTGTTCATTTCTAACCAGCTTGGTTTGTTCTTGCAAATTGCTGTTGGTGGGAAGGACTTTGTTAGAAGTCCAACTTCTGATCCAATCGTTACCATGACATTCTCGTTAGCAACCTTAATGATTGCTCAGTTTGCCGGTGTAATGAAGTTTGGTTGGAAGAAACACTTCTCAGGTTACTTGCAACCGTTCGTTTTTTGGTTACCAATTAGTATCTTTGAGGAATTCACGAACTTCTTGACGTTAGGTCTACGTATTTTCGGTGTGATTTTCTCTGGTGAAATGTTGCTGAAGATTATCGGTAACCTTGCCTTCTCGCATGGGATTGCGACGATGATCGTGGCAGTTCCACTGGAATTGGTATGGCAAGGGTTCTCTGCATTCCTTGGTGCCATTCAAGCGTACGTGTTTGTAACACTTTCAGCCGTTTATATCGATAAGAAGCTTGAAATTGAAGAGTAATTTGTCTTCAAATGAAGCTTGAAGTTGAGGAGTAAACGACTTACAATATTCATCTATTATGTCTACATCATTTTAAGGAGGAACTACAGATTATGGGAGCTATTGCAGCAGGTATTGCCATGGCCGGTGCAGCTATCGGTGGTGGTGTCGGTGATGGTATCGTTATTTCTAAGATGCTAGAAGGTATGTCACGCCAACCAGAATTATCTGGTCAATTACGGACTAACATGTTCATTGGTGTTGGGTTGGTTGAAGCCATGCCTATCATTGCCTTCGTTGTGGCCTTGCTTGTTATGAACAAGTAATGTTTTGCAACACGTTAAATTTAATTTTTAACAGAAGGAGGTGTCAATAGATGTTTTCACATTTAGCCGTAGCTAGTAGTCTTGCAATTGGAGATATGCTCTTCTATGCGATTTGTTTCATCATATTGATGTGGTTGATCAAGCTGGTTGCTTGGAAGCCAATCAATCAAATGATGCAAGATCGTGCTGACAAGATCTCTAATGATATCGATTCAGCAGAAAAGTCGCGTGACGATGCAGCAAAGCTTGCAAAACAACGTCAAGATGCGCTAGCTAATTCTCGTCAAGAAGCTACAGGAATTGTTGATTCTGCTAAGAAGCAAGGTCAACAACAACGCGATGGTATTTTAGCTCAAGCCCAAACCGATGCTCAGGCATTGAAGGACAACGCTAAGAAGGACATCGAGCAAGAGCGTCAAGATGCATTGTCTAGCGTACGTAACGATGTGGCTGACCTATCTATTGAGATTGCTTCCAAGATCATTCAAAAAGAATTAAACGCTGATGATCAAAAGGCATTGATTGATTCTTATATCGAAGGGTTGGGGAAGTAACATGAGTCTTGATAAGGTAACGGTAGCCAAGCGCTACTCAAAAGCGCTGTTTGAACTGCTTGCGAGCAACGACCAACTGGACGCTGCTTACGGGGACCTCAAACAGCTTCGTAAAGTCTTTCTGGACAACCCGCAATTGGGCAGTGCATTAACCGATAGTAGTTTAGCGCTAGCTAAGCGGGAAGCCTTAGTCAAGCCGTTATTAGATAGTACTGAAGGTACGATCCATAATTTGGTTCAAATGGTTTATGATTACGATCGGATGGATGCAATGGTAGAAATCATTGATCAGTTCGAACAACTGTATGATGAACATAACCAAACGGTTTATGCCGATGTCACTACTGCGGTCGCCCTTGATGATGCACAGCTTGATGCTATTAAATCAGGTTATGCTAAGCGGGTCGGCGCCAAACAAGTCATTTTAACAAGTAAAGTTGATACGTCTATTATTGGCGGCGTGATTATTCGGTCTGCTGGAACGATCCTTGATGGTTCCATTAAGACGAAAATTCACCGTTTGCGTCAAACATTATTAGTATAAGAGATCTTTATAAAGGGGTGAAACCTATATGAGCATTAAAGCTGAGGAAATCAGTGCTCTAATCAAACAACAATTAGCAAACTACCAAGACGAGATCTCTGTTGAAGAAACTGGTACTGTTACCTATGTTGGTGATGGTATCGCCAGAGCTCACGGACTTGAAAACGCGTTGGCTGGTGAGTTGCTCGAATTCGATAGCGGGGTTTATGGCATGGTCCAAAACCTTGAAAGTAACGATGTTGGTATCGTTGTCCTTGGTGATTTCACAAAGATCACTGAAGGCGATACAGTTAAGCGTACTGGTCGTATCATGGAAGTTCCCGTTGGAGATGCCATGATCGGTCGGGTCGTTAACTCATTAGGTCAACCCGTTGATGGTAAGGGCGAAATCAAAACTGATAAAACCCGTCCTATCGAACGAAAAGCACCAGGCGTTATGCAACGGAAGTCAGTTTTCCAACCACTTCAAACTGGTATGAAAGCCATTGACTCCTTAGTTCCAATTGGTCGTGGTCAACGTGAATTGATCATTGGTGACCGTAAAACTGGTAAAACAACAGTTGGTATTGATACGATCATTAACCAAAAAGACCAAGATATGATTTGTATTTACGTTGCGATCGGTCAAAAGGAATCAACTGTTCGTAGTCAAGTAGAAACCTTACGTAAGTTTGGTGCTATGGACTACACGATCGTTGTTACTGCCGGTCCATCAGAACCAGCTCCATTACTCTACATCGCGCCATATGCCGGTGCTGCTATGGGTGAAGAGTTCATGTTTAACGGCAAGCACGTTTTGATTATCTATGATGATCTTTCAAAACAAGCCGATGCCTATCGTGAACTTTCCTTGATTCTTCGTCGGCCACCAGGTCGTGAAGCTTATCCTGGGGATATTTTCTACACCCACTCACGGTTACTCGAACGGGCTGCTAAGCTGAGCGATGATCTTGGCGGTGGTTCAATGACTGCTATGCCAATCGTTGAAACTAAAGCTGGAGACATTTCAGCTTACATTCCAACCAACGTTATTTCCATCACCGATGGTCAAATTTTCTTGGATAGCGATTCGTTCTATTCAGGTATTCGGCCAGCTATCGATGCCGGGACTTCCGTTTCCCGGGTTGGTGGTGATGCCCAAATCAAGGCGATGAAGAAAGTTGCCGGGACACTTCGTTTGGACCTTGCTTCATATCATGAATTGGAATCATTTGCTCAATTTGGTTCTGATTTGGATGAAGCTACCCAGGCTAAGCTGAACCGTGGTGCTCGTACTGTCGAAGTATTGAAGCAACCGCTGCATTCTCCACTTCCAGTTGAAAAACAAGTCTTGATCTTGTACGCATTAACCCATGGTTATCTTGATAAGGTTGAGTTGGATGATATCGCCAAGTTCCAAAGCGGACTCTTTGATTTCTTCGATGCCTCACATGCCGATCTGCTTGAAACAATCCGTAAGACCGGTGATTTGCCAGACAACGATAAGATGGAAGCAGCCGTTTCTGAATTTGCCAAAACATTCCAACCAACGAATGATGACAAAGAAACCGTAGCGAACAAATAAACTTGAGGAAGGATAGTGAGAGCTGATGGCTGAATCAATGAGCGCTGTTCAACACCGCATTGCTTCAACAAAGAGTACACGCCAGATCACTTCAGCGATGCAGATGATTTCAACTGCTAAGTTGAATCAGATTCAAAAAGCAGCCGTAGGTTACCAAGACTACGTTAGCAAAGTCAAAGCTGTTGTGATGCATCTGGCAAAATCTCATCTATTGGATGGTTCCTCGAGTGATTCGCAATCCAAGCAGTCAAGTAAGACAGCATATTTAGTCATTACTTCTGATAGGGGTATGGTTGGCAGTTATAACAGTAACGTCCTTCGTGAGACCAATGAATTCATTACGAGCCACAGTGGCGATAATGAACATATGATTCTTGCAGTTGGCGGTACTGGTGCTGATTTCTATAAAAAGCGCGGTGAAAACGTGGCCTACGAATATCGTGGTGTCAGTGATGTGCCGACTTTTAACGAAGTTAGAGAAATTGTCAAAACGATTACCTCAATGTATGATAGTGGCGTTTTCAGTGAACTCTATGTTTGCTACAGCCATTTCGTTAACCGAATCAGTTCTCGGTTCCGTGGCGAAAAGATGTTGCCAGTTGACAGTGAAACACTAAGTGGCGATGCGGCTGAGGAAACTCAAGCACAACCGCTGACAGCAACTTACGATATGGAACCTTCTGAAAAGGAAGTATTGAAAGTTGTTCTACCACAGTATTCAGAAAGCCTCATTTTTGGAGCAATCTTGGATGCTAAGACGTCTGAACACGCATCAAGTTCTAATGCTATGAAGTCGGCTTCAGATAATGCTGACGACCTCATTGCTGACCTTGAATTGCAATATAATCGTGCTCGCCAAGCAGCAATTACGACTGAAATTACTGAAATTACTGGTGGGCAAGAGGCATTGAATAATTAATGACGGGAGGAATTAACGAATAATGAGTTCTGGTAAAGTTGTTCAAGTTATCGGACCAGTTGTCGACGTTGAATTCCCGTTGGATGACGAACTCCCAGATATCAATACTGCGCTTCACATCAAAAAAGATGATGGCAGTTTCCTTGTTACTGAAGTTACCCTTGAATTAGGTGACGGTGTAATGAGAACGATTGCCATGGATGGTACTGATGGTCTTCGTCGTGGAATGGAAGTTGAAAACACTGGTTCTTCAATTACCGTTCCAGTCGGCGATGACACACTTGGTCGAGTATTTAACGTCCTCGGGGATCCAATTGACGGCGGTCCCGAATTCGGCCCAGATGCTGAAAGATTACCAATTCACCGTGACGCTCCTAAGTACGATGAATTGAATCCTACTTCAGAAATTCTGGAAACCGGGATTAAAGTTATTGACTTGTTAGCACCTTATGTTCGTGGTGGTAAAATTGGTTTGTTCGGTGGTGCCGGTGTTGGTAAAACCGTTCTGATTCAAGAATTAATCCACAACATTGCACAAGGCCATAACGGTATTTCTGTCTTCACAGGTGTCGGTGAACGTACCCGTGAAGGTAACGATATGTACTATGAAATGAAAGGCTCGGGTGTTCTCGAGAAAACGGCCATGGTCTATGGTCAAATGAACGAGCCACCTGGTGCACGTATGCGGGTTGCTTTGACTGGCTTAACCATTGCGGAGTACTTCCGTGATGTTAAGGGTCAAGATGTGCTGTTATTTATTGATAACATCTTCCGGTTTACTCAAGCCGGGATGGAAGTTTCAGCCTTACTTGGCCGGATTCCTTCAGCCGTTGGTTACCAACCTACGTTGGCTACCGAAATGGGTCAGTTACAAGAACGGATCACTTCTACTAAGAAGGGTTCAATCACTTCTATTCAAGCGGTTTACGTTCCTGCCGATGATTATACCGACCCTGCTCCAGCAACGACTTTCGCCCATTTGGACGCTACCACCAACCTGGAACGTTCATTGACGCAACAAGGTATCTACCCAGCCGTTGACCCGTTGGCTTCAACTTCAACTGCCCTTGACCCACAAGTTGTTGGTCAAGAACACTATGAAGTGGCCACGGAAGTTCAACACGTTTTGCAACGTTACCGTGAACTTCAAGACATTATCTCAATTCTTGGGATGGATGAATTGTCAGACGAAGAACAGACCATTGTTGGTCGTGCTCGTCGGATTCAATTCTTCCTGTCACAAAGTTTCTCTGTTGCTGAACAATTTACCGGGTTACCAGGTAAGTATGTTCCGGTTTCCGATACCGTTAAAGGCTTTAAGGAAATCTTGGAAGGTAAGTATGATGATCTTCCAGAAGATGCTTTCCGTAACTGTGGCCCAATTGAAGACGTTGTTGAAAACGCCAAGAAGATGCAGGCTAACTTAAGCAAGTAAGGAGGGGTTCTAATTGGCTGATGATCAATCAGTTTTAACCGTTAGTATCGTAACCCCCGATGGTAACGTCTATGATAACGAGCAAGTTAAGATGCTAGTCGTAAAGACGCAGCTTGGTGAACTCGGTATTATGGCCAACCACGTTCCTGTGATTGCTTCGTTAGCATTTGATGAAGCACGTATCCAATCAGCCAACGGTGATCAGAAAGATAAAATTGCCGTAAATGGCGGTTTCATCGAATTCTCTGACAATGTTGCAACCATTGTCGCTGACTCTGCGGAAAAACAAGATGAAATCGATGTTGAACGTGCTCAAAACGCTAAGAAACGGGCTGAAGCTCGGATCAAAAAAGCGCAAGATGCACACGATAAAGATGAACTTGCACGTGCAGAAGTTGCACTTCGGCGGGCGATCAATCGAATTAACGTTGCTGGCAAGTAAAATTGCAAGCGAGGACGCTATGCCATTTATGGCTAGCGTCTTTTTTTGCTCCAAATTGAAAGCTGCATAAAAAGGAAGCTGATTGTCGGGTATTTAACAATCAACTTCCCCTTTTTATAAACTAATTGTTTAATTAAGTATTATCTAATGATTTGTATTTAGGGTTTAAGAATAATTTGAGTCAGTAATTTTTAAAATGAGTTACCTGACAGCAACTTTTGATGGTTAACCTCAAATCTTGCTTTTTCAGTAAAATATTCCACAATCATATTAAAATAATAACTCAGTCAACTGTTCCGGTTGAAGACCCTTGATGGGGGTTTGCCGTAGCTGATGTTCAATCACTGGTGTGACCGCTTGGGGCTGATAGGTCTTGCCAATCAGAGCCTGTTCGAAGCGCTGAAGGTTGATATTACTAAAGAAATCACCGGAAATCTTGATTGCTGAAAAACGCTGATGGTGATCTAAACTGAATGCAACGGCAATTACGCCAATGCCCTTTAAGTAGCGCTTATGGACGTGGTCAAAATCGCGGTGATCACTGTGCCATACCGCAGCCTCGCTAAAGTGCTCGGCGGCGATTACCCGTAAGCGGCTTTCTTCAGCAGAAGTTAAATAATCTGTTTTGGCGTTGGTGATCTCGATCAGCGCGTGTTCAAGTTGCTGTTTAAACTCCGCTGCGGTCCAGTTAGGTTGCTGTTCAATCAGGTTCACCGTTCGCTGGTGGACAGAGCTGATATGCTTTGCTTTCAGTTTTACCGGATCGACCTTTAGCACATGTGCCATCCAGTTCAGGTTTGAATTAAACAGCAGGCTGCCGTGATGCAGACGGAAGCCGTCAGTCATGTATTGGGCGCTACCAGAAACTTTGCGGCCGTCAACCACTAAGTCGTTACGGCTGTCATTTTGGGTTTTGATGCCGATTCGGTTCAGTGCTTGACTGACTAGACTCAAACCCGAAGTGAAATCAATGGTAGTGTCTTGAGTAGGCGTGATCAGAGTGAACTGACAGCCGCCTTGATCGTTATAAATGGTACCGCCACCCGACAATCGTCTGACTGCGGCAATGTGGTTAGCTTCTATAAAGGGGCGATTAAGCTCATTTTCAGCGGTTTGATACTTACCTAACATGACGGTCGGTGTTGTAGACCATAACAGTAAAACCGGTTCAGAGGGGCGCTTTTCAGTCATTAAATAGTATTCTAAAGCAAAGTTGTGTCGCACATCTAGGCTGTCGACAGGTAAGTAAATCATTTGTTTTCCACCGCTTCCAGCTCCTCCTTAGCTTTGTAGGAACTGCGGACAAGTGGTGAGCTGGCAACGAATTTGAAGCCGCGCTTCATTGCTTGTTTATAGTATTCCTGATAACGCTTCATCGGTACCCATTCACGCAGGGTGTAGTTTTTGGGGCCTGGTTGGACATATTGACCAATTGTTAAGAAGTCAACGTCGATTGCCCGCAAGTCGTCCATTAACTGGTAAACTTCTTCGTCCTTTTCGCCAAGGCCAAGCATGATCCCCGTCTTGACGTACATGGTTTTAGGCGCGTGTTCCTTGACGTACTTTAAAACGTGAAGGGAGGTCTCGTAAGTTGCACGGTTGCGAACTTTAGGCGTGATGCGGCGAACAGTTTCCATGTTGTGGTTAAAGACATCTGGGCCGGCCGCAATCACTTTATCCAAGCAGTCTTCGCGGCCTTGAAAATCAGGTGTCAGGACTTCAATGGAAGTCTTGGGATTGAGTTCCCTAATGGCGTTAATAGTTCTGACGAATTGGTCAGCACCTAAGTCTGGTAAGTCATCCCGGTCAACGCTGGTGACCACCACGTGGGTCAGACCAAGTTTTTTAGTCGCTTGGGCAACTCGTAGTGGTTCTAGCAGGTCGACATCTTTGGGATGCCCATGTGGAATGTCGCAAAAGCGGCAGGCACGGGTGCAGTTGGGCCCTAGGATAATGAACGAAGCTGATCCGCTGCCGAAACATTCGCCCAAGTTTGGGCAGTTAGCTTCCGCGCAAACCGTGTTTAGGTTCATTCCAGAAAGCAAGCTAGTCATCTTATCGACTTTTTTTTGATCGTACGTTACTTTTAACCAGCTTGGCTTTGCCGGTGCTTTAGTTGGTGCAGATGTTTGTTGTTTTGCTGTCATTTTGAATTCCTCCTAAGCGACTTCGATAGTTGCAACTAGGTCGCCAACTTTTGTGGTTTCACCAGCAGCTACCTCTTGTGCTTTTAAGATGCCATCTTCTTGGCTTTCAACTTGGCTGATGGCCTTTTCAGTTTCAACTTCAAACAAGACGTCGCCAGTCTTCACTGAATCGCCAGGCTGCTTGTCCCATTTACCGAAAAAGTACTCATCAGATTTGGGACTCAGCTTTGGCATATGAACTTCTTTAATCAAAATAATCATCTCCGTGAATGAAATGTTCAACTTAACGACTAAAGATTACCATCAAACGATAAGATTGTGAAATGGCGTAAATATTCTTTGTGGATAGCGCTTTCAAACGTTGGCATAGAAGTAAAGTTGTTGAATAAATGGCACTTCACAAGGAATATGTCTGATAGTCTATTAGTATATTAAAAAGTCAATTTTAATGAATAATTAATAATTCCAAAAATAGATTAACCTAGTTAAACTAAGTGTGAAGCAGTGATCGACTAACTTTGTGGTGAAAAAGGGATTTTTATTCGATGCAAATTTAGTCGTTTATAATGATAACTATAAAATTTATGTTACACATAAGGACTAAGATCGCGTAAAAAGTTTGCTTTGTAAAACGTAATATTACAAATGCAATAGAATTGGGGACAGAAGGCATGAAATATGCTATATTTTAGGGGTAATGCAGAAAGGAAAGTGAACCATGCAAACTATCGGTGCTCAGGCTTTGATGACATTAATTAGTCATTTTGTCTTTATTTTTGTGGCTTTTTGGAGTATTCAAAAACTACACATTGAGAACGTCATGCGGCTTTATCCGAGCCAAGCACGGGTACTGATCGTTTTACTGTCGGTAACAGTAGGCTATACCTGCAGCGAATTTTTCTTGAACTTTATAGATAATGTTAGAAATTTAATTTTTCTCGTTAAATAATGCAGCTTGTGGAGGGAATTTTTTTGGAAAAGATTATTGTACATGGCGGCCGCGAACTATCTGGGACTGTTCACATTGAAGGCGCAAAGAATGCTGTGTTGCCGATTTTAGCAGCATCGATCTTGGCTGAACATGATGATATGGTCCTCACAAACGTTCCGATTCTATCCGACGTCTATACCATGAATAAGGTATTAAAGTTTTTGAACTTGGACGTGGATTTTGATGAAGAAACAAATACGATTCGTTTAAATGCTGCTAAAAAATTGTCAACTCAAGCACCCTTTGAGTATGTTTCTAAAATGCGTGCTTCAATCGTAGTGATGGGGCCGCTATTGGCGCGCTACGGTCATGCAAAAGTTGCGATGCCTGGTGGCTGTGCTATTGGAACGCGGCCAGTTGACTTGCATCTGAAGGGCTTTGAAGCGCTAGGGGCCACTATTGATCAGCATGATGGCTACATTGAAGCCACTGCTGAGCGGCTGGTTGGCGCGAACATTTACCTTGATTTCCCAAGTGTCGGTGCAACCCAAAACATTATGATGGCTGCTACGTTAGCTGAGGGAACGACAACGATTGAAAATGTTGCTCGCGAACCAGAAATTGTGGATTTGGCCAATGTTTTGAATAAAATGGGTGCTAAAGTCCGTGGTGCCGGCACCGAAACGATTCGGGTAGAAGGCGTTACCAGCATGCACGGAACTGAACACTACGTTGTACAGGACCGAATCGAAGCGGGGACCTTTATGGTAGCAGCCGCCTTAACTCATGGTAATGTGTTAGTTAAGAATGCGATTGCTGAGCATAATAAGCCGTTGATTTCTAAACTTGAAGAGATGGGTGTCACGGTTTTGATTGAAGATGATGGCGTTCGCGTCATTGGCCCCGAAACCTTGAAGCCAACTAACGTTAAAACCTTACCGCACCCCGGCTTTCCAACGGATATGCAGCCCCAGATGACCGTCCTTCATCTCTGTGCTGATGGTACGAGTACGTTAACCGAAACGGTTTTTGAAAATCGGTTCATGCACTTGGAAGAACTTCGACGGATGAACGCCAAGTTTAAAGTCGAAGGCCGGACGGTTGCCCTGTACGGACCAACCCAGTTTAACGGCGCGGAAGTAGCGGCTTCTGATTTACGGGCCGCAGCTGCATTGGTACTTGCCGGCTTAGTTGCTAACGGTTATACACAGGTGACTAATTTGAAGTATCTTGATCGTGGTTACTATAATTTCCACTTAAAGCTAAGAGCGTTAGGTGCAGAAATTGAACGGGTTAGTGTACCGGAACAAGAAGAAGTTATTCTAAAGACTAAAACGAATGATTAATTCAACGCGGAGAGTTCGGAACGGCGAGTCTGTTCCGAACTTTTTTCGCTTACCCCATCTTAGTATGGATATGCTATAATTAACGGTTGAGATAATAAGTTCAGGAGGAATTCGATAGGATGGCAAAAGATATTGGTATTGACCTTGGTACCGCCAACGTTTTGATTTACGCGGTTGGCAAGGGAATCGTTTTAAACGAGCCCTCAGTTGTGGCGGTTGATACAAAGTCAAATCAAGTACTAGCAGTAGGCTCAGAAGCCTACCGGATGGTGGGACGTACCCCAAGCAACATTCGGGCAATCCGGCCATTAAAGGATGGTGTGATCTCTGACTTTGACGTCACTGAAAGCATGCTGTCATATTTTATTAGTAAATTAAGTGTAAAGGGCTTTATGGCAAAGCCGAACATTATGATCTGTGCACCTACCAATATTACTGAAATTGAGCGCCGTGCTATTATACAGGCTGCTGAAAAGTCCGGCGGCGGCAAAGTTTATTTGGAAGAAGAACCAAAGGTTGCTGCCGTTGGTGCCGGAATGGATATTTTCAAGCCGCAAGGCAACATGGTTATCGACATTGGTGGCGGGACGAGTGACATTGCCGTCTTGTCACTTGGTGACATTGTGGCCAGCAAGTCAATTCGAATTGCCGGTGATGAGTTAAACGCTAACATTATTAATTTCTTAAAGACTCAGCATAATTTACAGGTTGGTGAACGAACCGCCGAATCTATTAAGATCAAGATCGGTTCAGCATATCCGGATGATGATCACAACGAATCTTTGGAAGTTCGTGGTCGTGATTCCGTTTCTGGTATGCCACGGTCAATCGAAGTGACATCTAAGGATATTTATCCTGCAATCAGCAGTGTCATGGATCAAATTGTCAAGGCTGCTAAAGACGTGCTGGAAGTTGTTCCACCAGAGTTGGCCGCTGATATTATCGACCGCGGCATTATGCTTACCGGTGGGGGTGCTTTACTTCACGGTGTTGATAAGCTCTTGATCGAACAGTTGAAGGTTCCGGTTGTAATTTCAGAAAACCCACTAGATAACGTAGCCAAGGGTGCCGGTATTTTATTGGAACACATGAACGCAGCGACCACCAAGAAGCATGGTCGTAGATAGGAGTCGCTTTGAAAAGGTTATTGATGATGCTTGTGCGCGGCTATCAGCGCTTTATTTCACCGTTATTTCCGCCAACTTGCCGTTATTCACCAACCTGTTCAGCCTACACTTTAAAAGCACTGCAGAAACACGGTGCCATTAAAGGAACTTTAATGGGTGCAGCACGGATACTTCGCTGTAATCCGTTTGTGCACGGCGGCTATGATCCTGTCCCAGATCATTTCAGTTTAAAGCGCAACAAACAAGCTGAAATGGCCTATCTAAAAGAGATGAATTTAAAATAAAATTGTAAAAGGAGTTCCCCATGTCTAAAAAGAAACAACCAGTCGGTGTGGCAATCGACGATGTCACGGTTAAAGGCGTTGATGGGTTACAACTGTCCATTAATAAAGAAGTAATCGGGACCGTAATGCCACTGGAAAACGGCTCTTTTGAGGCTCAAGTTGGTTCTGATCGCCCGGTCAAAGTTAAAACACAGGACGAAGCTATTGAGTACTTGATTCAAACCTATAATCTACATCATTAATCTTCTCACTTGATATTTGAGACCTAAAAAAACGGTTAAGGATAGCAAATTTTTATCAGGATGGTGTTGAAGCCGTCTATAATAAACGCGTGAGTGAGAGGAGGATATGATGCAATGAATGAACGTCGCGAAGATGATTCAGAATCGCGAATCGACTATGGCGTTATTTTTTGCGTTCTGATGCTGGCATTGATCGGCCTTGCGTCGATTTATGTCGCGGCAACTCATGATTCCGGTGCAACCAACGTGATGACTGTCATGGTGTCGCAGGTTGCATGGTACGTTATCGGAACGATTGCCGTGGTCATTATTATGCAGTTTGATTCAGAACAGTTGTGGAAAGTAGCACCCTTGGCGTATTGGCTGGGAATTTTTCTGCTGACGGCTGTGCTGGTATTTTACAGCCGTTCCTACGCGGCTTCTACCGGTGCTAAATCGTGGTTCGCTATTGGACCATTGACTTTCCAACCTTCAGAGGTGATGAAACCAGCCTTCATCTTAATGCTGGCACGAGTTGCCAGTGACCATAATCATAAATATTATGAGCATACTACGCATTCGGATTGGCTATTATTGGGTAAAATGGTGGCTTGGCTGCTGCCAGTAGCCGTATTACTTCGGCTCCAAAATGACTTTGGGACGATGTTGGTGTTCTTTGCAATTGTGGCAGGTGTTGCACTAGTCGCGGGAATCACTTGGCGGATTATTGTTCCGGTGGCAGCTGCTTTGGCAGGTGTTGGCGGCGGGGCGTTAATGCTGGTCGCCACCACTACTGGGCGGACGATACTGGAACATTTAGGTTTTGCATCGTATCAGTTTTCACGAATCGATACTTGGCTGAACCCGGCAAGTAACACCTCTGATCAGGGTTATCAACTATGGCAAAGTATGAAGGCCATTGGCTCTGGTGGTATTTTCGGAACTGGTTTCGATGTTTCTAAGGTATACGTTCCGGTGCGTGAATCCGATATGATCTTTTCGGTTATTGGTGAAAACTTCGGTTTTATTGGCAGTTTAATTTTGATTTTGCTCTATTTCATGTTGATCTACCAAATGATCCGAGTGACATTTGATACCAAAAACGTATTTTATGCCTATATTTCAACCGGTGTTATCATGATGATTTTATTTCATACCTTTGAAAATATTGGGATGAATATTGGCTTGCTGCCACTGACAGGGATTCCTTTACCATTCGTCAGCCAAGGTGGGTCCGCGCTGATTGGGAATATGATAGGTATTGGCTTAATCATGTCGATGCGTTATCATAATAAGAGTTACATGTTTAGTCGTAACGAGGACTTTGAATAGAGTCAAAATAATTGGTATGAGGTGAAAGTATGAGTGAAGAAGCAACTTATTTCTGGACAAAAGTAATGGATGGCAAGACTCGTCTTGGGTTAACGAAAGCTGGTCAAGATGAATTAGGTACCATTAAGTTTGCTCACCTACCAAGTGTTGGCGACAAAGTGACGAAGGGCAAGACATTGATTAGCGTTGAAGCTGAAAAAGCCGTCTCGGACATTGACAGTCCTGTCAGCGGTGAAGTTGTTGCTGTGAACCCACAGTTAGCTAACGACTTTGACAGCTTAAATAGTGAAGAAGAAGCTGACGCTTGGCTCGTTGATATTAAGGAAGCCTAATTGCAGTTTGATTAGATTCTGAAATTTCAATGACATTTTTCCTTGACAGCTCTCATTGAGATGACTATACTTTTGTCATTGACTTAATTGAATAAGAGATCGGCAGAATGAGTAAGCGTTGAGTGGACGCTAAGAGAGTCCCAAGTGGTGAAAAGGGATCGGCACGAAACACTGAAGATGGTTTTGCACAAAGAGGTTACGGTGAACTTGAGTAAGCCGTGACTGGTTAACGGCCACTATCCCGTTGAGTCTTCGGACTCGTTGAGGTTATTGCTGTGAGGCAGTAACGAATATAAGGTGGTACGCGATAAGCTTCGCCCTTACTTAAATCATTTGATTTAAGTTGGGACGAGGCTTTTTTATTTGGATAAAGGAGGTAACCGCAGTGATTGAATTTAAAGACGTGACAAAAACATTCACCACTAAAGATGGCGATTTGACCGCTGTTTCCGATGTTAATTTAAACATTGATGACGGTGAAATATATGGCATTGTTGGTTATTCCGGTGCTGGGAAAAGTACCTTGACACGGATGTTAAATGGTCTTGAAACCCCAACCAGCGGTGAGATTGATATTAACGGTGATAAAATCACGGCACTTTCAGGAACGGAGTTAAGAAGAAAACGGCAAAAGATCGGCATGATCTTTCAGCATTTCAACTTACTTTGGTCACGGACAGTGATTCAAAACATCATGTTCCCATTGGAAGTGGCAGGAGTATCACGCAAGAAACGGCAGGAAAAAGCGCAGCATTTAGTTGACCTAGTTGGGTTGACCGGTCGTGAGCATTCTTACCCGTCCGAATTATCAGGTGGTCAAAAGCAACGGGTTGGGGTTGCCAGAGCTTTGGCTAACGATCCAGAAATCCTGATTTCCGATGAAGCTACCAGTGCTTTGGACCCCCAAACGACGGATGAGGTTTTGGATCTGCTGCTGGAGATCAACAAGAAAATGAATTTGAGCATTGTACTCATTACGCATGAAATGCACGCCATTCGTAAAATTTGCGATCACGTGGCAGTTATGGATGATGGTAAGGTCGTTGAACAAGGCACGGTCTTCAACGTCTTCCGGAACCCGAAACAAGAGATTACTAAGCGCTTTGTCAGTGAAGAAGTCGATCCAGCGTTGACCGATACGAACAGTATCGTGGAAGACTTGATCAAGAGTTATCCGGAAGGGACCATTGTTCAGCTGGTCTTTCATGGCGACCAAGCCAAATTACCGATTGTTTCTGAAATGATTCACCGGTTTCCAAAACTGCAAGTCAGCATCATTGAGGGCAGTATCCACCAAACGCAGGAAGGGTCCATTGGTTCACTTTACTTGCAGATCACTGGTGAGAAAGAAAGTATGGATGGCGCCTTGGAGCTGCTGAAGAAAATGCGCGTGGAAACGGAGGTGATTCACCGTGACTAACGGATCGTACTTTGCGTTTAAAACGGTTGATTGGGCCAACATGGGCGCTGCAACTTGGGAGACCATTTGGATGACAGTGGTTTCGATGATTGCCGTTGCAATCTTAGGAGTTTTATTAGGTTTGCTATTATTTGAGACAACGGCTAGTCAAAGTATTTGGGTCAAAGTGCTTAACGCTGTCGTTTCCTTCCTGGTTAACGTCTTTCGGTCAATTCCGTTCATCATTTTGATTATGTTGCTTTTGCCAATCACCAAGAACTTGGTGGGAACCATCATTGGTCCGGTTGCCGCGCTGCCATCGCTGATTGTTTCAGCAGCGCCGTTTTACGCCCGGATGGTTGAATTAGCATTCCACGAAATCGATCGTGGCGTTATTGAAGCCGCTGAAGCGATGGGAGCTAGCAGCTGGCAGATTGTCTACAAAGTATTACTGCCAGAGAGTATGCCGGCATTGGTATCAGGTGCAACGGTGACGACCATCTCATTGATTGGCTATACCGCAATGGCTGGTGCTATCGGTGCCGGTGGCTTAGGGAACTTGGCCTACATTGATGGTTTCCAGGCAAACAATAACACCATCGTGCTGGTTGCAACGGTTATCATTGTGGTTATCGTTTTTGCATTTCAATTTATTGGGGATTTCCTGGTTCGCCGGATTGATAAGCGGACCTTATAAAAACTTATTATTCTACATTTTGGGAGGAATTGTTCATGAAGACTTCGAAACGGATTCTAGGTATTTTAGGAATTGCTGCAACGACCATACTATTAGCCGCTTGCGGTAACAGTTCAAGTAAGCCAAAAACCACTACGATTACGGTGGGTGCTTCGGCCGTGCCTCACGCACAAATCTTGAAGCACGTTCAGCCTCAACTGAAAAAGGAAGGCGTTAACTTAAAGATCAAGGTTTTCCAAGATTACGTTATGCCTAATAAAGCCTTAGCAAGTAAGGAATTGGATGCTAATTACTTCCAGCACACACCATTCTTAAACCAATGGAACAAAGCTAACCATGGTACGTTGGTCAGTGCCGGTGGTGTTCACTTGGAACCAATTTCAGCTTACTCAAAGAAAGTTAAGAACTTAAAAGATGTCAAGGATGGGTCAACCATTTTAGCAAGTTCTAACACCCCTGACTACGGCCGTATCTTGACGATTTTGCAGGATGCTGGGTTGATCAAGGTTAAGAAGGGTATTGATATTACCACCGCAAACTTCTCAGACATTACGTCAAACCCTCGTCATTTGAAGTTCAAGCACAGTTATGAACCAAAATTGATGCCAAGTATCTACAAGAACGGTGAAGGCGACGTGGACTTCATTAACGCTAACTACGCTGTTCAAGCAGGCTTGAATCCATTGAAGCAAGCTATCGCAACTGAAAAGTCATCGTCTCCATACGTCAACATTGTTGCCGTGCGGAAGGGTGACCAAAAGAAGCCAGCTATCAAGAAATTGATGAAGGCATTGCAATCAAAGAGTACACAAAAGTGGATCTATAACCACTATAAAGGTGCCGTATTGCCAGCTAAGAGTTATAAGTAAGAGAGCTTAAAAAGGGACGTTTAGCCCCCAGAGTATAACAGAAATAACCCTATCACCCCGAACTTGGGTGGTAGGGTTATTTCTGTTATACGGCCGGGGGCTGTCTCTTTTTACGCGTTTAGGCTAGGTAAACGGAATAGCTTCACATTTTCTAACCCCCAAAAAATTTCCAATTGACAAACCATCGTCTCACCTTTATAGTTAGCTACATGAGTAACTAACCAAATAACGAATGGTTATCATTATGGATCAATGGAGGGGAATCATGACACTAAACCCAGTTGTCTCGGTACGAGACTTACACAAAACCTATGGCAGGACAGGTGAGAAGCAGTATGAGGCATTGAAGGGCATCAGCTTTGATGTAACCGCGGATGAATTTGTCGGCATCATGGGTGCCTCAGGGTCAGGCAAAACGACATTACTTAATATTCTAGCAACGTTAGATGAGCCGACGTCGGGTGAAGTCGAAATTAACCAGCAGGTTTTAGCCAATTTAAAGGGTAACCAAATTGCTGATTTTCGGGCCAAGCAGGTAGGCTTTATTTTTCAGGATTTTAACCTGCTAGAGAATCTAACGAACTATGAAAACATTGCGTTGCCACTCTCATTACAAAATATCAGTCGAAAAAAAGCGCAGCCTGAAGTTCAACGGGTTGCGAAGCAATTAAATATAGAAACGATTTTAGAAAAATATCCAACTGAAATCTCTGGCGGACAAAAGCAGCGAGTTGCCGCAGCACGGGCACTGGTCTCTCATCCAGCCATTCTTTTCGGCGATGAACCTACTGGCGCTCTTGATTCAAACAGCGCTCGGGATCTATTAGAGATGCTGTCAGCCGTGAATCACGATCAACAAGTGCCAATTTTACTGGTGACGCACGATCCGTTTTCTGCCAGCTATTGCCAACGCATCTTGTTTATTAAAGATGGCAAAATTAGTCAGGAAATTAGAAGAGGGAGCCAATCCCAACAGCAATTCTACCAAGCTATTCTTGATACGCTTGGCACATTTGATTAGGGGAGGACAGCCATATGTTAAACAGACTTGAATTTGCCGGTATTAAAAGCCGGCTAAAAGATTACATTGTGCTGTTTTTTGGTTTGATCATGTCCAGCGCGATATTTTATATGTTTGAATCATTGGCGACTAATAAAGCCTTTATTAAAGCCAACGCACGACAGATTACTGGTGCCGGCTTCATCTTCTTATTTGGTGCCATTCTCTTGACCATCATTACGCTTGTTTATGTTTTTTACGCCAATTCATTTTTAATGAGTATGCGTCGTCATGACTACGGCTTATTCATGATGCTTGGTGCGAAGCAATCTAAAATTGGCCAGCTGATATTAGTAGAAACGATGGTGATTGGTACCATTGCTAGTGTGATTGGTACGTTGGTAGGCTGGGGGCTCACTGCTACTGTTGGTCCGTTTTTAATGAGCCGAATGATTGGTACCAAATTACAGCATTTCAACGCTTTTTATTTACCAGCGGTTTTGATTACCATTGCACTGTATCTCGTTTTGTTTCTAATTGCTGGGGTGATCAACCGGTTTGCGTTAACGAAGACGTCAGTAATGCAGTTGTTGAAAGGTGACAGTCAGCCAAACAGGACCGTGTTGAAACCCATCAGTCAGCTAGCTCAGGTTGGCATCGGCATTGCATTGCTTACGCTTGGTTACTATGCCATGAGTCACATTCAAAAATTTGCGCTAAGCGCTATACCAATTGGGTTAGTGACCATTGTACTGGGGACTTATTTCTTATTCAACGCCATTTTTGTTTGGCTGATACTACTACTCAAGCGCTCAGGTTGGAGTAACCGCGGGTTAAACGCCTTTACGTTATCACAGCTTAGCTTTCGGATTCATAACTATACCAAAATTTTATCGGTAGTTTCAATCCTGATTGCTCTTTCATTGGGAGCAATTACTGTTGGCATTGGTATGCAGCGGCAAGTAACAGCTTTATCAACTGCCAGCAGCCCTTATACCATGGCAATCAAGAATCCATCGCGAAAAACTAGTCAACTGATCGATCAGTTAGCATTAGATACCAAGGTCACTTATCAGCAAAAGGAGACCAATAAGGTGATCTATTACCGTGCTGACCAACTCAAAAAACAGCCGGTGCAGTTTACTGGTTTTAAACCGCTATTGGATTCAAATAGAAGAAATCGTTTAGCATCACCGAAATACCGGAGCCTTACCAGTACCCAATTAAAGCAGCATCCAGAAAAATTGATGGTGCTGCAGCCGAATGCGCCTCAAAAGACTTTCCGGCTTGTTTCGCGAACTGTCTTTAACAAGGTTCCGGGTCAATCCCAGCGGTTAACGCTATTCAGGGTTAAAAATTTGCAGGCAGAAAAAACTAGGTTAAAACGAATCGTTGCTAGTATGGGAAGCCCTGCAGTTGAAACGATTCCGGGGACCTATGGTACTTTTGTTCTCGGCACGGTGTTATTCGGTGGTCTTGAATTTATGGGTTTCTTTTTAGGAATCGCTTTTCTAGCCATGCTTGCTAGTTGCCTGATGTTTAAGATCCTCAGCGGGGCTGCCAGCGATAAACGGCGTTATGAGATGTTAAATAAGGTTGGTGCCCGGCAGTCACAGCTTCGAGGTTCGATTGCTCGTGAGATTTTGGTTTTGTTTGCATTGCCCGCAATCGTTGGAATTGTCCACGTCCTTTTTGGGCTTCAGATGTTTAAGGTATTAATGCTGAATCCGTATTATCAGATTTGGTTACCATTTACAATTTTCTTTGTCTTGTATATGATTTATTACATTATAACCGTTCGGCTATACGACCACATTGTGTTGCCAAAGCTCACAATCGATAAATAAGTGGTTAACGGTGAAAGGAAGGATTGGATGGTGGATCATGCAGTTTGACTTTAATAGTACTGAACCGCTGTACCTACAGGTTGCGGAGCAGATTGAAGAAGCCATTTTTACGAACAGCTTTGAAGAGGGGACGCAAGTGCCTTCTACAACGGAAATTTCTAAACAATTTCACATTAATCCGGCCACGGTTCTTAAAGGGATGAACATTCTGGTCACTCATCATTTTTTGGAAAAGAGGCGTGGCTTGGGGATGTTTGTAGCAGCGGGTGCCCACGCAAAAATCCGGGAAAAAAGGCAGGCGGAATTCTACGACGACTACGTGATTAACCTGGTCAAAGAAGCAAAAAAATTAACGTTACCCGAAACAACCATTCTTGAAATGATAAAAAGGGGGTTCAAAAATGGCTAAATCTAAGCCAATTATAATTAAGCACGTCAGTAAATCGTTTGCCAAGCAGCAAGTTCTGAACAATATTGATCTGACTATCGAACCGGAAACAATCTACGGTCTATTAGGCCGAAACGGTGCTGGTAAAAGCACGTTATTCAACATCATTACTAATCGAATTCCGTCAAGTAGTGGAGAAGTCACGATTGGCGGTCAAACGGTAACCAACAATGATGAGCTGCTTAACCGAATCTACCTCATGAGTGAAGCAAACCTGTATCCCTCAAGGATGCGGGTGAAGGAGATCTTTAAATTAACGGCTCAGCTCTATCAGGGAATGGATATGGCACTGACTCAAACATTGACAAAACAGTTTGGGCTAAATGTTAATACCCGTTTCAGTAAACTGTCTACTGGATCACGTTCAATCATGAAACTGATTATTGCCTTGGCGGTTGATGTTGACTACGTTTTCTTAGATGAACCAACGCTTGGGCTGGACGCCAATCATCGCCGCTTATTCTACGATGATTTGCTGGATAGCTATGCTAAACGGCCGCGCAGTTTTATTATCTCCACGCATTTGATAGAAGAAGCCAGTAGCTTAATCGAACGCGTCTGGGTCTTGCAGGGCCATCAGATCATTATTAATGGGTCTACTGAAGCGGTATTGAATAAGGGCTTTGCTGTGACTGGGCCAACCGTGGATGTTGAAGCTTATACGAAAGGTTTGAATATTATCGGCCATGAGGCGTTGGGCAATCTGATGGTCCACTACATTTACGGTGAGCTGAATAACGATCGGCCGATACCGGACACTGTTTCAATCAGTCATATCGATTTACAGCGGCTATTCATTTATTTAACTAATCAGGAGGTGGCAACCGTTGAGAATTAAAGCGGCCTTTTCGTATCAGCTTAAAAATTATTTTAAATCATTCGGCTGGGTTTATTTGTGGTCAGTCGCGGTAGTTGTCATACTGCCCTTCTTGATTTCGCTGCTTCTAGGGAGAATCAACATTTATGACATAAGCAACTACTTGCCTCAGTTATTGCCAGCCATGATTCTAAGCTTTTATCTCTTCGTGTTTGGCGGGATCAGTTATGATGGGTTCAAATTATTTATTCAAAATGGGATTGGCCGAAAAACTTATTTCTTCAGCAAACTATACGCCTTGACCATTATTCTGGTAGTGGGTGAGGTTATTAACGTGCTGTATGGCATTTTCTACCATCGATTCATTAACGCCAAAAAGAACCCGGTGATGACCTTTAGCGTGTTATATGGGCACTATTTCAATTCAGCGGCTGCCAATGCGGTCTCAGTGTTTATCATTACGATACTTTTTATTGCTTGCATCATGGTTACCGGGATGGTCATCGGATCGTGTTTAGGCTTGTTCAGCCGGCGGATGCAACGGGCAATCATTGTTGGCGCCCCAATTGTTCTATTTGTGCTTTTGGCAGTGCTGGTGATGTTAAATGATCAAACTAGCTTAAAAATGACCTGGATAGGTGATTTCTTACTCTTTATTGTTGGTATGGGGAACCAATCGAATACCGGTCATTTTGTGGCTTTTGCACCAATGCTTTCGGGCGCAATTTACTTCATCGTGATGTTACTGATTAGTTACCGTCTTACTTTACATTTTCGGGTTCCCAGATAGTAACGGGGTTCGACTGCTTATTTTCTCGCTAGTCATAAACGTGCTAAAATAAGAACATGATCAAAGATCGGAGCGAGAAAAGTGGAAGCCAACAATCAGATAGATGACATACGTGAAGAGCTAAATGAAATCCGTAAACAGGTTAACGCAGGTGAACTATTTCAATCACTCAGCGGCAGACTTGAGTCATTGGTCAATTCGGTAAAGTGTGAAACAACTGTAAGTGATGTACAGCTACCTGATGATAATGACGGGATTCGCGACTTACTGACGCAGCTGAACGACCAGCTTAGAGATGAATCGCTAATCACCGTCAGTGATCAGCAAGTTCTTCAGTTGGTGCGGCATATTGGATCACCTGATCCCAACGTTCGCGATAAGGGAATTTATTTCCTGTTTAACGATCTGATTCAGCAGCACTTACTTTCAGATCAGCAAATGACAATGGTCGTGCGCTATTTAACCAGTGATACGGTCCTTTTCGCTCACATCCTTGAACCTGAAAACGACGCTGTCTACCAGCGGGCATTCGCGGTGCTGTTACTTTCAGTCATGATGTATGCCGATCGTGCCGGCTACCACTTTTTGGACCAGGATTTGGTCAATCAAGTTGTTGATCAGTTGGCGTTATACATGGTGTTAGAAGCAGATACTCGCGGTTTTATTAAAACTAACGGCTGGGCCCATGCATTCACCCATATCGGTAATTTGCTGGACGAACTGTCAGAGCGTGAGCATTTGAAGCGGGCGGATAAACTTTTTCTCATGGCAATCATCATTGAGCGGTATAAGACGTTAGACGGTCCCTTAATTTTTGGGGAACCGCAGCGCTTAGCTGGCTATCTCGCACGGCTGACGAATAAGAATCAACTGTATGCCGACTACTTCTTGAAGCAGCTTAAACATTGGCGGCAGGAGTTAGTAGTGGTGCAGCAGCAGGAGAGTCAATCTGGCTGGAACCGGATCTATAATCGTGGCCGGTTGATTGAGTCAATGATTGTCCGGCATGATTTCAACGACAGCATTATGCAATATTTGCGCTCAGTGATTGACTTTTTAGCTTAGTGAGTGAAAGGGTGAAACCAATCAATTATTATCGACGTTTATTTCAAACGAGTTATCAATTATTAAAGGTGCGGGTGATTAACCTCGGCTGGCTCCTGTTGCTGGCAATCTTAGTTACACTGCATATTCTCATGTTGAATCCAGGTTTAGTAGCCACCAAAGTGATCCTGATTATTGGTTTTTTATCAGGATTAATTTTTGAGTTGAACTTGATCTTAACCGCCTTTACGACCAATAAAACTATTTTGAATCAAACTGACCTCCTGATGCTGACGTCGTGGCACAGATTAGGCAAGCGCTGGCTGCAGTTAACGAGCCTGGTGGTTTTACTGGCAGTTTTATGGTTACCATTTGGGGATGCCGGTTTTACGGCACCAGTACTTAACTTAGTGATGCTGCCCATCAAGTGGGTGGACACGGTTGTCTTGCAGCGCCGAATCGTGGTTGCAGTTCTTATTGTGTTATACGGGATTGTACTGTATGGTTTTCTCAAATTGCTGGGTTTCTTGCGAGTGACGGTCAAGCCGGAATTGGTACCGATCAATGGCTGGCACCGGCTAGTGTGGTTCTTGCGCCCGCTGGTAGCTATTTGGCTGCCAATGTCAATTATTGACCACCTGGTTGTTCACGCTTTGCGCGGCTTAAGCAGTCTGCTTTCAAATGGGGTCGGTAATGGTACTAGTCTGGTCACCTTGGTTGTGGTAATTATCTTCTCACTGATCAGCCTTAGTCTTTTTTTGTTGGCGATGGTCTGGGAGTCGGTTGCGCAACCGGATTTTCAGCCGGAATTTTCGGAGGACGAAGCCCATTTGCACAGCATGGCCTGGTTCCCAACGGGATTAGTCATGCTTTTAATTATTCTTTTTGGGTTTCAAGCCTTTCATTTTGGTTCGGTTGCAGCTTCACCGAGTCTGACGATTGCACACCGCGGAGTGATCGGTAACAATGGTATTCCCAATTCACTGGATGCCTTTGAACGGACCGTGAGACATCAGCCAAATTTTGTTGAAATTGATGTTCAAGAAACCAAGGACGGTCAATTTGTTGTTTCTCACGGTGAAGATGTGAACTTAAAAACCGAAACTGGCGCAAAAATTTCAAACATTCAGAAGTTAACGTTGAATCAGCTTAAAAAAAATCGTGCTGAAAAAGACGGGAAAACAACCAAAATTATTAGTCTAGCCAGTTATTTAACAGCAGCTAAAAAAGAGAATCAGCGGTTGATCGTTGAAATTAAAGTGACGCCTCGTGACAGTTCTGATATGGTTCAGCGCTTTGCTGCGCAGTATGGTAGCCAGCTGATTGCCAATCATGATTTTGTGCACACCATGAGTTATCAAGCTGTTCTTAAGCTGAAACAGTTAGACCCCAATCTGATTGTGGGCTATATTGTGCCGCTGAACGTGATGTCGATTAAAAATTTGCCTGCCGATTTTTATTCCTTGCAGGCAATCGGTCTGAATACGACCATGATTCGACAGGCCCATTCCATCGGAGCGCCAGTTTTTGTTTGGACACCCGATAAGATTGCTGACATGCAGATCATGCGGGTGCTTGGGGTGGATGGTCAAATTACCAACCAGACAACTAAGCTTCAGCAAGTTAATCGTCAGCCCGTCAAACAGTTTAATTGGGCAATCGTTGAAAATGTCGTGAACCAGTTCTGTTAATTTCACGTATTTAGCTCTATAAGGAGCTGATAATATGACGACGAGATGTCCGTGGGCTGAGAAAAGTCCGCAATTATTGATCTACCATGATTTAGAGTGGGGTGTACCGGTTCGCGATGAGCGGCAGCTGTTTGAAAATCTATCTTTGGAGATATTTCAAGCAGGGTTAGCTTGGCATTTGATTTTGAAATACCGGGAAGCTTTAAGGGGAGCCTTTGAACAGTTTGAGCCGGATAAATTAGCTCAAATTACACCCGGTCAGCTACAGGCACTGCATCATGATAAGCGCATTATTCGTAATCAGCAGAAAATTGACGCTGTCATTGAGAACGCGAGGGTACTCAGCAGTCTGCATGAATTAGGCTGGACTTTAAGTGATGCCTTGTGGCAGCACGTTAACGGAACGCCGTTAGATCATCATCTAAAACCGGCCGAAACATTGGCGAGTGACTGGTTTGTAGCTGAATTAGCTCAGACCTTACGACAACTTGGGTTTAAACGAATTGGGCCGAAGACTTGTTATTCGCTGTTGCAGGCTTCCGGTATCGTTAATGATCATTTAGCGGATTGTTACCGCCACGATGAAATTGCTCAAACAGCATCGTAAAAACAAATCAAAAACGAGATCACTCAAAATCTTGAGTGACCTCGTTTTTAGTTATTAGAATTAATTTTCGGCTTTCTTTCTAGGTTGTTTAGCTGGCTTATTTTCCAAGTCTGTCCGCACAACCAGAACGTCACAAATCGCTGTACGAGTAACGTATTCAGTAACTGAACCAATCAATAACCGTTCTACGGCGTTTAAACCTGTAGCACCGATCATGATTAAATCAATACCTAACTTCTTAGGCATGTCACGAGCGATGATGGTCTTTGGTGCACCATATTCAATCGAGTAGTCAACGCTGCTAACGCCAGCATCTTTTGCTTGTTGAATGTACTTGTCCAAGGTCTTCTTGGCAGTATCGGTTACTTCTTCTACCATAGTAGTGTCGAAACTAGAAATATTTTGAAATGCCCGGGTATCCACAACGTGGACCAAGTGCAGGTCAGAATCGTTCCGCTTGGCAACGGCCACAGCTTTTTCGAATGCTAACTCGGCTTCGTAAGAACCATCAACTGGAACTAAGATGTGCTTATATTGTTGTAACATGATGACTCACCTCTCTCTACTTGTTACCTCTATTTTACGTTATTTTACGCCAAATAAAAAGAGAAATGTAAACCGTTTTCATTTAATTTTCGGAAAGAAGTGAACCAGCATTAATTGAATGGCTAAAATATCAAGCACACCAAGTAATAATGTCATGGAAATAAAGACGTCGTTTTGCATAACGGTAGCAACTGCGGCGATTATGCCAACAACGAATAATGACCAGCCTGAAAACTTAACGATGCCCGATAAATTCGGGTTTTCTTCGGGATGGAAAACCAAGAATGGCCGGTGAGTATGGGTAAGGAAAAACCACCCAAGAAAAAAGGTCAATAACACGTACAGAATCATTAAAATATTAATAACCACAAGGAAACCTCCAGGCTTTACGCCGCTTTTTGTCATAAAATAAAAAAGCTGGCTTACAAGGTGCAAGCCAGCCCCAAAGTGTTGCCACTTTGAAGATCTAATAGTGCCGTTAATTTGTCCGATAGGTTTTGGCCCGCTGATAAGCAGGTGGGACGGGTATATCTGCGTTCATGCTACCAAGTGTAAAAGGCCTGCAATCCGGAAGAGTTAACCCATGTCCCAATGTAACATTAGTTGTTCGGCAAACACGTATGTGGACAACGCGCACACCCTAGAACTTGTCTATATCTTAGCATATTTCAGCCAATATTGCCATTTTGATCTTCTTAGGTGCGTTAGCCTTTGGCGTGCTGTGCCTTTCGCAACCGTTCATACTGCTGTGCCAGCGCGGTTTCAAATTTACCGTTGGTTTTTGGCTCATAATATTGTGCATTTTTAATCTTATCAGGCAGATACTGCTGTTTAACCCAGTCGTTTTTAAAGCTGTGCGGGTATTTATAATCTACCCCGTGACCGAGGTCAGCAGCACCTTTATAGTGTGAATCTTTCAGGTGAGCAGGAATATCGCCGTAATGACCAGAGCTGATATCAGCCATCGCAGCGTCAATGGCCATGATACCCGAATTGGATTTGGGTGACAGACACAGCTCAATTACTGCATCGGCCAGTGGAATTCTGGCTTCAGGGAAGCCTAACCGTTGCGCTGCCGTTACGGCCTCAACGACCCGGGCAGCTGCCGGCGGGTTAGCCAGGCCAATGTCTTCATAAGCAATTACCGTCAGCCGTCGGGCAATGGTTGGCAAGTCGCCCGCCGTTACCAGCCGAGCTAAATAGTGTAATGCTGCATCAGTGTCACTGCCACGAATTGATTTTTGAAAGGCGGAAATGACATCGTAATGGGCATCGCCGTCCTTGTCATGGCTGAAGGCTTTCTTTTGCAGGCACTCTTCGATGATTGGCAAAGTGAGGTGAATGACACCATCTGTAGGATCAGTGGACTTAGCCGCTAATTCTAAGCCGTTCAAGGCACTTCTGAGGTCACCATTTGTGGCTGTGGCTAAAAGGTTCTCGGCTTCTGGTGCTAAATCAATTTGCTGATTACCCAAACCGTTTTCTTTATCAGTTAGGGCACGGTCAATTGCGGTTCGGATGTCGTCTGGCATCAGTGGCTTTACTTCGAAAATTTGCGTTCGGCTGCGAATAGCTGGATTAATACTGATGTAGGGATTCTCAGTGGTTGCCCCAATCAGTACGATCCGACCGTTTTCCAAGTGGGGCAGTAAAAAGTCCTGCTTGGCTTTATCCAGCCGGTGAATTTCGTCTAACAACAGGATTACCGTACCGCTCATCTTGGCTTCTTCAGCCACAATTTGGAGGTCCTTTTTTGAATCTGTAGCAGCGTTTAATTTTCGAAAGGCATATTTCGTTGAACCAGCTATGGCACTGGCAATACTAGTTTTACCGGTACCAGGTGGTCCGTAAAGAATCATTGACGACAGCATTTTAGCTTTGACCATTCGGGAGATAATTTTGCCCGGACCCACTAAGTGCTGCTGCCCGACCACGTCTTCGATCCGCTGTGGTCGCATGCGGTAAGCTAAAGGTTGTGGCATAGTTTGACTTCTTTCAAATAATTTAAAGACCGAGGTGTTTCTTCATTTTAGTCCAGAAGGTTGTTTGAGCTGATTGGGGCTTCGGTTGCTCATCTGCTGGTTGTTGGGCAGTCTTATCTTCAACTTTAATCGGATATTGATTAATTGCCGTTTTTGAAACCACGACTAATCCTGAATCGGTGGGGTTATTCCCGTAAAAATCATCTTGAACGATGGTGAATGCCCGTTGAAGCTGACCGGCGATTTGTAAATAGGGTTTCAGAGCGGTCATTCCAGTGTGACCGTTAAAAATCACCTGGTAATCTGGATGAGCATTCAATTCTGCTTGAAACGCTGACAGATATTCGGTCTTTTGAAGCTGTTGGATCGACATCAGCAGTGATACCCGTTCGCGAAACGTGCCCAGGTAGGTTCGCTGCTCATCAGGATGCAGCTTTGGCGGCCCGTACATGGCGTTATCCAAGTGAGACGTCATTTGATCTTTGTCAGGCATTGCGTAACACCAACTTTCATTAATAGTAAGACTATTGTAACATGTCTGTATGAACACAGACACCATGAAGAACGGGGGAGAGACTTTGTTTAATGATTCTGATTTTCAGGCTTTTGACGATCCAACGTTAGGGGGAAGAATGGCCGGTATTCGCAGCGAAATCGACCCAAAATTTGACGCCTTAGCACCGTTAGTGATTGAAACACTGGGTTTTCAAACGCCGATTTACGCCCACGTTGCTAAACATTTACGCCGGCACAAGAATCCGCCGATGAATACGTGGATCGCTTTTAGTACCAACAAGCGGGGTTATAAAATGAATCCGCATATTATGGTCGGTTTTTGGGACGACCGGCTGTTCGTTTGGCTGGCTAGCCTAGCTGAAGCTAAGGAGCGGGCACAAATGATTCAGCGATTATCGCGGCTATTACCGGAACTGGCTAAGCTTAATGATCACTATGATGTTAGTCCAAATCACATGGCGAAAACTTTTAGCCCAATTTCGGCTAGGAAATTAGACAAGCAACTAACGCGCTACCAACAGGTAAAACAAGCTGATTTTTTAGTCGGCCGTCAGTGGTTGCGTGGCGACGCAATCTTTGCTGATCCTACGCAGGTTGAACGGGAGGTTCTGGCAACTGTCACAGATCTGCGGCCGTTTTTTAACCAGTTAATTCAATAGAAAATCAAAAAAAAGCAATTTGCACATAACGTGCAAATTGCTTTTCTTTAGATAAACAACGCTTATTAACGGTTGTAGTATTCAACGATAAGAGATTCATCGAGGTCTGCATCCAATTCTTCACGTTGTGGTAAACGAACCAGTTTACCTTCAAGCTTGTCAGCATCGAACTCAACGTATTGAGGACGACCAACAACGGCTTCAACGGCATCCTTGATGATTTGCATATCCTTTGACTTTTCACGAACACTGATCACTTGACCAGGTTTAACTTCGTATGAAGGGATGTCAAGGCGCTTGCCATCAACGGTGATGTGACCATGGTTAACCAGTTGACGAGCTTGGCGACGAGTAGTAGCCAAACCTAAACGGTAAACCACGTTGTCTAAACGACGTTCGAGTAAGATCATGAAGTTAACACCATGCTTACCTTCGCGAATCTTACCTGCGCGAACGAATAAGTTGTGGAATTGACGTTCAGTCAAACCGTAGGTGAAACGCAGCTTTTGCTTTTCACGTAATTGGGTCCCATATTCGGAAAGCTTTGAACGACGGCCTTGGCCATGTTCGCCGGGTGCGAATGGACGACGTGCTAATTCTTTACCAGTACCTGAAAGTGAAACGCCAAGACGACGTGAAACGCGCCAGCTTGGTCCTGTATAACGTGACATAGATAGTTCCTCCAAAAATTTTAGTTGGAGTAAAATAATTTGACGTGAGTTTGATATTCGTGCAGATCCCTTTGCGGTTTTCGCCCTGTGCAGCCGCAGGTTACTTACCGAACCACCTTTTGGCAGTGATCTGTTGACGAGCTTACCGCTCACCGCTGCATTATTTTACACAATCGCCAGTATACAGCCAATTCCTACTGAATGTCAATATGTTTCAATAGGATAGCGGCGAATTGTTCCAGTTCTGTACGGTCATTTTCAGTGAAACGGCCAATCTTTGGAGAGTCCAGATCCATGACGCCAATCTTCACGCCGTCCTTGGTAAGTGGAACTACCACTTCACTATTGCTGGCCGAATCGCAAGCAATGTGACCGGGAAACTGATGAACGTCCTCTACTAACTGGGACCGCTGCGTTTTCAAAGCAGTCCCGCAGACACCAGCACCGTTTTTAATGTGCATGCAGGCTACATTGCCTTGGAAGGGGCCGAGCAGCAGTTCATCTTTCTTTGGCTGGTAGAGGTAAAAACCCGCCCAGTTTAGGTCAGCCATGCTTTGATTCAATAGGGCTGACGCGTTGGATAAGTTGGCAATCAAATTCGTTTCATTATATAGGAGCGCATCCAGCTGTTGATTCATCATTGAAACGGTGGTATTTGTTTCCGTCATTTTGATTACCCCTCACGTTTTAGTTTACGAATCTTGAAATTCGGGTGAAGCCTTTTCACAAGGTATGCTATAATTTAAACTGGTATAGATTTTAATGGGTATTTGATGAAAAATCAATCATAATCTATCTAAATATACATATAAAAGTGTATTTTGGTAACGAAGGATGGGGATTAGATGTTTAGGATACTAATAGGTGTCATTATCCTGGCAATTGTCATATACGCCGGTATATTAATCTACCAGCAGTATCTGATCAGACGGTTGAAGGGAATCGATCAAAAGCGAGAAGGACTGTCAATTGATAAATTGGGTGATTCAGTTGATCAAGTTCGTGCCATGAGTCTGACGGGGAAAACCCTGGAAGAAGTGGAACAGCTTACCACGGACTTTAGTGATCTGAAGGAACACCGGCTGCCGAGACTCAAGCAGCAAGTCAATGACGCTATTAATAGCGCTAAACAATACCGGGTACTGACGGCACAGCAGGAAGCTAAAAAAGCAGCTGCCTCGCTGGAAGTTGCTGAACAGGCAATCAAGCAAGTGCAAGATCACGTTGCGGAACTTAAGAAGATTGATGCCCAGCATAAGCAGGCAGTAAAAACGCTGGAGTCACGCTACCAATCGTTACGAAAAACGTTACTGGCGAAGAACTTTATGTATGGGGATGCCATTGACGGTCTTGAAACCCAGTTAGGGAAACTGGAAGATGATAACGATCATTTCCGTGAAGTCACCAGTAAAGGGGATCATGAAGAAGCAGCCAAATTACTGGGCCAGCTTCAAGTTGATACCGATCACCTAGACGAAATGTTAAAGGCAATTCCCCCGTTAGTTACTAATTTGGAGACCGAATTTCCAACCCAGATCAAAGAGTTGACTCAGGGTGAAAGTGAACTCACACAGGAAGGCTATCAATTCCCCATTGCTGATTTAAAGGATCAGATTGCTGCATTGCCCGCTGAAATCAGTAAGAGCAAAGAGATGCTGGCAAAACTGGACGTTGATGCGGTTAAGCAAGCAGACACTGCGTTATCCACTAAAATCGATCACTTTTATGATTTGATGCAAAAGGAAATAGTTGCTAAGACCAAGGTTACTAAGAACCTGGATTACCTGTCTAAGTTTATTAGCCATGCACAAAATCAAAACAGTGTTTTGATGAAGGAACTGGAACGATTAAGTCATAACTATACACTAGACCATCAAGAAGTAGAAACCACCCGGGAGTTCACCGAACAGCTTCGTAACATTGAGACGGCCTATCAAAAAGACGTGGAAAATATCCATAGTAATGAAGCTGTTTATACGGATGTCGAAGCGCGTCAAACACGACAGATCCATGATTTAACTCAAATCGAAAAGCAGCAGCAAGAAATAAACGATTCAGTTGCGGGATTAGCCAAGGAAGAAGAGCAGGCTAATCAGAATTTGCAGCAGTTTGAATTTAAGCTGCATAGTATTCGTCGGGAAGTCGAAAATCTGAATCTGCCTGGTGTAGCTAAGAGTTATCTAGATTATTATCAGGTCGTTAGCGATGAAATTGATAAGCTGACGGATGATATGAATCAAGTTCAGATTAATATGGAAGATATCACCAAACAACTGATTATGATTCAATCTGATTTAGACATTTTAACTGAAAAGACCAACGACCTTATCGACAGCGCGCAGTTAGCAGAACAGTTGATTCAATATGCTAATCGTTACCGCATGACCCACGAAGAAGTAGCAACAGCTAGTCAGGAAGCACAGCGGCTATTCGATGAAGAGTATGATTACCCCAAGAGTTTAGAGACTATCGCAACCGTATTGGATGAAGTTGAGCCGGGTTCATACAAGCGGTTAGAAGACCGTTATTATAAGAGTAAGCAGCCAGTTACTGATGAAGATGCTGGTGAGGTTTCGGAGAAGTAGGATTGTAATATTGGGAGTGCTGTGGGAATGCAGTGCTCCTTTTATATTGCTGAATTGGGCTTCAGCGGGCAGAGAGCTGCATGTAAGGGACTGACCACACAAATCCAAGCCCGGGATTTATGTAATCAGTCCCTTACACTTCGCTCTCTAAGCGCCCACTTCCGCACCTTTGACTTGCTTCCCCCCTCCATATCCTATATAATCAACCCCAGTCTATTTGATTGGAGTCGAACCAATCTAAAACGCAAAGAGGCAGAATATACATGATTTATTTTGATAATAGTGCAACAACGAAGGCTGATCCCGAAGTCGTTTCTACTTACGATAAAGTAAGCGAAAAGATTTGGGGTAACCCTTCTAGTTTACATCAGTTTGGTGAAGAAGCCTTCAACTTACTGGAACAGTCCCGCAAGCAGATTGCCGATTTACTTGGTGCATCTCAGAGCGAAATTCTGTTTACCAGTGGCGGTACCGAAGGCGATAACTGGGTTTTGAAGGGGACTGCTATTGAGAAACGGCAGTTTGGTAACCATTTGATTACCACTGCTGTTGAGCATCCTGCCATTCATAATTCAATGGAACAGCTTAAACAACTAGGTTTTGAAGTCACTTATTTACCAGTTGATGAACACGGTCGAATCTCCATTGACGATTTGAAAGCTGCCATTCGGCCAACCACGATTTTGGTTTCAATCATGGCCGTTAACAACGAAATCGGGACGATCCAACCGCTAAAAGAAGCCGCTGAAGTTTTGAAAGATTACCCAAAGATTCATTTTCACATTGATGCCGTTCAAGGTATTGGCAAGGGCATCCAAGATCTGATCATGAACGATCGGGTAGACTTTGTGACCTTTTCTGGGCACAAGTTCCACGCACCGCGGGGCATTGGTTTTATCTATGCCCGTCGCGGCCGTAAAATCGCACCGTTACTCACTGGTGGCGGTCAGGAACGTAATTTACGTAGCGGGACTGAAAACCTGCCGGCAATCGCTGCCATGGCAAAGGCGTTACGTCTGCTATTAACGGATGAAAAGCAGAAAGTGACTAAGGAAGCTGAAATCAAGCAGCGAATCTTTGACCACGTTAAGCAGTTTCCGTTAGTTACGACTTTTTCTGAAGACAACGATGGGTTTGCACCGCACATCTTATGTTTCGCAATTCAAGGTGTTCGTGGCGAGACCATTGTCCACGCCTTTGAAGAACAAGGAATTTATATCTCGACGACCAGTGCCTGCAGTTCTAAGAAGCACTTAGCTTCAAGCACTTTGACGGCGATGCACATTCCAGAAAGCCTCTCAACCAGTGCTATTCGGATCTCGTTGGATGACCATAACACGTTGGCAGAAGCTGATGAGTTCAATCAGGTCTTTGATAAGCTTTACGACAAATTCAAATTGTTATCAGCATAAGATTTAATCGAAAAGGAGGTCCACATGCAATATTCTGAAATTATGGTGCGTTACGGGGAACTTTCGACCAAGGGAAAGAATCGGAAAGATTTTATCCGTCAGCTTGGCCGGAACGTTCGTCATAGCCTTCATGAATTTGAAGGCTTAGATATTCGTGCGCAGTATGACCGCTTGCACGTTGCACTAAATGGCAACGATTCAGCACCGGTGATTGAACGCTTAAAGGGCGTCTTTGGCATCGAAAATTTTTCACCAGTGATCAAACTGGAAAAGGATTTTGAAGCCGTTAAAAAGACCGCTCTAGAGATGATTCAGGCTCAGTACAAACCGGGCATGACGTTTAAAATCAATACTCGACGTCAGGACCACCATTTTGAATACGACACTAACCAGATCAACGATAAGCTGGGTGGTCATATTTTACGTAACGTTCCAGGAATTAAAGTTAAGATGAAGAACCCTGATATTACGTTGCGGGTAGAAGTTCGCCTAAACGGGATTTTCCTTAGCAGCGAAACCATTCCTGGTGCCGGCGGGTTGCCCGTTGGTACTGGTGGTAAAGCAACGATGATGCTTTCTGGTGGCATTGATTCACCAGTAGCAGCTTACCTTGGTATGAAACGTGGCGTTAAGCTGGATATGGTGCACTTTTTCAGTCCGCCATATACCAGTGAACAGGCGCTGGCCAAGGCCAAGGAGTTGACTTCAAAGATTGCCGGATATGCTGGCAGCATTAACTTTATTCAAGTTCCGTTTACCAAGACTCAGGAAACGATTAAGGAAAAGGTGCCAGAAGGCTATTTGATGACCATTCAGCGGCGGATGATGCTGCGGATTGCTGCCGCCATTACGCAATCCCGTGGTGATAAGGGTGTCTTCACTGGTGAATCCCTTGGACAGGTGGCTTCGCAGACGCTTGAAAGCATGATGGCCATTAATGACGTGACCACTTTGCCGGTATTGCGGCCCTTAGTTTCAATGGATAAGACCGAGATCATTAAGATTGCCGAGAAAATCGACACTTACGAGCTGTCGATTTTACCATTTGAAGACTGCTGTACGATTTTCACGCCGCCGGCTCCTAAGACGCGGCCAGATTTAGAAAAGACCCGTAATTTTGAAAAGCTCATCGATGTCGACGGCTTAATGCAAGAAGCACTTGAAGGCATTAAAGTGACCGTGATTCATCCCGGTGAAAACTTTATGAACCAGCAAGAGGACGTTTTTGCGGAATTACTTTAACCTAAATTTAACACCGGAGCGTTCACTTTCTCTCAGATAACTTTGAGCGGGAATGAGCGCTCTTTTTGCGCCAAAACAGGTCTGATTACGCTTGCAATTTTCAGCCTCACGCTGTAAATTTAAGCTATAGTTGCACCCAAAAGGAGTGTTTAATTGATGAAGGTTAAATTTAACGGTGAAGCAGTTGAATTGGAAGGTAATCCACCTCAAGTTGGGGATCAATTACCGAAGTTTAAGTTGTTTAATCAAGATGGTGAGAAGGTTAAGATGGCGCAGCTGATTGGTAAGTCATTATTGCTTTCAATCGTGCCGGATCTGCAAACGCCCGTCTGCAGTACGCAAACGCACAAGTTTAATCAGCAGGCTGACCACTATCCGGATGCGACCTTTGTGACGATTTCAAATAATACGATTGCCCAGCAGAAAAACTGGTGCGGCGCAGAAGGGGTTATGAACCTGCAAGTGCTTTCTGATGAGGAGCTGTCATTCGGCTACGCCACCAACTTGTACTTACCAAACATGGGTGTTTTGACCCGTGCTATTTTGATTGCCGATGCTGATGGTAAGATTACTTATGAGGAAATTGTACCGGACGTTGCCCACGAACCTGATTACGTCGCAGCATTAAAAGCCTTAGAAAAATTAACATCTAGAGTTGACGAGTAGCCGAAAAATGGCTATCATATCGAGTATAAGCAATGAGCAAGAGAGTTGACCAACCGGTATTGCGCAGAGAGAAAGCCCTTGGCTGAAAGGCTTTTCGATTCGCTGATCGACAGTAGCTTGCGAGCTGTCAGACTGAACGCACAGTAGGTCTGACCGGAGTGACATCCGTTAACGATTGTTATTAAGAGGGGTTTAAAAGCCCAATTTAGGTGGTACCGCGAAAAGCACTTCGTCCTATTATTATAGGATGAAGTGCTTTTTCTTACATAGCAATCGAATAAGAAAGGAAGAGATCAAATGACAGATAAGTCAACAGAAATGCCACCCAAGTACGATCCGCAAGCCGTTGAGGCCGGTCGTTACGATGAGTGGCTGTCAGAAGGGCTGTTTAAGCCTAGCGGAGATAAAAAAGCCAAACCATATTCAATCGTTCTTCCCCCGCCAAATGTGACTGGTAAATTGCATTTAGGCCATGCCTGGGATACGACGTTACAAGATATGCTCATTCGTCAAAAACGGATGCAAGGGTACGATACCCTTTGGCTACCAGGAATGGACCATGCCGGAATTGCTACTCAAGCGAAGGTTGAAGCTAAACTTCGTGAACAAGGGATCAGCCGTTACGACTTAGGTCGGGAAAAATTTGTCGATAAAGTTTGGGAATGGAAAGACGAATTTGCCAGCACCATTAAGACGCAATGGGGCAAACTGGGCCTTTCGCTTGATTACTCCCGTGAGCGGTTCACCTTGGATAAAGGGCTGTCGGACGCCGTTAAAAAAGTGTTCGTGCAGCTTTACCGTAAGGGCTTGATCTACCGTGGTGAATACATTATTAACTGGGATCCTCAAGCACGGACTGCCTTGTCCGACATTGAGGTTATCCACAAGGATGATAAGGGTGCTTTTTACCACGTTAAGTATAAATTTGCCGATGGTAAAACCAAGTTAAACGGCAAGGACTACATCGAAATTGCCACTACCCGTCCTGAAACGATGATGGGTGATACTGCCATTGCCGTTAATGCTAGTGATGAGCGGTACAAGGACGTTGTGGGCAAGAAGGTTATTTTACCGCTTGCTAACCGTGAGATTCCAATCATTACCGACCAGCATGCTGATCCGGACTTTGGGACTGGGGCCGTTAAGATTACTCCTGCCCATGACCCGAATGACTTCCTGGTTGGGAACCGTCACAACTTGGAACGAATCAATACCATGAATGAAGACGCAACGATGAACGAAAAAGCCGGTAAGTACGAAGGTCTGGATCGTTTTGAAGCACGTAAAGCCATGGTTAAAGATTTGCAGGATCAAGGCTTGATGATTTCCATCGAACCAATCGTCCACTCCGTTGGTCACTCAGAACGGACCGGTGTTCAAGTTGAAGCCCGGTTATCAACCCAGTGGTTTGTTAAGATGAAACCATTAGCAGAACAGGCTTTAAAGAATCAAAAGGGTGACGATAAGGTTGATTTCGTCCCAGAACGGTTTGAAGGGACGTTTACTCACTGGATGGAAAACGTTCATGACTGGGTGATTTCCCGTCAGCTCTGGTGGGGTCACCAGATTCCAGCCTGGTACAACAAGAAGACTGGTGAAATCTACGTTGACGAGCAGCCACCAAAGGACATTGAAAATTGGGAACAAGATAAGGATGTTTTAGATACTTGGTTCTCTAGTGCGTTGTGGCCATTTTCAACCATGGGCTGGCCTGATACGGATGCCCCAGATTTCAAGCGCTACTTCCCAACCAATACCTTGGTAACCGGCTACGATATTATCTTCTTCTGGGTTTCACGGATGATTTTTCAATCACTTGAATTTACTGGCCGTCGACCTTTCAAACACGTGTTGCTTCATGGTTTGATTCGTGATGAACAGGGCCGCAAGATGAGTAAGTCATTAGGTAATGGGATCGATCCAATGGACGTTATTGACAAGTACGGTGCCGATGCACTGCGCTGGTTCTTATCTAACGGGTCAACACCTGGTCAAGATATTCGGTTTACTTACACTAAGATGGACGCTGCCTGGAACTTTATCAACAAGATCTGGAACGCCAGTCGTTACGTTATTATGAACCTGGGCGACATGAGTACGCCTAAACTGCCTGATGAAAGCGAATGGGACTTAGCTGACCGCTGGATTTTAAGCCGTTTGAATAAGACGGTGGCACAGGTAACGGAACAGTTCGACAAGTTTAACTTTGGTGAAGCTGGCCGAGCACTTTATGATTTCATCTGGAATGATTTTTGTGACTGGTACATTGAAATGAGCAAGGAAATCCTGACCGGTGACGATGAAAAAGCCAAAGCTAATACCCGTAACATTTTAGCTTACGTCTTGGATCAGACCCTGCGTCTGCTGCACCCAATCATGCCATTTGTTACCGAGAAGATTTGGCTGACAATGCCGCACGACGGCAAGTCACTGGTTACCGCTAAGTACCCAGTGGTTCACGACGAATTCGACAACGCCCAGGCTGAATCACAAATGGCTAACTTGATTGAATTGATCAAGGCCGTTCGGAACATTCGTGCCGAAGCCAACGCGCCAATGTCATCTGAAATTGACGTGCTGATCAAGACTGACAATCAGGAATTAGCTCACGTCTTTGAAACCAACCGTGATTACATCGACCGGTTCGTTCATCCAAAGGAATTGACAATCGGCGCTGACGTCAAGGCACCTAAACTTGCCATGACTGGAATTATCACTGACGCTGAAGTTTATGTTCCACTGGCTGAGTTGGTTGATTTGGACGAAGAAGCAGCTCGGCTGAATAAGGAAATCAAGAAGTTTGAAGCCGAAGTTGACCGGGCAAAGAAGAAGCTCAGCAATGAACGCTTCGTTGCCAACGCGCCTGACGATGTGGTTGAGGGCGAACGTCAAAAACAGGCTGATAATGAATCTAAACTAAAAGCAACTCAGGATCGTTTAGCTGCTTTGAAAGCTGAACAGTAGTTGTTACACATGTTATAATAAAATTCAGAATCAAAGGGGCGGGATCAATATTGATTCCGCTCCTTTTTAAATGAGAAGAGTGGAGATTGATAGTCATGGTGGAGAATTACGATGAGGCGTTAAGTTTTATTCACGGCCGGACGAAGTTTAAGAAAAGCGATCATTTGAACCGGATGCGGAAATTCTTGAAATTGCTGGGCGACCCGCAAAAGGAACTTAAAGCGATTCACGTTGCCGGAACCAACGGAAAGGGGTCGACCGTTGCCTATTTGCGGGATCTGTTAATGTCGCAAGGCTACACGGTAGGGACCTTTACGTCACCGTTCTTAGTTCGGTTTAACGAGCGCATTTCAATCGATGGGCAACCTATTTCTGATTCTGAACTGGTTAAACTAGTTAACCGGGTGCAGCCCGTAGTCGCTGACCTGGATGCCCATTATCCAGAAGGCGGCCCGACGGAGTTTGAAATCATTACCGCAATGATGTTTCTTTATTTCAAGACTAACGTTGACGTGGCCGTGGTCGAAGTTGGCATTGGCGGATTACTGGATTCAACCAACGTCTTTACGCCGGCCGTTTCAGTGATCACAACGATTGGGTTTGACCACATGAAGATCCTGGGGAACACGTTACCGGAGATTGCCGCGCAAAAAGCCGGGATTATCAAGCCAACTGTTCCCGTAGTGGTTGGCCGCTTGCCGGAGTCGGCAATGCAGGTGATGGAAAAGACGGCAGCCGCAAACCACAGTCCACTTTATCGATTGGAACACGAGGTAACGGTTACGATTAAGTCCGAGGCCGGCTGGCAGGAGAAGTTTGATTATCAGTTTAAAGATCAATTGTTTAAGGGCTTAAAAATCAGTATGCTGGGTGATTATCAAGTGGATAATGCCAGCTGCGCACTAACCGCCTTTATCCTGTATCAGCGACAGCAGCACCAAGCGGTCAACCAGTCGGATGCTGCCCGTTCGCTGGCGCAAACCGTTTGGGCAGGCCGTTTCGAGCCCATTAACCAGGAGCCGCTGATCGTGATCGATGGTGCGCATAACGAACCAGCTATTGAAGAGCTGACGGCCCTTTTAAAGCAGCGGTTCAGTGATAATGAGATTTACATTTTATTTGGTGTTCTGGCAGATAAGCAGCATGACAAGATGCTGGCTACCTTGCGGACCGTTTCCAACTTACACATTGTGCTGACTACTTTCCAGGGACCAGGGACCCGTGCGGTGACTGATCCTGAAGAGTTAGCTGCGCAGTATCAAAACGACGATCGAATTGAAGTAATTGACAACTGGCAACTGGCAATTGGCACTATTTCGCAGCGGATGTCAGCTGAAGATTTATTCCTGATTACCGGGTCACTCTACTTCATTTCTGACGTGCGGGCATTCTTCAAAGAGCCTTAATACATTATCCTTATATATGTAATGTTTAAATTCTTTTAAATAACAAATTAATACTTGCCAGACTGACCTATAATTGGTTATGCTTTTAATCGGCGAGTAGTTATTAAATTTTCGAGGTATGGTATAATAACACCTAGCAAATTAACAAGCAATCAAACGAGTGATTGTGGCTAAATGAAGGGATGAAACAGATTGTTCGGATTAGGAACTAAAAACATTGGTATCGATCTTGGGACAGCCAACACGATCGTCTACGTAGACGGTAAGGGTATCGTTTTACGCGAACCTTCAGTTGTCGCTAAGAATTCGAAGACCGGCGAAATTGTTTCAGTCGGTGAAGATGCAAGAGCAATGATTGGGCGGACACCAGCGAGTATCGTTGCCATTCGGCCAATGAAGGACGGCGTTATCGCTGACTATGATACAACCGTTGCCATGATGAAATACTACATTCAAAAAACGTTAGGCAGCTCAAACGGCAAGCCTTACGTCATGGTTTGTGTGCCTAGTGGTGTTACAGAAGTGGAAAAACGTGCTGTGATTGATGCAACCCGCGTGGCTGGCGCCCGCGATGCATACGTACTTGAAGAACCATTTGCTGCTGCAATCGGTGCGGGGCTTCCCGTTATGGATCCAACTGGTAGCATGGTTGTGGATATTGGTGGCGGAACCACTGATGTTGCCACTATTTCACTTGGCGGTATCGTTTCAAGCCGTTCAATCAGAATGGCCGGTGACAAACTGGACGAAGCAATCGTTGCCTACGTTCGTCAGCACTTTAACTTGCTGATTGGTGAGCGGACTGCTGAACAGTTGAAGTGGGACATTGGTTCTGCTTCTAAGGAAGCTGTTAAAGCTGACGATGGCGCATCAATCAGAGGCCGTGACCTCATTACAGGTTTGCCTAAGACAATTGATGTTTCAGCTGTGGATATTGCTGAAGCAATTCACGAACCAGTTGAAGAGATCATTGGAGCAGTTAAAGAGACGCTTGAAGAAACATCCCCTGAAATTGCAGCTGATGTGATTGATCACGGGATTGTTCTGACCGGCGGCGGTGCTTTATTGCACAATTTACCAGACGTTATCGCGGATGCAACTAAGGTACCAGTATTTATTGCTAACGACCCACTTGACTGTGTCGCTATTGGTACTGGTGAATCGCTTAAATCCATCGACGTCATGAAAAAGAAATAGCATTCGGGAGTGAGGCATTGGTTCTGGTTAATCGTTGGATGCGGTCAGTTTAGTATTTAACAATTAGGAACACCTCAAGCCGTGTAAGCAAATAATTCCGTATGTTCATTTTCCGAACATACGGAATTATTTACTTACAGGTAGTCAGGAAGATGCCATACTTTTTTATGTTTAATGTAAAAAGAGAACGAGTCAGTATTTCGGCTCACTCTCCAATCACTGGAGGACGATCATGAATAAATTCTTTTCAAACCGACGATTAGTGATTGTGATTGTTTGTCTAATTGTCAGTTTTGGGTTAATGAGTGTCTCCGTTGCCATTCGCAACAAACGTTCGACACCACCGATGATTCAACAGTTTGGCAACGATGTTGTCGGGTTAGTTAACCGCGTCGTTGCTTGGCCTGTTAATGGCCTGAAAGGTTCGGTTACCGGCTTTTCTGATTTAATGAATACGTATCAGGAAAACCAACGGCTAAAGGGCCAAGTCCAAGAACTGGCACAGACTAAAGTTCATGATCAAGCAATCAGTCAAGAAAATAAAAAGCTAAAAAAAGAACTCAAGTTAGACCATGCATTGACGGACTATTCACCAGTTAATGCAACGGTCATTGCCCGAACCCCTTCGGCATGGCAAAATCAAGTGATCATCGACAAAGGTAGTGCCGCGGGAATTAAGAAGAGTATGCCTGTATTGTCAGGATCAGGGATTGTTGGCCGAATTTCTGAGGTCAACCGGACAAACAGTAAAGTTGAACTGATTTCAAACAGCAGTGAAGCCGCTAACCGGTTTGCTGTGACGATTACCAATAAGTCCGGTCAAAGTGTCCATGGAATTGTTTCGGGTTATAACCGTGATAAGAACCTTATCGAAATGGGTAACGTTACTTCTAAGACTAAGATTGAAAAGGGCGACAAAGTTTCAACCAGTGGCCTGGGCGGCGTGATGCCTTCTGGTCTGTTTGTCGGTACCGTGGCAAGTACTGGAACTGATAATTATGGTTTAGCAGCGAAAATTTCAATTAAACCCGCAACCAACTTATCTGAATTAAGCGTTGTGACGGTAGCTGTTCGACAAGCTCAAACAACCAATTAAGGAGGCAACTATGTTACGAGTAACTAAATTACGTTACGGCTTTCCGATTGGGTTGTTCCTGTTTTTCTATTTAGACGGAATTTTAGGGGCGGCGTTTCCACGGCAGCTGTTTAGCGTGCCATATTCCATGAGCAGCTATCTGGTTGTTTTGTGGCTAGTGTTTGCCGTTTTCTTTGAAGATCAAATTCAGATTCCGCTAACCATCTGGGCGGCAATTGCAGGTGGACTGTTCGATGTTTATTACACGGGTATTTGGGGTATCTTTGTATTTGTTTTTCCAATTGTGGTTGCACTGACGAGGGCTTGTTATAAAGCCTTCCCAATTAACTTTTTGAGTGGTTTGCTGGTTTATTTTATCGACATCACTGTAATTTGCAGCCTGAGTTACTTTGGTAATTTAGTCGTGCATATGACCACTGCGTCATTTACGGATATGATGGTCGATTCGTTAGCACCAACGTTGGCTTATAATTTAGCCGCTTATGTCATACTATATTTTCCGGTGCAATGGTTATTCAATCGTTTGAGGAATTAAAAAGGGGTCGGGAGTATGCAAGCTGTAGTGTTACGTGGTAATCAGGATGGTTATCAACTTGTGTTGGATCAAGCAGCTAGTTTTAGAGAGATCAAGAAGACACTTAGGGAACTTCTTGATAATTTAGCAGCCGATTCTAATGCCACCAATCAAATCAGTTTTGACGTGCTTAGTAATCAACGTTTATTGACTGCTGAGCAAAATAAAGAATTAGAACAGATTTTTAGTGAATACGAACATTTTCAGATTCATAAGGTGATTCCAGACGTGATCACCATTGAGGATGCTATTCATTTAAAAGAACAGGATAACGTTCATTTAGCAACGCAGACGATTCGTAATGGACAGACGCTGGAGATGAAGGGCGACGTTCTGTATCTGGGGTTGATTAATGAAGGCGGACGCCTATTAACTACTGGTAATATCTATATCATGGGAACCGTTTTGGGCATTTTACAAGCCGGTTATCCTAGCGGTGAAGATAAAGTGGTAATCGGTGATCTGCAGCACGCTCAACAAGTTCGGATTGGTGAACAAATCAGTATTGTAGAAACTGACCAACCAGCAAAAGGCAGTCAGACCGTTGCGTACGTGAACGATTTACACGTGCTTGAATATGGTCAATTAAGTGATTTAAAGACGATTAATCCGAAGATTTATCACCGAATGGGAGGCTAACGAAGATGGGAAAATCAATTGTAATCACCTCTGGTAAGGGGGGTGTCGGCAAGACAACTTCCAGTGCCAATATTGGAACCGCTCTAGCCTTAATGGGGAAGCGGGTCTGTTTAGTAGATTTAGATATTGGCCTGAGAAACCTGGACGTTGTGCTGGGGTTAGATAACCGCATTATCTTTGATATTGTTGACGTTGTCGAAGGTCGTGCCAAACTTGCCCAGGCGCTAGTTAAAGACAAGCGCTTTGATGACTTGCTGTACCTGTTGCCAGCTGCTCAAAACACCGATAAAACAGCTTTGACTGAAGATCAGGCTAAAGCAATTGTGGACGAACTGAAAAAGGAATTCGATTACGTCTTGATCGACTGCCCTGCAGGTATTGAACAGGGCTTTCTTAACGCAATTGCGGGTGCTGATGCAGCCATTATCGTGACTACCCCAGAAATTTCCGCGGTTCGTGACGCTGATCGCGTAGTTGGTTTATTAGAGAAAAACCCGTTAAAAGAAGAATCACACTTGATTATCAACCGGATCCGCAGTCATATGATGGCTGATGGCGAAGCGATGGATATTGATGAAATTACACATCACCTCGGGGTACCGCTTTTGGGAATCGTTTTGGATGATGATGAGGTTATTGCAACTTCCAATCGCGGTGAGCCTATTGTGCTGGAGTCTGAGAACCCTGCTGGTCACGGTTATCGGGATATCGCCCGTCGTTTGGAAGGCGAAACGGTGCCGCTGATGAAAATTCAACAGCCGAAAACCGGCTTCTGGTCTAAGATTAGTCGCTGGTTCTCCCGCGGATAACGGTTAGAATTTGAATTTACGGTTCGATTTAATCGAATGCGAGTTGACAAGGAATATATTTAAGATATAATGAGAACTAATCTAATAAAACAAACGTTGATCAGACTAGTAGTTAAATTTAATTAATCAGAGAACCCGCGCAGGTGAGAACCGGGCAATTAAGTTTGATGAATCACATCTGGGAGTTGACTCTTTGAACAAAGTAGGAGAGCTCCGGTAAGCTCGTTATCGCTGAAGTTTATTATATAAACTTACTGAGGTTGGCTGTGTGAGCAGTCAGCGAATCAGAGGTGGAACCGCGAAATTATCGTCCTCTTAGCTTAATTGCTAAGAGGACTTTTTAATTTCATTAATAAACTTTGTGAGGATTGCTGTGCAAGCAGTAATCGAATTAGAGGTGGAACCGCGATATTGTCGCCCTCTTGAACTGTTAGTCAGCTCAAGAGGGCTTTTTTTATTAAGAAGGGGGAGACATTATGTTACATTATGTATCTGAAATTTTACCGTCACTGCTGAGTGGTGCCTGGATGACCATCAAAATTTTCTTCTGGACATTGATTGCTTCGATACCGCTTGGTATTCTGGCTAGTTTAGGGTTAACGTCAAGAATTGCACCGCTTCGCTGGATTTTAAAATTCTACGTTTGGCTCATGCGGGGCACGCCACTGTTACTGCAATTAATTTTCGTCTTTTATGGGCTGCCGATTATTGGTATTATCTTCCAACGTTATGATGCCGCATTATTTGCATTTATTTTGAATTACACAGCCTACTTTGCTGAAATCTTCCGTGGTGGTTTTCAAGCGATTGACCAGGGCCAGTATGAAAGTGCTCGGGTACTTCGATTGACTCGTGGTCAAACACTTCGAAAGATTGTGATCCCGCAAGTGATCAAGATCGTTGTGCCATCCATTGGGAATGAAACAATTAACTTGATCAAGGATTCATCGTTAGTTTACGTTATTGGCTTGGGCGATCTGCTGCGTGCCGGAAACGTTGCGACTGCAAGAGACGTCACGTTATTGCCACTAGTCTTAGTTGGTGTGATTTACTTGCTGATGACTGCCGTTGCTACTTACGCTTTACGTAAAGTGGAGCAGCACTACCGGGTATGGCGATAAGTTAGAGAGGGGAAACGCATATGCTAGAACTTAAAAATATTAAAAAGCAATTTAGCGGTCGTACCATTTTAGATAATTTCAACATGCAGGTGCCGGATGGTCAGATTACTTCAATCGTTGGACCTTCAGGGGCAGGTAAAACCACTTTATTACGTTGCATTAGTGGCTTGGAAAAAACTAATTCAGGGACCTTCATTTTGGATGGGAAGACCTTTGATCCGGCAAATAACCGCGACAATGACAATGTTATTGGGGTTGTTTTCCAAGATTTCCAGCTGTTTCCAAATTTGACGGTGTTAGATAACATTACTTTGGCACCGCAATTAGTGTTGAAGCAGTCAAAGGCTGAAGCTGAAAAGCGGGCCCAGGAGCTGATCGATCAGCTTAACTTGACTGGTAAGGAAGGTTTGTATCCTTACCAGTTATCAGGCGGTCAAAAGCAACGGGTTGCCATCGTGCGGGCTTTAGCAATGAATCCGAAGATTCTTTGCTATGATGAACCAACCAGTGCATTGGATCCGGATTTACGTCACACGGTCGAAAACATTATTCTTGGCTTAAAGAAGGATAATATGACACAAATTGTTGTTACTCATGATATGGAATTTGCGAAAAATATCGCGGATCAAATTGTTCGTGTTGAACCGATTAAAGCTTAGTGGGGAGGAATAAGCATGAAAAAAAGCATGAAGAAAATTTGGCTTTGCCTGATCATGCTGGTCTGCACCGTCTCACTATTGTCTGGTTGCAGCGGTGTCAGTGTTGGTAAGCGGGCTAATCATGTCGATAACTGGAACCGAATCCAAAAGCGCGGTTTCGTTACTGTCGGATTAGATGATACCTTCGTACCGATGGGATTCCGGCAAAAGAGCGGCAAACTGGTCGGTTATGATGTTGACTTGGCAAGAGCCTTGTTCAAACTTTATGGTATCAAGGTCAGCTTCCAGTCAATCGACTGGTCAATGAATGCCACTGAACTGAATAATGGGACCATTGACCTGATTTGGAACGGGTATTCTAAGACGCCTCAACGGGAAAAGAAAGTGGCTTTCAGTGACACTTATCTCCAAAATGACCAGACGCTGGTATCTCTCAGGAAGAATCACGTTAATTCATTTGCAGACATGCAGGGAAAGACTTTGGGTGCCCAAGCCGGTTCATCAGGCGCACAGGATATTAGTCAGTATCCTAGCATGCTGAAGAATCGGATCAAGGGCAAGTCACCCGTACTGTACGATTCGTTTACTAACGCGTTTATTGATTTAAATGCCGGCCGGATTCAAGGGATGATCATTGATTCGACCTATGCCGGTTATTACATCAATCACGAAAGCAATCCGAAAGACTACAAGATTACTAACGGTTCATTCCCGAAGGAACAATTCGGTGTTGGGATGCGTAAAACCGATGTTACCATGCGACACAAAATCAACCGTGGGTTAAAGATCTTAGCTAAAAATGGCACTTTGGCTAAAATCAATCACAAGTGGTTTGGTAACAGTGCTGATTCACCGTTGCTGAAAAATAATAAGTAGCGTATAAAAAAATCGCTTAGTACTTCAAAATAAGTACTAGGCGATTTTTTTTACGGTTTATAAATCAGGGAAAAAGGTATCATACAGTGCTTTAATGGCGACTTTGGCTTCATCTTGCTTAATGCCAAACATCATGGAGATTTCTGAAGCACCCTGGTTCACCATGATCAGTTTGACGTTTTGACGTGCCAGTGCGTCAGTTGCTTTAGACATGATGCCAGTACGGTTAGCCATGCCTTCACCAACGACCATGAGCAGTGCATAGTTGTGGGAAATATGGATTTCGTCTGGCCGTAAGGCAATAACTAGTTCGCGGATCAGCGTATCTTCCAGTTCGGGAGTCAGCTGATCTTGTCGCATAATGACCGTCAGATCATCGATCCCAGAGGGCATGTGTTCGTATGACAGGTCGTATTCAGCAAGTAATTTAAGGATTTTTTGCGAAAAACGTTTTTTATCCAGCATGTATTTTCGAATATAAATGCCGCAGAAGTTCGGTGAACTGGCAATTCCTGAGACGGGGTACGCCGGATTGACCCGCTTGTGCGAAGTGATGGACGTTCCCCGTTCACTAGGATGGTTGGTGTTTTTAACCACTACTTGAATATCACCTTGAATAGCTGGGATCAGCGCTTCATCGTGGAAAACGGAAAAGCCGGCATAGGATAGTTCACGCATTTCTCGGAAGGTCATGTTATGAATGGCAATCGGGTGGTGGACAACCTGTGGATTGGCAGCGTAGATTGCGTCGACGTCAGTAAAGTTTTCGTACCGTTTGGCGTGAACACCACGAGCAATAATGGCACCCGTGATGTCGGAACCGCCCCGGGAAAAGGTACAAATCTGTCCCTGATCGTTATAGCCAAAAAAGCCGGGGATAACGCGGACCAGCTTACTGTCTGCCCATTCACTGATTCGTTCGTAACTGCTAGGGATGATCTCAGCGTCGTCTGGTGAGTCCGTAACGACTAAACCAGCGTCTTTAGGATCCAGAAACTTAGCGTTGACACCAGCAGCTTTCAGCACTTGAGCAATCAAAACGGCATTCATTTTTTCACCGTGCGCTTTGAAGGCTGCCATCAGGTAAGCATCATCTTGATAATCAAGATGTGGCAGGTTTAAAATGGTATTTTTGATTTGTTCAAAAGCGGCTTGGGGAATCTTAAAAGCGGTGGCAATCTCTTCGTAGCGGGCAATGATCTGTCCGGTAATGGTCTCGCTGGGTTCATCATTCAGGGTTGCTTTGGCGTATTGAATCAGCAAGTCGGTCACTTTGATATCACCATCAAAACGTTTTCCAGGTGCCGAAACAACGACGAAACGACGCTGATCGTCGGCCTTAATAATATTAACCACCTTGCTGACTTGAGCAGAGTTGGCTAGGGAACTTCCCCCGAACTTCACGACTTTCATTACGATTCCTCCTACTGACTTGATTTAACATTAAGAATAGCAAAGAAGTTGGTTAAAACGCAAGCTGACCCCAAAAATTTAAACTGGTAGGAAGTAGAACCCAACTGTTTTAATTCACCGGATTTCTTCAGTAACGAGTTTACCAGATAACGGAACGTTCACAATTAAGTTTTAATCAGAAAGTTATGACAATTAATTTTAATTTTTCAATCCAAAAGGGTGGCGTTTTAGCTATAAATCATCTAATATGGTTTGGTAATGTCCAAAGGAGGGCTAAAATTGCCAAAGCAATTAGCAAAGGGCGTGTGGTTAAACGTCATTCCAACGACCCAATTTAAAACCATCAGTATGACGGTTGATTTTATCGCACCTGGCAACGTTCAGGAACTATCCAACCGAATTTTATTAGCACAGCTGCTTGAAACCAGCAGTGCTCAATATCCAACACAGACTTCGTTAGCACAGAAATTATCGATGATGTATGGCGCCAGTTACGGCGTGAACGTTTTTCGTTATGGGCTGCAGGAAGGCCTGCGTTTTTCAAGTACCATTATTAACGATCACTTTATTGGCGGTGAATCACTGCTGGCCGAAATGGTGGCCTTTTTACACAGCGTGATTTATCAGCCGCTGATTAAAAATGATGCCTTTGAACCGGTTACGTTTACCCGTCAAAAGCAAAACTTAATGGCTTACTTAAAGTCTTTAAACGATGACAAGCAGTACTACGCTGAGCAGCAGTTAAGCCAGCTCTACTTTAAAAACGAACCGTTTTTTGCCACCAGCCTTTACGGTGACGCACAAACCATTAACGCAATTTCCGCGAAGAGTCTATACGTAATTTATCAAAAACTGCTCGCAACCAATCAAATTCAAATTACGGTAGCTGGCGACGTCTCGGAGACCAATTTAGTCAGTGCCTTAGAAGATTGGCAGTTAGCTGATCGTCAGATTGCTGATTCAGAATTGATCTATCGGCGTCCCCAAGCTGAAATGGTGTCAAAAACTGAGGGGCAGCCATTGCAGCAGTCCAAACTTAACATGGCGTATAAACTGCCCGTTTATTATCGGGAGACGGACTTCTATAAAGCGTTAGTGTTTAACGGCTTATTTGGCGGCACGCCAATTTCAATGCTGTTTAAAAACGTCCGTGAAAAGAACAGCCTGGCTTACTATGCTTCCAGCCGCTTTGACGGCTTTACCGGCACGCTGCTGGTGCAGACTGGCATTGACCAGTCCAATGAATCAGCGGTTAAAGCGATTATTGCTGAACAGTTGGATGCAATTGCCAACGGTCAGTTCAGTGATGAAGTGTTTGACCAAGTCGTTGCCAGTCTGATCAACGGCAGAGAATCACGGTTGGATTCTCAACGTGCGCTGGTCAATCAAGCAATGCTTGATCAGCTGCTCCATAGCACTGTCAGTGCAGCTGACTGGGTCAAGCAGATCAAACGGGTTACTAGAGAAGATGTTGCAAAGATGGCCAAACAGGTTCATCTGCAAGCAGTCTACTTTTTGAAGGGAGAGGACGCCAAATGAAACAGCAGCACTACTCAGATTTAGGCGAAACGCTCTACTCAGAAACTTTAAGTAACGGTTTACGCGTTTACTTATTGCCCAAGGCAGGCTTTCATAAAACCTATGCTGTAATGACCACTGACTACGGTTCAATTGATCAGTCCTTTGTTCCGCTGAATGGTACGGCACCGGTAACGCAGCCAGCAGGAATCGCCCATTTCTTGGAACACAAGATGTTTGAGAAAGCAGATCATGACGCGTTTGACACGTTTGCACATTTTGGTGGCAGTTCCAACGCGTTTACCAGTTTTACGCATACCAGTTATTTATTCTCAGCTACGCATCATCTAAAAGAAAATTTGGAAACGCTGCTGGATTTTGTTCAGGACCCGTACTTTACGGATCAAACCGTGAATAAGGAAAAGGGCATCATTGGCCAAGAAATTCAAATGTATGAGGATGATCCTAATTCGCGAGCTTACTTTGGTACGATTGCTAATCTTTATCCAAATCAGCCATTGGCGGATGATATTGCGGGTTCAATTGAATCAATCGATAAAATTAAGCCGGCTGACCTTTATTTAGCTCATCAGACGTTCTATCATCCAAGCAATATGAGCTTGTTTGTTGTGGGCCGCCTTGAGCCGGCTGAAACGTTGGAGTGGATTGCCGCTAATCAGAGTGGCAAGCAATTTGCCAAACCAGCGCCGATTCAACGGATCCTGCCGCCAGCATCACAGCAAATTATTGCGCATAAACAATTGCTGATGCCCGTTGAGCGGCCGAAAGTGACTATTGGTATTCGTGGAATGGATGAATTGCCAACCGGTCTTAACCGGCTGAAGTATGAAGATGCGCTTTCGCTTGGTTTTACGTTACTGTTAGGTGAAACGGCTCCCGACTTTTTGTCGTTGTATGATAAGGGCATCATCGATGATAGTTTCGGCTATAATATTGAACTGCAGCGCGGTGCGCATCACGTGATCATGGCGGGTGAGGCTGAGGATCCAGAGGCCTTTGAAACTGCAGTAACCGATATTTTGCATCATGCAACTGACAAATTGGCCGCTGCGGGCGATCGGTTTGAAGCCGTTCAGCGCGAGGCGATTGGCAGCACATTATCTTCGTTTAACTCGTTAGAAGCGATTGCCAACCAGTTTGACGACCGGTTATACGGCGACGCCAGTTTGTTTGACGAAGTCGGTGTGATCAAGGCGCTGAACATGGCGGATGTCATGCAGACCATGGAGCAGTTTATCAGTAAAGCTGGTATTAGCCTTCAAGAAATTGCTCCTGGTCATTAAGAAAGCTTTAAAAAGAAGCTGGACAGGAATTCATCATTAAATCATAGCGCGACGTATGCTATACTAATACTGAAATAACGAGACTTAATAGGTTAATAGGTGGAGAAAAATTTATGAGTGAAAATACTAAGTCAATTGGTGAAACGCTTCGTGACGCCCGAATCGCTAAAGGTTTTACCCTAGATGACCTTCAGCAGACGACAAAAATTCAAAAGCGGTACCTAATTGCAATTGAAGATGGTAAGTTTTCAGATTTACCCGGTGATTTTTACGTCCGTGCGTTCATTAAGCAATATGCACAGACCGTTGGTTTGGACGGTAACGAATTACTTAATGAATACAGTGATCAGCTGCCAAGTACTAAAACCCAGGAATATGTGGACCGGGTCAACGAGGAGAATCCCTCTACCCGATCGGCACAACGTAAGGTTGATGACCGAGCAGCTAAAATCAAGCGGCAAGTCCCAATTGTTGCTGCAGTAGTGGTTGTTGTGGCAGTTTTGATTGGAATCTGGTTAGCAACTACCCGAAGTTCACAGTCTAGCAACAAGTCCCAAAATGTGGATAGCAGTTCGGTTTCAGTATCGGGCAGCTCAGCTAAATCCAGTTCTTCAGCCAAGGCTTCCAGTAAGAAAGCTTCAGCTTCTTCGAAGAAGGTATCCAAGGCTAGCTTTAGTAAGGTTTCAACGTCTGGTACGGCAACTGTTTATACCATGAAAAACGCACCAAAGGTTAAAACCATTAAGATCAAGACGTCGAATAATGCTTGGGTATCCGTTACTTCTGCTGGGACTTCGGCCTTCCAGGGAACGGTAACTGCCGATAAAGTTCAGACAGTCAAGTTGAATGCCAACGCAACGTCGGTCACCCTGAATTTGGGTAACGCGCCCGACACTAAGATCAGTATTGGTGGCAAATTATTACCAATTTCAAAAGCTACCAGTTCTGCAACGACCGCTTCATCAACGACTGCATCGTCAGCGGCTGACTCAACGACTACTGGTACTGCCAGTTCAAGTTCCGCAACGTCAACGAATACGACTTCTCAGGTACAAAATATTACCGTACAATTTAAGTAATCAAAAAAGGTAAGCTGAATGGCTTGCCTTTTCTTGAGACATTTATCTGGAGGGAACACTGTGAATTTACCTAATAAATTAACAATCGGCCGGATTATTCTGATTCCAATCTTTCTGATTATTCTGGCGGTACCGATGGACTGGGGTTCAGTAGTCTGGTTATCAACGAGAATTCCAGTAACCCAAATTGTGGCTGCAATTGTTTTCGCGGTGGCATCAATAACGGATTTTCTGGACGGACAGATTGCTCGGCGGCGGCATTTAGTGACTAACTTCGGTAAGTTTGCTGATCCGCTGGCCGATAAGATGATTGTAATGACGGCTTTCGTTTTGTTAGTCCAAATGGGTCTAGCACCTGCTTGGGTCGTTGCAATCATTGTCTGCCGTGAATTAGCAGTTACCGGGTTACGCCTAATTATCGTTGAGAATAACGGTCGGGTCATGGCCGCGGCTTGGCCTGGTAAAATCAAGACCACCTCGCAGATGTTCAGTATTATTTTATTGCTGCTTAACAACGTTTTGTTTGCTAACTGGCATTTTCCATTGGGAACAATTTTACTTTACGTTTGCCTGTTCTTTACGATTTATTCAGGAATTGATTATTTTGTTAAGAACCGAAGCGTTTTTGCGGATTCGTTTAACGATTAATATGTAAAGGGCATACTCTTGAAACGGGAGTGGCCCTTTTTTGCTATAATGAAGAAGATTAGGACAGGAGGGTAAACTATGAACGCAGAAATTGTTGCTGTGGGTACTGAGTTATTGTTGGGTCAAATTGCCAATACAAACGGTGCGTATTTGGCTCAAAAGCTCGCTGAAATTGGTGTGAACGTTTATTACCAGACAGTCGTAGGTGATAATCCAGAGCGCCTTGAGAGTGTCTTAGAAGTTGCTGAGAAGCGTAGTGATTTGGTATTGACGATTGGCGGCCTTGGCCCCACTGAAGATGATTTGACTAAGCAAATTGTGGCTCGCCATTTAAATGAGCCGTTAGTAACTGATGAAGCTGCAAAGGTTAAAATTGATGACTATGCTGCAAAAAGCGGTCGAAATCAAACACCGAATAATGCCAAACAGGCTTTAAAAATTCAACATGCAATTAGTTTAACCAATCATAATGGATTTGCGGTAGGGGATCTCTATTTAAATCAGCAAGGGCCTAGTTATGTCTTATTGCCTGGTCCGCCAGCTGAATGCTTAATGATGATCGATCGAGAATTAATTCCCGAATTGAAAAAACATGGGCAGCAAAGTCACGTATTTAGTTCTAAGGTGATGCGATTTGTTGGTATCGGTGAATCCAAGCTGGTGACTGATCTGGCTGACTTGATCGACAATCAGACGAACCCAACCATTGCACCATACGCAAAAATGGCGGAGGTTACACTTCGAGTAACTGCTTCGGCGACGGATGAAAAGCAAGCTGATGAACTGATACAGGGTGTAGTTGATCAAATAATGGCCCGTGATGGTCAGTACTTTTACGGCTATGGTGATGACAATTCCCTTGCTAACGTGGTCGTTAATCAGCTCATTGATCGTCAGCTTTCTGTAACTGCGGCTGAAAGTCTGACTGCCGGTGAATTTCAGAGTACGATTGGCAGTATTTCAGGTGTCTCGGCGGTGTTCCCAGGTGGCTTTGTGACTTACGCAAACGAAGCTAAGCACCAATTATTGGAGATTCCAGCCAATGTTATCAACTCTCAAGGGGTTGTCAGCAAGTCGACAGCCATTTGGATGGCTAGACGGGCAAAGGAAAAGATGCAAACTGATATTGCAGTTTCCTTCACTGGCGTTGCTGGCCCAGATGAGCTGGAAGGACAGCCAGCTGGTACTGTCTGGATCGGTATTGCTTATCGGGATGAAGAACCTAAAGCCTACTTATATCACTTTACTAATGGGCGTCAGCAGGTTCGGGCACGGTCAGTAATGGCAGGATTGAATCTTATTCGTCAAAGATTAGCAGCCAACTAAAAATACGAACCTTTGTTCTATTTTTGCTTGCAATTTTGTGTTAAGAAAGGTATAGTTTATCTTGCAAATGGCTACTAAGGAGGAACTACATGGCTGACGAACGGCAAGCAGCGTTAGATGCTGCATTAAAGAAAATTGAAAAAAACTTTGGTAAAGGTTCTATCATGCGAATGGGTGATAAAGCTGATACTCAAATCTCAACGATTTCCAGTGGTTCACTAGCACTGGATAATGCATTGGGTGTGGGTGGTTATCCTCGGGGTAGAATCGTGGAAGTTTATGGGCCAGAAAGTTCTGGGAAGACGACTGTCGCATTGCATGCAGTTGCGGAAGTACAGAAAAATGGCGGTACGGCTGCTTATATTGATGCTGAAAATGCGTTAGACCCAGCATACGCCACTCATTTAGGGGTTAATATCGATGACCTGTTGCTTTCACAACCAGACACTGGTGAACAAGGTTTGGAAATTGCAGATGCACTGGTTGCAAGTGGTGCGGTTGACATGATCGTCGTCGATTCCGTAGCTGCTTTGGTTCCTCGAGCCGAAATTGATGGTGAAATGGGCGATGCTCACGTTGGGTTACAAGCCCGACTAATGTCTCAAGCGTTACGTAAATTGTCGGGATCTATCAATAAAACCAAGACGATCGCCATCTTTATCAACCAAATTCGTGAAAAAGTCGGTGTAATGTTTGGTAATCCTGAAACCACTCCCGGTGGTCGGGCTTTGAAATTCTACGCAACGATTCGTTTGGAAGTTCGGCGTGCAGAACAAATCAAAGAGGGAACCGATATTATCGGTAACCGAGTTCGGATCAAAGTGGTTAAGAACAAGGTTGCACCGCCATTCAAACGTGCTGAAGTCGACATTATGTACGGCACTGGTATTTCACAAACTGGTGAGTTAGTGGATATGGCTGTTGATAAGGATATCGTCAATAAGTCCGGTTCGTGGTATTCATACGGTGATGACCGCATTGGCCAGGGACGTGAGAATGCCAAGACTTACCTTGCAGAACATCCAGACGTTATGGCAGAGATTAGAACTAAGGTTCGAAAAGCCTATAATATGGATGGTGCTGAAGATGAACAAGATCAATCAACGGACGATAAGAACGTTGAAACTTTAGATCTTGAACCAAAGGGCTCAAAAGAATCCAAACCAACTAAAGCGAAACCTGCAAAGTCGTAATTTAAAATAAAAGTCCGAGAGGGATAACCTCTTGGACTTTTTTGATGTCAAAAACGGTAATAATATATCTCAGAATTCAGCTGGCTAATTTTGCCATTGTATTTTAATAAATTAATTTCTTCACTGTCGTTCACCACTCTTTTATTGACAGCGTTGCGACTTAACATTAGAATATTAGTTGTGTCAATAATCAATTTACATCTAAAAATTTACTGATTTAGCAATCAAAAAATTTTGATGATGCGGAGGTGGAATCATGGGTATTCCTGAAATAATCCTCGCAATCATCGCTATCGTTGTAGGTGCTGTCATCGGATACTTTGTCCATAAGTCAATTGTTGAACGCAATTTGGACGCAGCACACGAAACAGCACAAGGCATTTTAGCTGATGCGAAAAAGCAGGCTGAGACTGATACCAAAGAGGCTTTGCTTGAAGCCAAAGAGGAAGGTCATCGCTACCGGACAGAGGTTGAAAAGGATTTAAAACGGCAACGCGGAGAAGTCCAGAAACAAGAAGACCGGGTTTTGCAGCGAGAAGAAGCACTTGATCGTAAAGACAACGCTTTTCAAAAGCGTGAAGATGTTTTAGAACGCAAGGAAAATAAATTGAGTTCTGAACAGCAAAAACTAGCTAAATTACAGCAACAGGCGGACTCACTTGTTGAAAAACGGCAAGCAGCTGTGGAAGAAGCAGCCGCGCTTTCCAAAGAGGAAGCACAGTCCCTGATTATTAATGAAGCAAAGCAAGCGTTAAGTTCTGAACGCGCTAAGATGATTAAAGAATCTAATGAGAAAGCTGCTCAAGAAGCGGATTCGAAGGCGAAGGAATTAATCGTTCAAGCGATTCAACGAAGTGGAGCCGATATGGTATCAGATACCACGGTGTCGGTAGTTACACTTCCTAATGACGACATGAAGGGTCGCATCATCGGTCGTGAAGGCCGGAACATCAGAACCTTAGAAACTTTAACGGGTATCGATCTGATTATTGATGATACTCCAGAAGCCGTTGTTTTAAGTGGATTTGATCCAATTCGTCGAGAAGTCGCCAAGATTGCGTTAGAGAAACTCATTCAAGATGGTCGTATTCATCCAGCTCGTATTGAAGAGATGGTTGAAAAGGCCCGTAAGGAATTGGACGAGAAGATTCAAGATCTTGGAGAACAAACTGTCTTTGATTTGGGAATTCATTCGATGCATCCAGCGTTGATTAAACTGGTTGGTCAGATGAACTACCGGATCTCTTATGGTCAAAACGTATTAACGCATGCAATTGAAGTTGCTAAATTATCAGGAATTTTTGCCGCTGAGTTAGGTGAGGATGTCACACTAGCAAAACGCGCAGGATTATTACACGACATTGGTAAAGCGGTTGAAAATGACGTTGAAGACTCTCATGTTCAAATTGGGGTCGATTTAGCTAAGAAGTACAAAGAAAGTCCGGTTGTTATTGATTCAATCGCGGCTCACGAGTCAACGGCAGAACCTCACTACGTAATTTCTGAAATAGTGTCGGCTGCTAATACGATCTCGGCTTCTAGACCTGGAGCACGTAGCGATTCACTTGAAAGCTACATTCACAGATTAGAAAAGCTAGAAACGATTGCAGATGAATTTGACGGTGTAAAGAAGTCATTTGCCATTCAAGCAGGGCGCGAAGTTCGCGTAATCGTTAAACCAGATAAAATTTCAGATTTAGATGCTGTGACGCTGGCTCACGATATTAAGGAAAAGATTGAAAGTGACATGGATTATCCAGGTCACGTCAAGGTTTCTGTTATCCGTGAAGTCCGTTCAGTAGCATATGCTAAGTAGTTTTTAGCACAAGAATAAAGGTACCCTCAAGAACTGGCAACAGTACTTGAAGGTACTTTTTTATACCGCTAATGTGTTAAACTAAAACGTGTTGCAACATACTAAATTAGATTAGAGGATCAGCATGCGGATATTATTTATCGGAGACGTTGTCGGTGATCGTGGCGTCCAAATGATTCAAACTTATTTACCACAGTTAAAACGTGATTTAAAACCTCAGGCGACGATTGTGAACGGAGAAAATTCAACGCCAGTTGGCCGTGGTATTAGCCAAAAGATTTATAAACAGCTGCTAGCAAGCGGAGCCGATGTTGTCACCATGGGCAATCATACATGGGATAATAAGGAAATTTACGATTTTATCGACGATACGACCAAACTGGTCCGGCCAGCTAATTTTCCCGGTAAAGACGTGCCTGGTCGAGGCTGGACAAAACTTAAGGTTAACCAAGCGACACTAGCCGTAATCAACTTACAGGGACGGGTTTTTCTGCCACCGTTAGATGATCCCTTTGCCGCAGCGGATAAATTAGTGACAGAAATTAGAAAGGAGACGCCCGTGATTTTTGTGGACTTCCATGGTGAAGTGACCAGTGAAAAACGGGCTATCGCACTGTACTTGAAGGGGCGTGTCTCAGCTGTGGTTGGCACTCATACGCACGTGCAAACTAGTGATGCTCACGTCATCGATCATCAAACCGCGTTTATGACTGACGCCGGTATGACCGGGCCAGCTGCTGGTGTTTTAGGGATGCAGCCTGCCAGTGTAATTGCGCGTTTCCTTAATCAGCGGCCAGCGCGCTACGAAGTTGAGACCAGTGAACCAGGCATTATGTCTGGCTGTGTGATCGATGTGAATGACGAAACTGGCCATGCGACCAAGATTAAACCGGTTTTGATCGATCATGATCATCCGTATGATCGTTAAACTGCAAGAAATGAAGTAGAGGTGGAGAGATTGGCGAAAGTAAATCAGACGCCGATGATGGTTCAGTATCAAAAAATTAAAGATCAGTATCCAGACGCTTTTTTATTTTACCGTTTGGGTGACTTTTATGAAATGTTTAACGATGACGCTATCAAGGGCGCTCAACTATTGGAATTAACGTTGACTACTCGAAATCACAGTTCCAAAAACCCAATTCCAATGTGCGGTGTGCCGCATCACGCCGTCCAAAACTACATTGATATTTTAGTGGATAGGGGCTATAAAGTCGCTATCTGTGAACAGATGGAAGATCCTAAGTTAGCCAAGGGAATGGTGAAGCGTGAAGTGATTCAACTGGTCACTCCCGGGACGCAAACGGATACTGGGGCAGGTAACGCAAAGGAAAATAATTATCTGACGGCGTTAACTCAGGTTGATCATAAATTTGGTTTTGCTTATGCAGATCTGTCCACTGGTGAGCTGAAAGTGACCTCGCTGGATAGTTTTGATTCAGTATTAAATGAAGTCATGAGTTTGCAGACTAAGGAGACCGTTGTTGATAAATCAGTCGATGCTGACGTTGTTGATCAGCTGAAAACGGTTGGTATCCTGATTTCGCATCAGGATGAGGCTGAAGTGAAGTCCGAACTCAGTTATCTGACGCAGGGGGTAGAAGTCACTGAACAGTTAACAGTATTGCAGCATTTGTTAACTTACATTGTGACGACTCAAAAACGCAGTTTGGCACATTTACAGCGGGCAGTCATTTACGAGCCGACTTATTTCCTGAAAATGGATCACTATTCTCAGCGTAATTTGGAATTGGCGCAAAACATGCGGACCGGCAAAAAGAGCGGTACGCTACTGTGGTTACTGGATGAAACCAAAACGGCAATGGGTGGTCGGCTGCTCAAACAGTGGCTGGACCGGCCGTTAGTGAGCCGCAAAGATATTTTGGCTCGTCAGAAAAAAGTGAGTGTGCTGGTTGATCAATATTTTGAACGTAATAGCCTGCAAGAAGAACTGACTCAGGTTTATGATTTGGAACGGTTGGCTGGCCGAGTTGCTTTTGGCAGCGTTAACGGTCGTGATTTAATTCAGTTAAAGACGTCGCTGCAACAGATTCCCAAGCTGCAGCATATTTTAAATGAGTTGCCAGAATCGGCTTTTAACGACATTTATGAACGGTTGGATCCAATTGATAACGTCACTGAAGCCATTAATTCAGCAATTGTTGATGAACCGCCATTGTCCGTAACGGATGGCGGCGTCATTAAAAACGGTTATGATAAAACACTGGATTCTTATCGGGAAGCAATGCATAACGGTAAACAGTGGATGGCTGAACTTGAGGCTTCAGAACGGCAGATTACCGGGATCAATAACCTGAAAATCGGTTATAATCGGGTCTTTGGCTACTATATTGATGTGACAAAGGCGAATTTAAATAAGCTGCCAGAAGGCCGTTACGAACGGAAGCAGACTTTGACCAACTCCGAACGGTTTACGACGCCGGAGCTAAAGGAAAAGGAACGTTTGATTCTTGAAGCTGAGGAAAAGTCCACCGATTTAGAATACAAGTTATTCGTCAAGGTTCGTGAGCTGGTAAAAGCTAACATTCAACGGATTCAAAGCCTGGCACATGCTGTTTCTGAGCTGGATGTGCTGCAGAGTTTTGCCGATATTAGTGAAAAATACCGGTTCGTGGCACCAACGTTTACAAAATCAGGTCATGACTTGGAAATTGTTGAAGGCCGCCACCCGGTGGTTGAAAAAGTGCTCGGCAGACAGACATATGTTCCAAACGATGTTAAAATGCCAGAGAAAACCTCGATTTTGCTCATTACCGGGCCTAACATGTCTGGTAAGAGTACTTACATGCGTCAGCTGGCATTAACTGTTATCCTGGCACAGATGGGGTGTTTTGTACCGGCTAAGTCTGCTAAAATGCCCATTTTTGACCAAATTTTCACCCGAATCGGGGCGGCGGATGATTTAATTTCTGGCGAAAGTACCTTTATGGTGGAAATGAAGGAAGCTAACGAAGCCCTTTCCCACGCTACTGCTAATTCATTGATTCTATTTGATGAAATTGGCCGTGGTACGGCGACTTATGACGGAATGGCCTTAGCACAAGCCATTATTGAATTTGTGCATGACCGGGTCCACGCTAAGACGCTGTTTTCGACCCATTATCATGAGCTGACCGTGTTGGATAAGAGTTTAACGCATTTGAAAAACGTCCACGTCGGCGCCGTTGAAAAAAACGGTGAACTGGTTTTCCTGCACCAAATGCAAGATGGGCCAGCTGACAAATCCTATGGGATTCACGTGGCTAAGCTCGCCGGATTGCCTGATTCACTGCTAAAGCGGGCGGATACGATTCTTAACCACTTAGAAAAGACTCAGGATCAGCATGCTACGGTAGAAGTAGCAACTGAAGATCGTGTCGTTCAGCCTGAACCTCAGCCAACGGAACCTGAACCCGCAGACGAGGATGATGAAGAAGATACTCAATTGTCCCTGTTTGGCGAACCGGAGAAGAAGTTAACGAAGGCTGATAAAGTGGCATCACAGGTTAAATCATTGAATTTAATGGGAATGACACCTATGGACGTAATGAATCAAGTTTATAAATGGCAGCAGCAGTTGGAGCAAACAAAGAAAAAACGGTAATGGGGTGAAAAAATGGCAGCAATCCATGAACTTTCAGCAGTGTTATCAAACCAAATAGCAGCGGGTGAAGTGATTGAGCGGCCAGCCTCAGTTGTTAAGGAACTGGTGGAAAACGCCATTGACGCGGGTAGTCACGAGATCGACATCATCGTTGACGAAGCCGGACTAAAATCGATTGAAGTGATTGATGATGGGAGCGGTATTGAAGGGGATCAGTTGGAACTGGCCTTTCACCGCCATGCTACCAGTAAAATTGTTGACCGTAGAGACTTGTTTAAAGTGCATTCTTTAGGCTTCCGTGGTGAGGCGTTGCCAAGTATTGCCTCTATTGCTGACGTTGAAATGGTGACGTCTACGGGTGGCGAAGGTCAGGCAATCCACATTTCGGGTGGCAAGGTAATTTCACAGAAGCCGTCGGAGGCACGTCGTGGGACTGATATTACGGTTAAGGACTTGTTCTATAACGTTCCGGCGCGGCTGAAGTACATGAAGTCACTAAATACTGAACTCTCTAAAATTGTGGATATTGTTAACCGTCTAGCGCTGGGCCACCCGCAGATTCAAATTTCTCTGACTCACAATAACCGTGAACTGATGCGAACGGCTGGCCGTGGTGATCTGCGGCAGGTCATTGGCAGCATCTACGGCATGAATAAAGCCGGCAAAATGCTTTCCATTGAAAATTCTGACGCTGATTTTAAAGTCAGCGGCTACGTTTCTTTGCCGGAATTAACCCGCGCCAGCCGTAATTACATGACAATTCTGCTCAACGGACGTTACATTAAAAATTATCAGCTAACTAAGGCCATCATCGAAGGGTACGGTTCTAAACTAATGGTGGGCCGTTATCCGGTAGCTGTGGTGAACCTCGAAATGGATCCGCTGCTAGTTGATGTGAATGTTCACCCAACGAAACAGGAAGTTCGAATTAGTAAAGAAGCGCAACTTGGTGAAATGATTTCCGCTACCATTCGGGAACGGCTAAGTCAGCAAAACCTGATTCCAGACGGGCTGACGAATCTCAGAAGGGGCCAAGTTGATCCTAAGCAGGTTGCTCAGAACTTAGCGGCGGTTTCCACTACTCGCGGTCCCCGGACGATTAGTCAATCGACTACTCAATCGGCTGCACCGCATGCAGAAAGTACAGCACAGCATAAGCAGACAGAAGCTAGTGGTGCACTGTTTGATCAAAAACCTTCTGACGGTACGGATAAGCCAATCGTAATTCATTCGAAAGATGAGCTGAATTCACCGGCAGTTTCGGCGTTTGAGGAGAAGTACCAGCAGCCCCAGACACCGTTCAACGAACCGGTACCAGGAACTACTGCCAGTGCAACTTCTAAGCAAAAGCCACAGGAAACAGAACTGATCGACAGTCAGGACCGTTTTCCTAATTTGGTCTACATTGGGCAATTTCACGGTACGTATTTGTTGGCACAGTCGGATGAAGGCTTATACATTCTTGATCAGCACGCTGCTCAAGAGCGGGTCAACTACGAGTATTACCGTGAAGCAATTGGTGAAGTCAGCGACGATCAGCAACGGCTATTAGTACCGATTGTGCTGGATTACAGTACCAGTGATATGCTGAAAATTACCGATAAATTGGCTACTTTAGCGGCGGTGGGGCTACATCTTGAGCAATTTGGGCCAAACAGCTTTATTCTCAGGCAGCATCCCACTTGGTTTAAGGCGGGACAAGAAGCTGATACAGTCAAAGAAATGATTGACTGGGTTTTGCGGGATGGTCATTTGACGGTGGCTCAGTTCCGGGAAAAAACGGCGATTATGATGAGCTGTAAACGGGCAATTAAAGCTAACCATCATTTGGACGATCAACAGGCCAAAGCGCTGATCGAACATTTGAAGACAGCAGAGAATCCGTTTAACTGTCCTCACGGCCGTCCGGTACTGATTCATTTTACGGACACAGACATGGAGAAAATGTTTAAACGAATTCAGGAGTCGCACCGTTCGTTGCGATCAGAAGCTTAATCATATAAAGCAGGCTAATACCTATTGGGGGTACTAGCCTGCTTTTGTATTTGTAAGCGGTCTAACCAAAAATTCGTTAGGTTATTTGCAAAAACTCGTGCTTAGTGCAACAGTATTTGGTAGAATTAGACTGTTAAATTTGAAATCGGAAAGGGGATTCTCATGGAAGAATCACAATTAATCGGCATTATTAACCGACTTAAAGCAATGCAGGAAGATGCCGGGGATGAGCCACAGCCACGTCGCTTCGAAAAAGAGGGCGTTGAGATGGCACAAGTTGTCTATCACCCGGAAACACAAACTTATAGTTTAGATGAGTATCAAGCTAAGGAGCACTTCGAGTTTGATAACATTGATTTGATTGCGATTGAATTATTTGAATTACTGACCGATAACTAAAACAAAAACTATGGGGGACCATAGTTTTTATTTTTATTGCTGTTAATGCGTTATTATCGAGATATTGATATCACTTCAAGTCTGAAGTTTTTTCAAAGTAATTGGGATAAGATTGCTATTTTATAGAGATTCGATATAATGGCATTTGTTAAGTTTAACCTGGAGGCACGATGTTATGTCGGATTTTGTAAAACGGACGGCTGCTAAGTTTAATACCGTTTTTGGGTTCTTTATGTTAGTGGTTGTTTTATTTTGTATCAAGACGTATATCGCGTATCAGACGGAGTTTAGTTTAGGGGTTAAGGGTGGCGTACAGCAGTTTTTGCTTGCTGTCAATCCAATTCCGGCCGCGCTGTTGCTGTTTGGTATTGCACTATACTTTCGTGGACGCTTAGTCTACTGGCTAATGATCCTAATCGATCTGATTCAGACTGCTTGGATCTTTGCCAACATTATTTACTATAGAGAGTTCTCTGATTTCCTCTCCTTTGGGGTGATTAAGGGATCTGGTAATGTTCAGAACAATTTGGGTAAGAGTATTGCTCAGATTATCCACCCAACTGACTTTTTGGTTTTTCTGGATATTATCATCTTAATCGTGCTGTTAATGACACACGTGATTCGTGTTGATAGTCGGCCGTTTAAACGTCGTTATGCGTTAACCATGACGGTTTTAGCGTTTTCCTTAATGGGTGCTGAATACGGTATGGCCAATGCTAATCGTTCCGGTTTATTGACCAGAACCTTTGATAATAATTACTTGGTTAAGTACCTCGGGTTAAACGAGTACGCTGCTTTTAGTGTGTACCAGACGCAAAAACAGAGCTCCACGCGGGCTCATGCGAATGCCGGTGACTTGCAGAGTGTGGAGAAGTACTTGAAGCACAATCGAGTGGGGGATAATCCTGCTTATTTTGGAACGGAAAAGGGTAAAAACGTCATTATCATTCATTTGGAGAGTTTTCAGCAATTTTTGATTAACTATAAGGTGAATGGCAAAGAAGTTACGCCTAATCTGAACAAGTTCTATAAGAATCAAAATACCTTGAGTTTTGATAATTTTTATAATCAAGTGGCACAGGGGAAGACCTCCGATGCTGAAATGATGCTTGAAAATTCGTTGTTTGGTTTGCCTCAAGGATCAGCTATGACAGAATATGGGACCCAAAATACGTTTCAGGCAGCACCTGCCATGTTAGGACAGAAGGGGTATACCTCTGCCGCTTTTCACGGTGACGTGCCAAGTTTCTGGAACCGGGATAATACTTATAAGTCATGGGGCTATAATTACTTCTTTAGTTCTCAATACTATAAGGAAAAGCCGAATTATACGGTTGGTTATGGACTGAAGGATAAGATTTTCTTCCGTGATTCAGCAAAGTACCTGCAACAATTGCCGCAACCGTTTTATGCAAAGCTAATTACGCTAACGAACCACTATCCTTATGAGCTTGATAAACAAAACACTGATTTTCCAGCAACCAAAACTGGCGACAAGACGGTGGATCCCTACGTGCAGACAGCTCATTATTTGGATGAAGCTTTTGGTGAATTTTTAACGTATATGAAGCAGTCAGGCCTGTACAAAAACAGTGTGATCGTTTTATACGGGGATCACTATGGTATTTCGAATAACCACCGGCCAGCCATTGCACAGTTGCTGGGTAAGAAGAAGGTAACGAATTACGACTTAGCACAGTTCCAGAAGGTACCGCTGATGATTCATGCTGATGGTATGAAGGGCGGTATTAATCATACGTATGGTGGTGAAATCGATGTTTTGCCGACGTTAATGGACCTGCTCGGTGTAAAAGACAATCATACGATTCAGTTTGGTAACGATCTGCTGGCGAAGAATCGTAATCAGACGGTTGCCTTTAGGAATGGTGATTTTGTAACGCCGCAGTTCGTGAAGACGGGCGGTACTGTTTATGATACTAAGACTGGAGCCGTGATCAAACCTAATGCCAGTCAAAAGAAGACACTCGCACGAGAACAGAACCACGTAACGTCCGAACTGTCTTTGTCTGACCGGGTTATTCAAGGAGATTTATTAAGGTTCTATCAACTGAAAGACTTTAAGTCAGTTGATAAGGCAAAGTATAACTATAAGTACTCTAATGGCATGCAGCAGTTAAAAGATGCTCAAAAATCAGAACCTACTAGTTTAATGGCGAAAAATCATGGTAAAGTAACGGCCAACTATAAAACGGATGCGCCTGAACTTAAATAACCATGACAAAGGAACGGTGCATTTAGGCATCGTTCCTTTTTTGTTTCAAAAAATGTAAAATACTTCTTGACCAAGAATGCATATCTTGGTAATATTATATTCGTTGTTAAAAAGCAGACGCGTTAATCTCTCGAATAATTATACACACCGTTCTCATGGAGAAGATGAATGTATAAGAGTTGTGATTTATTGATGGCGAATGTTTTCTCAAGAAGATTTATAATTATTCAAATTATTGATTGACTTAAGATTCAACGATTGTTATACTGATTAAGTTCTGTTAATTCAACGAATGAATATAAGAGCCGATTTAATCGCATTTGAAAAATAATTTATGCCAAATATTTTAAAAGATATTGCTTGACATAAATTAGCTCAGATGATATGATTTAAAAGTTGACTGATTAAATATTCATTAGTCATTCAGAACAATGTAGACCTTTGAAAACTGAACAAAGTTTTGTTTCACAAATGTGCAGGGTATATCAGTTTCGGCTGATATCAAATGTAATTTGCGAAGTCAATTTCGCTAGTAATATTAATGAGTCACAAACAATCATAAATTGAGAGTTTGATCCTGG
>NZ_BOLK01000005.1 GCF_016861565.1 Secundilactobacillus yichangensis
AATTAACCAGTATATTTATTGGTACAACAACGAACGTCTGCAACAAACACTAAATGGCATGACCCCGGAAAAATACCGAAATCATGCCATTCAAAATTGCGCATAAACTTTTAATTATTTGACTGTCCACTTGACAGGAGTCGAGCCGTCTGAGCCCTTTAATTTTGAACTTTTAGTACTGAATATTTAATAATTTTGCGTGTTTAATGTCTTCAATCGTCTTGGTTCCAGCCAGCTGCATCACGATCTTTAATTCCTTGTTCAGGTGTTCAAAGACGGAATAAACGCCATCTGCACCACCCAGAGCTAAGCCGTAGATTGCGGGCCGACCAATACCAACTAAGTCGGCACCGAGAGCAATGGCTTTGAATACATCAGATCCACGGCGGACGCCAGAGTCAAAAATGACGGGGACTTGATGGTTAACAGCCTTAGTCACGCTTTCAAGAACGTCGAAGCTGGCAGGACCACCGTTAAGCTGACGGCCACCATGATTAGAAACATAAACACCAGCGGCACCCGCGCCAATGGCGTAAAGAGCATCTTCAGGGGATTCAATTCCCTTAACAATGACAGGTAAATCAGTGTAATCAATGATGCGTTTAACGTCGTCTGGGCCGATCTTTTGAGCGGCAGCAGCGTAAATTTCCGAAATACCCTTACCCTCACCATCGCCTTCACTGAACTTGACCAGGTTAGCCATTGGAATTGGGAACTGGAAGTTGTTAATAATATCGGCTTCACGGTAGCCGCCCACGGTTGCGTCAACGGTGAGAATAATCGCCTTGACTCCCGCTTTTTTAGCTTCATCTAAAAGGGCATGGTTAAAGGCCCAGTCTTTACTCATGTAAAGCTGGAAGAATTGGGGAGCACCGTTGCCGCCCGCGGCAGTATCAGCAATCGAAGTCGATGAATAGGTACTTTGTGCCATTAAGGCGCCCGCTTTAGCGACCCCCTTGGCGGTATCAACTTCACCCTTAGCGTGAGCTAACCCTTGTGCCGCAGCAGGTGCCATCATGATTGGTGTTTTTAAATCTAAGCCGAAGACCGTGGTATCAGTTTGAGGATCTTCCATATTACTCAGTGCTTTAGGAACGATTTGACGGTGTTGGAATGCCTTCCGGTTAGCCTGCAAGGTCCATTCATCTTCTGAACCGCTGCTGATATAGCCAAAGCCACCGGTAGGAATAATTTTTTTAGCTTCTGTCTCCAACTGGTTTAAGTTTAGAAATTTGAGAGCCGTTTCGTTTTCGTTTTGTTCGTAACCATTGGTGAATGCCATAATATTTGCCTCCAGCAAAGAATATATATTTGGTGGCTTCAGCATACTTACCCTTAGTAAGACAGTCAAGAATATGGCCTCGCGGTTTGAAATAAGAACCCGCTGCTTGGTAGAAAGTCAATCAAGCAGCGGGTTAAATTCATAGACGATGGTGTTTAAAAGCAGTGAAATCTTCATCAACTTGCTTAACGTAAGCGGTTGTCCAGCTTTGGATTGCGGTATCAAATTTATCTGAATGACCAGTGTAACCCAGAACCACGCCGGCAGTTGGACTTTGGGCATGGGCAATGCCTAGTACCCATGCGCAGGTCTTAGCGTAGGCATCGAATTGATCCCAGTCCAGTTCAGACAGTTCAATGGAGGCTTTCATATCACGGAACTGACGAACGTAAAAGCTTTTCTTTTCGGTTGCAAAATACCCCAAAAACGGATCGGATGCGGATTGAAGAATCTTCTGGCAGTCAACGATTCGCTTACCTTCATTTTGTTCGTACTGAACGTTTTCCTCTTCCAGCTGATTAGCTAATTGACGGTGCGGAAGTGCTTCTTTAATTTGCAACACCAGGTGTGAATCATCGGTACCGGTGAGCAGCAATAAGTAACACAGCGAACCGAAGCTGCCCACGCCGACACTGTGGCGGACAACGTCGGTGACGTTGTATTGGGAAAGCATCAGGCTAACATCGGGAGACAGCGATTGCCGGTATTGAACCAGATATTTGGCCATGTGCTTGGTCACCCGGTCTTTAACGTGCCGGGTTCGCGGCGGATTTTCCTTGAACAAGATCTGACCGTCGGCATCCGTCGTCGTAAATTTCCGAACCACCTGTTCCGAATCGCGTTTGCCAGCTTTGGCGAGAAATTTACTGAGTTTCTTAGTATGCATTTCCTTAGACGGAATCGTGTTCAAGATATTCTCAACGCTATTGACAGGGTAGAACCGATTTAACGCGGTTTTTTCAAACATATCCTGTAAACTTTTACGGTAGGTTTCGCCAAGTCCCTTCACTAATAAGGTTAATTTTTCATTCTCAAATTGATGTTCACGGCCAGCCAGCAGGGTGCTGACAGCCAGCCGTTTCACATCCCATTCAAAGGGGTTGATGCCCGCTTCATCAAAATCGTTGAGATCGAATAGCAGCTGGCGTTCCGGTGAGCCAAAGAAGCCGAAATTACCAATGTGGGCATCGCCGCAGCTAACAGTATGAATGGGTGAGTTATCCTGGTGAGCCAAATCATACTCCATTAATTCAGCAGTTCCCCGAAAAAAGGTAAAACTAGACTGACCCATTCGTTGGGTACGTTCTGGTAACAGCTCAGGGATCAAGATTGAACGGACTTCATCCATTAACTGAGTAGAGTCACGATTTACAGCAATGTAGTGACCAAGTTTTTCAAACGGATAAGCGGTACGTAATTTTTTGCCAAACTTCTTTTGCTGCGCTAATGGCTGTTGTACGAACAGCTGACTAAAATCAAATGGTTTAACACTCATTATAGCTCTCCTCGTATTCACGTATATTAATTCTAGTTTACCACTCGACGGATTCTAAATTGCATCAGTGCAATTGAGATCCGCACTGCAAGCGGATATGAAAGATGGTAAAATTGTAAGGGTATCCAAAGAATACAAATAATTAAAATTGTTTAGTAAAAATTTTACTATTTTTGACTGTTTCGGCTTATACTTAAGTCGGAAGCATAATAGAGAATGAGCAATTTAAAACAAGAGGAGTGGCGATACGATGACTTGGCAAGATAATTATCAAGTATGGAAGAACTATCAAGACTTAGATCCTGCATTAGCACAAGAATTAACGGATATGGCGGGTGACCAGGAAGCTTTGGAGAACGCCTTTACGAAACCGATGGCGTTTGGAACTGCCGGTATGCGGGGACTAATTGGTCCCGGCATCGGTGAGATGAACATTTACACCGTGGGCGCAGCTGCTGAAGGCCTAGCGCGCTTTATGGATACGTTGGATGATAAGGATAAGCAGCGTGGAGTTGCAATTAGCTTTGATTCTCGTTATCACTCACGTGAATTTGCTCACCATTCAGCACAAGTATTAGGTGCTCATGGGATTCCAAGCTTTGTGTTTGACGACATTCGGCCCACACCAGAATTATCATTCGCCGTTCGTCACTTGCACACGTATGCCGGTATCATGATTACGGCTAGTCATAACCCGAAGCAGTACAACGGGTTTAAGATTTACGGCCCAGATGGCGGTCAAATGCCACCAAAGGCTGCTGACCAGATCACTGAATATGTCAACGGTATTGATAACATGTTCACCGTTAAGACAGTCAAGGAAACGACTTTACGTAAGCAAAACTTAGTTCACATCATCGGTGAAGACGTTGACGAAGATTATCTGGCGGGTGTTAAGGCTGTTTCAATCAATCCAAAACTAGTGGATGAAGTCGGCAAAGACATGACTTTGATTTACACACCGTTGCATGGGACCGGTCATATCATTGGTTACCGAGCACTTAAAGATACCGGGTATAACCACTTTACGATGGTCAAGGAACAAGCCATTGCTGATCCAGAATTTCCAACGGTTACCCACCCAAACCCAGAATTTCCAGAAGCCTTCAACATGGCGATTGAACTGGGTAAGAAGGAAGACGCTGACTTATTGGTTGCCACCGACCCTGATGCTGACCGTTTGGGTGCCGCCGTTCGGATGCCTAATGGTGAATATCAACTGATGACTGGTAATCAGATTGCTTCAGTCTTACTGAATTACATTTTGAAAGCTAAGCAGGATGCTGGCAAGTTACCAGCAGACGGGATGGTTGTAAAATCAATCGTTTCGACCGAATTAGCAACTAAGATTGCTGATCATTATGGTGTCAAGATGGTCAACGTGCTGACTGGGTTCAAATACATTGCCGAGCAGATCAAACTGGCTGAGCAGAATCATGACCACACCTTCCTATTTGGTTTTGAAGAGAGCTTCGGTTATTTGATTAACCCATTCGTCCGTGACAAGGATGCCATTCAATCAACGATTCTGCTGGCTGAAGTTGCTGCGTATTACAAGCAGCAGGGACTGACCCTTTACGATGGTATTCAACAGCTGTACAAGACGTATGGTTATTACAAAGAAAAGACGACTGCTAAAGAATTTGATGGTGTCGATGGTGCTGACAAGATGGCCGCAATTATGAAGTCATTGCGTGAGAGTAAGCCAACCGAGTTTGCTGGCATCAAAGTTGAAACTACGGATGATTATCAGACCCAGGTAGCTACCCATCAAGATGGCAGCACTGAAAAACTTTCATTACCAGTTTCAAACGTATTGAAATACTGGTTAGAAGATGGTACTTGGATCGCCGTACGGCCTTCAGGTACTGAACCAAAAATCAAGTTCTACATTGGGACTAACGGTAAAACTGACGCAGAAGCCACGCAGAAATTAACTGATTTCGAAAAGGCTTTGACTCAGTGGGTAAAAGATTAAGATAAGCGAGTTGCAAAGGTGAGTTTGCATTTGTAGTAAAAATAAAAGCAGTTCGGTTTAATCAATTTGTTAGTTGATCAGATCGGACCGCTTTTATCTCGCTGGACCGCGTCAGCTTAGCCAGTATTGATATTGAGTAATTATGAACGCGTAAAAAGATTGATTTAAAGCTAAAGAAAACGATTTCATTTTTCGTTGACATTCCCCCGATTTTAGGTTACTTTAGAGGTAGTAAAAATTTAGTAAAATTTGTGGAGGCATAATTATGGACTATCAAAGCTTAAAAGAAGAATTTAAGAAAGCTTTTGGTTACGAAGGTGAACGAGTTTACTTTGCACCAGGCCGGATCAATCTAATTGGTGAACATACTGATTATAACGGCGGTCACGTTTTTCCTTGCGCTATCACCATGGGAACTTATGGTGTCTATGCAGGTCGTAAAGACGACCAGGTTCGCGTCTATTCCGCTAACCTTCCAGATGCCGGCGTTTTGACCTTCCCAATTGATAAACTGGATTTTGATAAAAATGATAGCTGGGCTAAGTTCCCACGCGGTGTCATGTACGAAATGGCAAAGCAGGGCAAGACCGTTGATCATGGGTTTGACCTCTTTGTTCACGGCGATTTACCAGACGCTTCAGGTCTTTCTTCATCCGCATCAATTGAACTGTTAATTGGTAACATTTTAAATCAAGAGTTTAACTGGGGCGTTGACCAGATGACGTTGATCAAGAATGGCCAAGCTGTTGAAAATGATTACTTAGGTCTTAACACCGGTATCCTTGATCAGTTCGCTATTGGCATGGGCAAGAAGAACCAAGCCGTATTACTTGATGCTAATACGATGAAGTATGAATACGTTCCCGTTGAATTAGGTGACAACGTGATTGTGATCATGAATACCAACAAACGGCGTGAACTTACTGATTCTAAGTACAACGAACGTCGGTCAGAATGTGAAAAGGCTGTGGCTCTTTTGCAAAAGGGCGGCGTTGACGTTAAGACGCTAGGTGACCTATCACAAGAAGAATTCGATAAGGATGCTTACCTAGTCAACGATGATACCTTGATCAAACGTGCACGTCACGCGGTTATTGAAAACCAGCGGACGTTGCGTGCGAAGAAGGCTTTGAGTAATGGACAGCTTGAAGACTTCGGTAAATTAGTTAATGCATCACACGTTTCCTTACATTATGACTATGAAGTTACGGGTAAGGAATTGGATACCTTAGCCGAAACCGCATGGAAGCAACCAGGGGTTCTTGGTGCTCGTATGACGGGTGCCGGCTTCGGTGGCTGCGCCATTGCCATTGTCAACAAAGCTAACGTTGATGACTTTATCAAGAACGTCGGTGATGTTTACAAGAAGGAAATCGGTTATGCAGCTAGCTTTTACGTTGCAAGTATCGGCGATGGCCCAAGAGAAATCAAAGCTTAATATTTTTAAAAAAGCGCAAAGCAATCAAACTTGCAGAGCGCTTTTGTATCGGAATTAGCTTAAAGAGAAAGCATGGAGGTAATCATTTATGACAGTTGTTGTATTAGGTGGTGCGGGCTATATTGGTTCACACACAGTTGATCGATTGATTGAAAAGGGATATGACGTTGCGGTAATCGATAACCTGATTACAGGTCACCGAGCAGCGGTCAACCCTAAGGCCCGTTTTTACCAGGGTGATATTCATGACCGGGCTTTTTTGGATGAAGTCTTTAACAAGGAAACGAACGTTGAAGGCGTGATTCACTTTGCTGCCTTTTCAATCGTTCCGGAATCGATGAAGGATCCATTGAAGTACTTTGATAACAACACTGGTGGCATGATCACCTTACTGAAAGCAATGCGTGACCACGACATTAAGCGGATCATCTTCAGTTCAACAGCCGCTACTTACGGCGAACCAAAGCAGATTCCTATCAAGGAAACTGACCCGCAGATTCCAACTAACCCATATGGCGAGAGTAAGTTATGCATGGAAAAGATCATTCACTGGTCTGATCTCGCATACGGTATCAAGTTTGTTGCTCTGCGTTACTTTAACGTTGCTGGCGCCAAGGCTGATGGCTCAATTGGTGAAGATCACCATCCAGAAACCCACTTGATTCCAATTATTTTACAAGTTGCTGCGGGTGAGCGGACTGGTTTGAAGATCTTTGGTACCGACTACCCTACAAAAGACGGTACCAACGTCCGTGATTACGTTCACGTTGTGGACTTAGCGGATGCTCATATTCTGGCTTTGGAATATTTGAAGGCCGGTAATGACAGTAATGCCTTTAACCTTGGTTCATCAACCGGATTCTCTAATAAGGAAATCCTGGAAGCTGCTCGTGAAGCAACTGGGCAACCAATTCCTGCTGAAGATGCTCCCCGTCGTGCCGGTGACCCAAGTACTTTGATTGCGGCTAGTGACAAAGCACGTAAAGTCTTAGGCTGGAAGCCGCAGTATGATGATGTGAAGGAAATTATTAAAACCGCTTGGAACTGGAAGCAATCTCATCCAAAGGGCTACAATGACCGAGGTGAAGTCTAATTATGACAAAAACTGTTGATCAATTTGTTGATGCAATCATTGACAGCGGCACTTATCAGCCATTAGACCGGATTTACGTGACTAACCGGGTCTTGGGCCTAGTGGGTGATGATCCTGCTGTTGAGGCAAAGAGCGATGATCTACTGGATCTCGTGGACGCTTTGCTTGAAACTGCCATTAAAAACGGTAAAATTGAAGACAGTCAATCTGACCGGGACATTCTGGAAGCGGAGTTGACCGATTTGCTGACCCCAACGCCAGCTAAGGTAAACCAGGAATTCTGGAATGAATACCAAAAATCACCGGAAGATGCGACCAATTTCTTCTATAAGTTAAGTCGTAAAAACGACTACATTAAAACGAGATCAATTGCAAAAAACATTGTTTTCAACGCACCAACGCAATACGGTGATCTGGAAATTACCATTAACTTGTCGAAGCCTGAAAAGGATCCCAAGGCAATTGCAGCGGCTCGGACACAGAAGACCAACACGTATCCGCTGAGTCAGTTAGCGATTGAAAACGAAGGTTATCGTGGCCGGCTGGGCTACCCTGCACGGACTAACCACCGGGTTATTCGGTTAACCCTTGGCGGTGAACCTTGGGGCTTCCAGTACTCGCCATACGCGTACTTTAGCGAACATGCTATCTTCTTGCTGCAGGAACACCGGCCAATGGTGATCAACCAGCATACGTTTGGCAACTTATTGGAAATCGTCCGGCTGTTCCCGCACTACTTTGTGGGCAGCAACGCTGACTTACCAATTGTTGGTGGTTCAATGCTGGCACAGGATCATTATCAGGGCGGCAGACACGATTTTCCAATGATGAAATCACCGTTGGATCGTAAAATTAAGTTAGCCGGTTTTGATAATGTGGATGCTGGAATCGTGAAGTGGCCAATGTCGACGATTCGCCTTTCAGGTGATACTCCTGAACCGCTGATCAATGCTGCTACTGCTATTGCTGATAGCTGGAAGCACTACGATGACGAATCAGTTGATGTTCGTTCGTACACTAATGGCGAACGGCACCACACGGTTACGCCAATTGCTTATCGTCGCGGTTCAAAGTTCGTCTTGGACGTCGTTTTGCGGGATAACCAAACCTCAGAGAAGTACCCAGACGGTATCTTCCATCCTCATCAGGATGTGCAGCACATTAAGAAGGAAAACATCGGTTTGATTGAAGTCATGGGGCGGGCGATTTTACCTGCGCGGCTCAAGACGGAAATGCAAGAAGTTAAAAAGTACGTATTGGGTAAACCAAACGAAATGAAGGATTATCACAAGACGTGGGCTGATCAGTTAAAGGCAGATCATCAATTTACTGCTGACAATGCTGATGACATTATTGATCAGTCTATCGGTAAAGTCTTTGCGCGTGTTCTGCAAGATGCTGGGGTCTTTAAGTGGGATGCTAAAGGGCAAGCAGCCTTTGACCGCTTTATCGCTCAGATTGGGTAGGTCAATTTAAACAAGGAGGGAAACATTACCATGAAAGTGACTTTAAAAGATATCGCTCAAAAAGCGGGTGTTTCCCTGTCTACTGTTTCGCGAGTTCTTAATTACGATACGACGTTATCTGTCAGTGACAGTACGCGGCAACGTATTTTTGAGGTCGCGGAGGAGCTGAACTATACCAAAAATAAGCGGGTACCCAAAACGCCTGAGAATTATAAGATTGCCGTAGTTCAGTGGTATTCAATCAATAAAGAGCTGGATGATCTTTACTTCATGACGATTCGAATGGAGATTGAAAAGCGGAGCCAGGAATTGCACATTCAAACGATTCCAGTTTTTCAAAATCAGGTTTCAGAAATCGATAAGGATGTCGATGGCATCATTGCGGTTGGTAAATACAGCGAGGCACAGGTTGATGAACTGAGCGCTATCAGTGATAATCTGGTCTTTGTGGACTGGAGCGAGATGGCGCGTGGATTTGATAGCGTTGTGACTGAATTCAAACCAGCGGTGCTTAAAGTAATCGATTATTTACTGCCAAGGAGCCGTAATCTCGGAATTATCTATGGTTCCGAATATACGACGGATGGCAAGCTCAAGATTCCAGATCCACGATTTAAAGCGTTTAAATCAATTATGACGGAACGTAACCTGTTTGAACCGCGATTTGCTTATGAGGGTAACTACACCAACCAAGCAGGCTATGATTTAATGAAACAAGCTGTGAAGGACTTGGGTGATGATTTACCCGATGCCTTCTTTGTCAGTAATGATCCCATGGCGATTGGCGCGTTAAAAGCATTGGGCGAGGAGAACATTGAAGTTCCCGACCGGGTCAGCTTATTTAGTTTCAATGACACCTCGGTGGCTAAGTATGTTTATCCCGAGCTCAGTGCCGTCCACGTTGCAACCGACCAAATGGGGATCAGTGCTGTGGAGTTAATGCAAAGCCGTCTTGAACGGGGCCGTGAAGTACCGCTGAAAGTATCAGTTGGCACTAAGCTGATCATTCGAAAGAGCACGCGTTAAGTTTCGAAACATGAAAATGTGCCATCAAATCTAGCAAGGCTAATGGCCGAGCTAGATTTTTTTGTTCAAAATTTAATTCTTAGTCAGCTTCACAAGCAAAATCGTTTAGCCTTCTAAAGGTTGACAGTGCAACACTGAAAATTGAGGCTAAATAGTGAATTCGTGAAAAGTATTGCAAACGATCTGATACCATGTTAAATTGATTGCCTTAACTAAAACCATCGTTTTTTGCTATTTAGTAAAAACTAATTTAATAAATTTAAAAAAATACCGATATTTTTTAAAAAAGTAAACACTTTTTATTTAAAATGCAGTATAATGAATGTGACATAAATAACAAACAAATTTAGCGGAGTTAGTCATTAGATATCAGGATTGGCTGAAAGGAGACTATCATTATGATAAAAAAGCACCGGAAAGTATTATTGGTTGGTGATGGCGCCGTTGGGTCATCATTTGCTTTTTCACTTTTACAAAATTGCGGGATCGATGAATTGGTAATCGTTGACCTTCAAAAGGAACACGCTGAAGGTGATAGTCTTGATTTGGAAGATTTAACACCAATGATGATGCCAGCCCGAATCAGAACCGGCGAATATTCGGATGCTGCGGATGCAGACATCGTGGTTCTGACTGCTGGTGTTCCGCGTAAGCCCGGCGAAACCCGTCTTGACCTTGTAAATAAAAACACTAAAATTTTGGAATCAATCGTGGCACCTGTTGTTGAAAGTGGGTTTAATGGCGTCTTCGTTGTTTCAGCTAACCCGGTTGATATTTTGACTGCTTTAACACAGCACATTTCTGGTTTTCCAAAGAACCGTGTGATTGGTACCGGTACTTCATTAGACAGTGCCCGTTTGCAGGTTGCACTTGGTAAGGAATTAGATGTTAGCACCAGTGACGTTGACGCTTACGTTTTAGGCGAACATGGTGACAGTTCCTTTGCTGCTTATAATGAAGCAACGGTTAGCGGCCAGCCATTATTAAGCTTGCCAAACGTTGACCTTGCCCGGTTAGCTCAAATCGAGGACGACGTTAAGAAAAAGGGTGGCGCGATCATTAGTCGTAAGGGTGCAACTTTCTATGGCGTTGCCGTTAGTCTGATGAAGATTTGCCGTGCTATTTTACTGGACGAAAACTTAGTGATGCCAATTTCAGCGCCGGTTAGCGGTCAATATGGTCTGGAAGACGGCTACATTGGGACACCTGCTGTTATTAACGGTGGCGGTATTCGCCAGGTCATCGAAGTGAGTTTGACTGACGAAGAGACAGAGAAGATGCAAGAATCAGCGCGTAAGATGAACGAAATTTTGCTAGCTGCTGAATAATTAAGTGATAAAATAAAATTAATTAAACGAGTTGGGTAGGCTAATGCTGACAGCTCGTTTTTTATTTGAGGTGAAAAAATGGACTTTATTACAAGTGACCATGTTAAGCTTTCCTATACCGATGAAGGTGACGGTCAGCCGGTTTTACTGCTTGATGGGATTGGCAGTTACCGTGAAATCTGGCTACCCACGAAACAGTTCTTGATTGAAGCCGGTTATCGGGTAATTAATTTAGATGCCAGGAATCAGGGTGCTTCACAGCGGACGCTGAAAGGGCGGCGAATCAGCCGGCATGCGATCGACGTGCAGGAATTACTGGCACACCTGGAAGTAAACAATGTAATCGGGATTGGTAATTCCATGGGTGCCAGTACACTGTTTGCTTACGTATCGTTGTTCGGCACGCAGCAGTTCAGTGCTTTGGTCGATATTGACCAGAGCCCCAAGATGATCAGTGATGAGACGTGGCAGTATGGGTTCAAGGGGCTGACGTGGGAAACTTTCCCGGCAATGTTAAAATTCCCGTTGGGTTCAGGAACGGCCACACCAGTTTCCGAAGAGGTTCGTTCTAAGGTTCAGGTCGCTAGACAGGCACATCCATACGATGCTGAAGAAAACTATGTCTGCTTAGTCGACCATGCCTTTCAAGATTGGCGTGATGTCCTCTTAGGCTTGCAGGTGCCACTGTTAGTGATTGCCGGTGGAAAGTCGCCTTACTTTGACCCTAAATTTGCGGCAGCTACTGCGGGTTTGGTACCACAGGGGCAGTCACAAGTGATCAATCGTTCTGGTCACATTGTGATGGCAGAACAGCCAGCTGCTTTTAATGACGCACTATCAGCGTTTTTGAAAGAACTATAAATAAAAAAACGACTGATTTCCTAAACTGGGAAATCAGTCGTTTTTTTATTCAACAACTTACGAGCGATCCATTTCAAGTAGGACTCTGTTTGCAACGGATTCATTGGTGACAAAGTCGGTGACTAAACCGCCACGTAAAGCACCAAGCAGAGCCCGGCCCTTAAACTTACTCTTAACGATGGCCAGCCGGTGAGGGACTGTGAGAATGACATCTAGCGATGCTCCAAAGAGCTTATCGTGATCGGTATTTAGAATTCGGCCGTTAATATCGTATGGCCGACCATATAACATGCCTGCCACGTCATCCGGTTCGATATCTCCCAAGATCTCACTGCGGTGGTTGCGCCATAGCGGAATTGAATCAACTGAAGCTAGGGTGCCGATACCGGCAAAAAGCAGATCCATCTTGGCCATGGTAGTAAACGCGGAGATCAGCGCAGGTTCATCCTGAAGGGCAGCTCTGGTTGAATCGTTAAGAATGTAAAGCGGAGCTGGAATGGTTCGGAAACTGGCACCAAATTTGGTAGCAGCTTTTTGAACTAGCGGCGTTGCACCTAAGGTTGAATTATACTTTAGATTATCACCCATAAACTGCGTAAAAACGATGTCATCAAGAATTTCCGATTGAAAATGGTTAATGACGTTGGCAACTGTACCGCCCCAACCAACGCCGATAACCGAACTGCGGTGCAGCATATCCTGAATTTCTTCAGCAGCGAATTCAACAATGTTTTCGTAGTCTTCGTTAGTATTATCCGCATCTTTCAAGATAAAGGCATTTTGCAGGTCAAACTGTTTCTTAAACCGTGCCTCCATTTCCATATTACGGTCAATGGGTGCGTTGATCGAGATTTTAACTAGGCCATTGGTCAGTGCATCGTCTAATGCTTTAGTGATCAAATAACGGCTGAGGTTATATTTCTTGGATATTTGCGAAATAGTGAGTTTAGATAGGTAGTAATCGCGAGCAATGTTAGCTAACTGCTCGCGGGATTTCATGTTATCCAATGAGGTTCCTCCTATAAATGTGAACTGCAGGTGTGACTAAACTACTATCAGTACCTGGATTGTCTTCTCTTCGAAAATGCTGAAACGGGTCAGCATTAAACAAGTCTTTTGATTGCTTCCCTACTATCATAGCATGATAATCTAAAAAACTCACTTTTTTAAATACTTTTGTCAGAACAAAAATATTTATTTTAAAAATATCAAAAATACAAAATATATTTGAAAAAGTTAAAAAGACGGAGTAAACTAAAAGTGTAGAAAAAGCTTGATAATAAAATCACAAGTGTCTGTTTAGAAGGAGTGGTGCGATTGACAGATAATAACGAAATTTTAAAAGTGCATGAGAATCATACGGGTGTCTTGGATATCCAGTCCGACTTAGGCGTACATAATAAAGCCGATTTAGGGAAAGCCTATACGCCTGGGGTAGCGGTGCTATCTAAGCTGATTGCAAAGCAGCCGGAGTTAAAAAATAAGTATACCGTAAGCGGTAAATTAATTGCTTTGGTCACGGATGGTTCGGCCGTTCTGGGCTTAGGTAATATTGGCCCTGCCGGCGGGTTACCAGTTATTGAAGGTAAAGCCTTACTATACAAGGACTTGGCGGGGATCAACGCCATTCCCATTGCCGTAAATCAGGTGTCACCTGAAGAAATCGTTAAAACGGTTCAAAACATCTCGCAGTCTTTTGCCGGGATTCATTTGGAAGATATTGCGGCACCGAAGTGTTTTGAAATTGAAGAAGCTTTGAGTAAGTCACTGAATATTCCAGTTTATCATGATGACCAAGAAGGGACTGCCATTGTCGTTCTAGCCGGATTGATCAATGCCGCTAAGGTGGTTGGCAAAGAACTGACGAGCATGCGCGTTGTGATCAACGGTATCGGTGCTTCGGGATTGGCGACTGCAAAATTGCTTTACGCAGCGGGTATCAAAAACCTGACGCTGGTCGATGTCTATGGCGTTGTTACACCAAATGACTTGCGCTATAACCGTTACCAACGTAAATTTGCTGCCAAAATTAACAGCAGTGATGATCAAAAGGACCTGAAGCTCACCGATGTCATGGATGACCAAGATGTCTTTATTGGCCTTTCTGATCAGCATTTGCTGTCAGGGCACGACGTTCAGCGGATGGCTAACGACCCGATCGTTTTTGCGTTAGCAAACCCGGTTCCAGAAATTGAACCAGAAGAAGCCGCTAAGGCGGGTGCCAAGGTGATTGCTACTGGCTCCAGCCAGCATCCTAACCAAGTCAATAACATTTTGGCGTTCCCCGGTTTGTTCAAGGGTCTATTAGCCAGTGGGATCACTCACGTTGATTCAAACCTTCAGCTAGTTGTTGCTAAAGCACTGGCTAGTGTCGTTGAAACACCCACTGCTGAAGAGGTCGTTCCCGGTGTATTTAATGATCAAGTGGTAGCGACTGTCAGTAAATCAGTTGAAGATTACGCCGATGATCAGAAGAAAGAATTGATTACGGAGGCCTGATATGGACAACCAAATTGTCGATTTATACCTGAGCAACCCTAAGGTGAAAAAGGACTGGCAAGACTTTTTGACCAGTCTGAATATCACCAACTTTTCGGCCAATGAAGTTGACCAAATCGATTACACCATCGGTATTTATAACGGTGATGATTTGGTGGCTACGGGGTCCGTTGCTGGTAACGTGCTCAAATATATCGGGGTTTGCAATAAGGGCGTGACTACCGGCTCCCGTTTCAACGCCATTGTTTCGGAGCTGGTCAACCGTCAGTTTGCCAACCACGTTTATCATCTGTTTGTGTTTACTAAACTCAAGTACAGCGATAGCTTTCAGCATATTGGCTTCAGCGAGCTGGTGCATTCAGACGAGGCAGCGTTCTTAGAAACCGGCAGTCCGGATGTTCACGACTTTCTGGCTGAGATTCCCCGCGTCGATAATCAAGACGATAAACAAGTCGCCGGAATCGTCATGAACGCGAACCCGTTTACACTGGGTCATAGGTATCTGGTGGAACGGGCTGCGAAACAAAACGATCTAGTTTACGTTTTCGTGGTGAATACGGATGCGTCATTGTTTAGTACCGCAGAACGGTTCCAGTTAGTGAAGGATGGTACGGCTGATTTAGATAACGTGATCGTTGTTAACGGCGGTGACTACATGGTCAGCTACGTCACGTTCCCAGCCTACTTCTTAGCGTCACCGGATCACGCTGTGACATATCAGACAACGTTAGATGCCCGCATCTTTCGGAACGTCATCGCTCCGGCTTTGAATATCAAGGTCCGCTACGTTGGTTCTGAACCGTTATCGCGGACAACCAATATTTACAACGAAGTGCTGACACGAGAATTACCGCCGGCAGTTGAGGTGAAGGTGATTGATCGTCATCAGACACTTACTGGTGATCAGCAAGTGATCACCGCAACACAAGTTAGACAGTTCATCAAAAATGGTGAGACAAGCAGTTTAACGGCATTTGTGCCGGAAACGACGGCTCGCTTTATCCAAAATCATTTAACAACCCTACAAAAACGGATTCAGGAAGGAATGAACATTGATGGAAATTAAAGAAACAGCTGTTGCTGGAACTTTAGAATCATCAGATATTCAAATTATGATCTCTAAAGCAACCGATGGCATTCAAATTGATTTACAGTCCGATGTGGAAAAACAATTCGGCGATCAGATTCGTCAGGTCATTACAACAACGCTTAATCACTTAGGCATTAACGCAGCTAAGGTAAAAGCGGTAGACAAAGGTGCGCTTGACTGTGTGATCAAGGCCCGTACGATTGCGGCAGCGCAACGTGCTAGCCAGACCACCAATCAACCAGCATGGGAGGTATTATAAAATGGCTGAAAATGAAGAACGTTTACGTCGGACAATGATGTTTGTTCCGGGTAATAACCCAGCAATGGTGAAGGATGCCGGTATCTATGGCGCCGACTCAATCATGTTTGACCTTGAAGATTCCGTTTCACTGTCAGAAAAGGATGCTGCTCGTGTATTGGTATACGAAGCACTCCAAACCCAAGACTACGGCAACGCAGAATTAGTTGTCCGGGTCAACGGTCAAGATACTGAATTTTATGCTAACGACGTTAAAGCAATGGTTAAAGCCGGCATCGACGTTATCCGTTTGCCAAAAGCTGAATCACCAGAAATGGTGCAACAACTTGAGGCTGACATCTTAGCTGCCGAAAAGGAATTTGGCAGAGAAGAGGGTTCAACTCATCTGATGGCTGCCATTGAAAGTGCCAAGGGTGTGTTGAACGCACCGCAAATCGCCGCAGCTTCAGACCGGATGATTGGGATTGCTTTGTCAGCTGAAGATTACACCACTGATATGAAGACCCACCGTTATCCAGATGGCGCCGAACTTGAATTCGCCCGTAACATGGTGCTTCATGCTGCCCGTGCGGCAGGTGTTGCCGCCTTTGATACCGTCTTTACCAACATGGACGACACTGAAGGCTTCTACCGCGAAACAGAATACATTCACCAACTTGGTTTCGACGGCAAGTCACTGGTTAACCCCCGTCAAATCGAAATGGTTAACAAAGTTTACGAACCAACTGAAAAGGAAATTCTCAACGCCAAGAACGTTATTAACGCCATTGAAGAAGCCCGCCTTAAGGGTTCAGGTGTGATTTCTATGAACGGTCAAATGGTCGATCGGCCAGTTGTTTTACGTGCGCAACGTGTAATGCGGCTTGCTAAGGCTTCCAACCTAGTTGATGAGGAGGGTAATTACATTGAAAAATAGTGTTAATCGCGACTTACCAGAAGATGTTATGAAGGATTTGAACTACCAACCATTCGAATCCACTGAAATTGGTCATCCAGAGATTCAACGGGTTGCGCCTAAAGTGCACGTTTCAACCGGTGACGATAAGGTTGTTACCTCGATCAAGCAAGTCATCAAAGATACTTTAAAGGATGGTATGACCATTTCTTTCCATCACCACTTCCGAAACGGTGACTTTGTATTCAATATGGTGATGCGTGAAATTATTGATGCTGGTTACAAGGACTTGACCTTGGCACCATCATCATTGACTGGTGTGATGAACGACATGGTGATTGAAGCTATCAAAGCTGGTACCATCACCAACATCACCAGTTCTGGTATGCGTGGCTCATTGGGTGACTTCGTGTCACACGGTGGTTTAAAGAACCCAGTGATCTTCCGTTCACACGGTAACCGTGCCCGGGCAATCGAACACGGCGACATTAAGATTGACGTTGCCTTCTTGGGTGTTCCTAATGCGGATGCACTTGGTAACGCCAACGGGATGGATGGCGACGCCGTCTTCGGTTCATTGGGTTATGCTTTAATGGATGCCCAATACGCCGACAAAGTCGTTTTATTGACTGATAACATTGTGAGTTATCCAAACACACCAGCTTCAATCAAGCAGACTCAAGTGGATTACGTGGTGAAAGTTGATAAGGTTGGGGATCCTGATAAGATTGGTTCTGGCGCTACCCGTTTCACGAAGGACCCTAAGGAATTAAAAATTGCCTCAACGGTTAACGATGTCATCGTTAACTCACCTTACTTCAAGGACGGCTTCTCATTCCAAACTGGTTCCGGCGGTGCAGCGTTAGCCGTTACCCGTTACCTGCGTCAAGCCATGATCGATAATAAGATCAAAGCCTCATTTGCTCTGGGTGGGATTACCAAGCCAACCACTGACTTATTGAAGGAAGGCTTAATCGATAAAATCATGGACGTTCAAGACTTTGACAAGGGTGCTGCTGAATCAATGCACACCAGCGCCAACCAACAAGAAATTGACGCGTCATGGTACGCTGATCCTGATAACAAGGGTGCCATGGTTGACCAATTGGACGTAGTTATTCTGAGTGCCTTAGAAATTGACACGAAGTTCAACGTGAACGTGATGTCAGGTTCCGACGGTGTGATCCGTGGCGCCATTGGTGGTCACCAAGATGCCGCAACGGCTAAGCTGACCATCATTTCCGCACCATTAGTTCGTGGCCGGATTGCAACGGTTGTGCCAGACGTCACCACTGTTGTTACCCCAGGTGATTCCGTTGACGTTTTGGTTACTGAATATGGGATTGCAATCAACCCCAAGCGCAAAGACCTTCAAAAAGCACTTGGCAACTTGCCTGGTGTGCCAGTTTACAAGATTGAAGACCTCCAAAAGTTGGCTGAACAAAAAGTGGGTAAGCCAAAGCCGCTTGAATTCACTGATCGGACCGTTGCCATGATCGAATACCGTGATGGTTCAATTATTGACACGATCAAGGAAGTTAAGGACTAAATTTAGATTTAAGAAAGGACTGAGTTGATGACCGCCATTTTTCAAACTGGTCAGCCGCAAGAAATCACTGATGTGCTTGAAAATCGTGATGCGCGGGTGGCACTGCAGCAACAATTGCTGAAGCATTATCCAAACGAAACGCTGATTGCCATTAAACTGAATATTCCTGGGCCAATTAAGAACAACGCGCAGATTAAGCAGCTTTTTACTGCCGGTATGCAACGTTTTTACGACCAGTTGAAGGCGCAGACTCGGCACTTTCAAACGGTAACGCAGTGGGATAAACTAACAGGTAATGAGCTGTTCATAACCATTGAACTAGACCCTACAACTGTGAAACGGTTAGCCGTTAATTTCGAAGACCACGACCATCTTGGCCGGCTGTTCGATGTTGACGTGCTGCACGCTGGTGGTGAGCGGGCACTGTCCCGTTCCGACTTTGATTTGCCGGTACGTAAATGTCTGATCTGCAATCGTGAAGCTAAGGATTGCGCCCGTTCCAGACGTCATTCTGTAGCGGAATTACAAGCTCGAATCAGTGAAATTTACACCGCTGAATTTGAGCCTGCAGGAGGACGTTAGACATGAATGAAACTGAAAAGGATGCGCTGGTTGGCGATGCTTTACGTGCGTTGCTTTACGAAGTTAGCGTGAATCCTAAGCCAGGATTGGTTGATCCCGTTTCCAGCGGTCCGCATCCGGATATGGACGTTTTTACCTTTATTGACAGCACTATGAGTTTACGGCAGTACTTTAACCGTTGCGTTGAACACGGTGCTGGTTTCCATGGTGATGATCTGAGAGCGTTGTTCTTAGCCATTCGGCCTGCTGGCGTCGAAGCTGAACGGGCGATGTTTGGGGCAACTCAAGGTGTTAATACGCATAAGGGTGCCATCTTCTCACTGGGAATTTTGGTCACAGCGGATGCCTATCGTGCTGATCATAGCGAACTTTCGTTACAGAAAATCGTTCAATTAATGCTGAAAGATCTGACAGTTAATGATTTTAAAGGGCTAGCTGATAAGTCACCTGAATCGTTAACGGCCGGTGAAAAAGAGTATTTAGCTTATGGTATTAAAGGCATCCGTGGTGAAGCTGAGGCCGGTTTCCCAACGGTATTCGATGTTGCTCTGCCAGCTTTAAAAAAGCACCAGGGAACCAAGAACCAGCGCCTGCTGGATACGTTGATGACAATTGTTGGCAACAGCGTAGACACTAATTTAGTGAAACGTGCCCAAACTAACGATATCGTTGACTGGGCGCACCAGCAGTCCAAACGTTACTTCGCTCTAGGCGGCAGCCGAACAGCACAGGGAATGGCATTTCTTAATGAATTAAACAATATTTTTACCGAGCGTAACCTGAGTTTGGGCGGATCAGCGGATCTACTGATTTTGACCATTTTTCTAGGCTTGCGTGAGGGCATTATTTAGAACTTAAGACTAGATAGTAAAAGCGGATATCCATCTGGGATATCCGCTTTTTACTGTTCTGGTATTATTGAGTTAATCAGTAGCGAGTTTAGCTAGTTCGTCGATTTTATCAAAGAAGGCCTTAGCATGAACGTTGGTAACAAAAGTAATGTCACGGCCATTGTCAGTAATGAACGTGCGGCCTTCAGCCGGTGCGTGGTCGATGACATCGCTCTTAACCGGAACTGAGTCTACCAGTTCAGGATAGTTGCTGATCAAGGTCGTTAAAACGTCCCACAGGTAGTAGGTGGAGTTAGCTTCAAAAGAATGGACCAGTGAGTAACCCTGGCCAATGAGGTCAAGGGCGGGATAGCGTCGCTGTTTTGCCCAGCGTGTCCTAAGCTCCTTTGTCAACGGGACTTGATCGGTGCTGTCTAGCCCCACCATGGTAATTTTGATTGGTGAATCCCAGACTGCCTTAACGGCCTGTGCATCCCAGTATGCATTCCACTCCACAGTGCCATCTTGTCCTGGCTCGGCAACGTTGCCTTGACTGTTCATGGTACCGCCCATCCAGTATAGCTGCTCAATGTTGTCAGCAATAGTTGGCTCTGCGGCTAACGCGCGGGCTAGATCAGTCAATGGCCCGGTCATCACCAAAGTGACGGGGGTATCAGACTGTTTGATGGCATCTACCATGTCCAGGTGAGCTGGCTTTTTCGCTAACGGTGTTTTGGGTTCACCATGTTCGTTTAGAATAGGGAAGTCGTCAAACGAAAAAGCACTTAACCGCCATTCTTTAGGAAATTGATGCGCTGGACGGGAATTAGACTTTGCCACCGTTGCCGGTTTACGGCCCTCATGGCCAAACCGGTCGATGATCTTCCGGGAAGCGGAAGACGCGGGATCGACATAGCCGTCAGCATCGATAACGCCGACGCCAATGAGGTTAACGTCTGGCATCTGAAGCAGCAGTAAAAGTGAAACCAAATCGTCAACGTTACCATCATGATCAAAATAAACATTATGCATGAAAAAAGCCTCCAACCATTTTGTTAAACATGGTACGTAAAAATTTTGTGTCAGTCAAGCGCGAAGAGGTGACTGGACGAACAAAAACGGGCTCCCGAAAAGGAGTCCGTTTTGCTGTACGTAGATTACCAAATCTTAACGCGGTTTTCCGGCGCCATATACATCTTGTCACCTGGTTGAATATCAAAGGTGCTGAAGAAGTCATCCAGATTTTGAACTTGAACATTGGCCCGCAGTTTTGCTGGGGCGTGGACGTCAATGGAAAGAAGCAGTTTTTCCCGTTCCGGAGTGGCCTTTTGGCGCCAGATCTTTGCCCAGTTAAGGAAGAAGGCGTTGAGATCCACGTCCGGTTCTCCCTTAGCGGCTTCCAAAGCACAGCTGAGGCCACCGGCATCGGCAATGTTTTCGGAAACGGTGAGCTTACCGTTCACCTTTTGGCCAGCGTATGGCAGGCCATCGAATTCTTTGACCATGTTTTCGGCTAATTCGTGGAAGTGCTGATTATCAGCTTCGGTCCACCAGTTGTTGAGACTGCCGTTTTCGTCAAACAACGAACCGTTGTTATCAAAGGCGTGAGAAATTTCATGAGCAATTACAGCGCCGATACCGCCAAAGTTTTCGCTTGAAGACTGCTTGAGGCTGTAGAACGGTGCCTGCAGGATAGCAGCTGGGAAAACAATGATGTTGTAGAACGGGTGGAAGTAGGCGTTAACGGTTGAGGCGCTCATTTCCCAGCGAGTTCGGTCAACTGGCTGGTTCCAGCGTGAAAAATCGTCTTCGTTACGGATGCGCGTAAACGTCATTAAGTTTGACAGTACGCTGCCGCCGTTGCTTGCAGGAGTGACTTTGAATTTGCTGTAAAGCGGGTCGATTTTGTCGGGGTAACCAACTTGAATTCCTAATTTATCGAGTTTCAGAATTGCTTTTTCGCGGGTAGCTTTGCCCAGCCAAGTATTGTTAGCTAAGCGTTTCTTATAAACGTTGATCATTTTGACGACCATGTCGTGGACGTCTTGTTTAGCTGTCTCGCCAAAGTATTTGCGGCCGTAGTAATCGCCGACAACTTGGTCAAAGGTACCAGTGGCTAAATCATACGCAGACTTTTCCTGGCTGCGGGCTTCCTTACGGCCGCTCATTGCCCGGCCATAAATCGTGCTGGTCTGACGCTGTTCGTCAGTTAAGTAACTGGATAAGCCCATTACGGTCTTAAAGAGCAGCCAGCTCTTCATCATCTGGAAGTGGTCATCGGTCAGCAAATCACCTAAGGCATCGAAGTAGTCCGGTTCAGTAGTAATGATTTTTTCCGGTGTGCCATGAAGCAGGCTGGTAATCGCTGTTCTCAGGTCTAATTTATCGGTACTATCAGCGATTTGGTCAAGTGAGCGGGGATTATACATTTTACTGTAATCAGCGCTCTCCTCGGCTGATTTTACGTGCGGTGCGATCAGTTTATCAAAGGCCGTGGCTTTTTCAATGATCGATTGTGTTTCGGCCTCTTTATAGCCTGCTAGTTTGAACAACTGAGCCATCATTTTTTCAAGGACTGGCAGCAACTGTTTTGCGGCTTGGTTATCTTTCTCGTAGTAGGTTTTATCCGGCAGGAATAGTCGGGGACCGCTAGCGAATAAAGCGTATTTGGTAGAATCTTTCATATCAGAGTCGATATCCAGTGAAAATGGGGTCGGCAGACCGGTTAAGATCCAGTCAGCTAACTGGTCACTGAGGTCCTGATAGCTGTTCAGCGCTTCGATTCGATCGAGGTAGGGCTTTAAAGGCGCGCTGCCGTCCTTGTCCCGTTTATCAAAGTCACTGACCAGTTCATAAAATTGCTTGAATTCGTTCATTTCATCGTTTTCAGGCTTTAATTTACCGGCTAATAAATCTTTGAAGTCGGCCATTAGCGTTTTTTCAATACCATCCGACAAGTCGGTAAAGCCGCCCGTCGTTGAATGGTCACCGGGGATCGTGGCTGTTTTGAGCCATTCGCCGTTTACGGCGTCGTATAAATCAGTTTTGATTAAACTATGATCAATTTTATCTGCCATTTGATAACCTCCATCTTGTTTGTAGACTGCTTTTATTATACACTACCAGTTTAGCTTTCATACAGTTCTGGATACAAAAAAGGCGCTGCCAGAGTAGTTGCTTACTCTGACAATCGCCGAATTCGCACACCGTTTAGTTCCCTAAACTGAATGATGAGCTGTTTGACATGAATTAAAAAGTCAGTGCTGCTGATGACAAAACGTCAGCTGACTTTCGGAAAGTTAATTCCGGTTTAAATCTTCCACCAATTTTTCTCGATGACCGTGACGTCGTTTAATTCGTCCAGTTCAAACCGTTCGATGTCACCGTTATGGGTTAAGTAAAAAACACCGTGGCTTGGGGAAGTGTTGACCATTCCCGTGACAGCTTGGGATCGGCTTAACGTCAGCTTAATAACCCAGTTGTGATGGTAGGCTTCCGTGATAGTTGATGATAAATCTTTTGTCGTCTCTTGCATTGATATCCCCCCGATTTGAAAACTCAAGCTCCATTATAGGGAGCCAAAATTTGGAATTCAATCTTGACATTTCGGAGAGGTGAAGTGACGTACTGTTACGTTGCGTTTTACAAACAGAAAAAATTTTTGACCAGATTTTCATGAAATTTAATGTGAAATTTTGTTCAATATTTTAGTTCGAATTTTAACGTTAGCGCTTTCAAATGTGGTAGCATAAAGGATAAATAATGAGTGGAGGTGTCAGTCATGTTTGAGAAAATTTTGGTACCAGTGGACGGCAGTGAAAATGCTTACCGGGCACTTGATGCTGCGGTTGATATTGCTAAGCACTATGATTCGAAGATCACCGTTGTTTCGGTGGCCAATGATCAGAGCTATACCCAGTATGGGGCAATTTTTGGCGACGACATTATGGCACATATGAAAGAACAGGCTGAGGAAACCTTGAAGGCAGCAAAGGCACGTGCTAAGGATGCTGGCGTAGATGTCGAAACGGAATTTGAGGTTGGAATTCCCAAGCAGGCGATCTCAGAAACGTTACCAGACTTGCTTGATACCACGCTGACCGTGATCGGTAAGTCCGGTGTTCACGGTCTGAACCGAGCAATTATGGGTTCAACTACGGGGTATGTTGTTCGTCGATCCATCACACCGGTACTAGTTGTTGGTGACTAATTCAGAAACGGCAAACAAAATTTTTAGATGCGTACTTTTTGGCTGTTGATCAGTGGGAAGGTACGCTTTTTGAATACGGAGAAATAGTAAGTGTTTATTCCTCAAAATTGACGGCACTCATGGTAAACTGACGGTAATTTCAACACGTGGGGGTGTGTAAGCAATGCTGCACACGTTATTAAAATCGGTGCGTGAATACCGCATTCAAACCATTATTTCACCGTTGATCGTGGTGTCCGAGTCAGCGATTGAAACGCTGATCCCATTTTTGATGGCTGCCATTATTGATCGGGGGATTCGTCCCGGCAATCTGTCAGTCGTTGTTCGAGTCGGGGTATTGCTATTATTGATGTCATTACTTTCACTCACGTTAGGTGCTAGCGCCAGCTGGTTTTCAAGTCAGGCAGCTGCTGGTTTTGCCAAGAATCTTCGGCACGATATTTTTAGTCAGATCCAGACCTTTTCCTTCCAGAATTTGGATCACTTTGCCACGTCCAGTTTAGTGACCCGGTTAACCACTGATATCACCAATATTCAAACGGCCTATCAGATGTTGATCCGGGTGGCTGTCCGGGCGCCTTCCATGCTGTTATTTTCAATTATTATGGCGTTTCTTGTGAGCAAACAGGCTGGCTGGCTGTTCGTTTGCGTGGTACCGGTACTGGCAATTGGGCTGTTCTGGATTGTCAAAAAGTCGCGGCCGTTATTCCGACAAGTATTTCGTCAATACGATAAGTTAAACCGGGTTGTTAGGGAAAACTTACGCGGTATTCGAGTCGTAAAAACGTATGGGCAACAGGGTGCTGAAATCAGTAAGTTTCGCCAAGCGGCTAAAGAAATCGCCCAAGTCTTTTCTAAAGCCCAACGGATTGTTGCCTTTAACATGCCGCTCATGCAGTTTGTTATCAGCACAACCATGTTGCTGCTGTCGTGGCTGGGCGCGAAGTTAATTGTTGGCAAGGCGTTGGAGATCGGCCAGTTCGTCAGCTTATTTACTTATAGTATTTCAATTCTGTACAGTTTGAATATGCTAGCAATGATTTTTTCCCAGTTATCAGTATCGCAGGCTTCGGCAGAGCGGGCAGTAGAGGTGCTAGAAACAGCACCAGACATTGTGGCCTTGGCAGACGCAAAAACCGAGGTGCTAGATGGCAGTATTGACTTTGAACACGTGACCTTCAGCTATCCGGGGACGGATGATGATCAGTTAAGTGATGTGAGTTTGCACGTTAATAGTGGTGCAGTGGTGGGGATCATCGGCGAAACCGGAACGTCCAAAACTACCCTGGTATCACTGATTCCACGTCTGTATGACGTTTCCAGCGGCGTGGTTCGGGTGGGCGGTCAAAACGTTCGTCAATACGATTTGAAAACGTTGCGCGATCAGGTTGCCATGGTGCTGCAAAATACCATCCTATTCTCTGGTACCATTCGAGAAAACTTAAAATGGGGCAATCCGGATGCCACGGATGAACAGCTGAATCAAGTGCTGGAGCAGGCGCAAGCTAAAGGCTTTGTGGATAGCTTACCTGATGGATTAGATACCAAAATCGAACAAACTGGTCAAAACGTATCAGGCGGACAGCGGCAACGGCTGACCATTGCCCGAGCCTTATTGAAGCAACCGAAGATTTTGATTCTGGATAATGCCACTAGTGCCACTGATACTCAGACCGAAGCCCGGATCAGACAAGCCCTTAAACGTGATTTGCCTAACGTGACCAAGCTGATGATCACACAGCGGGTGGGCAGTATCATTGACGCTGATCAGATTATCATTATGAAACGCGGTGGAATTGAAGCAATTGGCACTCACGCGGAATTAATAGCATCTAATCAATGGTATCGCCAGCTCTATCAGGCACAGCAGAAGCAGACCGGGGGTGACATCCATGAATAAACGAAGTAAGACACTCTGGCGCTTGTTACGTCTGCTTGTGAGTGATTATAAGGGTTGGCTAGGTATCAGCCTGATAGCCATCATTTTAAGCGCTTTATCGGGGGTGGCGGGATCGCTGTTCATCCAGCGGCTGATCGACCGCTACATCATGCCGCTGACCCGTGCGACTAATCCGGACTTTAAACCGTTGTTATATGCGATTGGTGTGATGGCCGTCATTTTCTACGTTGGCGTGATTGCCACTGTGATCTACTCCCAAATCATGGCGGTGATCGGTCAGCGGATTCAAGAGTCCATTCGAGACCAGATGTTTGAAAAAATGCAGACGCTACCGCTGCGTTACTTTGATCAAAATGACTATGGAAACGTGATGAGTCGGTACACCAACGATGTAGATACTCTGATGCAGCTGATCACGCAAAGTTTTCCCCAGTTTGTGGTGGCGCTTTTTAACGTTACCTTTGCGCTGGCCGCTATGCTGATTTTGAGCCCGGTGCTGACGCTGGTATCGCTGGCAATATTTGCGACCAGTATCGTCATTGTTCGCTGGCTGACGCACCACAGCGCCAAGTATTTCCGAGCCCAGCAGGCTTCTCTGGGACAACTGGACGCCTTCGTGGAAGAAATGCTGAATGGCGAACGGGTCATTAAAGTGTTCTCCCACGAAAAGCAGGTACAGTCAGAGTTTGAGACATACAACGAAGCATTGCGCAATGACGCTCGGTACGCTAACGGGTTTGCCACTATGCTGTTTCCAATTATGGGTAACATGGGTAACCTGCTGTACGTCTTAATTGCGGTGTTAGGCGGCGGCTTAGCGATCATGCACCCAACACTGATTACGCTTGGGACGATTGCTGCGTTTTTACAGCTTAGCCGCTCTTTCAGTCAGCCAATCGCACAAATTTCGCAGCAGTTAAATTCAATCGTGCAGGCCATGGCGGGTGCCGGTCGGATTTTTCAGCTGCTGGATGAAGAGCCAGAAGATGACCAGGGGACAATGACTTTGGTCAGGCAGGGTGAAAGCTGGTTCTGGCAGCCGGGTGATTCTTCACAGCCACAGGTCCCAGTGAAAGGGGACATTACCTTTTCTCACGTGAATTTTACTTACCCGCAGTCCAACGCAGGGTTGCATGATTTGACGTTTGAAGCTAAAGCGGGCGCAAAAATCGCCCTAGTCGGTGAGACCGGGGCGGGAAAAACAACCACGACGAATATGCTGAATCGGTTTTACGATATTGATAGTGGTCTAATTATGTATGATGGTGTGGATATTACAACGATTAAGAAGGCGGATCTGCGCCGGGCACTGGCAATCGTTTTGCAGGATACACATTTATTTACCGGCACCATCCGAGATAACATTCGGTACGGTGCTCCCGAAGCTGATGATTCTGCGGTCATTGCCGCGGCTCAGCTGGCACGGGCGGATGTCTTCATTAAAGAGTTACCGGCGAAATATGACACGGAAATTTCCGGTGATGGTGAAGAACTGTCGTCTGGTCAGCGCCAGATGCTATCCATTGCGCGGGCAGCCATCGTCGACCCGCCAGTTATGATCTTGGATGAGGCTACTTCAAACATCGACACGCGAACGGAACGGTTAGTTCAGGCCGGCATGGATAATTTGATGGCCAATCGGACGACCTTTGTCATCGCCCACCGGCTATCTACGGTGTTTAATGCCGATTTAATTTTGGTAATCGACAACGGTCGGATTATTGAACGGGGGACCCACGAGGAGTTGCTGCGGCTTCATGGCCGATACTATGAACTTTACCAAGGCTTAGCATAGTGAACTACTCGTCACTAAGGTAACGGGCTTCTAGGAACACTGCTGACTTACACCTCATTCGTTGAATGACGTGCAGAGGTTACGGCTATTGACTAAGGGCTGTTCCAGCCCAGTTGGTCATTTATTATGCTGTTGCTTTTAGAATATTCATCGCGGCATTGATATCGCGATCATGATTGCTGCCACAATTAGGACAGATCCACTGGCGAATGTCCAAGGTGTGTTTGCCGTCATCATAGCCACAACTGGAACAGAGCTGGGAAGTTTTGCGCGGGTTAACAGTGACCAACTGTTTACCATACCATGTACACTTATATTCCAGCATGACACGAAGTTTCCGCCATGACTGGTTAGCAATTGCTCGGGCGAGCTTATGATTTTTCATTAGATTTTTGGCTTTCAAATCTTCAATCTTAATCATGTCATATTGTTCAACCAGTTCTTTAGTAACGTTATGCAGAATGTTATCCCGTTGATTGGCAATCTTTTCGTTATATTTAGCGACCATGTGTTTAGCTTTCTGATAATTTTTAAAGTCGGTCAGCTCGCGTGGCTCAATTACTTTATTGTGATGATCCCAGGCAATCGCTGCTTGGGCTTGCTGACGACGTCTCGCTAGACGTTTTTCCCAGTAATGTTTTCTTTTACTGAGCCGTTTATCAAATCTGATGGTGGGGTATTTGACCCCATCGGAAGTGATCATAAGGTCAGCAACACCCAGATCAATTCCAATGACCCTACCAGTGCGGTTTAATGGCTCAATATCAGTATCAACCAGAATAACGGCGTAGAACTTGCCAGTAGCAGAGCGTCGAATCGTGACATTCTTAATCTTGCCAATTGGTTGTCGTCCAGCTTTAAATCTCAGACATCCCAGCTTGGGCAACTTAAGGTGATGCTGATCAACCAATTGGATATTGTGATTAACCGCATTACATTGATAACTCTGTTTGGGAAACTTACGAGATTTGAACTTCGGAAACCCGCGATATTCCTTAAACAATTTTTGATAAGCATGATGTAAGTCACGACTCACATGTAGCAATGAAGTCGATTCCGCTGCTTTAAGAAACGGGTATTCCTTTTTCAAACACTTAATGAGGTAGTTCATGCCAAACTCGTTAACGTAACTGCCACCGTTAGCATGGCGCTGCTTCTGCATATCAAGCAACTGATTCCAAACGAAACGGCAGTAACCATCTTCTCTCGCTGTTTAAGCGTGGGATAGATACGGGTTTTAATGGCTTTTAGCGTCATCACGGTAACGTCCTTTGATTTTATTGTTAGCAAACGTACGTTCCCATTATACAATATTCCCAAAGTATTACCAACAAATAATGCAATAAAAGGGCAATTCAGCACGTCCTTAAAAGTACGTGTTTCCTTGCCTGAAATTAAAAAAGCCTCATTTAAGTGACCATGCATAGCCGCTTAAATGAGACTTTTTTACTCGCAATGCTTGCAAACAACAAGAATTACTTCTTGTTTTCGCTCTTAAGCCATTGTTGCAAGTTTGAAATTTCTTTTTGGCGCTTCGCGTCCTTCTTTTGGTTCACTGGACGGCGACCTTGTACTCCATGTGGATGTGCTTTTCTCATATGTCTAACCCTCACTTTATGAATATGGTGTAATCAATCACTCGACCATTCTACCCTATAACCCCACTCAATTGCAAGAACAGTATTTTAAAAAGTAAAACTAACGGTTAGTTTAAATCTGCAAATGCTGTTAATTCGGTAACGTCGGTTATGATATGATAGTTTGTGACAAGGTGGTAGTGAAATGATAAATGGCACAAAAGACACACACTCATTTTGGCAACGCTGGTGGCCGTACTTAGTGGTCATTTTGGGTGCGTTATTAGTGTTGGGCGTTGCTCATGATGATCAATTATACCAGACACCAATCTTAAAGATTCAATCGGTTAAGCAAATCAGTTCAGATAAGCAGACCGACCAGTTTAATAATGAGGATCGTCAGGTAGAACAGGCGTTGCACGGTGTAATTACCAACGGCCCCAATAAAGGAAAACATCTGCAAATTGATAATACCTTTTTAAAGTCGGGGGCAACGACGCTGGGTTATCATACCGGGCAGAAGGTTTTCTTGACCGTGCACCATCATCAAGGACGCCTATCCGCAACCATTAGCAATCTTAAGCGGGATACGGCACTGGCGTTTACAGTCTGGCTAACAATTAGCCTACTACTAATAATGATGAGGTTTAGTGGTTTTATGGCACTCGCCAGCGTGGTCGTTAACGGTGTGTTATTTTGGCTGGCTGTCAGTTGGAACACGAATACGCAAGGTGGCATTGTGTTAGTGATTTTTGGTGGTCTGGCCATAGTTTTTGCGGCGCTGACACTGCTGATCGTGATTGGTTTCAATCGGCAAATGCTAATGACGCTGCTGGCGACCATTGGTGGGACAGCACTGTCCATTGTCGTGGCACTGATCGTCTTTGCTTTAACCCATGAACGCGGGGTGTATTACGAATCCATGCAGTACGTGACGCAGCTGCCGCGACCGCTATTTCTAGCCGAAACGATTCTGGGATCGCTGGGAGCGGTAATGGATGAGTCAACCGATATCATTGCTTCTTTAATGGCGTTGAAAACTGAAAAACCGGACATTTCTGCTAAGCAGATTTTCAAATCCGGCAGGCAGATTGGCGGCGAAATCATGGGACCGTTAGTGAACGTGCTGTTTTTCATTTTCGTGGCCGAAACGTTACCGCTGGCATTACTGTTCCTGAAGAACGCTAATTCATGGGGATACACCTTTAATATGACCATGTCACTGGGCGTGGTTCAAAGCCTCATTAGCGGTATCGGTATTGTGCTGACAATTCCACTTGCCTGCGGCATTACAAGTCTAATGATTGGAGGTCATAAGTCATGGGGACGATTACAGCATTAGGACTGTTACTGCTGATCTGTATGGTCGCTGTGGGCGGCACTCAGGGGCTGCAGGCGTGGATCAGTTTGATTTTTAACTTTGGGGCACTGTTTTTCGCCATGGTTTTGATGGCCTTTCATTTGCCGCCAGTACTGGTGACTTTGGTAACTGGGGTGATCGTATTAGCGATGACTATCTTCCTAGGTGGCAATGATTCCAGTAGTACAATGGTAGCTTTTTACGCTTCCGTGGCGGTTTTGTTCTTATTAGTGATATTAATTATTCCGGTCGAGCACTGGGCGCAGATTCAGGGCTTCGGTCAAGAAGATAGTGAAGATCTTGAAGGGATGTCGACCATTTTAGGCATCAGTTATTTAAACGTCGCCATTTCTACAGCTATTCTAAGTACTTTAGGCGCAATTGCGGAAGCGGCAATCGCGATTGCTGCCGGTTTAGCTGAAATCCTGGAACAGCACCCAAAGATCACACTAAAGAACCTGCAGAATGCTGGGTTTAAGGTCGGGTCACAAATCATTGGGACCACGTTTAATACGCTGTTCTTCGGTTTCTTCGGCGGCTTTTTGGCGCTGTTTATCTGGTTTGCAGGCGTGCATTACTCCCTAGGCGAAATTCTAAATGATAAAATTCTTGTTGGTGAAGTATTAATGGTGCTGTTTTCAATGATGTCCGTCATTGCGACGATTCCGTTAACCACTTGGGCAATGGTTGCCAGTGAACGGCAAGCGAGGAAGAAATTCTTAAAGTAAAGGCTGAGGAACAACTCGGTAGATTCCAGAATATAAAACCACAAGACACCATTCCGATGCACTTTATCGGGATGGCGTCTTGTGGTTTTATATGGTCGGATCTGAGTTGTGGAACCCTTTGATCAGCAGCCATTTGCTATCTACGTATCAAAAAACACCCACTGGCGCAACGGTCAGGGGTGCGGTTTTCAGATTTAAAGGGCGAAACTTTCGTCTTATTCAAACAGGGATTTGTTCATAAGGGGCGGATCTCCAACAGCTCCCATGTTACTAAACTACTTTAGTTTTGAATTGAATTTGGCGGTTAGAAGCCCCATTTGCGACAGCAACCAGTCAGTTTCGTCGTTAAGATGCTCTAGGTAAATGCAGTGCAGTGAAACAGGTAAATCGTGGTGCGAGTAGTCGTTAGTGAGTGTTTTTTACTCACTTACAACTACGGGAGACGAAGGAAATCCTTTTTTCGGTGGGCTTACCGAAAAAATAGTTCCGGAGCGACCCCACTACGAGTTGCCTGTTTCACGGAACGAAATGACATTTTTCAGGTAAGCTGAACCAAACAAAAACGGCAGCTCCAGTTGGAGTTGCCGTTTTATTTAGCTAAATTAGTTTAAGTCAAGTGCACCAGAGTATGCCCAGTACTGCTTGGCGTTTGCATCATTACTGAATGTGAAGCGGTACCACGTTGTGCCAGCCTTGTCCTTTACACCCTTGTTGTTGATGTAAATGGTTTTGCCAGGAGTGGCTTGAACGGATGACCAGCTGTACGTTGACATGTTGGTGTAGGCGTTCTTAACGTGGTTGTATAACCGGTAAGTACCAAACTGGCTAGAAAGCTTAGCCGTTGCAGTAGTCTTAGTGTAAGTGACCTTGTCCAGCGGTTTTGCTGAAGCTGAACTGCTTGGTTTTGAAGCCGAGCCGCTAAAATCGCTGTAGTAGTAAGCATGTACTAATTGATAGAAAGCAGCCATGGTGTAGCCTTGACCGAAGTACCGTTTACCCGTAGTTGAGTAATAGCCCACTGGGTCAGTATGGTCAGACCCGCCAAGGTGCTTAGCAACCGAACCGTGAGACCAAACAGTACCCTTGCCATCATAAGCAGCATCGTTTGGCTTCAAGCCATATTGATGAAGTAGGTAAGCGGTGTACCAAGCGGCGTTAGAAACTTCGTGCGCAAAGGCGCTCTTGCTGTGAACTTCAACTTGTTCAAATTGAACAAACCGTGAGTTGCCTGGGAAACCAACACCCCAAGCTAAGTAGTTCGTGTTAGCAATGTTAATGATATGTGAAGCATCAACGAATGAATGTACAAAAGCGTTGTTGTAGTGAGCTTTCATATAAGCAATTTCGTTGTAAATTGTGGAACTTGGGTTGGCAGTTTCGTGAATAACGACCCCTTCAGGTTTACCAACACCGTGGCGGTAAGCATGTTTAGGGAAGCCGCCCCAAATACTGCTGGTAACCTTTGCAGGTTTAATGTTTTGACTCGAAATATAATCATTTACGGCTGAACTGGCGGCATGTGCAGTGGTTGTACTAGCAGTACCCACTGTGAACAAAGTCAGTAGTCCAGTAAGTAGTAACGAAAACTTTTTCACATTAATCATCTCTCTATAAACAAATTTTTAATGAACGGTCGATTCATTCTCTGAAATCATACTACCGAGAAAAAGGGGCATTGACAAGTGAACAATGACCATAAAAGCCTAATATTACAGCCCTAGACGTTGCTTTGGTAGGCTAAGGAGGGCTTATTTTCATTCTTGTTAAAAACAGGTAACAAAACTCTTAAGTTAAAGGTTTTTGTTACATAATCAAAACCAGTTAAAAAGCCGAATTAACTTAGATTTAAAGTTAACTCGGCTTTGCTTTTTAGTTATGAGTTAATTAAGAGGCTAAAGTCACGCCTTTTGCCTGGCATTCAGGGCAAAGGCCGTAAAGCTCGATGTGACAGGCATTGAAACTATAACCTGATTGTTTTTTGGCCGTATTTTGCAGCATCCCGTCGATTTGAGGCAAATTCGGATCGTAAATGTCGGTGACTTTACCACAGTTTTCACAGATAGCATGGTAGTGAGGCCGACCGAAGAAGTCGTACCGAACACCACCGTTTTCGTTCGGAATTTCAATAACGATTCCTAGTTCAACGAAAAGGTTTAGTGTGTTGTAAACAGTGGCCAAACTCAGAGAGGACATTTTGGGTGCCAGTTCCTTATAGATTTCTTCAACTGGCGGGTGATTTTCATGATTCATTAAGTAGTCTAGAATAAGTTTACGTTGCGGCGTGATTCTGACGTGCTGCTCACGGAGCTTTTTAAGAGCCGTGCTCAAGGTATCATCGGGTTCTTTCATGATTAGACTCTCCTTTCAGATTAGAGTAATTATCAGCTACCCTTATTAAAACACTTTTTTTAGAAAGATTCCAGAGAACCTCACCTTAATCTGACGGTCATATGCGAGCTTTGAAGTTCGTTCTTAGCGAATTCAGACATGTAGGCTTGAACTTCGTCTACTAAGGTTTGATCATCCTGTGTTACCCGCGTAATGGTAAGCAAAGTTTCATCAAAGTGATGATTTACTGGCACCAAACTGACGATGCCAATAAAGTCTTCTTGCTGTTTATCGCTTACCCCCCAGGTGAGTGCCTGATCGTTCATTACGGTGCTCATTTCCCGGTTAATGTAGTTGGCAGTTTCAATCATTGTTTCGCTGGGGTTGATTCGCTGACGTAAAGCGTTAATATCCTTCACCTTAAATTGTGTCAGCCAATTCAGCTGGTAATGCGGCGTTAAAATGGGGTGATAAAGTTCAAATTTTGCCATGTTATGCTTCCTTTTTAAAAGTCGATGCCTATGAGTGTAACATAAAATGTGGGTGATTCGTAATCCTTAAGCCCTCGTAAAATTTATCACAAACCTTGTAGTCCGTTATAGAGTCGGACTAGACCTGTGCTATAATTGATTCGTTAAACTTAATCTTTAGCATGGTGGAGGATTGAACATGATCGAAACATTTTTAATCGGTACCTATACGCATAAAAGTAGTGAGGGTGTCTATGAATTACAATTAGACACGGACAAGCAGCAGCTGCAAAACCTTGAATTGGTTGGCCGCGCCGGCAACCCAACCTATGTGGCTGAATCAAAGACACACAAAGTTTATGCCATTGACGCTGAATCGGCAGATGGTAAAAAGCTTGGTGGCTTGAAGGTCTTTGATGCTGCTGAAAAACCGTTTAAGGAATTGGGTAAATCGCTGACATCAGGACCCAACCCAGCCTATGTAGCCGTTGATGAGGACCGTCAATTGGTCTTCACCGCTAACTATCACACTGGTATCATCACGGTGTACAAGATCAACGCAGACGGTACGTTGACCACGACGGATACGGTTCAGCATACTGGTGCTGTTGGCCCAGCACCTGAGCAGCAAGACGGTCCACACCCGCACATTGCGGATTTAACCCCAGATAAGCGGTTAGTTTGCTGTGATTTAGGTGAAGATACAGTTTACCTATACGATTTGAGTGATGACGGTAAGTTAACTGAAAAATCTAAGTTTAAGTGTGCTGCTGGCTTTGGTCCACGGCATATCGTTTTCAACACTGACAAGAACGTCGCATACTTAGTTGGTGAACTTGGCAGTGGCGTAGACGTATTGGACTACGATGCACAAGCTGGTAAGTTTACGCTACGTGAAGCATTGAAGACCATTCCACGCGACTGGACGAAGCATAACGGTGCCGCTGCCATTCGGTTATCCAGCGACAATAAATTTGTTTACGTTTCTAACCGTGGCTACAACTCAATCGCAACGTTCAAAGTTGAAGATAATGGTGAATTATCAATGATCGACCAAATCTCCTCCGAAGGTGATTTTCCTCGTGACTTCAACTTCAATGCTGATGACAGTTTCATTATCCTGGTTAACCAAAATACGGATAACGCAACGTTATACAGCCGTGATGCTAATACTGGTAAATTGACTATGGTTCAAAAGGACTTCAAGGTGCCAGAAGGCGTTTGTGTTGCTCCTGTAAAATAAGTAAATAACAGTGGATAAATAAGATTTATCTAAGCACTCTCATTTTCAAAAGCCCGTGTCTATCAACTTTACGACACGGGCTTTTTGGCTGTATTAGAACTTGCTAAAAGCTCTTGTAAATGCTTATAAAACGGCATTGGAAGCGTTACAATGTCCTTGGTTAGAAAACTAAAAAGATTGGAGTGAGTTAGACATGATGAATCGAATTAATTTGCAGCTGGTGGCTATGGGACGAGAGGTAACATGGGGAAGAGTCCTGATTCTGGCCCTAAATTTTGTCACCTTCATCAGCCTGATTCTGGGGACTTCTGAAATCTTGTTTGCTTTTCTGTTATTTGCAAGTTTGGTACTTTTTAGCGGTCACTTTATTGTTTTTGACACGACCAAACAGGCACGGGGATTGCAAGAACTTGACTTGTGGCTAATTGGTTTAACGTTAGTTGCAGGGTACTTAAAACTGGTTTTGGGAATTTAAATTAAACGCGTACATTAATGACACAGAAATATAACAGTTTAAAAAATGACTATTCTTAGGAATAGCCATTTTATTTTGCCAGATAAAGTCATGGCCTCTATCAAGCGGCCGGACTATTGCTGGTTGATCTGAAGAATCTCTCTCATCGGCTACAGGGATGGTAAAATGTAAAGGAGGGAAAGAGAGGGACGATTGCCATGAGACGACATGCTGCACCAAAGAAGCCCATTTTGAAACGGCCAATTTTTTGGTTAGTTCTTATTTTGATTTTATTAGTCGGCGGTGGCACGGTTGTTTACAAGCCAATTACCGACCTATTCAGTCATCCGGCGGTTACTAAGCCAAAACCAATCAAGTTGACGGCAAGTGAGAAAAAGGTCGCCAAGAAGTATCACTTAAGCCCTAAAGCAACAGTCCAAGCACGTACCGCCAAGATAACGGCAATTGGCGACTCGGTGATGGTTGATATTGCACCGGAAATGAAACAAGTTTTTCCGCATGTTCTAGTTAATGGGGCTGTGGGGAGGCAATTTTATGATTTACCTAGTATCGCTCAAACTTTAAAGGCCGAAAATAAGCTGGCTGATAACGTCGTGGTTAATCTTGGCACCAATGGGCCACCAGAGAAATCGGATGTTTCGCGATTCTTGAAAGTGGTTGGTCAAAAACGACAGGTATACTGGATCAACACCCATGTCCCGACGCAAAAATGGGAAGCCCAGACTAATCAACTGATTGCATCAACGGCTAAAGCTCACCGTAACGTGCACGTGGTGAACTGGTATCGTTTTAGTCAGGATGAGCCGGAGTGGTTTGCTTCTGATCAAGTACATTTACAAACTAAAGGTGCCACCGCGTACGTTGGTTTATTGGCCAGGACGATGGCAAATTAGGAGGCTGTGACACAACTCGGTAGATTCCAGAATATAACACCACAAGACGTCATTCCGATGTACTTTATCGGGATGGCGTCTTGTGGTGTTATATGGCCGGAATCTGAGTTGTGGAACAGGTTAAGGCTATATTTTAGTAATGAACTAAAGCGAATTTTAGGATGTGTGTGAGTCCAGAAATTGAATTAAATCCTTGTCGATGTAGACTTGTGTTATTTAATTCGTTTCAGTTGACTCCGACTGTAAGTACCGTTCCATAATTGCCAAATGGTGCTCAATGGTTAACGCCTTCAGCACGCCCATGCCAGGAAAATGATGTTCCTTCTCTAGTGTGATTAACTTGGCAGTGGCAGTGGTTTGATTGATAGCTGGCTGGTTTTTGATCCACTTCACAGCCTTTGCTAAAGCTTCAAAGTACTTTTCCCGCTGGTGTTTAAAATCATCGTGCTGATCAGAGACGAAGTGGCGGATGCGAACTTGCTGGTGGTTCAAGTAAATTAAGTGGAGCGCAACGGTTCGGCTGGGGTGTCCGTGGTCAAAGTACGTGGCCCCCTGAGTGAGATAGTCACTGAAACCAATTTCATGATATTCGTGGGCAAACTCAATATCGTTACTCCAAAAACTATCTGGCATTGCTGAGAATTCAAAACTGTGATCGGGGACGGTGTAATGATCAAAGAGATGACCAAATTGACGACCGAAAAGTAATCTGCGAATTCGCGCTTCAGGTGGAACCAGCAGCGTGGCGGATTTAGGCAGCCAATCGTGATCAAGAAACAGGTTTAAATCAGCATAGTGCTGAACGATTACCAGACTGTTGCTTAATAGATTGGGTGGTAGTAGCGGGGTCAGCACGTAGGCTCTTTGAATCTCAGGCTGTTCAAACAAGTCATCAATTGGGTAGCGTTTAGCGGCCTGATAGTCATAGTGATCCACTTGCGGATTCTGAATGACGGCTAAATGTTGATGATGCTTACTGAACGTCTTGATGGTTTTCGGCAGCGCTGGCACATCACGAACGGGTTCAATAATGGGCACAATGTCGGTTGCGGCTGCATGCTGAGCAAATTCAGTTAGCGCGCGCAGGTCGAATTGACGACCGCGAAAATAGGGATAGTAGATCATTTGTGCTTTGCCTCGTAGAGTTGGCGCTGCAGCTTGGCAATTTCTAAATTCAAGGCATCGACCTCTTCTTGAAGTGCTGTGATGGTATTGGTACGAGTTTCGTCAATGAAGCGGTCGTAGAAATTGTTTTCCGGGTCATAAATATCGTAGTGCTGATGGCGTTTTTTAAGTTCCTTGAAGAGCCGTTCAGTAGGATACTGACTGATTCCCGTTTCAACGCGCTTAGCTTTACGAACTTCGCGGGCCAGCGAATACAGAAAGTGGCGCATGAGCTCTCCTTGATCGAGGGTGACCTCTTGATAACGCGGCTTCTTCTCAACCGTGAGATACCCAGGGGTCAAAACCGGCTCGGTACTGGCTGCTAGTTGATCTGGATCGTACTTTTGATAGCTAAGAACACCGATTTCAGGTGGAATCTCAGTTTTGATGTCTTGATAAAGTGACAGCGGCAGCACGAAATAATTGTAATTACCAATGAAAGAAAGTTTGGCGTGGGAATGAAAGTCGCTCTTGGTGACCTTTAATTCGTAACAGCGCCATTCGTCTTCACCGCTGGGTAAATGCTGATAGCTTAAAGTATCTACGATTCCCTGATCATCAGGCATGGTCACTTCTTCCACTGCGATACTACCGGCTTCTACACACGTTTCATAGAGTGTTTTTTCAAGTTCTAATGTGAGTTTAGTTTTCACGGTTAACTCGGCTCCTTATCAGTCATTTCCCAAAAATGTTCAATGGTGGGTGCCAGCTCATTAGCGCTGTGCAGAATCCGGTGATACTGCCAGTGCGGCGGAAAGTAGCGGGTATAGCGCTGACTGGCAAAGCGTTGATCCATTAGCAGGATGATGCCTTGATCAGAATTGCTGCGAATCAGCCTTCCGGCGGCTTGAAACACGTGGTTGAGGCCAGGTATCTGATAAGCGTATTCGAACCCAGGCTCACCTTGAGAATCAAAGTAATCACGCAGCAGATTGTTTTCGGTACTGATGCCGGGTAACCCGACGCTAACAATCGCCACGCCAATTAACCGGCTGGCAGTCAGATCGATTCCTTCAGAAAATAACCCGCCAAGAATGGCAAAGCCCACCAGTGATTCGCTGGGGTTAGGTTTGAAGGCTGTCAAGAAGTCGCTGCGCTCAGTTTCGCTCATATTGGGTGTTTGGGTGACCGTTTTTAGCTCTGGATAGGCCGTTTTGAAAGCTAAGCTAACGGTGCTTAAAAAACTATAAGAGGGTAGAAAAACCAGATAATTACCCGTTTTACCGTTCACCAGTGTCTTGATGCTAGCAATGATTTTGGCTAAGTTAGCTTCCCGGCTGCGATAGGTGGTGCTGATGTAGTCGGTGATCAGGATACTCTGGTGTTTAGGCGGAAACGGCGATGGCAGCTGATAGCAAAGACTGTCATCATTACCACCAAGCACCCGCTGATAATAGTCCAGTGGTGACAGGGTGGCTGAAAATAGCACGGCTCCGCGGCCCTTATCCAGACAATCATGCAGAAACGCACTGGGGTCAAGACACAGCTGTTTGAAGGTGATCTCCCGGTCATGATCATCACCTAAATTAATTTTAGTCCGGTAAGTTTCATCGTAAAAATCAGCAATTTTGAGGTAGCTGAGGCAGGCAAAATAGTAATCTAGTACCGCTTTTGTGTAATCGGTTTGCGGTCGCTGTTCATCGCCAAGCCAGTCATTGATATGATCACTTAGTTTGGTTACAGCTTTGTTAAAATCTTCAGCGGGGCTGTTGAAGACGCTCTCTTCCTCGCCGCTTTCCAGTAACGGGCCGGCCACTTTAAAGAACGCTCGGCGCATGGCTCGAAAGGCCCGCAGTAGGGCGGGGGTGCCTTCGTTTGCATCTTTGGTTGCTGCAATCAGGTCAGTTAACGGTGCCAGTGACAGTTCCGTGGAATACATATCTCGGGAGCGGCTCACCAGATTATGAGCTTCATCCACGAGAAAGAAGTTATCGTCATCGTGGTCTACCGCAAAGAACCGCTGCAAGTACACCTGTGGATCAAATAAATAGTTATAGTCGCAGATAATGACGTCGCAAAACAGACTGATATCCAGCGAAAATTCAAAGGGATCCAGCTGATGTTTGCGAGCGTAGGCTTCGACAGTTTCCCGCGTAATGGCGGTTTCGTTGGTTAGAATATCTTTTAAGCCGGGCTTTAAGCGGTCATAATAACCCACCATAAAAGGATTTTCCTCTGGCGGCAGATCCGCTTCTTCGGGAAAGGTGATCGTATCCTTAGCGGTGAGGGTAATGCTCCTGAGTTTCAGTCCTTGCTGAGCCATCAGATGCAATGCCTGTTCTGCGACGCGACGGGTGCTCTGTTTGGCAGTTAAGTAGAAGAGCCGCTGAATCTGGTCTTCGCCCATGGCTTTGATGCACGGAAAAACGGTTGAAATGGTTTTTCCGGTACCAGTGGGCGCCTCAATAAAGAGCTGCTTCTTGAGCCACAGAGCTTTGTAGACCGCAACGGCCAGTTCCCGCTGCCCAGTTCGATAGTGGTCAAAGGGAAATGCCAGGTCCTTAATAGAAGCGTTGCGAGTTTTGCGCAGATCAGCTTGAAGCTTCAGCCAAGTTTCGTACTCCGTCGTGACGGAATTAAAGAATTCAGTGGCTTCCGCTAAGGTGTAACTGATTTTTTTAGTGGTCACCTCTTCGGTGGTTCGCCGGTAGTAGGTGAGTTGCAGGTTGAGCTGACTTAAATCTTCATCGGTCATCAAAATGTAGGCATACATTTTAGCTTGACCCCAGTACAGCGTCAGGGTGTTTTCAGTGAGGTCCTCAAAAGCGGCATCCGAAGTTTTGATTTCTTCAATCAAAGTTTCGTTGCCGTTTAAAATGACGCCATCCGCACGGCCGTGAACCAGGTAGGGCTTGCCCGCTAGTTCAACTTCGTGTTCCAGACTGTATTCTTTTTGGTAATTTTTGCCGCGGGACTTCTGCAGCATTCGGTGAATTTGCGCACCTTCTAAGGCGGTATTCATACTGTTCATGCTGGCATTAAGATCGCCGGAACGCAGCGTAAATTCCACTAGTTCACGGATGCCTAATTTGGTGATTGTCATTTTTTCGTTCCTCTTTGTTCATAGCTGAAATCCATTATAGCATGATACACTCTTAACGGAGCGCGGTCGTTACGCGAGGGAAAATTGATGCAAACAATTTTAAAATACCCAAAAAAAATTTACGAAAAAGCTTGTTTCAGGCAAGCAAACAGGGTATGATATCAGCAATGAAACCTTTAACAAATAGTCCTGTGAGGCTATGAAGGTACGGTGAACTAGGCGGAAAGTCTAGCTTTTATTGAACCTCTCTACCCACAGGCGGTAGAGAGGTTTTTGTTGTCTGACGATTTAATTGTCTCCCGTGAGAGCAAAACGTCCAATGGTTAAACCCTAAAAGGCGCGCTTTGCAAACACGGCAAGGCGCGTTTATTTTAGGAGGAAAAAACTATGATTGAAACCACCAAGCCGTTAAGTTACGCAAACGTACTCAGTATGAAAGATTTGGAAGCTGATGAAGTCATGGCCTTCATCAAAGAAGCCCAGGCTTTCAAAGCCGGCAAACAGATTCAGTTGACCCGGCCGGCTTACGCTGCCAACTTGTTTTTCGAAAACAGCACCCGGACCCATACCAGCTTTGAAATGGCGGAACGTAAATTAGGTCTGCAAGTGGTTGATTTTAACCCGGCTGTTAGCTCAGTGAACAAGGGTGAAAGCATGGCTGACACCGTAAAAGCGTTACAGGCCATTGGTGTAGACGTGGTTGCTATCCGTGACCGCCACAACGAATACTATAATGATTTGGTCAATGACCGCAATATTCACTTGGGGATTGCTAATGGCGGCGACGGTTCTGGTGAGCATCCTTCGCAGTCAATGCTGGATATGATGACGATTTACGAAGAGTTTGGTACTTTTGCTGGTTTGAAAGTTGCCATCATTGGTGATCTAGCTCATTCACGGGTGGCCCGATCAGATATGGAAGTGCTGAATAAATTAGGTGCACAGGTCTTCTTTGGCGGACCCACAAAGTGGTTTGATCATCGCTTTGACGCTTATGGTACATGGCTGCCGGTAGATGATTTAGTGGATCAGATGGACGTGCTGATGTTCTTACGGGTACAGCACGAACGGCTGAATGCCTCGGAGAATAAGGAATTCACCGCTGCTAAATACAATGCGCAATATGGCCTGACACCCGCACGTAAAGCACGGATGCAGGAACATGCGATCATCATGCACCCGGCACCGGTTAACCGCGGGGTTGAGATCGCGGATGAATTAGTTGAATGTGACAGTTCCAGGATCTTCCAGCAAATGGCTAACGGGGTCTACGTCCGGATGGCGATTATGACTAGCTTGCTGCGGTATCAAGGATTGGTGGACGAGGATTAACATGAAGCGATTAATCAAAAACGGTCAGTGTTTAATTGATGGTCATTTGCAAGTTCGGGATATTTTGATTAAGGACGGCAAGATTGCTCAAATCAATCAACATATCAGCGCTGATATGCCGGTCAATCAGATTATTGATGCCCAGGGGCTGTTTGTGAGTCCAGGATTAGTGGATCTTCACGTGCATTTACGTGAACCCGGACAGACGGATAAGGAAACGGTTAAAACGGGTAGTCTGGCAGCTGCTCACGGTGGTTATACCACCATTGCGGCAATGCCGAACGTGATTCCAGCGCCTGACACCCCTGAACGGCTGCGTGACATGCTGGCGTTGAACCAGCGGGATGGTGCCGTGCACGTGGTTCAGTATGCAACGATCACGACTGACCGCGGTGGCGATGAACTCGTGGATATGGCCGGTTTGAAGGCAGCCGGCGCGTTTGCTTTCAGCAATGACGGCAACGGTGTTCAGACCGCCGGGACAATGTATCAAGCCATGCTGCAGGCGGCTCAATTGAAGATGGCCGTAGTAGCACACGCTGAGGATGATAGTCTGACATACGGCGGTGTGATGCACGAAGGCAGTGTTTCTAAACGGTTGGGCTTACCAGGAATCCCCAGTGTTTCCGAAACCGCGCAAGTAGCCCGGGATGTGGCCTTGGCCGCGGCTACTGGCGCTCATTACCACGTCTGTCACGTTTCTTCAGCTGCCACTGTCCAAGTGATTCGGTCGGCTAAAGCAGCGGGAGTTAACGTGACCTGTGAGGTATCACCGCACCACTTATTATTAAGTGACGAGGATATTACCAGGGATAATGCGATGTTCAAAATGAATCCACCACTGGGCAGTGAAGAGGACCAGCAGGCGCTGATTGCCGGGTTACTGGATGGGACGATTGATCTCATTGCTACTGATCACGCGCCGCATACGGATGCGGAAAAGGCTCAGTCGATGCTGAAAGCACCCTTTGGTATCACCGGCAGTGAAACGGCCTTTGCCATGCTGTACACGAAATTTGTTAAAACTGGTCGCTTTAGTTTGGCACAGCTGATCAACTGGATGGCTGTGCAGCCAGCGGTACTGTTTGGTTTAAATGCCGGTGAACTTGCCGAAGGGGTGCCAGCTGACATCGCGATATTTGATTTAACCACTCCAGCAACCATTGAAGCGGCGAACTTCTTATCTAAAGGACATAACTCACCGTTTATTGGCGAACAAGTGCTAGGCAAAACGGTGCGGACATTGGTTTCGGGTAAAGACGCCTACGTTAGCGGTCACTAAAGCTTAATGAAGGCTTGCGAAGGGCTGACGCCAATTATTATAATGAACCTTATAAGGATTGGAGGAAGCGCGTATGACTGAAGCACAATTAGCTGCTTTAAAGCCGCTATTGGCTGAATATAACATTGAACTTGCAACCGATGGCACAACGATCACTCATGTAAACGGGCATAACGCTCAATTAGACGTCACGGGCTATATGCCTGATCAACTAATTAATGTGGTTTTGGAGATTATTGGTACGGATCTCAGAGCCGCGTTATTTAAAAAAATGCACGAGTAATGTGACAGTGATGTGACAATTATTTCAAAATACTGACAAATATTAACTTGAATGAGATGGCTACGTAATTTTCTTTGATTATACTGTTCCATGTTGTGTAGAAACGAATCAGTAATTTCAAGGAGAATTTAACTTGTCACTTAAAACTTGGGTAGCGAGCCTATTACTCGCCGTATCAATGTTTGTGGGCGTTGCCGGTGTGACCGGAACGACTGCAGCTGCAAATACTAAATATAATCCGAAGGCGGATGCGATTATGAGTGTTTCAGCTTTCAAGCGAATGGGCAGAGTCCATTATCATTCACGGGTGTTCACGTATTACTCACCAAATGGTTCCCATATCTTTGGTTTAGGTGCCTATACTTCAGACGGCACTTATACCTTGAACGGTCACGATAAGAACGGCTACTTGATTTTAGCGAACAACAAAAAGTTTGGTACTAAGATCAAGACACCATTAGGCATGGGCGTCGTTCACGATCGTGGTACATACGGCGGTCATTATGACATTGTCGTTAAGTAGTCATTGAATCAATCACAAATAAAGACCCGTTTTCCAAATCGGAAAACGGGTCTTTATTTGTTTATGAACTGGATCAGTTAAACTTCCAGTCGTCCATTTTTTTCTCGTTTTTACCAAGATAATTGATTGCTTGGTGAACCAAGGTTTTTGATTCCTCGTTAATTTGGTCGGCTGATTTATCGCCTTCGTAGTCCGAAAGGAACCCTTCGCCAACGGCTTTGTAAATCTTCTCACGGGCTTCACCGTTATCTTTAAATAGTGTATCTAAACCCTTAATGTCATCTTTTGCTGCGTTGTAGATGACTTCGGCAAGATCATCTCGGTTGCCTAATTTCTTGGCACCGTACTCCATTAGGAAATCGTTCATATCAACGATAACACTCTCTTTAAGCTCTCTCTCAGATTTTTTCAAGAATAATCACCTCTCTTTATTCATTTTAAGGCTTTAGTAGGTAGAAATTCAACGTGTAGACACCGATAAATCAATGTTGATCTCAATATTTTGTTTAGCTGTCAGAATCAACTGGCATTTTAATTGCAACCGACTTGATTTACGTCAAGTTGAATTGCTGTTTTATCCGCTATAATCGGGTTAGAATGAATGCAGAGGATTATGTCGAATGGAGGTCAACGTTATGTTAGAACATCATGACGCGATTGCTTGTGTCAAACTGGTGCCGATCTTTCAGCAGCTTGATCATGAAACCGTTTCTGCTGTAGCTGATTTGGTGCAGGAACGCCACGTTAAGAAGGGTGAATTCGTCTTTATGGCTGGGGATCACGCTGATTCATTAATTATTATGGCACACGGTCAGGTCAAGGTGACACAAAGTTCCGCCAGTGGCCGTGAACAGTTGATTCGATTGCTGCAGACCGGTGATTTTGACGGCGAGTCAGTCTTATTTGAAGATACGGAACGGCAGACTAGTGCGGAAGCGTTAACTGATACGCAGATTTGTTTGATTACTCGCGAGGACTTCCAAAAGCTGATCAAGCAGTCACCAACGGTTGCCATTAATATGCTGAATGCGTTGGGCAAACGGGTGTCAGAACTGGAAGCGCAGGCGGCTGCTACGTTAACTACCAGTGTTGGCGAACGGTTAGCTAACTATTTAGTTGAAACCAGTTCAGAATTAGATACGGATGATTTTGATTTACCGCTGCAAAAGAAGGACCTGGCGCTGTATCTGGGGACTTCGCCGGAAACAATCAGTCGTAAGCTGAAGCAATTTTCAACGTCGGGGCTGATCTCGCAGCGGGGACGTAATCACATTAAACTTAATGATATTGACGGGCTGATGATGGTGGAAAATTAGTTCTTAAAATTAATCGGCTTAACTATTTAACAGACTACGCATTTAGTGGTAGTCTGTTTATTGTTGTTGGGTCCATAGCTCAGTTGGGAGAGCGCCTGCTTCGCATGCAGGAGGTCGACGGTTCAAGTCCGTTTGGATCCATATTATTTTCCGTTACAAAAAGGGGTTAAACAATTGTATTGATGTCTTTTGCATGATATGATTCGTTTAAGGTTATGGTTATTTTTTAAAGGGGGAACCGCAACAATGAAGAAGATCGGAACAAAGTTACTAGTAGTATTGACGGTGGCACTTGGTGGGTTTGTAGCCTCGCAGCAACCAACCACAGCACATGCTTCAACCAAGATTTCGTCAATTCCAAGCGGCAATTTTCAAGTTGCAAAGGCTTATTATACTTTCCGCTGGCAAACATTTAAGAGTGGCAGTAAAAAGGGTCAGGTACTTGTTATTGGGGACTTTAAGAATGCTTCTATTCACTACGCCATTCCAACGAAGTATAAGTTGAGCAAGAGTCACCGAACCCTGACAACTTATTATCGACTGATGAGTAAGGGGAAGCTCGCAAAGACGACTTACCGGATGGACATTTATAAGTACAGTACTAGTAAGTATCGGGTTAAGTTAAACCAGTACAAGGCGGGTTTGCTACCAAGTTATAAAGGCCAATCTTATACGGCCAGTGTGACTAAGAGTTCACCGGCTCAGAAATATGCGAACGCCTACACTAAATCTAAATTATTTAACGCAGAATATAAAGCAACTTATGATGCAAATTATAAGTCAAACTACCAAAAAGCGTCTGACGCCTATCTCAATCAGGTAATCGACGCATACAACAAGCAAGCGCAACAAGATTATAAAGATGGTAAAAATGGGGATCCAAGCACATCTGAGGCGCAACAGGCAATAAGAAATGCGGCACTCAAATATGTTAACGATAATACTGATAAAATTACCCAGGCTGTTACCCAAAACGTCACTAAAGGTGTAACTCAATTAGTTAACAAAGATGTTGACAAGGCCATTCAAAACTTAGTTTCCGCATATAACGCACACTAAAGCTTTGAAGAATAAAATAAAAATCTGATTACCAGTTTTAAACTGATAATCAGATTTTTTTATTTTCGGTTACACTCCCAAAACAGGCCTTCTTAATGGCGTACGGAGCGGTGGCCGCCACTTCTTCTGCCCTTGATTACTTGCCGCTTAAATTTGGGTTTAGCGTTATCGGCTTCAAATTTGAAGTGGTGCATTTTGCCCGCAAACGGCTGGCCACTCATGCGGATACGCAGCCACGACTGCATCGTCAGCAGCATTTGCTTGGCGTTTTCGATTTGAACGGTTTGACCGGCTTGTTTGGCCGTTGGTAGAATGTCTTCTTGAATCTGCTTCACTAATTTTTGGTGATAAGCCACTAATTCCATGGTTAAGGGTGCTTGAACATACTGATTAAATAAACCTTCAATATAACGAAGGGCATCCTTGGCATCTTTAGGTTGATAGTAACGATTATCTGTCATGTTTTACACCTCGGATATAAGAATAGCAGGCTCAATGACGTTAAGCAAGGCGTTCATTTTGCGGATTAAGTGTTTGATTAAAGCGCCAAAGAAGCGTAGATTAATAGGTTGTAAATGGTTGGAATAAAGGGTGAAAAGGGGTGCAACGTGGCGGTAAAAAGTTATTCAACAGACCCGCAAGTTCAAAAACACCGCTGGTGGATTCTGGCGGCCGTGGGCTTATTTACGTTTATGTCAACTTTAGATGCTAGTATTGTTAATATTGCGTTGCCAGTTATTTCTGGTGATTTGAAAATCCCCATGAATCAAGCGGAATGGGTAGTTTCGATTTATCTAATCGTCATTTGTTCCCTTCTGTTGCTGTTTGGTAAGCTGGGTGATGCCGTTGGTAAGATTAAAATCTTTCGGATTGGGACCGTGCTCTTTGTCTTTGGCTCGCTTTTAGCTGGTTTTAACGGTAGTTTTTATCTATTATTGTCGGCTCGGGTGGTTCAAGCACTGGGCGCATCGATGACCATGGCGAATAACAACGGCATTATTACCGAAATTTTTCCCTTTAGCGAGCGTGGCCGGGCACTTGGTATGATTGGGTCATTTGTTGCTTTAGGCTCAATTGCGGGGCCGGGATTGGGCGGTATTGTGCTGTCTCATTTAACCTGGGGATATATTTTCTGGTTAAACGTTCCGGTTGGCGTAGTGACAATTATTATTGGTCAGGCAATCTTACCCAAAGACATCACGAAGTCCCATGAGAAAATTGACCGCTTCGGTGCAGTGACCATGGCATTATTCACGATCTCATTGTTTGTTGGTATTTTTCTGGGTCAGGAGATTGGCTTTACCAGCCCCTTAATTATCGGTTTATTCGTTTTTGCACTTATTATTGGGGTGGTATTCGTACACTTCGAAAATCAACAGGAAAGCCCGTTGTTATCATTTAGTCTGTTTAAAAACGGAGCGTTCACCATGAGCCTATTATGCGGCTTTTTGATTTTCGTGACCAACTTCTTCTTTAACGTGATCTCACCATTCTACTTGGAAAATGCCCGTGGCTTGAGACCCAACATGGCTGGCTTTATCTTAATGGCTTTTCCTATCGTTCAAGTAATCGTCGCGCCGCTTGCCGGGGCAATTTCAGACCGAATTGGACCAGAATTAATTACTTTTTGCGGCTTGATTTTGATCCTGTTAAGTCAGATTGGGTATATGCTGACGGATCTTGGCACGCCGCTATGGCTCTTTACGGCTATCGTTGGGTTTGTTGGATTAGGAAACGGTATTTTTCAAGCCCCCAATAACACGATTGTCATGAATTCGGTGGAACCCCAGAATCTCGGTATTGCTGGTGGAATGAATGCGTTAGTCCGTAATTTAGGAATGGTTGTTGGCATTTCGTTTGCCACGACCGTTCTGTTTGCCAGCATGAGTCATTATAAGGGGATTAAGGTGACAACTTATCTTAAAGGACAGCCTGACGTCTTCATTTATGGTATGCACACAGCATTCTTGATTGCGGCTATCATTTGCGCGGTGGCAGCGTTGATTACAGGATATCGATTGATTAAACGGCCGGCAAAGCCAGTAAGGGATGAATTATAAATGGCATATCAGACATTACTATTTGACGTTGACGATACGTTATTGAATTTCCAAGCGGCAGAAAAACAAGCTTTAGAAGGGCTTTTTAAAGAACTTAAGTTACCGTTAAACAGTGAGATTTACGACTTTTATCATACTGAAAACCTGGCGTTGTGGCAGCAGTTTGAACTGGGAAAGATTAGTAAACCCAAACTGCTGGTTAAACGGTTTGATACCCTTTTTGCTCATTTAGGGATCGTTAACATCGATGGGCAAAAAATGGAAGAGCGTTATCGCTACTACCTGGCACAGGGTCACGAGCCCATGCCTCAGGCGCCGAAAGTACTAAGCGATTTGTTTCAGGACCACGATTTATACATTGTTACCAACGGGGTGGCTAAAACCCAGAAGAAGCGGCTGTCGGAAGCGCACTTTGACCGTTACTTTAAGCACGTCTTCATTTCGGAACTGGTCGGTGCTCAAAAGCCTGCCAAGGCGTTTTTTCAACGGGTGACGGCCGATATTCAGTCCTATGAACCAGCCAAAACCATTGTGATCGGTGATTCGTTAACTTCGGATATTAAGGGCGCTGCCGGCTTTGGCCTTGATTCCGTATGGTTCAATCCTAGCCATCAGCCTAACCAAACCGATATTAAGCCCACCTATGAGATTGACCAGCTTGAAAAGCTGGAATCAATTGTGGCATAAAAAGACGTTAATCTAGTCTGTTTCGACTAGGTTAACGTCTTTTTGCTTGAATCGTTACTAGATTTTATTACCGTAACCCTTCATCAGTGGGTAGAATCTGAGAAATTGCACTTCATTTGATGGAAACTAAATCTTATCCAATGCTTGTTTCAAATCGGCAATCAGATCATCGGCGTTTTCAATACCGACTGAGATCCGGATCAAGTCCGGAGTAATACCGGTTTGCTTTAACTGCTCTTCATTTAACTGAGCATGAGTGGTCGACGCAGGGTGGATAATCAGGGAATGAGCATCACCAACGTTTGCCAGTAGTGAGAAGAGATCAAGGTTTTCGATTAACTTCTTACCCGCTGCTTCGCCACCCTTAAGGCCCAGTGTGAAGATTGACCCCGTACCCTTAGGGAAGTACTTTTTGGCTAAGGCGTGGTACTTGCTGTCTTCAAGGTCAGGGTAGTTCACCCAGGCCACCTTTGGATGGTCGTTTAAGAACCGGGTGATTTTTTCGGTGTTCGCGACGTGGCGTTCAACCCGCAATGATAGGTCTTCTAGTCCTTGAATGAGTAAGAATGAATTAAAGGGGCTAATTGCAGCACCAGTATCACGTAAGGTTTGAGCACGAACCTTGGTTGTAAACGATGCGGGAGCTAAATCGCTCCAAACGATGCCGTTATAGGTTGGGTCTGGCGTGGTGAAGTCAGGGTATTTGCCGGATGCCGCGTAATCGAATTTACCGTTTTCAACGATGACACCGCCCATGCTTGTACCGTGCCCGCCAATGAATTTAGTAGCTGAGTGGACAACCACGTCCACACCGTGATCAAGTGGTTGAATCAGGTAGGGCGTGCCGAAGGTGTTGTCAGCAATCAGAATGATACCATGATCGTGCGCTACTTTTGCCACGGCTTCGATATCAATGAGGTTGATACCAGGATTGCCGATCGTTTCAATATATAGTGCCTTAGTGTGGTCATCAATGGCTTTCGCAAAGTTTTGCGGATCATCGGGATCAACGAAGGTTGTGGTAATACCTAATTTAGGTAGGGTGACGCTGAATAAATCATAGGTCCCACCATAAAGGGTGCTGGCTGAAACGATGTTATCACCTTGATTGCAGACGTTTTGGACGGCTGCAGTTACAGCTGCGGCACCGGTTGCTAAAGCGACGCCAGCGGTCCCATTTTCAAGGGCAGCGACCCGTTTTTCTACCACTGCGGTAGTTGGGTTGGTGAGCCGCGTATAAATGTTACCTGGATCAGTTAAAGCAAAGCGGCCGGCCGCTTGTGCAGCATCCTTGAAAACGTATGAAGTGGTTTGGTAAATAGGTACTGCCCGCGCACCCGTTTCGTCGACAACTTGACCTGCATGTACCTGTTTAGTTTCAAAATGTAATTGTTTTTCAACCATATTGATCGCTCCTTAATTAGTATTGACGAATCGGTTCTATTTATTTCCATATGCATATGTGTGTTAGAAATGAAAAAAGCGTTCGTCCCATACCAGCCTAAACTAGTATGGGACGAACGCCGTGTTACCACCCATCTTCGCAATTCACTTACATGAACTGCCTCAACGACACCTTTTGATGTCTGGGATGATAACGCATCCTTACGGGTTAGTTGCGTGAACAGCTAACCATCACTTACGGGCTCATTCGCCAAATTGAGCTTTTCCTGCCTCTCACTAAATGCAGGTCGCTGAGTAAAGTCGCATTGGGTACTATTCCCATCAGAATTTCATTTTCTAATTACCATCTAATATAGTCGGCTTTAATTCGAAAGTCAAACCTTTTTTCAATAAACGGCTGACCTACTTTTTCCGCTTTGTGTTAAACAGGGACTTCAACCATGAGAAAATGGGTCCCCAATCCATCATGCCACCAGAACTGGGCGGTGTTTTGATATCGGCTTTAATTTCCGGCAGGCTGTGGTGTTTTTGAACTTTGCGGTACTTGTCTGGCATGTTAGAATCTCCCTATTACTGAAATAAAATTTTAACTACATTTTAACGCAAATCAATTGTTTTCACGCCTGAAATAGCGTAAAGTTTCAGTGTTGTCATAGATAAATTGAAAAACAGAAAGGTGGTGCGTCAATGAATTCGATCATGAATGATTTGCAATATGCATTGCAGCGAAAAGCGTTGGTGAACGTTTATCAGGCTAAGCAAGATATCGTTTATACGGGATACGTGGATATTGTCGATGATGCTGGCATTATTTTAACCACGTTTGATGATAGCGGCAGTGAAGATGGTGCCGTCTATCTGACGTTTGATGTGATCGAGTTTGTTGAGTTTGAGAGCGACGATCTCGATAATATGCGTTACCGAATTGAAAACGCTACGGCTGAACACTTCTTTACCTTTGGCCGAATGACCACTGAGTTTGATCAAAACCGTCCGTTGATCAGGCAAGTCTTGGAGACTGCTATGGTGGATGAAACCACTGTCATGGTCTTGGATAGACAGAGCGGTGAGCTTCATGAAGGTGAAGTTACTCGAATCTCGAAAAAGGATTTTGATTTTCAGGTTTTTAATAAGTTTCATTTAGATCAGCATCCGTTACTGACCATCAGCTTTAAAGATGTCGGTCTGATTGAATTTGAGGGTAAGGAGCTGACCTTGCAGACCGCTGCCATGGGCTTCATACAAACGTTAACGCCGGTTGAAAAAAGGGCGGTTTCCAGTCTAACTGATATTGCGGCTGTTCTCCATCATGCAGAACAGACTCAGCAGTTAATTTCCATTAATCCGGTGGCGGATGAAGGGATGTTCTTCGTTGGCCGCGTCAATACCGTTGGTGCAGACAGTGTAATGGTTAATTTGGTCGATATGACCGGGCAGTTTGGCGGTTATTGGCTGGTAAAACTCACAGCCATTGCGCAAGTGACGACCCAGTCTGATTATCTGGCAGTGATGAAAACTTACATTAATTTAGACGAAATTCTGGGAGTTGTCACTCAGCCCGGATTAAATGACGAACGGTTATTTGATAGTAACGATAATCTGTTTCAGGAAGTGCTGAGTCAGGCCTGTAAGCTTCAGCGAGTGATCCGGCTGCAGCTGAACGGTGATGAGAGTATCGTTGGTTACGTCAGTAAGTTCGGCGGTAAGGAGATTATTTTCCACTTGGTCGAACAGGGAACCGTCGTTGATAAGGTGGGCACGCTCATTGACTTAGACGAGATCGATGAGGTCGCGTTTGACTATTTGGACGCACAGCTAACCGAAAAACAGTTGCGCGATCAAGGCGAACTTTAAGGGGGGGATCTTCATTGATGGAAAAATGGCAAAAGCTGCCAAAATGGTTTAAAGATACCATGGCAATTATTGTGCCAATGGCCATTTTATTGATCATTTACGATCTTTTATCCCCGTTGTTCTTGCATCAATCATATTCATTGTCAACTTTGATTGCTTTTCCTTTCCAAGTCATCGTTGGTTTTGCGCTGGTAGCTATTTACAATTATCACAAAAGCAAAACGGTTGAAAAAGAAAAAGCTAAAAAGGCTGAAGCTAAGCGACTAGAACGAATAAAAAAAGAGCAGCAGGCGCGCCAGCACGAAGAAAATAGTCAGCGTAACCGTGCTGTGAAGCAAAAACGAACGAAGTGATCGTACATAAAAGGAGGTACCCATATAGGGACCTCCTTTTATGTTTGGGTAAATTAATCGGTGTAAAATTCAATTGCCAGCGCGCCCACACTGGTATAAGTGCTGATTACCGGGCCGGCTTCGTGGATAGTGACTAGGGTATTGGGTAACGCCGCTTTAATTTGGTTAGCGACTTCACTGGCTTGCGTCAGATTGTCCACGTGAGTGAGGCCAACTTTAGCTGGCGCAAGCAGCTTGATGCGTTCAACCAAATCAGTGATTTCTTTACGGATAAACCGTTTGCCACGGCCTTTGGCAGCTACTCGGAGTTCACCGTCTTTGACTTCTGCCATGACTTTAATGTTGAGCAGATTAGCGATCCCACCAGCCGCTTTACTGATCCGGCCACCCCGGATCAGGTTTTCCAGGGTGTTGAGAAAGACGTAAATTTCGGTGTGGGAGCGATGCAAATTAATCGCGTTGATAATGGTATCCATTGGCGCGCCGTTTTTTGCGAGTTTGGCAGCCGTGATTACTTGAAATGCCAGACCACGATCGATTGAAAGCGAATCAACAACGGTAACTTTAGCTTCCGACATTTCGGCCGCCTGTCGTGCCGCGTTGACGGTACCGCTTAGAAAATGCGTCAGGTTCAGGCACAAAATCTCATCACCATTTTGGCCAAGTCGATTAAAGACTTCTAAAAACTGACCAATTGAAGGCTGACTGGTTTTGGGAAGTTCATCGTCGTTAACTAAGTGGCTGAGGAATTGGGCATTGGTGATTTGTACGCCATCGTTTAAAAATTCTTGTTTTCCTAACCGGACGATCAACGGGACCACTGTAATCGGCAGTGTTGCCAGTTCTTCAGCTGTTAGCTGAACGGTTGAGTCCGTTACGATTTGAATAGACATAAGTCCACCTCTTTAATAAAATCAATGCCATTGACTAATAGGCATCGTCATTCACCAATTTCAAGTTTGGCGGTATACTAAATATAAGTATACGCACTAGGCATATTATACCGTAAAATAAGCATAAAACATGAAAGTTGGATGTAAAAATGAGTGACTCAAATAAACAGGATAAATCAGCTGAACCTGATTCGGTAAAGACGCCATTGAATCTGAATGACTTAGCTTCTAACCCGATGCGGGTTGGAATGGCGCGATTGGGTAAACCCGAGCATTCGCAGTCTAAGCAACCTAAGAAGCACTGGTGGTCCAGGAAGAAAAGATGAGGTGATCAAATGGCTGATTTAAAATTGATTCAGGGCGATATTACCAAGTTTAAGGGGGACGCTATTGTCAACGCAGCTAATACTGGCTTGGTTGGCGGCGGTGGCGTTGATGGTGCTATTCACCGAGCAGCGGGGCCGGAGCTGGATGTTGCTTGCCGAAAACTTCATGGCTGTCCAACTGGTGAAGCAAAAGTGACGCCGGGTTTTAATTTACCGGCTAAATTCGTGATTCACACACCGGGTCCAATTTGGCGGGACGGTTCCTTTGAAGAGCCTAAGTTACTGCGTAATTGTTATGAGAATAGTTTGAAACGCGCGGTGGAAAATAATTGTCAGACGGTTGCTTTCCCGTCTATTAGTACTGGGATTTATGGTTATCCCTTAGCGGATGCGTGCGACATCGCAGTTTCTACGATCCGCCACTTTGACGCACCCCTTCAAGTCACGATGGTGGCGTATGATGAAGCCACCTATAACGCATTTAAAAAAGCAATGACAGCGTAAAGAAACCGCCTGCTTATCAGATAGAATCTGGTAAACAGGCGGTTCCCTTTATTCGTTAAGTCTCAATACTGCTTGCGCTGTATTCAGTGAATTAGTTTACGCCGATAAAATGATTCAGTACCGCAGTTTCTTCAGAGGTTGGTGCACTCTCTTGTGATTTGATATTGTGCAATCTTTCAACTGTAATGTGAAGATTTAAGGCCAGTTCAGTATCTGTAAGATTATGTTTCTTTTGATATTGAATAATTTTTTCTGCAATACCGCTAACTTCTTGTTCCATAATATACCTCCACCTGATATGACTTAAAACTAAACACAACTAAACCTACACTTCATTATATACGATTTTCGGGAGTCCGCCAAAGAATTAGAGCCCTGCTGGCCAATCGTCTATCATAAGCTGGAATTGAAAAAGTCATTGCACTGGTCTTAAACAGGGATGTGGCAAGGTGTCAGTCAAAAAAGAAAGTTTGTAATTAATAGGATGTTACATAAAACCAATTGCGCTGTAATCTTTTCGTGATGTGGTTCAGGTATAATGAATACTATCAATTATTAAGACGAGGTGATTAATATGAAATTAAAACAAAGTTTATTGATGCTGACAGCTGCCGTTTCACTGTTTGGTGCAACGATGACCACGGCTTCAGCTGCAACGATTCAAGCCTTGCCTAATCAAAGTGAAACGCAGGCTGCTCACGATGCTGTTGAGATGAGTGCTGATACTGCTAGCTCGACACAATCGACACAGGCGACTTCTGATGCCGTTATCAGCGGCAGTGAAACTGGTCAAACATCGCAAGCTAAGGCTGTAGTGAACTTAGCTAAAAAATTGGCTACCATGAACATTCCCTACGTCTGGGGCGGTGAATCATTGCAAGGTATGGACTGCTCTGGTTTAACGGATTACGTTTACGCACATGCTGCTAACATCCATCTTGGTCACTACACGGTTACCCAGGAGAGTAAAGTGTCTACTAAGCCGGTTTCACAAGCTAAACCAGGTGACCTGCTATTTTGGGGTTCAGCCGGAGCAACGCATCACGTCGCCATATACATTGGTAATCACCAGTTCGTAGCTGCACCTCAACCAGGTCAAAACGTTGATGTTGAAACCATCAGCAGCTACTTTATGCCAAGTTTTGCCGGCACAGTTAAGTAGTCCGCTTTCCCCCTCGTATCTAGTTGTACTCATGTTATAATGGGTTTAAATAAGTAAGGGGGAGAGGCAGACTCTGTGGGATGGGTTTGCCGAATGACAAGCGATGAAACAATTAATTAAAGTAGTATTACCATTAGCTGTCTTGAGCTTACTTGGAGGCTGCGGTTCACAAACTAAATCGCATTCTGGTTCAACTAAACCGAAAACCACTAAGGTTGCTAAAAAGGCAGCTGATAAGGTTAATTCAATCAGTGATTCTTCATCAAAAAAAACGACTGCTGATTCTGATTCGTCATCTCAATCAGAAAAGACTAATCAGATAAGCGGCGAGAGTGGCAGTTCAACTCAGCAGCAGGCTAAAGCTAATCACGCTCAAACTGCGGTAACGAAAGCTCATCCAGCCGTAACGCAGCAAACGGTGGCAAACCGGATTTCACAGTCTTTGAGTGGCCGGTACGCACCACAGGATCTGACGTTCCAATTTAGTCAGTCTGGTGCTGGTACCTATACTGTTCAAGTGCAGGAAAATCATCAGTCACCAAACATGAAGGCGCAGGGTGCTGATCCAAGCACCAGTCCAACGATTGCATGGTATAAAACAAACGCTTCTGGTCAACTGCTAAAGTCAGTGGACGGCGGTGTCACTTACACTATTGTCGGGAATGCCTATTGATGATAGCTAAAAAGCAACCTACTTAACGTTAAGTAGGTTGCTTTTTTATGGCATACTGTTTTCGCGAATTACCAGATGCCGTGTTTATTGCGAATGGATGATCTGAATCCAAACAGCGTGACGATGAAGGCAAAAAACGCAATTGCGGCGACAATCGACCATAGCCAACTGTTAGTTTGTACCAAAACGTAGTAACCAATTCCAATTGAGCTGAAAAAGGTTAGCAGCAGGGATAAAAAGAGGTTGTCGATACCGTAAAAAGCGTGGCCAATGGTCAAAACGATAGCGCCGGTAAAGACCGTTTCAGCACTGACCATACTGCCGAGATGATAGAAGAACGCGCCCAATTCAAGTAGCGCACCCAATACCATTACGGTAACGCCAAATGCTGTAGTGAATTTAAGTGGTTTTCGAGCCATAATGATCACCTTCTTTAAACTATATTATAAAACTTTTAAGTCAAATGAGGTAATCAAATTACTGCAGGTGCAGTCCAAAAAGGACAAACTGAAGCGCTGCCAGGCTGCCGAAAAGAATCAGCCAATCCCACCAGCGAACGCGGATCTGTTTAAAATAGGTCCGTGGCGCGCCTTCAGAGAAGCCGTGAGAAGTTATGGCTTCTGCCAGGTTTTCTGACCAGTCCAGTGATGCAAGGATTGCCTTGAAGTACAACTGAGGTGACCAAAAGTGTAATGCTTGACCGCGCATATTACCGGCTGCCCGGATAATGTTCACTTCGCTGACAATTTTTGGCAGCAGATTGAACGCCCCTAAAAAGCCGTAAGCAAATTTACTTGGAACGTGAGCGTTTTGTTCCAGCGACATCACTAAATCAGAAATGGAAGTGGTTAAGGTTGCCGCGGAGCCCACGAAGACGTAAGCGTAGATCCGAGTAAATAGGACCAGCGCGAAATGCATACCAGCATTAGACTGTAATAAGATTGCTACTGCCAGTGCTATTGCGGGAATTAACGGGACGAAGAATAGTAGGACTAATCTTTTCAGCTTAGGACGGCTGAAAAGAATGATCACTAAGCCCATTAAAGCAAGCGCCAAGTTGACTGTCCAAACACTGGTGAAAGAGATTTCCAGCGCAATTAGTACCGCTAATAAGAATTTTAGACTTGGATTCACGCTAATCCCTCCACATACTGTAAGTGCTTATTTTCGAGTTTGACATGGTAGTCTACCAGCGCGTCCAAGCCGAAGAGCTGGTGACTAACGATTACCATGGTTTGCTGACAATCTTGAGCTACTTGCTTCATAATGGCCATGACAGTTTGCAGTGAGCTGAAATCTAATCCCGTAAATGGTTCGTCAAACAGCATCACCGGTGTCGCCATAATTAACATTTCCAAAATCTGTAATTTCTTTTTCTGACCACCGCTTAAGGTGTAAACAACGTGGTCTTGCAGATCTGCTAATTGCAGCTGTTTTAAAAAGTCCGGCAACCGCTTTTCAAAGTATTCCGGTGTGTGGCTATTTTTCAGTGACAATGCCAATTCTTCTGTAACCGTCACGTTTAAAAATTGCTGGTCAGCGTCTTGAAAAACTAAGACTACTTCTTGGAGCAGCTGTTTATTGCGAATCTTGGCAATTTCTTTTTGATTAAGCAGTAGTGTACCCTGATAAGGATGCAGTTTAGAGATTGCTAGCAGCAGGGTTGATTTACCGGTCCCGTTTGCTCCCGTCAGCAGTGTGATGTGGTGCTGAAAAAAACTGACGTTAGGTTGGTTCAGTAAAGTTGAGGTTCCTGCGGTGAGGTTTAAATCATGGGCTTCAATAATCGAATGATCAGTTTGAGCGGGCAAACTTAAATATTGTTTAGAAGTATCCTGCCGTTTGAAGTTAGCCATTTTCCGTTCGGCCGCGTCTTTATCCAGTAGCTTAAGCGAGTCACCAGTACCGTTAAGGACAAAGAGGTGGTCGATATACTGATCGTAATCTTCAAGGTCATGATCCGAAATCAGAATGGTTTTGTGTTCGTCGTGCTGCAGCTTCGCCAACTTGGATAATAATAATTGTCTGGCAATTGGATCCACACTAGCAAAAGGTTCATCCAGAAGGATGGTATCAGCCTTCATGGCGATGATCACTGCTAAAGCGACCTTTTGCTTTTCGCCACCGGATAAACTGTTTAATTGGCGGTGTCGCAGCTGACTGATTTCGACATAGTCTAACGCGCGATCCACCCGCGGCATCATTTCGGCTGGTGGGACACACTGATTTTCCAACGCAAAAATCAATTCACGTTCAACCGTATCCATGGCAAACTGCTGGTTAGGATTTTGAAACATCATTGCCACCAGCTGACCGCGATCCTGTTCGGGAATCTCACTAATTTTTTGATCGCCTAACCGTACTTCACCGGCAGTCACCAAGCCACCAAATTTTGGATAGAGACCACTAATGATCTTCATCAATGTCGACTTGCCTGAGCCTGATGGTCCCGTTAGTAGTGAGAAGCCGCCACTGGGGAAAGTTGCCGAAAGATTTGTCAAAGTCAAAGGCTTTTGACCGTCTTCAGTCGGGTAGGAGAACGATAAATTTTTGACCGAAATAGTTGCCATGAAGTTACCTCTATTCTAGCGAGTACGGGTTTCCATTAAGTGTGTCCGGTCAAGTAATTTGACGATTGCTTTGACTAATACACCAGCGAAGATCCAAGTAGAAACTAAACGAATGACAAATAATGCAATGAGTAAGCCAACGTGATACTGAGCGTAGCCGTTACGAATCATGTCCCAGCCAAAGGTAACGATGGTCGTGGTGAGCACACTTAGGTTCAGACTGAACCAGTCGTAGCGTTTGTAGCCGGTGAAAGCAAAGCCCAGTTCCGAAGCGATACCTTGAACAACTCCCGAAATCATGGTGCTGGCACCCCATTGACCACCAAGAAACATTTCAACAACTGCCCCTAAGAATTCACCGAGGGTAGCCGATCCGATTTTCTTAAACAGGTAACCGGCTAACGGACCAGCCATGACCCAGACACCCATCAGAATATCATTAGCAGCGGGCCCTAAGCCAACTGGAGTGAGGGCAACGGTTAAAATATTATAGACAGGACCAACGACCCAGTAGATGACCCCAAAGAAAATAGCAATCAAAGTTAACAGAATAATGTCGCGTAAATGCCACGCATTTGAATATTTCATCATGTAAAACCTCCATCTCACTTATTACTAAACATTTTCTGTGCAAAAAACGAGTCAAAGATAAACGGCTATCTTTGACTCGTCCTTTTGGCTTTTTTAATATCAAAATATGAGTGCATTATGCTCCCTTCGCTGGTATTAACCAGATCAGGTTCAATGGGTGTATCTCAGCCAAAAGGCACCCCAGATAACGTTTAGTTCATTGTGTAGTTTACACGGTATAGCCTGCATTTGCAAGCGAGTGAACCATGAGCAAGTTGGCTTTAAGCCCGGCCTAGTTTCTTTAAATTGGGAATGGTCAGCATGGTGCAAAGACTGATGATGTAAAGTACGGACAGGAATCCCATGACCACGATCAAACTGTAGTGGTCCATCAAAAAGCCAATAACCACACTGGAGAAGCCGCCGATTGCCCGGCCGATGTTAACGATGACGTTGTTGGCAGTTGAGCGGATTTCGGTTGGATACAGGCGGGAAATAACAGCACCATAACCGCCAAACATGCCGTTGGAGAAGAAACCCAGTACAGCACCGGCAATTAACAGGGTGACCTCATTAACGGCTAAAGTGATACTGAACACTGCTAGGGCAGAGCAAACCAGGAAAATACCGAAAGCCAGCCGCGGCCCGAAGTAATCGAGAATGCTGCCAAAGGTCATCATGCCGATGCTCATGCCGACGATGGTTGCAATCATCCAGATGGAAGAGCCAGAAACACTCAGGTGCAGTTTTTGCTGCATGATTGAAGGCAGCCAGTTCATGAGGCCAAAGTAGCCGGCAATTTGAACAATGACCATGACGCTTAGCGCAATGGTTTGGTAAGCCAGCTTCGGGGTTTTAAACAGCGCGCTGACGCGAACCCGTTTACTAGGATCGGTTTCAGCTTTCTTGGCGGCTAAAAACTCGTTGCTTTCGTGTAAGTGCCGACGAATAAAGTAAGTTAAGCCAACCGGAATCAAACCGAATAAGAACAGCGCTCGCCAGCCAAGTGCCGGGATGATGAAAGCGGCTGAGATAGCGGCCAGAATAGCACCTAGTTGACCGCCGATTGCGGCGATGGAAGTCATTTTACCGATCTTGTGGTGGTTAAAGTTTTCGGCAATTAGCGTAATCCCCACACCATATTCACCACCGGCACCAATCCCGGCAATAAAGCGGCAGAGGTATATCAAAGTAATACTATTAGCGAAGTACATGGCTGCAGTGGCAAAAGCAAAAATAAAGACCGTGTGCGAGAAGGTTCGTACCCGACCAAAGCGGTCAGCAATGACCCCAAATAAAATACCACCCACTAGCATACCCAAATTAGTGATTGAAGAAATCAGCCCTGCCTGAGCACCGTTGATGTTTAAATCAGCGATGATGGAAGAAAGCGCGAAGGAGAGAAATAAAACGTCCATGTTTTCCAGCGCGAATCCTGCCGAGGTAGAAGCAATCGTCCACTTTTGGTTCTTGCTTAGTGCGTGGTGTCGTACAGTTGTTTCCATATTCAGTTTCCTCCAAAATAAGTGCTCACTGGCACTTGTTATTTTTGCGGTTATGGTTCTCACCGTCGCTGGTATTGTGACATAATTTATTGACGATTACAAGTACTTCTTGACGATGGCTAGCGGACTGATGTAAACTCAATGCAAGATATCTTTAACTTAGCCCAGAGAGACTAACAAGTTTACGGCAGAAGTCCACACTTTTAGTGGCATCAGTGAACCGTTTAGCGCTCGAGCTAAACGGCTTTTTTGTGCAGAAAGGAGATTCACATGCGACCCATCATTATTGCGTTAGACTTTGAAGATCGTGAGCAGGTATTCAATTTTCTCGATCGGTTTGATCACCAAGACCAGTTATTTGTGAAGGTGGGGATGGAACTCTTTTATTTTGAAGGACCCAAAATCTTATTGGAACTACGTAAACGCGGTATCCAAGTTTTTCTTGATTTGAAGCTGTACGACATTCCAAACACCGTTGAACAGGCAATGTATCAGCTGGGACAGCAGGAAGTTTCCATGGTTACAGTGCATGCGGCTGGCGGGGCGGAGATGATCAGCAGGGCAAAACAGGGTCTGCTACGTGGTAGCCAAAAAGCTGGTGTGAAGCCGGCTAAACTGCTGGCGATTACTCAGTTGACCTCAACGTCTGAAGAACAGATGCGTACCGAACAGCTGGTCAATGCCAGTTTGACGGAATCGGTCCGGCATTATGCTCAACTGGCGGAAGCTAGCGGGGCGGACGGAGTCATTTCCTCGGCGCTCGAAGACCCGATGATCCACCGTTCTACTAGTGATGAGTTCCTGTGTATTAATCCTGGGATTCGACTGGCTACCGATAGCGCCGACGATCAAAAACGGGTGGTTACACCTGCGCAGGCGGCTGAACTAGGCAGCGACGGTCTGGTAGTCGGCCGTTCAATCACCAAAGCAAAAGACCCGGTAGCCGCTTATCAGAAAATTGCTAAAGAATGGGAGTTATAATCATGACAGAAATTGCGCGTCAAATTGCAAATGACCTTCTTGAAATCAATGCTGTAACCTTATCGCCTAAGGAACCCTTCACTTGGGCCAGCGGTATTCAGGCACCAATTTACACTGACAATCGTCGAACGATTGCATTTCCAACTGTTCGAACACACATTGCGGATGGGCTTGCAGCTTACATCAAAACGAACTTTCCCGAAGCAACGGTGATTGCCGGTGTTGCTACGGCTGGTATTCCCCACGCCGCCATCGTTGCCGATAAGCTCGAACTGCCAATGAGTTACGTGCGCTCAAAGCCAAAGGATCATGGGACCGGCCAGCAAATTGAGGGCCAAATTCTAGCTACTGATAAAGTGGTTTTGATTGATGATCTTATTTCAACTGGCGGCAGTGTGCTGGGCGCTGCTAAAGCCGTTCAGCGTTCTGGTGCAACGGTATTAGGTGTTCTGGGAATCTTCTCGTATGAACTGCCAGACAGCGCTGAGAACTTCGCTAAAGCAGAGCTGTCCTTGCATACATTGACAAATTACAGTACGCTGGTTCAGTTGGCTAACGAAAACCATGACATTGATCAAGAAGAGCTGAGTTCATTGCAGCAGTGGCGAAAGGATCCGTGGCATTGGCTGCCGGCACAAACTAAATAAGCTACGGAGATGATTCGGTATGTCCATCAAGTTAATTGCCACGGACATGGATGGTACTTTTTTAAGCGATCATAATGATTTTGACCATGCCTGGTTCCAGCGATTATTAACCAAAATGCAGGAACAGGGTGTTCATTTTGTCGTGGCAAGCGGTAATCAATACCCGCATTTACCACAATATTTTACAGGATTAACTGGCGAAATCACTTACTTGGCTGAGGATGGTGCCCATATCGTATTAAACGAGCAGACAATCAGTGAAGATGTGATTCCCCAACCAGTGCTAAACGAGTTCGTACAGTGGATGAGATCTCAGCCGCTGTTTAAAAACGCGTGGATTTTGCTTTCTGGCCGTAAGGCTGCCTGGACTGAAATCCTGCCGACGGCTAAACGGTTTAAGAAATCCAGTTACTTTTATGGCAATTTAACACACGTCATGGATCTGGCCGAAGTCACTGATGTCATTTACAAGGTTGACATTACGTGGCCATCCTTCGATGTTTCTAAACAGGAAGCGCTGGTTAATACCGCTTTTGCGGGAAAATTACGGGCAACCTCCAGCGGATTTGGCGGTATTGATGTGATTTTGCCTCATGTTAATAAAGCGTATGGCCTGGCGAAGCTTCAGGAACGCTGGCAGGTCAGCCGCGATGAAACGTTGGCCTTTGGTGATAGCGGTAACGATATGGAAATGCTGCAAAAGGCCAAGTACGGTTACGTCATGAAAAATGCCCCGGAATCAGTTCGACAGCAAGTCAGTCTCATTACGCCGTTGACTAATAATGATAACGGTGTTCTTGCGGTGATTGAAGATTTCCTCAAATAGTTTGATATGAGTTATACTAAAACTACTGTGAAGAAATTGACGAGGTGGATAAAATGATTAAATTAGTAGCCCTGGATTTGGATAATACTTTACTGACGAATGATAAAAAGATCAGTCGGGTGAACGAACAGACTCTGAAGAAATTAGCTGCGACTGGCGTCAAGGTCGTCTTGTGTACGGGGCGGCCAATTAACGCGATTTGGCACTATCTTGAACAGTTGGGTTTGACGAACGCTGACGATTATACAATTACCTTTAATGGTGCATTAGTGATCAACAATACGAGTCGTGACTCATTAGCCAAGCAGGGGTTGAGCAAAACTGATTTAGTACCGCTGCACGACTTTTGTAAAGCTCAGCGCTATCCAATGGATATCTTGGATTTTGATCAGGTTTATCCAGTGACGGATTTGGTAAAATCAATTTATAAGCTTGGCGGTGGCATTAAGTTCGAACCCATGACATTCGCTGAGCTGCCTGATCATTTGTATGCGAAAGTGGTTGCTGCTCAGAAACCAGAAATTCTGGATAAAATGGTTGCGGCATTAACGCCTGAGCTTCACGGGCAGTACCATATTGCGCGGTCACAACCGCATATTTTGGAGTTCTTAAGTCCTACAACTGATAAGTCGGTTGGCCTGCATGCACTATTGCAGCACTTTGGCTGGGATGAAAGCAACCTGATGGCCTTTGGTGATGCTGAAAACGATGAGGGCATGTTAAAGGCTGCTTCAGTTGGGGTTGCCATGGCTAATGCCATTCCCGAAATTACGGCGATTACTAAGTACCATACTGGAACTAATGAAGAAGACGGTGTGGCAGAGTTTGTAGATAAGTATTTTAAATTAAGCTAGTGGTATAACAAAGAGGCACTTGATTTTCTCGACGGAAAATCAAGGTGCCTCTTTTTAGCTATTCAATAGGTTTAATTCTTAGCGAATAATCCCGTTAAGTACTTCATGAAGGTTGCTAAATAACGGTCAGCATCAACGTTAATACCAACGTTAACGTTAGTTTTCGGTTGATCTAGGCGAGCTTGGTCACCGATTGTCCGGCCGTAAGTTTCCTTATCGGTAGAAACAAACATGTTCAAGCCCAATGTGGTAATAAAGCTAGGGTCTAGGGCAACACCAACGGCCAATGGGTCATGCAATGCACAGCCAGGGACTTGCGGGTTGGTTTCTTCGTAGGCTTCAATATAGTAGTCAACGATATCCGCGAAGGCGGTACCGGCTTTGGTATTCAGTTCACGCCATTGTGACGTTTCTTTACGAGTTAGCAATGTCCGCAGCGTAACGTCCAGGCCAACCATAGTTAATTGCATTGGGCTGGTGAAGACGGCGTTAGCAGCTTCAGCATCTTGGTTGATGTTTGCTTCGGCGTAGGCGTTAACGTTGCCTTCCACTGTCAAAGCACCGCCCATAAAGGTAACGTTACCGATTTCAGTGGCAATTTCAGGTGCTTTTTCAAGTGCTTTAGCCAAGTTGGTCATTGGGCCGGTTGGCACTAAGGTCAGGTCTTTACCGTACTTTTTAACGGAATCGATTAAAAAGTCAACGCCTGAAGCAGTCTCTAATTGACGCTTAGGGTCTGGCAGTTCAACTTGACCAATCCCATTTTCACCGTGAATCCGAGCACTGACCTGCATCCGGTCGAAGTGGTCACTTGTAAGGGAGTGACTTTCACCAAGATAAACGGGGACGTCAGGGGCACCGAGTAATTCCAAAATCTTCAGTGAGTTGATCCCGCCTTCTTTAACGTAGACGTTACCATAAGAGCCAATGATACCAATTAAATCAACATCTGGAGCTGCTAAAGCGTAGGCGATTGCCAGTGAATCGTCGATACCAGTATCCAGATCCAAAATCATTTTTTTTGTAGCCATCAGAAAACCTCCATCGAGTGACTTATACCAGGTCATTCTTTGATATTGTTGAAAGCGCTGCACTATACCCTTTAATGATAAGTGATGAGTCATTGAAATACAAGAAATTTACGAATAGTTCTGGTTGATGATTACCGTTCTGGTGAGGTTTTAATGGCACTGTCAAAAACTGGCTCTAGTGACGTCTGACTACTGGCTGCGAGTGACATGTGGTACAATATTTTTGTTCAGCACCATCAAAGAATTATGGATTTGGAGGTCGCGATGACTCAGAATTTATCAGGGGAACAATTAAAAAAGAAGCGCAGAGAAAACCTCCTAGACGACGCTACCAAAGAGCTCAACGAGTGGACTGGTGACGATACTGCCGTTGAGATTCATCTGTTTCGGATGTTTTCCGAAGTTTTCAAGCGCCATAATAAAGATGATGCGGATGCGCTCTTTATTGTTGGGACCAAGACGACCACACCAAGTTTGTCTGAGGTGTCATCGGCACCCGTGAAGCCGTGGGTTTTCTCCCGGGTGTTAGCATTATTAGGCTTGAGCTTTGGTTTACTCACATTATTATTTCTGGCCTTTCATAGTGATAAAGCAGTTCCTGGGATGGTTTTTATCGGTTCGTTAGCCGTGCCGTTTTCATTAGCCATTATGTTTTTTGAAATTAATGTTTATAAAAATATTTCCGTTTTTCAAGCTACCGAGGTGTTCCTTATTGGCGGCATTGCGTCGTTAATTGCCACCATGGTACTGTACCAAATCATTCCTTCTGGAAACGGCGTGGATCTAGGCTCGGCGTTAGCCATCGGTTTTATTGAAGAAACCGGTAAATTGCTGATTATCGGCTATTTCATCAATAGTTTCAGGGTAAATTACATTTTTAATGGTATGCTGATTGGTGCTTGTGTTGGTGCGGGCTTCGCGGTTTTTGAGACTTCCGGCTATACCGGTGAGTTTGGATTAGTCACGTTGTTTGTCCGTAGTTGGCAGGCCATTGGCACCCATACGATTTGGTCAGCGATTATTGGTGCGGCCATCATTTTAGCAAAGGGACGTCATAAACCCGTCAAAGGCAAAACCATGGTCCGGCCAAGGTTCCTGCGGTTCTACGTATTGGCGGTATTACTTCATGCGGCCTGGGACTGGCAGGCACCAACCCCATTTCTATCGGACTTTGATATTCAGAAGTGGCTGATCATCGTTGCCGGCTGGATTGCAATTTTTGTTCTGATCAATGCTGGCTTGCGTGAAGTTCGAACATTGCAGGGACAGCACATTATTAATTAAACGTTTGGAGAGGTGTCAAAGTTGGATAAACAATACGATTTAACCATTATTGGCGGTGGCCCTGCGGGAATTTTTGCGGGCTTTTATGCCGGCTTAAGGGAAGCGTCCGCGCAGTTGATCGAAAGTCTGCCCGTTTTGGGCGGCCAAGTCAGTGCTTTATATCCCGAGAAGCGGATTTTGGATGTAGCGGGGATTCCTAACATTCAAGCACAGCACTTGATCGATCAGCAATTGGAACAGTTTAAGCAGTTCCCAATCGACGTTAAAACGGACCAGACCGTCACGAACATTGAACAGACGGCGGATGGTTTTACGGTGACGACGCCACGTGAAACAACTCATTCGAAAACGGTGCTGATTGCCGTGGGAAATGGTTCTTTTTCACCACGACCTTTAGCCATTGATAATGTGAAAGAGTTTGAAGGTAAGAGCCTGTTTTACGCAATTACCGACTTAAATCATTTTAAAGGGCACCGTGTTCTCATCGCGGGCGGGGGCGACTCTGCTTTAGATGAAGCACTCATGTTAGAACCCGTTGCTAAGTCGGTGCATTTGGTTCACCGGCGAAATGAATTCAGGGCACTGGAGCATACTGTCGCTCAGGTGAAAGCTTCAACTATCGATATTCAGACGCCTTATATGATCAGCGCCATTGAAAAGACCGATGATGGCATGTTGGTCACCATCAAGAAAATGCGCACAGATGATGAGACGGAGACCATTGAAGTTGACGACGTGATCGTCAGCTATGGGTTTACTTCTGATCATAAAACGGTGGACGGTTGGAACATTGATTTGGCAACTGATCACCGGCTGTTTAAAGTTGACACGCAAATGGCAACCAGTGTACCGGGCATTTATGCTATCGGTGACGGGGTGACTTATCCTGGTAAGCAGGCGCTTATTGCTACTGCCTATGGTGAGGCACCGATTGCGGTGAACGCAATTATGGCATCCCTGTATCCGGATCGTCGCGGGCCGATGCATTCTTCATCGATTATCAAACAGAAATAAGTAACAAGAAAGGTGATGAACAGCCGTTTTTTTGACTGTCCATCACCTTTTTATTTACTTATCGCCACTCGTATCGTCCGGGTTAGTAATCTTGATTCGGTTAGTATCCGTTGATTTGTGGTGTACTTCTGGCGCGTCCGTTTTGAAATCAGACTGAGTTGATTTATTGCCATTTTCACTGTAGAGACTGGTTGACTTGCCCTTCAAACGGCGTTCAATGTTGATTTCCTTGCTTAAACCATCGGCGTAATTGTATTTCCGGGGATCAACGGCTTTTAGTCCCTTGGGATGGTAGAAGCGCAGTAAATTCTTTTGGTTGAGGGAATCCGACAAGCTAAGTTCCAGTTTGACTTTGGCCTGCATTTGATCGATTTTGGCCTGTAACTTCTTATTTGGATGCAGTTCCTGACCGGTCTTGTTATCATAAACCACGCCGGATAGACAGGTATACTTATCGCTGACCCAGTCCTCATTTCGGAATGCAACCACCGTATCGTGCTGCTTGGAGAAGAGATCAGTTCCAAACTGGATGTACTGCTTGGTGCTGATTCCCAGCAGATGCAGCAACGTTGGCAGAACGTCAATTTCTCCGCCATAGGTATGATCAATGTAGCCGCCCTTAGTGCCGGGCATGTTGAACATTAACGGCACCCGTTGCAGCTGTGCGTTGTCAAAGTCATTCCAAGTACTTGGATTCTTGCCCAGAACCTTCGCAAGACTAGTATTTTCAGAGTTAGAAATACCGTAGTGGTCACCATACAAAACGATGATACTCTTTTTATCCAAACCGGTTTTGTGCAAGTAGCTGTAAAATTCTTTAATGGATTCATCCAAATAGTGGGCCGTCTTAAAGTAGTTATCAACGGTTTTATCACCAGTATTTGGTGCCTTAAAGCCGTCATCTTGATCTTCCTTATCCAGCGAGAACGGGAAGTGGTTGGTGACCGTTAGATATTTAACGTAAAATGGCTGCTGGAGGCGCTGCAGATACTTCACTGAATCGTTAAACAGCAGTTTATCCTTTAAACCAAATCCAAGCGATTTATCACCAGATGTGTCGTAGTAGCTAGCGTCGAAGAAGTATTGATAGCCGAGATTTTTATACGTGTTATTCCGGTTCCAGAAACTAGCCACGTTGCCGTGGAACACGGCACTGGTATAACCGGCCTTTTGTTTCAGAATCGATGGAGCGCCTTGGAAGGTGTTGTCGCTGCCAAGCTGAGCGAATAGTGAACCCTGAGGTAAGCCATAAGTACTCGTTTCCAGCATGTTTTCAGCATCACTAGTTTTCCCCTGACCGACCTGGTGATAGAAATTATCAAAAGAATAAGTCGATTGGCTGTGATAAAGCTTGTTTAAGAATGGCGTGACTTCTCTGCCATCGATTTTTTTATCGATCATAAACTGCTGGAAGCTTTCTAAATGCAGTACGATGACGTTTTTACCCTTCGCTTTGCCATAGTAAGCTGAGTTGGGTTTGGCATAGTGTTTATGGACAAACTTCAAGACGTCAGTGAGTTGAGATTTTTTCGCTGTTGCCCGCACATCACTGTTATGCTGAGTTTTGAGGCCATCATAGATGGTGAATGAATCAAGGCCCAGATATTTGACCACGTAAGAGCGGTCAAAGGTTTTGGTCAGTAATTGAGGCCGGTTCATTTCACTAATGGCCATGTTAAAGCCGAAGACTAAAAAACCAATTGAAGTAACGGCAAAGCCTGCCCGCCAGTTCAATTTGTGATCGTCAGTCTTTATTCTTCTAGTGAGTAACAGGCCAACGATAATGACTAAGTCCAGCCAGAAGAAAATATCGTGAATGCTGGTGAGGGCAGCGGAACTGCCACTGAGTCCCTGATTGACTTTGTTGTAACCCAGCATGGTGGCCACGGTCATGAAGTCGGTAAACTCACGGTAGTAAATAACGTTTAAGTAAAGTAAAACGGTATTTAAAATATCCAGCACAATGATTGACGTATAGAACAGCCGGGTGCGCTTGATGTAAAGTGCCAGACTGTAGAATATGATTGCGGTAGGAATTGGATTTAGAATGTATAAAATAACTTGCAGCGGATCGTTGAGCGGGACGTGAAAATCAACGAAGTATGCCAGCAGTGTTTTTAACCAAAAACAAACGAGTAACAAGGTCGCAAAACCAAGCCGCGTGTCCGTTTTTTGCCATAAGCGCTTTATGAACTGCAAAATAATGACTCCTTTTAACGACGTATTAATGTCCATTAGTTTAGCAGACTTTCAAGCGTTGTGCCGAATTACGAGCAAAATTTATCAAAATGTAAGAAGTGACTACCATTGAATGGGGCATCCGCTTTGGCGCTTTAGTTCCTTACGGATGGTGATATACTTGAATTAACTAAAGAAATGAGGTGCCAATTAATGACTAAACTCAATTTATACGTTGTCCGTCATGGGCAAACTTACTTTAATATTTATAATAAATTGCAGGGCTGGAGTAATTCACCGCTGACTCAAAAAGGAATCGATGGCGCGGTTGCAACTGGTAAGCGATTAGCCAACGTCCACTTCGAGGCTGCTTATTGCAGTGATACCACCCGGGCAATGGATACTGCCAAACTCATTTTAAAGGAAAATCAGGCATCAGAAGTTAAGGAACCGCAAACTGCCATGTTTTTCCGGGAAGAGTTTTACGGTTATTACGAGGGCAATGATATGGCCCAAGCATGGTATTTAGCCGGAGCACCCCATGGACTGCCAACTTTTAAGGATATTGTGACCAAGTATTCGATTGGCAAAGCTAAGGATTACTTGAAGGAAGCTGATCCTTTCCATCAAGCTGAAAATAATGCGGAGTACTGGGTACGGGTAGATCAAGGCTTTGATTTGATTCGTCGTAATCCGGACTTGAAAGACGGCGATAATGTTTTGCTGATCAGCCATGGGAACACCTTGTTAAGCCTAATGGAACGTTATGGTGGCGGTAAGTATGATCTGACCGTGCGTCCAGCTAATGGCAGCCTGACTAACCTCATGCTGACGGATAACGATGTGGTAGTGGAGAGTTATAACAAGTAGGTAATAGATTAAACGGTAAAAGTGCAAAATATAAGGGCGTCCTGCCGGAATTCCGTAAATTTAGGAACTCTGGTGAGACGCCCTTCGTACAGCCTCCAATAAAGCAGTTTAATTATCCTGCCAACTAAGATCACCATCATCACTGAAATCGACGCCCTGTTTAGCGTAGTAATCCATAATGGTTGGCCGTAACGATTCAAATTTTGGGGGCAAACCTAAACTATTGCCCAGGGTGAGTATCGGTTCATCCAGACTGAATCCTGGGGTAGGGGTCGCGAGTTCAATACGGTTATCGCCTGGTTCACGGATGTAGAGGCTCTTAAACCAGCCGCGATCACGGTACATTTCAATATTCCAGCCCTGTTCTTCAGCCAGATGATAATAGTTTAATAGTTCAGCTTCGTCTGCTACCCGTAATGCAACGTGGTCGATTGAACCGCGGCCAAAGCGGGTAATCTCGCTAAAATCAGTAGTGGGGACGAGCTTGATTTGCTCAGCACCTTCTAACTTCACGACGCTATCGGTGACGGTTAAATGTAATAATTTCTCGAAGAAAACCTGTGACGCACTGACATCTGGGACGTGCAATTCTGTACCTAATAGGCGGCTAATCTGGAACTGCGGTTCGATGCCGTTATTGGGTACAATCTGCCATTCAGTGAGCTGTTGTTCAGTTTCAACCATGGTGATGGGAATCTGATCTGGATCGTCGAATAACAAGCCATCGCCAGTTTCAGTTACCGTAATTCCTGAGTTGGATAGCCGTTCCTGCCAAAAGGCTTTACTGCCATCTGGTATTGCTAAGCGGATGCCGTTGATAAAATGATTACCGTCCGTTCGGTGCCCCAAGAGCGGTAGAACGAAGAAGGTAATGACCGAACCGGGAGTCCCTAAGTAGTCACCGTAGAATAAGTGACGAATGTGGATGTTTTCCTGGTTCACAGAATTTTTGACCAGCCGTAAACCTAAAACACGGGTGTAAAAGTGAATATTTTGTTTAGCGTTTTTTGTCAAAAGTGAAATGTGATGAGTTTGCACGACTGTCGCCTGCCTTCGTAATTAATTGCACCAAGTATAGCATAGGGACACTAAAAACTCGTGCATTTCGCTTGTTATAAATAGGGTATAATATAACTTATGAGGAGTGTGAAACATGAAAATTGAGTCAGCGGCAAGTACCGAAAGTCAAGTCTATTCGGATGCGGTCAGCATTCGCCAAGCAGTGTTTGTGAAAGAACAGGGAATCTCGGCTCAGTTAGAGTTCGATGGCTTGGATGATCAAGTGACGCATTACGTCGGCTATGTAAACAATCAGCCGGTTGTCACTGCCAGAATCCGGTTTGAGGATCAGATTGCCCATATTCAGCGGGTAGCGACTTTAAAGGCGTTCCGGCATCATGGGTATGCCATGATGCTGTTGCAGCGTGTCATTGATGAAATAGCTCCGGGAACAAGTCTGGAGCTGAATGCTCAAGCCACAGCCATTGGCTTGTATCAGCAACTGGGCTTTAAACAGGTAGGCAAGCCATTTGAAGAAGTGGGCATTAAACACATAAAAATGGTTAAACAATTGTCATAATTGACCTTTAATTTTGTAGTAACTAAAAAAGCCCGGCTACCAGTTGAACTGGCAGTCAGGCTTTTGCTATATGTGTGTTTTAATTTTGTGATGCATTAGTACTGAAATCTGTAACGTGTGCGTAACCAACAACGTGCCACCATGGTGCATGAACCCGTTCTTTGACCACACCGCGGTTTTGAGCATCGATCATCTTGCCGTTACCAACGTATAAGCCAACGTGGCTGATGCTGCCAGTGCCGTAACCGAAGAAGACCAAGTCACCTTTTTGGACGTTAGCACCGCTGACGTGCTTGTAAGCATTGTATTGCGCTTGTGCTGTCCGTGGAATGGTAATCTTAGCTGCTTTTCTGTAAACGTAACCGGTAAAGCCTGAGCAATCAAATGCGTAAGGACCAGTGGCACCCCAAACATATGGCTTACCTAAATTTTGCTTTGCTGTCTTATAAACGGTACTGTAAGATACGTCCGTGCTTGCAGCTTGTGCAGTGGTTGTTTGTGCACCGGCAACTGCTAAACTAAAGAATGCCGCTACGGCGATAATACTCTTTTTTAATAAATTCTTCATTGAACTAGAAACCCCTAACTATTCCGTCTTTTATGTACAATGATTAGTGTACGAGTTAATTATTTCAATCGTGTAACAAAGCAGTGTCAATGACGTTAAACAATCTCGTTTGAACTGTAACTTACGTAACAATAATGTCATTTACCCTTATTCAAGGGATTTAAGCAGCTAATTTTGCTCATTACGGCAGAATGTGGAATAATAAAGTTGCAAACTTTGAGAGGCGGTTATGAAATGAAATATCGAATTCCTAATTTAGTAAATTTCGATAAATTTGTATTTCGAATTGGTGAGTTAAGCCGGATGACTGGCGTATCCTCCCGTCAGCTTCGTTACTGGGAGCAGCGTGATTATATTTCAGCTATTACTCGTGATGATCAAAATAAGGCGCGCGTCTACGACTTCCATACCTTTATTCAAGTTAGCATTATTAAGAAGCTGCAGGATGAGGGATATCGCTTGCCCGCGGCCGTTGAAAAGATGCGCAGTATTGAAGAAGAAATTTCGCTGTCGAGAAAGTTTTTCCAAGTTGCGTTTGATGGTGTTGAAGTAATCGATGGCAAGATGTTTTTGAACCTAGGTTACTTTGATAAGGCTAAGACGAAGCGACTTTATGGCTTATTTGAAAATGGTGAAGCCAGCTATGAGGTTCGCCCAGTTAATGAACACTAAATAAAGGAACGCCTTAAGCAGTCGCAACTGCTTAGGGCGTTCCTTTATTTAGTGTTTGAAACTATTTTGCGTGACGTTTTAAGTGCGGTTGCATTGAAGGCAGGGTCACTGTCAGTTTACCAACTGATGTCACGATGATTGGCAAGATAATATCGAAGATGGCCGTTGCAAACAAGATGATCAAGCCGGCTTGTGTCAGTGGTGCGAAGTTGACACTGAACAGAACCAAGCAGATCACAACCGTTGTAAAGACTTGGTAACGTAGCAGGTGGCCAATTGAGCTAACACCAGGCAATAACCAGTCTGTGAGGCTGACATCTTTGAAACGGTAGCTAATCGCAAGTTGAATCAGTAAACTTGCACTGATAACTAATAGCGGCACAAATGCAATCAGCGGCACCTGCCAATTGAAGCTTGGGTCGCCAGACATAAAGTGGCTAGTGAGCTGTGCCAATTGCACACCACCCATAACTGCTAGCACCAGACTAGCTAACCAGTAAATCGGCTGTAAGACGGATCCGCTTAGAAGGGCAATAATCAGGAAGGTGATCACACCAACGGTTAACATTAACCACCCAGCGTTTGCTCTAACGGAATGTTCAACCGTATTTTGAACGATGGGCTGTCCAGTATAAGCAACCTTGGCACTGCCTAATGCCGTGCCTTGAAGCTGAGTTTTAACTTCGGACTGTAACTGTTTGATGGTAGCAGCGTTATTATGACTCGAAGCTGAACTCTTGAGATAAACTTGCAGCTGGGTTGTTTTATAGTCCTGGCTGGTGTTGTTTACCAAAGACTGCTGGAACTGCATGCCGGTCAGCTGTTCGGGTGTAATGTAATAAACCTTGGCAGCGTCTGAAGCCTGCAGAGCTGATAGATAACTATAAATATTGTTGTATGACTTGATCAGGCCGTTCATGCTATTAGTGGTCTTCTTTAAGCTGCTCTGAACAGAGGAAACTTGGGAAGCGTAGTCTGAAACGGTACTTTGAACAGTTTGGCCGTCGTTACCAGCGGCAGTGGCTTCATCGTTCAGTACCCGCATGTTGCTTGCAACAGTCTGAAGCTGACTGCTTACTAAGCTAAGCAGTCGTTGATAGTTTCTAACCCGTTTAGATGCTGAGGAACTCTGTGAAACACTGGTTCGCCCGGCAACTTGTGAAACTTGTGAACGAACCGTACTGGTGTCATCGGCAAGACGGTTTGTCTTTGAAACTAAACTATCAAGTTTATCAGCAGAATCACTTAACTTAACTTGACTTAAATCTGATCGGTTACCTTTCAAGTCGGACTGCAACTGAGTCAGCTGATCAGTGGCCCCTTTAAGGGTCATGTTCATTTGGCTTAACTGAGTGTTCACGTAGTACTCATTCATTGGCTGACCGTTTGGCTGGGTCAATGAGGTTACACTAGCAACGCCTGGCATCGACTTTAATTTAGTTGTTAAATTATCGATTTGGAGCAGGGCCTTTTCGTTATCGACCCGGTCTTTACTTTTAACGTAAACAGTGACTGGTGTGGCCTTGCCTTCGCCAAAGTGAGCGTTAAGCACGCGCATACCTGCCACTGCCTCGTTAGTTGGCGCGACCGTTTTAGCTGCTGAAAAGTTGAGGTTATCCCGGTACAAAATCGCAAAGGGACCAACCACATAAAGCACGGCAATAATTGCAACAAATGGTTGCCAGAGGCCGAAACGTGCCATCCAGTTCCAGAAGCGATGTGGCCGCGTTGGCAAATCAACAGCTGGCCAAAAGAAGCGTTCACCCAAGAGCTGCATGAAGATTGGGGCAATCGTGTGAAGACCGATGATGGTAACGATCGTGACGATTGCTAAACCGGACATTGCACGGATGGTCGAAAAACTAAAGGCGTAAAAACTGGCGAAAATAATGGTTAGTGTCCCGCCGAGAATCAGCAGGAAGTTGCGAATCGAGTGGACACTGTGGGTGGTGGCATCTGCTGGATCTTGACCATCAGCCACGTTTTGCTTAAAGGCGTTAAAGAGATAATAGTGGCCTAACGTTCCGAGAATGAGCGTCAGTAGCAGTGTTAATAATGGCAAATACTCTGAATATGGGAAGCTGGTATGACTAGCTAAATTATTCACCAGTCCTAATGAGACCACGTACATCATCAGCATCGATAAGGTTGATATTAACGGTGCAATCAGCGATTTAAAGATGACACCGATAATCAGCAGGCTTAATATGAAGCCAAGGACAGCAGCAAAGGTTGTCACATGACTGATGTTTTCGTTGGCAGCATCGTTGACTAATTCAGGGCTCGTCAGATAGGTGGAGACACCAGCGGTACGAATCTGTGACCTTAACTGTTTGGCAAGGACTCGTGAATCGCCCTGATTTTGAGCGATGGCTAGCTGGACAGTTTCTGTGGAACCATCCTTTGAGAAAAATTGGCTCTTGGCAGTCGGATTCGTGACCATGGTTTGAATCGACTGAATGCCGTACGTTTTCTGCTTTTCAGACAAGCGCTGCACAGTCTTATCAATGTTGGACTGCTGCGTTGCTGTCAGGTTACCGTTGGGGTTGTTGAAAACCGCTGTTAATTGATAGGTACCAGAAATGTTTCTTCCCCAGGTGTTTTGCATGCTTCGGGCCACCATCGGCTGGCTATCGTTAGCCAATTGGGGCTGACCCTTTGATTGAATCATATCAGAGGTGTTAGGCATCATGACGATTGCAACAAAGATTGCAATGAGCCAAAACAGCAATGAGAAGATTCGCTGACTGTGTAACTGACGTATCCGCTCTTTCATTGAATAATATCTCCCTTAGAATGTCGCCATCGAAGGCGCATATATATAACTACTATATTAACATAGCTGATAAGTGTTTGTATTTCAATTCCTAAAATTGAAATAATTCACCATTATCAGCCTAATGGATGTCTTTTAACTGAGTTGAATTCAAATTACTATGATTGTGGTTTAAGATTGCTTATAATTAGACTTCTTGCAACGAAGGGTGGAAAAGATGATGGTAAAAAAGTACCAAAGCCGGTATGCCGGATTAAATACAAATGAGCGTTTTTCAATTGCTAAACAATTAGCTGCTGATTATCATTTAGATGTCACCCAAGTTTTATTTACTTATCTAAAAATTGCAGAACCGATCCTCGCAAAGAGTCAGCCCGCAAAACAAATTTCAGAAACAGTGCAAAAACAAATCGATCAGCAGTTTGAACAAAAGCTGACACAGCTTAGTCAGGTAAAAAAGGGGTGATAGGATGTGCACCAGTATCTACCAAATTTCACTGGATGGCACCCACGTATTAGGCCGAACCATGGACTGGCATGCATTGGGTGCCGGCCCGGTTTTCGTTCCCCGTCAATTTCAGTGGCGCTCAGTTTACGATAATCAAGCGTACGAAAACGAGTATGCCATCATCGGCAGCGGCGGTGCCCATGATGATGAAATTGATATTTCTGATGGCATCAATGAATTTGGATTGAGCGTTCAGAAGCTGACGTTTGCTAACGGTGCGCTTTTTGATCATGAACCTGACCTTGATAAGCATTCTATCGCGCCATTTGAATTACCCCTCTACTTACTGGGCCGTTTCAAATCAATTGCTGAAATTGAAGCGCACATGGATGAGATTCAACTAATGAGCGGCGAGCGGGCTTTTAAACCCTATGGCTATCCCGAATTGCACTACGTTGCTGCGGATGCCACGGGCCGAATCGTGGCCATTGAAACTTCGGCAAAGCCACTCAAAATTTACGAAAATCCGTTAGGTATTCTGACAAATGCCTATAATTTTGAACGCCAGCTTAACCAATTGAAAGATTACATGACTTTCACGCCAGAGTTTGAAGCAGGTACGGTGCCTCTAAATACACCACGAGTCACCACTGGCAGCTTTTCCGGGAAGAAAATTCCGGCTGGATCATATACGCCAGGTTCCCGGTTCATCCGGGCTGCCTACTATAAGGAAAGAACGGATCGGCCCGCCGATGAAGAGGCCGGAATTGTCAGCATGTGGCACCTCTTAAACGGTGTCAGTGTCCCTAAGAGCACGGCTTATCAGCAGAACTATTCGGTTTACCGGGCAGCAACTGTAACTGAGACACTTTCCTACTATTTTGAGCCGTATAATCGGCTGGGGGTCGTTAAACTGCAGCTGACACCGGCAATGCTGGCACGAAAAGAGCCTGAGCTTTACCAGGTCCCCGATAAATTAAGGACCTTCAAATTAAATTAATGAATTATTAATTCATAATCAACGAAATCACATGTTAAACTAAATTTAGAGGTAATCATAATTTTAATGAATGGAGACACATTTTTTGGCCAAGAAAAGACGCCGTAGTAAAAAGAAAAATTCACAGGGGGTTGCAACAATCATCTTCCTGCTGGCACTATTTGTTATCGGTGGCGGAATGGGTGTCCGTTACGTGATGAATAATTACATTGCTGATCAGAGGGCTCAAACTAGTAAACCAGCTGATTCAGAGACTCCTGAGCAGCGCCAGCAGCACCGCTTTATTAATTCTGTAGCTAAGCCAGCAGTTAATGTGTACAAAGATAATCATCAGGTATTGCCGAGTATCGTGGTCGCACAGGCGATTGTTGAATCCAATTGGGGCCACTCTCAGCTGTATCAGCAGGCGAATAATCCATTCGGCATCAAGGGCAGCTACAACGGGCATACTAAATCGTTTCCCACGAACGAGTACGTTAATGGGAAAGAAGAACGAATCAATGCCAACTTTCGGGTTTATCCCAATCTGCAGGCGGCTATTTTAGATCATGATGCCGTGGTTGCCCAGCAATTTTTGCCGGCTCACGTGACTAACTACCGCATGGCGGCCAAATTATTGCAGCAAAATGGCTACGCAACTGACCCTACTTACGCCAAGAAATTGATCAATGTCATTAACACTTATAGCTTAAACCGGTTCGACGGCTACTAGAAGTTATAGAACCTGCCACTTGATACCGTTAGCTGATTTTTGTATGATACGAATATCAAAACCATGATAGGAGAGATGTGTGAGATTGTTTGATCTAATAGGGAAACTTTACGGCCCGTTCTTTGATCTTCATAATTGGGAAACCGTCATCAGTTCTGGAAGCGATTGGCTGGTGATTTTTTCACTGGTGCTGATTGAATGTTTGCTTTCAGTAGATAACGCAGTTGTGCTGGCTGCTCAAACGCAGGCACTGCCGACTCAAGAGCTACGCGAAAAGTCCTTGTTCTATGGGATTTGGGGCGCCTATATTTTTCGCTTTTTAATTATCGGAATGGGTGTATATCTGATTAATTTTTGGGAAATTAAGGTGCTGGGCGCGGGTTATTTAATCTTCCTGACCATTCAATATTTTTCAAAATCGCGGGTAAAGCATACGCACAAATTAGTTTCTGATAAGAAGCATCATATCCCGCTGTTTTGGTCCGTGGTGATTCAAATTGAAATGATGGACATTGTTTTCTCTATTGATTCAGTTTTAGCTTCACTAGCAATTTCACCAAATCCAGTGATCGTTTTGATTGGTGGTATGATTGGTATTTTAGCCATGCGTGGCGTTGCTGAACTTATTATGCGGTTAATGCGGTTCATTCCTGAGCTTGAACCGATGGCTTATGGTTTAATTGCACTGATTGCAATCAAACTATTTATCAGTATTCCAATGATCGACGTCGAGATTCCAGCCACCGCCTTTGGCGTTATCGTCCTTGCGGCAGTTGTGCTCACCTTGATCATTCACGTGATTCGAAGAAAGGGGAAGCGAACAGCAGATGGCAGTCACGATAACAAAGGCTAATTTAGCTGAAGAGACCGCTACGGGATTAGTCCTCGTTGATTTCTGGGCGGACTGGTGTGCCCCGTGCAAAATGATGGATCCAATTCTTGAACAGTTGGAAACAACGTATGGCGACCGAATCAAATTCGGTAAGCTGAACGTGGAGAATAACCAGGATTTAGCAATGAACTATAAAGTGATGAGTATTCCAAGTCTGGTTCTTTTTCGTGACGGCAAAGCCGTTGAAAAGGTGACTGGACTATACCCGAAAGAGAAATTAGCAAAGTATTTAGACCGAAAACTAGCAACCAATTAGGGGGCTTTTAAAATGAAATTAGGATTTATTGGTACGGGTGTCATGGGTGGTGCCATTGCGGGGCATTTACTTGATGCCGGACACGATTTAGTTGTTTATAACCGGACTAAGTCGAAAACGGATGCGCTAGTGACAAAGGGAGCGTCTTGGGCGGATACACCAGCTAAAGTGGCTCAGCGGTCAGATATTATTTTTTCAATGGTTGGTTATCCAGCAGACGTTGAAGATATTTACTTTGGTGATCAGGGGATTTTTAGTGCGCTGACAGCTGGTAAAACGGTGGTTGATATGACCACCAGCACGCCGACCTTAGCCGAGAAAATTGCAGCTAAAGCCGAAAAGCTGAACGCTCACGCATTGGACGCGCCCGTTTCAGGCGGCGATGTCGGTGCCAAAAACGCGACACTGACAGTGATGGTTGGTGGCGATCAAGCCACTTATGATGCCGTGAAGCCCCTGCTTGAACTGGTGGGTCAAAAGGTTCACTTATTTGGGCCAGCGGGTAAGGGTCAGCATACTAAGATGGCCAATCAGATCATGATTGCCGGCACGATGACGGGAACCGTAGAAATGATGGTGTATGCTAAGCACGCTGGATTAAATATGAACGATGTGTTAGATACGCTTAGCAGCGGCGGTGCTGATAACTGGAGCATGGATAATTACGCGCCCCGAATCTTAAAGGGTGATTATACCCCGGGTTTCTTTGCTAAACATTTCCTGAAAGATCTGCGGATCGCGTTGGATGAGGCCGACAAGATGAAACTGAATCTGCCGGCTACTAAACTGGCTAAGCAACTGTATGAAACTATGGTTGATGAGAGGGGCCTCGGTAATGATGGTACTCAGGGATTGATTAAATTGTATGAGAATGTTTAATTTATGAGCAAACAAAAAACTAGTGAACAATAACGTTCACTAGTTTTTTATTTACCCATTATTCTTGCAGATCTGAAAAGAAACTGTACAGTTTCTCTTGCGTTAACTGCTGTTTTTCTTCACCAGCAACATCGTAAGTAATTTTACCATCGCTGATAACTACTAACCGGTTACCAAACTTTAAGGCATCATCTAGATGGTGGGTAATCATCAGGCAGGTGAGGTTTTGAGCAGTGATGCGTTCGTTGGTGGCGTTCATTAATTCCTGAGAAGTCTTCGGATCCAGTGCTGCCGTATGTTCATCCAGCAGTAAAATATCCGGTTTTTTCAAAGTTGCCATCAAGAAACTCAGGGCTTGCCGCTGACCGCCAGATAGGCTGCCGGTTGGTGTCGAAAGCCGTTCATCTAAACCGTTACCCATGCCACTGGTCATTTGTTTAAATTCGGCCATGTGCTGTTTCAGGTGACGGGGCGTCAGATGACGGTGTTCACCGCGCTTAGTTGCCAGCAGTAAATTTTCAGCAACGGTCATGCGGGGCGCGGTCCCCAACTTAGGATCTTGGAAAACTCGGCTCAGAAAACGGGTTCGTCGTTCTTCAGATTCGTTAGCAATGGATTGACCCCGTAGCAAAATATCACCGGAATCAATGGTCAGATTACCTGCAATAGTGTTGAACAGCGTGGACTTACCAGCACCGTTAGAACCCAGGATTGTGATGAAGTCACCCTCGTTAATACTGAGGTTTAAATCCTTCAGTAAGGTGAGTTCTTCAGGTGTGTTGCGATTAACTTTAGTGACCACGTGACGTAATTCTAAAATTGGCTTAGTCATGAGTAGAAATCCCCCGTTTCCAAACGCGTTTGAAGTCGAACATGTCCCGGAAGACTGGCACCATCATGCAAAGGGCTAAAACAACGGATGAGAATAGTTTTAAATCGTTGGTGTTGAAGCCTAACTTCAAGACGATCAGTAGAACAAACCGGTACAGGATCGACCCTAGAGTGACGGCTACCAAACGCTGATTCATGGTCAGTTCACCAAAGGCGACTTCACCGATAATGATGGAAGCCAGCGCAATAACGATGACCCCAATCCCCATGTTGACGTCAGCATAGCCGTCGTTTTGTGCAACCAGCGCGCCGCCTAAACCAATGACACCGTTGGAGACCATGAGGCCCATAATCTTCATGTTATCGGTTTTAATGCCTAATGATCGAGCCATTTTTTCGTTATCACCAGTTGCAATGAAGGCCTGCCCAAGGTCGGTCTGCAGAAAGTAAATTAAAACTAGCGTGAGAATGACGATGACCGTAAAGCCAAGAAAAACACTGTCAAAGTACATTGGTGAGTGCGCAAAAATTGGCAGTTTTAATAATGAGGGTTTATTCAGTAAGGTTAAGTTTGAGCGGCCGTGCATGATCCGCAAGTTCACGGAGTAGGCTGCGGTCATGACTAAGATACCGGCTAGCAGGATCGGAATCCGGCCCTTGGTGTACAGCAAACCCGTTGCTAACCCGCATAGCATGCCGACGCCAATGGCGATTAAGGTTGCCCAAATAGGGTTGATACCATTGTTGATAGCGGCAACACAAGCAGCTGCTCCCATTGGGAAAGTCCCTTCAACGGTCATATCAGGGAAGTCTAAAATTCTAAAAGTCAGAAATAGTCCCAAACCAAGGGTTGCCCACAGCAGGCCTTGACCGATGGCGGAAACGCCTAATCCAAATGTCATTTGATGATTTCCCCCTTCTTTTGGGCTTGTTTGACTAGTGAGCTCGGGAAGGTGATTCCTAGTCGTCTGGCTTCTTTCATGTTCAAGATCAAATCACCGTGTCGGATAAACTTCACTGGCGTGGTAGCCGGCTTTTTGCCCTTTAAGATGGCAGCAGTCATTTTACCGGTTAGAACACCAAGTTTGTATTGATTGATACTATAAGTCGCTAAGCCACCGCTTTTAACCATGGTATCGACAGCTGGAAAAACGGGGACTTTAGCAGCGTTAGAGTTTTTGATCAGCGTCTGCATTGCGGAAGCCACCGTGTTATCGGTTGGCACGTATACTGCGTCCACGTTTTGAACCATTTGCTGTGAAACTTGATCCACGTCGTTGGTGTTGGAGATGGAGTAAGCTTTTAATCTGATGTGTTCTTGTGCACACAGTACTTTGAATTGCTTGTACTGGGCAGCGGCTGAATCGTCGCTGGAGGTGTAGAAGATCCCTAGCGTTTTCATCTTCGGCATCACTTGTTTGATTAGACCAAGCTGTTCCTTTAATGGTGCCTGGTCTGAAACACCGGTGATATTATGGCCTGGCCGTTGGTTATTCTTCACTAAACCAGCGCCTTGCGGATCGGTAACGGCACCTAAAACGATGGGAATTTTAGAAGTTGCATTTGCTAAAGCTTGAGCCGAAGGCGTTGCGATACCGATGGTAGCATCAGCGTCTTCGTTAACAAACCGGTTACTCATGGTCATTAGGTTACTTTGATCATTTTGAGCATTTTGAAAATCAATTTTGATGTTCTTACCGGAATGATACCCCTCTTCTGCTAGACCATGAATGATCCCGTGATGAATAGCATCCAAGGCAGGGTGAGACATAAGTTGCAAGATGCCGACGGTTGGCTTGGCAACCTTGGCTGGTTTGCCTGTTCCGCCTTCGCCAACGAAGGCAAAACCTAGAAAAATAACAATAATAGCGATTAATGCGTATAGTCGCTTCATGATTCGATTCCCCAATCTAAAATATAATAAATGAAATAAAAAAGGCGACTCCTTACAGAAGTCGTCTAGGAAGCGCGACGTGCAAGGTTAGTCATGCAGCGTCACTCATATCACAAAGTAACCGGCAAGACGCGTGTACTGAACATGTTGTTCAAACCGCATCAAAAAGCGGTTTGATTACCGGAACTGCCAAGATTTAAATTGCTTAGCGTACTTTGTCATTTGAATTCCTCCGAACTAGAATATCTACTATTATAAAGACAGTAATCGTGTTGCGCAAGTCTCACTTGAGTTTCATTATTTTCGGCTGCAGTGTAAAAATTGGTGAAACAAAAGGACCCAACCCCGTAAACGAGGTTGAGTCCCTTCGTGCTTGATGAACTACATTAGTAGTTATCGTGACTATATTATACACCATGCTTTGTAATATAGAAACAAGAATATGTTTTTTTTTCATGTCAGACAACTGCCCAGAGATTATTCAGGAAATGCAGTGCGATACTGTAACTGATATCTTTGAAGTAAAGGTAAGCCCCAGCCAGTACCCAGCCCAGTGAGGCATAAAATAAGGTAGTTACTGAAAATGACAGGGTATGCAGGTAACCGAAAATTGCGCCGCTGACTAGTACGCCCAAAACGTTGCTCCAACGGGAGTTTTTTGAAAAGAAGAAATTGAAAAAGAACCCGCGAAACAAATATTCTTCAAAAACGGGCGCAATAACAACGCCGTACACGTTATTCCAAAGGGGCAGCTGCTGAATTTCATTCTCCAGAACTGACTGATTGCTTGGCATTGGCAGCAGATGATGGGCGATTAGCTGCGACCAGCCGATTTGAACGGCCAGCATCAGAATAAAGAACATTAGCAATTGGCTTATACGGTGTCGGTTAAAGGACCAATGACCAAAATTCCTGGGATTATAACGTTTAAGCTGTCGCTGGTATAGCCATGTAAAGAGGACTAGTACGGCGGCCACCATGATCAGCATAGCGCCAATGAATTTACTGGCTAACGCTGCGTTTTTACCGGCATACTTGGTTGCAAACTCCAGCAGAGTGGAATTAGTCAGATATGCAGCCAATAGTAAAATAAAAGCACCGATACGTAACACCTGTCGTCTGATGTATGACATGTTCGGCACCCCATTTCTAGTTTAATTAATAGGTAATGATTTTGATTAGATTTTGATCTGGATCACGCACCCACAGTGCAGTTGCCGAACCCTTTGCACCTTCGTACGGTACCGGGCCATCAGCGATTTCAACCGCGTAGTTCGTTAAATGAGACAGGGTGTTTTCCAGTGGATCATGGGTTTCTAAAGCTAATTCGGCGCTGCCTGGTGTAACGACGTGAGCGGTAATCGTAGTTTGATCAGCCGTTGTTCGAAATTCTAAACGGTGGTGACCAAGCCGTAAACTCGGCTGCTTAGCATTCTTAATGATGGGCAGGTCAAAGACTTCATGGTAAAAACGCATGGCGTGATTGACATCGCTGACAGTTAAAGTCAGACTATCAATATCTTTAATATTCAATTTTGTCATCCTTTGTTTGATTGTAGTATGGCAATCATTATACCACAGGACTTAAAAGACTAATTTACTTTCAGGGGATAGTGATTTCGAAAAAAATTATAAATTAAAATGCAAGCGGAACCATTTCTTTCACAAGCTGAATCGAACAAAGTTAAAACTGTGTTTTAGAAACCCCGATATCATGCCTAATTAGGGCTTGATTTCTTGCTATTAAAAAAGTTTCGTGATAATGTAAAGTGTTGTGAAAAAATGAAAATGATCTTAAATTTAGCCGTTAAAGGGCTGTTTAAATGATGGTGTTCCGGCAAGCTGAGAGTTACAGCTAAGGGACTTTTGACAAACTAAGTAGCGTTTAGTTTGTTGAAAGTCCCTTAGATATGCTTTAAAAGCCTACCTTTGCACACAATTAAAGGAGGTACATTAAAAAATGTCTTTACTAGAAGTTGAAAACCTTAGTATGGCTTTTGCTGACAAACGGCTGTACGATGATGCAAGTTTTCAGCTAAATAAGGGTGAACACATGGGAATCGTCGGTCAAAACGGGGTTGGTAAATCAACCCTGATCAAGGTGCTGACCGGGGATGAATTACCCCTGTCCGGGTCCGTTAAATGGCAGCGTGGCGTTCACGTTGGTTATCTGGACCAATACGCAGATATTCCAGAAGGTATGACACTGATTGACTTTTTGCATACCGCATTTCAAGATTTATACGATAAAAACGACCGTATGACGCAGCTGTATACCGATTATGCAGAAACATCGGATGATAAGTTATTGGAACGGGCTGGCCGGATTCAAGAAGAATTGGAAGCCAGCAATTTTTACGACATCGAAACTGAGATTGAACGGATCATTACCGGTCTTGGCTTGGATGATATTGGCCGGGACCACGAAGTCGCTCAAATGTCTGGTGGCCAACGGTCTAAAATCATTTTAGCCAAACTGCTGCTGCAAAATCCCGACGTTATTTTACTGGATGAACCGACAAACTACCTGGACGTGGCCCACATTGCCTGGTTAGTTGATTACTTGAACGGTTTTGAAGGGGCAGCCATGATTATTTCCCATGATTATGACTTTCTGGAACAAGTGACTAACTGTATTATTAACGTTGCGTTTGGCAAGATCACCAAGTACCGTGGCAGTTTTAAATCAGCCATGAGACAGCGTGCAGAACGTGAAGAAGCACAGCGTAAAGAATACGAAAAACAGCAAGTTAAGATTGAAAAAACCGAAAAATTCATTGCAAAGTTTAAGGCTGGGACGCGTTCTAAACAAGCTAAGTCCCGTGAGAAGCAGCTGTCGCACATGGAGTTGGTGGATCCGCCTTCGAGTAATATCCAAGCAACCTTTAACTTCCCGTATGAAGATACTGGTTCGCAAAACGCGTTAGTCGTTGACCATCTGTCCGTTGGTTATAACCGGCCACTGCTGAAGCCCGTTACATTCTCGGTAAATACCGGCGAAAAAGTTGGCTTTGAAGGGTTTAACGGGGTTGGTAAGTCAACTTTGATCAAAACAATTCTTGGTCTGATCAAATCTAAGGGCGGTTCAGCTCAATTTTCACCATCGGCTAAGGTCAGTTACTTCAGCCAGGACTTGGAATGGGAAAACGATCAGGAAACGCCGTTGAAAATTATTCAGGCGAAGTATGAAAAATTGCCTCAAAAAGCCATTCGGACCAAGTTGGCAAAGTGCGGTCTGGATGCTGCTAACGCTATGAAACCCATTGGGCAGCTTTCTGGTGGGGAACAAACTAAGGTTAAATTAGCCATGATGGAATTTGAACCAAGTAATTTTCTAATCTTGGACGAACCGACCAACCATTTGGATGAGGAGACCAAGGAAGCGCTGAAGGATGCGATTAACAAGTTTCCTGGCAACGCCATCGTGGTCAGCCATGAGGTCAGTTTCTACGATGGATTAGCCGATAAAGTGCTGAACGTTGAAAAATTAAGTCTTAAGAATCAGTAATAATGGCCTACCATCGACTAAATGTTATCTTCTTGAAACATTCACATGCTACAATAATGTTATTAAGTCATGTTTGGAGATTAATTTATGAAGCGGGTTTTGCAAATAGTTGCTGTCATTATTGCCATTACTGTACTGGGTATCACGGCGAACCACTTAATGACGCCTGATACACGCGATCAGGCAGCAACGCAAACGACAAAGAAGGCGGCCGCCCCTACAAAAGCGGCACCAACTCATATTAACTGGCGTGAACCGTCTGAAAACAAACCGTATCCCAAGTGGAAACAGCTGAAGGATCCTTGGATTCACGTTTCAGTTAAACAGCAGCGGGTTTTCATCAAAGACGGTTCGAAGACGGTTTATACCATGTATGCTTCAACTGGCGTTGATAATTCAACACCACGGGGGACCTTCCACATTCAGGCTGAGCGCGGTAAATTCTTTTACAACGCGGAGTCTAAGGAAGGTGCCAAAGATTGGGTCTCGTTCAAAGATCACGGGATCTATTTATTCCACACGGTACCTACTGATCAGTACGGTAAGTTTAACGTCCAAGAAGCAGATATGCTGGGACGAGCTGCCCATTCTCACGGCTGCGTGAGATTAGCAGTTCCAGATGCTAAGTGGTTCTACGACAACGTTACCTACGGGACTAAAGTTGTGATTAATTAAACGATACCAAACAAAAAGGTTTCGAGCTCAATGAGTTCGAAATCTTTTTGTTTGGTCCAAGACCAATGATTAGTCGTTAAAGTTGTTGTTTTCAACGTCGCGGATAAAGGTTGCTAAGTGATCGTAATAAACTGGCGCGTTATCGATCATGTGGTGATGGCCACCTTCAGGCGTAGTAACTAAGCGGGCGTGCGGAATTTCTTTTGCCATGCGTTTAGCCGTTGAAATCGGCATGGTTTCGTGTTCGCCAAAGGTCAGCAAAGTTGGTACTTTGATCTCCTTCAGGTGCGGTTCGAATTGCCATTCCTTCAGTTTACCAGTGATAACGAATTCGTTGTCACCTTGGAAAGCACCGTAAACGGGGCGTGACATGGTTGGAATCAAGTGGGAAATAGCGGCTGGCTTTTTACGGTCAACGTAGCCGTCATTTAACACGTCCACGTACTTTTGGTACTGCGGATCGTCGTAATTGTTGGCAGCTTCCTGTTTCTTCATGTAAGCCACGGCATCAGCTGGCAAAGCTTCTTCACGGACTTGGTTAATGTGAGTGACATATTCGTCAATATTATCGACCATTGAGGAAATGATGGCACCCTTTAAATGCTTGCCGTATTTAGCAGCGTACATTTGCACTAACGCGCCGCCCCATGACTGGCCGATCAAGTAAAAGTTGTCCAAGCCCAGCTTTTGGCGGACTTCTTCAACTTCGTCCAAGAAGTAGTCATAAGTCAGGTATTTTTCAGCGATTTTAGGATCACTGTAATCGGGCTGGTCTGAGTACCATGAACCCAATTGGTCATACATGTGAACCTGAACGTTGAGGCCCTGCTTCTTGAGCTGCTGAGCAGTGTCTTCCCAGTATTCATGGTTGCCGCCGGGGCCGCCGTGCAATGCTAACAGGTGAATATCGCCTTCACCCTGCGTGTTGGTCCACAGATGATAGCCGTTATCTAGCGTAATGATCGTGGTGCCTTGTTTCATGTGAATTACCTCGTTTCAAATTGAAGTTAGTTACCATAATATCACGAAGTCTATAGGTGGGGAAGTTCTAGCCAGCTATTTGCCAGTGATAATGTGTACGTGATATTTTGGTTGCCGCGAACGGTCATACCAAAATCGGTGGCATAAACGTTCAGACCCAACTGATGGTCCGCTGCTAGCCGGTAATGAGTGGGCTGCAGTTCCAGTTTGATAGAATAGGTCTGCCCTGGTTGAACCGTATCGACCTGGGTTAATGCGTGCCGATTTTGTAAGTTCATGTGGGCTTTTGAGATCAGCTGATAGGGCGTTTCCTTCTTAGCCAGTTCATATTCCCGTAAATCTTCTTTACGGAAGTGATAGCCCAACGCCATGGCTTGTCTAGCTAGCGTGGTTGGCAGTGGTTTCAGCCGTTTGAAGTTACCGAGATCTACCAGTTCAGTACTGATTAGGCCAATTGACTGGTCGGATGAAACATCGAGGTGCAAAATTGGGCAGCCATCGATAACCAGTTCATCTGTTTGCGCAGGTGCCTGGAAAAACTGCCGATGACCTTGGAGTGGTGAAGAAGCTTTAATTAAATCCTGCTGCCACCGAGCGTTATCCTTGGCATACAGCTGAAAGGTCGGCTTATCCAGCTGATCATTAAACTGAACCGTTTCCTGGCTGGATGTGTCAGTAGAAAGACCATTCGGCGTTAAGTGATACTGAGTCGTCTTGTTAGCGGGGGCACCCCAATCCGGATAGGCCTGCCAGTTTTCAGCACTGGCATTATCCTGGATCAAAACGTCGGGCAAGATCTTTTCAGCGTGGTTATCCAAATCGTAGAGTTCGTGGGATAACCAAAGATTGACCATGTCAGAGAAGTCCAGTGACCGGAAATTGTTAATGTAAATGTGCGGTCCCTGATGCAGAATGATTTTATGGTTGATGGGTAAGTTGTGGATTGCCCGCCATAATTTTTCAGCGTTGCGCGGTTTAACGTTCCAGTCATTAAGACCGTGGACGATCATGACGTCGGCTTTGATATTCTTGACGTTTTTACGGTAGTTCCGGGCGTCCCAGAAATCATTGTAGTTACCGGTGTCACGATCCTGACCATCTTTGATTGCGGTTAATTGGTGTTGCCACTTATCCTTGATGCGGTCATAATCGCCTGCTTGCTGCTGGCGGGAGAAAGTTTCTTCGGCCAGTACGTCAGCATCTTCGCCAGGAAAGCCGCCGGGAGCAATTACCAAGCCGTTTTCGCGGTAGTAGTCATACCAGCTGGAGATCCCAGCTTCGCAAATAATGGTTTTGAGGCCGTCCACGCCAGTCGTTGCGGCAGCAGTAGCCAGTGTGCCTAAATAAGAACGGCCGGTCATTGCCACGTGGCGGTTTGACCAGGTCGCGTCAATGGCAATATTAGAGGTGCGGTTAGTAAAGGCAGTCCCCTTGCCGTTTAGCCATTCAATGATTGCCGTAGTCGACGTTGTTTCTGCCGGATCACCGGTGGTACGCAACCCGTCAGATTCTTTCGTGCCGATGCCGGCAGCGTAAACCACCGCGAAACCGCGGGCAAGGAAATAATCGTTCAAACTGTAATCAAAGGTATTGCCGAAACCTTCATCAGCCTGTTTAGTATGGCTATTGACCACCCGCGGGTCGGGAATCTTAGCCGGAGCCGGCTGGCTGTCACCAAGGGTATTGGCAGTTGCCGGCTTCTCTGTTAACGATACGTTGACATTGTGGGTCAGTGCATCGCCATCAGCATCATTGGTCCCTTGATTATAGGGTGAAGCCGTGTAAAGGACGGGGACCGACTGCTGATTTGACTCCACTGGCCGGGTGATTTCAGCTTTCAGCAGATCGCGCAGGCCATCGTGGTCGCTGTCCTGAGAGGACTCGACATAGGCCACTTCATGAATCAGTTTCGAGGTATCGAAGACTGGCTGAGCTTTACCGTTGAAGAATAGCGGTTTTGGCAGATCCTTTAACCGGTGGTAGTAGCCGCGACCAGCTAATTGATCAAGGAAGGTCTGACCAGTAGTTGTGTGAGTGATCAGCAGCTGATACCAGGCGTGAACCAAATCATCGTTGGTTAACGCGTCGTGGTCGAATTCAGGCAGATTGACTTTAGAGGTGATCTTTTCCGGCGCGTTAATCTGGAAATCGCGGCCGACTTCAAAACCTAGCAGCTGCAAAATCAGGTTGTCAATATGTAACGGTTTGATGTCATCGCTCATTTGAGTCAGCGACAAAGCATCTAACTGGTCAGCTGCCAGCAAGTTAGCGATTTTGCTATCCGCAGCTTCATGACTAGTGACTTCCGGGAAACTTTGCTGCAGCAGCCGGCGCAATAGCCGGTGCGGTGATAGCTGTAAGTCAGATTGGCGGATGAATTGGATTTGCTGCAATTCCTTTTTTTCATCGGCCAAAGTAGTTGGTACAATTGCAAATTGATTGATTTTCATTAAGTAAAAACCTCCTGCAGTCGAGTATTGATTTCATTATAACGCAGGCGGGCTGATAGCCAGGGATGTTTGAGTCATGATACACTAGAAATAATCATATTGCGGACACGGACAGAAAGGAACGTTTACTTGAACTATATCGGTGAAATTGCTCTCATCTTATTTGCCACCACCATTGCGGGTGCCATGAGCCAGCGAATTGGGATCCCCAGCGTGATCGGGCAGCTGCTAGTGGGGATTTTGCTTGGCCCCGCGTTGCTGAACTGGATCCGGTCGGGGGAGTTACTAACCGCCGGAGCGGAAATCGGCGTGATTATTTTAATGTTCATGGCTGGACTGGAAAGTGACCTGAAATTATTAAAGAAATACTTCAAACCTGCTATTAGCGTTGCCACGCTAGGGGTGATCTTACCCATGATCTGTTTCTACTTTTATGGAATAGTGATGCACCAAAACTTCGAGCGGGCAATCTTCTGGGGTGTTGTTTTCGCGGCTACTTCAGTATCAATTTCAGTTGAAGTCCTGCGTGAATTTGGGAAATTAAACACCAAAGAGGGTGCTACCATTCTTGGTGCTGCCGTAGTCGACGATATTATGGCGGTGTTGATTCTTAGTATCTTCGTCAGCATGTTTTCCAGCGGCAGCCGTGGCGAACCGAATTTAGGCTTGAGTATTCTCGAACAGTTAGCTTACTTCGTCATGGTTTACGTGGTGATCCGCTGGGTTGCCCCGATTCTGATTCGTTTATTTGAACGGTTACCGGTACCGCAATCCGTACCGATCATGTCGTTGATCATTTGTCTGGGAATGGCGTATATTGCTGATCTAACCGGTTTGAGTGCTGTGATTGGGGCGTTCTTCGCCGGGATTGCGGTTGCACAGACTAATGCCCGCCATGAAGTTGAAACTAACATCAGTCCCATCGGCTACGCCTTTTTCGTTCCCATCTTCTTTGTCAGCATTGGCGTGGAAATGCGCTTTGACCATTTCTGGAGCAACATTTTACTGATTTTGGGCATGACCATTGTCGCGGTATTGTCCAAGCTGATTGGTGGCGGACTGGGTGCCAAACTCTTAGGGTTTAGCTTCAACAGTGCTTACGTCGTTGGTGCCGGGATGGTCTCGCGGGGAGAAATGGCGTTGATCATTGCCCAAATCGGTTATCAAGCTAAACTGCTGGCACCAGAGCTGTATTCGGAATTGATCGTCGTGATTATTCTTAGCACGGTGATTGCACCATTACTGTTAAAGCACGCTATTGCGCGCTTGGAATGAATTTAAATAGACACAAAAAGCCACAGAAACCGTTTGAGATTTCTGTGGCTTTTAGAATTGATCTACTCAACGTTATCCGGATTATTTAAGCGGCTGTGGCGAACGCCATAACTGAAGTAGAGAATCAGGCCGAATAAGAACCAGATTCCGGATGCAATCCAAGTTTCAGCTTGCAGCTGAGTCAGCATAAACATGCATAACAACCCTGAAATAACCGGCAGTACAGGGTACCACGGGACTTGGAAGCCTTGATTGTTTTCAATTTCCTTATTGTGACGCAGGGGAATAATCCCGAATGAGACAAACAAGAAAGCAATCAGCGTACCAATGTTAACCAAGTTAGTTAGTTGATCCAGCGGTACGAAACCGCCCATGACGGCAATCACAACGGTAATGGTGCGCAGGCTATTGATTGGGTTGCCGCGACGGTCTAATTTACCCAAAAACTTCGGTAGCAGACCATCTCTGCCCACCGAATAAATTAAGCGGGAGGAACTGTAGATCATGGTGACCATCATGGTAAACATTCCGGCTAAAGCCCCCAGCGCGATGATGCCGGCAGCCCAGTTTTGGTGGACGACCTGCAATGCAAAGGAAACCGGGTCAGCCACGTTTAACTTGGTGTAGCTGATCATCCCAGTGAGGACGATGGCAACTAACACGTAAAGCAAAGTCGCGATGATCAGTGTTCCAATGATGCCGATGGGCATGTTCTTTTTCGGGTTTTTAACTTCAGCGGCAGAACTTGAAACCGCGTCGAAACCCAGATAGGCGAAGAAGACCGCCGACGAACCGGCTAAAACGCCGTGGAAACCAAACGGCATGAAGGGGTGCCAGTTACCTGGCTTGATAAAGAAGGCACCGACGACGACAAACAGCAAGATAATAGCAATTTTAACGAAAACAATAATGTTGTTTAGCCGGACGGATGACTTTACGCCGTGTGCCAGCATTGAAGAAATAATCAGCACAATGATGATGGCAATCCAGTTGCCATAAGAACCATGTGCAATGTCTAAGGGACCAACGATGGATGCTGGAATATCGACACCGAAACCGCTCATAAAGGACTTGAAGTAGGCGCCCCAAGCACTGGAAACAGCGGCTACGGCCAATACGTACTCCAGGATCAAGGCCCAGCCGAGGATCCAGCCAATAATTTCGCCGTAGACCAGGTTACCGTATGAATAGGCACTTCCGGCGACGGGCAATGCGGAAGCAAACTCCGCGTAACACATGGCAGCGGTTGAACAGACAACAGCGGCCAGAACGAAAGATAGAATAATTCCTGGACCGGCCTTAGTCGCTGCTACGGTGCCGGGAAGAATAAAGATCCCGGTTCCAATCACGGCACCGATTCCAAGTGAGATTAAATCAACGGCTGACATGGTTTTGACGAATTTCTTGTCAGTTTCCAAGTAGCGGTCGACTTTCTCCCGGCGAAACAAACGCGAAACAAATGATGACATATAGGTTCCTCCAAATTAAATATTGAAAAGAATTTTAAGTCTATCTTAACCATGTTGGCCTTTAAAAGCAATTGGTCATGTGAAAGCAGCTGGGTTAATTTTCAAAAAAATTACCTAAAACAGGTATTTCGCAGTTTGCTTGCTTTGCTGATTAGGCTAAAATAAGAATTATTAACGTTTTCGGAAGGAATGATTTTAAAATGACAACTGAAGTAGCTAGTGGTGCAGTGGTTTACCGGGTTCAAAATGGGCAGCCGGAATATTTGTTGCTGAAGAGTGCGACCAGTGATTTCTGGGGTTTCCCTAAGGGCCACGTGGAGGGTGACGAGAAGCTGGATGAAACGGCAGTACGAGAAATTCGTGAGGAAACTCAGCTGCACGTTCAAATTGATACTCATTATCACGATGAACTGAAGTATGACATGGCTAATGGCAACCACAAGGAAGTCCATTTGTTCACCAGTGAAGTGCCAGCGGATGCTAAGGTGACCAAGCAGGATATTGAAATCAGCAATTACGGCTGGTTTACGGAAGCCGAAGCGGTCGATCGTTTGACCTACGACAATTTAAAACAGCTAATGAAGCGGGCACACCAGTATATTTCAGCGAAGATTGCAGCCAAATAGTGGGGGAAATCATGAAACACGTCATTGTCATTACGGGTGCAACGGGAACCGGTAAAACAACGGTGAGTACCTATTTAAAAACTAAATATCAAATACCGCGGATCATTACGCACACCACCCGGCCAATGCGGCCTGGTGAGCAGAACGGGGTTGATTACTATTTTGAAACCGACACCAGTTTTGCTAATAATCATTACCTGGAATCGGTGATTTATGCCGGTTATCACTATGGTTCTTCGTATGAGGGCCTTCAGCGGGCGTTTGAAAAGTCCGACTTAGTCAGTATCGTTCTTGATACTAAGGGTGCCGAGACTTACGTTCATGAACTTAAAGATGAAGCGTTTATTTTGTTCCTAACGGTAGGTCAATCGACCATTCTCCACGAACGGCTCAAGGACCGCGGTGATCAGCTGGAAATGATTCAGTCGCGGATCAAGAGCAAGGAGTATAGCCGTGATTTAACCCTGCCTGCGGATTTAAAGGGTATTGCCACCGTGATCCAAAATGACGACTGGCAACGGACGCAGGAAAAACTATCGCAAATCGTGTCGGCCTTGCGAGCATCTTCTTTGTAAAAAGCGGGGGACATATGTGTCATTGTTCATATATTTGTGATACACTATCTTAAGCGTAATCATTATTATTTAAACGGACGAAACTCTTAAAGAGGTGCCATCACATGCAAGCGGAACTTACACAGGCGTTAACAGAACTGAAAAAGAACCATTTAAAGGTGACTAAGCAGCGTAAAGCGCTTTTAACGTACTTACTTCAAAATCAGGATCACTACCATGATGTGACCCTTGTCGATGACTATATGCGAAAGCAGTTTCCCGGAATGAGTCACAATACGATTTACCGTAATATTAAGGAGTTTGAAGAAGCCGGCATGGTGGAACAGCAGGTTCAAGGCGATCAGGCACGGGTCAAATACCAGTGTGATTTCTATCATCTCCACCATCACCACTTTATCTGTCAGAACTGCGGTAAAGTAACGGAGCTTAAAGAATGCCCCATGGACGTTTTTGCGGCACAACTGCCCGGTTATGATATTGTGGGCCACCGGATTGAACTCTACGGCATTTGTCCGGATTGTCAGAAACTACTGGCAAAATAAGATGACAAAACAAACCTTATTTAATATTTAAGGTTTGTTTTGTTGTTTATTAATAATAATTTGAGATACTAATGGTTAATAAGCAGTTAAAAGGAGGAAATTGATCATGGCATATCGGACACCGCCATTCATCACACCATTTGCAATCGTTTCAATCGCACTTGCACTTGGTGCGACCAACGTGGTGGTTAACTCAGTCAGTCACTCCAACGAAGGAAAGCCAGCTAATTCTCAGGTTGTTTCCAATAGTTCAGTGATCGATTCGACTAAGCAGTCGTCTGATTCTGATAGTAAATCCTCGGATAAAAAGGATTCTAGCAGTGATAGTTCAAAGAAAAAGGATTCTAGTTCAAAGGACAGTCAAAACGACACGAGCACCACGTCGTCAACTCCGCAGACCGCGACAAGCAATGCTAATAAAACCTCTAACAGATCCAAATCAACTGGCGGCGAAGCAACGAACAATGGCGGTACGAATAATTCTAAGTCGACCACGGCCTCTTCACAAACTAATAACACGCAAACCAATAACGATTCAGCTGGTACTGAGGATAACGGTGATACTGGCAACACCGGCAACACCGGCAATACTAATCAGACATCAGGTCAATAAGGAGGCGACACCGTTTGTTTAGTTTCTTAGATATGATCAACCACTACCTGGGGTATGTGAATTTAAACGTCAAGTTGAAAAACCGGATCTACACCATTCTTGGCGTCATTGGTGTTGTCTACTTACTGTACGTTTCGGTGCGCTGGATTCGAAACGGCTTTGCACTGCGCGGCAGTTTGATCTTGTTAGTAGCCATTATCTTAGCGTACTTCTCCGTGATGAATATTTTTTACTACTTCACTGATAAGCAGGCACCGCTGGATATTTCACCTAAGATTGAAAAAGTCCTGGGGAAAACCCTAGGTGGTAATGAGCCAACCCGTGAGGAAGCGCAACGGGCCAGAGAACAGCGTGGCAACAATCTGTTAAACGGGGCTAATATTCCCGCTAATGGTTATTTTGACAGTAAAAAGATTTTACCCGGTAAAGTAGCAGTTAATGCGGAACAGAGCAGCAACATTGCCCAGCTGGCCAATCAGCTGCAGCAAATGAAGCTGATGGCACCGGACTACGGTGGTTTAGGGTCACGGGAGCTGGCACAGCAGCTTAATAAGAATAAAAAGCCGGTTTACGCCATTGGCTTAGGCGTTAACATTCCCTACTTTGAGCTTCAGCAGGACGGTCAGCAGATGATCGTTTATGCTGGTATGAACCAGGCACAAAAGGCACCCATGGGCCGCATTACGACGGTGGGACTGCAACCGATTGAAGACGTGTACGATAAGGTGAAGCTCTACTTAGCAAACGTCATTTTAGTAGGTGGACCATACATGGAGATGGGGCGTAACGAACCCATTGAAAAACAGGCACCCTATACGATTCGGGTTCAGTTGGCCTATGAACGTGATAAGCCGTCGCATTCGCGCGAGACTAGTGCGGATACGTTGCCACACTCGGGTATTTCCACGACGAGACCGACGACGGATGCACCAGCTTCACGGATGAAACGCTATCACTAATCAGACAAAAAGACGAACGTCCAAGGCGTTCGTTTTTTTGTCTGATTACGCAATCATTTATATGATTTACGACCTAATGAAAATTTCATAATAGTAAATTAGGCTTTCAGGAAGAGTGAATATTCTACCGTTTGATGAAAAAATTATCGCCCTTGTTTACGCTTGATTTAACGCTGTTTTAGACTCAATGCAAGCCGACATGACGCACTTCAAGCGGTGGATTACTTTGACCAATGCGTGAATATGGTTTAATATTTAAAGTGAGTCAAAATTAGAAGCATATGAAATTAGTCAAAATATTTGAATGCTTCGAAACGGATACTTTCAATAAAGTACAACTCATGCGAACCAACTATCTATTGATTTTCAGCCATTAAGCGAGCAGGCTGTATGCCTCTATTCGACCATGCAGCTTGTTCGCTTATCTTGTTGTAGACTACTTTAGAGATTGGTCGCTATTTTTCATAAGGCGGAGGGGAAAAAACATGTCAATGATTGAATTTCACAATGTTCAAAAGTACTACGGCGAGTTCCATGCTTTGCATGACATTAACCTAACTATTGATGCTGGTGAAACTGTCGTGCTGATCGGCCCATCAGGCTCTGGTAAATCGACTTTGATTCGGACAGTTAACGGGTTGGAGCGGATCCAAGAAGGTAAGCTGATCGTTAATGGTCAAGATTTAGCTGACAGGAAAACGGACATGAACCGGATTCGTAAAAACGTCGGAATGGTGTTTCAACACTTCAATTTATATGCTAATAAAACGATTTTGGAAAACATTATGCTAGCCCCTCGACTGGTTTTAAAACGGCCAGAAGAAGAAAATAAAAAGATTGCCATGAACATGCTTGACCGAGTGGGATTAGCTGATCAGGCACCGAAGATGCCGGCACAGCTTTCTGGTGGTCAGCAGCAACGGATTGCCATCGCCCGTTCACTTGCAATGAAACCCAAAGCACTGCTATTCGATGAACCTACCAGTGCTTTGGATCCTGAAATGATTGACGATGTGCTTAACGTCATGAAGGACATTGCACGTGACTCGTCAATGACCATGTTAGTGGTGACTCACGAAATGGGCTTCGCCCGTGAAGTGGCTAACCGGGTTATTTTCATGGCAGATGGCCGGATTCTTGAAGACGATACCAAGGAGAGATTCTTCGATGGGCAGCCAAGCAACGAACGTGCCCGTCAATTCTTAAGCAAGATTATCACTCATTAAAAGTCAGGAGATGTGAGCATGAAGAAAATATTCCGATTGGTCAGCATTATCATCTCTAGTCTTGCCTTAGTGCTTGTTTTGACTGCCTGCGGATCAAAATCTTTGGCAGATCAAAACGTAGTGACACGTGCTAAGCGGACCAATACGATTACTTGGGGTGTTAAAGCTGATACGAAATTATTTGGTTTAATGGACGTTAAAAACAGTCAGATCAAAGGCTTTGAAGTTGATATGGCTAAGGCGCTCACTAAACAGATTTTAGGACCCAAAGGGAAAGCGGACTTTGTTCAAGTGACGAGTTCGACCCGGATGCCGTTACTGAAAAACGGGAACATTGATGCCATTATGGCGACGATGACGATTACCCCGGAACGGTTGAAACAGGTTGACTTCTCCCGGTCGTACTTTGATGCTGGGCAGTCATTGCTGGTTAAAGAAGGCAGTCCAATTAAAAACGTTAAGGATCTTAATCACAAAGGGGCAACTGTTCTTGGCGTGGTTGGTTCTAACTCCGTTCAAAACGTTGCCAAGTTTGCACCGAAAGCCAGAGTGCTGCAACTTTCCGATTATGCCCAGGCTATGACGGCTTTGAAGTCGGGTCAAGGTGAAGCATTAACAACTGATAATGGTATCTTGGCTGGGATGTCGGTTGAAAATCCGGGTTACGTTCTAACGGGTGGAGCCTTCACCAAGGAACCATACGGGATCGCGATCAATAAGGGCCAGCCGCAGTTTAAGCATGATCTTAATCACGCTTTGACTAAGGTTGAACAGAGCGGTCAGTATAACCGGATCTTAAAGAAGTGGTTTGGTAACGTACCTGGGATGAACGTTAAGGAGATGGAACGATGATAGCTATTTTTCATAACTATGGCAGTCTATTGCTCCAGGGATTCGGTCAAACCTTATTGTGCAGTGTGATTGCACTGGTTTTTAGTTTGATTATTGGATCAATGTTTGCCATTTTTGAAACCACGCCAATTAAGTTTTTGCGGGTGATTGCACGGATCTACATTGAAGTATTTCGGAATATCCCGTTGCTGGTGATTACCATGTTCTTCTTTGTGGTCATTCCCATGTTTGTTGCGAAAATTAACGGTTTTACCGCTGGGACGATTGGTTTAACCATCTACACCTCAGCCTTTATTGCTGAAACCGTTCGTTCCGGGATCAATTCAGTGGATCCTGGTCAAATGGAAGGTGCCCGGGCCAACGGGTTATCCTGGTGGCAGTCCATGCGCCACATTGTATTGCCGCAGGCTTTTCGTTACGTGATTCCACCGCTGGGCAACCAGTTTATCAACTTAGTTAAGAACTCATCGGTCCTAGCCTTCGTTGCGGGTTTTGATTTGATGTATCAAGGCAACGTGATTGCGTCAGATTCGCTAAATACCATGAGCACTTACATCTGTATCGGTATTTTATATCTGATCATCACGTTACCGCTAAGTTACTGGATGCGTTATCTTGAAAAGAAATTAGCCTAGGGGGTGCAGTCATGAAAGACTTTATTAATGCATATTCATGGATCAACATCCATTACTTGCTTCAAGGCCTGTGGATCACCGTGGCTGTATCCGTGGTTTCCATTGTGGGCAGCTACGTTTTAGGCTCAATTTTAGGAATCGTTCGTTACGTGAACATTAAGGTCGTTTCACCAATTGTCGGTTTATTCATCGATATTATTCGTAACTTACCATTGCTGCTGATCATTTTCTTTACCTACTTCGGACTGCCAAACTTAGGTTTCCGTCCAAGTAGTGTGTGGGCCACGATTTTAGCCATGACAGTCTTTGAATCAACGATGATCGCCGAAATTGTGCGGTCGGGAATTGCGGCTGTCGATCCCGGTCAAATGGAAGGTGCCAGAGCTAACGGCTTATCATACGGACAGGCAATGTATCATGTTGTCCTGCCGCAAGCGATGAAAAAAATGATTCCAGCTTTGGTCAGTCAATTTATTTCATTGATTAAGGATACTTCATTGGCGACTATCATCGTGCTGCCAGATTTGATGCACAATGCGCAAATCGTTTACGGTCAAAATTCAACGTATATTTTACCAATGTTCTTGATGATCGCGGTCATGTACTTCGTTGTATGTTACGCGTTGTCGCTGTTGTCACGGTCGTTGGATAGAAGAATGAGTTAATGTAGAGAGTGTGAAAACAAGCGTTTAGAGACTGGAGTCTAAGGCACCCCTGACGGAAATCCCGGTCTTGGATTTTTGTCAGGGGTGCCTTAGATGCAAGTCTCTGCTTGTTTGAGCACGTTTAAGAAAATGTGGCATAGTACAAAAAACGTCATCCCAATGTCTTTGTTGGGATGACGTTTTTTGTAACGTTGAAATTATTTTTCTAAAACGTATTTTTCAAAACGCTGGTAATCAACGTTTGTGACTTCAGCTTCGATCTTCGTCCCATTTTCCAAGTAGTCCGTTGATTTAACGCTGGCGTGCTCATTTAAATAGGAAACGACGTCGCCCTTTTCAAACGGAATCAAGAAGGTTGCGGTCACGTAGTTCTTGAAGACTTTTTCCCTGATGACTTGAACCAGCAAGTCGATTGAAGCAGGATCCTTGGCGGAAACAACAATGTCGTCACCTTCCCGGGAAGGGTAGTTGTTTTCTGTCAGATCGGCTTTGTTATAAACGGTGATCATTGGCAGGTCAGGCACACCAATTTCAGTTAAAGTCTTTTTAGTTGTCGACATCATGTCAATCCGGTTAGGACTGGAGTAGTCGACGACTTGAATCAAGAGATCGGCATTGGCAGCTTCGTACAAAGTTGACTTGAAAGCTTCAACTAAGGTAGTGGGCAGCTGTGAAACAAAGCCAACCGTATCACTCAGCAGCAGTTTCTTTGAATCGTTAAACTGCAACTGCCGGACACTGGTATCCAAGGTAGCAAACAGCATGTTTTTCACCATGACTTGTTTGTCATCGTTCATCCCGTAGCGTTTGATCAGTTCGTTCATGATGGTGGACTTGCCGGCGTTGGTATAACCAATCAGGGCAACGTTAGGCAGCTGAATCTTTTCTCGCTGCTGACGCTTGACCTCAGCTGATTTATCAACGTCCTTTAGTTCATGACGCACATGATTGATCTGCCTTTGAACGGTTCGACGGTTTAATTCAATTTGAGCTTCACCGGCACCACGGTTGGTGAAACCACCGCCGGAACTGGTCCCGGTTTGCTGGTCCAGCCGCTGGTTCATAGCGGTGTGCAGCCGGGGCATCTGGTACTGCAGCTTGGCCAGTTGTACTTGCAGCTTGGCTTCGCGGCTTTGCGCCCGGTTGGCAAAGATTGCCAGAATCAATCCAGTACGGTCCATCACGGGAACCTTAACGATTTTTTCTAGGTTTCTAATTTGACTTGGGGTTAATTCATCGTTAGCCACCACGATTTCGGCACCGGTATCAACGACAATATCACGTAGTTCTTCAACTTTACCAGTCCCAAAATAAGTCCCAGCAACGGGCTGACTGAGATTTTGTACGGTGGTTTCTACCACATTCATGTTATTGGCTTCAGACAAAGCTTTTAACTCTTCCATGGCATAATCAAAGTTATAGCGTCCTGTATTAAGGCCAATGTTAATGACCGGCACAAGTTCGCTGTTATCCATGTTGTCACCATCCTTAACTTTTGTCTTCAAATTGATTGTCTTCAGTATAACATAGGGCAGGGGGACAATTGACTGGCGACATTAAGTGTATGCCAGAAATGATAGGTAACTGGCAGTATTTGAAATTGGATATCTATGCGTATCTTCTGAAAATAATTGCATGTGTTAATAACAGGATACTAGCAGCCAAATTATTTCTAAACGTTAAAGCTTAAAATAATTTAATTTTTCAGGGCTTTAGGTTAAACGAATAAACATCAGTGGTTTTTCGTCCAAAAAAGGTAAAAGATAGTGATTTTATTCGATATAATTAAAAATATTCAAGAATAGATACCCATAAATTCGCTATTTTAAGCGATTTATGTCATAAAAATGATAAAACACAGTTGAATTTGATGGTTTCCTAATATACAATAAGACCAGTTTCACGGTACATAATTAAGTTTTTATCCGAATATGCCATAAGAGGAGAGTGTTGCAGATGAAGTTTAATAAAATTTTAGCTTTAGGTGCGGTTTCAGGTGCATCAATATTACTGCTAGCTGCCTGTGGTTCTAAGAACAGCAAGAGTTTGGCAACCAATCAAACTCTAAACTGGGTTGAAACAGCTAACTTGCCAACAATGGATCCTTCAAAGTCGACTGATATTGTTAGTGGTACTGCACTGAATAATGTGGATGAAGGATTACTTCGGATTGGTCAGGGGTCAAAGCTCCGTCCTGGTGTTGCCAAGACTTACAAGGTTTCTAAGGATGGTAAGACATGGACTTTTAATTTGCGTCATTCAAAGTGGAGCAATGGTGATCCTGTGACTGCCAAAGATTTTGTTTATGGCTGGCAACGTACGGTTAAGCCGAAGACGGCTTCTCAATATGCTTACTTATATGATCATGTGAAGAACTTCAGTGCGGTCAACAAGGGCAAAATGGCTCCGTCCAAGTTAGGTGTCAAAGCGGATGGTAACTATAAAGTGGTTGTTACGTTGGCACGGCCTCAAAGTTATTTCAAATACATTGTTGGCGCACCAGCGTTCTTCCCACAGAACCAGAAAGTGGTTGAGAAATACGGTTCCAAGTTCGCTGCCAACTCAAAGCAGGCCGTTTATAACGGGCCGTTTAAGATGACGGGATGGACTGGAACTAACAATACTTGGACTTTAGCTAAGAACAGTAAGTATTGGGATGCTAAAGCAACCAAGCTAAAGGCGGTTAAGTTCCAGGTCATCAAGGATCAAGGAACTTGGCTTAGTCAATATCAAAGTGGCAAGGTTGATGAATTAATCACTGATGGGACGCAGTACAAGCAGTTGAAGAACTCCAAACAAATGCATGTCCGCAACTCTGCATCGACCTTCTACCTTGAAATGAACCAACGTAAAGGATTCTTCAAGAACAACCTTGATGCTCGTAAGGCCGTTAACCTGGCTATCAACAATGGTCAGCTGACTAAGGATATCTTAGCTGATGGCTCTCAAGCGCCAAAGGGATTAGTGCCAACGAATCTCGCTAAGAAGGGCGGCAAGGACTTTGCGGATGCTGCTTACGTTAAGTCAGGAACAGCGTACAACTTGAGTCAAGCTAAATCCTACTGGAAGAAAGCACTTAAGAAGTCTGGCCGTTCAAGCATGAAACTTAACTTGCTTGCAGACGATACCCCAGCTGGCAAGAAGACCGCAGAATTCCTTCAAAGTCAATTGAACAAGTTGCCAGGGCTAAAAGTAACAACAACTAACGTACCATTTAACGTTCGTTTGAGCCGTTCAACTAAGGGTCAATTCGATATGGTTGTCGGTGGCTGGATTGCTGACTTCCCAGACGCAATTTCATTTAGTTCACTGTTTACTTCAAACAACGCGTACAACCGTGGTCAATGGAAGAACAGTACCTATGATGCGGACGTTAGGAACGCTGAAGGTAAGGATGCCAACAACGCTACTGCACGTTGGAACGATTTGGTAGACGCCGAGAAGACGTTGATGAAACAGCAAGGTATTGTACCGCTTTATCAACAAACTCAGGCTCAAATGCTGAAGTCGAAAGTTCATGGTGTTCAATACTTTCCAACCGGTGCACAATGGGACTTCAGTCATGCTTACTTGTCAAAGAAATAAGTTAAGCTATGATTGGTAAATAAATGGGAATAAGTAACATTGTGTTTTGAGAAAGTAAGAGAAGGGAACGGGGAATGTTCCTCTCTCTTACTTTTACATATTAGGTGAAAAGTGTAATGATATAATCTAAGTAACTAGAATGTGAGGTATTTTCATGGCGAAATATTTATTAAAGCGGATCTTTTATCTGCTGTTAACCTTATTCATCGTCATCACCGTGACGTTTTTTCTAATGAAATTATTGCCTGGGACGCCGTTGCAAAACCAGCAAAAGCTCTCACCATCTGAGCAGCACCTGATTTTGAAGCAGTACGGACTGACCAAGCCCATTTGGCAGCAGTATTTAACCTATGTTGCCGGCGTGTTCCAAGGTAATTTTGGGACTTCCTTCCAGTTTAGTGATCAGCCAGTCTCTTACTTGATTTCAAGCCGGATTGGGCCATCACTTTTGCTGGGGACTCAAGCAATGATCGTGGGTGTTATTCCCGGTATCCTGGTTGGTGCTTTGGGTGCTATCAAGAAAAACACCTGGGTTGATACTAGCGCGACGATCATTTCTATTTTAGGAATTTCAATCCCAAGTTTCGTGTTGGCGGTTTTGCTGCAATACTTTGTTGGCTTAAAATTGCACTGGTTCCCAATTGCTGATTGGGGCGGATTTGCCTACACCGTTTTGCCAACCCTCGCGCTGGCTGCGTCACCGTTTGCGGACACGGCGCGGTTTACCAGAACGGAAATGGTGGACGTATTGAATTCCGATTACATTGAACTGGCTAGGGCCAAAGGGCTCAGTAAGTGGGGCGTCATTTATCATCATGCCCTGCGAAACAGTTTGATTCCAGTGGTTACGATCATTGGACCATTGGCGGTCAATATCATGACCGGGTCAATGGTTATCGAAAATATTTTCTCCATTCCTGGGATTGGTGAACAATTCGTTAAGTCGATTCTGACCAACGACTACCCAACCATCATGGCGGTTACGATCGTGTACAGTGTCATGCTGATGGTGGTTCTGCTGATCACCGATATCGTTTACGGAATTATTGATCCGCGAATTCGAATCTCTGGCAAAAGCAATTAATTAGGAGGTAAATAAATGGCTGACGAAGTAAAACTTCCTGCAGATAGTTTTGAACCTCTTGATAAGTCAAAACATCTCGACAGTGAAAAAATTGCAGCGCCTAATCTGACTTTTATGCAGGATGCATGGCGTCGCTTAAAAAAGAATAAAAGTGCGATTATTGCGATGATTATTCTCGTGATCTTCTTTGTTTTAGCATTTGGATCCGCGTTTATTTCACCGCATAATCCCAACGCGGTTAATCCGCAGTACGCGAACTTACCGCCGAAATGGCCGGGTATTCACATTAACGGGTTAAACGGGACGTTGGAGCAGGCTGGCAGCCGGGTTAATGCCTATCAGGCAGCTGGTGCCGGTGCTGGCGTTCACTACTGGTTAGGGACTGACTATCTGGGCCGTGATATGTTATCCAGAATTCTCTTTGGGACCCGGATTTCCTTAACGGTTGCCATTGTGGCAACCGCCGTTGACTTGTTGATTGGTGTTACCTTTGGTCTCTTTTCCGGCTGGAAGGGCGGCTGGATCGATAACTTCATGCAACGGGTGATTGAAATTATCATGTCGATTCCAACACTGGTTGTGGTTGTTTTGTTGATTTTGATTTTAAAACCCGGCATGATGTCAATTACGCTGGCCATTGCGTTTTCTAGCTGGACGACAATGGCGCGGCTGATACGGGCCCAAACGTTGGAATTAAAGGAGCAGGAGTACGTGTTGGCAGCTAAAACACTGGGTGAAAGCTCAATTAAGATTGCCTTTAAGCACTTACTGCCTAACCTATCTAGTATTATTATTATTCAAACGATGTTTACCATCCCAAGTGCCATCTTCTTCGAAGCCTTTCTGTCCTTCGTTGGGATTGGGATCAGTGCGCCTCAGGCATCATTAGGGACGTTGCTGAACGATGGTCAAAAGAACTTTCAATTTTTACCATATCAGATGTGGTATCCAGCTATCGTGCTGTCAGTGATTATGATTGCCTTTAACATCTTCGCCGATGGTCTGCGTGACGCCTTTGATCCGCAAACGAAAGAGTAGGTGAAGTTAAATCATGCAAAGTAAAGAAACTATTTTGAAGGTCAACCACCTCAAAATCAACTTCAACACCTACGCCGGAACTGTGAAAGCCATCCGTGACGTTAGTTTTGACCTGAAAAAGGGCGAAACCTTAGCCATTGTTGGTGAATCCGGTTCTGGTAAGACGGTAACTACCCGTTCAATCATGGGCTTGCTGGCTAATAACGCGGTGGTTGAGGGTGGCACCATTCAATTTCACGATAAAGATGTTTTAAAAATGTCACAGAAAGAATTGGAAGGTTTACGTGGCGCTAAAATCGCCCAAATCTTCCAAGATCCAATGACCTCACTGGATCCAACGATGCGTATCGGCCGTCAAATTGCCGAACCTTTAATGATTCACAAGGGTGTTAAAAAGGAAAAAGCCATGGCGCAAGCTTTGGAAATGATGAAGCTGGTTGGTATTACTGATGCTGAAAATCGGATCAACGACTATCCACACCAATTTTCTGGTGGGATGCGTCAACGGATCGTCATCGCCATTGCGCTGATCAACTATCCGGAGATTCTGATTGCCGATGAACCAACTACCGCGCTGGACGTGACGATTCAAGCTCAAATTTTGAATTTGATGCGCGAACTGCAGGATAAAATTGCAACCTCGATTATTTTCATTACCCATGATTTAGGGGTCGTTGCCGGTATGGCTGATCGGGTTGCGGTGATGTATGCAGGTAAGATTGTTGAATACGGGACGGTTGATGAAATCTTTTATAATCCAAAGCACCCGTACACCTGGGGCCTTTTGAGCTCCATGCCGACTTTGGATACTAACGGTGAAAAACTGGCTTCGATTCCCGGGACGCCGCCGGATCTGCTAGATCCGCCAAAGGGCGATGCCTTTGCGCCACGGAACCCGTATGCGCTAAAAATCGATACGGAAATGGAACCGCCATTCTTTAAGGTTTCGGATACGCACTATGCTGCTACTTGGCTATTGCATCCCGATGCACCAAAGGTAACGCCGCCGGACCAGATTGTTGAACGGCAAAAGAAGTTTGCTGAGATGCAAAAAGAAGCCCTGGCTAAAGCGCAGCACCATCAAATCGAAGAAGAGGAGGAACAGCAATAATGGAGCTTGATAACGCTAAAAAAGTGCTTGAAGTCAGCCATTTGAAACAGTATTTCAACGTTGGCAAGCGCGACGAAGTTAAGGCTGTTGACGATATTTCCTTCGATATTTATGAGGGTGAAACTTTTGGACTTGTGGGTGAATCCGGTTCGGGTAAAACCACTACTGGTCGAGCCATTATTCACTTGTACCGGCCAACTAGCGGATCCATTAAGTTTAATGGACAGGAGATTGTTGGCTTAAAAGATGCCAAAAAAATGCAGCAGTTTCGGCGTGATATGCAGATGATTTTTCAAGATCCGTATGCGTCACTGAATCCACGGATGAAGGTTAAGGACATTGTGGCTGAGGGTATCGACATTAATCATTTAGCAAAAGACGACGCTGATCGCAGCAAGCAGGTGGCTGACTTACTGGCGACTGTTGGCTTAAACCGTGACCACGCCAGCCGCTATCCTCATGAATTTTCTGGTGGGCAGCGGCAACGGATCGGTATTGCGCGGGCACTTGCTGTGCAACCGAAGTTCATCATTGCTGACGAACCCATTTCCGCTTTGGATGTTTCCATTCAAGCTCAAGTGGTCAATTTGCTGAAGAAGCTGCAGCGTGAGCGGAAGCTGACGTACTTGTTCATCGCCCATGATTTATCCATGGTGAAGTACATTTCCGACCGCATCGGTGTCATGCACTATGGCCGGATGCTGGAAGTGGGCACCTCGGATGAGGTCTACAATCACCCGTTGCACGACTACACGAGAAGTCTGCTTTCCGCCGTGCCGGTGCCGGATCCAGAGTATGAGCGTACCCGGACGCAGATTAAGTACGATCCGAAGTACGAAGATGGTTCCAAGAAACGTGAATTAGTGGAAATCGTCCCCCATCACTATGTCCAATGCAGTCAGGATGAGATCCCGATGTATCAGGAGAGGGCTAAAGAGATGGGATTGAGCGTGAAAGAGCCCGGTTAGAGTCCAGAATGTAAGCCAAATAAAGCAGGTTCCCGTGAACTTTGGGAACCTGCTTTATTTGGCTTGCATGGCCGGACTCTGGGCTCTTGAACGCGTTACGGCTACGTAAAAGTGTAAAAAGTGAACATCTCTCACTCAAATTGTGCATCATACAGCTTCTTATAAGCCCCGCCCGCCTTCAAAAGACTTTCATGAGTCCCAGTCTCAACCACCCGGCCATTCTCCAGTACAATGATCTGATCAGCATCATGAATCGTCGATAACCGGTGTGCAATGACCAGGGATGTACGAGACTCCAACAGGTTATTTAACGCGTGCTGGATTGCTTTTTCAGACTGGTTATCCAGACTAGCGGTGGCCTCGTCTAAAATGATGATGGGTGCGTTCTTCAGTAAAGCACGGGCAATTGACACCCGTTGCTTTTGCCCGCCGGAAAGTTTGACGCCCCGCTCACCAACTTGGGTATCTAACTGATCCGGTAATTCACGGATAAAGGTATCAAGGTCAGCTAACTTGGCGACTTCCCAGACTTCATCATCGGTGGCATCTGGCCGGCCATACAGAATGTTGTTGCGAATACTGCCGTCAATAATAAAGATATCCTGGGAAACGATGGCGATATGCTGGCGCAGCGAAGAAATATCGATGGACTGAATTGGTAAGCCGTCAAAGGTAATGCTGCCGCTTTCCAGATCGTAAAATCGGTCGATCAACCGGGTGATGGTCGTTTTGCCAGAACCCGACCGGCCAACCAGAGCAGTTGTTTTGCCGTAGGGAATTGTAAAACTAATATCCTTCAGGGTGGCGTCATATGTTTCAGGGTGTTTAGTAGCGTCATAAGTAAAGTTAACATGACTAAGGGTAATTCCCTTAGAAAACTTTGGAAACGGCTTAGAATCGACCGCATTTAACACCTGTGGCTTCTCCTGCAGGATTGACTGGATCCGACCATAGGAAACCAGCGACTGCTGGAGCTGGTTGAGCAGTCGGGTAAAAGCCTGAATGGGTGACTGCACCATTGCCACGTAGCTCAAGTAGGCTACCAGCTGGCCAACGGTGAGCTGACCCTTGATAATAAAGTAAGCACCTAATGCCAAAACGATTGCGATTCCTAGCGTATTGATCCCATCGATTAGCGGTGAAAAAATAGCCTGATTTTGACCAGCAGAAATCATGTCTTTCCGGTTTGCAGCGGCAAAATGGTCGAACCGCTGGGCTTCGATATTTTCACTGTTGAAACTTTTAATCAGGTCGATTTGCGTCAGGGTTTGCTGCATCTGGTTTGACATCCGGGCTTGTGACCGCCGAGCGTTCATAAAAGCAGTTCGGATCCGTACCCGAAAGACCCGGTAGACGATGAACATCAGCGGAAAAGTGAGGCTTACAGCCAACGCCATTTGCCAGTTGATGTAGAAAATCAGTCCCAGCACGCCAATAAAGGTGAAGAGGTTGCCAATCATGTTTAGCATGTTGGCTGATATGAGGCTTTGCAGGTTATTGATGTCACTGGTTAGTCGGGTCATCAGGTCACCGGTTTTACTGGATTCGAAGAAACTGGTGTCTAATTTTAACAAGTATTCGTACAGTTGATTACGCAGGTCAGTAATGGCGTTTTGACTCATCACGGACATGTAATAAGTTGAAATGTAGGTGAACGCGCCCAGTACGACCGCCGTTATTAAAAGAATGGCAATGGCGCCAATCAGCCACTGAAAATTGTGTTGCGGGATCACTTTATCGATAATAAACTGTTCAATTTGCGGCATCACGAACTGCAGCAAGGTGATTACGGTTAATGCTAAGATGTTTAATATCAATAACCAGCGCATTTTAAGGACTTTACTGAAGACAAAGCGAAACATTTCCATCAACGAACCATTCGCTTGGGATTCCGCTTGCTTATCCGCCATGAATCTTCCCCCCCTGTGATTTACTCGGTTTTAATCTGTCAGCTAATGTAGCACGGTGGGCAACTGGTTGCAAACAAAAGGGTTGATAGGCCTAAGTGCAATTTTGAATGCTGGTCATTAACGTTATGGCAATACTGTTAAAATATTAAAAATTCAGATGCATTGTTGACAAAATATAAAACAGTGCTAAACTTTTTAATTAATAATTGATTAAAAAATTAAAAGCGTTGAAGAAGTAAGTATCGACGATGGCGCCGTTAGCGAGCCCGGTTTAGTGAAAGCGGGTCGGTCAAGTCGTTGAGAAAATCCCTTTTGAGCTGTGGGCTGAATTTTTAGTAAGTCTCACCGGTGGCACCCGTTATCAGTGCAGTGAATCGTAATTTTGAATCAAACGTCGGGATCCTAGCTCGGTGAGTGATTCAACTAGGAAGTTACCGTTCACGTAAGGCTGTATTTAGTTACAGCGAAAAAAGGTGGTACCGTGCAAATCAATGCGCCCTTTAGAGCAATTGCTCTGAAGGGCTTTTTTAATTCAATTATTGGTTAAACTAGGAGGAATTGATTATGCAGAAGAAAATGTTATTGTCAGGTTTGGGAGTTTGTTTGTTGGGAGTTGCTTTAGCAGGCTGCAGCAGCGGCAGTTCGCAGGCGACTAAAAATAAAACGTTGAATGTCACACTGCCAAGTGAACCAGCGACCGCGGATCCTAATAAAGACACGGATACTAATAGTGCCAGTCTGATTTATCAGACCATGGAAGGTTTATATACATATGATAAGCACAATAAGCTTGTTCCTGGCGTGGCAACGAAGGTTGTTAAGCCAACGGATAATGGTAAAACATATACGTTCAATCTTAAAAAGAATGCTAAGTGGGCTAATGGTGATCCAGTCACTGCCCAAGATTTCGTCTATTCATTTAGACGTCAAGTAGATCCTAAGACCAAGGCTCAATACGCTAACGTTTTTCAGTATTTCGTCAACTATGACAAGGTACAAGCAGGTAAGGTTTCCCCAAGTCAATTAGGTGTAAAAGCTTTAGGTAAAGACAAACTTCAGTTTAAATTGACGCAACCAGTTCCATACCTTAATAATTTGATTGCATCCAAATACATGCCGCTAAACAGGGAGTTTGTTGAAAAGTACGGTCAGAAGTATGGTACGAGTGCTTCGAAGACTATGACCAACGGCCCATACAAACTGGTTGGCTGGACGGGCAGTAATTCTAGTTGGTCTTACGTGAAGAACAATCATTATTGGAATGCTAAACAAGTTAAAATTCCTAAGGTTAAAGTTACAGCAACCAAGGATGAAAATACCGCACAAGATCTGTTTAAGAGTGGTAAAGTGCAGGAAACTACCGTCTCAGGTCAATACGTTCGGGCTAATGCAAATAACAAAAACTTACAAACCCACTTAGTTGGCCGGCTGCAGTACTTGTACTTCAATAACAAGAAACCGCAAACTAACTCTGAAAACTTACGTCAGGCTGTTTCCTACGTGGTTAACCGACAAGCATTGACTAAACAAGTGCTTCAAGATGGTTCCAAACCAGCACTGAGCATGGTGCCGCGGGGTGATCAGACAAACCCAAAGAACGGTAAGGATATGGCGACTGAAACGGGTAACTTACTGCCATATAACCTGGAAAAAGCTAAGAGCTACTGGAATAAGTACCTCAAGGAAACCGGTAAAAAGACCGTTACTTTGAATTTATTGACGGATGACACTGATGAAGATAAGCACGTTGGCGCTTATATCCAAGCAAATATGAAAAAGTACTTTAAGGGTGCGAAAGTGACAGTGACTTCATTGCCTCACGCACAACACGTTTCACGTGACTTTGCGGGTAACTTTGAAATGAACCTCACCGGCTGGAGCACTAATTGGCTGGACTCAGCTGATTTCTTGAGTCTTGCAGCTAAAGGCAACACCGTTAACTTTACCGGCTGGAATGATAATCAGTTTAATCGATTAATGACAGCTGCGGATAAAGCAACTGGTCAAGCACGTTACGATGGTTTAGTTAAAGCAAATAAGCGCCTCATGGCAGTAAAAGGACTCGTGCCGCTTTATCAGCCTTCTGAAGCTAAGTTAGTGAGTTCAAAGGTTGGCGGCCTTCATTATTCATTACTGAATGAAGCACAGTATCAATACGCATATTGGAAATAATAGTTAATTGGGGGACAAAACAATGACAGAAAAGACTTTTTATAACTTTACTTTATTTGATGGAACTGGTGATCAAAACCAAGCGGACGCCTGGTTTACGGTGGATACTGAAACCGGCGCGCTGACACAACGGGGAACGGGTCAGCACCCGCAAACCGATGAAACGGTTGACTTGAATGGTCAGTACGTGATGCCAGGGTTCTTAAACGTTCATACCCATGTCACCAGTAATCCGGATGCGTTTGACGGTCGCTTTGGTGATTCAGAAGCCGAATCAGCAGTCTTTGCCTACCAAAACTTACAGAAGCTGTTAAAATCCGGTGTTACCTTTGCGCGACAGCTAGGGACCGACTATGACGTTGATGTAAAGCTCAAACGGATGCAAAAGAAGGGGCTGTTAGCACATACGCCGCACTTTCAGGCTTCCGGCAGAGCCTTTTCGATGACGGGCGGTCATGGGGATTCACCCCACGGTGGCTGGACGGTTGACTCACCGGATGAAATGAGAAAAGGTGTCCGGACGGCCCTTAAAAACGGCGTTGACGTGGTTAAAATGATGGCAACCGGTGGGGTTATGACGCCCGGTGACTTCATGGACGATCCGCAGCTGTCGGTTACCGAAATGAAAACTGGGGTGGTGGAAGCCCATCATAAGCATCGCAAGGTAGCTTCACATGCCGAAGGTAATCCCGGGATTCAAAACGCGCTGGATGCAGGAGTTGATTCAATTGAACACGGCTTTTACGTCACTGAAGCTGAAGCCCAGCAAATGCTTGATCAGGGTACTTATTTAACACCAACGCTGATTGCGGAGTGGACGATTCCAGCCTATGGCAAGGGTGTTTTACCCGACTGGGAAGTTAAGAAATGCGCGGACGCTCTGGATGACACTTACAAGAACTTCAAGCGGGCCTTTAAAATGGGCGTGAAGTTTACTTGCGGGACGGATGCCGGGACACCGTTTAACGGGTTCGACATGACGCCTAGAGAATTCGAACTGTTAACTAAGGTTGGCATGACACCCGCTCAAGCCTATCAATGTTCTAGCTTGAATTCAGCCGCGCTTTGCGAGGTTGCTGATAAGTACGGCACCTTGGAAGTTGGCAAGCAAGCCGATTTCCAAGTTCTAAAGGCTGATCCGTTGGCTGACGTGAAGAACGTTCAGCAAAAAGACAAGCAGGTTTATCTTGGCGGTCAGCGAGAATTCTAAAGTTAGTCTTTGAATGAAGCGGTACCGACGAAATAATAAGCAGATAAAAATAGCACTTACCCCGAGAGCACGGAGTAAGTGCTATTTTCTAAATGAATTAATCTAACTGATCATCTACATGATTATAGTAAGCTACAGAAATATCACTGCCGCGAACTTCTAACTTAGTTACGGAGCCGTTCAATGCTGAAACGGCAACGTTAATGTCTGGCTGGAAACGTGAAACGATGCTGCGGATAGTGGTGCCGTGACTGGCCACCAGGACCTTATCGCCGTCAACACAGTCGTGCATCAAGGTATCGAACCCTGGTTGCAGCCGGGCCCAGTAGGTGGCGTTATCTTCGGCATCGTTGAAGGGGTCTTGAGCAGCGATGCGGTCCTTAACGCCTTCAATGGTGTAGGCCGAGATCATCGCGTTAAAGGTAATGTTACCGTCAGGGCCGCCAATCATGTGCCAGGTTTGGTTTTCATCATTGCCTTCAAAGTAACCGAAGTTTTCTTCCCGAAAGGCAGGGTTGATGATGGCTGTTTTAACCGTGCCGCTATTGGCTGCCAAAATGTATTCAGCGGTGTGCTGTGCACGCTCGGAATTGCTGGTGTAAGCCTTAGTGAACGGAATGTGTGCCAGTCGCTTACCCGCTGACTGGGCATCCTTTACGCCCTTATCGGTGAGAGCTGCGTCGATCCAGCCCTGAATGCGGTGGTATTTGTTCAGAACGGTCTGTCCGTGGCGAACAAAGTAAATATCAAAATTAGCCAAGAAATTGCCTCCAAAAATTAGTTTAATTTGCCCAATTCACGACGGATTTGAGCGGATTGCTGTTTGCTGCTGGTGAAGAGGATCCGGTCGTTGAGCTTCAGCGGTGTATCGCCACTAGGACGTACGAACCGGTGCTCACGATAAATTTGCGCAATGGTAATGTCATCAATAAATGGCAGGTTGCGGACCTGAATATCGACGTATTTGTGGTTGCGCAGCTGTACTTCGTAGACGGATGCATCGGTGGAAGTGAGCAGTTCCAGCGTTGATGGCGTTTCAATCAAACTGCGGAGCATACTGATCTGGACGTCAGGGGTACTGTACACTTCCACACCCATTTTCATCAGGGTATCCTTACGTTCGTCCAGAATGTTGGGATCCTCAAAGCGGGCAATTACCCGTGGTACGCCATACTGTTTGGCGGACTTTGCCAGACGGTAGTTTTCCTTCGAATTGCTCTGACCCAAGACGATGATGTCGGTGTCAAAAACGTCATCAGCTACCAGGTCGTCGGGCACCAGATTTTTCAGTAAATGCACGTCGATTTCACTATTAAAGGCGCGGTAGTTACGTTCTTGGTCGGTATACATGTGAATATCGTAGCCGTTTTTGGTTAACTGCTGGGCCACTGGTACGGTGAGCAGGTTAGTGCCGATAAAGTGGACGTTAAGTGGTTTAGCATCAGCCGCTTCAGTACTGTAGAGCCGGTTGAAAGTGACCGGTCCGATAATGCAGGTCAGGATAGCGGCTAACAGAAAAGCCCCTGACTGCTGAGCGGTAATGCGGTGCAAATGCTCAGCAACTTGTAAGATCGCTAAAACAACGGTCAGCGTGGTGGTGCTCATAGCAGTGCCGGCAAAGGCGTTCCCATTTTTAAAGCGTAACCGTAAAATCGGGTACACAGCTACCTTGGCAACTAGGTAGGCGATTAGAAAGGCCGGAATCAAAACTAAGGTTTTCGGGTCGGCCAGCAGGGTTCGCAGGTTTAGTCCTACACCACTCATAATAAAGAAGATCGGGATGAAGAAGCCGTAACCGATAGAATCCAGCCGCACCTTGGTCTCTTCGTGGGGCTGCAGTAACTTGATGACGATCCCAGCTAAGAAAGCACCTAGAATACCTTCAGCACCCACCGATTCGGCGATGGTGACTAACAGCACGATGACGAAAAATGACAGCCGAACATCTAGTTGGGTGGTGGATTTATTAATTCGGTCGAAGAACTTGAAAAAGGCTTTAAAGCGCCAAACCAGCAGACCCGCGGCCAGCAGAATCAATAATAATAGCCATAGTGATTTAGCGGCGGGACTGTAGGCCGAGGCGTAAAAGGTTAACCCGATCATGGGCACCACTTCGCCTAGAGCTGAGATCAACAAAATCGTTTGGCCGAAGGGCTTACTCAGTAGTTCTTTTTCCTTCAGCGCGGCGATGACGATACCCAATGAAATGGTCATAAACAGGATCGTAGCCAGCCAAACATCGGCGAACATGCCCGATAGTTTCAGCAGAAAAGCGATGATGATCGACACGACAACGATGGCACCGTAGCTCATAAACGCCAGTATCACGGGAGAATACTTCGGCGCGTTCGCCGACTGCTTTTGTTCCAGCGGCGTGAGGTCGTTGCGCTTCCGGCTAAAGAGGCTAAAGTCGATTTCCAGCCCACTGAGGAATAACAGCACGATCACGCCGACATCCTTCAGCATGCTCAGTGTATCGTTTGCGTGAATGATGTTTAGCAGACTGGGACCTAAGATCACTCCGACGATAATTTCCACCACCGCGGTCGGCAGCAAGGTCAGCTTAAACCGTGCCATAATCAGAGGAATGGCCAACGCACTTAACAGAATAATAACCAATGAGATTTGATCCATAACAATACCTCGAATCATTTATAGGGATTTAATGAAGCTATATTGTTCTTATCGGATGCAATTAGTGCTATACTTTACTATCGAATTTACGACTGGAGGGCGCCATGGCAGATACGATTAAACAGCAAGAACAAGCACACTTAAATGCAGTAATTGATAAAATCAAAATTGCTCAGGCTAAATCGCAAGAGCGAATCGATACTGCAAAGTCAGATGAGTCTGGCATTCGTAGTAACCTGGTCAACGAATTACGGCTTAAAACCGATTCGTACGAAGGCATGATGGAAACCGGACTGTCCGTTCATCAGCAGCAACAGCAGCTTAATGAGCGACAAAATAGCTGGCAGCATGCCACTGACGAACTGAATACGCTGAAGAAAATGGAAAAGACCCCGTATTTCGCGCGGCTTGATTTCCATGAAGAGGGCGAACCCAAAACGGAAACGATCTACATTGGGCTGGCTTCCTTTTCCGATGAACCTGATCGATTTCTAGTATATGACTGGCGTGCACCGATTTCTAGTGTTTATTACGATGGCGGTCTTGGCGACGTCACCTACCAGACGCCCGATGGGGAGCAGACGGTTAACCTGAAGCTGAAGCGTCAGTTCCAGATTGAAAACGGCAAGATCAAAACGGTGTTTGATACCGAAGAAGCCGTTGGGGACCAAATGCTGCTGGATGCGTTGAGTGAACAGTCTGATACTAAGATGAAGAGTATCGTGACAACCATTCAAAAAGAACAAAACCAGATTATCCGGGATACCAAGTCCGACTTGCTGTTCGTTCAAGGGGCAGCTGGTTCTGGGAAAACGGCGGCCGTGCTTCAACGGGTTGCTTACTTGCTGTACCGTTACCGTGGCAAGCTGACTTCTGGTCAAGTGATCTTGTTCTCACCAAACCAGTTATTTAACGACTATATCGACCAAGTGCTGCCCGAGCTCGGTGAGCAGAACATGGTCCAAATGACGTACTACCAGTATACCGGCCACCGGTTACCGAAGATGGCGGTGGAGACGCTGGCGCAGCGGTTTGGTGAAGACTATACGGTTGCTGAGGAGCGGATCGACTCGCTGAAGGGCAGCCTGGCCTTCTACAACGCCGTTACGGTGTACGCTAATCATTTGGAAAAAGAGGACATGATTTTCCGGAACATCAACTTCAAGGGGAAACCGTTCTTTACTAAGGAAAAAATTCACGAAATATATTATAGCTTTAATGATAACTACCGCTTGTTTAACCGGTTAGACGGTACTCGTGAGCGGTTGATTAAAATGCTTAACCGGCGGATCAGTTCCGAGATGCGGGCTAAGTGGGTTGAAGAGGCCGTGCAGGATCTGAGCCAAGAAGAAATGAATCAAATGAAGGGTGAAGATCCGCAAGAAATCGAAGACGCGGATAAAGAATACAAATTCTATGCCCGTAAAATTGTGATGAAGGCTTTTGCACCGATCCGCGAGGCAGTTGTCCGCAACCGGTTCTTAAGTATCAACGGTCAAATGGTGCACATGCTTCGTAGCATTCCGGCCATTATCAGCCTTGATGATTATGGCATCACTAAGGAAGACTGGAAGGCCAGCGTTGAACGGACCATTGCGGACATTAAGCAGTCTAAGATGACGTTGAGCAACATTTCACCTTATCTGTACCTGTATGACAAGATGACCGGCCACAAGGGTGAAAAGGAAATGCGCTACGTCTTTATTGATGAAATTCAAGACTACACGCCGTTCCAGCTGGCGTACCTGAAGTTCAGTTTTCCACGGGCTAAGTTCACCCTGTTAGGTGACTTGAACCAAGCCATTTTCACTAAGGAAAACAGCAAGACGCTGCTTAGTGAACTCAGCACCATGTTTGATCCTGAAAAGACGCGGGTGGTGCAACTGACGCAGTCTTACCGTTCAACCGAACAGATCACTGACTTTACCCGTCACATTCTGGTGAATGGCGAAGCGGTCAAAGCGTTTGAGCGTAACGGCGCGTTACCGGTAATCAGCGTTCAGCCAGACCGGCAAGCAACGTTGAAACGGCTGATCAAGCAGCTACGGGATAATAACCACGCTAAGGAAACTACGGCGATTATTGGCAAATCATTGGCTAATTGCCGTGACTTGGCAGGCCAGTTACACGATGCTGGCGTTAAAGCCACGCTGATTCAATCAGAGAACCAGCGGCTGGCACCCGGTGTGATTATCGTACCGTCGTTCCTGGCCAAGGGGCTGGAGTTCGATGCGGTAATCGTCTGGGAAGCATCGGCTGAAAACTACCGGGACGATGATGAGCGGCAATTGCTGTACACCATCTGTTCCCGGGCGATGCATCAGCTGACAGTGCTGGCAACTGGTAAGCTGTCACCGCTGTTTAATACCGTACCGTCAGACGAATACGTTAAAGAATAAGCTTAGTAAACGATTGAATCCATTAGTGGTTCAGTCGTTTTTAAATATTTCAACGATTAGATATAAGATATAGCGCTTACTAGATAGCTCGTGTATAATGGTATCAATTTAGTACTTACGGAATGTATGGGGCGGACACGAATGACTGATTTGATGAATTACGATGTATTTAGCAAAAATGAATGGCGCGATTTTTATCAGGAAGCATCGGTGCCTTTGACTCAGGCAAGTCTGAAACAGATCAAGGCTTTTAATGACCAGATCTCCGTGCAGGATGTTCAGGACATTTACATTCCCTTGATTCACTATCTCGGACTGCTGATTCAGCATTTTGATGACTGGCAGACTTCCAAGGCCAGTTTTTTGCGGCAGACACCGCGGCACGTACCTTATATCATTGGAATTGCCGGTAGTGTGGCAGTGGGAAAGAGTACGACCGCGCGGCTTTTGAAAGTGCTGATGAACCACTTCTTCTCCGATCAGCGGATTGAAATGCTGACCACGGATGGCTTTTTGTATTCCACGGCGGAATTAAAAAAGCGTGGCCTGCTAACACGAAAAGGGTTCCCTGAAAGCTATGATATGAAAGCTCTGATCACGTTTTTGAACGACGTTAAATCAGGCAAAGAGCTCATGGAGGTGCCGGTTTATTCCCATAAGAGTTACGACATCGTACCCGATGAAGTTCAGGAAATCGAACGGCCGGATGTCTTGATTATTGAAGGAATTAATACGTTACAGTTGCCCAGTTCTGAGCAGATTTACGTTTCCGATTTTACTGATTTTTCCATCTACGTCGATGCGCGGGCGAAACTCATCGAAGAATGGTATTTGGAACGGTTTAAGGCGTTACTGAAGCTGGCAAAGGATGATCCGGATAACTATTATCATTCCTATACTAAGGTACCGTTAGATGCCGCGGTGGAGTCGGCTAAGAATATCTGGTACAGCGTTGACCTGCCTAATTTGGAGGACTACATTTTACCTACGCGCAGTCGTGCTGACATGATCATCCATAAGGGTGAGCAGCATATTATTGATCAAGTGATGCTGCGAAAGTCATAACTGAGATTGGTTTGCTGGATGGAAATGGTTAGCGAATACAAGGACGATTAAGCATAATCACTTGTAATTATTGAAATTATTCGATAAAATCCGAACAATTAAACTTTCCTAATTTTGATTGACCGGCATTAGAAGAATCTGTATAGTATAACTAATGGTTTCAAGTCCTGTTTATATTAAGAAAGGTGTGAATGGATTGGCAAAGGTGGATTTATCATCCTTTGATAAGATCATTGTGCTGGACTTCGGTTCACAGTACAATCAGCTCATTACCCGTCGGATCCGTGACATCGGGATTTACTCTGAATTAATGTCCCATGAGATCACGGCAGACGAAGTTAAAGCTCTTAATCCCAAGGGAATCATCTTTTCTGGTGGTCCTAACAGTGTGTACGCAAAAGACGCGCTGCGGGTCGACCCTGAGATTTTCAAGTTAGGCATTCCTATTTTGGGAATTTGTTATGGGATGCAGTTGATGGCTTACAATTTAGGTGGTCAAGTGAAGTCTGATAACGGCCAGTACGGTCGTGCAGCCATTACGGTGACCAGCGATGACGCCAAGTTATTTGCCAATACGCCTAGGAAACAAAACGTGTGGATGAGTCATGGTGACTTAGTGACCAAAGTACCTGAAGGGTTTACGGAAGTTGCAACTAGCACTGATTGTCCAATTTCCGCGATGCAGGATACCGCACGGAACTTTTATGGGATTCAATTCCACGCTGAAGTTCGTAATACCGATTACGGTAACGATATTTTGAAGCACTTCGCCTTTGACGTTTGCCATGCGGAAGCTAACTGGTCAATGGATGATTTCATCGACCTGCAGATTCAGCATATTCGCGAAACTGTCGGCGATAAAAAGGTCCTGCTGGGGCTTTCTGGCGGTGTGGATTCTTCCGTTGTGGGTGTGCTGCTGCACAAAGCTATCGGTAATCAGCTGACTTCCATCTTCGTTGATCACGGCTTATTGCGTAAAGGTGAAGCTGAACAGGTCATGGCAAGTCTGAAAGGCAAGTTTGGCTTGAACATTATTGAAGTCAACGCTGCTGATCGGTTCTTATCCAAACTGAAGGGTGTCAGCGAACCTGAGAAGAAACGGAAGATCATCGGTAACGAGTTCATTCAGGTGTTCAACGATGAAGCTAAAAAGCTGAACGGTATCGACTTCCTAGCTCAAGGTACCCTGTACACCGACGTGGTTGAATCTGGGACTGATACGGCTCAAACCATCAAGTCTCACCACAACGTTGGTGGCTTACCAAAAGACATGCATTTCCAATTGATCGAACCATTGCGGACCTTGTTTAAGGATGAAGCTCGTGAATTAGGTGAGAAATTAGGTATGCCTTCAGACCTCGTTTGGCGTCAGCCATTCCCAGGTCCCGGTTTAGGTATCCGGGTCATTGGTGAAATCACTCCTGAGAAACTTGAAATCGTCCGTGATAGCGACTTTATCCTCCGTGACGAGATTAAAAAAGCCGGCTTAGACCGCGACATCTGGCAATACTTCACTGTTTTACCAGGTATCCGTTCAGTCGGTGTTATGGGTGACGGCCGGACATACGACTACACCGTTGGTATCCGTGCGGTAACTTCCATCGATGGGATGACCGCGGACTTTGCCCACATTCCTTATGACGTGCTGGCTAAGATTTCGACACGAATCGTAAACGAAGTGGATCACGTTAACCGAATCGTGTATGATGTGACGAGCAAGCCGCCGTCGACAATTGAGTGGGAATAAGTTGCAGGTGACATTTGAGATGAAAAGCCTGATTTAACGGCGTTTTCGATTAAGTAAAATGAGTTGAAATAGGTAAAATTGAAGTGGTTCCCTGCCAACTTCCTGCCAAAAGAGCCATTGGTACTTAGACATCAAATGTCGGTACTGATGGCTTTTTTCATTCACGTTTTAGAATCAAATTAGTCATCACCGTGGCTGTGTTCCCAAGTTGACAGCGGCTAGCTAACCAACGCCACACCTTAGATAACAGGTAACTTAACCCAGCTCGATCTGGGTGGCTAACTTATTCCTGCCATTTATATATCAAAAATAGATAAATTGCCCCACGCAGATTCGCAATCAGATATTGGTGTTGATCCTAGGGTCCAACCTGACAGCTCGTTTTGGCGGTGCCGTCGCAGACTGTTCGACAGTATCTGATTGGGAAGAGGTTGCGGTGTGCAGTTCGTTGACATATATTCTGGAGAATAATGCGTCACCTTAATTCAGTAGACACTGGCCTGTTCCCAATACTCTCATATAACCCCTCCTTCCGTACACTTGCAAACCACAGGTGGCGGAAGGAGGGGATTTGTTTTGCTTAAAAGCATTATATAAGTCATTTCGGACTAGGCATGGCACTTCCCTAATGGCAGGTACTCTGACTGCCCAAATAGGCAAAGAATGTCTGCCCGTTCGGACGATGGCAGGGAGTGCGATTACCGATATGCTGTATTCATCAAGTCAATCAAAGGAGCAGACAACATGTCAGATACCAAGAAGAGAGTGCCACTGAAGTACGTGATTATCGCTGGCGTTTTGACCGTGATCGGTACGATTCTAGGTTGGGTCATTCGCAATAAGTAAGTACCAGATCCGGAAACTGCCCGAATGGGCAAAGAAAGTCTGCCCGTTCAGACGATGGCAAGAGCCGCGGTACAGGATATGCTGGTTCCATCAGTTAAGTCAATCAAGGAGAGACGAATGAAAACACAAGCAGCACTAAAAATTGATCATCTAACGAAAGATTTCGGACATGGCCGCGGGATCTTCGACGTCAGCTTCGAAGTTTACCCCGGTGAAGTCTTCGGTTTTCTCGGTCCTAATGGGGCCGGCAAAACCACAACGATCCGTCACATTATGGGTTTCACCAAACCGGGGCACGGCAGTGTGACTGTGCAAGGTCTTGACGCCACGACTGCTTATAGCCAAGTCATGAAACATGTTGGCTACCTGCCTGGCGAAGTCGCCTTGCCAGAGAGTGTGACCGGCTGGAAATTCATCAAGACGGCGCAACAAATGCGTCACGTCAAGGACGACGGTTATCTGAAGAAGCTGATTGAGATGTTTGACCTAGATCTGAGCGTGAATACTAAGCAAATGAGCCTTGGCAACAAGCGAAAGCTCGCAGTGATTGCAGCGTTTTTAGCCGATCCGGAGATCTTGATCCTTGATGAGCCGACTTCAGGCCTGGACCCAGCGATGCAGGAGACATTCATTAACTTCATGGTCTCAGAGAAGCGCCGAGGCAAGACGATTCTGTTATCCAGTCACATTTTTCCAGAAGTCGAAGCCACCTGTGACCGGATCGCCATCATCAAAGATGGCAGGATCGTGTCACAGGTCGATGCCAATAAGTTGCAGAGCAAAGATAAGAAGACGTTCGAATTGTTTTTTGCAAACCAAGCGGCGCTACAGCAGGCGGGCAATGAACTAGGCGGCACGATCGAACATGACCACTTGGACGTGACAGTTCCTAACGACAAGCTTACCCAGTTCTTCAACTCACAGTTGAAGGGCCGTCAGGTGACACGGTTAAACGAAGTGAAGTTTGACTTGGAAAAGTATTTCTTGGATTTCTATCGCACCGATAAAGTCTTCAAGACGATTTAATGAGGAGGAAACAGGATGATCTCGATGATCGCAACTGAGCATCTCACAAAGGACTACAAGCAAGACCGCGGCGTATTTGATTTGAACTTGAACATTAAGCAGGGGACAATCGTCGGCATTGTCGGTAAGAACGGCGCTGGCAAAATGACGACAATGCGCCTTTTGATGGGCTTTCTGCACCCGACTGGCGGCCATAGTGAAATTTGCGGACTCGACTCGTGGACCGAGGCTGCACGAACCAAGAAGCTGATCGGCTATGTTCCAGGGGAGATTGCTTTTCCAGACACGAAAAGCGGCGAAACATTCTTAAACGACCAATTGGCACTCTTACGCGCCAGTAAAGATCAGTATGTCAATGAGTTGATTCAGCGCTTCAAGATCGATCTGACGGCTGAGATTAAGCGCATGAGTAAAGGCATGAAGCAAAAGACCGCTCTGGTGTGTGCATTCATGACCCGTGCACCGCTGTTGCTGCTGGACGAGCCGACGACAGGTCTAGACCCGGTGATGCGTGATGCCTTCATCGATTTGATCCTGCAAGTCAAAGCCAACGGCACGACAGTCTTCCTGAGCAGTCATATGTTTAACGAACTGGAGAGGACCTGTGATCGCATCTTGTTCCTGCGGGACGGCAAGATCGTCGACACGATCACGCCGGAAAAGTTCAAAGAAATTCACAACCATCAGCGTGTCACGATTCAAGCCATTGATGCTGCAGGCTACAAGTTGCTGGTGAAGAGCCGCTTTGAGCAAGTGAAGACTGAACCAAACAGTCGAGAGGTGACGGTGCTGATTCAGCGCGATCAGATGCCAGCCTTGTTAAAGCAACTGGAAGATGTCGCCATCAGCGACATCAGTATCGATACCCAGACGCTGGATAACTACTTTGAAAAAGAACTTGCAGTGCACTAAAGCCAAGTATAGAAAGAGAGCGAGCAGACATGAGTTTTCCATTACTGAAACAGACCTTTAAAGCCAACTTTTCCGTTTGGGGGTTAACCACTTTAATTATGAGTATCTTGCTCGGCCAGCTGATGGCCATGAAAGAAACGGTCACCTTGGTTGGGCCAATGTTTTACGGAATGTTGGCACCGGCGTTAGTCGCCTTGTTCGTTGTGATCGCGGGCAATAGAATCCTTGCGGGTCAGGTTGATCAAGGCTCAATGGCTTACATTATGACCGCCCCGATCAGACGCACAACGGTTGCCATTACGCAGATGGTTTACATGATTGGGTCCTTGATCGCAACCTATGGGATCATGACGGTCGTTGCCGTGGCGGTCAATCACTTGGTTGATGCAGGTTTCAAGACAGCAGTATTGGTCAACCTGAATTTTGGGGCCTTCATGGTCGCCCTAGCGTTTGCCGGGATCATGTTTGCAGCAAGTGCCATCTTCAATCGGACCAAGTACGCGATGGGGACTGGTGGCCTGCTTATCATTGCCTTTATTCTGTTGGCAATCATTGGTTCATTTTCCAATTATGGGGTCAAGGGATTAGACGCCGTTCAGAATCTGACCATTGTTTCATTGTTCGACTTTAAGAACATCATGCTTGAAGGCAGCAAGTGGTTACCGAAGTTGGCTGGCCTAGCAGGGGTGGCGGTCGCAACCTTCGGAATAGGAACAACTGTCTTTGCCAAGAAGGATTTGCCACTGTAATTTGATTAAATCAAAATGCCCGGTTAACGGGCATTTTTTGGTTGTCAGCGCAGTCAGGTAATGCTATGATTCAAGTAATAATGACGAGGGTTTTAACCAGCGTCTTGCGTGTGCTTCAGCGACGCCGGTTAAGGAGAATAAAATGAAAAGAGATAAGCGGACACCTTATCAGTCAGGCCGACTGGCCTTGATGTTGTTTTTGGTGTTGATCGGGTTTGTATCGATCTACGTGCTGCGAAGTGCAACGGGACTCGTTGGCGGGAGCGGGTGGTTGCACACCAGCGTTGGAATCGGGAGTGATTGGCAGTCGCTGATCGTTGTCGGCTGGTTAGTTGTCGAAGAAATATTGTTGTGGTTTGGGTCAAGGCTCATTCACTGGCACCCGCTGGCTTTGATTTTGCCGCAGCTGGCGTTTGGACTTTTGACGACGATCCAGCTGACGGGGGAAATGCCGGTTGTGATGATCGGGGTCATTCCAGTCGTTGGGATCGAGATCATTATGCTTTACCCGAAGCCCAGACGGCCGTTAGCAGTGCTGGGAGTGGCGGTATTGCTGATGTGGGGATTGTATGGACTTTACAACGGGGCCTTTTTGGCGCTGGTGACGCTGCAAGGCTTGGTATTCGTGTTGTTTGTGGTGTGGTTTTACTGGCGTATGTTTAAGGCACAGTTGAATCAGCGACAGCACGCCGAAGATTTATTGGCAGAGTTGAAGATTGCGTATGCACAAGTCGAAGAATCGACCGTTCGGACTGAACGTCAGCGAGTCGCCCGCGAACTGCACGATACCCTAACGCAAGGATTGGCGGGCACGGTGATGCAGTTGGAAGCGGCACAAGCGTTTCTTGAAAGCGGCAAGAATGAGCGGGCACTGGACGTTATCAAAGGTGCGACCAATATTGCGCGGGAAACGTTACGCGACTCACGGCTCACGTTGACGGATTTGCGATCGACATCTGAGAAGAGCTTGGGCGCGCGGGTTGAGCTTTTGGCAGATGCCTTTAAGAAGAATTATGGCTTGCAGACCAATGTCAATCTCAAAGATGTGCCGGATTATTCTGATGTGCAGTTGGCCGAAATTACCCGGATCGTGTCTGAGGCTTTAATTAACGTGGTCAAACACACCAATACGTCACAGGCAATCATTCGCGGCGAGACGAAGAATGATGTTTTCACCTTGCAAGTGATTGATTTTGGCGAAGGTGATACGGTCAAGACGAAGAAGGGACATTTTGGTATGCAAGGCATGCATGAGCGAGCCGCAGCCCTTGAAGGTGTCTTGACTGTGATTAGTACCCCGGGTGAAGGAACCACCGTCAGCCTGATTTTACCGACGACCAAGAAGGAGCAATTATGAGTATTCGGGTTTTGATCGTAGACGATCATCAGATTTTACGTACAGGGCTCGTTGATTATGGAGACGACAGACGGTATCGAAGCAGTGGGAAGCGCGGTTGACGGTGAAGACGGTCTGGCCAAGGTCGAGGAACTGCACCCCGATGTCGTGCTGACCGATATCCGCATGCCAAAGATGGACGGTATTGCCATGTTGCGTGAGTTGAAACAGACTCATCCGGAACTACCGGTAGTGGTACTGACGACATTTGATGACCAAGAGCCGATTCAGCAGGCTTTGAGACTCGGCGCTAAGGGTTTTATGCTCAAAGACGCCGACAAGGCAACCATTATCAAGACGATCCAAGGTGCCATAAACGGCCAAGTGTATGTGGAGCCGTCACTGATGGGCAAGGCATTTGCGGCGCCAGCTGCAGCGAAGCCGAAGTTGAATGAACGCAATCAGCAGATTTTGACGATGGTCGCTGAAGGTTCACGCAATGTTGATATTGCCAAGACCATGCACCTCAGTGAACGAACAATTAAAGCACATCTCACCGAGATTTATAATCAGCTGGGCGTATTCACTCGCGCCGAGGCTGTGGCGGCCGCTTTGCGCGATGGTTTGATCGATTTAAAGTAGGAGATGTCGGGGAACCAATCGGCAGGGGGCAAGCCGCTGCTTTATGATGGAAATCTAGATTAGAGGACATTGGCAGTCGAAAGTGACTGCCTTTTTAGTTGCGTAGCGTGAACAGATAGCGATGGGGTGCTGGTGAGTCTTCAAATTGACTTATGCCGGTAAGCGCAGTGAGTTATACTAATCAGATATTATTTAATCTATGGAGGTAACGCTTTGAAGTTTACAATTGATCCGGCAATCGATGGGGAGCTGGCAATCACAGAGATTAGGTTCAAGAATTCAGCTCACAGTGACAGGCTTTGGCATGAGAGACTAGACCCACTTATTCAAAAGATAGCCGAAGAGGACACCTTGGAGACTTTACGAGATAATGCCGCTATTCAGGCGACTAAAGCCGGATATAAGCATGTCGGCAAAGACCCAAGCCGGTATCGGCCGTCCAGCGATAGTTTGTGGCGGTGAGTGATCAAGGGTAAGGGTCTTTGCCAGGTGAATACGCTGGTTGATCTCAACAATGATTTGTCGCTGCGGCTGCACTTGCCACTGGGCAGTGATGATCTGGATCAGCTGACTTCGCCGTTGACTTATACTGTGGCGCCAGCAGGGGCGACGTATCCGGGAATCGGCAAGGCAGCGATTGATTTGGCGAATGGGCTGGTGTTAGCAGATCAGAACGGCTTCTTTGGCAGCCCAACGGCGGATTCAACGCGGGCCATGATCAAAGAAGAGACCACCCACGCGCTAGTCGTCGTATATGCTTTTAGTAAGGTTGATGAAGACACGATCCAGAATGTCGTGGCCGATGCCTGTAGGAACTTTCTCGATGATTGCACGGTCGTCAGTCAGCAAATCGTCAAATAGATCAGCGCATCGGTTGTACTCCCGTCTCTGACGGGATTTTTTTGTTTTTAGCGCAACAGAATTGTCCGTCGGCATATGTCGTTGTATCAATATTCAAACAACATGCATATTGGGTAAGGACTCCGTGCGTCAGAGCGTGATTCTGAGGCAACTTAGGATGCAAAGATGCATAGTTTGTGAGTTGATCGAAAGTTGGGTCTTCATTTCATAGTAGCAATTTGACCAGTTAGGGGCCGTATCTGACCACTAACCGGCTTTTTGCGTACAGTTTCGCAACGAATTGATAGGCTCAACTGCGGAGGTACGAAATCATGTTACTAACAACAAGAAGTCTCACGAAAGCTTACGGCAGTCAGGTGGCTGTGAACGGATTAGATCTCGACATCGAGCGCGGTAGTTTCACTGCTATTCTTGGCCCAAATGGTGCTGGTAAATCGACCACCATGGGTTTGCTGACTGGAAGCCTTAGACCAAGCAGCGGCACAATCACATACGCTCCAGACACTAAAGTCGGCATCGTCTTTCAAGACAGCGTCCTCGATGCCAACTTGTCTGTGCGAGAGAATTTGACGATTCACGCCAAACAATACAAGAACGTAGAACCCGGAAGAATCACGCAGCTCATTAAGCAGCTCGGCTTATCTACATTTACTAAGCAGCGCTATCACACGCTATCCGGTGGTCAGAGACGTCGCGTTGATATCGCTCGTGCTCTGCTCAACGAGCCAGACATTTTATATCTTGATGAGCCGACGACTGGACTGGATATTCAGACTCGTAACGCAATTTGGGTGCTATTGCATGACTTACAAACGCAGCACCAACTGACGATCGTGCTGACAACTCACTACCTGGATGAAGCCGACTCTGCTGACAGTGTGTACGTCGTCGACCACGGACGGGTGATTGCCCACGGTACCGCCGCCACCATTAAGACGAAATATGCACCGGACCAGCTACGGATCACGCCGGTTGATAGCAATCGGTTACGTTCTAGAGTTTCTGACAGCACTTTTAGGGTCGAAGGTGGTGACTTCGTTTTTGAGATGAAGACTGCACAAGAGGCCTTGAAATTGCTGACGAATAATCAGAAACTGGTCCAAAACTTTCAGTTTCGCCCCGGAACGATGGACGACGCATTTATTGCCTTGACTGGCAAGGAGGTTCGCTAATGATAGCCTTGATTCAACGTGATTTACTGCTATACTTCCGCAACCATTCTCGAGTGCTCTTTTCGTTGATGGGAGCGATGATTACATTCGTGTTGTACCTGGTCTTCTTGAAAAACACGATCCAGGCCGGTTGGAAGTCTTATCCCGGCAGTGACATCTTACTCGATCAGTGGTTGATTGGTGGAACACTCGCAATCACTGGGATCACCACAACGTTAGCCGGATTGATCCAAGTCGTCTCTGATCGGGAATCGCAAGTACGCGAAGACCTGTTGTAGACTGATACTAGTGATTCTCAGCTGACGATTAGTTACTTAGTGGGTGCCAGTGTGATTGGATTTTTGATGCAGGTCGTCATGTTTGCCATCATGTTCGGTTACTTCCATCTTGAAGACAGCTTGAACGTCACTTTGGAACAGGTGGGCTTGTTGACTGCCTTGATGCTGCTCAATGCAGTACTTTCCTCAGCCATCAATGCCATCATCATTAGTTTTGTAAATAATATGAGCAGTCTGACTAGCCTGTCTACAGTGATAGGGACTGCTGCTGGCTTTTTGGTAGGTGGCCTAATTCCGATCGGTACGCTTCCCAGCGTTGCGCAACAGTTGATCAAAATTACGCCAGGTAGCTATATTGCGGCCCTGAACCGGCAAGTGCTGATGAGTGGCAAGCTGACTGATACCTTCGATGGTCACTTAGCGATGCAGCACCATTTTGAGAAGCTGCTCGGCGTGCGTCTTGACTGGGGCGGGTTGCTGACCCGTCAAGAAACTTTGAATATAGTGGTCGTAACCTTAATCGTAGCTATGGCCTTAGCCTTAATACCACAGCTGATTGCTGGAAGACAGCGCCGCAAGCTGACGGCATAGGCACGAAAGGAGCCAGCTACTTCTGACGACAAGCGACGGGATCGTCAACACCAATGAGACCCTCAGTCACTTTCTGGGACGGGCAGCGAACCCAAACTTTGTCCAGGTTTCCAAGCATGCTGCACTGAATCTCGATCACTTGCTGTCACTGGCAGACAGCTTCTCCGGGAGTATGTCGGCACGACTGACCAACGGCACGAAGACCGAGGTCAGCCGTAAATATGTCAAAGAACTAATGCGGCGCTTGGAGGTGTAATTATGTTGAAGAAAATTGTTCGCAACACCATCACTGGGATTGGCTTTGGTTCATTTGCGTATATTCTGGTTCTACTATTCAAGATTCAAACCACGATGCCGACAACCACTAACATCATTAGTGTTCTCGTGATGAGTGCTGGTATCGGCTGGATTTCCTTGGTATTTGATAGTGATGCACTGCCGTGGATCGCCGAATTAGGAATTCACTTTGTCGGTACATTCTTGCTTGTCGCGATAATGATGCGACTCAACCACTGGCCATTGGTTCCACTATTTTGGATTGTGTTCGTGGCCTTGTACATTGTCATTTGGGTAATCATTCGCATACAGCAGGCCATTCAGGTCGATCGAATCAATACAGCAATCGCGAAGCGGTCACAGAAGTTGGAAAATAAATAGGCTCACAAGGGAAACACAGAACAATGACCCCAGAATAATTCTTGGTACTGAGACACATTTATTTTGAATTCTGAATGATTGCTGTTCGGACTTCTTTTTGCATTTTTGCCAGATACTGATTCAGATACCGTCGATCTAGCCATTCCGCAATTTCTAACAGGGGGGTACCAATAGAACAAGCAATCCTGACAAAGGTAGAATCCTACAGCATTCGTGGGAGATATGTGTTCGGAATTACAGTCAGGTCAGACGAAAACATGACAGGAGGAACTTATGACAGACAGATTGATGCGCGATGCTAAACATAGCGCCTACTCTTGGGCAGAACAACTCAAGAGACAGATGAAGAAAGCCGGTATTACGCAAGTGCAGCTTGCTAAACGATTGGAATTTCAGTACGGCAGTTAAATCGGGTTTTAAATGGTTATCTACTTACTGAGGAGGTGAAATTGAAGATTGGACACGGCATGATTAGATTGACCCAGCGAGATTCACTTTTCTGCCACGTTGATTATTTACGAGTACGATTTGAGTTTGCAACAGCGGAAAACTTGATTACAGAGCTGATGTATTTGAATCTTAAGACCTTCTACCGTAGTGAGCGGGCTTTGTATGGGTATAGAGAGTCATATCAGCGAGATGACATTCGCATTATGACCTCTGACCCAGGGTCAAAGTTAGGGACTCTACTTGAGATGCATAGTAGTGGCTGTCGCCAACTGGAACTGGCGTTGGCACGTGATCATCGTGATTGGGTAAGCTTCTTTTATGATTGCAGTGAGCTTAATGCGAAGTTCAAACGGCTCGATATTGCCATCAACGACACGTTAGGTATTATCGATGTGCCGCGTTGGATCGAGAAAGCCAAGCGAGACGAGTTTGGCTCAACGTTCAAATCCTTTCGGGACTTTGGACAAATGAAGAAAGAACGTCGTGGGGCGACGCTGCAGTTTGGATCACCGCAAAGTGATATTCAATTTGTGATCTATCAGAAGGATATCGAACAATATCAGAAGAATGGTCAGAAATCGACCTAGCACCAATCAAAAATCGCTTTGAGATTCGGCTGGAGAATAAGCTTGCGGATAAAGCCGTCGAGCATTTTATGAGTGGTGAACTTCCAGAGAAAATCGTCTTTGGCATTATCAATCGTTATCTACGATTTGTAATACCGATCAAGTCTAAGGACAAGGCTGAATGGCCACTTGATCCAGAGTGGGAGACGTTCATTGGCGCCAATCGCAATGACATTAAGTTGTTTATGAAGCCTGAACCAGTCACGATTAACAAGGAAATGGTTTGGTTGCGTAAACAGGTCGCGCCGACCCTGAAGATGATTCAGAATCTCGATTCGGCCTTGGGTACTGATCAACTGCAAGAGATGATTAATGAGGCGGAGTTAAGCGACCATCATAAGGCGTTACTGAATGACATTTTAGAAGATAATCAAAAAGGCGACTACGCCGACGAAAGCAAGTAGTCACCTCTGCAGATAAGATTTGGCTCCTATCTGGTTTGATTATCTCACAGGCGGGGAACTAACAACAAGTGAGGTAATGATGAAATCTAGTACAATCAACAAGGCTGATTTGATGCGTCTTGCCGGTTTTCGCCAGCATACGGCGATGATGGTGATTCGACAGGCCAAGCAAATTATGGTAGAAAGAGGATACTCATTTTACAATAATCGTCGGCTAGGCGATGTTCCGCTTAGTGTCGTCGAAGAAATCATTGGCTGTTCTCTCTTACAGGAGGACCCAGACAATGGGGAAAACTAAATATTCTGGCGTCTACACAGACGCCAAAGGAAAGTATTTTTATCAAATTGAAATGGGGGTGGACAGAGCTACCGGTGAGCGGATTCAGCGAAAGAGTCGAAGAGACGCGCAGGGACAACCTTTTGCCACAGCGTATGCTGCGCACAAAGAACTGATCCGCGTTAAGCATGAGTATCAGCTGTCTAATGGCTTAATCAACTACAACCTGACATATGGCGAATTCATCGAGAAGACATACAAACCATATTACAAGTCGTTTGTTGAAAATAGTACCTGGCTTTCGCGCCAGCCGACTATGAAGATTTTGACTGACCGTTTCGGCGAGATGAAGTTGCGGGATATCGAGGGCGGTGATTGCGAGCAATTCCGAATCTGGCTGTTGAATGATTCTCCTTACTCGCAAGCCTATTCGTCCCTGACGTATACCATGTTTCGGACAACGCTGGATTACGCGGTAACGTTAAACTTCTTGCCACAAAACATCGCTAAGCGTACTAAGGCGATTCCAAAAGGAAAAGCTGTTGTTGGATTCTGGACGAAGGATGAGTTCGAGGCAGTGCTCTCTAAGGTGTATTGTGACGACTTTTATGAGCATATGTGCTTCGTGATGTTGTGGGTCTATTACATGACTGGAATTCGAGTTAGCGAGGGTTTGGCGCTGTGGTGGAGTGATGTCGATCTTGAACATAAGAAGCTGCGTATCCATCATACGCTGGACATGCGAAACCAGAATAACTGGACACGCAAACCTTATACGAAAACAGTTGAGGGAATGCGGACAATCTCGCTGGATGATGACACAGTAGCAGTATTGACCGAATGGAAAGCTGTTCAGGAAGCGCATGGAGTAAAGCACTTCGTGATGGGTGCGACAGACAAGCCCACTTACCGCTCGACGGTGATGCGGGTAATCTCACGATATGCAAAATTAGCAGATGTGGCGGATATTCAAGGCAAGGGACTGCGGCACTCACACGTTAGCTATCTCATCAATGAGTTCAATGCCAATGTCTTGCACGTGTCAAAACGGTTGGGCCATTCTAGCCCTGAGATCACGCTGAAACATTATTCGCATCTGTGGAGCCGTGGCGATGAAGAGCTTGCGGAAAAGATGAGTGGTAACATCAAATTTGAATCGGCAACTGAATCAGGAGTCGATTTCAATGGTAATCAGTCGATAAAATACTAGCCTGCCAAAATTCTGCCAAAAGTGGGTTTGGCGTCCTCAAAACGTTGATATAAAGGCGTTTAAAGGAGACCAACTCACGTCGAGTGGGAATAAGGTTCCTGCTCGGTAAATCAGATTAATAAAAGTAAAGCCTCGTTATGTGATGGGGCTTTTATTTTGCACTTTTTAACCATGCTGATTGTGTCTTACTCACAAAAGTAGTGGGCGCATTTGAGTTGAGAAAAATTAAATAGCCACTGAATAATATTCTATTTTTCAAACATATTTTGATCTTTATATCATATAAATAAAAATTATGTTAAAAGATTTAAATAGATGATAAAATGAGCCACGCAATCCAGAAGTTCTGGGTTGTAGGCTCTATTTGTGTATCACGGAGACTGGTTGCCATCAACTGTTGTCAGCGTATTTACGGATTATTTTAGGCAGTCGGCGTTATAACCAGTGGTTCGTCTGAACCGCACGCCTTCGGTAATATGTAATTGAGTAAATTGATCTGACTGCAAGATGGAGGCCCTTTTATTTCAACTAACAGCGGTAGTTTACCATATATGATTAGTTGAAAAAGGCCCCGCAATCCACTGGCCGGATTGCGAGGCTCTATTTGTGTATCAAGGACTATGGCGGAGAGACTGATTCACGAGGGGGGGTAGAAAACGAAACCATAGTCCTGATTGATGATTGAATACTTGGAGTGAGTAATTCAACAGTTGAAGTAATTGGTACTCTATGGGAAAACAGTTGTGAATTATTTAGAAAGTTATTTTGTAGGCTTGAAGTGAAATATACGGTCATTTACCAGTAGTCACTTTGGTAAAATCGACGTGGTCATGAGTGTTTGTAAGAACGAATACATTATCTGATTGGAGTGTTGCTTTTTGGGGAGTGATGGGGTCGTAAAAGGTGTGTTCTTGAACGGGGGTAGCACCTAAAGTATCACTAAACTCCAAAAAGCGGTAGTCTTTTTCAATGGCCTGTACGTCTACCGGCTGCACCGAGACGTACCGGTTTTTATAATACATCACGCTCTTTTCGTTGGGGTTGTGTAACAAACCCATCGCGTGACCGAGTTCATGTTCGGCGACGTTCGTTCGTTGAGAAGATGAGTACTTGTATTTAGTCAAAGTAGCGTTATTGAGCCGAACGTGAGCCGATAGCAATTGGGAGCCGCAGATTTTCGAGTAGGTTATACCCGTTGTTGTGCTGAAAGTTTTGCTCATGCTTGAAAAGCTGTCCGCATGGACCTGACCGTTTGATTTGACGATTTTAAAAGTAAACGCGTGGGTACCATTCCACTTGTTGATAGCTGTCTTCCAAAGGGTCTTGGTCTTGCTATCATCCAGCTGAATAGTAGCGCTGGGAACTTCATAACGATAAGAGCTAAACGGGGTCATGTGGGGAGCGGTATGAGCAAAAGCCGGTTGAGTTATACAGCAACTAAGCATGGCCGTTACAGCGGCGAGAACAACCATGCTCGAAACCTGTGGGATAGAGCTTGTTTCTACTTTTATCATAGTAAAACCCTCCAAAGTAAAACTAACCCAAGTGACATAACAGCTGTAATCATGATTACGGATAGGAGTATAGCACTGGGAAAAGTGTAGTTCCACAATTATGTATTGTTTTGTGAAAATTAATACATAAGTGATTAGAGTGTATGAAAAATGAGGGGCTTGTTATCATTGTCGTGTGATAAAAATGGTAGCGAGCAATTTAACAGGACGCAAAAAGAACGGGCTTTACCCGTTCTGATAAGGATCTTGTGTTTACTTCAGTTCTGCAGTTTATAATTTATTGCCGGAAATTCGATCAGGAAAACTAAGATTCATGAAGCTAATTGACGGTTGCTTAGTGAGCCATTTGTGATGAATAAAACGAACTTAGTTGATATTTAGCTGATTATTGTGATAAATTAGAGGTGTTGAATTAAATTATTTAGAATTGGCATGTTTTACGATAACGTCCGGTCAGGGTTTAGGGGCTGAATTCTGACGGGGCGGCCAACAAGTTTCAAGAAAATTTAAGCGCTTACAACACACCAATGTACGAGAATTTAACTGACTACAGCTGACTAGCAGAAAATGAGGGATGGACATGGCTAAAGATACGAATTATGACTTAACAAAGGTTAATAAACAACTGAAGAAATTTGCAAAGATCGTTAACGGTGATCATGCAATTCGTCCAGTAAAACCAGACGAGGAATTGCGAGTTGGCGTGGATTTGGGTACGTCGTCAATTGTACTGGCAGTCTTAGATAAAGACGATAATCCGCTGTATGGTGCGTTTGAATATGATCATGCAGTTCGTGATGGTATGGTGGTTGATTATCTTGAGAGTATTCGCATTTTAAAGCGATTGAAACAAAAGGCTGAATCAGTCTTAGGTACCACACTTACTACGGCTTGCGGCGCTATCCCACCCAAAACTGGCGATGGTGGTAAAAAAGTGGTTGCTAATGTGATTGAAGCCGCAGAACTTGAATGTTTAAGCGTTGTTGATGAACCAACCGCGGCCGCTAAGTTTTTGCATATTTCATCTGGTACAGTGGTCGACATTGGTGGTGGTACCACGGGCATCAGTATTTTTAAGAACGGTAAGCTTGTTGAAGTTGTTGATGAAGCAACGGGTGGTTTTCACATGACGTTGGTACTTGCGGGGAATCGCCACATTGCTTCTGATAAAGCTGAGCTCTTGAAGCGTGACTCATCTAAGGAAGATGAAGTCTTTCCAATTATCCGGCCAGTTGTTGAAAAAATGGCGACAATCACAAAAGAAGCTGCGGCTAATCAGATACAGCAGCCCGTTGTCGTTGTTGGTGGGGCCACTAACTTCAAAGATTTCATCAAGGCGTTCAGCAAGACACTCAAGTTCGACGCTATTAAGCCGGCGTTTCCGCAGTTTGTGACGCCGTTAGGTATTGCGATGTATGATCATAAGGATTAGGTGGAGTAGAGGTGCAAATTTGATTCTTGTCTTCTGAAAAGTGACTTGAGGATATGCATTTTATAAAAATAATTATAAAGTTCATGCGTACTTTGAAGCGTTTGTCAAATCTTTTAGGTTAATTAATTTTAAATCTATTGTACAAAAGCATACTAATATAAAGGTGATTTTTAGACTAAGTTTCTTAAGTTAAAGCCACTTAAGTAACAAAAAAAGTCAGTCCTGAGAAATCAGGGCTGACTTTTTGGTATGATAATAAATCGATACTTTCCATTATGTTTTTGGTTTTGGTGAAGTACGGGTTAGCAATCGGTAGCTTTATTTTCTTTCATCTGACTATATCAATCTTTTTGTGAGATCTGAATTAGTTGGTAAAATGCAATTCTATAAGCTTTTTTGAAAAACGCGTTCTGACAGGATGCTAATACCTAAGCTCAATCAAAAATTAAAAGTGTGAATTTGTACACGCAAACGTGTAATTTAAGATTACGTGTTTTTTTTCATTTCAAAGATGCTAATAGAATATGAAATGGACTTCTTTTAACACAATGGGTTTTGCACTTAGATTGTAAATTGGACTAAAAGTATTATTTTTAGTGCAGTTGCATTAGTTTTGAAAATTGGTGAAGTATCAGTCATAATCAACTGACAACAGCACAAGCACGAGTTCGCATTCATCATCAAGCAGAATGAGCAGTTGCCCATCGAAAAGGGCATTGTATTCATGGCATTACTACATGCGAACATGTATGGATCTTTTTGAAAATAACGGACATACCTTGTATCGGACGCATCATTATGGGCATTGGGTAGGTGTTATAGACTATTAAATCGTAGTGTTGGGATGTACTGAAGCCAGGAATATTATGTTTGTCTTAATGGTTATGTTTCAACACGTTTGTCACCTTATTATTTGGTTTACAGTAAAGTGATGGTCTTATCCTACTTATGAGATCCATTAAAAATAAGCAAAATTATTCTTAATATTTATTGACGAGAATAATTGATATCAAGACTAATCTTGCTTGTTTATTAGTAAGTTTACATGAAATATTACCAAGTATGAATGACTGAAAAATTAAAAGGTTTGTTAACGAAATACTCTGCATTAATATAATTTCTTTGGATACCAATTTTTGATAGTAACCAATCTCTAATAATGATGCGTAAGAGAGCATGCAATACAGACCTGTTTTCTAGAGGAACATGTTCTCTTGTCGTGGAACTATGTGAAAGTGTATTTCGAATATCTTTGATTTGAGTGATGAAATCTTTATCATTTGAAATGGGTTCATATTTTTTTGTGGCTTTATTTAACATGTCCGAATCAATTTTCTCTTTGAGCACGTAGTTAACTTTACATTTATAATTGATTTTACGGTCTTTAGAAAGAGATTTCTTTTTACGATATTCGGGTTCATAAAAAGTATCAAAGATTAACTGTAAAGCTACACACTCGTTTTGTAACTGTTGGTCCAGTTCTCCGGGCTGATTTGGTTTAATTGAATTGTATATAGAAATAAGTGCGTCATAAGAATTGATCCATGTATTTAAGGAGTCTATACAATTTTGATACAAATCTTTGGTTCTTCGAATGAAAGTTGTGATATAAGAAAAGTCGTTAAAGTTAACCTTGCAAGAATTAGAATTAAATAATTGTACTTCCTGAGGTGCTTTATGAGAAGGGTCATCTCTTGTACCGATAATTTTATATACTTTTTCAGTTGTTCCTGTGATGAGATTGTACCAGCTATTAATTTGCTGATTCACTAATAGTAGCTGAGAAATGGAGCCGTTAATAGCTTTTAATTGTATATAATTGTTTACTACAACACTTGAAGTTACGGAAGTAAGACTATTCTTTGCATTAAAAGCAGAGTCTCCACGCATCAACTGTAAGTTTTTATTTTGTGCGGATTTAGCAATCATATTAGGTGTATCAGGAGTTTTTACTGTTGCCAGGAATTTGTCGTGATCTTGGAGAGAATATTTTGGATTATTTAAATCGCTGCTTAACCAGTTTGAAAAATTTGTTAAATAAGCAATTATGTCTTTAAACTTGGTCTCTTTATTTACAAAAAAGTCTCCAATGAACGAGGAAAGTATCTGGTACTTATTAAATGTTGCTTCGCCAACATCAGTTATATTTTCTCTAGAAATAAGCGGTGAAAAACCATCAAGAGTTAAATGCACAGGAGTAATGATTTCCTTTTGATTTTCGTCGGTACCAAGAAGAGATCCAATGCCATATACTAGTTGACCACTTGCAACTAGCTTTTGTAGATTATGGCTATTACTTGAAATAAATAAATCTGAAGAGTTATATTCTAAACTTCCAGGGGTATTTAGCTTATCAAGTTCTGTCCCAAATGATGCATTGACTGTAAATGAACATTGTTGAGATATTTTATTATTCATAGCTATTTGTCCTTTCTTAATTGGTTCATTATTTCATTAGAATCTTTTTCTAGCATTGAATATGGCATTGCCTGGGCTAGACTGCGACAGCTGTTGATAGCATGGTATAAATGATAATCAATATAACCAATGGATTTTCCACTTTTTATTGCGAGATTACGAATTGAAATATTACGTTTGCATTTTTCTAATAAAACTTCTCTATCAATTTTTCTGAGAGAAGTTAATAAATAGCGAAGTAAACGGTATTGATATGCTGTCAGCTTATGAATACTTTTCCCACGCTTTATGAGATTTTTATAGAAAAAGTAATCTATCATTTCTTCGTCGTAAATATAGATAGGGTGAGAATGAATTATTTTGTAATGGGTCATCAAATGTAAAGAAAAAGTTGTTGAACTCAGAATAGAGCGTAGACTACTCAGTAGTTCTACATTATTTTTACATAAACGCATTTTATTTTTGATATCAATAATTTCCGATTGATATTGTTTAATGATTTGCTCTTCATAGTTCATAAAGTTGCTTCCTGAATTCAGTTATAAATTGATGTGGGCACAACGTATCGATTGAAGTATAAAATTACTGAAATGTAGATTTAAGTACTACGCAAGTGACTGCCAGTTAGGCATTAGAGACTCAAAATAATGGACTACTAATTAGCAGGAAGTCACTGAATCAAAGATTTGTTGTAAATTTAGGTGGTTGAAACCCATGCGTGGGTGATTGTTTCTTGCGCTTGAATTTTTAATTCTTTTAAACCTTTACTTTCTTCAAACTATGCACCCAATTATCATAAAGATGAATACTATCTCTCTGCCAAGTATTGGTCGGCTTATCCTTTGAAAAATAGTTCTTCGGCAGCTGGATGGGGAGTCCTTTTTCCCGGTCACGGTTAAATTCATTAAACAGTGTGTTAGTTTCATATTCTGGGTGGCCGCTGATATACGTCGAATGCGTTTGCTTGGAGGCCAAAATCACTGGGCCGGCTTCTGGGTCACTGGCGAGTACGGCCAATCTAGGATCATTGATGTGACCAAGTGTAGCATGGCGAGATTGCGGCATTGATAGCTGGTTGAATCCAGCGGTCAGTGCCGTTTTTTGGTCAATTTCGCAACGGTAAACGCCGAACAGCTTTTTAGGAATGACGCGTTTATTGATGCCGAAGTCCACGTAAATGCCAGCTTGTGCGGCCCAGCATTCCAAAATTGACTGGCGGACATGATCATGACGCCAATTAAGCAAGGTGTTAAATTCAGGCCAATAATCAACAGCATCGTATGCGATATCTTCTACCGGCGCACCGGTGACGACCATGCCGTCAAATTGCTGATCATAGACATCGGTTAAAGTGGCGTAAGTCTGTTGCAGTTTAGCTTCTGGTATGTGTTTGCTGTGATGCGAGGCCATCCGTAAGAAGGTGACTGCCACGTCCAGCGACAAATGGCTGAATAAACGGACAAACTGCCGTTCAGTTTCCAGTTTGTTAGGCATCAGGTTGACCACCAAAAGTTTCACTGGTTGATCAATCTGAATTGTGTTGCCTGTTTGCTGTTTTAGAAAACCATTATTTAATTGCACTGTCATCCTCATATCCTCCTTCGAATAGAATACAAAAACGTCCCTAGCTGCATTAAACAGCTAGGGACGTTTTTGACGCGGTACCACCCAGTTTTGCAACAGCTTCACAGCTGTCGCCTCAAGAGTAAACATACTCAGCAGATATCGGTGCCCCGTGACGGTAGCCGTTAGACCCCGCCAATCTCTAAGCTCATCTTCATCAGTTTACCCGGCCTTGTTTCAGCATTATCAAGGCTCTCTTGCTCTAGGTAAAGTGACTACTCTTCTTATCATCGACTCATTTTTTAATTAGTTCTTAATCTAACACCGATATCACTTGGCGTCAAATTTTAGCTTGCCTGAGTCTTCAATGGCCGAACTATCTGATCAATAAAGTACTGGTGGAATCGGGTATCGTCCGTCAACTCTGGGTGAAACGAGGTGACTAGGACATGGTTTTGCTGGGCAGCCACGATTCGGCCATCAGCTAAGGTAACCAAAGCTTTAGCAGGCTGCTGTACCTCAGAAAGGTAAGGGGCGCGGATGAAGATCCCGTGGTATGGTTTTGACCAGCCTTTAACAGTTAATTCAGTTTCAAAACTTTCACGCTGACGGCCAAAACCGTTACGAACTACCGTGCCGTTCAAGCCAGCCAACGATTCCGACTGAGCTAACAAAACTAGTCCTGCACAGGTGCCAAATACTGGGAATCCCTGCTGAACCAGTGCCTTTAGTGGTTCTAACAGCTGTTCACGAACCAGTAATTTACGGATCGTGGTACTTTCGCCACCGGGAATGATCAGCCCATCGAGATCTTGCAGATCTGCTTTGGTTTTAACCGGTCGTGGGGTTGCACCGCAATCAGTCACCATCTTGATATGTTCGCTAACCGCACCTTGAAGTGCTAAAACACCAATTATCACGTGCAAGTCTCCCTTCTAAATGCCGCGGTCAGCCATTTTCTGGTCGTCCGTTAACGTTGAAATATCAATGCCCTTCATTGGCTTACCCAAGTTTTCGGAGACTTTGGCAATCAGCGCGTAGTCGGTTGGGTGAGCCGTCGCGGTTACGATGGCTTTGGCAAACTTAGCCGGATTTTCAGAATGAAAGATACCGGAGCCAACGAAGATGCCGTCCGCACCCAAGTTCATCATTAGTGCCGCGTCAGCTGGTGTTGCCACGCCACCAGCAGCGAAATTAACGACCGGTAATTTACCTAAATCGTGGACTTGTTTGACCAAATCATAAGGTGCTCTTAAATCACGGCTGATGGTCATGAGCTGATCAGGATCTGCACTAACCACGTGGTTGATCTGTTCGTTGACTTTTTCCATGTGGCGGACGGCTTCAATGATGTTACCAGTGCCGGGTTCACCCTTGGTTCGCAGCATTGAAGCGCCTTCGCCAATTCGCCGGAGTGCTTCGCCTAAATTCCGGCAGCCGCAAACGAAGGGGACCTTATAGTCGGTTTTATTAATGTGGTAGTTATCGTCTGCCGGCGTCAAGACTTCACTTTCGTCTATGTAGTCAACGTCAATGGCCTCCAGAATGCGGGCTTCAGCAATGTGGCCGATCCGGACCTTGGCCATGACTGGAATCGTGACAGCATCCATAATTGCCTTGATCATGGCTGGATCAGACATCCGGGCGACGCCACCCGCTGCCCGAATATCTGAAGGTACCCGTTCCAGTGCCATTACGGCAACCGCGCCGGCTTTTTCCGCAATCTTTGCCTGTTCCACGTTGGCCACGTCCATGATGACGCCGCCTTTTTGCATCTGTGCCATACCTCGTTTAACCGCTGTTGTTCCTGTTTGTGTCATAGTCAAACCTCCATCTCTAAAAATTAGTTACATCGTACGGCACAGCGACTATAATAAAAACAACCAATTGGATGGTAAAATATCCACCCAATTTAAATAAAAGGGGTGACAGCATGAATTGGCAGCTTCCCAGCGGTAGGCAGTCGTTATATATCAAAATGATCACACTGATTACTAAAGCGATTAATAATGGTGAGCTTTTACCTGGCCAGCAGTTACCGTCAGAACGGCAGCTAGCTGAATTATTAAAGGTTAACCGATCGACGATTCAACGCGCGTTAAACGAACTGGTCAGCAGCGGTTTACTGACCCGAAGACGTGGCAGCGGAACCTGGGTCAGCATGGATAAGTGGGGGATTTTAAATGAAAACGTCAATTGGCGTACTTATCTGGCAGCCAACCGGTTTGGTGATCCCGAAAGTTATTTAAAACAGTTGCGGACCCTGGAGTCCGATCCGCAGGCCATTAACTTGGCACACTTCAACATTCCTAATCGGTTGGCGTTGCCAATTTCACTAAACCATGTTTCAGCTAAACAGCTGGTAGAGCAGGAAAATCACGTTGATATCAGTGGGGCTGCGGTACTGAAGCAACAGTTGACGGAGCGGCTGTCACCGTTATTGAAACAACCCATCACTTCTAATCAGTTGCTGATTACTTCCGGTGCGCAGCAGGCCTTTTACTTAATTACTCAGGGCCTGTTATCATACGGCGATGCCATTGCGATTGAAAAACCATCCTACTTCTACCAGTTGACGCTCTTTCAGGTGGCCGGTATTCGGGTTTACGGGATTCCCTTACTGGAAGATGGCAGCCTTGATTTAGAGTATCTCCAGCAAGCGTACTATAAGCACCGGTTTCGCTTCCTGTTTGTTAACCCCAACGGGCAAAACCCCACTGGTCAAATGATGCCGCTCACCAAGCGAAAGGAATTGCTCCGCGTTTGTCAGGCATTGAAAGTTCCCATTGTTGAAGATGATCCCTTTGGAATTACGAACGCCGTGTCAGCTAATAGGCTAGTACCACCGTTAAAAGCACTGGATCCCGATAACGTGCTCTACGTGGGTTCATTGTCTTCATTAGTCGGCAATCAAGCGCGAATCGGCTGGCTGCTGGCGCCATCGTTTGTGGTGAATCAACTAGCTGATATCCGTCAGCAGATGGAATCCGGCATGAGCATTTTCCCGCAGATCATTGCGGCGCAATTTTTAGCTCAGTCAGATTTGGCACAGCAGATTCAACATCAGGCTGTTCGTCTGCGAAGAAAACAGCAACTAATGCAGGATGCTTTGCAGCCCTTTGTTGATCAGGGCTTAATCAGCTATCGATTACCGGTGAGCGGTAATAGTCTTTGGACGCATTTACAGGCGACGCGTCAGTTAAACGTCACGGATTATAATTTATTTCTTAAGCATCGGGTTCTGGTCAGACCAGACTTCCTGTTTGGCTCGCATCAAAACAACGTTCGGGTGGGCTTTGCCAACTTGGATTCCACTCAGGTACCGCAGTTACAAGAGCGGCTGCAATTAATTCTCGCAACGTTATAGTTAATCAATATCTTCCCTACCATTTTGAATTGATTTCGATATAATGGGTGTTAATTTAAAGCAGAGGAGCCAGTACTATGAAGATTATTATTACCGTTGTTGGCAATGACAAAGTCGGTATCGTGGCCGCGGTCAGCAAACAGTTAGCTGAACTGAACGTGAATATCACTGATATGTCTCAAACCCTGATGCATGGCAGCTTTACTATGATGTTAATGGGTGAATTTACGCCCGAGCAAACGGCCTTTGATACCGTTCAAAAGGCACTTACCGAGTTAGGCAAGTCTATTGGCGTTGAGATTCACACGCAGCGGCAAGAATTATTTGACGCTATTCAGAAGCTATAAGGGAGATGACCTTATGGAAACTAAGCAAATCCAAGATACAATTCAAATGATTGAAGAGGAACACCTGGACATTCGGACGATCACCATGGGTATTTCGCTACTGGACTGCATTGATAGCGATGCTAAAAAAGCCTGTCAGCGCATTTATGATAAAATCACGAACAAGGCAAAAGATTTGGTGAAAGTGGCAGAAGCCATTCAGCGGGAGTATGGTGTTCCAATCGTCAATAAACGCATTTCAGTGACCCCGATTGCTTTGGTTGCCGCTGCCAGTGCCAGCGATAGTTATGTCGAATACGCGCTGACAATGGACAAGGCGGCAACTGATTTAGGAATTGATATCATTGGCGGTTTCTCAGCCTTGGTCCAGAAGGGGTATCAAACTGGCGACCACAAATTGATCAATTCTCTGCCGGAAGCATTAGAGAGTACGGAACGGGTCTGTGGATCAATTAACGTTGGCTCAACAAAGGCCGGTATCAATATGGACGCGGTGCGCGAAGTTGGCCAAGTCGTTAAAAAGATTGCCAGTGTTGATCCTCAAAAATGTATGAATCTAGTGGCGTTTTGTAACGCGGTGGAAGATAACCCCTTCATGGCGGGCGCTTTTCACGGTGTGGGCGAAGCGGACTGCGTGATTAACATGGGAATCAGCGGACCTGGAGTTGTTAAACGCGCGCTGGAACGCGTTAAGGGCGAACCATTTGACGTTGTGGCTGAGACGATTAAAAAGACGGCGTTTAAAGTTACCAGGGTTGGTCAGTTTGTTGGCCAAATTGCGTCTGAAAGACTGAACGTGCCCTTTGGTATCGTTGACTTATCACTAGCCCCAACACCGGCCCGAGGAGATTCCGTAGCTGAAATTTTGGAGGAAATCGGACTGGATAGCGTTGGTGCTCCCGGAACAACGGCGGCTTTGGCAATGCTGAACGACGCGGTGAAGAAGGGCGGAATCATGGCCTGCAGCCACGTCGGCGGTTTATCTGGCGCTTTTATTCCCGTTTCCGAGGACGCTGGTATGATCAAGGCGGTTGAAGCTGATCAATTGAGTATTGAAAAACTTGAAGCGATGACGGCGGTTTGTTCGGTTGGCCTCGATATGATTGCAGTCCCAGGCGATACTACAGTCGAGACTATCAGCGGTATATTGGCGGATGAAGCTGCAATCGGTATGATCAACAATAAAACCACCGCGATTCGGATCATTCCTGCTACGGGTAAAAAAGTGGGTGACGATATTAATTTTGGTGGGTTGTTCGGCCACGCGCCCGTGATGAAGGTTAGCGCTAGTCAGCCAACTGAATTCATTGCCCGCGGTGGCAGAATCCCAGCGCCCATTCATGCGTTTAAGAATTAAAAAATAAGCGTTACCTCACAGTTGGAGGTAACGCTTATTTATTAACGTGAATGGAGAGGTGTATCCTTGATTTTTAAATAAACAAGCTGGTATTCCGCTGGCGAGCATCACCTAAGTAGGCTGCCACACCACCAAATTCGATACCGTCGATCAGTTCCTCTTTTTGGACGCCCATCAGATCCATACTCATCGTACAGGCAACCATTTTGACGCCGGCGTCCTGCGCTTTTTGCAGCATGGTATCCAGTTGATCCACGTTATTGCTGTGCATTAACTTTTTCATCATGTTTCTGCCGGCACCCAGCATATTGAGCTTGGATAGCGGTAACTTTTGAGCGCCATGAGGCAGGGCGATATCAAACATCTTTGCCATGCCTTTCTTACGAAGTTTAACACCCGGCTTTTTGATGACGTTCAGTCCCCAGAAGGTGAAGAACATGGTGACTGGCTGCCCCATCGCCGCAGCCCCTTGAGCAATGATTAAACTGGCGATTGCTTTATCAAAGTCACCGTCGAAAACGACAATCGTTGTGCCTTCTTCGTTTGTTTTGACCGTGGTAGCTGGAGCGGGATCGGTTGCGCTACTTGGGCAAGTTGCCGTATCCTGCCCCTTTTGAACGGTTGCCACTACTTTATCGCCTTGAATTTCGTTACTTACAACAGTGTTATTCGTGGCGTTAGCCCAAGCGTCAATGTCTTTGTAAAAGCCAAAGTCAGAAGCAGTTACCTTAAGCTGCTGACCGTCGGCTAAATCCTGCATAGCGGTTTTAACCTTTAGAATGGGACCAGGGCATTGCAGACCGCAGGCGTCCAGTTCAACTTGAGCAGTGTCTTGAATTGGCGCTGCTTGGGGCTCCTTTTGCTGGACGGCTGACTTAGCCGTTTTATGGTTCGGGTGAGTCAGTTGGTATTTTGCAGTTCGGTAAGTTTTCAGTCCACCGTCCAAGTTAATGGCGTTGAAGCCACGTTGATTCAGTACTCGGGCAACGTTATAGCCACGAAGACCAGCAGCGCAGTAGACGTAGATGGGCTGATCGGTTGGCAATTCTGCCAGTCGTTGACGAATTTGACTTCGTGGGATGTTAACGGCATTTTTAAGTGCTGGCTCAGCTAATAGCTCATCTGGGTTACGGACATCCAGGAAGTAAGCACCCTTAGCAAGCAGACCATCTACTTCATGCCATTGAATGGTGGTCACTAACTTATCCTGAATATCACCCGCCATGTAGCCAGCAAAGTTAACGGGATCTTTGGCGGAGGCGTATGGCGGCGCGTAAGCAACTTCGATATCCGCTAGTTCGGCCACTTTTGCGTGGAAACGGATTGCCGTTGAAATGACGTCGATTCGTTTGGCAACGCCCTTTGTACCCACAGCCTGAGCCCCAAGAATCTGGTCATCAGGTGAGAAGAGTACTTTAAGTTCAATCGGTGCAGCCCCCGGATAGTATCCGGCACTTGAATTCGGATGCAGATGAATCACTTGATAAGGAATGTCCAGCGCCTTTAGCTGCCATTCGTTAGCGCCAGTTGAGGCGGTGGTCAGTGCGAATACTTTTGCCACCGAAGTGCCAAGCACTGCTGGATTTTCACGGTCAAAGCCGGCTAAGTCATCTGCTAGGTAGCGGCCTTGGTGGTTGGCTGGACCTGCCAGCGGAATTGAAACGGTTTGTTTGGTAATGGCATTTTCAACGGAGATGACATCGCCGATCGCGTAAACATCAGGGAGATTCGTCTCAAAATGTTTGTTGACAGAAATGAAGCCGCGTTCGTTGGTCTTAACCCCAGCATCTTTTGCCAGCTGTGAATTTGGTTTAACACCGATTGCTAAGATGACTAAGTCTGTGTTGATGGTGTCACCGCCAGCTAGTTTGAGTGTATGGCCGGAATTAGTAAACGCTTCCAATTTGGTGTTGAGCCGCAGATCGACACCATTGATAGCTAAATGCTCGTGCAAAAATTGCGCCATTTCAAAGTCGAGGTTCGGCATGACTTGAGGTGTGGCTTCCACCAATGTAACTTCTAGACCGCGATGGCGTAGGTTTTCAACCATTTCCAAGCCGATGAATCCACCGCCAACCACGGTAGCATGTTTTGACGAATTCTTTTCGATATACTCGGTAATCTGATCAACGTCAGGAACTGTCCGAACGGTGAATACATTATGTGAGTCAACTAGCCCCGGAAAGTGAGGGATAACTGGGCTGGCACCGATGGATAAGACCAGTTTGTCATAATGGTCCTGCTGGCTGCCTTCAGGAGTTTGTACGGTGATTGTTTTGGCTGCTGAATCGATTGCGGTGACTTCGCTATTGACGTGAATATCGATATTAAAGTCATTGCGCATATCATCAGGGGTGGACACGAATAAATTCTCACGGTCCGCAATGGTTTTTCCGACATAGTAAGGTAAACCGCAGTTAGCAAAAGAAATGTAGGGGCCAGCCTCATATATCGTAATCTCAGCATCTTCATTTAACCGTCTTAGACGAGTAGCGACGGATGCACCGCCAGCGACACCGCCAACAATAATAATTCGTTCGGACATGGTTTGTTCCTCCTTGTGAAATAAATATTTTAATCTTGAAATCATTATACCCCATGACCGTATATTGTCAATATAAATAAAAATCCCTGATTTTAAAGCTAAATCTAGATAGTTGAATAATATACCTATACTGGGTATAATGAATTCAGCAATTAAGGAAGCAGGTGCGTTCATATGGCAGTAAAACCAATTAATGACCAAAATTTTAATAGTGAAACCGATTCGGGACTCGTTGTAATCGACTTTAATGCAACCTGGTGCCCGCCATGTAAAATGATGAATCCAATCGTTGAGAAGATGGCGGACGATTTAGCGGATAAAGTGTCGTTTAAATCGTTGGATATAGATGAAAATCAACAAACCGCGATGCAGATGCAAGTTCAGGGTATTCCAACCTTTATCGTCAAAAAAGACGGCCAGATCGTTGATCGGATCGTTGGTTTCACGCCAGAACCAGCGTTTAAGTCACGGCTTTCCCAATATATTGACTAAGTATGCTATAGTGGTACCAAGTAATTTCTAGGAGGTAACCCAAATGGCTTGTGATCCCAAATTAATCAATCGCCTAAAGCGCGCGGAAGGTCAGCTTCGTGGTATTCAGGCGATGATGACTGAGGGCAGAGATTGTGCCGAGGTCGTTACCCAGTTAAGTGCGGTAGAGGCTAGCGTCAAGCGCGTAATGGGTATGATTATTACCGAAAATATCGCTCAAAAGCTGTCGAAAACACCAGATGAAGAGCTGCAAACTTCTTTGAAACTGATTCAGAAACTGTAGGTATAGCTAACCGAAAACATTAGCAAAAGAGTCGAATTGACCTGAATGGGTTGATCCAGCGCTTTTGTGTATCCTAGGGATATTGAAAAAATGGGGTTGTGATTTACAGCGACTTTGATACAATAACTGCAATAAGGCGAATTAATCGCCGACAGAAAGGATGAACGCATATGTTGGGCATTGTAATGGGCGTTGCTACGTCACTGGAGGACTACAAAGCTTAGTCCTCCGCGGTTATGGAGGACAAAACAATTCAATTAACAGAATATGGCGCCAGTGAGGCGCAAGAACTGGCTAACGGTCTAGACTTAGCCAGAATTATTGCTACCAGCCATCAGCAGTACACGATTGTGACTGATTCCGGTCAGTTCCGGGCACAGCTGGCTGGCAGATTATTGAATATGGCTACTGAGGCTGAAGATTTTCCAACTGTCGGTGATTGGGTGCAGGTTAGGTTGCCCGACAATCAGGCAGATGCTGCGACGATTGAGCGGTTAAATGACCGGACAACGGTTTTTCTGCGTAAAGCAGCTGGCCGGCGATCAGACGCGCAATTAGTGGCTGCTAATATTGATTGGCTTTTCTTATGCATGGCATTGGATGCTAATTTTAACGTTCGCAGATTGGAACGCTATTTAGCCGTTGCGGCAGCGTCGGGTGCACAAGCGGCTATCGTGCTTACGAAAGCGGATAAAACGAGTGAGTTAGCGGAACAGTTAGCAGCGGTTGCGGATGTCAGCGGCGATTCGGAGGTCATTGTCTGCGATGCCACTCGTGATACCGGATTGACAGAATTGACCGCCTTTATGCAGCCTAGGCTGACGTATGCTTTCCTCGGCTCGTCCGGTGTTGGCAAAACAACGCTGATCAATCATTTGCTGGGGACGGCGACTTTAGCAACCAATGAAGTTCGGGAAAATGACGCGCATGGTCGGCACACGACAACGGCACGGCAGCTAATCAAATTACCTAATGGCAGTTTGGTGATCGATACGCCGGGAATGCGTGAACTGGGATTACTAGACGCGGACATTGATAATACCTTTGCGGATATTGCTGAATTAGCTAAGAAGTGCCGGTTCAGCGACTGTACTCATCAGCATGAACCTGGCTGTGCGGTGCAGCAGGCAATTGTGGATGGTGAACTTTCTGAAGAACGGTTGGTGAGTTATCAGCAGCTTCAGGCTGAACAGTGAGTAATCTATTGCGTGGCAAAGCACGCGAGAACGCTAAAATCAACCGGATGTTTGGCAGTAAAAAACAGATGAAGTCGTTTATGAAAGCAGTTCGGCGAAAGCGCCGGTAATCGCTTTACCTTAAAGGAATCAGCTCGAATAATGGGCTGATTTCTTTTTTTATTTGAATTGATAAAGTACACACCGTTTATTTGCGGGCGCAATTAAACGGTGATAAACTATGGCTGTGGCAAAATATAATGAACTGGTTATAAGGAGCTGATTAAGTGATCGATACCGGCGATGATTCGATCGTTAAATGGCTAATAATTGCTGGCCGTCAAAGTAGCCAGCACTTGGGGCAGCAGCTGGCCCGGATCCATGTGAGTGCTAGTCAGTATTTCTATTTGCTGAAGATTCAGGATAATCCAGGATTGACGCAAAAGAATCTGATTGAAGCTGAGTTCATTAATCCCAGTAACGTCACTCGCGCAATCAAACAGCTGGTTGATCAAGGTTTGGTCGATCGGCGCAGATCAATCAAAGATAAGCGGGCCCAAGAGTTGCAGCTGACGGCTGAGGGGCAGAAAGTTTATCCGGAAATCAAAGCCATTTTGGATCAAGAAGAAGCACAGCTTAATGAAGTCACTAAAAAGCAGTTCCCGGATTTTGATACCGAGCATCTGGTTCGAGTTTTACAGTCATTTGCCCGTCTTCATGGAGATACGGAAAAATGAACGAAAGGGAGTTATTAAAATGAAAGCTATCGTAATTGAAGAAGCAGGTGGTCCAGAAGTTTTGAAGTTAAAGGAAGTACCAACCCCAAAGGTGAAACCGGGCTGGAGTTTGGTTCGGGTTAAGGGCTTTGGCATCAACCATTCCGAAATCTATACTCGCAAAGGCGAATCACCAACCGTTAAGTTTCCACGGATCCTAGGTATTGAATGTGTTGGTGAAGTTGCTGACACTACGGATGCTAAACGGCTGCCTGTTGGTCAGAAGGTTGCCAGCATCATGGGCGGCATGGGCCGTGAATTTGACGGCGGGTATGCCGAATACGCCTTATTGCCAAACGAGCAGATCTACCCAGTGAACACCAACTTATCGTGGGCTGAACTGGCTGCCATTCCCGAAACCTACTTCACCGCTTATGGGTCGTTAAAGAACGCCCATATCGACCAAGCTAAAAGCTTGCTGGTTCGTGGTGCTACCAGTGGTGTTGGCAGTGCAGCAATTAAATTAGCTAAGGCCATGAATCCTGCCGTTACAATCAGTGGTAGTACCCGTCATACGGAAAAATTTGATGAGCTGAAAGCCATCGGTTGCGATAACCCAGTTTTAGATAAAAGTAATCAAGTTCAAACAGAAGACCACTTCGATACCATTGTTGAGTTAGTTGGTCCCGCAACGCTGAATGATTCGTTATCGCATCTCAATCAGTTCGGTTACTGCTGCATGACGGGTGGTTTAGGTGATCAATGGACCGTGCCAGATTTCAGCGCGTTTGTCCTTCCAAACGGTGCCAGCTTGACGGTGTTTGAGTCTGGCGTGGCAAGCAGCTCTGAAGCGTTCAACGATATGTTAAACATCATCGAAACGCACCACATTGACGTAAAGCCAACGAAGACGTTTGATTTAGCCCATACCGGTGACGCACAGGCCGCACTAGAGGCCAGTGACAGCTTTGGTAAAATGGTGGTTCTGCCTTAATAAGCCGGTTGCTAATGCTGGCATTAACGATTGCTGGGGAGACTGATCCTGATTTGCCAGAAAACGGTTGGTCTCGACTGGAAGTGCCGGTGCCGTTAGCTTAAATTTTAAATAGTCGAAAGGCTCGCGATTGCGAGCCTTTTTTGTGAAAATAGTTTAATTTACCCGATAAATGTTTTACGCTATGGGTGTAATTATTGATAAAAACAGGTACTAGCAAAGGAGTTATTTTCATGCCAAAGACTTACCGCTTGCAACTTGGTCCACTTGTCCGTGATTTGCCGGTGATGGCGCTGCCCAATGGGGTGACGATCGCGTCGTTTGTTCTGCTAGGTGATGCTGAACTGACTCATTTAGCGGCTGAAAGATTGAACGAAAAGGTGCGGGAAACTAATTTTGATTATTTTGTGACGGTAGAAAGTAAAGGGATTCCGTTAGCTCAGGAGATGACCTGGCTAAGCGGTAGGAAGCGGTACTTTGTGCTGCGTAAGGCAATTAAGGATTACATGGTTTCACCGCTTACCGTACCAGTGGAGGCCATTACTACCTCAGCAAGTCAGCAGTTGGTTTTGGATGGCACGGATGCTGCCAAACTGAAGGGTAAGCGTGTGATCATTGTGGATGATGTGATCAGTTCAGGCGGTTCGTTGCAGGCAGCTGAACAGTTACTGACGAAAGCAGGTGCTACAGTGGTTAACCGGCTAGCGGTGTTGGCTGAGGGCTCGGCGAAAGACCGTAATGATATTGGGTATTTAGGCATACTGCCGTTATTTTGAATGATTATTTGAGGGATGTACTTTTTAGGGTACATTCTTTTTTTTGATTAAAATTTGATTGGAATAGCAGCTGGAAATAGTTCTGAAATACTGCTATATTTAGTATAATGATGAGCAATCGTAACCGTTATAGCTAACTTAATCACTATTTAATAATGGGCGGTTGCTAATGCTAAGCAGAATAGATCAAAATATGATCATGTTAATTGGTGTACATAAGTCACTTGGAGGTGTCGGTTTTATGGAAATAGATGAACTCAACCCGGATGTTTTGGCAGTTAAGCCATCAGCGTTACGGGCATTTGATCACGAAATTAGTGAGGATCCCGATATGGTTAAGCTCACACTTGGTGAACCGGACTTTAATGTCCCAGAGCATATTAAGCAGGCGGCCATTGATTCAATCAATGCCGATCAGTCGCATTATCCCTATTATTGGGGGATTCAGGAGTTACGTGAGGCTGCCTCAACCTATTACCGTGATAAATTCGGCTATCAGTATTCAGCAGATCAAATTGTTTGTACCGTTGGGGCTACCGAAGGCTTAGCAGCAACTTTCAAGACGCTTTTTCATCCTGGTGACGGGGTTTTGATTCCGGCGCCAGCCTATCCCGTTTATAAGGCTTTGGCGGTCATCAACCATCTGGTACCAATCATGGTGGATACCACTGGCACCGGATGCATTCTGACACCTCAAGAAGTGACAGACACGATTGCGGCACATTCGGATGTGAAGATCAAGGGGGTTGTTATTACTGATCCGTCTAATCCAACTGGCGTGGCATATTCGAAGGAACAACTGTCAGCTCTAGTACCAGTATTTCGTGACCATCAGATTTGGATCATCAGTGATGAAATATACGGTGAATTGACTTATGGAGTGAAGCATTACTCACTATCCCAATGGCTGCCTGAACAGACGATTATTATCAATGGTCTGTCTAAATCTCATGCTATGACTGGCTGGCGGATTGGCTTCGTGTTTGGCCCGGCCGGGGTGATCGACCAGATTGCCAAAGCGCACCAGTTCCAGGTCACCACGCCGACTTCAATCGTTCAATACGCGGCGGTTGAAGCACTGACACACGGTCAAAATGACGCGGCTGCCATGCGAAAAGTTTACGAACAGCGTTGTAAGTACCTGACCGATTCATTGACCAAGTTAGGGATGTCGTACGTCGAGCCAAAAGGTGCTTTCTATGTTTTCGCGAAAATTCCAAAAGCCTGTCACCAAGAAAGCTTTGCCTTCGCACGTCAATTAGCGAGAACCTACCATGTCGGACTGATGCCGGGAACGCCATTTGGTGATCCGCAAGCGCTGCGCATCAGTTATGCTTCCAGTAACGAAAATCTTCACGTGGCAGTAGACGCGTTAACTAAGGAGCTTACCAGGGTTGGCGCGCTAGTTAAGTAGAATTAAAGTGTTAAGCGTGCAGGTCCTAGAGCACCGAGCAGTTGCCGGAACCACGCGTTTCTTTCATTAAAAATATCCCGTAACTGCTGCATAACAGTTGCGGGATATTTGGTTTATTCAGCTTTTAAAAATGAATCTTGTTCGTATAATGGGTTAGGATAAGTGTAGAAGCCTTCACCGGATTCAACGCCAAGGTGGCCATCGTCGACCATTGCCTTGATCATGTCCATAGCCTTGATCAAATCGGTATTGTTTGATTCTTTCGCTAGAACTGAGTGGATATTGTATTCAGTTCGCAGTCCAACGTGGTCCATAATAGCGAAGGGACCCATTGGCGCACCAGTAGCCTTCATCCAGGTTTGGTCGATGGTGTGCGGATCGGCAACGCCACGGGCCCAAAGAGTTAGACTAGCGTCCAGATAAGGATCCAAAATGGAATTCAGGATGTAGCGCGGCTGTTCTTTTTTAAGTTTGATTGGCAGCATGCCGATTTCTTTAGCAAATTCGACTACGGTATCGTAGATATTCGAATCGGTTTTAGGTGAGCCCATGATTTCAGCAGTGTTGTTTTTCCAAACTTCGTTGGCAAAGTGGAGGTTCAAGAATTGTGCTGGCCGACCAGTATCTGCCATGAACTGGCTTGGTACCAGCGTGGAGGAGTTACTGGCAAAGATCGTTTTAGCCGGCGCAATGGCCGATAGTTGAACGTAAAAATCATGCTTAATTTGCGGCCTCTCGGGGATCGCTTCAATGATAATATCAGCATCCTTCACAGCTGCTTTTAAGTCGGCAGTATATGAGATTCGGGATAGGCCCTCAGCAAAGGCTTGCGCTGAAGTGCCTAAATCACGTTTATAGCTTGGCTGTAAACCAGCAATACGTGACTTGGCTTTCTCAATCGCTTGGTCGTTGATGTCGTAGACGGTGACTTGCTTGCCGCGGTAAGCACATTGGTAAGCAATTTGGCTGCCCAAAACGCCGGAACCGGCTACAGTTACATTGGTAATGCTTGTCATGGTCAGGTCTCCTTAAAATTAAAAAAGTTATTTTTGACTATGCCAAGTATAATTTGGAAGCGATTTCAAAGTCAAAGAATATGGCTATTTAAAGCTAAAAATGGGATGAAATAACTAATATGTTTGATAAATAATAGCGATTAATTTCCGTGAAGTAAAATACTGTCGGCACTATGGTATATTTGGCACAACTGGACAGGAGGTGCGATAGGAATGAAGGCTGAAAACCTTAAAACGATCAGAACGAGCCAACGCCAGCTTGGTTTAACTAATCGTGCGTTGATTAAACTAATTGGGCTGGCACCGGCGGATGAAAAACGATTTTTCGCGGGACAATTCAATGAGGCTGCCTATGCTTCTATGAATCAAATCCTGACGACTATAAAAGCTCATTTAGTGTCGCAATCAGTTCCGCTGTCAGCTTATCTGCAGCAGCTACGTGCGCTGCCACTACATAATATTTTTCTCCGCAATCGGTATGCGTTCTGGCTGGCTAATTTTATTGAGGCCGGTGGCACCGCAACTGATCTGGTTCAGGACGCGAAACAAAACGGTTGTGACGTGATTAAACAAATTGTCTGGAGTAGCAATTTACTGACCAGTACTGCTGGAGCGGCTCATTTGAAGAAGCATCAAAAACAGCTGGTGCCATTATCGGATGAAGAATACCAAACAATTAGAAAAGTAATGAAACGGTTCTCAACTGCTTCACCACTGTTTTTCTTTAGTTTAGAACAGCTTTATAAGAATGGCCTGATTGAAGAATCAACTAAATTACAGCAATATTATGACAAGAATGCATGGTGCATCAATGTTGATGAATTAAGTTGAGTAAGTTAAAAAACTTTGTCTATGTCTATCGTTTAAAATAGTTAAATTTAATTGTTTTGAGGAAAGTCCTTCCATTTTGCGATAAATATATTAAAATGGGGTTAATCAAAGGTTAATGAATTATTTAGACTTGTTTTGCAGGGATAACGAGTTACAGATTGGAATAAGGTTTCGTTAAATAATACATTACTTTTGGGGAAAATTTTATTTAATTGATTCTGCATCAGTGATTACTCTAGGGGGGGAGAAACATGAAGTATGATGAAATGAATCAAAAGCGTCAGTGCCTTCTTCAGGATGAGAGGAAACTGGCGTATCACGTGAAGCTGTATAAGGCCGGAAAGCTTTGGATAGTTGCAGGTATGACTACTGCAGTTTTGGGAATTGCGGTGTTAATGGGAACGCCAGTAGCTAGTGCGCAAACAGCACCAACAAGTACCGCTGTGACAAACACGGTACCGGCTAGCACAACTGTGAAAGATACAGCATCAACTAATAATGTACCGGCAGAAACATCTGAAGCCGTGAAGCCGGCAGCAAACGGCAACAGTACGTCTGCTGATCAGCTTAAGAGCAGCAATCCACAACAGACAGCATCAGCAACGACGCCGGCTAAGACCACGGCTGTTAATAACGGTTCAAGTACAGTTAAGTCAACAAGTGGTAACGTTGCGACTGTCACACCTAAAGTGACAAACTTAGGAAACGCAGACAGTAGTCAAATTGCCCAAGCTAAGGCAACCGCCAGCGCCCAGTATGCCCAAACTGGACAACCGCAAGTTGTAACGGCAACATCAGCGACTACGCCAAAAGCTGCAGTGACTGGGCAGGTGACGATTCAATATCTGGATAAGGACACTAACCAGCCAATTGACTTTAACAGTAAAAACTCTTCACTTCCTATTCTTAAGCCGACTCAAATTAACGGCAGCTATATCGCTCAAACAACGGCACCTGTGGCTGATTTTGGTCAGCTGAAAGTTCCAACTAAGGTTGCTCAGGCTGAAATCGCTGGCTATAAATTTGTGGGCAATGATACGACCAATCTCAATTTTGCACCCCTAGGCCAAGCAGCAACGCCGATTAAAGCTTACTATGAGAAACTGGCACCCGTTTATATTAATTACGTGAACGAGGATGATCCGTCTGATGTCCTTTTTCAAATGGAATTTGAAGCACAGGATACGGATGGTTTCATTGGCGGTGGTGCAGAGTATAGCTTTAACCTTATACCAACTTTCAACGGTTACACCTATGATGAGCAAAAAACTCAGGCGACTAACGCATTGGAGGGAAACGGTTTTAAGTCACTCGATGAAACTGATCAAAAGCCGGTCATTTTAAATGTCTATTATAAGAAGTCGGCTTCTGATTCCAATCCAGGTCCAGGAGCACTGTATATTGCCCATACTGTTTTGAATGCAAGCGATGTAGCGGACGCTTCGGATAAGACTAAATCTGGTGTCGCGTATACCCATGTGGTACTTACCGAAGCTGCAAGGACCAATCCAGTGAATGGTGATGGCACGACTATGAACGGTTATGGGGTCCTTCAGTATCCTAATTACACGATAGTAGGGACAACTGGTCTGAATAGCGACGATCGTCCCGACATAGCGGCATGGGTAGACTATATTCCTAACCAACCCGTTGAAGTTGTCTTTCTGGATGATTCAACTGGGCAAGTTATTCAGCAAGAGCCGTATACTGGAGCGACTGATGGGACAGATAACGGTTTTGACCCTGAAAATGGTAAATTACCATCTGGGCAATACAATACAGCAGATGTTAATACGGCAGTTCAGCCAACGCTGGAGCGAAAAGGTTACGAATTTACGAACAAAGTATACGGCCAGTCAACCGGTACCTATGATGCCATGCACAGAATCGTTTACTACATCTACACGCCAAAAATGGATGTTAACTATGTTCCAGTGACTCGAGTAATTAACTTTACCAGCTCGGATGGCAGTGTGAACATGGATCCAGTGACTCAGACGGTTTGGTACAAAAAGCAGACTAACTCAGTTACCGGTAAGTCAGGTTACACACCTCAAAATGGTTACGATCAATATGTCATTCCAACTATTCCGGGTTACTCAGCAACTATTAGTGGCCAGCCAGCGACAGTGGTGGCACAAGAAGGGTTACCCGCAACTACCGGCATGCCGAATAATGAGAGGGTAACTGTTAACTATGATAAGCTGCCTACTGAATATGGCGGTGGGACACCGGGTACGCCGATTGAGCCAAGCGCTCCAACTACACCAACCGACGTGCTTGGGAAAGTGCCTACGCCACCAACCAATGATGGCACGACAAAAGTCACTACTGACAATAAAGTGCCAACGCCGCCAACAGGAAAGAGCGGGAAGACCACGGTTACAACTGGTACAAATCATGGTACGGCTGTATCAACCAATAATGGTTCACGGACTCAAACTGGTGTCGCAACGACCATTAGCGCAGCTCAAGGGACGCAGGCTGGTGCTGCAACCACGGTAAGTGCTGTTCAGGGGTCACAACAAGCCAGCGTAGAGTCTTCAACTACAAAGAGCGGTCAATTACCCCAAACAAATGAACCTCATAACGGTGCTTTGAGTATGCTAGGCGTTGCGTTGATGTCAATGTTAGGATTTTTAGGAATTAAAAAGAAGCGTCGCGACTGATCACTTGCGGTATTGAGGAAGCTGTGACACAACTCGATAGATTTCAGAATATAACACCAAAAGACGTCATTCCGATGGGTTTTATCGGGGTGGCGTCTTTTGGTGTTATATGGCCGGAATGAGTTGTGGAACAGGTTAAGGCTATATTCAAGTAATGAACTGCAGCAAATTTTAGGATGTGTTTGAGTCGAGCGATTAAATTAAATCCTTGTCGATATAGGCTTATGTCACATGTCCTCTTTTATACAATCTACGATTTAATTGTTTCCATAAAATTGCTTAATTTGTTTAATCCATTTTGCAGTTCTTCGCTCTCAAAGGCGTAACCGATCCGTAAAGTATGTTCCACGTCGAATTCAGCTCCTGGTACCAAGAGTACACCAGTTTGTTTAAATAATTGGTCGCAGAACTGTTCACTTGGCAGGTCGAAGTCGTAGTGCAGCAAAGCCGTAGTACCCGCTTGAGGTTTGACCCAGCTGATATGTTCTTGTGAGTCCGTCCAGTCGCTTAAAATGGCTAAGTTCTTCCGCACGATACCGCGGTTCCGTTTGAGTAAATCATCCTTATGGTCAAGGGCGACTTCAGCGACCATTTCGTCCAGTACGCCGCAGCTGATGGTGTTGTAATCACGGTGTGACAAAATCGTTTGCATGAAGGCTTCGTCGTGAGTAGCGCCCCAGCCTAACCGCAAACCAGCTAGTGAGAAGACCTTTGACATACTGCTGGTGGAGATGCCCTTGTCATACAGGTCAATGATGGAAGGTGAATAGTCGTCGGTTTGGGTTAAGTGACGGTAGACTTCGTCACAGAGGATGTAGGCGTCCACGGATTTGGCTACGTCAATGATCCGTTGCAGATGTTCTTGGGGCATCAAGGAGCCTGAAGGGTTGTCGGGGTTATTGAGCACGATCAATTTAGTTTTGTTGTTTACTAGTGCTTTTAATTGGTCGATGTCAGGTAAGTAGTCGTTTTCGGGCTTCAGGGCTAATAAGCGCACTGTAGCGCCGATGGCCTCCGGAATGGATTGCAGCTGCTGGTAAGTGGGGGTAACGACCACCACTTCATCGCCGGGTTCAACTAAAGTGGTTAATGCCAGACTGTTAGCACCAATGGCACCGTGGGTGGTGACCACGTTTTTGGGATCTAGATTTTGGTAGAGCTGTGTGATACCGGCGCGTAATTCGGGGGCACCCACGATGTCGCCATAGGTCAGCCGGGTATTCAGCATTTTTTCGGTAAAGGCTTTTTCGTCAGTTTGCGTTAAGTCCAATAAAGCATGCAGTGATAGTGGAGAGACACAAGTTTCACCCAAATTATAGGTAGCGTTGGTTTCGTATTCGTTCATCCATTGTTCAACACCAAAGGTTTTCATTTTCATAATTTGTTCCTCCTCTAAAATGTTTAAAGGAAAAAAGGTACCCACCATTCAACCCTTGTAACGCTTTACAGCGCCGTACCTACGGGTAGAATAATGAATACCTTCATTCTTATAGTCTGGTATATCCGGTGACATACCGACCAAGTTTGTTTAATTGGAATGAGTCTAGCATGGCTTCATTTAAAAGTCAATTAGCATTTTAAACTTTGTACACAATAAAATTTTCTGTCATTCGTTGCGAGTTGCTAGCAAATTGAAATTATCTACGATAAACTATTGCCAAGAATAATATTCGGGGGGATTTATATGACAGAACCAATATTTGACGTTCAGGGGCTAGGGTATCGTAACGGGGAACACCAAATTTTGCGGGACATTACGATACAAATTGAAGCCGGTGCTAACATGACGATTGCCGGCCCATCAGGATCCGGTAAAAGCACTTTCCTAAGAATTCTGGCGACGTTGCTGACACCCACGGCTGGGGTAGTGAAGTTCGCTGGTAAAAAACAGTCCACGTATCCGAAGCCGGTTTATCGTCAGCAGGTCTCTTACTGTTTCCAGCAACCGACACTATTCGGTGAAACGGTGCGGGACAACCTGCAGTTCCCGTTTGAGATTCGTGATCAAACTTTTGATGAACAAAAAGCACTGGCTGCCTTAGATTCGGTGGAGTTGTCAGCGGAGATGTTAGACCAGCCAATCATTGAGCTATCTGGTGGTGAAAAACAGCGGGTTGCCTTGGTGAGAAACTTATTGTTCAAACCCAAGGTACTATTACTGGATGAAATTTCGGCCGGCCTTGATGTGGATACTAAAGGCGTCGTCCACCGCTTAATTCAGTCGTACCGGGAAAGTGGCGTCACCGTTTTATCAGTGACCCACGATGAGTCAGAAATTGCGGTTGCGGATGATTTACTGAGAATTCGCGGCGGAAAACTTGAGGTGCCTGCTCATGAATAATTTAATCGTAAGTCCCACGGCGCTGGCGTTTGCTATCGTGCTGGTAGTAATCGCGCTGGCAATTAACCTAAAAGAAAAGATCGGTCTGGAACGCGATATGATTATTGGTGTTATTCGGGCGGTTATCCAGCTGACAGTGGTGGGCTATGTGCTGACCTACATTATTAAAATTGACCGTATCTGGTTAACCGGATTAATGGTGGCAATCATTATTTTCAATGCGGCACTGAATGCCAATAAACGCGCGAATGGAATTCCCCACGCCTTCGTGATCAGTTTACTGGCAATCGCGACAGCAACGCTGATTACAATCTTTCTGCTAGTTTTGGCTGGTGCAGTTCGGTTCACACCCAGTCAAATCGTACCAATTTCAGGAATGATTGCCAGTAACGCCATGGTAGCGATTGGGCTGGCTTATCGCAGTATGAATACCAGTTTTCACGACCAGCGGCAGGGCGTACTGGAACGATTGGCGCTGGGAGCTAATTTAAAACAGGCCTCCAAACACATTGTTCAAATGGCTATTCGTACCGGCATGGCACCCACCATTGATTCCGCTAAAACGGTGGGAATCGTGAGCTTACCGGGGATGATGTCCGGCTTGATTTTCGCGGGTGTTGATCCCACTAAGGCGATTATGTATCAAATTATGGTGACCTTTATGCTGCTGGCGGCTACTAGTATCGGCAGCGTGATTGCTTGTTATCTTGCTTACCCGCGGTATTATAATAGTGACATGCAGTTAAGATAGGGGGGAATTTTTATGAGAATAAACGTTTTGCAGCATACTCCCAGTGAAGGGCCAGGCAGTATTGCCGATTGGGCGGAAGATCACGGCCATGAGCTTTATATTTATCATCCTTATCAGTTTAACGGGGTGTTACCAACTGCTGACGAAACGGACTTATTGGTCATTCTAGGCGGTCCAATGAGTCCCAATGATGACGTGGACTGGATTCATGCTGAACGACAGCTTATCAAACAGCTATTGGCACGGCATAAGCCGATCTTCGGTGCCTGTTTTGGTGCGCAGCAGATTACCAAAACACTGGGGTATTCAGTGTTGAAAGCCCCGCATAAAGAAGTCGGCTGGGCGCCGGTGTATCGCCAGGCTGACGTTGTACCAGAGTTGCCTGCGAAGCTAACGGCGCTTCACTGGCATGAAGAAATGTTTGAGGTTCCTCATGAAGCCCAGCTCTTATTTACCAGTGATCTGGTGCGTAACCAAGGCTTCATTTTGGGTGACAACGTGATTGGCTTGCAGTTTCACCTAGAGCCTAAAGCAGTTAATGTCCGGACCATGGTGGTCAATGACGGTAACTATGCCAATGACCATAATGCCTTGGAACAAACCCCGGATGAAATTTTAAAAGCTGCTGTACCACTTGAAAATAAAACTGCTGTTGATGCTATTTTTGATTATTTAGTACGGCAGCATTAATACCAGTGCATTGAAAACACGTTTATGACTAGTGAATAAACGTGTTTTTTGTGTCATTTTTACGAAATATCACGGCTATTTTGTGATATTATTTATGGTATTAAACAAATTTAGGGGGATGATAGTATCATTGAGCTGTTTGAAAAAGCGCCTATACCAAAAGCCTACTTTACGCTGGCATTGCCAGTTGTTTTTGGTACTGTCGTTTCAATGATTTATAACTTAACGGATACTTTTTTTATTGCCCAGACTCAAAATACGGATCTGGTTGCTGGGATCACACTTTGCACGCCGCTATTTTCAATGATGATTGCTTTGGGGGACATCTTTGGATTGGGTGGCAGTTCCGCAATTTCGCGGTTATTGGGACAGAAAAAGTATGACTTAGCGGGACGAATCAATAGTTTTTGTTTTTACAGTGCGTTAGCGTTGGGCGTTGTGGTTACGATCTGCTTATTTGTCTTTAAAAATCAGGCGCTGAGTATATTAGGTTCAACGCCTAGCACTTACCGGTATGCTTCCATTTATTACGAAATTATGGCCGCAGCCTGTATCTTGATCATTATTTCGCTGGTGCCAATCAACACGCTGCGGACTGAAGGCTTGGCTAAGGAGTCTATGCTGGGGACTGCCTCAGGAACAATTCTGAAAATCTTTCTCGACCCGCTGTTTATTTTCGGTTTTCATCTAGGGGCGGCGGGTGCCGCGTTAGCAACCGTAGTGGGATACATAGTGACGGATACGATTTTAATTGGCTACACCAATCGGCGTGCCCGTTACCTTCACGTGCGGATCCATGAGATGAAGATTCCTGCCGTGGAGATTAAGGATGTGCTGGTGATTGGTCTGCCAGCTTCGGTAACTAACCTCATGACCATGCTTGGAACAGCCTTGATGAACAACTTCTTGATCGTTTATGGCGCGGCCCAAGTTGCCGGTTTTGGGATCGCCATTAAAGTTGAAACGATTGTTATCATGGTACTGGTTGGTTTCTGCTTTGGTTCTCAAGCGCTGATTGGTTATAACTACGGTGCTAAGAATAAGGACCGGTTAAAGAAAATCATTCAGTTTGATTTGCTGGTGAACGTTGTTTTCGCCTTTATTATTGCGCTGGGTTTAATGGTGGTCGCACCAGAAATGTGCGGATTGTTCATGAAGAACCAAAGTGTTGTGCATGCGGCTAGCTACATGCTTCGCTGGTTCTTGATTACGACGCCGTTTATTGGGGCTGCCATGGTCTTTACCACGATGTTTCAGTCAATCAATGATCCACTGGATGCCTTCGTCATGTCAGTTTCCCGTCAAGGCGTGATTTTTGCCGCCGTTATTTTCATCATGGCTGCCATTATGGGGTACCAGGGTGTTATCGTGGCACAGCCGATTGCTGACGTGATTACAGCAATCATTGGTTTAGGATTATATTATCGTCAATTTGGCCCCCATGGTAAGGCGATTGGAAACTGGTAATTAAGATTCATAAAATAATAAAATAATGAAAACAGTCTGTATAACAAGTCAATTCTGGCTTGCTGTACAGGCTGTTTTTAGCGTGATTAGAGGTAAACAATAATTATAAACTAAATGGAATTCTCATTTTAAATGAAAATTATCATGTGATTAAAAAAACAATCTTCAAATAATTCTTAGAAAAATATAATCGAATAATTGACTGCAAACGCTTTATTTTTTGATTAAAAAGAACTATAACAGACTTGTAAGCAAATGAGAAAAGGTTCACAAGCCATTCAAAGCCCAACTGGAATTATAATTATTTTATTATAATTATCAGCTAAAAGCAGAAACTTGCAAACTTACTTTTCATTTCAACTTTCATCAAATTATTTTGTTTAATTTTTAAATTAATCATTTGGAGATGATGGAGTTATGCGTATCAAAGCAGCAGTTGTTGATAAAAAGGGTGCTTCATTTGAAATGCGCGATGACGTCGAATTAGCACCAATGCAAGCAGATGACTTGCAGATTCATATGGTAGCTTCAGGGATTTGTCATTCCGATGAAGCCTTGCGTAAAGGTGACGCCGAAATTGGTTACCCAATTATTTTAGGTCATGAAGGTTCAGGAATCGTGGAAAAGGTTGGCCCAGAAGTTAAAAACTTCAAGGTCGGTGACCACGTAGTTCTTTCCTTCTATGGCTGCGGAAATTGTGTTAACTGCTTGAAAGGTGTTCCAACACAGTGCTTGAACTACGCTGCAAATAACCTGTCAGGTGTTCGTCCAGATGGAAGTGCTCACTTCACTGAAAATGGCAAACAAGTCGCTGATATGTTTGACCAATCATCATTCACAACAACCACCATTGTTCGTGAACGTAACGCGGTTAAGGTTCCTAAGGATCTTGACTTACGTAAATTAGGACCTCTGGGCTGCGGCTATGTTACTGGTAGTGGTACCGTTCTTAATACGTTGAAGCCAAAGCCAGGTCAGACCATTGCCGTCTTCGGTACTGGTGCCGTTGGTTTAGCTGCTATGATGGCAGGTAAGATTTCTGGTTGCACGACCGTGATTGCCGTTGATGTTGTTGACTCACGTCTGAAGCTGGCTAAGGAATTAGGTGCTACGGATGTCATCAACAGCAAGAGCGAAGATGCCGTTGAAAAGATCAAGTCATTAACTGGTGGCTATGGCGTTGACTTTACTGTTGATACTACCGGTGTTAAGAAGGTTATGGAAGATTCCATCCAAGCCTTGGATCAAGGCGGGACTTCAGCTTGCATCGCTGTTACCCCTAACCACGTTGATTTGGATACTTGGAACGACCTTTGTGTCAGCGATCGTAAAGTCATCGGTGTTAACATGGGCGATGCTGTTCCACAGATCGATGTTCCTCGTTTGATCAAGTTCTACCAGGCTGGCATGTTCGACTTTGATAAGACCGAAAAGTTCTACAAGTTCGATCAAATTAACGAAGCCAACGCTGATTCAGGTAGTGGTAAGACCATCAAGCCAGTTTTGGTTATCGATCCAGACTACGTACCAGGTAAGTAATTGATTCAGATTATGGGTTTCAAAATGTACCTTAATTTTGAAAGGAAGCAATAATCGTGTCAGAAACGTTAAAAGGTTTAAAGCATTATCAAATGTACGTTAACGGTGAATTTAAGGATTCTAAATCAGGTAAGCTATTAACTGTTATCAACCCTTCAACCGGGGAAAAGATTTCAACTGTTCCAAGCGCAACCCGTGAGGAAACCCAAGAGGCCATCGATGACGCTTACGAAGCTGAAAAATCATGGAAGTTCGTACCAGCCGCAACCCGTGGCCAGTACTTGCATGATGTTGCTACGGAAGTTCGTAAGGATGCTGACCACTTAATCGATATGCTGCAAGAAGAACAGGGTAAGATTCGTTCATTAGCAACGACTGAAATTATGTTCTCAGCAGACTACTTCGATTACATGGCTTCCGCTGCCCGGACTTATGAAGGTGAAATCCTTCAATCTGACAACGCTAACGAAAACATTATGATTCAAAAGCAACCAATCGGTGTTGCAGCTGGGATTCTCCCGTGGAACTTCCCATTCTTCCTGATTGCTCGTAAAATGGGTCCGGCTTTGGTAACTGGTAACACCATTGTAATGAAGCCAAGTTCAGACACACCAAACTTAGCCCTCGAATTTGCTAAGATCGTCGATAAAGTTGGTATTCCAAACGGTGTTGTTAACTTTGTTACTGGACCAGGTTCGGTTGTTGGTGATGAATTATCAAAGAACAAGAAGGTCGGTATCATTAGTTTGACCGGTTCTGTTGACTCTGGTAAGCGTGTCATGGCTTCAGCTGCTACCCATATGGCTAAAGTATCATTGGAATTAGGTGGTAAAGCACCTGCCATTGTCATGGATGATGCTGACATTGATTTGGCCGTTCAATCAATTATCGATTCACGTGTTGACAACAATGGTCAACTTTGCAACAACTGTGAACGGATCTACGTTCAAGAAGGGGTTGCTGACGAATTCATCAAGAAGCTCAGTGACAAGATGTCTGCTATCAAGGTTGCTAACCCAATCACTGATAAAGACTCCGGCATTGGTCCTCTGATTAACCAAGCCGCTTTGGACAAGGTTTCCGGTATGGTTGACCGCGCTGTTAAAGCAGGCGGCAAGATCACGGCCGGTGGTCACAAAGTTCAAATCGAAAATGGTTTCTACTACGAACCAACGGTTATCACTAATGTTAAGCAGGATTCTGAAATCATCCAGGACGAAATCTTCGGACCAGTTCTGCCAGTTGTTACCTTCAAGACGTTGGATGATGCCATTGAAATGGCTAACGACAGTGACTTCGGTTTGACTTCATCAATCTTCACTAAGGACATTGATGTTGCACAACGTGCTGCTAACGAATTGGAAGATGGTGAAACTTACATCAACCGGTTCAACTTCGAAGCTATGAATGGTTCTCACTCAGGCTGGAAGGAATCAGGTATCGGTGGTGACGATGGTCGTCACGGTATCGATGAATTCTTGAACACTCATGTTATTTACTTACAGGGTCACCCTGAGAACACCAAAGCATAGTTCAATCAAGTTAAATAATGCACAAAAGGTATCTAGGGGTGATTGTCTCTAGGTACCTTTTCTGTTAAGCTAGAAGTGGAACCGCTTGCATGTCATAACCGCAAATTTTTCATTTGATGAAAACTGTGGGAATGGCATAAACAGGCGAATTTAGCTTCTGTGTCAGCCAGTTTTTTCAATCGCCAACTTCTATTGGGCAGAGTTAGTGATTGCCAGAAGCTAGGTTTTCAGAAAACGTTCCAAATTTTGAAGTGGAGGTAATATTGATGAGTATTGTGGTTTCTGCTTTAAAAGAAGAACAGCCCCATGAAAAACGGGTTGCCATCGATCCAGACGTTGCCAAACGACTGATTAAAGCCGGTATGAAAGTCTTGATCGAGAAGGGTGCCGGAGTGGCTTCCTATTACAATGACGACAGTTACCAGCAAGCTGGGGCAGAGGTGGTTGATCGACAGACCGCGGTGTCACAAGCTAATATTGTTGCTGTAGTTAACTTGCCTAGTGATGAAACGTTAAATCAACTGAAATCAGGCCAAGTGCTTTTAGGCCTCTTAAGTTCGTTGATCAAACCCGAAAAAATGCAGCAGTTAGCTGATAAGAAGGTTTCCGCGTTATCATTTGAACTCCTGCCGCGAACGATTAGCCGGGCTCAGACGATGGACGTGTTAAGTTCACAATCTAGTGTTGCTGGCTATAAAGCTGCCCTAGTTGCCAGTGATGCTTATTCTAAGTATTTCCCAATGATGATCACTGCCGCTGGTACCGTTAAGCCAGCTAAAGTACTCGTGCTTGGTACCGGTGTTGCCGGCTTGCAAGCCATTGGGACTGCTAAGCGGTTAGGTGCGATTGTTTCCGGTTACGATGTTCGGCCTGCTTCTAAGGGTGAAGTTGAGTCCTTGGGTGCTACGTTCCTAACCAGCTCAGTTTCTAACGGTGCTGGTTCAGGTGGTTATGCCCGGGCTTTGACTCCCGAAGAAACCGCCGCGCAGCAAAAAGAATTAGCCGGCTTTATCGCGGATAACGATGTGATTATCACCACTGCCCAAGTTCCTGGTCATAAGCCACCGCTGATGGTTACGCAAGACAACGTGAATAACGCTAAGCCAGGCACCGTCTTTGTTGACTTAGCCGCCAGTGACCTTGGTGGCAACGTTGCCGGCAGCAAACCTGACGAAACGGTGACGACCGACAAGCAAGTTACGATTATCGGTGGTAACAACTTAGCCAGTGAGCTTTCCAACTCAGCTTCACAACTCTTTGCCAAGAACGTTCAGTCGGTTATCAATGCCATGGTTGATAAAGATGGCAACCTGGCAATTGATCCTAAGGACGATGTCTTTAGCGGACTGACTGCAACGACTAATGGTGAAATTATTAACGCACGGTTACGTGAAGCCCTTAAGCTTGATCCGCTGCCAAAGGATGAACCGGCTAAGGACGAAACCGACGAAAAAGCTGATCAACCAGCTGAGTCGAAGGGAGCTGAGTAGAATGAGTCAGGAATTATATACGAATCTTGCCATTTTTGTATTAAGTTTATTAGTTGGTTTTGAAGTTATCAGTAAAATCCCAGCGACGCTGCACACACCGATGATGTCTGGTGCAAACGCCATTCACGGGGTGGTTGTTGTTGGTGCCATTTTGGTTGCCTTGGAAGCTGATACGCCAGCCTTTTATGTCATTGCCTTTATCGCGGCATTTCTTGGTGCCATCAATGTTTCCGGTGGTTACGTGGTTACCGACCGGATGCTTGAAATGTTCTCGAAGCCTAAGGACAAGGGTAACAAAGGAGGCGACAAGTAATGACTGGTTTAATGACACTTGTTTCCCTATGTTATTTGATCAGTGCGATCTGCTACGTTATGGGACTGCACATGATGCGGACGCCTAAGACGGCCCGTAGCGGTAACCGGTTATCATTTGTCGGTATGATCATTGCCGTTATCATGACTTTCCTGATCGTTCTGGAAAAGAATCATACGACGATGGCTGCATGGCTTGTCTTGCTGGTTGCCTTGGTTCTCGGAGTCGGTTATGGTGTTTACCGCGCTCGAACCGTTAAAATGACCGACATGCCGCAACTGGTTAGTCTGTTTAACGCCGTTGGTGGTGGTGCCGCTGCTGCTATTGGGACCTTTGATTATTTGAGTAAGCCAAACGGCGCTTCTTTAGCCGTTGCGTTCTCACTGCCCGTTATTTTGGACCTGATCATCGGTAGTGTTACCTTCTCAGGTTCACTGATTGCCACTGGTAAGTTGGCCGGTAAAGTTTCTGGTAAGCCAATTACCTTTCCAGGCGCTAAGTTATTAAACGGTATTGTTGTTTTGATTATTATTGCTGCCATCGTTTTGACGGTTGGCTTCCCAACTAACGTTTGGACCTTAGTTACAGCAATTATTGCCAGCCTCATTTTCGGTATCCTAATGACCATTCCTATTGGTGGTGCCGATATGCCCGTTGTGGTCTCACTGTTGAACGCCTTCACTGGTTTGGCGGTTGCCATGGCCGGTTTCGTTATCGACAACCAAGTTTTGATCATTGCCGGTGCCTTAGTTGGTGCTGCTGGTACCATTTTGACCTTACAAATGGCTGCTGCCATGAACCGTTCTGTTGCTAACATTATTGCCGGTGGTTTCGGTACTGGTGACAGTGGCGGTACTAGTGCTGCTGATGACGTTCCCGTTAACGTTAAGGAAACGTCTGCTGATGATATTGGGGTGCAACTGGCCTACGCCAAGAACGTCATGATCGTTCCTGGGTATGGTCTGGCTGCTGCTCAAGCCCAACACGAAGTTGCTGAATTGGCTAAGTTGTTGACTGATAATGGCATCAATGTGAACTATGCCATTCACCCGGTTGCCGGACGGATGCCTGGTCACATGAACGTGCTGTTGGCCGAAGTTAATGTTCCTTACGATCAAATGAAGCAGCTTGAAGAAGCGAACTCCATGTTTGAAAATACGGATGTTTCCTTGGTTATCGGTGCCAACGATGTTACCAACCCAGAAGCACGTGAACCAAATACCGCAATTTCCGGTATGCCTATTCTGGACGTTGATAAGTCGAAGTCGATCGTTGTTATCAAGCGTTCTATGAGTACTGGTTATGCTGGTATTCAAAACCCATTGTTCTCTAACGATAAGACCAGCATGTTCTTCTCGGATGCTAAGAAGGGGCTGCAAGAAATTGTTGCTTCTACTAAGGAGTATCTGGATCAATAACCTTAAGTGTCGGTTTAACGATGTTTTCTAAACTTTAATCGAAAGCAGTCTGTCTGTTATCATTTAATGATGACGGGCAGGCTGCTTTGATTTTCGTTATGGTATTGCGAAATTACTTTCAAAAAATCAGCACAAATTACCTGAGTTATGTTAATATTAGCTTGTGAATTTAAGCATTAAATATTTTGGGGTAAGTTTGAATTTTTACAATCCTTTGGAGGGGATAAATATGAATAAGTTTAACAACGTTTTTTATGGGGCAAAGACTCATTTTAAGATGTATAAAAAAGGACGCCAATGGCTGGTTGCAGGGGTAACTGTAATCAGTCTTGGCTTAGGTGTGCTGGGTCTAAATACAGTGACAGCTTCAGCTGCAACGACTGAAACACCGGTAGTAGCGGCTCCCGCCACTGAGAAAACAACTACTGAAACGGCAACTCCTGTGACTGATTCAACATCGAATACTAATACTGAACAATCAGCCGCAGAAACAGAAAATACTGCTGCAACGACAGCAAAGACAACTGCACCAGTGACAACCAATTTAGGCGATGCGACTACAGAACGAGTTGCAGCTGCAAAGACTAAGGCAACAGCTGCTTACGAAGATACTGGTAAAGCACAGACTTTAACAGCAGTAGCACCAGAGAGTACTAAGGAAACTACAATTAATTTTAATGCCACAGTTAAAACCGATGGCGATGCTGGACAAGTTCTATCAAATCAAAACGCCAGCAACGTATACAATGTGACTGTTGATGACCACAACGTTATTCAGTCAGTTAATAGTTCAAAAATTGGTCAAATCCCCGTTACCATTCCGGGTGGTTACGACCTTAAGGACGTTTCTCTAACGGCTACAACCGCAGATAATCAGAGTTTAACGCTGGATTACGATGTGATTAAGAAGGCTGCAACAGTTACCCCTGCTGATTTAGTTTCCGGGGACGTCACGCAGGACAAACTTAATGAAGCAGCTGAGGCGTTATTTGCCGATTTAGGTGTAAACCTTGATGGTAAAGGAAGTCAGCAATTTACAATTGCGTATCAGAGTGATCCTCGGAACAGTGTTTATACCAACTATAAGTTTACTTTTATCGTAGCTGATACTGCTCAGACTAAGACGGTATCACAACCATATCAAACAGAAGTTAAAACAACTGATGGTACCGTCTTGAATTCTCAAAATGCGACTAATACTTACGTTGTCCGTGCTTCAGATGATGGCTCGATTCTTTCTGTTACTTCCACTGATTATAAGGATTTAACGGATACCATTCCGGATGGTTACCATTTGACAGGCATTCAGCTTGTGGATACGACTAACCTTGACCAGACAGTCACAACTGTAACCTATGATCCAAGTACTGGGATTGGTAATATCGTTTCAACCAGCATTGATCCCGCTACGGGCGAAAAAGTGACAACTGATTACTCAAAGAATCCGGCTATCATCGCAAGCCTCACACAAGCACATGCTGATAATCCGGAAAATCCAGCGACAGTTTCAGAAATGGCGCAGCTAATGGTTAACCAGCTTATTTCGCCTAAATCAACGGCTAATGGTAATCAATACACTGCATCATTTAAGAATATCATCACTAAGGATACGCTTTTGAATGGTAACGTTAACCAGCAATCAACGAATACGGTTATTACTTACATTGTAGCGGGGCAGCCAAATCAAGGCGGCTCAAACTCTGGAAACAATGGCGGCCAGGGATCAGCTAATGATGCGACTAATAATAACAATACCAATAATACGGATTCTAATACTGAACCAACAACGACTCCAAATACTGATGCAGCCAATAATTCTAACAGCGATGCAACCAGCAGTTCTAATAGCGAAGCAGCCAACCCTTCTAACACTGAAACGATGACTGTTCCCGGTACCGCTTCAGTTGGAAAGAATGAGAGCGGTGCTCAAAACAGTTCTTCGGATAATAGTAATGCCACTGCGACGGGCAGTAACCGTGTATCAACTTTGAACAATGCAAGCAATGGCGGTACGGCAGTTTCAGCAACCACTACTGGTGCTAATCAAGCAGCTAAGAGTAACAGTCAAATTACGAAGGGAACTTTGCCACAAACTAGTGAAGCGCCTTCTAATGTTTGGGCAGCAGTCGGTATGGGAATCTTTAGTCTTTTCAGCTTATTCGGCTTAGCAGATAAACGGCGAAAAGGGCACGATGAATAAGGTAAATTAATCAATGAAAGTGGACATCATTCCAATTATTATGGGATGGTGTTTTCTTTTGGGCTAATCTTAGTGCTGGCTATACTCCCTCTATAGTAGACAAGCAAATAATTAAAGCTTGTGTACTATAGAGGGAGTTTTTGTATGGGAAAGAAAGGATCCAGATACACGCTGGCAGAAAAACTAGCGTGTATTCAATTGGTGGAATCTGGAATTTCACCGAGT